>NZ_JARUXL010000001.1:797300-1217822 GCF_031451455.1 Caballeronia sp. LZ024 | reverse complement strand
AGGCGTTCTTCAGGTTGAAGGTGCTGATATGAAGTAGTTTTGTCGGGCATTGCAACACCTTATACGAGATAGGTGTTGCACCTCGCTTTTGAGGCCGCCAGGCTAAACATCACCGTGGGCAGATGCAATGTCTGAATGGCACACACCTTCAAACGACGGCACCTAAGGGCGCCGCACGCCGGTAAGCAGCGGCTTCTTGTCAAGAAAGCGATACAGGTTGACGCTGCGCATGATAAAGGGGTATCGCCGGCGCGCGGTCACGCCATCGTTCATTTGCGCGTAGGCGTCGATTTCTCTCTGAATCAGTGCGGTGTCGTCGCCACTCGGCATGCTCAGTGCCGCCTCCGCGCGAACAGGCGCTGAGTTGCGGACGCGCGCATTCGCTAGCGCCTCCTCAACGCTGCCACCATGCGCCAACGTGTGGTTGAGTGAGCGAGTCCAGTTGCCGTCAAGCCAACTGTTGAAAATCCACTCCTGCCCTTTCTGTGAGCGCAGCGCCATGCGCATGTAGGTCCGAAAGAGCTGCCAGGTCTTCGGATTCATGTGCTTCTTATTGTCCCAGTCACTGCAGTTCTCTTTCGAGACTCCCGGATGGTCCTTGTCCGCATTGAAGGGCTCGTTGAACAAGTCGGCGGTTACCGGCTCCGAGCCGCAGAGGCCAGACGCACGAATCTGGTCGTATTGAATGCGCTTGTGGAGGTAGTTAGCGGGGTCAACGAGTTTCAGCAGCTCTGTTTTGTCTGCCGCCCTTGCTGCGTCTGTGACGAAATTCTGGGCAACGAACTCGATAAAGTGGCCTAGCTCATCGGAGTCGAGATGTGAGATACCAATGCCGCCAAGGTCGTAACTCATCACGTGTTTGCCTTGCCGGGCGTTGCTGTTGGAACTCCACTTCGTATTGCGCGAGTCCGGCAACTGAGCTTCGTCAACACCGCTGACGCCCCACTCGCTAACGCCCACGGTCAACGCAAGCAGCCCGAGATTTCGTCTTGCTTTGTCGTCGTTCGGGTTTGTGTTGTATGCCTCAACTATACGTTCGTAAAACGAAATTGGGATAGTTTCGTCCCGCGCGTTGTCATCAGCGGTCGTTGACCATTGCGCATGCGACATCAGTTCTTCGAGAACCGGATTGGTCCACCCCACTGCGTTCATAATTTTTCTCCTCGCCATTCCTACGAGAAATCCCGTTGTTCAGTGTTCGCAATCCTGAAGACTTGCATGTTGAACCGTCGCCATTATCGCGTCGCGCGCCTGCGGCTTGGGGCTCTTACCAAAAGCCTCCGATGAGTGGTTTTACGCGACGGACGGCCCTGTAGCTCATATAAAAGATTACAGAATGGATTCCGTAAAGCTCAATATTGTGTCGGTCGTGTAGGTGAACGCACATACAAGAACCAAAGTGCCGCAGTCGCAATGCGTCGCAGTGAAGTAAGCGAATGGGGAACTCTGCTGAGCGAAAGCTTTGTGAGCACGCACGGTGACCTTGCGACGCCTGTCATTCGCCTATCGTGCACTCGGCCGTAGTTGGAGCCGTTGAATCGTGGCGGCCCATTGGTAGCCACACGGCAACCGCGGGGGACGACCCCGACCTGCCTGGCAGCCGGGACCTGCTTACGCGTGGGACGGCAAATGGCAACCCTGTTCTGTTCGCCGTTGACCGGCTCTGCCCGGGCAAGCTCAGGATAGGGAGGACCGTCCGACTTCTCACATCGAAACCATCGCATCCGGTGCAGCACATACCGTATTCGGGCGTGTGGACGCCGGACGTGGAGGTGACGGCCGAACGCGTAACAGGCATCGTTGTCAAACGTCAGACATTGCTTTCCGATGCGGCGCACTTTCTTATGAGGTTCCCCGTCTGAATGCTGCCTCCTCCTTGTAGCAAACGTGAGCACGAGAACGTAATCCAAACGTTTGAGCAGACGTGCTCAGCGGCCCGCTTGCCCCACCATCTCCACACCGTCGTCATCCTGTCGTGGTGGAGTCGCTTGGACGGGCTTGCCATTTTGATTCACCATAACGACATCATCCCCGTCAGAAGAATCACCACCGGGAGGGGAAAGGGCGGCAGATTGTGTAAGCTCGTCGGGCTTGATGCCGCCTTGAGCCACCGAGCCCACGGCGAGGCCTTTTTCGTCAGCGGTCGGACTTGCTCCCGGGGGCGGAGCGACGACGATTCCTCTGTCCTTTTTCCAACGGGTTGAACGCTTCGCTTTGACGACAACGGGATTTGTCTTCGCGGGTGTTACGTCTTTGGCTTTCGATGATGCTTTTGTGGTCATGGTGACCTCCTTCATGTGACTTCAGCGACGCTTCATGATTGCGGCGCGCTCGATGCCATCGGTCCGGATGCGCCGCTTTCGGCAGCGGTCTTGGGCAAGAACGAAAAACTCCGATAACCGATAACAACCGGTGAATCGAACTGACGACTCATGACGACCCCAGTCCCGTTTCCATTGATGATGCTCACCTGAACGCCCGGATACTGTAGCGGTGCACTGTCGCCCTCTATCTGCTTGTAGAGAGTGTTGAGCTGAATAATAAACGCGGTCGCCTGCTCGATAGTTGGCGCGCTTGCGCCTGCCGGCGTAGGTATGAGCTGTTGTGCCGCAGTCGTCGCAGCAGCCCCGCTGGCCGGTGCCGGGCTCAGATACTTGGCGAGGGCGCTGAGCACCGTCGCCTGCGCACTTCCGGCGGGATACGACAGCCCAGCGGCTGCCTGAGCGGTTGCTGCCTTACTAAGCGTGATACTCACGTTGATTGCGCGCGCGGCATACACCTCGGTGATGATGTCCATGACCGGTGTGCCCTCGCTGCAGAAGCCAGGGGCGTTCTTTGCGTAGGCATAGTTCACTTGGGTGCGCAGCTCCTTGTTTGCATCTTCACGGTAGGCGGCGAAAAGTGGTGCGATAGGCATGCCGTACGACTCGGCAGCAGGCACTGAAATTTGAATGTTTTGAGCGTTTTCATAACTAAATCCTGCCTTCGCGAGAACCGACGGAAACGGTATCAACGCTTGTGCCTCGGCCTTGGTTGCTGAAATCGAAAAAAATTCTGGCATGGACACGGGCATCAGCACCACAGGGCCTGTAGCAGCGAATATTCCCGCGGGCGGAGGCGGTTTTGCAGTCGGCGCGGTGCCAGAGGCGGGATGCGCGATGACAGGCATCTGGACCCTGGTCTCGTACTGCTTGGCGAGTAACCCTTTTTTCACGACTTTCCCGCTGGCATCCGTGCTTGACACAATACCGGGTATCGACCCAATCCACATAGCAGGGTGATTGATTCCCGTAGGCGTCACCATCGAGTCGTCAGTGGCGAGAATCTTGTGTTCACACGACATATAGATGTCGCCGACCTGCAAGTCGGCTCGCGGAGGGAACACCGGGACGATGTCGAACTGCCGAACTTGCTTCGACCATAGTTCGGAAACGTAACTTGGCGGCATGTTCTTTGTGCTGCTACATGCTATCAACAAACACACCCCAGAAATCAGCAGAGTCGCTCCAAGTTGCCTCTTGTTCATCACAGCGCTCCCCGTTGTTAGAAGCTGTTAGATATTAGGCAGAGAATTGCTCTCAACCATGAAGTGGTAAACCACTACCGCAAGGAACGGTCTGTTTCGCACGACAGCACCAACGTGCGGAGCGCGCGTGTGCGGCGAAATCCGGCGTAACGGCCAACTGGTGGGTATGGTACGGAAACAAGACAAGCAAGATTTTGGGCTGAGTGGGCCGGTCTGCGTCTACATCACGGAAGACGGTCAGCTTCGCTGCAACTACGGCGGCCCGGACGACGAACTTCCAGAAAAGTACCGCGCAACATAACAGTGCCGACAAGTCAGTCGGATAACTGCGTCCGTTCTTCACGCAAACCGCCTAGGTTTGGGCGATACTCCCGGCTTCATCCCGGGCAATCGTTGTAGTAACGCGCAGAGCTGCAGCGCTAAGCGCTGCGGCTCATCTCGTCTCGACGCTGCCGTGTTCCGGCCATGATGTTTTTCGGGGAGTTCCCGCGATTGGGCTCCAAGGTCGGACCATAGTGATGTTGGCGTGCGGAAAAGTGGACGGGGAGCACCGACGCAGCGCTTCGGCTGCACAAGAGCAAAACAAGGCGCCGTCTCGAAGCCGAGTCCGAGCTGTTGTAGGCACTCCATTGCCGATACCTCATTGACGGGGTGCACGACGGCCGTTACCTCAATTGCTCAACCGTCGGTATGCGTTCAGATGCCTAATCAGCCCGCGGCGGTCGCCGCGCATTTCTAATAAAATGGCGAGATTGTGATGGGCGTCGGCGTAGTTCGGATTAAGCGCCAGGCACTGCTCATAGCTCTTCCTTGCCTCGTCAAGTCGCCCCATGGTGTCGAGCGCCACCGCTCGATTGAAATGCAGCACTGCATCGTCTGGGAAATGCCCTAGCGCTCGGTCGAACACGCGCAGCGCCTCATCGCATTGATGTTCGTCCTCGCACAGCAAGGCGCCAAGGTCGACGTACGCAGCGTAAAAGGGCTCGGGAGACAGCTCTATGGCGCGCCTGTAGTTCCGCTCGGCAGCGCCTGGGTCAGCCGCCAGCAACTGTTCTGCCAAGTCATATCGTTCCTGTGCCTGAGCAGCTGCTGTGCTTTTGCGTTCCGGCGTCGCGTCGAAGAGCACAACATCGCCTCCGACCTTGGCCACTTCGAAGTCGAGCAGCATCTGACCTGTTACCGCGTCCCACCGCGACGGTCCTGTCTTGACGACAATCGCGTCTCCCTCGGCAGCGATGCGGATGCCGGACAACGGAAGCTCGTCAGGAAGGTCGCGCTTGAGTCGGGCGAGCGCCTCTCGCAGCTTTCGCGGCGTGGTCTTCGCCGTCCGCAACTGCAATGCCGTGCGCAAAAGGACGACATCTTGGAACGTGAAGCGTAAGGCGTTGCGAGGGCCTCGGGTGGGCGTCACGAGACCTAACTCGATGAGTCCATCGACGACGCCGCGCGACACGCCCAGCATCGATTGGAGCTTGGCGAGTGACACGTAGTGCGATACGTCGCGCTTGCTCACTTGCGTGCGCGCGCCTTCGCCGGAGTTTCGGCGGCAACCTTCGGCGCTCGTGTGGCGGGTTTGCGTGTCTTTGGAACCACCGGTTCCTCCACAGCCTTCGACACAGTCTTCCGCCTCTCTGTGACCTTTGTCTTCTCACCGCTCTTGGCGAGACTAGCGCGCAACGCTTCCATCAAGTCAATCACTTCGCCAGTCGGTGCAGCTTCGCCAGCTTCGGGCGCTACGATTTGTTTGCCTTCAATCTTGCGGTCGATGTCAGCCAGGACCCGCTTCTTCTCTTCATCCTCATAGGCGGAAGCGTCGTAGTTGTCCTCTGCGCCCTGCTCGATGATTTGCACCGCAAGCTTCAATTCTGAATCGGAAACGGCGACATGTTCGATATTCAAGTCCTTCAGAGACCGAACTTCGTCTGCAAACAGCAACTGCTGAAAAATCATGCCGTCTGGCGTTGGACGAACCTGGACGATTCGCGTCTTGCCTTTGTACGACCATTTTGCGAGCGCACACCTCCCGGTCTCGGCGAGCGCCTGCTGCAAGAGGCTGTATGGCTTCCCGCCGCGTTTATCGGGCGCAATGAAATACGCTTTGTCGTAGAACACGGGGTCGACTGACTTTTCTGGAACGAACGAGACTATCTCGACGACATGACTCGCGCCTTCTTCCAGCGCCTTCAATTCGTCGCCGGTGAAGACAACATACCGGTCCTTCTCAAACTGGTAGCCCTTCTGCATGGAAGCCCGCTCGACAACCTGCCCAGTGGATTCCGAGACGTACTGCTGTTTCACACGTGAGCCGTCGGGGGCCAGCAGGTTGAACCGAATGTCGGACGAGCTTTCTGTCGCGGAGTACAGTCGAACTGGAATAGAGACCAGTCCAAAGGAAAGAGAAAGCGATGCAATCGAGCGAGCAACCATGAGCTTCTCCTGGCCGGCTGGTTAGCCTTTTGCCGGATGAAAATGATGAAATCGTCGCCCACAGCCGCCAGGGCGTGCAGACAGGATAGCACCAGGTGTGCCGCAGCACGGCCAGCAGCCACGATGACGGCCATCCCGCCTCTCCGGGTCATGCGACGGAACGGCATGTCGTTTGCTTCCTCGGCTCGTTGAATATTCGCTCGAGGTGGCACGTTGGGCTTCGTCACCGCTCTGCTTACGGACCGCCATCATGATTCCTACTCGTGACACGAAGTCGCCGCCGCTGGCCCGCTACGGGAAGAAACGGGATTTCAGCGTCACGCCGGAGCCATCCGCACGGACCAGTGACACGAGTGTCGGTACTGGTAGTCTCAGATTCGTCATCCAGAAGCACTGGGCGAGCCGTCTGCACTACGACTTTCGACTCGAGTTCGATGGCGTGCTGTTGTCGTGGGCAGTACCTAAAGGTCCTTGCTACGACCCTGGGAAAAAGCAGATGGCGGTGCATGTGGAGGACCATCCCGTCGATTACGCGGCCTTCGAGGGCACCATCCCTCCAAAGCAATACGGTGCTGGCACTGTCATTGTGTGGGACCGAGGAACGTGGGAGCCGGTAGGCGACGTCGCCAAAGGGATGGAAGCTGGGAAGCTAGTCTTTCGACTGCACGGCGAGAAGCTCGCCGGCCTATGGGAGTTGGTGCGCATATCGAAGGCCGGCGACAAGCAAGACCAGTGGATGCTCTTCAAAAAGCGCGACGAGTGGGCTCGGCCACTCGCAGAATACGACGTCATAAAGGCGCTTCCGGATAGCGTCATCGCGAATCCTCTCGGGCTCATTGAAGTACGTGAGCCGAGGGCGGGGCGACGCTCGCGCGCAGCCGAATCCGAGATTGACCTGTCGGCCGCAAGACGAGCGCCGCTGCCTGCAACGCTGGAGCCACAGCTGGCCACGCTTGCTGACTCTCTGCCTGCCGTAGGCGACTGGATAACTGAAACGAAACTGGACGGTTACCGCCTCCTTGCCCGGATTGATAAGAAGCGCGTGAAAATGTTCACGCGAAACGGCCACGACTGGACTGCAAAGTTTGCGACGCTCGCTGCCGAGCTTTTGAAGCTCCCGCTTTCAAGTGCCTGGATTGACGGCGAGATTGTCGTGCTCAAGGATGGCATTCCCAGCTTCTCAGCACTCCAGGATGCCATTGACGGCGCCAAGAATCGGGAAATTGTGTTCTTCGTTTTTGACCTCATGTATCTCGACGGGGACGACCTTAGGAAAGTGCCGCTCTGGGCAAGGCGAGCACGACTAGCACAGCTTCTTAAAGACTCGGGCGAACACCTGTTGTTCAGTCAAAATTTCGACGCGCCGCCCGCACAGGTATTTCAAGCTGCGGCAGGACTGGGCTTGGAGGGCCTGATGCTCAAAAAGCGCGATGCGCTCTATGAGTCGGGACGGACGCAAACGTGGCTCAAAGCGAAGACACGCTTGAGACAGGAGCTCGTTATTTGCGGCATGACCGCACGTGGCGGCAACGATGGGGAAGTCGGCAGCTTGTTGCTCGGTTATTACGTCGGCAGCAAGCTTCATGATGCAGGAAGCGTCGGGACCGGATGGAATTCTAGAACCGCACGAGACCTTTGGCACCGCCTCGCGCCTCTCGAGGTTGACGCGGCGCCGTTCGACACACCTGTCAAGAAGCCCGGACGATGGTCTAGGCGTGCACCGGACAGCGAGAGGTGGGTTCGACCAACTTTGGTTGCAGAGGTGGAGTTTGCGGAATGGACGGCGGACGGTGCGGTAAGGCAAGCCTCCTTTGTCGGCTTACGCCTAGACAAGACTGCTCGTACCGTCGTCCGTGAGGGTGGAAAGACGCAAGCCCCCGAGCCGCCCCCGCAACTCAAGATTACCCATCCCGAGCGCGTTATCGATTCGTCGGCGTCAATCACGAAGGCCGACCTGGTTCGATATTACGCAAGTGTTGCGGAACGGATGCTACCCCACCTCATAGACCGGCCTGTCGCGCTTGTTCGCGCGCCGGACGGTGTTGCCGGTAACCTCTTTTTCCAAAAGCATGCCGAGCGCACAGCGATGCCTGGCCTGACCGCTCATAGTCGCGATTTGTGGCCAAAGCATCCGCCGCTACTGACGGTCGATACGGCAGAGGCGTTGCTGAGTGCAGCTCAGATGAACACTATCGAATTCCATACTTGGAACTCGGTGGTCCGTCGGCTAGACGCGCCTGACAGGGTCATCTTCGACTTAGACCCCGGTGAAGGTGTGAAGTGGAATCATGTCCAGGAGGCCGCAATGCTGGTTCGGACACTGCTGTCGGAGTTAGGTATCCAAGCTTGGCTCAAGACAAGTGGCGGCAAAGGGTTGCATGTCGTCGTCCCGCTGGCTCCGCGAATGGACTATGCGAAGGTGAAGGCCTTCTCGCAATTGTTCGTTCGACATCTTGCCAAGACTATTCCTGAGCGCTTTTCGGCGGTATCTGGACCATCCAATCGAATCGGCAAAATCTATGTCGACTACCTGCGCAATGGAAAGGGCCAGACGACGGCTGCGGCGTTTTCTGCTCGCGCTCGACCTGCAATGGGCGTATCGATGCCGGTCGCTTGGGAGCAGCTTTCCGACCTCAAGACCGGAGCTCAGTGGAACGTTCAGACGGCACGTGAATATCTGAGCTTCCAGGCGAGCGACCCATGGAAGGACTTTTGGTCGACCGGACAATCTTTGGCAGCGGCAATCAAGCGTCTTCCATAAGCGGCTTCGCACGGGTTCCAGAACTACCGTCAGGTAACCCGAGTGCGGAATAACGTTAGTCGCATACTGACAAGCTCATGCGGACAATATCAGCGTAACTTCTTGGTGAGCAACTCATCCAGCGCATCGCGCGCCGATTGAAGTTCATCAACAGCAGCGGCGAGGCGCGCTAACTGCAAAGCCCGAGCGCCTTCGTTGCCCTCGGCCTTGGCGTGTTCTTCCAACGCCTCGGTTGCTGATAGCACCTCTCGCGCTGCCCCCGCGACTCGTGAGATGGCCGCGGCCTCGCCACACTTTTGTTTCACTCGCCGGCTGCTCCACAAAGTCAATCAGTCTTCGATGCGGAAGCCTGCCTTGAGCGTCACCTGCCAGTGCAGGATTTTCCCACCTTCAGTATGACCTCGGACCTCCTGAATCTTGAACCATTCGAGGTTCTGCAGCGTAGCAGACGCTTTTTCAAGCGCGACCCCCACCGCATTGTCGGACGAAATCATGGACGAGCCAGTTAGCTCGAGAAGTTTATAAACATGTTCGGACATTGAGAGCTAGCTTCACGATAAACAGACGCCCGTCGAAGTAAGGGCCTGAATCGGGTTAATGCAACGCATGGGTACCATGCACAAGACCACGGCGCAACTGACTTGTCTCCACTGCCGGGATGCGCCATGTGCCCAATTCGCAGTGTCAGTTGCGCGCCTCCGTTCCCTTCAACTCGTCGTGTTTGTGAGAATGCGTCGCGGCGTACTTTAGTTCAAAATGCGCCCCCTTTCCGCTTCGCGTCGGCGGAAAGTGCTCTCCCTCAACACAAGTCGCTTCAAATGTATTTTTTCCGTCATCGTGTACGACCGAGTAAATGCCGCTGACCTTTACGATTTCGCCGGGCTTGTATGCGGTGTCGCCTGCCATGGTTGCCTCCAGGTTTCATGTGAGCCTTAGGCTCAGCAAGCCGCGTTCGGGACAGCAGCCCAGCAGAGCGGCGTCGACGCAACGCTCCGGCGGGCCTGCCGCTTGTCGATATGAGTCAACAGAAGTTACGGCTTACTGTATTCAGTCCGCCGAGTAGATGAGACATGTCGACAAGCCGCTGCGCGACAAGATGTCGAACCTCGCCTTCGCACTGCCACGTTCCGTATACGCCAAGCAACGCTGCGCCGAGTGCTTCCCTTCTTTGCTTCTCAAGGAGCGACGGCCAAATGATGACGTTCACGTTCCCGGTCTCATCTTCGATGGTGACGAACATGACGCCTTTCGCAGTGCCTGGTCGCTGACGCACCGTAACCAGTCCGCATCCGCGAGCGAGTCGACCATTTCGATAGGTCATCAGCGTTGAGGCTGGCATCAGTCGTTGCTCGAGCAGTGCCGGGCGCAGCAAAGAAAGCGGATGTCGCCCAAGGGTGAGTCCCGTCGAGTTGTAATCAGCGACGATATTCTCAGCCTCCGACGGCGCGCCGAGCACCGGCGTCTCATCGTCAATCCTAGCTTCAGCAAGGATATCGCGGTCCGGGACCGCCGCAACGGATTGCCAAAGCGCTTCCCGCCGATTTCCCGCCAGCGACGAAAGCGCATTTGCTGCAGCTAGGACCTGCAAGTCGCGACGGTCGAGCTGCGCGCGTCTCGCGAGGTCACTGACACTCGAGAATTGCTTCACGGCTCGAGCCGCTTCAATACGTTCTGCCGCGCCGTCCTTCATCCCTTTCAGCAGTGACAGGCCAAGGCGAACCGCCATCTCTGAATTCGTTTGCCTCTCGAGCACCGAATCCCATCCGCTGATGGTGACGTCTACAGGAACGACCTTTACTCCGTGACGCGTCGCGTCCTGCAACAGCTGCGACGGTGAATAGAAGCCCATCGGCTGACTATTCAGCATTGCTGCGAGGAACGCGGCCGGCTCGTGGCATTTGAGCCAGCTGCTTGCGTACACGAGCAGCGCGAAACTCGCCGCGTGGCTCTCCGGAAAGCCGTACTCGCCGAAACCTTTGATTTGTTCAAAAATGGCTTCTGCGAAGTCCTTCTCATAGCCACGGTCCTGCATTCCGAGGACGATGCGGTCGTAGTATTTCTCGAGTCCGCCTTTGCGCTTCCATGCGGCCATGGCGCGACGGAGCTGGTCCGCTTCGCCTGGCGTAAAACCCGCAGCCAGGATGGCGACCTGCATGACCTGCTCTTGAAAGATTGGCACGCCAAGCGTTCGCCCGAGTGCAGTCTTCAAGGCATCGCTGGGGTAAGTCACCGGCTCGAAACCTTGCCGCCGTCTCAGATACGGATGGACGGCGCCACCTTGAATTGGCCCAGGCCGTACGATGGCCACCTCGATGACCAGGTCGTAGAACTCGCGCGGCTTCATGCGAGGCAGCATGCTCATCTGCGCGCGCGACTCAATTTGAAAGACGCCCACTGTATCGGCGCGCGAAATCATGTCGTACGTCGCTTCGTCCTCAGCGGGAATGTCCTGCATCTCAAACCGCTCCCCGCGCTGCTCGGAGATGATGTCGAGCGTCCGGCGAATTGCTGACAGCATGCCAAGTGCGAGCACGTCAATCTTCAAGAGACCCAACGCTTCGAGGTCGTCCTTGTCCCACTGAATCGCTGACCGGTCCGCCATCGCTGCGTTCTCGACCGGTACAAGGCGCGTAAGCTTGCCCCGGCTGATGACGAAGCCACCGGAGTGCTGCGACAGGTGTCGCGGAAAGTTAAGAATTTGAGCCGCCAACTTTGCCCACAAATCGATAAGTGGATTCTCAGGGTCCAGGCCCGATTCGGCGAACCGACGCAACAGGTCCTGCGATTGGTCGAACCACTGGTGCGACTTCGCAACCTTGTCGACGATTTGCGGGTCGATGCCGAGCGCCTTTCCGGTCTCGCGCAGAGCACCGCGCGGCCGATAGGTTGATACTGCTGCGGCGATAGCAGCCCTGTCGCGACCGTATTTTCGGTAGATGTATTGGATGACTTCTTCGCGTCGCTGGTGCTCGAAGTCGACGTCGATGTCGGGCGGCTCTCCGCGCTCCTTCGAGATGAACCGCTCAAATAGCATGTTTCCGCGGGACGGGTCGACCTCCGTCACGCCGAGGCAGAAGCAGACCGCGCTGTTCGCGGCTGAGCCTCGACCTTGACACAGAATGTGCTGACTACGTGCAAAGCGAACGATGTCGTAGACCGTCAGGAAGTATGCTTCGTAGTGAAGGTCGCGGATGAGCTGCAGTTCGTGTTCGATTTGCTCTTGGACGGCATGCGGGATGCCTGCCGGAAAACGACGATGAGCGCCAACGTACGTCTCTTGTCGCAGGTAATCCTCGTGCGTAAAGCCATCCGGCACAAGTTCGTCTGGGTACTCATATCTAAGCTCGTCGAGCGAAAAATTGCAGCGTTCGAGGATGTTGAGCGTCTCGGACAGCGTATGCGCAGGGTACAGGTTCGCCAGCCGCAGTCGCGAACGTAGATGGCCTTCCGCGTTGGGCGCGAGGTCGTAGCCACAGTCCGCGACGGGCTTGCCGAGTCGAATGGCGGTCATCGTGTCTTGCAGTGGCTTCCTCGACCGCACATGCATGACGACATTTCCGGTCGCGACAACTGGGACGCGATACTGGTCAGCAACGTATTCGACAGCCCCGCGATGAATGTCGTCCATCGCACGTTGGTGCAAGGTGAGTCCCACCCATGCGCGCTCTGCGAAGACATCATTTATCCACTCGAGCTGAGCAGCAAGGGCGTCTTCTTTCGCAGGGAAGTCTGGCACCAGTATGGCAAGGCAGTCGGGCATGCCTCTGAGATGCGCGTAACCACTCTCGGGCTTTGAGATGTCTTGCGGCGTCAGCAGGTATTCGCCTTTTGCTGCCCGCATGCGTCCCAACGTGATGAACTCGGATAGGTTGCCGTAGCCGTTGCGATTTTGAGCGAGCAGAATGAGACCGAACGCCGGACTCTTGTCCGCATTTACGAGCTGAAAGAACGAACCAATGATGAGCGGGAGCTTCTCCTCTTTCGCCTGTACATGAGCGCGGACTACGCCCGCCAGCGAGCATTCATCTGTGACAGCGAGTCCGGAGTAACCGAGTTGCGAAGCACGCAAAACCAGCTCCTCGCCATGCGAAGCGCCGCGGAGAAAAGAGAAGTTGGTGAACGCGAATAGCTCCGCGTAATCCGGCAATGCCGACGAGGGGAAGTCCACGACGACACCTTGTTACCCGAAGAGGCCGTGGAGGAACCACCGTACTTCCTCCGTCTTCACGCTCGGGCGTTCGCGGTAAATCCAATAGCAGCTTTTGTCGGTTGCCTCCGCGACGTAATAATCGCGCGTGACTGCTTCGCCGTCATGCCAACCGGCCTCGATGCGCTCGCCAGTCGAAACTAGCTTGAGCGGCGAACCGTAGAACGGTCGATGGTTCTTCACCATGAGGCGAACGGGCTCGTCGAGCAACCAGGTCGGCCGCGGCAAACCCGCCGGCGGGACGGTCGGCTTCGCCTCGTCCTGCACCGGTACCCATCGATTCGCCTGTTCAGGCCTGTGGTCAGAGGTCGGCGCCGGCCGCAACACGTTCTCCGCACCAAGTCGCGCAACGAGGAGTTCAATGAGGCGATTGTGGTCTTCGGTAGACCCGCCAGGGTCGGGAAACAGCGAGTCGCTCGGCGGCTCGGCCGGTTCGACTTTGGAAGCCGTCAGTCGAACGGCAAGCACAGCAGCCGGCAGTTCGGTGCGTCCGAGCCGCTCCTTGAGCAGACGCACGAGGTGCTCTTCATGCCAGGTCGGCTCAGCAAGAGCGATTTCAAGAATGGTGGGCTCGACGGCTTGTCGGCCGCGTTCGTGCTCGAGGGATATGGTGGCGTGAGTCAGCGCGAGTTGCTGCGCGCTTAACCAACCGCAAAGCTGCACGATGAGGCGTCGGGCAGAGAAAAGCACGGCTTCGGCGTGTTCGACGCGGTCAGGCAGTTCAGTTCGGGCGCTGAAGGTTGGCGGTACCTCGAGCCACTGATAGAGCTCGGGCGAGAGGCCATAGGCACGGTCAAGAGAGTCAAGCAAATCCACACCGCACCTCTTCTTCAGCCCAGCACGCGGGAGGCGCCGGATGTCACTCAATGCTCGGCAACCGAGACCTTGAAACCAATCCGCGAACGCTCGGACCTCTTGCACGACCATGAAAGGAAGAGCATCGAGATTTCGTTCGAGCGAACGCATCTTCAGTACGCGGCATCGGCCTCGCTTGGCCAGCAGCCATGCGCCTTGCCCGGTTGGTGCAACGCTCATGCGGGCCGTCACGCCTATCGAGTTGACGACGCCTCGCAACTGCGAACAGATACAACGGACGCCGCCGAACAGACGCAGACTTGCGGTCACGTCCACGACGATGGTCTCTTCGTCGCAGACAGCAACCTGCGGCGAGAAGCGCAGTAAGCCGAAGGCGACCTCGCGCTGCACCTCCCGCTCGCGTTCAAGACTGCGGTCGTAGACCGCTGCGTCAGGCGACAGCGTCGTCACGCCGCCCCGCTTCATTCCGGGCAACACACCGGCTTCCCGCGCTACTGCGTCCATCACAATCACCTTGTCGCGCTCCAGCACGACGCACCCGTGCTCAGTCGGCGGTGACCACCGCGGACGGAATACCTCCAGCGAAAGCCGGGGCAGGAAGATGGCGACGAACACGGCCATAAGGGCTGAGCAAAATTGGTGACGGTTGCAGGGCGACGGACAATGTTTCGGTTCGTGTCGGGCCTCGTCGCTTTAAAACATCGACGACGAGGCCGCCGTCAGCCGGTCTGACTCCCAGTCGGAGAACCGCAGGCGAAGCATCTTGGGCACTGGCCAGTGGCCTGATAAGCACCAGTAGCGTTTCCGTCGCCTGAGCGGCGAGGTGAAGCCGTCGTAGCGCCTCAGCCCGGATGTGCTGTTGCCAGAACACGAGAGCGCCGCAGGTTTTGGCCTGAAGCACGCGCTCGGCGCACCAGAGCGCGTCCGCCGTCTTCGGCGCTCGCAGTCTCATCAACTGGCTCATCGGCAGCCCGAGATACGAAAACGCCAACGCGTTGGGAACGTGCGGAGCCTGGAGCAGCACCACTGGTCGCGGACTCAATTCCGAGAGCGCGGGCCTCAAAAGTCGCATCTCGCCAATCCCTGGTTGCTGGACGAGCAACTCCACCAGTGTTCCCAATGGCCAGCCCCCGCCAGGTAGCTCGGCGCTCAGGGCCGCATACCCGGTGTCGACGGTCTTGCCGTATGCACGGGCGAGCTGAGACCCGCGCCAGAGGCTCGGATGAATCGACTCGATGTGTTGGGGCAAGGCGGCCATTTCGAGAGATACTGTATGGATGTACAGTATCGTAACTCAAAAATCTGAAGCAGTGAATTGCCCCTTTTAGGTGGCTACTGGAGACGCGAATGGATATGCTTGTGCGAAAGCACCCGATGCCGGAGATTGCGGATTTTGTCGCAAAGCTGCGTGACGCATTCGGCGATGCGACCATTGACGAGGCTATCGCGCGCGGCAGGGCGGGAGAGCCGACCTTCTTCGCGCAGGAAAGCGGCCGAACGGTCGGCACGAGGTCGAACGACGATTTCAACCGCTGGGTCGCCGACGGTGGCGTGCGCAACCGGCATTATTGCAAGGGATGCGACGGCTCATGTGTTGGAACGAGTATGCGCTGCAGCCAGCGAAGGTGACTGGGCGGCTCCAAGCGGTTGATTCTCGCCGCCTCGTCCGCACCTCCATCGAAATGGAACGAAGCTTCGAACAATCAAGCGGAACGAGCAACCAGAACGAGCACCAGAACAATGGACAAACTGGATATTGACGAAATCCCGGGCGCACGTGCCGACCTGCTGTGTTTCCTGGTCGCGACCGTCGCTGCTTCTCATACACTCACATACGAGTGGCGGGTCGACCATCTTGTTGAGAGCTGTCGAATTTGGCTCGTGCGAAACGTTCTTTCGATGAACTGGCTCGACCGGGTACTTCTCGGACAGCTTGCGTTGAAGATTGCAAAGCGCGAGTTGAAAGACGCCGGCATCGCCGTTCGGCAGAGCGACGTGCAAGCTATCTTCACTGGCGAGATGACGCTGAACCACGGGAGTACCCTGGTTCAGAAGATGATGAAGTTGTGCAAGGAATCGCTCTGACCTGTCCATCCCCCGAATTGATGAACGGAGACATTGCATGTGCTACTCGGCGCAAATCCAGGCGGACTATCGCAAGTACGTGAAGACCTTCGGTGCGCACATGGACATCGAGGAATTTGCCCGCCTTTACTTCGAGAGAGCCGACGGCAGCAAAGTGAAGATTCCGAAGGCCGTCGACGACAGTTTCCGCGACCCACAGACCGACACTGAGCGGCAGATAAAGGCGTCCATCGACCGATTCAACGCGGAACAGGCGACGAAGCTCGAGCAAGAGCTTTTCAAACAACGCACTCGTCTCGCGGATGCCGAGCGTACGCTGCAATCGAAGGTGACCAAGGCCGCAACTGAAAGCAAGCGCATCGCGACGGACAAAATCGAAGCCTCGCTGCGTCGCCTTGAAGACATCAACCGAACGGAGCCACAACCACGCGACTCCCGGATTTTTCCAGGCACCTATGCACCCGTGCTCGTGATGGAGAACGGTAGGTATGTGGTAAGGCCGATGCGCTACCAGTGCCGAATCGCCGGGAAACCCGCGAACTACGATGTGAAGTACCCAGGCACCTACAATGCGCGAAGGGACAACCTTGAGGGCTTCTGGAAGCCCTGCTTCGGTTACACGCATGGCGTGATACTCGTTGATGTCTTCTACGAAAACGTCCGCAAGGCCAATATGGAAGGCACGTTGCTGGAAACACATCAGAAAGACGAGAACGTCGTCCTTGAGTTTCGCCCAAACAACGGCCAGTTGATGCACGTCGCTTGTCTGTGGTCGCGTTGGAGCGCGCCGGGCCAACCCGACTTGCTGTCATTCGCTGCCATCACCGATGAGCCGCCTCCGGAAGTTGAGGCTGCCGGCCACGACCGCTGCATCGTCCCAATCAAGTCTGAGAACATCGAGGCTTGGCTGAATCCGAGTGCGGGCTTGCATGCCTTATATGCGATTCTTGATGACAGAGACCGTCCTTACTACGAGCACCGGCTCGCAGCATAATCATTCACATTTGGCCGCAACAGCATCTGCTTGAGAGGCGCGTTTTTTTAAACATTGCCGCGTCGATTGAGCCTCGCGGCGAACAAGGAATTAGTGGGCTGATACTAGATGGACATTTTTTATCATTGGCAGAAACTTGAGCAGAACCTTAAGAATGGCGAGGTCGGCCATCTGGGCTCCAACAATTCGAAAATCGTGCAACTCGCGGAGCGGCTGCCAAAGCGCAGTTGGGTATTCAAAACGCCAAAGGGGATGAAAGGGTCTATCCAGTTAGTCGGTTCGCTGCTTGTCAGCGATGAAGCGCGTGTAGCCGTGGCTTCCGACTACCGTAATGTCATCTACTACGACCCGTTTTCGTCAGAGTCTGTGATGTTCACAGATTCGGGTACTCCAGAGCGTATCCAAGAAGTCTCTGCTTACTTTCAGTATCGATTTCACTCCGCGTTCAGTGCTAACTTCAGCGGCGACGCCGGCTTGCAAGCGATGGAATCAAACGTCGTACGCGGGCTTGAATCGATGGTCGTTGACCGGGGTCGGTGCCAGATGCTCGAGCGCGTAAAGGACGGCAAGAAGGTGCAGCCAATCAATCCATTTGCGAAGCTCTCCACTTGACATCATCCGCATCGGCCGACCAGTGCAAGTCAGCGGAACGTAGCGGGGTACAAACCAAGGTGAAAGAAGTGTTCATACGACATCGCCAAACCGGCTAAAAGGAAATTTCTAGGCCTAAACCGAGTAGGCAAGAGTCCCGGGGTTTCCGGACGCTCCGTAGGCCGACTCCAGCAGAAACGAATGACGAAGATGCCGACGAATTGCGATTGAGGCAATTGGCGAACCGAGCGAGGCGGCCTACCTCTCAAGAAGCCCCCGTTTGTTGCTAACGTCTCAACTATGTTTCGCGCTGGTACCAGCGCCGGGACGAGTTGACGACTTTCACGACCGCCAGCATCACAGGCACTTCGATGAGCACGCCAACGACAGTGGCTAGCGCCGCGCCGGACTTCAAACCGAACAGGCTGATGGCCGTCGCAACAGCGAGCTCGAAGAAGTTTGACGCGCCAATCAGGCAGGACGGTGCAGCAACGTCGTGCGAGACGCCCAGTTGTCGGTTCGCCAGGTAGGCGAGCGATGAGTTCACCACCACCTGAATCAGAATGGGCACGGCAAGCAGCAGAATGACAAGCGGCTGCGCAATGATTTGCTCGCCCTGGAAAGCGAAGAGCAACACCAAGGTCAGCAACAGCGCCGCGATGGAGAACGGGCCAATCTTCGACAGCGCTCGCTGGAAAGCCTGCTCGCCGTGTCGTAAGAGAGTCTTGCGGACAAGCTGCGCGATGATGACCGGGATAACGATATAGAGCACCACGGACGTGAGCAACGTATCCCAAGGGACCGTGATGTTCGAGATACCGAGAAGCAAACCCACGACCGGCGCAAACGCAAACACCATAATCAGGTCATTCAGCGCGACCTGCGACAGCGTGAAGTACGGGTCGCCCTTCGTCAGTTGACTCCAGACGAAGACCATCGCGGTGCAAGGCGCAGCTGCAAGCAGAATCAGGCCGGCGACGTAGCTGTCGAGCTGGTCAGCAGGTAGCAGCGACGCAAATGCGTGTCGCACGAAGACCCAAGCCAGGAAAGCCATCGTGAACGGCTTTACCGCCCAGTTGATGACCAGCGTCACGCCAATGCCCTTCAACTGCGAGCGAACCTTCCCGAGTGACGCGAAATCGATGCGTAACAGCATCGGGATAATCATCACCCAAATCAGAATCCCGACCGGGATGTTGACGTGGGCCAACTCGAGCGTCGACACGGTGTGCACAGCGCCGGGCAAGAGCTTGCCAAGCGCGATGCCAACCACAATACATAGCGCGACCCACAGCGACAGATAGCGCTCGAAAAATCCGATGCCGCCTGGCGCGCGCCGCGCCGCTTTCGCGACTGTTTGACTTCCCGCCATGGTTACTCGCCCTTCTCACGCAATGACGTGCCGATGCTCTGCATCTGCTGCTGGACAGCCAGCCGGTCGAGCTTTTCGAGCGGCAGATTTGTGAAGAGCTCTATGCGCTTCTTCATCTGCACGAAGGCTTGCAAGAATGCCTTGCGCTTTTCCTCGTCCGAGCCTTCTGCCTTCGACGGGTCAGCCACGCCCCAATGCGCCTTCGCAGGATGGCCCGGCCAAATGGGGCACACTTCACCCGCTGCATCGTCACAGACAGTGAAGATGAAGTCCATCTGCGGGGCACCGTCTTCAGCGAACTCATCCCAGCTCTTGCTGCGCACCCGTTCCGTGTCGATACCCTGCGAATTGAGCAGCGCGATTGCGTGAGGGTTCGGCGCGGTTCCCGGATGACTGCCCGCGCTGTAACCGACGAAGCGGTCACCGGCGAGCTGATTAAGCGCGGCCTCGGCAAGGATAGAGCGCGCCGAGTTGTGGGTGCAAAGGAATAAGACGTTGTACTTCCGGTTTTCTGTCACACACTTCTCCTGGCGACGCCTCGTCGCGATTGAGATTTAAATCGACATCTCCAATATAATGGAAACGTTCTGTTGCAGCAAGCGTGCGTGGGTGCAATGCGCGCTCGTCATAGACGTCCTTGGCGCCTTGGGCTGCCGTTTGGCCCGGCGGCCGCGCCGTCGCGTTAGAATCAGCGCATAACCTTGAGACAGAGCCTTATGAAGGAAAAAGACGCCATTAAAGCCTTGGCGGCGCTGGCACAGCCGACGCGCCTGGCTATTTTTCGGCTGCTCGTCACCGCCGGGCCGGAGGGTCTGAACGTCGGTGTCATCCAGGAGCACCTAGAACTGGCCAGTGCGACGCTCTCCTTCCATCTGAAGGAACTGACGCACTCGGGGCTGATAACGTCCCGTCAGGAAGGGCGCTTCGTGTACTACGGCCCCGAAATCGAGCACATGAACGACCTGGTTGGTTTCCTCACCGAGAACTGCTGCCAAGGCGTCGAGTCGGCTGCATGCAAGCCGGCAAAGAAAGTAAAGTGCAAGCCAGTGACCGCATGACAGTCACTTGATGCGCAAGACGGCGCGAAAGCGCTCTGCCGTGATGCGCATAAATGCCCAACTGCAACGGCCGCCTTGTAACTTCCGCGGCCGTTTGCGTGTCTACCGCCAATCAGCAGCAGCCGACCTTTTTCGCAATGGCGGCCGGAATCGAGCTAGCGGGGGCATGACAAGCCCCGCCCGATTCGGGAGCCGCTGACTCACGGCTGTCCGCTCCGAACATCGGGATGCCGCCGAGCGTGTGATACGTCTCCCACGGAACACCAGCGGGGTCCTGCGTCCAGTATTTGTTTGACGATGCGTAGCAGCACTGCGCGCCGGGCTGGTCCTGTACCGCGACGCTGCCGGCGACGACCTGCGCACGAAGGGCTGTCAGCTCATCGTCGCTATCGACCTGAAATCCAAGGTGATTGACACCGGCTTCACCACCGCGCGCCGAAATGGCGAAGTTCATCCGCGGGTCCTCTAGCATCCACTTCGCGTAATCGTCCTTGAGGACGGAAGGCTCCGCGCCGAACATACTGCTGTAGAAACGCACGCTTTCGTCGAGCTTCGGGACAACAACGTGCACGTGAAATCGCTTCATTTACGCCTCCGTTTCGTTGGTCCCGCAGCCGCATTGCTCTGCCTGTTCCGCCGCGCAACAGTTTTCCATCAGGAAATCGATGAGCGTCTGCATATGGTCGTAGCTGGCGCTGTAAATGATGAACCGGCCCTGACTCTTGCCCTCGATGAGCCCTGCGTGCGCTAGCTCCTTGAGGTGGAACGACAGCGTCGGGGCGGGCAACCCCATTTTTTCAGCAATGGCGCCTGGACTCATACCCGAGCGTCCCGCCGTAACCAGGAGGCGGAAGACTGCGAGGCGGGTCTCATGAGCGAGCGCTGCCAGCGCCTTGACTGCCAGTTTTGAATCGAGGGTAGCCATGACGTGCCTTTACTGGTTGCTCGTCTGCACTTCTTTCCGCGACTGGTCGGCGATTGCCTGGGAGGCCAGGTCGGTCGCTGGGTCCAGCGGGCGGTCTTCCTTCACGCGTTCGCTGTACCGGTCGACGAGATAATCGGCGCGGCCGCGAAGCAGCAGCGTGAACTTCACGAGTTCCTCCATGACGTCCACGAGGCGGTCGTGATACGACGATGGTTTCATCCGCCCGTTTTCTTCGAACTCTTCAAACGCCTTGGCCACCGACGACTGGTTGGGGATGGTGAACATGCGCATCCATCGTCCAAGCTGCCGCAACTGGTTAACCGAGTTAAACGACTGCGAACCGCCGCTGACCTGCATGACCGCCAGCGTGCGCCCCTGTGTTGGGCGGATGCCGCCACTGACGAGCGGCAGGTGGTCAATCTGTGTCTTTATCAGACCCGTGATGGTGCCGTGGCGCTCAGGGCTACACCACACGTGTCCTTCTGACCACAGCGACAACTCGAGCAACTCTTTTACTTTCGGATGGTTTTTCACGTCCGTATCGTCGGCATGCGGCAGACCGCGCGGGTCGAAAATCCGCGTTTGAGCGCCGAACGTCTGCAGCAGGCGCGCGGCTTCTTCGACCAGCAGCCGCGAATACGACCGTTCACGCAGCGAGCCGTAGAGCAACAAAATTCTCACCGGCGGCTGCCCGTCCATGCCGAGGCGTGCGGAAATTTCGGTGTCGAAAAATTCTGTTCTGGCGGCCGGGAAGCTGTGGTCGCCCTTGATTGCATCAACGGTCATCTCATTACCTTGCTATTTGACGTTTCTGACTGCACCCGACGTTCGCCGACCCCGCATTGCTGCCAGACGAGAAGCGAACATCATCGTTTCGTGGTTTGCATTCTATGACATTTCCGCTATTCTGGAAATATGAAATTTATGGGGCTGTCATGGACCGCGAAGACCTCTTGTCGACTGGACCTTCCTTTTCGGCAGCGGATGGGTGGCACTGCGGCTCGATGCAGGCGTTGGTCATGCTAAAGGCAGAGCGACCAGCGGCGAGCGACGCGGTACGGCGTTCCGACGGCCCGGCTGCGACACGGTCCTAGGGTGCGTCGCTTTCGACATACGTCGCGAAAGCGTTCGAGTTGCAGACCGGGTACGCGACGTCAGCGATTGCGCTGACGGGCGCGCTCGACGAGACGCTCGAGCGGGCGCGATTTCTCGGGACTGGCGGCTCGTCGGCTGCTGTCGTTGTCCTGGATGCGAAGTTCTTGAGCCGTTTTTGGCCGCCCTGTGACTGGATGACTCCGTTGCTGCGGACACGCAATAGGGTCGCCGACGAAGGGTCGACGTTTTTCGTTGCGTTGACCACCCACGAAAAGACAAGTGGCGTCGTCGGGGTGTTCGCACGCCTGAGAGAACGGCTCGTCGCGCTACGCGCACAGCGGTATTGCGAACACGAAGGAATCGGATTTCTCGGCGCCGTACGAACGGACCCGCAGATAGCTTGGCCGCGCAACGGTTGCCCTCCGCCAGAGCGGGTCGGCAGTACCATCGCCGACAGACTTGCTTCACGAAGGTTCTTTTGCTGCGACTGCTTTCGCATCGGCGCTGCCGACGTTTAACCGACTGACCCAACAAGAGAAAAAATGAGCACGACGTCGAATCAGGACGAGAGCGCACGCTACGAGACGGCGCCGACGGGCAGTCGCGACAGGCTGGTGACCTGGGCACTGGCGGTGGCTCAACTCGTGTCCTGGGGCTCGGTCTACTATTCCTTTTCGCTGCTGGTTGTGCCTATGGAACAGGCCATGGGCTGGAGCCGGACGGCGATGAACGCCGCGCTTTCGGTAGGGTTACTGATTTCAGGTTTTGCGGCCTATCCCATCGGGCGTTGGATTGACCATGGACTGCGGCGCCGGGTGATGGCCCTCGGCTCCCTCATCGCCGCGGCGATGCTACTGCTGTGGGCCGAGGCTCAATCGTTGACGATGTTGTTCGTCGTGTGGATTGGCCTTGGCGTTTCCATCGCCGCCACATTTTATGACCCGGTATTTGCGGTAGTGACCCACCGCTATCCGCAAAGCTTCCGCACGAAAATCACGGTTATCACATTGGTCGCTGGATTCGCCGCCACGGTTTTCATTCCGTTGACCCAGTTCCTCATTGACGCGGTCGGATGGCGCACGTCACTTGTTGTTCTCGCTGCACTAAACGTTCTCATCTGCCTTCCCGTTCACATGGCGGCAATCCGTTCATCGAGGGTTGACTTGGAAGCACGGCCGAGCAGCGGCGAGCTCAAGTTGGCGAATGATGCCGCCACGCGCCGCGCGCTTCGTTCGCCCGTTTTCTGGGCGCTCGCAGTCTGCTTCACTGCGTACTATGCGACGTTCGCGGCGCTTACATTTCATCTGGTGCCGCTCATGGTCGAGCGCGGCGTGTCCAACGCGGTGCTCGTGACAACCATGGCACTCATCGGACCAGCTCAGGTAGCCGCTCGAGCAATCTGGTTCGGATTCGGTCGAGGGGTGCATATCAGCACAGTCGGCATCATCATCGTCACGCTCTTCCCGGTCTCCACTCTTATCCTGATAGGCGCTGGTCATTCGGCCACGCTGCTATGGCTGTTTGCACTTTGCTACGGCGCCGCGAATGGCATGATGACAATCCTCCGCGGCACCATCGTCCAGGACCTGATGTGGACTGTGGGATATGGCGCGGTGAGCGGTATGCTTTCGTTTCCATCAAACGTCGCCAAGGGAATCGCTCCAATTGCCGCCGCCAGCATCTGGAGCTTCACGCATGGATACCTGGCAGTCGAGTGGAAGTGTTTTTCGTGTCGATACTGTCGGCGATTGCATTCTTTGTGGCTGTTCGGTTCAGCGGACGCATGGCAACTAGAACCGCCTAACTTCACGTCCGAGTTATTTAGGGACAACATCGACTATGAAGATACGTGCCGCACGAAGCGATGACATCGTTTCCATCAGAGCATTGCTCGCAGAGAACGAACTGCCTGTCGCCGATGTGGATGCAGCGCTTATCGTGGACTTCTTGGTAGCGGAAGACGCGCGCGGCAAGATTGTTGGCAGCGTTGGTCTTGAGTGTTTTGGTCGCTGCGCGTTGCTGCGGTCACTGGTGGTAGCGAACCATGCTCGCAATGCCGGACCGGGAGGTCGCCTGCTGGCTCACGCCGAAAACCTCGCGCGGGCTTCAGGCGTTAGCGAGCTTTGGTTGCTCACAACTGCTGTGGACTTACTCTCGCGAGCAGGCTACACAATTGTCGAGCGAGACATCGCGCCTGCGGATTTGCAGGCAAGTACGCAATTTTCGCAGTTGTGCCCGGCGAGCGCTGTTTGCTTCAAGAAGGCACTTTGACGTTTATCTCGAGGAAGCGAGGAGCGCTTGACGCCCCGCCTGGTAAGCGGCTGCCAACAGCGCCACCCGCTCTCCAGGCAAATCCGGGCGCCTGCACGACTTCGATTACTCTGTCAAAACGACGCGTAATTGGGCAACCAAGAACCGTCCTGGTTGATGAACCCGTACAACTCGCATCGCGTATCACCATACCTCGTTGTCAGGGAGTTGGTCGACGGCACGCAACAGCGCAGACGCGCGCTCCAGGAGTTCGAGTTCACCGTTTGAGAGGTCCAAGACCCCTTCTGTCCGCAAACGACCTATCTATTTGACCCCGTCGTGCTGTCGCAGGCGTAGAAGAAACACATAGCTACATAAGGCTGGGAGAATGAAAGAAACGGCGACTCCGATGTCGCCACGGCGCGAACCGGGGGATGTACGGGGACTACATGTCGAACCTGTGGCAATCCTCGAGCCCGTCATTCCTTACGTTGTTGCCTTCAGGCGCGCCCGAAAGTCGAGCGGCTCCAAATCGAGATTCGCTCCAAGCGGCCCTCGTAAAACAAAAAGCTTCGGCGCGACAGCGAAGTCGAAGACACGATAAAGGCAGAACGCATCCTCGGTTTCCTCCGAAAATTCGAGCTCATTTCGCGTAACGATGAACGGTGTCGCCGATGCACCGTTTGTCGTCTTAACCTCGACGAAACGAGCAATCTCCGACGTTTCGAAGGACAAGATGTCGTAGCCTGTCCCGTCGCCAAGACGGTCGGAAATCCAGTCTATCTTCGAGGCAAGGTCCGGGCGCGCAGCGTCAATCAGGCGCGTTTCTTCGAAACCCATTGTCCATGCTTCCCCGCCGCGACCGAGGGTTCGGTTGCGCTCCTCTCGGGCTGCATAGTCGAGCTTTTTTGGCAATCGCATGCGTTGGGCGGGGGACGGAAGCGTCTCAATCTTCGGCGGCTCGACCAGCACGCCACGAAACTGCTGCTCGCCCGGCGTGGTTCTTTCATCGAAATGCTCCATCACTTCCATGAGCGCCGTTCGATGAGTGTCGACGTATTGCATTACCGTCTGACGCAGCAACGACTGAAAGTTCGCCCGCGGTTTGTAGCCTTGAATGTAAGGCAGTGCTAGTTGCGAAAGTACCGCAGAAATATTTTGGTACTTGAGTTCGATAGAGGCTTTGCTACGCGCGGGCAATTTGATGCGCAGCTGCTCGTTACGTTCTGACTTGTTGTAGGCAATGCCTAGAGACTCAAGCTGAAGCATCTCAAAGTATGACTCTACCGTTTCAGCTACTTCGTCGGTCGTCCAATCTTGCCCGACACGAACAACTTCAAAGCCCAAGTCCAACAAAACGCGTTCGACTGTTGCTTCGCCGCCGGAGAAGTCGGCCGCGCGAAGCGGGCCCTCATCTGGAAAGGCATATCCGTGGGCGGCACCGACTATTGCCTTTGAATCGTAGAGCTTTCCAGTACCAGGGTCGCGTAACATGTACTCCCGTGATTTGCCGAACCCGTATTTTTCGAGAAAAGCAGTTCGACCGACACTGTCGAACTCTTGAATCGCAGCGTCAACGGCCGTGGGGGTCTGTAGCTTTTTGAAAGTCATGGAGGTGCCCTCCCGGCGAATAAACGTTAGGAACCGAGGCGCGGTCGGAGGGCGTTGACGGCCGAGTTAGCCATCATACGTAGCCACTCGAGTTGGGCGTCATCAGTGTTCACAGAGCCAGACGGCTTCCAATCAATCCGAAGCTCACCGACCACTCGGCCGTCTCCTTCGGAGGACGTGCCTACTTCGAACACAAGCTCGTGCCCAAGTTCCGCTTCTAACGCCGTTTGGTCCTCAAGCAAGCGCTGCAGCGTCTCGCGTCCTTCCTCGCCGACAAACTTGAGCATGAAGCCGGTGGCACGGTCGGCGGTCCGATATGCGACGAGACCGCTTACCGGGCCAGGGAGGTCTATCCGCACATAGTTGTTGCCACCATGTCGAGGGGGCGGCTGGTCCGGATGGTCAAAGCGGACCGACGAAATAAACAAGTCCCAAAGGGCGCGGTTCGCAAGGCGCATAATGCTGGAAGCCGAGTCGCGTTTTGAATTCGCCACGGGCGCTGTTGTGGCTAGCGAATCCGCAGACTCGAGGGTCAGAGGCGTCCCATTTGCACGCGTAACAACTCTGTGCGCTATGACCTCGGACTTGACTGGTACGCACGGCACGAGCAGGGTTCTTCCCTCGGCGTCCCGGTACAGCTGGATTTCAAGCAGTGCTAGAGAGGCCAGAAGACCATCTCGGGTGGCCAAAAGGCTACGAAGGGATTGCAGGTCACTGCGTATTCCGTCGCCGGCGATGGCGAGCAAGAAATTGCCAGTTCGCAAAGATTCGCTGACCGAGTCGACGAACCGAGCTTCGGACAGGTCCGGGTACATCGCGTGCACCGCTCGAAAAATCGGATTCTCGCCGGACATTCCGCGAGCTTGCTTCAACCTAGCTTCAAGGTCTGAGTAAGACCAGTCCGCCAGGAGCGAGGCATATTCGAAGAGCTGGGCGATGACTTCCCGCCGTGCTTCCGGGTTCCGCCAAAGCTTGCATTCGATAAGGACGAGCTTTCCTGTTGGCGAAACACCCAGCAAATCTAGGAAAACGTTCGACGCGCCATAGCGCAGAGGCAGTCCTCGGCATAGCGGGACAAAGTCCTCTCCGTGGCCGAACATCTCCGTCATAGGCACCAGTTTTGGGCTGATGAAAAGGCGCTCTTGCAGCCAGCGCTCATTGTGTCCTTCGGCACTTGAAAGGGACGTTCGCTCGAAGGCGGCGAACTTATCGGGTGTGGCCTTTTCACAGAGGTATGCGGTCATTTCAGCAAGTTTGAGTATGACTTTGTATTGCGCGACAGCGGCGATGCCGCCTCTTTGCGCGGCTAGCCTGTTACGCTCTCGTGCATCTGAACGATGTACCCTGCAGCGATAGCGCGGCCGACAGATGGAGGCGTGATAACGACCACTTCTGAGACATGCTTATCCACAGTCACCGGCGCGCTGTAGCCTGTCGGTTCCCACCGGCGCAGTGAAGTGCCGTCCCAAATGTGGACTTCCTGATTCCACCGGACCATCACGGCGGGAGGAAGGTCGGCAAGCCGTCGGAGCCACTCGCCATCGGTCCGGCGGTTTATCCGCTCCGCGTGGAGCAGCTTATCCATTTCGCCGATTGGCATATCGTGCGCGCATTCGTTCGCGCTTAACCAATGTCTTTTGAAAGCTGAATAGCTCGGATTTCGACACATGCCACACGGTCGATGTCCTGCCGCCAGGGCGGTTGCCTCGTCGAGAAAGAAGAGTTCCGTGTACCGTCCGGGTTGCATCAAAGGCTTTCGATTCCACCCTTTGTAGGACAGTTGACACGTGACCCAGGCTTTGACCTTCCAATCCCGTACTAAGAGGCGCTCTGAGTCGTGTAGTTCGCCGCGATTCCCAAGCCATCCGGCGGACGGACACGTCGGCGCAATATGGCCGTCTGGATTAACGCCGTTCGGAAGTGGCATATTTCTTTGATGAGAGGCGGTGGCCTATGCTTTTCTGTAGTGTGCCCAGGATACCAGCCCCTCATACTGAAGAGTCCGTGTCGAGCGATTTGGCGGCAACTCTCGAAGCTTCATCGAGAAACTGAGCCGCTTCTCGAAAAACGTTGAGGATGATTTCTCGATTACCAGGCCGATTGTTGACGAACAGCGGACTGGGATGCGGGCAGCTGAACAATGCCAAGTCAGGACGCAGCCGTGCAACCTGTGGCCGCGCCTTCTCTGCCTTCCTCCCCATAAACACGACAGCACGCAGCTTTGGCAACATTTGAATTAGCCGCGGTAAAGGCGCCAGTCCCGCCTCCAGGTCCTTGGCTGTCGCCGCACGAATACGCGCGCCATCGCCGATATACCACGGCACTGCGTTCCACAGCAAAGACTTAATGCGTGGAATGCAGGCATCGCGGTTCAATTCGAACATATTCTTTGCTGTCTCGTCAGGATTGTTCCGAGAGACGAAACTGGATGCAACGGCTCGAGCGCCCGGTGCTTCTAGCAGAAACAGAATTTCGGCCGCGACGCCTGCATCCCATGGGTCGAAGTTAGGAATGGCAGCGCCAGACCCTGCCTCAAGGCGGAGTTCTTCGACAAAGCCGGTGAGTGGCGCAATGTGCTGCTCGCGAAGCTGAGCGAGGCGTTGTGCCTTTGCGACCAAATCACCTAGCAGCTTAGGCCGGTCGACGATGTTACGGTCATTCTCCATTGCGTGTGTCCTCTAGATTGGGCCCATGGCGTTGTAAGCCATGTTCCCGTAACCTCATAACGGCAGAATCAAGAGAATCTTGAGCCGCCGAACCACGAGATACCCGCACACGTTGCTTAGCTTACTTGCAGATACGCCCAGAAAGATGGCCTACCGTCCACCTCCGGTTTCTCGTGTGACGGCATCGGTATAAACGGCTCCGCTATACACGGCTCATGAATGAGCAAGTTGACCTAATTTTATGGGCGCCCGGCGCCATCCAACCTTCAAGTTACACCTCCGGCGGCTTCTTCATATCCTGCTGACGGACGTTACGATGGACGTCGAGGTCGTCGCGCGCGAGCTCGGTCTTCCCGATGCGATGCACGCACGCCTGCGACGTACGCTCGACCGACTCAATTGCGTACAGGAGATTTTGGATGCAATGGCAGCCCACAACATGCCCGGCACCGAGGGACGTGACGTTGCAGCTGAAACCACTCTTCGGCTCGGTTGCCCAGATTCGAATGACGCGAGGCGCGGTCACGACGCGAAAATGATGCACGTCCGACTCGCGTTGGAAATGCTCGCAGCGAACTGGCCGCAAGACTACGCTGACGACGCCGTCGAGTGGTTCGTCTTCGACGAACAAGGTCAGCCCGAGGTTTACGCGAAAGAATGAGCAAACTTCCGTTGTAAATCCACCCATAGCTCGCGAAAACGCCTTATTTCAAGGGGTTTTCTTATTGCTAAACCCCTGAACCGTTGCTAGGCTAGCCCACAGCTTACGACGACGCATGTGCCAGGCTACCGTGCTCTGGGGTGCTTCGTCTTAAGCATCTCTCAATCTACGACGAAGAGGATGCACATGGCAACGAAGACCGCAAAACCTGCAGCCAAGCCGGTTGCAAACAAGACCGCAGCGAAGAAGGCAACAGCACCGGCGAAGAAGGCAGCAGCGGCCGGCGCAGCGTTCAAGCCGGTAAAGGACCAGTTCACGAAGGCGTCGCTCACCGCCCACGTGGCAACGCAGGCCGGTGTCGAGCCGAAGCAAGTGAAGGCAGTGTTGGCCGCTCTTGAAGACACGATTCTCGGTTCTGTTCACAAGAAAGGCTTGGGCGAATTCACGCTGTCGGGCCTACTGAAAATCAACGTTCAAAAGGTGGAAGCAAAGAAGCGGCGCTTCGGCAAGGACCCGTTCACGGGTGAGGAGCGCTGGTTTGATGCCAAGCCGGCGACGGTGCGGTTGAAGGTCCGTGCGCTCAAGAAGTTGAAGGACGCAGCGGCCTGAAAGCACTGTCTCACTGATTGGCCCGACCGCTGTGCGCGGCGGGCCAAAGAAGGCGGCCAACTTCCTCGTTAGAAGCTGCCTTCGCGTACCGCCTTGATTCCGTGCACCACCGGCGCCTTCGAAATCGGGGCGTTGTCGGGCAACGGATTCTCACCTTTCTTCACGCCAAGGGCTGCCACGCTATCGAGCCCTTCAAGCAGTGGCGATGCCGCGACCGCAGCTTTGTTCTCATCGTAGAGCTGATACCAGGGCAGACCCGCTTTCGCATAGTCATCGGCGGTCGGCACGTCGCTCGGCGGTTTCGTCCCAGTCACGGCCTCATACTGCTCAGAGTTCAACAGGTGCACGAAGCAGCGGGAGCTGTGCTGCTGGTCCCACTTGTCCAGGCCAAAATCGTCCTTGTAGATTTTCTGCCTCATCAGCCCGCCCGGGGCAAGTCCCATATCGAACGCGGGCACGCTTGACATCGAATACATGACGTCGGATTGCATCGACCGGCGCTCCAAGTACAAGTCTCGGTCCTTATAGAACTCCGCCTTCAGCGGCATGGCGATAATCTGCAGACCGCCATGCATTTCCTCCCCGGTGATTTGCTCTTCAGCAGTGTAGCCCGAGCCCAACGGCATCGCGAGGAACTGACGAACCACCCCTTGTCCGACATTGAAGCCATCGAGCCACGGCTGCTTCGGCATGCTGACATAGTCCTGCTCGACGCCGACAGTACGCTTTTGCAGCTCGGGCGCCCACGGTTGCCCTGAGACAGCATTCACTTTGCCCGCCGCAATCTTGACGGCGAACGGATATGTCGAAGAAAAGCTAATCCACATTGCCTCTGCTTGCGCCATGGGAAAGAAGACGCCGCCATGCTCGACCCAAGCCGCCGGGAGCTTATTTGCATAATCGTCAACGTGTGACAGCGGGAAGTTTCCGAGGCCAGGCGGAAGTGGATATTCGCGGTTATCGTCCGGAAGCCGAAGCGTGCGATGGAAGCTGACAATGAGGCTAGCGCGCGCGTGTACTTCGGGAAATCGAAAAACGAGTTCATGTTTATTCAGAGTAAGCATACGTTGGAGCTCCTCTAATTTTTGGTTGAACTACCACTGCCCGTCACGCACCTCCCGGACAAGCCTCAAAATCGCCTTGTCCGGTGCGTTGCGCAATTCCCTTATTAACTCCGCGAATAGCTTGGGCCGAGCGCCTACGGCCTGTTGCAACTCCGGCGACACGCGACCCGCAAGCAGCATCAGAGTGTCGAAGTCCTCGCCGAGAATCTCGGCGAGCTTTGCAATCATCACGTCACCCGGCTGAACCTTTCCAAGCTCAACTTTGGACAAGTGAGACGCTTCGATTCCGAGCTTTCGTGCAACACCCCTCAAAGAGAATTCCGGAACGCCATCCTGAATCCTCTCCGCTGCCAGAGCTTCTCGTCGACCTCGAATATATGTTCCGAAATCCATCCTTGTTGGCCGTTCAACGTTCCGTGTACTAATATTGACACATCTCGCTACTCAGATGCAACAGGAAACTGCGAGGGCTTCCCATAAAGACCAGTGGCCGGGCAGGAAGGAGCGCGTCGAGCGCAAGCCAATACTGATTCAACTATTTCTCAAACGCAAGGCGCATTCTGCAGACATCGCCGCGTCGCCCTCTGTCGGACTTTGGCGTAAATTCACGGTTAAGAAAATTGGCGAACATGGACGGGCTTTTAAGCAACGCATTCACCCCAACCATCTGTGTCGGCGTGGCGGACGCTGTAACGCCAGGCGCTCTACGGAGACGACCCCATGGTATGCCTGGATGCACAGCACTCAGGAACCTGCGTCATCGCGCCTGAAGACGTTGCCGTCAAACCGAAAGTAGTAGCGTCCCCTATTGGGGGCGAATTTGCCGCTTTCGTCCGTCTTGGTGCCTTCCTCATCAACCTGGAGCGACCAATATGGCCTTCCTCGTTCCTTAATCCATGAGAGCTTCGGCGCGTACACTCCACAAGTACCCAGATTATGCTTCCCCGCACAGCGAATTGAACGGGAGTTGTCTGTCCAGTAAGGCATCTCCAACACTTCGCGCATCCTAGACTCCTCGACCCTGAAATATCGAACGTGCGCTGAATCTATCCCTCCAACCGTTCGCGGGTCATGCAGAGACAAAAGCGTCTCGTCCGCAGAAATTGGAGTCTTCCCTATAGCTTGCCGCTTTAAAGGATACGTACCGTAACGGCCAAATTCACCTAGCCCGACGAAGTCAGTCTTAATTTCGATTTTGCCTTCGTTGTCCACAGTCATCGCAATAGCACTTATCAGCGGCTTACACTCCGCACACCGAAAAGGCACCCCGACCGGCGTCGTTGAGAACAAGAGAGCCCACCACAACGGCCCATCTTCGTTTCCTCCAAACTCACGCGCTCCAATGTATTTGACCGCCACATTCTTGACGTTCGGGACTCTACCAAGCCAAGCCTGGAACACCACATCACCTTCAAATTGGCGAGCGCTAACAGTGGTCGCGCCCTTTAGCCACAATGTCTTCTTTCGCTTTGACACGTCAGCCAATAGCTTTTCACCGAATTCATCTTGCTCTATTCCCCAGCGCTCTACCGCGAGTTGCGAGGGCGGAATGGCTCCCCCGTCCGCTGATAGCATCGGGGTGGCCGCACCGGGCCCATCAAACGGGTCTTCTATCGACTCTTCATTTTGAGCGTCCCGGGACGCTGCGTTGCTCGCGGACAGACCATCTGCCACTCGGACGGGCGATTCGGCATTGGAGGAGACCATGGCGCCACGCGCGCGTGGAGCTTGAGGTTGCAAATTCAACAAAATGCCGCCAATGAGCACGACAAGCCCTAGCGCCACTACCCCTGCAATTTTCCGCGATGTTTTTTGGTCAGCGGAAGTCGAGGTCTCGTCGCCGGACGGCGGTTCAGCAAAAGGTCTTGACGAACTACTTTCGGCCGTTCTCTTCGATTGTTGAGCGGTTTGACCGGCTACAATCTGAATCGCTTGTTCAGTAACAAATTGAGCGATGTTGAGGGCGCAGCCTTCTTCAACCAGCAACTTAATGATGAAGGCTCGGTCTCGGCCCTGACGTGCGAGTGTCACGGCTGCGTCCGTAAGCGTGCGAAGAAGCTTCAAAAACGCCTCGTCTTGAGTTTTATCTGCGGCCCCCTCCGACGCCTTAGCCTTCGCTTCAGCACGTTCCCCGTCGTAACGTGCGCGCCTCTCTGGGTCGCTAAGGAACTCGAACGCGAATTTGGCTTCCTTGAAGCGCTCTGCTGCATACTTCTCGTTACCCAGATTCCTGTCAGGGTGCCAGCGCATCGCTGCCTTACGGAACGCCGCTTTCAATACTTCCTGCGACGCTGACTCCGGAACGCCCAATACCTCGTAGAAGCTCGCCATCTTCTTCTCATCTCATTCGGGATTGTTTTCCCACGCCAGTCGAGCGGCGGGCTGGAAACTCGTGCCAAGGGTTAAGCAACTCTTTCCGTGGCCAACTATTGAACTTCGAAGCTACGGCTACGCGCCATTTCCTCCAAAGCAAATCTTCTGGTCCGCGTACCGGCATTGCAGAGAAACTCTGTCACGGCAGTTCCGCTCGCGGTACTTCCACTGCGCGCGAATTCTGAAGGAGCGGTCTTTCGCGAGTTGAGGTTTTTGGAGAAGCGAAGACCCGTCCCGGGGACGCTCACCGTTAATCGACCTCGTGTGTTGTAAGTGAAGCCCTTGCCACCGATTGATGTGCTCACCCCGCCCTTGCTCGGGTTTATGCGGATATCTGGCGCGATTTTTGTGCTTCTTCTGAATCCCCAGCCCATTGCTAATTCTCTTTTTTTTCAGGGTCGGCGCAGCATTCATAGTTCAGCGCTGGACTCCCATCTCTCAAAAACGCCCCCCGACTGGTTGAGCACTTCGTCCAATCCGTGGTCGAAGCGCGTCCACTATCCCACTCACTACGTCAGTCGCCCAAGTTGCTCATCGGGGCTTGATTGCTGTGACCGGCGGTAAGTCCAAGGCCTGAACTGGAGTCGATGAGCGCGCCACTGACGATGATGGCGTCGCCATCTTCGTTTGATGTTTCAACGAGCGCCGCCGGGAGCGCTTTCGATGGCTTAACACCCAGTTCGCGAAGCATCTCGGCCTGCCGAATCACATTGCCTTTCCCAGATACCAGCTTGCCGTGCGCAGCGTCGTATGCAGACTGAGCCTGTTTGAGGCGATTACCGAAGTTCTCAAAGTCACCGACGAAGCCGCAGAGCTTGTCATAAAGTTCCGCACCGCGACGCGCGATGTCCTGAGCGTTTCGATTTTGCGCTTCCTGCCTCCAAAGATGCGCCACCGTGCGGACGACGAACAGCAAAGTGGACGGGCTCACCAGCAGAACATTGCGATTCAGGGCTTCCATAAAAATGTCTTTGTCGTTCGTGATAGCCAGCATGAAAGCTGGCTCGATGGGCACGAATGCAAGAACAAAATCGAGCGACTTGCCGTAGAGCGCGTGGTATTGCTTGTCCGAAAGAGACTTAATATGGCCGCGAATCGATTCGACGTGCTGCCGAAGGCTGATAGAGCGCCGCTCATCAGATTCCGCCGACGAGTACGCCTCGTAGGCGACCAAGGATACCTTCGAATCGACCACAAGTTTTCGTTCTTCCGGTAGTAGAATCACGACGTCAGGCTGAGCGCGGCTCCCGTCTTCCCGTGTCTGGCTATCCTGTACGAGGTACTCATGTCCCTTCCGGAGGCCAGACGATTCGAGGACTCGTTCAAGAATTAGCTCGCCCCAGTTACCTTGAGTTTTCGAGGAGCCCTTGAGAGCCGAGGTCAGATTCTTCGCGTCTTCGCTCAGCGCCTGATTTAGCGCATGAAGTTGCTTGACCTGCTCCGCGAGAGCAGTCCGGTCCTTACCTTCCTGGATGTATACCTCTTCGACCTTGCCTTGGAACTCCCTCAACCGAGTCTTCAAAGGTTCCAGCAACTGGTCGAGGTTCGACTGGTTTTGCTCTGTGAACCGCTTGGATTTTTCCTCGAGAATCTCCGTGGCGAGAGTTTTGAACTGCGCACTCAATTCTTCCTTCGCCTGAGTGAGCAGATGAAGCTTTTCCTCAGCATGTTTTTGCTCAGCTTCGGCGCTTGTACGAAGCTCGGTTAGCTCTTCGGTCAGCCTTGCGACGTCAGCGTCGGCTGCGCGCCTAGCACCGTATTCAGATTCGTATTGTTTGCGCACCAACGCACAAGCTTCCTTCTCGGCCGAAAGTTCGGCCGAAAGCTGTCCGTTGGAACGACCACTCGTCTCTCTCAGCTCGCTGAACTGATTGCTGGTTTCCAACAGGCGAGCTTCGGCGCTTCCCAATTTTCTTACAAGGGTTGGGATTTGAGCGGCTTGTTCCTCAAGCGTCGCTTTCCGTTCGTTCGCCTCTTGCAGCTCTTGAAGCGCGACCTTATAGCGTCCCTCGACATCGCGGAGCTGCGCGGTCGCCTTTTCAAGACTGCCCGACGTTGATTCAGCCAACTGTCGCTGTTGAGCTTCGCTGGCCGACACTCGCCGGAGCTCTTCCAAAGTTTTCCGAACCTCCTCGGTTAAGTTACCGTTCGTAACTTCAAGCCCAGGGATACGGGCTACTTGCTCTTCGAGAGTGGCTCGTCGCTCGCTCGCGTCCTGCAACTCTTTGGACACAGACTTCAATCGCACTTCAACCTCATGACACTGTACGGTCGTCTTCTCAAGATTACTCGACGTTGATTGAGCCAGCTGTCGATGCTGCGCTTCACTGGCAGCCACGCGTCGAAGTTCTTCTGACGTCTTCCGGACCTGTTCGCTCAAGTCAGCATTTGCGGTCTCCAGTCCGGGAATCCGCGCTGCTTGTTCTTCCAGAGTCGCCGTTCGCTTGTTTGCTTCATTTAACGCGCTGTTGCTAAGGGATGCATCGCTGCTCAGCGCCCGAATCTCGGCCTCGAGTTCGCCTACCTTGCTATTGAGCGAGCTAACCAGTTGCCCCTTTTGGGCTTCGCTTGTTGCTAGGTTACGGAGTTCCTCTTCTCGCCCGTTAATTCTTTGATGCAATGCCTGCACTTCCGCTTCAAGGTTCGGAACGCGCAATGACCTCTCGGTCAGCCTCGCCTGCTCATCGCGACTCTGGTCAAGCTCGGCACGAAGTTCGCCGTACAGCTTGACCGATTGTTCGCGTCCGCCTTTCAATTCCGAGACCTCTTCAACTGCCGCTTTGAGCCGCTCGTCTTTCTGTGCGAATTCAACCTGCGATGCCACATAGGCCTGAGCAACGGCACTCTCAATCTGCAATCGGGTGCGCCCTCGCATCACAAGCCAGACCGCAACGGCACCCAACACCAAGCCGGCAACGAGAAATGCGCTGATGGCAATCGACAGATTCATTTTTCCCCCGGTACTCCGTTTGTTCTATGTTTGATTAGCGGGGAGCGCCGTTCGCTCCGCCGTAAAGCGGTAGATTAAAAGGTCACTCCGGCGTGTTGCGCCACACACGTTCCAGTCGCTCGCGATTCGCAGCGCGCAACTTCGACAAGCCAAGCGTCTTTATCATCGACGTCACTCCGGTCTCGCGATTTGAAACATGAGGCTTGATTTCCCTAGCGAGAGCGCTGAGCTCCAAGCTCGAAATTTCATCGAGCGCTCGAACAATCCCTTCGACTGGCCGACGGAAAGACCATTCTTTCCCGGCGCTGCCCTTCTCGCGGAAGAAAAGACCAACGTCCTCCTGGTCGCAATCGAAATGTTTTTTCGCCAGTTCGACGACTCGGTCCAGAATTCGAGCACCTGTCCGAGACCAACCGTGGGCGCGAGCGATTCGGCGTGCAAGGACTTCATCACGAATCGGCGCTTCAATCGTCACCACATGGGCAAGCATTGACACCAACTGCGCGTTGTAGTCATTGTCGAAAAACCGTTCGGGTTCGGCGACATGCTCTGTCAGGCTGAAATCGGCCTCAATGAAAATTGCCGTCGAAGGTTGCGATTCCATGGGCGCGACTGCCCGAGCATATCGAGCGGGCGCGGAGACCCGAATCGCGACAGAGGACTCGTCGACATTCCCGCTATCAGATTCCTCGCCTTCGGTGGAACCGGCTTGCACTCTTTCGTCTGGGCCGAAGACCTTCGCCGCCGCGATTACCTCGTCGGCCATGCCCGCGGCGCCGGTCTCATCAATGGCCCGTTGCTCGCGTCGAACGGCCAAGAGCAACGCAAGCTGCGCATCGACCTTCTCAAGGGTGCCAGGCATATCAATCCACCAGTCGGTCGACCAGATGCGTACGATTTCCCAGCCAAGACCGCGAAGAACCTGCTCCCGCAGCTTGTCGCGGTCGCGCGCCGTCGCGGAACGGTGGTAAGTTGCACCGTCGCACTCGACGCCGGCGAGATAGCGGCCAGGTGCCTCCGGGTCAACGACGCCCAAATCGATGCGGAACGCAGAAACGCCAACTTGCGGATGGACTGTCCAACCTCGCTCGGCAAGCGCGACGCAGACAGCTTTCTCGAACGGGCTATCAAAGTCACCGATGCTGCCGGCGACTGCTTCACCGAGCGCTCTTGCGCCGCGTTCTGCGAACTCGAGGAAGTGCTTGAGGTCTCGGACCCCCAGCGCCTGAGTTCGAGACAAGTCCATCTTCTCGGGCCTGAAGCTTCCGAAGACGCGCAACTCCTCACGAGCACGCGTGATTGCCACGTTGAGGCGACGCTCACCACCCTGCTGGTTCATCGGCCCGAAGTTCATGGGCATCGTGCCGTCTAAGCCGGGGCCGTATGTGATGGAGAAGTACATGACGTCGCGCTCGTCACCCTGCACGCTCTCGAGATTTTTGACAAATACAGGCTCGAGGGCCGTGTCCGCAAAGTGCTGCTCGATGGACGGGTCCTTGCGACGCTCGGCGTCCAGCAGGTCTTCAATCAGTCGCTGCTGTTCGGCATTGAAGGTCACGACGCCAATAGTTTGACCGCTTTCTGCGAACCCTGGTGACTTCAGGCGACTGACGAGGTCCGCAACGAGCGCCTTCGCCTCAGGCTTGTTCGTACGCGACGCTCCGCGCTCATACTGGCCACCCGATGCCAAGTGGAAGCTCACGGCTCGGTCATCAGTCACCGGGCTCGGGAATGTCACGAGGTCGCCGCCATAGTAACGATAGTTCGAGAAAGCAATGAGGCTTTCATGACGGCTGCGGTAATGCCACGACAACTTCATCGTCGGCAGGTTCGCACCAATACACTCTTCCAGGATGCTTTCGAGCTCGGTTTCGACGTCCGTGTCGTCAACATCCGATTCCGCGCGGTCGAAGAAGCTTGTCGGCGGAAGCTGCTTCGGGTCGCCGACCATGATGACTTGGCGGCCGCGCGCCATGGCGCCAATCGCGTCCCATACGGGAATTTGAGATGCTTCGTCGAAGACGACCACGTCAAAGTCGGACGTTTCTGCGGGCAGATACTGTGCAATCGACAACGGGCTCATCAGCAAGCAAGGCGTCAGGCGCAAAATGGCGGTCGAAGCCTTCGTCATCAACTCCCGCAGGGGCAGGTGACGCGTCTTCTTCTGCATTTCATAGCGCAGAAGCCCCCACTCGGAGCCATGCGAAACCTTGGCCGGCGAGGGCAGTCCTGCCGACAACTGTGCCCTGACCCAAGCCTGCGTTAGCGCGATGAACTGCTCGTCGAGCTCGCGGAAGTCCTGAATGCGCTTCTCGTGCTCCGCGGAGACGAAGGTGCGTAGCACTTCGTCCCCATCGACGACTGCGTTCAGCCACCAACGGCAATAGTCAGTCTCGAATACTTCCCTGACGCGACCGCGCGCGACGATGCCCTGCTCCACGCCTGCAACCAGCGGAGCCAACCCGAGCGAAAGCGCGTGCTGACGTACCTTGCGCCAGGCACACCACGCGTTTAAGCGGTTCGCATGCTTAGATACGTTTCGGGCACGCTCAGTAATTTCTGCTGGCAGCAGGGCCGCGAAGCTCGTATGCTCGGGAAGAGCAACAGCACTTGCCGACGCGAACTTCGTGACTGCTTCGTCGAAAGCCTTGAGCGCCTCGGCATAGATTCGGCCTGTGCCAGCAACAATGCCTGATGGCTCGAGCAACACATTGCTGTCGCCAAGCAACAGAGCAACCGGCGCTTTGACGGCTGCGAGGAGCTCGGGCGTCCCTGCAAGATTCGCGAGAGCCGCAGCCAGCGATTCGAAGAAATTCAGCGCTGGTTCGACGCCTTCGGTTTTTGTCTTAAGGCCGCTCCAGATACCTGAGGTTTTCGCCGACAGGTCGGAATACTCTTGGAGGCGCGTATTAAGCGTCACCAACTCGCGCATCTTCTTGAGGTCAGCGGCAGCGATTGCTCCGGCACGTCCCGATTCCATTTCCGAGAATCCGTCGTCGAGCCAGTGGCTCTCGGCCCGTGCAGCCGCCAGTGCACCTTGAAAGGTCACATAAGCCTTTGCTACGCCGACGTCGGTTTGGAAAGCGCCCCAAATTCCATCCGTGTCTGCCTGAAGCGGCGCAAGGCGCCTGACGACCTGCTCAATCTGACGCAATTCACGCATGCGCTGAAGGTCGTCACGAGCCGCGTCACCGCACTGGCCTCGACTGACCGGGTCGAGACCGACATCTTCCCAATCTTTGCGGGCGTGAACCTGAACCAATGCGGTCTGGAACGCAAGAAGTGCACGAACGACATCGAGTACCGTCTTCAATCCGGCCCAAGCGTTGGACGTCGGCAACGACAGGTCATCGAGCGCCTTGATTTGCTCGTTAAGCGTGTCGATTTTGGACAAGCGCTCGATGTCGCCATCGATATCGGGTTCGCTGCCGCCTGCGGCAAGTTCCTTGAGCTTCTTGGTGAGCGAGCGCTTACGCATCATGCTTATCGGCCAACTCGAATCCTTCAGCTCGCGAAGGTCCGACTGCAACTCAGCGACCGTTTTCGTCGGAATGCTTTCGTTGTAAGGCAGAGAGAGTTGACCCACGGTGTCGAGACGACTGCGCAGCAGCTCGATACCGTTAGCCAAACGGTTTCTCAGCGTCTCATTCCACGGCTGGGACAACGCAGCCCGAAGTTCCGCGTCGCGCTTTACCTGAGTGATGCCAAGTCGCAGGTCTTCGAGCGTCTGGTTGCTTTTCGGCGTCGACAGACCTGCGAGCAATTCGCGATACCGCTCAAGCATCGGTACTGCTTGCCGGAGCGCGTCAGCGATGGTCTTTGCGTCTGGGCGCAGGGCGAAACGCCAGTCGTAACCCGACGCTAACGGGAGCGTCGCCGCGAGCATGCGAAGACCCCCGCGGACTCGAGCGTCAAGCGGGAGGGATGGCAGCCCGATGGCCGCACGCAAGTCATCTGCGGCTTTTTCGAACCGCGAAACGACGTCTGGAACGGCTTCGGCCACGTCGAGAAATGCGGATTGCCACAGCGGCGACCATTCGGTTTGCGCGACGTGAGCAAGAGGCGTCGCATTGAGCTGACCCTCTCCAAATGCCTTCGAATTGACGTCGAGCAGTTCCGCGGTCTCACGAAGCGCGCGCATGCCGTCTAGGTTATGTGCCTTCGAAGAAGGCCACGACAGGCGCAGCGCCGGCAAGTCGTGTCCGCCGACCACTCGGCCGATGGCCTCATAGACGCTCAGTCCGTTTTCATGACGGTTGTGGAGACGCTCGACATAGCCGTTCAGTTGCGAACGAATTGCTTCCAGTCGCTCGGCCTCCGCATGCCACTGTTCGGGGGCGAGCACGGACGTTGCGTCCCAGGACACACGGAGTTGCTCGAGCACCTCCGTCTTACGAGCCTTGCTCGAATGAAGTTCGAGACAGAAATTTCCAAGACCGACATCAGCGAGACGCCGATAGACGACATCGAGCGCAGCCATTTTCTCGGAGACGAACAACACCCGCTTCTTCTCGGCGAGGAACTGGGCGATGAGGTTGGAGATTGTCTGGCTCTTGCCGGTCCCGGGAGGCCCAATGAGGACGAAGTCCTTGCCCTTGCTGCCGGCAACCACCGCGGACAACTGGGACGAATCAGCAGGAAGCGGACAGAAGGTTTCCTTGACCGGAAGCTCTCGGTCCAACCGCCGCACGTCCGGAAATTCGACACTCGTCTGATACGAATCCCGCGGAGTGTCGATGAGATGACGAACGACCGCATTGTGTTTGAGTTGCTCGGTTCGCTCGGTAAGGTCCCGCCACATCAGGTATTTCGCAAAAGAGAACGACGCGAGAACAACGTCCTCCACGACCTCCCATCCCTTGATGTCCTTGATTGCGTTCGAGACAGTCTTCCAAATGCCGGCGACGTCGAGGCCAGAATCATCTTTCGGCAACTCAGTGTCACGGATGCCGAGCTCCAACTCAAAATCTTGGCGCAGCATCTGGATGAGCGTCGGATTGAACCGAGCCTCGTCGTCGTGCAGCTTGAGACTAAAGCCGGAACGGGCGCTACGTCGCTCGAGAGTGACAGGGACCAAGATGAGAGGCGCGCGATATTTCTTGTCGTCTTTGTCGTCCCGAGTCCATGAGAGAAAACCCAAGGCGAGATAGAGCGTGTTCGAGCCGCCTTCCTGTAACGTTGAACGCGAACTGCGAAAGAGCTCGAGCAGGCGGTCGTCCATCTCTTCCTGCGAAAGACCGATGAAGACTTCCTTTCGCTTGAGCGCATCTAGCGCATGCCGACGACGAATGTGCTCGCGCTCGCGGGCTTCATGAATTGCTTGGCTTCGGGGGTCGGCACCGTCCATCAAGTCGGGGCGAGTCAGAAGCTTGAGCGCTTGCCCCTCCGCGAGAATGTCTTCCAAGATGCCCGGTTCCGGAGCATCGAGTTTCACCGATTTTTTGCCCGCCTTGAAACTGAGCAAATTGTTCCGCAGCGAGAGGTCGAGAAGCTTGCGCTGCCAGCGGGTCAGCCGGTCTTCTGGCCGCTCGAGGTCGCGGTCGATATCGGCGCCGTCAAAACTCGTAGGGAGTTCAGGAGCGTCCTCCCAGGTGGGGCGGCGATTGTCGCTGGAATCTTCCTCCGAGCTGCCACGCACGACTGCCTGCTCGCTCGCCAGCGGCTTGATGCGCTGAAGACGCGCGCGGTGAATATCCACGGCGAGTTGGAACTTGCCTTCAGATTCTTCCGAAATGTGTTCCCCACCCTTCTCCGCGGCGAAACTGAATTTCGGGAGGGGCCGATTCGTCAACATCGTTGACTCGAACAGGACCATCTCCTTCAGCTTCACGCGCTTTCTGAGCGCGGTGATGTCGTCGACGACTGTCGTGGAAAATTCCTCCGGTTTCAGCCAGACGCCAGGGAATGCGTGCCCCTCCTGGAAGATGACCAGCGGATTGAGGCCGGCTTGCTCAAGCGCAGCACAAGCGAAAAGCGCCAAGTCGAGACAGGTGCCGAGCTTTGATTCTGCAATATGACCAGGCGCCCGGACCTTCTGACCGTTGTACTCAAAGCTCGCAGGCGGGACCGCGTAGTCGATGCCCATAGCACCGATGGCGTTCCAAATGGCCGACGCCAATTCCCATGCGCGCTTTGGTCCGCCCTGATAGCCATCGATAGCGCCGGGCTTCCCTGCACTCCGCAGGACTTCCGCCGCTTGCTTGAGGACTCGCTCGATGGCTGGCTCGTTCGGTTGAACGAAAGCGGCCACCATATCGGGAAGCGATGACAGACCGCTCCATTGATTTCGAGGGAGCAGGTCAACAACAGCTTCAGCCGAAGCCAAATCCCCTAAGTCCCCGTTGCCGTGAACGAGGCGGAACGTGACCATAGCCTTCTCGGACTCTGTTAGTCGCCCAAGTAGCGGCCCGTCGAGACCAAGGTCGATGTCAGAGAGCCGAACCGTCTGCCCCGACGCTAGTTGGTCGATATGCCACGTCTTCGGCTTCAAAAACGGAGGCTCAGAGCCGACCGTCAGTCGCAACGACTTGTAGTCGCTCCTCGTGTCGTTGACAAGCGACAGCTCACGAATCACCGGAACAGCGTTCTGGAAGTCGGCCAAGTTTACTTTGGTTGCAAGCGTCGTCTTGATTTCGACGCACGGCGGCTGCTCCGACTGGACAACCGGTTCGACTGCTTCAGTATCCATCTGGCCCCGAATCCTTCATTCTTTGATTACTACCGCTGACACCCCGGAATATTAGCCAAATAACAGGCGCTAACTGTGGCTTTTCGCTCAATCAACGGTAGATTAGGACGCGACAGCGTTCTTTCGGGGTCTACATGCTCATCCGTTGTGATAACGGCGCCTATCCGCGAAGCTTTAGAGCGGAACCGTCACTCTTGGACCGCGAGCGCCGTACCGTTCAGGAGAAATAGCCGCGACGGCTCAAAACATCCTGATTCGCAGCCGAAGCCGAATTGCTCTGGCGACGGCAAAGGGTGTCCAACACGGCAGTGGCCACTCGACGCTCGCCGGGCAAGTCGTCGCCGTCTTTCCGGCGGGCAGCCCCTCCTTTTGTGCGGACATCGTTCTCAACGCCAAAATCGACTGGTTTGAGGCTCTTTCGCCCGGGATGGGCAAGCTGACACTGGACTTGCCCCTGCATGACCGGACAAGCAGTCACGCTTAGATTGGTGAATTTGCTCGTTGGCGAAACTCGCGTGGTGAGCAGTATTTCAGGGCGCTGTGTGGATGAGACTCGTTGTAGTGGTCAAATGCGATGGCCAGGTTCTGCAACGCCGTTCTCGCGTCCGGCGTGGGCATCCACGAGACGTAGTCTCTCTTCATCGTTTTGACGAAGCTCTCGGCCATCCCGTTGCTCTGCGGATTTCTGACCGGCGTCGTGATGGGTTTCAGGCCCACTTTTTCCGACAACGTCAGCGTCTCCACGGCAATGTAGCAGGAACCGTTGTCACTGAGCCATTCGATTTCGTTGTCGGCCTTCAGCGCACCATCGAAACGGTTTTCCACGGCCTGAAGCATGACATCACGCACCATGTCACCGGTATAGCCTCCAGTGCTCGCAGCCCAGCTCATCGCCTCCCGGTCGCAGCAGTCCAGTGCAAAGATGACACGCAACGGCGAGCCGTCATCACAACGGAATTCGAAGCCGTCCGAGCACCAACGCGCATTGCTCCGGTCCACCGCGACCTTGCCGTCGTGCCGGCGCGTTGACTGGGCATGGCGAGGCCGGTGTTCGAGCAGCAGACCGTCCCTCACAAAGTTCGTCGTCCAGGAGCTGATGTTCGGCGAAACCACGGACTCCATGGAGGACCTCTTTCCGGTTCTTGCGGCAATTCTCGAGCAGACGCCGAAGCGCGGCAAGAAGCAACCTCCGGTGAGCGCAGACGAAATTCGCTCGGTCGACATGAAGCGCCTTCTGATGCGGCCCGCGGTGCGCAATGCCCTTTTCGACATCACGGCACGTGCCGGTGGCACGACCCCCGACGTCATCCGAGGCCTCGACCTGCCTTCTGCAATTGCAGTAACTGTCGCGACCATCAACGCAAACATGGCTTTTTTTCTCCACTTTGCCCAGCTTGCTGGGGCTCGGCAAAGCTAAGGTCGACCCGCCACCGCGATGTCCTCCGCCGGCATCGACATGCTGGTTTCGTGGGAACGCTTTGTCCCTACCCCATACAAGGACGCCGTCGGAATCTGGACGATTGGCGTAGGCCACGCGATGCCCAACGGAATCACGATTCACGGTGTGACGCTCGACCGGGGCAAAGCGCTGCTCGAAGACCTCGCGCCGTGCAATCGCGCGGTGTTTTCAGCCGTGCCTGACGGGCTATCGCAGACCGAATTCGATGCCCTCGTGCACTTCACCTTCAACGTCGGCGTGAGCGCGTTTCTTGGCTCTACGCTCCTTCGAAAGCTGAAGGGCGGTGACCGCGCAGGCGCTGCTGCGGAGTTCGCGCGCTGGAAGAAAGCCGGCGGCCCGGTCGTGGCAGGCCTCGTGAGACGCCGTGCTGCCGAATCTGCGCTCTTTCAATGCGGGACATACTTGCACAACGGCTAGCCGTGTATTTCGCCCGGGGCGGACATTTGACCCGGCAATTTTCGACCCATTGTCCAGAGAACTCGTTTTTCACGCCCCCTGTTAAGAGCCCTGTTTATCGGGCATCTAACAGGGGGTTATCACAGCCTCGCTTGCTCACTCAGCCATGCTCCGTAAGGCGTTCAACGAGATTTGCCGTGCTTCGCGCTCCGCCCGCTTCACCGGGGAGCCACTTCTCTGGAACCGACCCAGAAAGCTTCGGGGCTGGACGCCCCTCCGCGCTTCCATTTAGACCCCTCGCAAGCCATGTATTTTGCCAGGAAGCCAATTGACGACAGGGCTTAAAACGCCTCGCGGGCGACTTAAAACCGGTCGCTATATGTCGTATGCGGAACCGAACCCGCACTACCCTTTGATATCAATCCGCATAACGAGCGTCCACCATGTCCGCTGCCGCTATCACCGAACTTGCCAAACATCTGCCCGTCGTTTTGCGCGACGGTACGCGCACCTCTATCAGCATCCCGGCGGTGGTTTATCACGCCTTTCTCACACGCCTCGGTGGTGACCGTGCGACCTTCAACGCGCGCCTTCGTGAAGCTGCGATGACGGCTCAGCCACGTCCAGGTGTTTCGCGTTCACTCGCGGTTCGCTTCGCGCTTGAGGCCTCGCTCGGGGAAGTGACCGCACCGACGCAGTCCTGAGCCCGAACGACTAATTACAACAATAACGAACTCTCTCTCATATGAAAAAATCCTACATCGATGTACTCACCGTCAAGGCCGGCCGCACCTCAGGGGTGTATCTTCAAGGCGAAGTAAAAGGCGAAATCGTGTACATGCCGCTCACTCCAGAGGGTGCACGCAGACTCTAGGATGACCTTGCGAAGGCGGCACAAGCCTTCGAGGCTACGACTCAAGTTACCCACTGACGCGCTTACGCGCTGAGAACAAGGCCCGCTCTTCGAGCGGGTTTTTGTTTGCAGCGAGCGGGGCTCGCTGTGGTATTGCGGCGTGGCAGTATGCGCAGGCGGAGTGCGCGGCAGCGCCGCAAAACCGTCGCTCGCCTTCGCGATATTCGCGAGTCCCCGGGAAACCCGTTTTCCGTACCCCGTGAAACGGTATCCCGCCGGGGTCCAGGCACAAGGCAAGAGTCTTTGACGCGCAGGCTTCCGTTCAACGGCAACCCCCACCCCGTGCAAATGCCTGTGACGCGCCGGCTTTCGTTGAGCACCCCCGCTTGAGCCCTGAGCCCACTCACGGTGTTCGCCGTTCTTGCAATCAAAATGGGTTGCAGAACTCTTGCCCGCGCACGACGGAGTTACTTCCTTTGCCCACAATCATCTTGATATCAAGGCCGTTGACGGAGCCTTGCCTGCGCACGAGGGACTCTGCTGCTTCGCGCCTGATGCGCTTCGCTGTGAACAGATGCGGCGCACGGCTAGTGCGCGGTCAGGAGTTTGGCGAGTGCGTGGAGACGCAGGCGGGGTGGCTGCCAATTGCATGCAAGGGGTGACTTGATACGCGCTGGCATGTCTCGGTCAAAAGTGGCCAGATGAGCGGCCCGATGGGCCGCACTTGATTGCGGATGGAAACCCGGCACTCCCGCGCTAGCCGCGCGCTCGCGCTCACGGGCTGCTTGAGCAGCTCGCACGTGCCCAGGCAGATGGGATGCAGTGGGTGTGGGAGCGCGGTGTACGGCTGGTGCATGGGACGCGTACTGCCCCTGTGCAGTGAATGCCCGAAATATCATTTAGAGCGTTCACTCTAAAGAGCACAAAAAAGGCCGAAAATCGAGCGAAACGTGGGGGGCCATTTTTTTCAGGTTCGCTATAGGTTGTACATCCGAAGCGAGCAGCACATGAGCTGAGGGTGAAAACAAAGACACTCTCACGGAGGCTCAATGCCCGCTCTCAAAAAATTCACCGTCATCGACCCCACTGACCGCCTGAACGTCAGCCTCAAACTCTCAACACGCACATCGATTGAGCAATACCGCGTGTTTTATCAGCAATCGTACGAGACGCCGGTGGAACGCGGCGAACTCATCGAGGAAGTACTGCGCTCCTTCTTCGAAGCAGATGGCGATTTCCTTAAATTCCTGAAGCGTATGACGGCGGCGGACAAGGCCGCGGTCGACAAAGCACTCGGAATCGACGGCGGCACGTACACTCCGCGTCGTATGAACGGGGGCATCAGCGACACACTCATTGAAGAGCACGTGTAACTCTTCTGTCGCCGCTCGATACACAGCCCCGCCCCCGGCGGGGCTTATGTTTTTGCGGCCGCGAGAACGTTACCCGTATCTTCGCTGTCGCAGAGCAGATTTCACGACAGCGCCAATACTCCGATTGCTCATGCGCAATATTACGGCGACCGCGCTGCGACTATCAGTGCCGATTACACGCACAAGTTTTTCGACAGACTCCGCAGCTACGCTCGAAAGGAAACGCCGTTTGAAGCGATGTAAGTGTCGTACTTTCATGCTTTCTCCGTTTTAGTCTTCTTCCGTCTGTCCTGCTAGCCAAGCTTTTGCGTCCGCGAGCTGCCGCTCCTCGTACCTCAAAACGTCGGCTTTACGAACGCGTAGCTCTCCGTCTACGCACTGGACTGCGAGCAAGGAACCTCTTGCAATCAGCTCTCGCACGTGAGGCCGCGACACAAAAAGCAGTTCTGCTGCCTCCGCAACCGAGAGCATGTCGTCAGCTCGATTCCTCGCCATCCCACACTCCCTTAAGTTACTTCGCCCGCAACCTTTGCCTCGCGGATTTTGAGCAGTTCCGTGTTGCGGGCAACGCGCTGCTTGCGATACGCCACTGCGTCTGCCTTGCGCTTTTCTTTTTCCCGTTCGTGACGCGAAAGTAGACGGTCGGCCGACGGTCTTTGCACAAGCTGCGTAGCATGCTTAATAATGACAGCAGCGGTCCGATTCATGTCGTCGCGGAGTTGCTCGTCGGTCGTGCTGATGTAACCCGAGGTTACTGCGAAATCTTCGACAGATGCAGCAGTGTTATGTGCGAGAAGTCGCGCAACACGCAAAACGCTGCCGCACGCCGCTTCAGCGGCCGTACCGAACGTTCGCCGATAATCGTGCGGCGAAGTCTGAATGCCTGTGTGCGCAGCCATTGTCAATAGACTCCCCTTGACGCTGCGAAGCGGCTCGCCTTCGCGCTTCATACTCGGGATGACCCACGGCGAGTCATCAACACGTGCGGTCCAACGGGGGCGGAAAACGTGTTCCATTAGGTAGTCCGGAATCGGCACAACCAAATCTGTTTTAGCTTTGTTTCCCGGTTCGTCGTCCGGGAGAAACAAAGTTGCATGCACAAGGTCGACGTTGTCCCAGCGCAGGCGCTGCACCACGCTATCGCGCAGGCCCATAAACAACTCGACCAGCATGAAGTCGCGTACCGCCGTGTGCGCACGGGTGTGCATCCATTGCCAAACCTCCGGGAGGTCGCTCGGCAGAATAGCGGTCATTTTTGGTTTCGGACGCTTTGAGATTCCGAGTTTGTTCAGCGCAATGACCGGGTTACGTGTCAGTACACCGTTGTCGACAAGGCGAGCATAAACAAATTTAATGATGACGCAGACCCGATTGGCCATCACCGGGCCGTAGCCTTCTCGAATGCGGATGTGCACCTGCTCCCAAAACTCAGAGTCGAGTTCATCTACGCGCAGGTCAGCGACTGAAATGTCTTTCGGGCCGTGTGTCAAAGACGCCAGCCGTTTCATTTTATTTTTGTAATCAAGCTTCGTCATCGGCGAGTGCCTGGTCGCTCGCGCCTTCATATAGTCGTCGAAAGCTTCCTGAACAGTCGGCTTGCGTTTTGTACCCGGTCCATCGCGCTTCGCTTCTGCACGCTTTTCGCGTACTTGGTCCCACGCTTCGTCGAATGCCAGTTCGCCGACGAGCCCCAAATTGTCCTTGTCTTTCTCAGAACCCTCGGGATGTCTGACGATGTACGTTCGCTTCACTGCGCCCGTGCGAAAATGCGCCTTTGCGACGCGGACTCCGAACCCCTTCTGTGTTTCGTGCCAATACTCGACGGTCGGCTTCTCAGTGGGTACGGGCAATCGAGCGATATCGGACTCAGTCCGAAACGTGGGTTTAACTGTCTTTGACATTCGCAGACCTTTGCCGGAAAATTTCCAGAGATTTTCCAGCCATGATACTGGAAACTGGAAATTTTCCAGCAAATTTGCCAGATAAACTCACTCCCTAACGCAGCGCTAAATCAAGGGAACACGGTGCAAGTAATTGATTTAAAAAGACAATGAGCCTGAACATGGACGTTACAGAGGAGTTGTCGAAGCACACGCCGATGATGCAGCAGTATCTGCGCATCAAGGCGGAGCATCCCGGCACGCTCGTTTTCTACCGGATGGGCGACTTCTACGAGCTCTTCTTCGACGACGCCGAAAAGGCCGCGCGTCTGCTCGATCTCACGCTCACGCAGCGCGGCGCCTCCGGCGGCAATCCGATCAAAATGGCGGGCGTCCCGCACCACGCGTGCGAGCAATATCTCGCGAAGCTCGTGAAGCTCGGCGAATCGGTCGCGATCTGCGAACAGATCGGCGATCCGGCCACGTCCAAAGGTCCGGTCGAGCGCAAGGTCGTGCGGGTCGTCACGCCCGGCACGCTCACCGATGCCGCGCTCCTCTCCGATAAAAGCGACGTCTATCTGCTCGCGCTCTGCCCGTCGCACAACCGGCGCGGCGTGGTCACGAGCGTCGGGCTGGCGTGGCTCAATCTCGCGAGCGGCGCGCTGCGGCTCGCCGAAGTCGCGCCCGAGGAAGTCGGCGCGGCGCTGGAACGCATCCGCCCGGCCGAAACGCTGATCGCCGATTCGATCGCCGATTCGATCTCGAACGTCAGCGCGTCGTTCAGCGTGCCGAATATCGGCGCGACGACGCGCGTGCCCGCGTGGCATTTCGACGTCGCCTCGGGCGGTCAGCGCCTGTGCGAGCAACTCGACGTCGCGAGCCTCGACGGCTTCGGCGCGCACTCGCTCACCTGCGCGTGCGGCGCGGCGGGCGCGCTGCTGCTCTATGCGGCCGCGACGCAGGGCCAGCAGTTGCGTCATGTGCGCAGTCTCAAGGTCGAATACGAATCGGAATACATCGGCCTCGATCCGGCGACGCGGCGCAACCTCGAACTCACCGAAACGCTGCGCGGCACCGAATCGCCGACGCTCTGCTCGCTTCTCGACACCTGCTGCACGACGATGGGCAGCCGCCTCTTGCGTCACTGGCTGCATCATCCGCCACGCGACGCGTCGGTCGCGCGCGGCCGTCAGCAGGCGATCGGCGCGCTGCTCGACGCACCGTCGGGCGCGAGCCTCGACACCTTGCGCGCGGCGTTGCGGCACATCTCGGACATCGAACGCATCACCGGACGCCTCGCGCTTTTATCGGCAAGGCCGCGCGACCTGTCGAGCCTGCGCGATACCTTCGCCGCCCTGCCCAAGTTGCGCGAGTTGGTGGGCGCGGTGTGCATGAACGCCGTCGCGCTCGAACGCATCGATGCCGCGCTCGAACCGCCGCGCGCCTGTTTCGATCTGCTCGCGGCAGCCATCGCGCCCGAACCGGCGGCGCTGATCCGCGACGGCGGCGTGATCGCGCGCGGTTACGACCCCGCTCTCGACGAACTGCGCGACATTTCGGAGAACTGCGACCAGTTCCTGATCGATCTGGAGGCGCGCGAACGCACGCGCACCGGCATCGGCAATCTGCGCGTCGAGTACAACAAGGTGCACGGCTTCTATATCGAAGTGACGCGCGGCCAGACCGACAAGGTCCCCGACGACTACCGCCGTCGACAGACGCTCAAGAATGCCGAGCGCTACATCACGCCGGAACTGAAGGCGTTCGAGGACAAGGCGCTTTCGGCGCAGGAGCGCGCGCTGGCCCGCGAACGCGCGCTCTACGATGCGCTTCTGCAGAACCTGTTGCCGTTCATCGCGGACTGCCAGCGCGTCGCGCAGGCGCTCGCGGAACTCGACCTGCTCGGCGCGTTCGCGGAACGCGCGCGCGCGCTCGATTGGGTCGCGCCCGAGTTCGCCGCCGACGCGGGCATCGATATCGAACATGGAAGGCATCCCGTCGTCGAAGCGCAGGTCGAGCAGTTCATCGCCAACGACTGCTCTCTTTCCACCGATCGCAAACTGTTGCTCATCACCGGCCCGAACATGGGCGGCAAGTCGACGTTCATGCGTCAGACCGCGCTGATCGCGCTGATGGCGTATGTCGGCAGTTACGTGCCGGCGAAGCGCGCGCGATTCGGCGCGCTCGATCGCATCTTCACGCGCATTGGCGCCGCGGACGATCTCGCCGGCGGCCGCTCGACGTTCATGGTGGAGATGACCGAAGCCGCCGCGATCCTGAACGACGCGAGCGCGTCGAGCCTCGTGCTGATGGACGAAATCGGCCGCGGCACGTCGACCTTCGACGGCCTCGCGCTCGCCTGGGCGATCGCGCGGCACCTGCTCACGCATAACCACTGCTACACGCTCTTCGCGACGCATTACTTCGAACTCACGCAATTGCCCAACGAGTTCACGCAGGCGGCGAACGTGCATCTCTCGGCGGTCGAGCACGATCACGGCATCGTGTTTTTGCACGCGGTCAACGAAGGTCCCGCGAACCAGAGCTATGGCCTGCAGGTCGCGCAACTCGCGGGCGTGCCCTCGGCCGTGATCCGCGCGGCGAGGAAGCACCTCGTGCATCTCGAACAGCAATCGATCGGACAGCCCTCACCGCAATTCGATCTGTTCGCGGCAGCGCCTTATGCCGAAGACGCATCCGATGCGAAAGACGCCGCGCTGGGTATGGAGCACCCGGTGCTCGAAAAGCTGCGCGCGCTCGACCCGAATGACCTGCGTCCGCGTGACGCGCTCGATCTGCTCTACGAACTGCATGAGCTGGCGACGCCCGCGCCGGATGCATCGCGTTGACGTGACCCGTCCCGCGCGCCTGGCGGCGCGGGCGCTGGCTACCGCGTTGTTGTGCGGCGCGTTCATGCAGCAGCCTGTATCGGCACAGGACGGGCCGCTCAAATTCGCCGTCATCGGCAATGCGCTGACGAAGCCCGCGGACGCAGCCCCCGTGCGTCAGTTGCTCGACGCGATTGCACGCGAGCGCGACATGGCGTTCATCGTCTACGACGGCAATATCAAGGGCCCTCTCGAACCCTGCCGCGACAGGATCTACGACGCGCGTCACGATCTGCTCGACGCATCGCGCACGCCGCTCGTCTTGATCCCGGGACAGCACGACTGGGCCGACTGCGGACAGGCGCAGGCAGGCGGCTACGATCCCGTCGAGCGACTCGACTTCGTGCGCCAGCTTTTCTTCGGCGATTCGAATTCCCTTGGCTCCGCACCGTTCGCGCTCGCGCGGGAAAGCGAAGTCGCGCGCTTCAGGCCGTTTCGCGAGAACGTGCGCTGGCGGGCGCAGGGCGTCGCGTTCGTCGGGCTGAACGCGCCCGGTCCTAACAATCACTATCTGACAGCGGGCGGCCGCAACGGCGAATTCGAGGACCGGACCGTCGCGAACGGATTCTGGCTCGAACACGCGGCGGAGTCGGCACGACGCTCGGGCGAGCGTGCGCTCGTCATCTTCCTCGAAGGCGATCCCGACTTCGCGCGCTACGAGCGACGCGACCGCTTCGCGTGGTTGCGCTTCACACGCGCCAATCAGCCACGCGACGGTTTCGTCGAATTCAAGCGCAGTCTCGTCAAGGTGGCCGAACTGTTTCGCGGTCCCGTGATCGTGATTCACGGCGCCGAGACGCCGGTTGCGGGCGGCTTTCTCATCGACCAGCCGCTGCACGATGAAAAGGGATCGCTCGTCGTCAATCTGACGCGCATTGCCGTCGCGCTGAAAAAACCGCAGGTGCAATGGCTAGAAGTGCAGACGGACGCAGACTGGCGGCCGCCATTCAGGGTGCGCGTGAGAGATGTCGTAAGTCACAGCGCGGCGACGCCCGAACGACCGGGCAAGCCGCATGAGACCCACGAGCCGCCGCAGGACGATGCGACCGCGTCACAGCCTCGCGACGACCTTCCGGCATCGCTACCGCCACCGGCCTTGCCGCCCGCGGCGCCTGGCGCGCTGCCGCCAATCCTTACCCCGCCCCAAGGCATGCCGCCGATCCTGCCGACGCCTGCGTCGGGCGTGCAGAACGGCACGTACAAAGCCAGTCCGGCGAGCGGCACGGGAGAATGAAAAAGGGCGCAGCGATCGTCGCTGCGCCCTTTTCTCATGCGCCTGAACCGTCGTGACGCTCAATGCAGCGTCGGGCCCGACTCCTTGCCGGGTTCGTCGTCGGCGTCGTCTTCGTCCTCGTCGAGAATCTCGAGGCCGTCGGCGCCATGTGCGTGCTGATGTTCGATTTCATCGTCGGTTGCGGTGCGCACTTCCTGCACCGACAACGCAAAGCGCAGCGCCATGCCCGCGAGCGGATGATTGCCGTCGAGCACGACTTTGTCTTCCGCGACGTCCGTGACCGTGTAGATCAGCGAGTCGACGTCTTCTTCGCCGTCTTCCGGCGTGCCTTCGAACTGCATGCCGACTTCGAGCGGCTCCGGAAAGCGGCTGCGCGCTTCCACTTTCACGAGTTCGGGATCGTATTCGCCGAACGCGTCCACGGGCTCGAGCTGGATCTGCGTCTGATAACCGGCTTCCTGCCCGTCCAGCGCTTCCTCGATCTTGGGGAACGTGCCATCATAGCCGCCGTGCAGATAGACCATCGGCTCGTCGCTTTCCTCGATCAGATTGCCCTGCGCATCCGATAGCTTGTAGGCGACCGATACGACGGTGTCTTTTGCGATTTTCATTGGATTCTCCAAGATACAAGCCTCAATTATACGATGCCAACGCGGCCCCTTGATGCAACCGACGGACGGCCGAACGCGCCGCTCCCGGACGAAATGACGCCCCTTTTGGGCAACCGGACGCCCGCGCAATTCATGCGCCGGTACTGGCAGAAAAAGCCGCTCTTGATTCGCCAGGCGATTCCCGATATTCAGGCACCGCTTTCGCGTGACGAGCTGTTCGAACTCGCCGATCTCGACGACGTCGAGTCGCGCCTCATCACGCATTTTCGCAAGACCTGGGCACTGGAACACGGACCGTTCGCTCCCGACGAATTGCCTTCGGTGAAAAAGCGCGAATGGACGTTGCTCGTGCAAGGCGCGAACCTGCATCACGATCGCGCGCATGAACTGATGAACCGCTTTCGGTTCATCCCGGATGCGCGCCTCGACGATCTGATGATCTCCTATGCGACCGACGGCGGCGGCGTCGGCGCACACTTCGACTCCTATGACGTGTTCCTGCTGCAGGTCCACGGCAAGCGGCGCTGGAGAATCGGCGCACAACGCGACCTCTCGCTAAAACCGGGACTTCCGTTGAAAGTTTTACAGCATTTCGAGCCCGAGGAGGAATGGGTGCTGGAGCCGGGGGACATGCTTTATCTGCCGCCGCATATCGCCCACGACGGCATCGCCGAAGGCGAATGCATGACGTGTTCGATAGGCTTTCGCGCGCCGTCCAAGCAAGAACTCACCGGGCAGTTTCTCTACCACCTGGCCGAGCGCTCGGGCGATTCGGACGTCCCGGCCGCGCACTACCGCGATCCGAAGCAGCAGGCGGTGAGCTGTCCGGCAGAGTTGCCGCAGCTTCTGCTCGAACGGGTTGGCGCGATCCTTGCGAACGTCTCATGGCACGAAAAGGACGTCGCGTCATTCCTCGGGTCTTATTTAAGCGAGCCGAAAGCGAACGTGGTCTTCGACCCGCCTGCTCGACCGCTCACCGAGCAGAAGTTCATTGAACGAGCGAAGAAGTCCGGTTTGAGGCTCGACCGAAAGACGATGTTGCTTTACGACAAGCGCTCGTATTTTCTCAATGGCGAACCCGAATTACTTAAGGCAAACCTAAGAAAATGGCTCCCCGAATTGGCTAATTACCGGCATTTGGAAGCGAAACGCTTTGTAACACTTGCAGACGATTCGACAATGACATCCCTCCTGCACGAGTGGTATCGTGCGGGCTGGATTCAGGTCGACGCCTACGCCTGACGTAAAGCGCATCCTGCTGTTCCATAGCGTGAAATTTTGTATGAGAAAGACAACGTATTGGCCCTGCATTTATCGACGGTCGATACAAAAGTGCATATAATTTCCGCCCAAGCCGCGGGAAGTCTCACACTCAAATATAATGTGGGTCTCCGCGAGCGGCCCTGGTCGGTGTCTCAAGCACATTACCGGTACTTTGCGCTGTTGCTTACCTTTAACCATAAAAGGACGTGATCATGAAGAAATCTCTCCTCGTAGCATCCCTGTTGGCTGCTGTTGCTCTGGCTGCATGCAACAAGTCTAGCGATACGGCTGCTCCGGGCGCTGCAAGCGATACGTCGGCTGCTTCGGCACCGGCTGCTGCTGCATCGGACGCAAACGCTGCAGCATCGAGCGCATCGGCTGCTGCGAGCGACGCTTCGTCGGCTGCTGCTGCTGCTTCGGACACGGCTGCTTCGGCTGCTGCTCCGGCATCGGGCGCAAGCCAGTAAGGCTTGCATGCGGGTCCCTGCGTGGGACTTGCATAAAAAAACCGGCTCTCGAGCCGGTTTTTTTACGCCTGCGGTTTGATCCCGCGGTTGTTCAGTTCATGCACGACGGCTCATATCGCGAGCCAGTCGAAACCTTCTGCCTGCGTCGCGACCATCACGTTGACCGCCGACGCCCCCAGCACCGCCGCCAGCGCTGTCTGCGCGAGGTGCGGCAGATTGTTCTGCTGACTCAAATGCGCGGCCACCAGATGCCGCAGCTTCGAACGATCTAGCGAGGCGAGAATCGCCGCCGCCGCGTCGTTGTTCAGATGCCCATGCGTGCCGCCGATACGCGCCTTCAACGATGCCGGATAGCGGCTCGTCGCGAGCATCTGCAGGTCGTGATTGGATTCGAGCACGAGCGCGTCGCAGCCAGACAGGACGCTCGTGATATGCGGCGTCGACACGCCGACATCGGTCAGGACACCGAGGCGGCTCGCGCCGTCGGAAAAGACGTATTGCAGCGGCTCGCGCGCGTCGTGCGGCACGGTATACGGCAGCACCGACAGATCGCCGATGGCGACGCTCTCGTCGCCCCACAGCACGTGCAGATCGACCGGGGCTTCGTCGGCGCCGATCGCGCGCGCCGTGCCCCAGCTCATATGGAGCGGAATGGACCATTTGCGGCCGAGCGTCAGCGCGCTGCCGATATGATCCGTGTGCTCATGGGTGATGACGATGGCGTCGAGATCCTCGACGCTCAAGCCCAGCCGGCCGAGCCGGCGGCCCACTTCCTTCGCCGAAAAACCGCAGTCGAGCAGCACGCGCGTGGTCGTCGTGCCGCACTGCGCCTCGACGAGCAACGCATTGCCTTCACTACCGCTGCCGAGACTCGCGAATCGCACGGCCCTTCGCTCAGTTCAACTGGGCGTGCAGCAGCGAGACGATCCGCTGCGCATCCGACGAACCATCGAGTTGTCCGTTCGAATCGACGACCGCGACTTGCGTCATCGAATCCGCCTTCGGGCGCACGTTGACGAGGAACTGACGCGTGGGCGTCGGCGTGTTGCTCGAGAAGAACTTGCCGAAGAGGCCGTCCTTCTTCAGTTCCTGCATGGAATCCGAGTAATGCACGTAATACAGGCCCTTCTCGCGGTCGCGGTTGTCGACCGTGAAGTTCGTGCGGTCGAGCGCCAGTCCGACGCGCAGCCACGCACGATCGAACGGCTCGGCGATGTCGAGCGTCGACGCGTTGCCCGCCGTCTCCACCGCCACCTTCGCGCCGGCCGGCCGCGCATCGGTGATCAGCTGCTTCGCCTGCGCGTCGGTCAGGCCGAACTTCTCCATGATCTTCGCAAGGAACGCGGCTTCGAGCGCCGGATTGCGCGGGCGCGCTTCCCAGCGCGAGGACGTCTTGTCCTGTCCCGTCAGCACTTCTTCCATCGCGCTGTGCGTGACGGAGATGTCGGTGGAACCGTTCGCCGCGCGATCCACCTGCGTGCGGAACATGTCCCGCGTACCCGACGAATACGCAAAGTCGACCAGCTTGCCGATGCTCTTTCTGAACCAGTCGTCCGGAATGTTCGCGCGGTTCTCGGCCCAGTCGGTCGTCATGATGCCGGTCTGCGGCGCATCGGTCTTGATCGTGAAGCCGCTCTCCTGCCAGAACTCCTGCAACTGCGGCCAGACCTGGTCGGGCGTGCGGCCGTCGACGACGAGCCAGCGACGGTCGCCGTCGCGCTCGACGTGCATTCCGTAGGGATCCTGCGCGGTCGGCACGCCGAGCGTGGCGTTGCCGGCGGGCGTGAGCGCGCGCTCGGTGCCGCCGCCAAGCGCATTCACTTTCGGCGGCGCCGCGTAGCGCTGGCTGATGTTGGCGGTCGAGAGATCGGACGGCACGTTAAGCGACGGCGCGGTTTCAGCGGCCTTGTAGTTGACGCGATCGGGTGCGAGCCAGTCGTTGAGCGTATCGCAACCGGAAAGCGCGACGACCGTGGCGAGGCCAAGCGACAGCGCGCTCAGGCGCGCGGCGTGAGTGGAGAGTGCGGATCGTTTCATGAGGTCCTTCGTGATGCTGAAAGCGCGTTGCCTCGTGCGGATGCCGGGGAACGGAGTCGATGACGAATTCGATGAAAGAAGACGGCTAGCGACGGTTGTGGACTGGCTGCATGGTCGATCCCGATGAATGGCGGCGGCACGGTCCACTGCGTCAGGGGCGCGCCGCTGCCATCGATCGGGTCTTAGGCCAGGAGCCCTGTTTCGCGCAAGGCATCACGCACGACGTCGTGATAGCGCGCGTCGAGCGGCGTGAGCGGAAGGCGAATGCCGCCTTCCATGCGGCCCATTGCTTCGAGCGCCCACTTCGCAGGAATCGGGTTCGATTCGCAGAAGAGCTGCTTGTGAAGCGAAAGAAGCTTCAGATGAATCTTGCGCGCGGTGATCGCGTCGCCTTCGAGCGCGGCGCGGCACAACTCGCTCATCGCTTTCGGCGCGACGTTCGCCGTGACCGAAATGTTGCCGTGACCGCCGAGCAGCATCAGCGCGATTGCGGTCGGATCGTCGCCGCTGAAGATGCCGAAACCGGCCGGTGCGTGCTTGATCAGGTGCGCGGCGCGGTCGATGTTGCCCGTCGCTTCCTTCACACCGATGATGCCCGGCACGCCCGCGAGACGCAGGATCGTTTCGTTGTTCATGTCGGCCACGGTGCGGCCCGGCACGTTGTACAACACGACCGGCAGATCGACCGATTCCGCGATCTTCACGAAATGACGGTACATGCCTTCCTGCGTCGGCTTGTTGTAATACGGGACGACCTGAAGCGTCGCGTCGGCGCCGACTTTTTTCGCCGCCTTCGACAATTCGATGGCCTCGGCCGTGGAATTGCCGCCCGCGCCCGCGATGATCGGAAAGCGGCCGGCTGTATGCTCGACCGCCGTCTGCACCATCAGAACGTGTTCCTCGACCGAAAGCGTGGCCGACTCGCCGCTCGTGCCGACGACGACGAGACCGTTCGAGCCTTCCGCGACGTGCCAGTCGATCAGTTTTCGAAACGCCGGCAGATCGAGACTACCGTCCTCGTGCATCGGGGTGACGATGGCAGGAATGCTGCCGCGGATCTGGATACCGCCGTGTGTTCCGTTTGTCATGAAACGCTATGAATTTGATCGGTAAACCGCGATTGTAGCGGATTAGCCAGCCAGATCGTAACGCGGCGGAAGCGACGCAGTGTTACGAACGGTGAGGCCGGTTGAGGATCGGTCCGGCTCGCGGACCGCGCAGATTCGTTGCACGTAGGATGCACGCGGATCGCTCGTAAAGCCATCCTGAAAAGCGATGATCCGCAGGCGCGAATGAAACGCATCGACGAGTTCGCCGGGCGCGAGCAGAAATGCCGGATTCGACGGCTTGCCGACGGTTTCGTTGCCGCGCGCGAAGGTTTCGTAGATCAGGATGCCGCCCTCCGCGAGCGCGTCGGCGAGATGGGGAAAGAGCGGGCGATGCAGGTAACGCGTCACGACGACGGCGGCGAATTTTTCATCGGCTGAAAGCGGCCACGGCGCGTTTTCCAGATCCGCCGCGCGCGTCGCGATCCGCTCGATGCCCGAGAGCGAGCCGAGCGCTTCCGCGTCGCGGTCGACGGCGAGCACCGGATGTCCGCGCGACGCGAACCAGCGCGCGTGCCGGCCGCTGCCCGCCGCGACGTCGAGCACCGCCCCGCCCGCCTCGACGAGATGCGCCCATTGCCGCACCCACGCGCTCGCGAAGTCCGCCCCGTGCTCCATCAGTTGTACGAGAGTCCCATCGCTTCGCGCACGTCGCGCATCGTTTCGGTGGCGAACTTGCGCGCCTTGTCGCAGCCGTCGGCGACGATCGCGCGCAAGAGCGACGGATCGTCCATGTATTTTTGCGCGCGCTCGAGCATCGGCTGCTGCTCGCGCAGAATGCCCTCGATCACCGGCTGCTTGCAGTCGAGACACCCGATGCCAGCCGTGCGGCAGCCCTTTTGCACCCATTCGTGCGTGGCTTCGTCGGTGTAGGCCTGATGCAGCTGCCAGACCGGGCACTTGTCCGGATCACCCGGGTCGGTGCGGCGCACGCGCGCGGGGTCGGTCGGCATCGTGCGGACCTTTTTCGTGATGGTTTCCGCGTCTTCGCGCAGGCCGATCGTGTTGCCGTAGGACTTCGACATCTTCTGGCCGTCGAGGCCCGGCATCCGCGATTCGGCCGTGAGCAGCACTTGCGGCTCGACCAGAATCAGTTTGCGCGCGCCTTCCAGATAGCCGAAGAGCCGCTCGCGATCGTTCATCGACAGGCTCTGCGACTCCTGCAGCATCGCGCGCGCCTGTTCGAGCGCTTCGTCGTCGCCTTCCTGCTGATACGCGACGCGCAGCTCGTGGTACAGCTTCGCGCGCTTGCCGCCGAGTTTCTTCGCGGCGTCGAGTGCCTTTTCCTCGAAATCCGGCTCCTTGCCGTACAGATAATTGAAGCGGCGCGCGATTTCACGCGTCATCTCGACGTGCGGCACCTGATCCTCGCCGACCGGCACGAGCGACGCGCGATAGAGCAGGATGTCGGCGGCCATCAGCACCGGATAGCCGAGAAAACCGTAAGTCGACAGATCCTTTTCCTTCAGCTTTTCCATCTGCTCCTTGTAGGTCGGCACGCGTTCGAGCCAGCCAAGCGGCGTCGCCATGCCGAGCAGAAGCGCCAGTTCCGCGTGCTCGGGCACGCGGCTCTGGATGAAGAGCGTCGCCTGCGCCGGATCGATGCCGGACGCGAGCCAGTCGATCAGCACTTCCCAGACGTTCTTCTCGATGACTTCGGGTGTTTCGTAGTGCGTCGTGAGCGCGTGCCAGTCGACGACGGCGAAGAAGCACGGGTACTCGGACTGCAGCCGCACCCAGTTTTTCAGCACGCCGTGATAGTGGCCGAGATGCAGCGAGCCGGTCGGCCGCATGCCTGAGAAGATACGGTCAGGGAACATGGTTTTATAAGAAGAACGAGGCAAAGGGATTCAGAATGGCCGACACCGCCGCGTAGCCGATGTTCACGAGCGGGCTCAGCCAGAACCGCGTGAGACCGCCCGTCACGACGAGCGCCATCACGATGAAAAAGCCGTACGGTTCGAGCCGTTGCAGCGCGAGCGACGCGCGGATCGGCAACAGCGCCATCAGCACGCGGCCGCCGTCGAGCGGGGGCAGCGGAAAGAGATTCAGCACACCGAGCACGAGATTCACGCCGACGCCCGCCGCCGCCATGCGCGTGAAAAACGCCTCGTCGACGTGAAAGCCTGCGAGCGCGACCGCGATCACGCCCCAGAGGAGCGCCTGCACGAAGTTGCTGGCGGGACCGGCGGCGGCGACCCAGAGGCTGCCCCAGCGCGGATTGCGCAGGTTGCCGAACGCGACCGGAACAGGCTTCGCGTAGCCGAACATGAAGGCGCCGCTCGTGACGAAATAGAGAACGATCGGAATGACGATGGTGCCAATGGGGTCGATGTGCCGCATCGGATTGAACGAAACGCGGCCGAGCACGTAAGCGGTGTTGTCGCCGAGCAGGCGTGCCACATAGCCGTGCGCGGCCTCGTGCAGCGTGATCGCGAAGATCACCGGGAGCGCGTAGACCGCGATTGTCTGTATCAGGGAAGAATCCATAGCTCGCTATTGTAACAAGCGTCTCAGGCTGTTCAGGGCGCCACTCATGGCGGGCAAGGCCACGGTTGCGCGAGGCGAGCGTGGGTGCAGTCGGGTTGCGGCGGTCGGGTGGTGACCCCTTTGTCGGCGCAACGCAGAAAAACCGCCGCCGACCGGAGAATAATGCCTTCGGCTGAAATATTTCGCCCGATTTTATCTGCGGCGCGCGCGACGGCCCCCGGGCGCACTCATGCGGTCAGGCCGAACGGCTCCAGACTGCCGCGCCCGGGGCGCACCAGCACCGGCTCCTCGCCCGTCAGGTCGATGACCGTCGAAGGCTCGGCGGCGCACGCGCCCGCGTCGATCACGAGGTCGATCTGCTTTTCCAGCCGCTCGCGGATGTCCTCGGCGTCGTTGAGCGGCTCGGCGTCGGGCGGGAGGATCAGCGTCGAGCCGAGGAGCGGCTGGCCGAGCGCTTCCAGCAGCGCGAGCGTGATCGCGTGGTCGGGCACGCGCAGGCCGATCGTCTTGCGCGACGGGTGCGAGAGGCGTCGCGGCACTTCCTTCGTTGCCTGCAGGACGAACACGTAAGGCCCCGGCGTCACCGATTTGAGCAGCCGGTACTGCCGGTTGTCGACCTGCGCGAAATTCGCGAGCTGCGACAGATCGCGCACGAGCAGCGACAGCAGTTGCTTCTCATCGAGCCCGCGAATGCGGCGAATGCGCTCGACGGCGTCCTTGTCATCCAGATGACAGGCGAGCGCGTAGCTCGAATCGGTCGGCATCGCGATGACGCCGCCGTCGTTGATGATCTGCACCGCCTGATTGATCAGGCGCGGCTGCGGATTGTCCGGATGAATGCGAAAGAATTGAGACATGGCGGCGTGGTGTTTTTGGTATCGCTTGTCGCGCGACGCAGCAGGAGCGCGGTTGCCACACGGCTCGCGAAGCGCGGACGGTGCGGTTCGATTCAGAACGCGAACGGCGTAATGCATGATGTGAGCACCGCCTGAAGGAACTCGATGCAACTTGCGAGAAACGTGCCAGGTGAGCCGACGCGTTGGCGCACGCGGCGAGGCATTTAGAGCCAGCGTTCCCAGACGGGCCTGAGATCGGAGGGAAGCGGCGGAAGCAGTCCGAGGTCGATCCGGCCTTCGCCCGCGCCATGAAAGTCCGAGCCGCGCGACGCGTAAAAACCGTAGCGGCGCGCAACCTCTGCGTACTCGCGATACTGGTCCGGCGTATGGCTGCCGGTCACCACTTCGATAGCGTTGCCGCCCAGTTCGATGAACTCGTCGAAGAGCGCGGCGAATTCGGTCGGCGTGAAGTTGTAGCGGCCGGGATGCGCGATGATCGCCTCGCCGCCCGCCTCGCTGATCCATTTCATGGCGTCCGTCAGTTTCGACCAGCGGTGGCCGACGAAGCCCGGCTTGCCCTCGCCCAGATAGCGCGCGAAGACGTCCGAAGTCGATTGCGCGAGGCCCTCTTCCACCAGATACCGCGCGAAATGCGTGCGCGAGATCATCTTCGGGTCGTTCACGTAGCGCAGCGCGCCTTCGTAGCAATTCGGGATGCCGGCCTTCGCGAGCGCCTCGCCGATCGCTTCGCCCCGCGCCGCCCGGCCGTCGCGCGTGGCGGCGAGGCCGTCGAGCAGCTGCTGGTTCTGCGGGTCCACGTTCAGACCGACGACGTGCACCGTGCGGCCCGCCCACGTCACCGAAATTTCCACGCCCGCGAGATAGCGCATGCCGAGCGCCTCGGCCGTCTCGCGCGCTTCCTGCTGGCCGCCGAGCTGGTCGTGATCGGTGAGCGCCCACAGCGTTACGCCGTTCGCGTGCGCGCGGCGCGCGACCTCGGCGGGCGCGAGCTGGCCGTCGGAAACGGTGGAGTGACAGTGGAGATCGGCGTTCATCGTGGAAAGGTTAGGGATTCACTGACATTCTACTGCAACGCACGATTCGGGCCGCATGCCCTAGCCCTCGCAGAACTGCGCGATGAGCGCGGCGACGCGCTCCGGCTGATCGTGATGCAGCATGTGCCCGGCGTCCTCGATGATTTCCTCGCGCCAGTCGGGAAAAGCGGCAAAGCGCGCCTTGAATTCGTCGAGCGGAACGTCGCCTGCGATCGACGCGAGCGTCGGCGAATGCGCGGCTTCGACGTGCAGCACCTTCGCGCGCACCTGCGACCAGACCGCCATCACTTCGTCGAGCCGGTAAAGCAGCGGTCCGCGCAGCTTGTGGGCGGAATCGGCGAGCAGGTGGAAGCGCCCGTCGCCGCCCTCCTTCGACCAGTGTTGCGCCAGAAAACGCGCGCGCGGCCACGCAAGACGCGGATTCGTGCGGATCAGGCGCTGCGCGACTTCGTCGAGCGTCGCGTAGCTGCGCAGTGCGGGCGGCGCGCGCAGATCGTCGAGCCATTGCGCGAGGCGCGCGGGCGAGCGCCTCGGATCGCCCGCAGCGAGGCCGAAGCCTTCCAGATCGACGACCCGGCGAACGCGCCCCGGCCGCACGCCCGCGTACAGGCCGACGACGTTCGCGCCCATGCTGTGCCCGACGAGGTTCACTTCGCCATGCGGCGCGTAGTGGTCGAGCAACACGTCGAGGTCGGCGAGATAGTCCTGGAACCAGTAGTGGCCGCCGCCGCGCTCCGCGACCGGCCACGCGGACAGGCCGAAGCCGCGCGCATCGGGCGCGATCACCTGCCAGCCGTCGCCGAGCGCGTCGACGACGAACTGGAACGACGCCGCCACGTCCATCCAGCCGTGCAGCATGAAGAGCAGCGGCGCATCGGGCGATCGGGCGTCCCAGCGGCGCACGTGCAGGCGCACGCCGCGCGCGTCGACGAATTCCGAGGAAGAAATGCGCATCGCCGGCTCCAGAAAAGAATGATCGTTCTATTATAGCCAGCGGCGCCAATTTTGAGATGCGCTAGTCGTCGAGTTGCGCGAGGGCGCGCAGTTCGGCTTCGTCGAAACCGGCGTCGCGGCGCGCCTCGAAGTTGAACGGACCGCGCAGTTTCGGCGCGCGGTACTGCTCGGCGAGTCGCGCGTAGGTGAGGTGCGGATCGGCGCCCACCGCGTCGCACAGATGCCGAAACCAGCGGTTGCCGATCAGCACATGGCCGATTTCGTCGCGCAGAATCACGTCGAGAATTGCCGCCGCCGCGTGGTCGCCCGCCTGCGCAAGACGCTTGCGGATCGGCGGCGACGCGTCGAGACCGCGCGCCTCCAGCGTGCGCGGGACGAGCGCCATGCGTGCCAGGACGTCTTCGCGGGTGCGCTCAGCCATTTCCCACAGGCCGTCGTGCGCCGGAAAGTCGCCGTAGACATGGCCGAACTCGCTGAGCCGCGCGCTCAATAGCGAAAAGTGATGCGCCTCTTCCGCCGCGACCCTCAACCAATCACGATAATAATCATCCGGCATGGATGAAAAACGCCAGACGGCGTCGAGCGCGAGGTTGATCGCGTTGAATTCGATGTGCGCGAGCGCGTGCAGCAGCACCGCCCGCCCCGCTTCGGTCTGCATCCCGCGACGCTTGAGCGATCCCGGTTCGACGAGCGGCGGCCGCTCGGGCCGGCCCGGCAGGCTACCAGGTTCGACAAGCCGCAGCGCAGGATCGACCGATACCTCGCCTGCCTGCGCGCGCGCATAGAGCGCACGAGCGCGCGCGGCTTTCGTCTGCGGATCGCGCTCGCAAAGGATATCGAGCGCCGTCTGGCGGGCGCAGCGCGATTCGGAATCGATCGGAGAGGAAGCGTCGGGCATGGCGGGGAACGTTCGGGCAATAGAGACGGGCTTGGCGCGCAAAAGGCTAAAATGGCGCTTTACGAACCGGACTTCGCCCTCGGACAAAGCTGAAAAGGCACGCCGCCGTCCGGCATTGTAGCGCCGGGTCCGCGTGCCGAAGCCGCCGATGAGCGCACCGTCCCACCGACCAGGAGACACAGTTGACCATCTACAAGCTGGGCGACGAGGCACCCACCATCCACGAAAGCGTGTTTCTCGCGGACACCGCGACCATCATCGGCCGCGTGACGCTCGAGGAGAATTCGAGCGTCTGGTTCGGCGCGGCGCTGCGCGGCGACAACGAGCCGATCGTCGTCGGGCGCGGCAGCAACGTCCAGGAAGGCGCGATCCTGCACGCCGATCCGGGTTTTCCGCTGACCATCGAGGCGAACGTGACCGTCGGCCATCAGGCGATGCTGCACGGCTGCACGATCAAGGAAGGCGCGCTGATCGGAATCCAGGCGGTGGTCTTGAATGGCGCGGTCATCGGCCGCAACTGTCTGGTTGGCGCGGGCGCGGTGGTGACCGAAGGCAAGGTGTTTCCCGACAACACGCTGATTCTCGGCTCGCCCGCGAAGGCGGTGCGCGAAATCACCGAGGCCGACATCGCCCGCATCCAGTCGGCCACGCGCAGTTACGCGGACCGGCGCGAATACTACAAGGCGCAACTCGTGCGGATCGGCTGAAAGGCGGTTCGCGGCACGACGTGGCGCCGTATCGAAAGGAAGAGTTGTGAACGACCAGTTGCAGAAATTCATGTTCAACGCGGCGCCCGTGCGCGGCGAAATCGTCTCGCTGCGCAACACGTGGCAGGAAGTGCTCGCGCGCCGCTCGTATCCGGCGCCCGTGCGCGACGTGCTCGGCGAGATGACGGCGGCCTGCGCGCTCCTGTCGGCGAACCTCAAGTTCGACGGCACGCTCATCATGCAGATCTACGGCGACGGGCCGGTGACGATGCTGGTCGTCCAGTGCAGTTCGGATCTTTCGCTGCGCGCCACGGCGAAGCTCGCCGATGACGCCGCCGAGCGCATCACCGAAGGCATTTCGCTTGCGGACCTGCTCAACCAGCACGGACGCGGCCGCTGCGTGATCACGCTCGATCCGAAGGAGAAGAAGCCGGGTCAGCAGCCGTATCAGGGCATCGTGCCGCTGTCGGGCGAGCACGGTCCGCTCGGCTCGATGGCCGAGGTGCTGGAACATTACATGCATCACTCGGAACAGCTCGACACGCGCATGTGGCTCGCGGCGAATACGGATCGCGCGGTCGGCATGCTTTTGCAGAAACTGCCGGGCGACGGTGGCATCGTCCCGCATCCGGGCGAGCACGACGCCGATACGTGGCAGCGCGTGTGTCATCTGGGCAGCACGCTCTCTGTTGCCGAACTGCTGGGCGAAGAGCCCGAAACCGTGTTCCGGCGTCTCTTCTGGCAGGAAAACGTGCAGCATTTCGAGCCGGCGGCGACGCGTTTCCAGTGTTCCTGCTCGCGCGAGAAAGTCGGCGGAATGCTGAAGATGCTCGGTCGCGACGAAGTCGATGGCGTGATCGACGAGCGCGGCAGCGTCGAGGTGCATTGCGAGTTTTGCAATCAGCGCTACGAGTTCGACCCCGTCGACGTTGCGCAACTTTTTGTCGCAAAGGAACTCTCACAAGGAGTGAGCGAGGCGTCTCAACAGCGTCATTGAGCTTGATTTCACGAAGGTTTTATCGGCACGGGCGCACGTTGGCGCTGTCTGTGCCGGCGGACCACGCGTCGTGAGCGCATGGTCCGGCACGATATGATTCAGGTCTGTCTGGTCTGCGGCCCGCTGGAGGTCGATATGAAAAAAGCTGCGTGGTTCCGGGGTGTTTCGTTGTCGGTATGCGCGTTGTCGGCGGCCGCGTTGATCGCGGGCTGTACGATGGACCCGCCCGGCCCGTCGCCGATCTATAGCCGCCTGCCTTCGGCTCAAACTCAGCCGCAGCAGCCGCTGTCGAAGGAAGAGCAACAACGCTACAACCAGATCGATCACCAAGTGCTCGCCGAGCAACAACAAGCGATGGCCGCCGATGCCGCGGCACAGGCGTGGTCGCAGTACTACCGTGCGCCCGTCAGCATCTACGGCGGGTATTCCAGCGGCGGCTGGGGCGGCGGTCCGTACTGGGGAACCGGCATCGGATTCGGAACGGGATACTCGTGGTAGAGATGAAATGAAAAAAGCGCGGCCGATGACCGCGCTTTTCTTATTTGCCGATGACCTTCGCGTTCAGCCGCCCTGCTTCTTCTTCGCGTCTTCCTTTTCCTTCGCGGCCTTCTTCTCGAACGCCCGACGTTCTTCCTTCGAACGCGACACCGGATTCGGCACCACCCGCAGGGGCGCCGCCGACACCTGACCGCGCGTCGACGCATTCGCGCCGGGCGCGTTCGCCGAGTTGACGGGCGCGGCCGAATTCGGCGAGACGAACTGCACGAAGACCTCGCTGTCCTTCATCATGCCCATCTCGTAGCGCGCGCGTTCCTCGACGGCCGCCGTTCCGCTCTGCAAATCCTGGACTTCGCCCTGCACGCGTTCGTTGCGCAGTTTGAGGTCGGCGTTCTTCTGGGTCTGCTGCGCGAGTTGTCCCTGCAATTCGTGGACGCGCAGCCAACCCCCATGTCCCCACCACAGCGGATATTGGATCAGCGCCAGCAGGAGGATGAGGACGACAGTGACAAGCCGCATTGAGAGAGCCGAAATAAGCGCCGCCCGGCGTTCGAAGCGCGAGGGCGGCGGGCTGAAAAATTAACTAACGTCCAATTCGGCTAAAGCTTTAGCGCAAGTTGTAGAACGCCGACTTGCCCGGATAGCTCGCGATATCGCCGAGATCTTCCTCGATACGCAGCAACTGGTTGTACTTCGAGATGCGGTCGCTGCGCGAGAGCGAACCCGTCTTGATCTGGCCGGCGTTCAGTCCGACGGCGATGTCCGCGATCGTCGAATCTTCGGTTTCGCCCGAACGGTGCGAAATCACCGCCGTGTAGCCCGCGCGCTTTGCCATCTCGATGGCCGCGAAAGTTTCCGTCAGCGTGCCGATCTGGTTGATCTTGATCAGGATCGAGTTCGCGATGCCCTTCTCGATGCCTTCCTTCAGGATGCGCGTGTTGGTGACGAACAGGTCGTCGCCGACGAGCTGGATCTGCTTGCCCAGACGATCCGTGAGAATCTTCCAGCCTTCCCAGTCGCTCTCGTGCATGCCGTCCTCGATCGAGATGATCGGGAACTTGTCGGCGAGCGTCGCGAGGTAGTCGGTGAATTCCGCCGACGACAGTTGCAGGCCTTCGCCCGCGAGCTGGTACTTGCCGTCGTGGTAGAACTCGCTCGCCGCGCAATCCAGTGCGAGCAGCACGTCTTCGCCCGCGCGATAGCCGGTGCGTTCGATGGCTTGCAGGATCGTGGAGAGGCACTCGTCGTTGCTGCCGAAATTCGGCGCGAAGCCGCCTTCGTCGCCGACCGCCGTGCTCATGCCGCGCTCGGAGAGGATCTTCTTCAGCGAGTGGAACACTTCGGCGCCGCAGCGCAGCGCTTCGCGGAAGGTCGGCTGGCTGACCGGCACAATCATGAATTCCTGGATGTCCAGGCTGTTGTTCGCGTGCGCGCCGCCGTTGACGATGTTCATCATCGGCACCGGCAGTTGCATCGCGCCCGAGCCGCCGAAGTAGCGATAGAGCGGCAGGCCTGCTTCTTCAGCCGCGGCCTTCGCAACCGCCATCGACACGGCGAGCATCGCATTCGCGCCGAGACGCGATTTGTTGTCGGTGCCGTCGAGTTCGAGCAGCGTCTTGTCGAGGAACGCCTGTTCCGACGCGTCGAGGCCCATGATGGCTTCGGAGATTTCGGTATTGATGTGCTCGACGGCCTTCAAGACGCCCTTGCCGCCGTAGCGGTTGCCTTCTTCGTCGCGCAGTTCGATCGCTTCGCGCGATCCCGTGGATGCGCCCGACGGCACGGCAGCGCGGCCCATCGTGCCCGATTCGAGCAGCACGTCGCATTCGACGGTGGGGTTGCCTCGCGAATCGAGAATCTCGCGGCCGATGATATCTACGATAGCACTCATGGTTTCCTCAAGAAATGACGTTGAATTCCTGCTGCCGGCGACGCTTCCTGCCGGCCTTGCTCAAGATTTTCGAAGGAAGCGAATACGGGGGCACGGATGTGCCGCCCCGCTCAGACTCCTTCGACCACCATCAGGTTCACCCGCGCCGCGCCTTCGCGGACCTGCCTCGCGGCTTCATATTCGGCGGAATGATAGAACGTCTTTGCTGCTTCGAAGGAAGGAAATTCGAGGACGACAGTGCGCGAATGGAACGCGCCTTCGAGCGTTTCGCTCTGGCCGCCGCGCACGAGGTACGTGCCGCCGTGCGCTTCGATCGCCGCCGGCGCGAGCGCACGGTAATCGGCGTACTGCTCGGGGTTCGTCACTTCCATGTTCGCGATGATGTAGCCCTTCGCCACTGAGTTCTCCCCCTGTCCGATGCTGCTTTGTGCAGCGATTTTTTTGATGCGAACGTCGCGACCGCGACGTTCGCGACGCGCTTTCAGCTGAAATCGTTCTCGAGGAACGGGCCGCGCTTCACCGCCTGATCGAGCGCGACGAGTGTTTCCAACAACGCTTCCATGCGATGCAGCGGTACGGCGTTCGGTCCATCGGACTTGGCGTTCGCTGGGTCCGGATGCGTCTCCATGAAGAGCCCCGACACGCCCGTTGCGACCGCCGCGCGCGCGAGCACCGGCACGAACTCGCGCTGGCCGCCGGAACTCGTGCCCTGCCCGCCCGGCAACTGCACCGAGTGCGTGGCATCGAAGACGACGGGCGCGTTCGTCTCGCGCATGATCGCGAGCGAGCGCATGTCCGAGACGAGGTTGTTATAGCCGAACGACACGCCCCGCTCGCACGCCATGAAGCGGTCTTCCGACAGACCCGCTTCGCGGGCGGCGTCGCGCGCCTTGTCGATCACGTTCTTCATGTCGTGCGGCGCGAGAAACTGGCCCTTCTTGATGTTCACCGGCTTGCCCGAACGTGCGCACGCGTGGATGAAATCGGTCTGGCGGCACAGGAACGCGGGCGTCTGCAACACGTCGACCACCGATGCGACCGCTTCGATCTCGTGTTCCGAATGGACGTCGGTCAGAACCGGCAGGCCGAGCTGTTTCTTCACTTCGCCAAGAATGCGCAGGCCTTCGTCCATGCCAAGCCCGCGAAACGACTTGCCCGAACTGCGGTTCGCCTTGTCATACGACGACTTGTAGATGAACGGCACGCCGACTTTCGCGCAGATTTCCTTCAGCCGCCCGGCGACGTCGATCGTCATCTGCTCCGATTCGACGACGCACGTCCCCGCGATCAGGAAAAACGGCTTGTCGAGACCGATGTCGAAGTCGCAGAGTTTCATGCCTGTGCTCCCGCCGTGGCGCGCGCGGCCGCTTCCTTGCCATCGGCCGCCTGCGTGCCGTCGGCCGATTCGCTGTGCGTTCGCGCCGCTTCGACGAACGCCTTGAAGAGCGGATGACCGTCGCGCGGGGTCGAGGTGAATTCGGGGTGGAACTGGACACCGACGAACCACGGATGCATCGACTGCGGCAATTCCATCATTTCCGGCAGGTCCTCGCTCGGGGTACGGGCGCTGATGATAAGGCCGCCCGCTTCGAGCTGGGGCACGAAACGGTTATTGACTTCATAACGGTGACGGTGACGCTCGTTCACATCCGTGCCGTAGATGCGCTCGGCCATCGTGCCCGGCTTGATCGGGCACTTCTGCGAACCGAGGCGCATCGTGCCGCCGAGATCCGATTCCTCGCTGCGCTTTTCGACGCGGCCCGCACGGTCGTACCACTCTGTGATGAGCGCGACGACCGGATTCTGCGTGGAGGGCTCGAACTCGGTGCTGTTGGCGTCGGCGAGGCCGGCCACGTCGCGGGCGAATTCGATCACCGCGAGCTGCATGCCGAGGCAGATGCCGAGATAAGGCGTTTTCGATTCGCGCGCGTACTGGATGGCCTTGATCTTGCCTTCCGTGCCGCGGCGTCCGAAGCCGCCCGGCACCAGCACGGCGTCCAAATGCTTCAGACCGTCGACACCTTCCGCGTCGATCTGCTCGGAGTCGATGTATTCGATGTTGACCTTGGTCGACGTATGGATCGCCGCGTGGCGCAGCGCCTCGATCAGCGACTTGTACGACTCGGTGAGTTCGACATATTTGCCGACCATGCCGATGGTCACTTCGCTCTTCGGGTTCTCGAGCTTCTCGACGAGCTGCGACCACATGGCGAGATCGGCCGGCTGCGGCGCGAGCTTGAGTTCCTCGCAGATGATCTGGTCGAGGCCCTGGTCGTGCAGCATCTGCGGAATCTTGTAGATGCTGTCCACGTCCCACACGGAGATGACCGCGTCTTCCGGCACGTTCGAGAAGAGCGAAATCTTCTGGCATTCGTCGTCGGGAATGCGGCGGTCGGCGCGGCACAGCAGCACGTGCGGGGAGATGCCGATCTCGCGCAGCTTCTGCACGCTGTGCTGCGTGGGCTTCGTCTTGAGTTCGCCCGCGGTGGCGATGTACGGCACGAGCGTCAGATGCACGAAGCACGCGCTGTTGCGCCCGAGGCGCAGGCTCATCTGGCGCGCGGCTTCGAGGAACGGCAGCGATTCGATGTCGCCGACCGTGCCGCCGATCTCCACGATCGCGACATCCGGCTCGCCGCACGTCGCCGCTGCGGCGCCGCGTTCGAGGAACGCCTGGATTTCGTTCGTGATGTGCGGAATGACCTGAACCGTCTTGCCGAGATACTCGCCGCGGCGTTCCTTGCGGATCACCGATTCGTAGATCTGGCCGGTCGTGAAGTTGTTGGCCTTGCGCATCTTCGTGCTGATGAAGCGCTCGTAATGGCCGAGGTCGAGGTCGGTTTCCGCGCCGTCTTCCGTCACGAACACTTCGCCGTGCTGAAACGGGCTCATCGTGCCGGGGTCGACGTTGATGTAGGGATCGAGCTTGAGGAGGGTGACTTTGAGGCCGCGCGATTCGAGGATCGCGGCGAGGGAGGCGGCGGCAATACCTTTGCCAAGGGAAGAAACTACGCCGCCGGTGACGAATACATATTTGGTCATCGCTAGGTGCTCGCGGGAAAAACGGATTATACCGTAAAGGCCGCCTCCGACCCAGCGCGCGCCGCCCGGATTTTGCAGTGCAGCGTTGCAACTTTCTGCGCCCGCTGCGCGTGTTTGCGCCGGATCAGCCGAGCGCGTTGAGCATGCGATGCACGGCGCGCGCGGTATCGATCGGCCGCTCCATCGGAAAGAGATGGCTGCCTTCGATCCACTCGAAACGCTCGCCCGCGACGCGCCGCGTAAGATCGAGCCCCACTTGCCGCACTTCCTTCGAATGCGTCCCTGCGATGAAGCCGACCGGCACCTGCGCGCCACGTGCGAGCCGCGCGCCGAGCGTATGCGGCAGCGTCCGGTAGATCAGATATTCGACGTGGCGATCGAACGCGAGCGTGCGTGCGCCGTTCGCGCCCGTCTGCGGAATCGCGTAGTCGATGTAATCGGACAGCATGCGCTCGTCCCAGCGCGCGAACGCCGGCTTCGCGTGGAAGTGCCGCCACGCTTCGTCGCGGCTCGCCCACTGCGTGCGGCGCTTTTTCGTCGCGGCGGCGGGCGACAGGCGCTCGTCGAGTCCCGTGAACTGCGACACGCGCAACACGCTGCTGCGCCAGCCGCCGATCACCGGCGAATCGAGCATCACGACGCCCTTCACCCACTGCGGGCGCTTGAGCGCGGCCATCATCGACAGATAACCGCCGAGCGAATGACCGACGAGCCATACCTTCGCGCGTTCATTCTGCGCGGCGGTCGCGCCGTGGCGCGTGCTGGCGATGTCGTCGAGCAACTGGTCGACGAGACGCGGCCAGTCGCGCGTGACCGGATAGCGTGGATCATGGCCGAAGCGCTCCACCGAGCGGATGTCGTAGTCGTCGGCGAGTTCGGCGAAGATCGTCCGGTACGTCGATGCCGGAAAGCCGTTCGCGTGCGAGAAATGAATGATGTCCTTCAAGCGGTGGGCGCTCCTTGTCGCGTGTTTTTCTTGTTCCGTTCACCGGTCCATCCAGTAGCGCGCGTGCGTCTGCCGGTAGCGTTCAAGCGAAATCGCCGATGAAACCTCGATGCGCGCGGCGCCGTCTTCGTCGCTGCGCGAGAGTTCGAGCCCGCGCAGGCGATAACGCTGAAACACGGTCGGATGCGGATGGTGAAAACGGTTGCGATAGCCTACCTGAAATACCGCGACGAGCGGCCTGACGGAATCGAGGAAAGGCTCGGTCGACGACGTCTTGCTGCCGTGATGCGGCACGACGAGCACGTCGGCGCGCAGCGCGCGGGCGTCGCGCCGCAGAAGCGTGCGCTCGACGTCCGCTTCGATATCGGCGGCGAGCAAGGCCGAGCGTCCTGCCGCGCTCGTCACCTTCAGCACGCACGACTGCGCATTCGGCTTGCCGGCGAGCGGCGCCGGATCGGGCCAGAGCATCGCGAACTCGACGCCGTCCCACGTCCAGCGCTGGCCCGCCGCGCAGCGCAGCGCGTCTGCGTGGTGCTCGCCGGCGGTTCGCCACAGCGCGTCCTGCGGCGGCAGCGAAGCCACGAACTGACGCACACCGATCGATTGCAGCACGGCCGGCGCGCCGCCCGCGTGATCCGAATCGGAATGGCTGATGACGAGCGCGTCGAGCGTCGTCGCGCCATCGGCGAAAAGATACGGCACGACGATCCGCTCGCCCGCGTGCGTCGATTCGGGCCCGGGACCGGCGTCGAAGAGCAGCGTGTGGCGCGCCGTTTCGACGACGATCGACGACCCCTGGCCGATGTCGAGTGCCGTCAGGCGGAACGCGCCCGTCGCGGGCGCATGCGGCGCGGGGACGACGAGCGGCAGCCAGGTCAGTGGCGCGGCGAAGCGCAACGGCCAGCCGCGCGGCGCGAGCGCCCATGCGACACCGGCCGCAGCCGCCGCCAGCGCGAACGGTCCGGGCTGCGGCAGGCGCCACAACGCCCACGGCAGGCTCGTGAAATGCGCCAGCGCTTCGCACATGAGCGCGAGAAGGCTGTGCGCGATCTGATAAGCGAAGCCGTCGAGCGGCGCGGGCAGCAACACGCCCGCGAGCACCGTCGGCGTGACGAGCATGCTGACCCACGGAATCGCGATGGCATTGGCGAGCGGGCCGATCAGCGGAATCTGGAAAAACCAGTAGGCGGTGAGCGGCGCGAGCGCAATCGTCACGGCGTACTGGACGCGCGCGCTCGACGCCGCGGGCGCGCTTAAGTGACTCGCTGATCGGCGTGCATGGCGCAGCGCTTCATGCAGGACGCCACGCGCACGATGGCTCGCCCGTCCCGGGGCGGGACCGGGCGGACGAGCGGACATGAGCGTTGCAGCGGCATCGGGCGGCCCCGACACGCGTTCGTCGCGCGGGCACGCGGCGACTCGCGCGGCATCGGCAAGCGGCCAGCTACGTTCCCTGGCCGCGTCCACCGCGACGATCGACGACGCGGAATCCGGCAACCGTTCGATCGCGGACGCCGGCTCACCGGCACCCGCTTCCGCCGCGCGCTGGCGCGCTTCGTAGGTCTCGACATCGCGCGCGGAGTCATCGCCGTCGTCGGCACGCCCTTTCGACGCGCGCCGCCCGTGCGCCGCGATCGCGAAGAGAATCGCGCCGACTGCGCAGAACGACAGCCAGAACCCGGCCGCCGTGACCGCCCACGGATCGGCGAGGAGCACGAGCGCGAGCGCCCACGCCAGTACGAGCGACGGCGCGAGCCGCCGCCCGGCCATCGCCGCGAGCGCGACGACGCCCAGCATCCACAACGCGCGCTGCGCCGGCACGTTGAATCCGGCGAGACCCGCATAAAGCCCCGCGAACGCCGCCGCGCCGCCCGCTGCCACTTTCTGCGCGGCCACGTAAAGCGGCAGCGGCACACCGCGCCAGCGCGCGCGGCGCCATATAAAACCAGTCAGCCACGCCGCCAGTCCCGCAACGAAGCCGATATGCAGCCCCGAGATCGCCACCAAATGGCTCGTTCCGGTCGCGCGCATCAGCGCCCAGTCGTCGTCGCTCACGCCGTCCTGCGCGCCCACCGCCAGCGCCACGACGATCCCGCGATGCGGCGCCGCGCCGAGCGCGCGGCCAATGCGCTCGCGCAAATGCGCCCGCAGCCGGTCGATCGCCAGCGCGATGCCGTGCGCGTCGCGAGGCAGCCGGCGCGCGCTCGCGTTCTCCGCCACGTAGCCCGTCGCGCGGATATCGCGTGCGAGAAGCGCCGCTTCGGCGTCGCGCGCGCCGAAGTTCGCGTTGCCGTGCGCGCGCTTCAGGCGAACCGTCAATGTCCAGCGCTGGCCGGCAACCAACCCGGGCGGCGGCGCGCCATCGACGGCGATCCACGACAATTGCACGACGCGCGGAAAGTCGCGCAGCTTTGCATCGTTCGATTCGACTTCGAAGAGAAAGCGCGTGCCGTCGTCGTCGGTCGAGGGCAGGCCGCGCACGTAACCGTTCAGAACGATATTGCGCCCTTCGTAGGCGAGAGGCAGTTGCGCCTGCATGCGGACATCGGCGCGCACGGCCGCGTAACCGAAGCCGAACACAAAAGCCCCGACCAGCAGCGCGCCGCGATACCGCCGACTCAGCACGCACGCGCAGCAGAACACCACGCACAGACCCATCCACCCGCGCCACCCCGGCAACGCGGCCTGCTGCTGCAGCCATCCGACACCCAGCGCGAACCCGATCAGTACACCCCGCACGCACGCCCTCGCCAAAGTTCATGACGAGCGCGTCCGCACCGGATGACCGATTCATCCGATGTCCGCCGTCGACACGATAACGATTATGAGGAGAGCCGCCCGAGTCGCGGCAGCGCGGCGTGAGCGTTAGCCGTTGTGCCTAGGGAAAGCGCGGCTTCGTCGATGCCGCGCAGTTCCGCCAGCACTTTGGCGATGCCCGCAACCTGGTCCGGCGCGTTGCGTTCCCTGTAGCGCCAGGACGGCGCGATATCGGGCGCATCGGTTTCGAGGACGATCGACTCGAGCGGCAGTTGCGCCGCGAGCCGCCGAATCTGCCGCGCGCGCTCGAACGTGAGATTGCCGCCGAAACCGAGATGCATGCCGTGCGCGATGAACGCCTCGGCCTGCTGGAAACTGCCGTTGAACGCATGCGCGATGCCGGTTTTCACGCCATTGACGCGCAGCCCCTTGAGCACCTTGTCCTGCGATTTGCGCACGTGGCAGATCACGGGAAGATCGAATTCCCGCGCGATTTTCAGTTGCTCGTCGTAGAAGAACTGCTGGCGGGCGTCGTCGAGCGTCGGCACGAAGTAGTCGAGCCCGATTTCGCCGATGCCCACGAAGCGCGGATCGTCGAGGCTCGCGGCGACGGTTTCGCGCAGCACGCGCAGGTCGTCGTCCTGAGCGCGCGGCGTGAAAAGCGGATGGATGCCGAGCGCATACGCCCCGCCGTCGATGCGATGCGCAAGATCGCGCACCGTCGCGAAGTTCGCGCGCTCGACACCCGGAATCACGATCCGCGACACGCCCGCGCGCCGCGCCGATGCCGCGACGTCGTCGCGGTCGGCGTCGAATTCGGAAGCATCGAGATGGCAGTGCGTGTCAATCCACATGATGCCGAAAGCTTACACCGGGACCGGCGGCTCTTCGTACAGCACGCCGTCGCGCAGCCGCATGATGCGGTCGCAGCGCGCGGCGAGATCGGGATCGTGCGTGACGATCACGAAGCTTGTCTCGAGCGTCTGCGACAACTCCAGCATCAGGTTGAACACAGTGTCGGCGGTGCCGCCGTCGAGGTTGCCGGTCGGTTCGTCCGCGAGCACGCACGCGGGATGCGTCACGAGCGCGCGGGCGATCGCCACGCGCTGCCGCTCGCCGCCCGAAAGCGCGCCCGGCCGATGCTTCGCCCGATGCCCGATGCCCACGCGCTCCAGCATCTCCATCGCCTGTCGGCGCGCGTCGTCCTCGGACATGCGGCGGATCCTGAGCGGCATCGCGACGTTGTCGAGCGCGGTGAATTCCGCGAGCAGATGGTGGAACTGATACACGAAGCCGAGCGCGCGGTTGCGCAGCTCGTTGCGCTCGCGCTCCTTCAGTTCCGTGAACGGCTTGCCGAGCAGCGACACCTTGCCCGCGCTCGGTTCGTCGAGTCCGCCGAGCACGTGCAGCAGCGTGCTCTTGCCCGAGCCCGACGCGCCGACGATCGCGAGCTTCTCGCCGCGATAGACGTCGAGTTGCGCGTTGTTCAGCACCTGCACGTTGAAGCCGCCCTGCACGAAGGTCTTCGAGATCGCCGATGCCTGCAGCACGATGGTGTTGTTCGTATCACTCATAGCGCAGCGCCTCCGCCGGACGAACCTTCGCGCCGCGCCAGCTCGGATAGAGCGTCGCGAGCGACGACAACAAAAACGCGATGATGCCGATCTTCGCGACGTCGCCCGGCACGAGCTCGGACGGCAATTCGCTGATGAAATACACCGAAGGCGGCAGGAACTGCACGCCGATCAGGTGCTCGATCATCGGCACGAGCCACGGAATGCTCCACGCGATGAGACACCCGAGCGACACGCCGATCGCCGTGCCGATGAAGCCGATGGTCACGCCCTGCACGACGAAGATCTTCATGATCGAGCCCGGCTGCGCGCCGAGCGTGCGCAGGATGGCGATGTCGGCCTGCTTGTCGGTGACGGTCATCACGAGCGACGAAACCAGGTTGAACGCCGCCACCGCGATGATCAGCGTGAGAATGATGAACATCATGCGCTTTTCGATCTGCACGGCGGAGAACCAGGTCTTGTTCTGCTGCGTCCAGTCGCGGATGTAGAGATCGCCCGAAAGCGTGCGCGCGAGTTGATGCGCGACGTCGGGCGCGCGCTGCATGTCCTTGAGCTTCAGACGCACGCCGGTCGGCGCGGGCAGGCGAAAGAGCGCCTGCGCGTCGCGGATGGAGATGAGCGCGAGGGTCGAGTCGTACTCGTAGTGCCCCGATTCGAACACGCCGACGACCGTGAACTGCTTCAGGCGCGGCATCATGCCGGCCGGCGTGATGGTGCCCTCGGGCGCGACGAGCGTGATCTTGTCGCCGGTGGTGACGCCGAGGTTGGTCGCAAGATCGGCGCCGAGCACGATGCCGAATTCGCCCGGCACGAGGCTCGCGAGCGAGCCGGCGCGCATTTCACGGCCGATGTCGGAGACCTGCGGTTCCAGCGACGGCTCGACGCCGCGCAGCGCGACGCCGCTCACCGCGCCCTGGCGCGTGAGGAGCGCCTGCGCCTCGACATACGGCGCCGCGCCGGTCACTTCCGGATTGCGGCGCGCTTCCTGCGCGGTGAGCTGCCAGTTGGGCATCGAGCCGGTCGGCGAAAAGATTTCGACGTGCGAGAGCACCGAGAGCATGCGGTCGCGGACTTCCTTCTGGAAGCCGTTCATCACCGAGAGCACCACGATCAGCGCGGCGACGCCAAGCGCGATGCCGGCCATCGAAACGAGCGCGATGAACGAGATGAAGCCGTTGCCTGTCGTGCGTTTGCTGGCGCGCGTGTAGCGCCAGCCGATCTGCCATTCGTAGGGTAGTTTCAAGCGAGTCCTTTTGTTTCGATCCGCGCAAGCAGAAGGCCGGCGAGCCGGCCCGCGTGCCATTTGCGATTCCTGCGCGACGCGCATCTTCACGAATCATCGTATATACGCGCTATATACGCGCCCAATCGCCCACCGGACGCCCTGGCGCGCATTCCGGCGGGCGCGAGGCCGGCGCCGGGCGATCAGTCAACCGCGAAGTTTGCCATACAATGCGCACCATTATGTCCGTTCACCACCTCCACCTTCTGCTCCCGTTCGCGCTGCCGTCCGCCGCGGACGCCGCGACCGCGCTGCACAACCTGGAGACCCCCGCGCTCGAAAAGCTGCTCGCCCGCGCGACGCTGGACGAGCGCGTGATCGGCGAGGATTTTCAGCGCACGCTGCCGCACGAGCGCTGGATCGCGCGCGCATTCGGCGTCGCGCACGCGACGGATGCCGCACTCGCCGACGACGCGCCGCTCGCGCCCTACATGCTGCTCGCCGACGGCGGCACGCCCGGCGATGCGACCTGGGCCTGCGTCGAGCCGGTGCACGTGCGTATCGCGCACGATCATCTGGTGCTGATCGATCCGGCGACGCTCGAAGTCTCCGCCGATGAAGCCCGCACGCTTTTTCAAACCGTGCAGCCGCTGATCGAAGAGATGGGCGTCGACGTGCAGGCGCCGGGCGCGACGCGCTGGTATGTGTCGGGCGAGAGTCTCGGCGCGCTGTCGGGCGCATCGCCGCTGCGCGCAAGCGGACGCAACATCGAAATCTGGTTGCCGCATGAAGCGAAAACCGGCCAGCGTTCGCGCGTATGGATGAAGCTGCAAAATGAAGTGCAGATGGCGTGGTTCGAGCATCCGCTGAACGAGGCGCGCGAAGCGCGCGGCCTGCCCGCGATCAATTCGATCTGGCTGCACGGACAAGGCGTCTATCAGACGGTATCGAGCCCGTTTTCACGCGTGATGTCGCACGCCGCGGCGACGCGCGGACTCGCGCTCGCCGCCGATCTTTCGCCCTCGGCGCCGCCTGCGTCGTTCAGCGCGCTCGCCGCAACGGACGACAAGGGCCGCACGCTCGTCGAGCTCGATCCGTTTTCCGCGCCTTTCATCGAGCAGGACTGGGCGCGCTGGAACGCGGCGCTGCAACAACTCGAAGCCGACTGGTTCGCGCCGGCGCTCGCCGCGCTGAACGACGGCTCGCTCGGCACGCTCGCCATGACGCTTTGCAGCGACACCGGCTCGGTCACGCTCACCGTCACGCGCGGCACGCTGCGAAAGTTCTGGCGACGCCGCCCGATCGCCGCGCTCTTCATCGAATAAATCACCGGCCTTTTTCGCATGACCCGAATCGTCACCCGCGCCCCCTCCCCCGTCGATGCCGAAGTGCTGATGCGTCACGGCCTGCATCCGGTCATCGCGCGGCTCTACGCGGCGCGCGGCGTGAGCACGCCCGACGAAATCGAGACGGAACTGAAGCGCCTGCACGCGCCCGTCGGCCTGAAAGGGTGCGACGAAGCCGCCGTCGTCCTCGCCGACGCGCTCGCCGCGAAACGCCGCATGCTCGTCGTCGCCGATTACGACTGCGACGGCGCGACCGCCTGCGCCGTCGCCGTGCGCGGGCTGCGCATGTTCGGCGCAGAGATCGGCTATCTCGTGCCGAATCGCTTCGAGTATGGCTACGGCCTCACGCCGGAGATCGTCGAACTGGCCGCGCGCAATCCGGCGGGTCAGCCCGATCTGCTGATTACCGTCGATAACGGCATCGCGAGCGTGGATGGCGTAGAGGCCGCGAACGCGCTCGGCATCGACGTGCTCGTGACCGATCATCACCTGCCCGGCGACGAACTGCCGCCCGCGCGCGCGATCGTCAATCCGAACCAGCCGGGCTGCACCTTTCCGAGCAAGTGCATTGCGGGCGTCGGCGTGATGTTCTACGTGCTGCTCGCGCTGCGCGCCGAACTGCGCCGCCGCAACGCCTTCACCGACGCGCGCCCCGAGCCGCGTCTCGACGGCCTGCTCGACCTGGTCGCGCTCGGCACGGTCGCGGACGTCGTGAAGCTCGATACGAACAACCGGATTCTCGTCGCGCAGGGCCTGAAGCGGATTCGCGCGGGGCGCATGCAGCCGGGCATCGCCGCGCTCTTTCGCGCGGCCGGGCGCGACGCGCGCGCGGCGTCCGGCTTTGACATGGGCTTTGCGCTCGGCCCGCGCCTGAACGCGGCGGGACGGCTCTCGGACATGTCGCTCGGCATCGAGTGCCTGACGACCGACGACATCGGCCGCGCGTGGGAACTCGCGCAGCAACTCGACGCGATCAACCGCGAGCGGCGCGAGATCGAAGCGGGCATGCAGCAGCAGGCGCTCGACGAACTGCAATCGGTCGATCCCGGCGACCGCGCGACGCTCACGCTCTTCAATCCCGAGTGGCATCAGGGCGTGATCGGGATCGTCGCGGGGCGGCTGAAGGAGCGCTATCACCGGCCGTCGTTCACGTTCGCGCACGCCGACGAGAGCGGCGTGCTGTCGAAGGGCTCGGGGCGCTCGATTCCCGGCTTTCATCTGCGCGACGCGGTCGATCTGATCTCCAAGCGCGAGGCCGGGATGATCGTGAAGTTCGGCGGCCACGCGATGGCCGCGGGCCTGACGATCGCCACCGCCGACATCCCGCGCTTCACGGCGGCGTTCGAAGCCGTCGGGCGCGAGTGGCTGACGGCGGACGCGCTCTCACGCGTGGTCGAAACCGATGGCGAGCTGGAGGACGCGTACTTCACGCCGCAGTTCGTCGAGCTGATCGACGCGGCCGTCTGGGGACAGGGTTTCCCGGCGCCGGTCTTCTCCGGCGAGTTCGAGGTGGCGTCGCAGGCGCTCGTCAAGGATAAGCACCTGAAACTGCAACTCGCGCGCGGGCGGCAACGCTTTTCCGCGATCTGGTTCAATCACGTCGATCCGCTTCCCGCGCGGGCGACGGTCGCCTACCGGCTCGTCAGCGATTCGTGGAACGGCGTCGCGCGCGTGCAGATGATCGTCGAGCACGCGGGATAGTTTTTCGCTGGCGCTCGGGCTGCACGACACCCCGCGCACGCGGCCCCCAAGCGCTTCCAAAACATCCGATCGGCTATAATTTCCCCTTTTCACTCAGCCGAAAGATCGAACATGGAAGCGGAACGTCTCAACTCGATCGAGAACCTTCTCGCCGACCTGCGCCATCGCGCGGGCGAGCTTCGGGGGTATCTTTGACTACGACGCGAAAGCCCAGCGTCTAGAGGAAGTCAATCGGGTTCTCGAAGACCCGAACGTGTGGAACGACTCGAAGAACGCCCAGGCGCTCGGCCGGGAAAAGAAGCTGCTCGACGGCGTCGTCACGACGCTCACCGACCTCGATCGCGACCTGCGCGACACGCAGGATCTCTTCGACATGGGCCGCGAGGAAAACGACGAGGAAACGCTCGTCGCCTGCGAAGCCGACGCCGCCTCGCTACAGGCGCGCGTCGAGGACATGGAATTCCGCCGGATGTTCGCGAACCCGGCCGATCCGAACAACTGCTTCATCGACATTCAAGCCGGCGCCGGCGGCACCGAGGCGTGCGACTGGGCCGCGATGCTCTTGCGCCAGTACCTGCGCTACTCCGAGCGCAAGGGCTTCAAAACCGAAGTGCTCGAAGAATCCGAAGGCGACATCGCCGGCATCAAGAGCGCGACAATCAAGGTCGAAGGCGAATACGCCTACGGCTATCTGCGCACCGAAACCGGCATTCACCGTCTCGTGCGCAAGTCGCCGTTCGATTCGTCGGGCGGGCGGCACACGTCGTTTTCGTCGGTGTTCGTTTACCCGGAAATCGACGATTCGTTCGAAATCGACGTCAATCCGGCAGATTTGCGCATCGATACGTTCCGCGCTTCCGGCGCGGGCGGCCAGCACATCAACAAGACCGATTCGGCCGTGCGGATCACGCACATGCCGAGCGGCATCGTCGTGCAGTGCCAGAACGACCGCTCGCAGCACCGCAACCGCGCCGAGGCCATGGCGATGCTGAAATCGCGCCTCTACGAAGCGGAAATGCGCAAGCGTCAGTCGGAGCAGGACAAGCTCGAAGCGGGCAAGTCGGACGTGGGCTGGGGCCACCAGATCCGCTCCTACGTGCTCGATAACAGCCGCATCAAGGATCTTCGCACCAACGTCGAAATCAGCAACACGAAGGCCGTGCTCGACGGCGACCTCGACGACTTCATCAGCGCCAGCCTGAAACAGGGCGTCTAAGCGCGAACGGCGCGGCTTTTCACGAAGCCGCGCCGCATCGTTTTCCGAGCGGCGCACTGGCCGGCTCACGCCATGCCGCGCTTGTCGCCCAACCGAAATCAAAGCCAAATCATCATGACCGAACCGACCCAGACGAGCGCCGCTCCCGAACTGGAAGAGAACCAGATCGTCGCCGAACGCCGCGAGAAGCTGCGCGCGCTGCGCGAGCAAGGCATCGCCTATCCGAACGATTTTCGTCCGACGCATCACGCCGCCGCGCTGCAAACCGAATTCGCCGAAACCGACAAGGAAGCGCTCGAAGCGAATCCGCTGCAAGTCGCGCTCGCCGGCCGGATGATGTTGAAGCGCGTGATGGGCAAGGCGAGCTTCGCGACCGTGCAGGACGGCAGCGGCCAGATCCAGTTCTTCATCACGCCGGCGGACGTCGGCGCGGAAGTCTACGACGCGTTCAAGAAGTGGGACTTGGGCGACATTGTCGCGGCGAAGGGCGTGCTCTTTCGCACCAACAAGGGCGAACTGTCCGTGCGCTGCACGGAATTGCGGCTGCTTTCGAAGGCGCTGCGTCCGCTGCCCGACAAGTTCCACGGTCTCGCCGACCAGGAAACGCGCTATCGCCAGCGCTATGTCGATCTGATCGTGACGCCCGAAGCGCGGCAGACGTTCATCGCGCGCACGAAGGCGTTCACGTCGATCCGCAATTTCATGGCGCAGGCGAACTTCATGGAAGTCGAAACGCCGATGCTGCATCCCATTCCCGGCGGCGCGGCGGCCAAGCCTTTCGTCACGCATCACAACGCGCTCGACATGCAGATGTTCCTGCGCATCGCGCCGGAGCTGTACCTGAAGCGGCTGATCGTGGGCGGCTTCGAGCGCGTGTTCGAAATCAACCGGAATTTCCGTAACGAGGGCGTGTCGCCGCGTCACAATCCGGAATTCACGATGATGGAGTTCTACGCGGCCTACACCGATTATCAGTGGCTGATGGACTTCACCGAGCAGTTGATCCGCCAGGCCGCCGTCGACGCGCGCGGCACCGCGGCGATCACGTATCAGGGCCGCGAACTGGATCTCGGCAAGCCGTTCCATCGGCTGACGATCGTGCAGGCCATCCAGAAATACGCGCCGCAATACACGACCGAGCAACTCGCCGATGCCGCGTTCCTGCGCACCGAACTGAAGAAGTTCGGCGTCGACACGACGCAGCCGGCGTTTCTGAACGCGGGCGTCGGCTCGCTGCAACTTGCGCTCTTCGAGGAAACCGCCGAGTCGCAGTTGTGGGAACCCACGTTCATCATCGATTACCCGATCGAGGTGTCGCCGCTCGCGCGCGCGTCGGACACGGTGGACGGCATCACGGAGCGCTTCGAGTTGTTCATCACCGGCCGCGAGATCGCGAACGGTTTTTCCGAGCTGAACGATCCGGAAGATCAGGCGGCGCGCTTTCAGAAGCAGGTCGACCAAAAGGACGCCGGCGACGAGGAAGCGATGTACTACGACGCCGACTATATCCGCGCGCTCGAATACGGCATGCCGCCGACGGGCGGTTGCGGTATCGGCATCGACCGTCTGGTGATGCTGCTCACCGACAGCCCGAGCATCCGCGACGTGATCCTGTTCCCGCATCTGCGTCGCGAAGACTGAATTGCCCGGGGGCGGTCATTGAAAAAACGCGCATCGCTCGATGCGCGTTTTTTTCTTCCGCGACGAGTGTAACCATCGGTAAAAGCTCACACGCCGCCAGAGCGGCAGTCCGCTGGAATAGCGTGTTCTGGCACTGAAAGTGCTTGGATCAACAAGAACAAGCGTCGCTTTCCGTTACAGATTGAAATGCCTGCGGGACCGATTTCCCCGACACTACGCTTATACATAACGCGCCTCGAAGCGGAGGTTCAACATGGCTGATACCAACGACAAGCTCTCCACATCCGGTGCCTCCCAATCGCGACGTCTGCACCCGCTGATCGCGACGGCGGCGGGCGCGGTCATCATCGCGAGTCTCGCGGCGACGGCTGCGATCACCGGAATTTTCCCGAAGGCGTCGAGCAATCTCGCCCAGAACGGGCAAACGCAGACGGCTGCGGTCGCACCGCAACCCGTCGTCGATTCGGCATCGCCGAGCGCGGCGGCCGCGCAGCAGCAAGCGGCTCAACAGCAGGCAGCCCAGCAGCAAGCCGCCCAGCAACAGCAAGCCCAGCAGCAGGCCCAACAGCAGGCCGCAGCGCAGCAGCAACAACTGGCGCAACAACCCTCCGCGCAGCCCGCGGCTCCGCCTCAGCCGTCCTATGCGCAAAAACCGGCCTATTGTTCGACCTGCGGTACGGTCGAATCGATCACGGCGGTCAAACGTGAAGGCCACGGTACCGGCATCGGCGCGGTCGGTGGCGCGGTCGCGGGCGGGGTCGTCGGCAACCAGTTCGGCAGCGGCGGCGGCCGCACCGCGATGACGCTCCTCGGCGCGCTCGGCGGCGGCCTCGCCGGCAACTCGGTCGAAAAGCACGTGCGCAGCGAAACCGACTACACCGTTCGCGTGCGCATGGAGAGCGGCAAGTACCGCACGTTCACGTATCGCGAGCCGCCGCCATTCCAGCAAGGTCAGCCGGTCCGCGTGCGTAACGGTACGCTCTCGGCGGGCTGACCGGCCCGCTCCCGACAATCACGAAGCACAAAAGCAAAACGGCGATTCCATTCGGAATCGCCGTTTTCGATTGGCCTATGCGATGCGAAATCGCGGGCGCTCAATAATCCGCGTCTTCGATCCACGCGGCCTGAATCGCTTCGAGAATCTTTTCGTTCGACTTCGACGGATCGTCGTCGAAGCCTTCCAGCTCGGTGATCCAGCGATGCAGATCCGTGAAACGCACATATTGGGGATCAATTTCCTGATGCGCGTCGGTCAATGCCATCGCGATCTCCTGCGTGTCCGTCCACTTCATGGCAAGCGCTCCTGTCAGTGATTTTCCTTTGCGTGATTGATGGAGTAGCGCGGGATCTCGACGACCAGATCCTCTTGCTCCGGCACCATCGCCTGACATGATAACCGCGATGTCGGCTCGAGACCCCAGGCCTTGTCGAGCAGATCGTCCTCGTCTTCCTCCGATGGCACGAGCGCGTTGAAGCCCTCGCGAATGATGACGTGGCACGTCGTGCACGCGCACGACTTCTCGCACGCGTGCTCGATCTCGATGCCGTGATCCAGCAGGTTGTCGCAGATGCTCTTGCTCAGGTCGGCGTCGATCACCGCGCCGTCCGGGCACAGTTCCACATGAGGCAGTACAACGATTTGAGGCATGAGTCGTTCCGTAATTCCGTAGATTCGATGGTTCGATCAGACGTCGTCGAGCTTGCGGCCCGCGAGCGCGCGGCGAATGCTCTTGTTCATCCGGCGCGCGGCGAATTCGTCGGTCGCTTCCGAGAGCGCCTTGGTCGCCGTTTCGATCGCGTCGTGGTCGTCGCCGCGCGCGACCGTCGCCAGTTCCGCCACGAGGGCGTCGATCTGCGCGCGTTCGGCGTCGTCGAGGAGTTCCGGGTCGGCGGCAAGCGCCGCCTGCGTCGCTTCGACAAGACGTTGCGCTTCCACCTGCGCCTCGCGCAGCGCGCGGGCGCGCATGTCGGTTTCGGCCGTGGTGAAGCTCTCTTCGAGCATGCGGGCGATGTCGTCGTCGGCGAGTCCGTAGGACGGCTTCACCACCACCGACGCCTCCACGCCCGATTCCTGCTCGCGCGCGAACACGGACAAGAGCCCGTCCGCGTCGACCTGATAGGTCACGCGAATGCGCGCCGCGCCCGCCGCCATCGGCGGAATGCCGCGCAGCTCGAAGCGCGCGAGCGACCGGCAGTCGGCGACGAGTTCGCGCTCGCCCTGCACGACGTGGATCGCCATCGCGGTCTGGCCGTCCTTGAAGGTCGTGAAATCCTGCGCGCGCGCGACGGGAATCGTCGAATTGCGCGGGATGATCTTCTCGGTGAGGCTGCCCATCGTCTCGACACCGAGCGAGAGCGGAATGACGTCGAGCAGCAGCCAGTCGTCGCCGTCGCCGCGCCGGTTGCCGGCGAGCAGATCGGCCTGGATCGCGGCGCCGAGCGCGACGACCTGATCCGGATCGAGATTGATGAGCGGCGGCTGGCCGAAATACTGTTCGACGGCGCGCCGGATCACCGGCATGCGCGTCGCCCCGCCGACCAGCACGACGCCCTTGATGTCCGCCGGCGCCACCTTCGCGTCGCGCAGCGCCTTGCGCGTCGGTGCGAGCGTGCGCGCGACGAGCGCTTCGGCGAGCGTCGCGAATTGCGTTTCGGTGATCGTCACGCCGATCGACTTGCCGCTCGACAGCGTCACGTCGATGCGCGCTTCGGGCGCGTCCGACAGTGCTTCCTTCGCCGTGCGCACGCGATCGAGCAGAAGGCGCACGTCTTCGGGCGTGCCGATCTCGACGCCCGCCTGCGCAACCACATGCCGATACAGCACGTGGTCGAAATCGTCGCCGCCGAGCGCGGAATCGCCGCCCGCCGCGAGCACTTCGAACACGCCCTTCGTGAGCTTCAGGATCGACAGGTCGAAGGTGCCGCCGCCGAGGTCGTAGACGGCGTACAGACCTTCGGACGCGTTATCGAGCCCGTAGGCGATGGCGGCCGCGGTCGGCTCGTTCAGGAGGCGCAGGACGTTCAGGCCCGCGAGGCGCGCGGCGTCTTTCGTCGCCTGGCGCTGGGCTTCGTCGAAATAGGCGGGCACCGTGATCACCGCGCCGACGAGTTCCTCGCCGAGCGTGTCTTCCGCGCGATAGCGCAGCGTCGCCAGAATCTCCGCCGACACTTCGACCGGGCTCTTCACGCCGTCGATCGTGCGGATCTGCACCATGCCCGGCGCGTCGATGAAATCGTAGGGCGCGTTTTCCGCCCCTTCCACTTCGCTTTTGCCGCGCCCCATGAAACGCTTCACCGAGACGATCGTGTTGCGCGGATCGAGCGCCGCTTCTTCCTTCGCGATCCGGCCGATGCGCCGCCCGCCCTTTTCCAGATAGCGCACGACGGAGGGCAGCAGCACGTGGCCGTCTTCGTCGGGAAGCACTTCGGGCACGCTGCTGCGCACGGCCGCGACCAGCGAATTGGTCGTGCCGAGATCGATGCCGATCGCCACGCGCCGCTGATGCGGCGCGGGCGCCATGCCGGGTTCTGAGATTTGCAGTAAAGCCATCGTTGTTTTAGTGGGGGTTATGCGCGCGCATGGAGTGTGTCCGCTTCACGCGAGTTCGAGCTTTTCGATTTGCGCGCCGATTTCGCTCGCGACGCGCTCGATGAACATCAACTGGCGCACGGCTTCGCCTGCGGCCTGATCCGCGTGGCTGTCGATCAGCGCCGCGAGCTTCGCGAAGCGCTGGCGCTCTTCGTCGCGCAATTCGTCGAGCAGCGCTTCGAGCGCGCCGAGATTCTTCGCGCCCGCCGCGTCCTCGATGCTCTCGCGCCACTCCATCTGCTGCATCAGGAACGCGGGCTCCATCGCCGTGTTGTTCTCCGCGCCGACATCGACGCCGCGCAGCGACAGCATGTAGCGCGCGCGCTTCAAAGGATCGCGCAGCGTCTGGTACGCCTCGTTCGCGCGCGTCGCCCATTGCATCGCGATGCGCCGCTGCGCGTCGCCGGCCGCCGCGAAGCGGTCGGGATGCACCTGCGCCTGCACCGTGCGATACGCGTCGTCGAGCGACTTCTCATCGACGGCGAAAGTCGGCGGGAGGTGGAACAAGTCGAAGTGGCTGTCGTTGAGCGTTGCCATGATGGGTCAGTCGAAACGAATGCGGGAAACAGGAGCACGAAAGAAAAAGGCGGCACGCGCCGCCTCTTTTGCCGGTACGCCCGGCGTCAAACGCGAAACGACTCGCCGCAGCCGCATTCGTCTTTCGCGTTCGGATTATTGAAGCGAAAACCTTCGTTCAATCCTTCGCGGGCGAAGTCGAGTTCGGTGCCGTCGAGATAGGCGAGGCTCTTCGGATCGATGATGATCTTCACGCCCGCCGACTCGAACACCTGATCTTCCGGCGACAGTTCATCGACGTACTCGAGCTTGTATGCCAGTCCCGAGCAGCCCGTCGTGCGAACGCCCAGCCGCAGGCCGACGCCCTTGCCGCGTCGCGTCAGATACTTCTGCACATGCTGTGCCGCTTTTTCGGTCAACGTGATTGCCATAGTCTCTCGTTCCCGCAGTTGCTCGTCCACCCGGCGTTCTTCCAGGCCCGGCGGTCGCAGACTGCAGCCTTGCTCTGCATCGAAAATCAGGGGCGCGTTCGTGCGCCCGCCACTCACTTACGCCGCGTGCTGCTTCGCTTGCGTCTGCTCCGCTGCCGGAGCCGCCGTGCCGTGACGCTGCTTGTAGTCGGCGACCGCTGCCTTGATCGCGTCTTCCGCGAGGATCGAGCAGTGGATCTTCACCGGCGGCAACGCGAGTTCTTCCGCGATATGCGTGTTCTTGATCGTCAGCGCCTGGTCGAGCGTCTTGCCCTTCACCCACTCGGTCACGAGCGAGCTGGAGGCGATGGCCGAGCCGCAGCCATACGTCTTGAACTTCGCATCTTCAATCACGCCGTCCGCGCCCACGCGGATCTGCAGCTTCATCACGTCGCCGCAAGCCGGGGCGCCGACCATGCCGGTGCCCACCGTGTCGTCGTCCTTGCCGAACGAGCCGACGTTGCGCGGGTTTTCGTAGTGGTCCAGAACCTTGTCGCTATATGCCATGATTCAAACTCCTTTCGTATTCCGTGTGTGATCGTCGATTCCGCCGCAATCCGGGGCGCTCAGTGCGCGGCCCACTGGATGGTCGAGATGTCGATGCCGTCCTTGTGCATTTCCCAGAGCGGCGACAAATCGCGCAACTTGGCGATCTTGCCCTTCAGCAGGTTGATCACGTAATCGACGTCCTGCTCGGTCGTGAAGCGGCCGACCGTGAAGCGGATCGAGCTATGGGCGAGTTCGTCGTTCCGGCCAAGCGCGCGCAGCACATACGAAGGCTCCAGCGACGCCGACGTACACGCCGAACCCGACGACACCGCCACATCCTTCACCGCCATGATCAGCGACTCGCCTTCGACGAAGTTGAAGCTGATGTTCAGGTTGTGCGGCACGCGGCGTTCCATGTCGCCGTTGATGTACACCTCTTCCATATCCTGCAGCCCTTTCATCAGGCGGTCGCGCAACATGCGCACGCGCTCGTTCTCGGTCGCCATTTCCTCGCGCGCGATGCGGAACGCCTCGCCCATGCCGACGATCTGATGCGTCGCGAGCGTGCCCGAGCGCATGCCGCGCTCGTGGCCGCCGCCGTGCATCTGCGCTTCGATGCGCACGCGCGGCTTGCGTCGCACGTAGAGCGCACCGATGCCCTTCGGGCCATACGTCTTGTGCGCCGAGAACGACATCAGGTCGACCTTGAGCTTCTGCAGGTCGATGGCGATCTTGCCGGTGGCCTGCGCCGCGTCGACGTGAAAAATGATGCCCTTCGCGCGCGTGATCTCGCCGATCGCCTCGACGTCCTGAATCACGCCGATCTCGTTGTTCACGCTCATCACCGAGACGAGGATCGTGTCCGGGCGGATCGCGGCCTGGAGCTTGTCCAGATCGATCAGGCCGTCGTCCTTGACGTCGAGATACGTGACTTCGAAACCTTCGCGTTCGAGTTCGCGCATCGTGTCGAGCACGGCCTTGTGCTCGGTCTTCACCGTGATAAGGTGCTTGCCACGGCTTTTGTAGAAGTGCGCGGCGCCCTTGATCGCAAGGTTGTCCGACTCCGTTGCGCCCGACGTCCAGATAATTTCGCGCGGATCGCAGTTCACCAGCGCGGCGACGTTCTCGCGCGCTTGCTCGACCGCCCGCTCCGCGTCCCAGCCGTACTGGTGGCTGCGCGACGCCGGATTGCCGAACTGCTCGCGCAGATACGGAATCATCTTGTCCACCACGCGCGGATCGACGGGGGTCGTCGCGCTGTAATCCATGTAAATGGGCAGGTGGGGAATATCGTTGTTCATCAGTCGCTCCGGGTAAAACGGTCAAATGGCGTTGTTCTCGACGTTCGCGCTGCGCCCGACGTGCACGGGACGCGCGCGGGAAACGTCAGCCCGCCAGGTTGAAAACGGAATTTGGTCCTTTCGGCACGACACGCGCCGCATCCACGCCCGCCGACTCGGTGCGCCGGTCGCGCAGCACTGCCGGCGATCCTTCGCGCGCCCGCTGCTGGTCGACGAGATCCTTGAGCGACACTGAATCGAGGTACTCGACCATTTTCTGGTTGAGCGTCGCCCAGAGTTCGTGGGTCATGCAGTGGCCGTCGTGCTGCTTCGTGCCTTCGCAACTGCCCTTGCCGCCGCACTGCGTGGCGTCGATCGGCTCGTCGACCGCGATGATGATGTCCGCCACCGTCACGTTCTCCGCGCGGCGCGCGAGGTTGTAGCCGCCGCCCGGCCCGCGGACCGATTCGACGATCTCGTGCCGGCGCAGCTTGCCGAACAACTGCTCGAGGTAGGAAAGCGAGATGCGCTGGCGCTGGCTGATGCCGGCCAGCGTCACCGGGCCCTGCTCCTGGCGCAAAGCCAGGTCGATCATCGCCGTGACGGCGAAACGGCCTTTCGTGGTGAGTCTCATAATTGGGGGCTACCGCTAATACTTGAGGATTTTCGTCCAGTATAAATAGCCTACGTATTTAGTCAAGTATCCAGCCCGGAAAATCTATAGGAATTTACTTAAAGACCGGCTGCCGTCCTCGGTGCGGCGCGCTAGACCACGAGTTGCGTGCGCAGCGCCTTCAGGAGGCCTTCGCACGCGTCCTCGCACTGGTCCAGTACCCGCTCGAAGCCATCGTCGCCGCCGAAGTACGGGTCGACGACCACGCGGCTGTCGTCGCGCGTTGCGAACTCCATCAGCAGACGAATCTTGTCCCGATGCTCCTTCGGACAGATTTCCGTAAGCGCGGCGGCATTGGCGTCGTCCATCGCGATCAGGAGGTCGAAGTGCGCGAAGTCGTCGGCGGTGATCTGGCGGCCCCGCAACGGCGACAGGTCGTAGCCGCGGCGTCGGGCGGCGCGCTGCGCGCGCTCGTCGGGCGGCTGGCCGATGTGCCAGTCGCCGGTGCCCGCGGAATCGACGACGATGCGATCGGCGAGCTTCGCCTGCGCCACGCAATGCAGAAACACGGCCTCCGCGCTCGGCGAGCGGCAAATGTTGCCGAGACACACGAAGCAGACGGCGATCGAGTTCATCGTTGGAAGGCGGCGAGGAAGTGAGCGGGATTGCACCGGCTGCGCGCGTCGCCGCCCGCCGCTTGCGCAAATTCCCGCGAATTATACAAAGCGCCGGAAAAAAGCGCCGGACTCGGCGGCGAGCGCCACCGAAATGCGCCTAGGAGCGCCTCAGAGCACGCGCGGCGCCGGCGCCGCATCGTCGGACGATGCGCCCGCGGGATTCCACATGCCGTCAGGCTCGACGTATCCGAAGGACACCGCGCGCGCCAGTTCCGCGCTCACGTTCGCGCTGCTCGCGAGCTCGCCGGACGCGGCGTCGGCATGACCGCTGCTCGCGGCGCCAAGGTAGGCGGCAAGAACGATCGGAACGAGGATCGCGACGGGCCAGTAGGTCGATATTGTCTTTTTCATTGAGCACCCCTGCTTCGATGTCGTGCGGGCAACAGGCCCACTTGTCGACAGCTAAAAGTCTACGGGTTTGCCCTTATCTCATAAAGACACTTAAAAGCAAAGGTTTGTTGCACGGAGGACAACAACCCGTTTCGCCGCCCGCGATGTGTGGATAATTCCACCGCCAGTTATAAAGGCTTACAAAGTTTTCGGGGACACCTGCGCCACTGCGGTGTCTGATAAGTAATCGGTCAACGGTTTTGCCAACATCATGAAACTCGCAGTCGCAGGAATCGTCATCGCGTCGTCGGCGCTCGTCGCCGGATGCGCGGTCTACCCGGACGGCACGCCCGCCTATGGCGGCGGTTATCCGGCCGGGTACGACCCCGGCTATGGCGCCTATGGTTACGGCGGCCCTGTCGTGCAGTCCGGCGTGTATGTCGGCGGTGGGAGCTATTACGGTTCCGGCTATTACAATCCGCCGCCGCGTCGATATTGGGACGACGGCCCCGGTTACCGGCATGGGTCGGGCGGCGGCTGGCAAGGACGCCCCCAAGGCGAAGGCGGTCACGGCGGCCACAACGGCCCGCCGCCCGGACAGCAGGCGGGCGGTGGTGGCGGCGGAAATCACGGTGGACAGGGCGGACAGCAGGCAGGCGGCGGTGGCGGGCGCCCGCCACCCGTCGCGGTCGGCGGAGCGGCGCCTAATCGACCGACCGTCGCGCCCGCCCCGCAGGGCAATCAGCGCGGCAGCCGCAGCGGGTTGCCGCCACGACAGAGTTCGGGGCCGTTCGGCGGTTGAGGCAGCGCCCAGCAAACGCACGCAAGAAAAAGCCGCGTGAATCCTTCGGATTCACGCGGCTTTTTCGTTCGATGCGAACGCCCGCTCACCCGATATGCGATCGCTGCGCCTTGTAGAGTTCGCGAAAGGTCCGCCCGACGGGCGCGGGAATATCGCGGGTGTTGGTCCAGCCGCCGCCGAGCGGCAACCGTGTGATGGCTTTGCGGTTCCCGCTCATCAGTTCGAGCACGCGCGCGGAGAGCTTCGTGAAGAGCGCATACCAGCCGGGATGCAGTGCGAGGAAGCCCCATGCGGCCAGCGCCGCGCGCTCGCTCCACGGCCTCAGGCGCCGCTCGACCTGCTTCTCGCGCAGCTTGCGCAGCAGGTCCGACAGCGGTATCCCGACAGGACAGACGCTGTTGCACTCGCCGCAGAGCGTGGCGGCCTGCGGCAGATCGAGCGCGCGATCGATGCCGGTATAAGCCGGCGTCAACACCGACCCCATCGGTCCCGGATACACCCATCCATACGCATGTCCGCCGATCTTCTGATACACCGGGCAGTGATTCATGCACGCGCCGCAGCGGATGCAGCGCAGCATCTCCTGGAATTCCCCGCCGATGAGCCCGGTCCGCCCGCCGTCGACGAGCACGAAATACATGTGCTCGGGCCCGTCGAGGTCGCTGGCGCCGCGCGGGCCGGTCAGAAGCGAAAAGTAGTTCGACATCGTCTGACCGGTCGCCGAGCGCGGCAACAGGCGCATCGCGGTCGCGAGATCTTCGAGTGTCGGCAGCACCTTTTCGATGCCCGTCACCGCCACGTGCACGCGCGGCATCACGGTGCACATGCCTTCGTTGCCCTCGTTCGTCACGACCGCCACCGAACCCGTCTCCGCGATCAGGAAATTGCCGCCCGTCACGCCCATGTCCGCCGACAGGAAGTGCGGCCGCAGCACCTCGCGCGCCTCGCGCGTCATGTCCGGAATCTCGGTCAGGCGCGGCTTGTGATGCGTCTTCGCGAAGAGATCGGCGATCTCCTCCTTGTCCTTGTGGACGACGGGCGCAATGATGTGGCTCGGCGGCTCGTTATCGTTGATCTGCAGGATGTATTCGCCGAGATCCGTCTCGATCGACTGCACGCCCATCTCGCCGAGCACGCGGTTCAACTGCATTTCCTCCGACACCATCGATTTCGTCTTGATCACCTTCCTGACGTCGTGCTTGCGCGCGATGTCCGCGACGAGCCGTGCCGCGTCCTGCGTCGATTCCGCGTAGAGCACGGTCGCGCCGCGGCGGGTCGCCTCGCGCTCGAAGGTTTCGAGCCACACATCGAGGTTTTCCAGCGCGCGGTTACGGCGCTCCTTGAGCGCGGCGCGCGTGGCCTCGAAGTCGATCGCGGTGATCGCGCTCGCCCGGGCGCTGACGAATTTCGTCGACAGCTTGGTCAGGTTCTGTTGCAGGCGCTGGTCGGCGAGCTTGCTGCCCGCGCGCGCCTTGAACTGCATGGTCTGGACTTGCATGACGGCTCCGGTTGGCGTTCAGGCGTCGCCTGCGAGGACTTGCGCGATATGCAGGACGCGCGTCGCGGTGTCGCCGGTGCGGCGCAGCCGTCCTTCGATGTTGAGCATGCAGCCGAGGTCGCCGAGCACGACCGCGTTCACGCCGCTCTCGCGGATGTTGGCGCATTTTTCGTCGACGATCGCTGTCGAGATGTCGCCGTACTTCACCGCGAACGTGCCGCCGAAGCCGCAGCAGTGCTCGCAGCCCTTCATCTCCGTGACCGGCACGCCCGCTTGCGCCAGCAGCGCGCGCGGCTGCGCCTTGACGCCGAGTTCGCGCAGGCCCGAGCATGAATCGTGGTAGGTCACGGCGCCGTCGAACACGCCCGGCTCGATGCGCGCGTTCGCGACCGTCACGAGGAAATCGGTCAGTTCGAACACACGCGGCTGCAGCCGCGCGTAGCGGTTCATCAGTTCGGGATCGTCGCGAAAGAGATCGCCGTAATGCGCGCGGATCATTCCGCCGCACGAGCCCGACGGCACCACCACGTAGTCGAACTGCTCGAACTCGCGCAGCGTCTTTTCGGCGAGATTGCGCGCGAGGCGGCGATCGCCGGAGTTATAGGCGGGCTGGCCGCAGCAGGTCTGCGCGGGCGGCACGACGACCTCGAATCCGGCCTTCTCGATCAACTTGATGACGGAAAAACCGATCTCCGGGCGCATCAGGTCGATGAGACAGGTGACGAACAAACCGACTCGCATGGGACTTCCTCTTTTCTACTTGTACCGAAAACGTCCCCGATTATCCGCGATTAAACCGCGCGCGCGAACGGCACCTGATTAAAAGGGCAAGACCGAGCGCGCACCTCTTTTTCACATTACGAGATACAATTGCCGTTCCGCTGTTTGACGCGTCAACCGATTTTCCACGATGAGCGATACGAACCCGGAATCCAAAACGTCCATTCAGGTCATCGAGCGCATGATGAAGCTGCTCGATGCCCTCGCCGCGCACACCGATCCCGTCAGCCTGAAGGAACTTGCCCAGAGCACGGAGCTGCATCCGTCGACGGCGCACCGGATCCTGAACGACATGGTGCTGTGCCGGCTCGTCGACCGGTCGGACCCCGGCACGTACCGTCTCGGCATGCGGCTGCTCGAACTCGGCAATCTCGTGAAGGCGCGGCTCTCGGTGCGCGAAGCCGCGATGCCGCCGATGCGCGAACTGCACCGCCAGACGGGCCAGACGGTCAATCTCTCGGTGCGTCAGGGCGACGAGATCGTGTATATCGAGCGCGCGTATTCGGAGCGTTCGGGCATGCAGGTCGTGCGGGCGATCGGCGGGCGTGCGCCGCTGCATCTGACCTCGGTCGGCAAGCTTTTTCTCGCCGCCGACGAAGCCTCGCGCGTGCGCGCCTACGCCACGCGCACGGGGCTCTCGGGTCATACGCAGAACAGCATCACGGATCTCGCCAAGCTGGAACGCGAGCTGACCTTCGTGCGCCAGCAGGCGTGCGCGCGCGACAACGAGGAACTGGAACTGGGCGTGCGCTGCATCGCCGCCGGCATCTACGACGATACCGGGCGGCTCGTCGCGGGATTGTCGCTGTCGGCGCCCGCCGATCGCCTCCAGGATGCGTGGCTCAAGCAACTCAGCCACACCGCGCTCGAGATTTCGCGCTCGCTCGGCTATCACGCGCAAGCGCCGCAAGAGGCGCAGCCCCAGCCGCATCGCTGACAGACAACGTCGAAAACGCGGCGCACAAAAACGAAACCGGATTCATCTCGCGATGAATCCGGTTTTTTCGTGCCGCTATCGGGAAGATCAGGTCCCGCCGCCGCCCGCGTCCGCGCTGGTGATGCGCGGCTCGCCCGCCGTATCGAGATACGCGCGCAGACGGCCCGCGTCGGCGAAACGCGAATACTTGCCCGACGAATCGAGCAGCACCATCACGACCGGCCGGCCGTTGATGGTCGCCTGCATCACGAGGCACTCGCCCGCTTCGTTGATGAAACCCGTCTTCTGCAAGCCGATGTCCCACGACGGATTGCGGATCAGCGCATTGGTGCTCCGGTAGGCGAGGTTGCGCTTGCCCGTGAACACGTCATAGCTGGTATCGGTCGAGAACTTGCGGATCAGCGGATACTGGTACGCCGCGTTGACCATCTTCACGAGGTCGCGCGCGCTCGACACGTTCTGGCTCGTCAGACCCGTCGAGTTCTCGAAGTGCGTGTCCATCATGCCGAGCGACTTCGCCTTCGCGTTCATCGCGGCGATGAAGCCCGGACGGCCATTCGCGTAGTAGCGCGACAGCGCGGCGGCGGCGCGGTTCTCCGATGCCATCAGCGCGATGTGCAGCATGTCTTCCCGATTGAGCACCGAGCCGACCGCGAGCCGCGAACCGGTGTACTTCTCGTAGTCGCGGTCTTCGTCCGTGACCTGGAGCTCTTCGTTGAGCGCGGCGTGCGAATCGAGCACGACCATTGCCGTCATGAGCTTCGTGATCGACGCGATCGGCACGACCGCGCGCGAGTTCTTGTCGAACAGCATTTCCTGCGTGTTCTGGTCGATCACATACGCGACGCTCGAACGCAGCGCGAGGGTGTCCGGCGTTTCGTGCAACCCGAACGCCTGGCCGACGGTCGGCGTGCGCGGCTGGTACGCAACCGCGTGCACCGCGCTGCGGCGGCCGTGCGGGTCCATCCGGTAGTTCACGCGACGCTTGCGCGACGCGCGGGGCGCGTCGTCGTCGTCATCCGCGGCGGCGACTTTGGCGGACTTCGCGGCTGGCGCGGCCTTGGCGGTGCGCGCAGACTTCTTCGCGCGGGGCGCCGCCTGGGCAGCTTCGGATTTCGTGGATTTCTTGGCGGCCGTCTTGGACGCCGTGGCGGTTTTTGCGAAGGCTTCGCCGGGCATGGCCGCGAAAGATGTTGCAACCGCGATGGATACCGCGACCGACATGGCGGTCCGGAGCACCACGCCTTGCATCACCTTTAGCGGCGAAAACATTTCGGTTTTCATTAGTGTTCTGTTCTGGGGCGGCGAGAGAGTACCGCAAGTGTAGTAAAGCTGCGAAATTTAAGCAATATTAAGCACTTATCGACGCTCTTTAAACCGAGTTGTAAGACTCGATTGCAAAAACCCAATAAGGTTTAGCATTTCGATCGTCTAAAACGATCATGCTTCGGAAATCTTTGCGCCGACCGCCCGGTACTCGCCCGGGCTTTCTCTGTCTATCGGCAATTAATTCTGCAACTTGAGAGGAATGTCGACTTTTTTGTGTCCGGAGCCGTTGATCGCGCAACCGGAAGCGGTCGACGAGAAACGGCTGGAACGCCTGTTGCCGTTCGGCAACGCGCGTTTCGACTGAGTCCAAATGTTAACGTTCCTTCAACAATTTAGGTTTACGGCGGCATCCTAAAAAAGCGCGGCTCCCGGATTCTGGTGCCGACGGCGACGTGCGCAGGCAGCCGAGGCGAGCTGGACCGTCTGCAAGTGGACATCGACCGTATCGTCGATATCGCGGCCGTAGCCGCCCGCCATCGTGATCGCGACCGGCAGTTCGCGCGCCGCGGCCGCTTCGAACACCAGGCGGTCGCGGCGCGCCAGGCCGTCCACGCTCAACGCGAGGCGGCCCAGCCGGTCGCCTCGATGCGGATCGGCACCTGCGAGGTAGATGATCAGCGCAGGCTCGCAGCGCTCGAACATCGTCTGAAGCGCGCGAGCGAGCGCGTCGGCGTAAGCGTCGTCGTCGCAGCCGTCGGGCAGCGCGAGGTCGAGGTCGCTCGTCTCCTTGGCAAACGGATAGTTTGACTCGCCATGCAGCGACAGCGTGAACACGCTCGGGTCGTCGCGGAAAATCGCGGCGGTGCCGTTGCCCTGATGCACGTCGAGATCGACGATCACGATCTGCGCACGCGCGCCCTCGCCGCCTGACTCGCGCGCGTCGGCCTGCATGGCCCGGGCGGCGACGGCGGCGTCGTTGAACACGCAGAAGCCCGCGCCGTGCGCCGCATACGAATGATGCGTGCCACCGGCGAGATTCACCGCGAAGCCGTCGACGCGCGCGGCGCGGCACGCGGCGATCGTCGCGCCGACCGAGCGCCGCGAGCGCTCCACCATTTCGGGCGACCAGGGAAAGCCGATCTCGCGCTGCTCGCGCGCATTGAGCGCGCCGGTCGCGACGCGCTCGATGTACCCCGCGCAATGGACGCGGGCGAGCTCGCTGTCGCTGGCGACCGGCGCTTCGTGCAGAGCAACATCCCGCAGTTCCGCTGCGACACGCTCGCGCAGCAAACGATATTTCTGCATGGGAAAGCGGTGACCCGCCGGCAACGGCAACACGAAACGGTCACTATAAAATGCTCTCATCCAGTCCCAGCCCTCTTTTCTGACGCCCGATCGTAGCTCGGAATCGTCCTGTACGCCTTGTCCCGTCTTGGTGCATCCGGGTTTTCACCGACTCCCGGCGCATTCCTTTCGTCGCACCTAAGTTGTTGTTTAACAAAAAGATTGTGCTCTTTGTGCAGCGCACAAAAAATGCTTGACTCCTATCAGAATTTAGCTAAAATGGGTTCCATGTTGCGACGCACCAATCGATGTTGCTTCATTCGGTAGCCGGATTTCCGGCGTCCGCCACAAAACCACGACCCGCGTTTCAGGGTCGAAATTCAGGAGTGTGAGATGACCCTGTTGACCCCCGAGCAAATCGCCGCCGCGCAAAAAGCCAACTTCGACACCCTCTTCGGCCTCACGAACAAGGCGTTCGAAGGTATCGAAAAGCTGGTCGAGCTGAATTTGCAAGTCGTGAAGTCGACGCTGGCCGAAAGCCAGGAAAACACGCAGCGCGCCCTGTCGGTGAAGGACGCGCAAGAACTGCTGTCGCTGCAAGCCAGCCTGACGCAACCGGTCGCCGAAAAGGTTCTGTCGTACGGCCGTCACCTGTATGAAATCGCATCGGCCACGCAAGCTGAATTCGCCCGTGTCGCTGAAGCGCAGTACGAAGAGCAGAACCGCAAGGTGCAAACGCTCGTCGACAACGTCGCGAAGAACGCGCCGGCAGGTTCGGAAACGGCTGTCGCCGTCATGAAGTCGGCCATCACCGCCGCCAACACCACGTACGAAACGGTTCACAAGGCAACGAAGCAAGCCGTCGAAATCGCGGAAAGCAACTTCAACGCAGCCGCTACGGCCGCCACGAAGGCCGCTACGCAAGCGACGGAACAAGCTTCGCGCGTCGCGAAGAAGTCGGTTGCCTAAGGTGTTTGCGTGATAGCCGGCTGATTCTCTTGGTTGTCACGCGAATTTAGGTAGCAGAAGAACCGCGCTCTTATCGAGCGCGGTTTTTTTTCGCGCCCGTCGCGTGGATGACAAAGAAAAGCGGCGCACCCGAAAAAGGTGCGCCGCTTTTGCGTGGCTGACGCCCGTCGCGCTTACTTCTTGCGCTGCGGCGGCAAGTCGGTACAGACGCCTTCGTACAGTTCCGCCGCCATGCCGATGGACTCGCCGAGCGTCGGATGCGGATGGATCGTCTTGCCGATATCCGTCGCATCCGCGCCCATCTCGACCGCGAGACACACTTCGCTGATCAGGTCGCCCGCGTTCAGACCGACGATCCCGCCGCCGATCACGCGATGCGTTTCCTCGTCGAAGATCAGCTTCGTAAAGCCTTCGTCGCGGCCGTTGGCGATCGCGCGGCCGGACGCGGCCCACGGGAACACCGCCTTGCCGTACTTGATGCCCTGCGCCTTGCACTCGTCTTCCGTCTTGCCGGCCCAGGCCACTTCCGGATCGGTGTACGCCACCGACGGAATTTGCAGCGCGTCGAAATACGCCTTCTCGCCGTGCGCCGCTTCCGCCGCGACGTGGCCTTCGTGGACGGCCTTGTGCGCGAGCATCGGCTGGCCGACGAGATCGCCGATCGCAAAGATGTTCTCGACGTTCGTGCGCATCTGCTTGTCGACGTTGATGAAGCCGCGCTCCGTCACCGCGACGCCCGCCTTGTCCGCGCCGATCTTGCCGCCGTTCGGGCTGCGTCCGACCGCGACCAGCACGAGGTCGTAGCGTTGCGCTTCGGCCGGGGCCTTCTCGCCTTCGAACGACACGTAGATGCCGTCGTCCTTCGCTTCGGCCTTGGTCGTCTTGGTCTTGAGCATGACGTTCGCGAAGCGCTTCGCGTTGTACTTCTCCCAGACCTTCACGAGATCGCGGTCGGCGCCCATCATCAGGCCGTCCAGCATTTCGACGACGTCGATTTCCGCGCCGAGCGCCGCGTACACGGTCGCCATTTCCAGCCCGATGATCCCGCCGCCCACCACCAGCATGCGCTTCGGAATCTGGCGCAGTTCCAGCGCGCCGGTCGAATCGACGACGCGCGGGTCTTCCGGCATGAACGGCAGCTTCACGGCCTGCGAACCGGCCGCGATGATCGCCTTCGCGAACTTCACGACCTTCTTGCCGTCGGCGGTTTCGACTTCCATGTGATTCGGATCGACGAAGTTGCCGACGCCCGTCACCACCTGCACCTTGCGCGCCTTCGCCATGCCGCCGAGACCGCCCGTCAGCTTCTTGACGACGCCTTCCTTGAAGCCGCGCAGTTTGTCGAGGTCGATGGTCGGCTTGCCGAAGCTGATGCCGTGATCGGCGAGTTCGTGCGCTTCGTCCATCACGAGCGCCGTATGCAGCAGCGCCTTCGACGGAATGCAGCCGACGTTCAGGCACACGCCGCCGAGCGTCGCGTAACGCTCGACGAGCACGGTCTTCATGCCGAGGTCGGCCGCGCGGAACGCCGCCGAATAGCCGCCGGGACCCGCGCCGAGCACGAGCATGTCGCACTCGATGTCGGCTGCGCCCGCGTAGCTGCCGGCCTTCGGCGCGGGCGCCGCGGCTTTTTCGGCCGGCTGCGGTTGCGCGGCCTGCGGCTTGGTCGGCACTTCGCTCACGCCGCCGCCCGAGCCTTCGAGCGTCAGGATGCCGACGCCTTCCGACACGTTGTCGCCGACCTTGACCTTCAGTTCCTTGACCGTGCCGGCCGCCGGCGATGGCACGTCCATCGTCGCCTTGTCGGATTCGAGCGTGACGAGCGACTGTTCCTTCTCGACGGTGTCGCCCGGCTTCACGTGCACTTCGATGACCGGGATGTCGCTGAAGTCGCCGATGTCCGGCACCTTCACTTCCTGCGTGCCGCCGCCCGCCGCCTTCGGCTCGGCGGGTTTCGCGGCGGAGCTTTCCTTCGGCGCGTCGGCCTTGGGCGCGGCAGCCGCGCCCGCGCCTTCCGTCTCGATCATCGCGATGACCGAACCCTGCGAGACCTTGTCGCCCGCCTTGACCTTCACTTCCTTGATGGTGCCCGCGACGTCGGCGGGCACTTCCATCGTGGCCTTGTCGGTTTCGAGCGTGATGACGCCTTGTTCTTTTTCGATGGCGTCGCCGGCCTTGATGTTGACTTCGATGACGTCGACGTCAGTGAAGTCGCCGATATCGGGTACTTTTAGTTCGACGAGACTCATGGTGTCCCCTAAGAATTGTGCGGAGAGAACCGGGCTTCGGGCGAAGCGGCCGGTTCCTTCGTCGGCGGATGACAGGCGCTGCCGCTTAAAAAACGGCAGCGCACGGGATCAAAGAATCACCCGACGGAAATCCGCCAGAATCCCCGACAAGTACGCGTTGAAGCGCGCAGCCTCGGCCCCGTCGATGACGCGATGGTCATACGAGAGCGAAAGCGGCAGCGTCAGGCGCGGCACGAACTGCTTGCCGTCCCAGACGGGCTTCATCGCGCCGCGCGACAACCCGAGAATCGCGACTTCGGGCGCGTTGATAATCGGCGTGAAGTTCGTCCCGCCGATCCCGCCGAGCGACGAAATCGAGAAGCAGCCGCCTTGCATCTGGTCGGGCTTGAGCTTGCCGTCGCGCGCCGCCTTCGAGAGGTCCGCCATTTCCTTCGCGATATCGAGCAGGCCCTTCTTGTCGCAGTCGCGAATCACCGGGACCATCAGGCCGTTCGGCGTGTCGGCGGCGAAACCGACGTGGTAGTACTGCTTGAAGACGAGATTGTCGCCGTCGAGGCTCGCGTTGAAGGTCGGGAACTTCTTCAGGGCCGACACCACGGCCTTGATGACGAATGCGAGCATCGTGATCTTGATGCCGGCCTTTTCGTTTTCCTTGTTCAGCTTCACGCGCAGCGCTTCGAGTTCGGTGATGTCCGCTTCGTCGTTATTCGTGACGTGCGGGATCATGACCCAGTTGCGATGCAGGTTCGCGCCCGAAATCTTCTTGATGCGCGAAAGCGGCTTCGGATCGACCGGGCCGAACTTCGTGAAATCGACCTTCGGCCACGGCAACAACCCGAGTTCACCGCCGCCACCGCCAGCCGGTGCGGCCGCTGCCGCCGGCGCCTTGCCCTGCCCCGACATCACGCCCTTCACGAACGCGGTGATGTCGCCTTGCGTGATGCGTCCCTTCGGACCGGAACCCGTGACGCGCGACACGTCGACGCCCAGATCGCGCGCGAACTTGCGCACCGAAGGCGAAGCGTGGCTCGACGTGCGCGTGCCGTCGCCGGCGGGCATGACGGGCGCCTGCGCGAGCGCGGACGGCGCTTCTTTCTGCGGTGCGGGCGCAGCCGGCGCGTCGGAGGGCGCCTCGGCTTTCGGCGCTTCCCGTTTCGCCGCGGGCGCGGCCGGCGCGGCAGCCCCGCCGCCGCTTTCCAGCACGACGATCAGCGTGCCTTCGGAAACGGTGTCGCCGAGCTTGACCTTCAGCTCCTTGACGGTGCCGGCCGCGGGAGACGGCACGTCCATCGTCGCCTTGTCGGATTCGAGCGTGATGAGCGACTGCTCCTTCTCGACCTTGTCGCCGACTTTCACCGCGATCTCGATGACCGGGATGTCCGTGAAGTCGCCGATATCCGGCACTTTCACTTCGACGCTGCCGCCGCCCGCTGCGGGCGCGGGCGCGGCCGCCTGAGCGGGCGCCGCTTCCTGCCTGGCCGGCGCGGCCTTGGGCGCTTCCGGCGCACCGGCGGCACCATTGGCGCCGCCTTCGAGCACGACGATCAACGAGCCTTCCGACACGTTGTCGCCCACTTTGACCTTCACTTCCTTGACGGTGCCCGCGGCTGAACTGGGGACGTCCATCGTGGCTTTGTCGGATTCGAGCGTGACGAGCGACTGCTCTTTCTCGACGGTGTCGCCGGGCTTCACGTGGATCTCGATGACCGGGATATCGGAAAAATCGCCGATGTCCGGCACTTTGACTTCGATCGCTTGACTCATTATTAGTGTCTCCTGGGTTGCACGGCGCGGCCTCCCCGCGTTTGGGCTCGGGGAGGATGCGCCTTCACAACGCTCGGGGGCGATGCCTTAGACGGTCATCGGGTTGGGTTTGGACGGGTCGAGGTTGTACTTCTTGATCGCCTCGCCGACGACCTTGCGCTCGATCGTGCCTTCGTCCGCGAGCGCGTTGAGCGCCGCGAGCGTGACCCAGTAGCGGTCGACTTCGAAGAAGTGGCGCAGCGCCTCGCGCGTGTCCGAGCGGCCGAAGCCGTCGGTGCCGAGCACCACGAACTTCTGCGGCACGTAGGCGCGAATCTGGTCGACGAGCGCGCGGATGTAGTCCGTCGACGCAATCACCGGACCCGGCGCGTCCTTCAGCAGCTTCGTGACGTGCGCGACCTGCTTCTCTTCCGTCGGATGCAGCAGGTTGTAGCGCTCGACGGCCTGGCCTTCGCGGGCCAGTTCCGTGAAGCTCGGCACGCTCCAGAGATCGGCGGCGACGCCCCAGTCGTTCTTGAGCAGCTCGGCCGCGGCGATCACTTCGTTGAAGATCGTGCCTGCGCCCATCAGCTGAACGCGCGGCGCCTTCGCGTCGGCCTCGGCCTTCCTGAACGCGTACATGCCCTTGATGATGTCCGATGCAACCGCGTCACCTTCGGGGATCGCCGGATGCTCGTAGTTCTCGTTCATCACGGTGATGTAGTAGTACACGTCCTCCTGGTCCGCGACCATGCGGCGCAGGCCGTCCTGCATGATGACCGCGAGCTCGTAGCCGAACGTCGGGTCGTAGCTCACGCAGTTCGGAATCGATGCAGCCCAGAGAAGCGAATGGCCGTCTTCGTGCTGCAGGCCTTCGCCGTTGAGCGTCGTGCGGCCGGCCGTGCCGCCCAGCAGGAAGCCGCGCGAACGCATGTCGCCCGCGGCCCAGGCCAGGTCGCCGATACGCTGGAAGCCGAACATCGAATAGAAAATGTAGAACGGGATCATGATCTCGCCGTGCGTCGAATACGACGTCGCGGCCGCGATCCAGTCACACATGCCACCGGCTTCGTTGATGCCTTCCTGCAGGATCTGCCCGGTTTCCGATTCGCGATAGAACATCAGCTGGTCGGAGTCTTCCGGCACGTACTTCTGGCCTTCCTGATTCCAGATGCCGATCTGGCGGAAGAGGCCTTCCATGCCGAAAGTGCGCGATTCGTCCGGGACGATCGGCACGATGCGCTTGCCGAGCGCCTTGTCCTTCAGGAGGATGTTCAGCACGCGCACGAACGCCATCGTCGTGGATATCTCGCGGCCCGGGCCCGTGCCCTTCAGCACCGGCTCGAACGCCGACAGTTCAGGCACCGGCAGCGACTCGGCCTTCTCGCGGCGCGTCGGCAGATAGCCGCCCAGGTCCTGGCGGCGGGCGCGCATGTATTCGAGTTCCTTCGAGCCTTCCTCGAAGGTGAGATACGGCACGTCCTCGATCTTGTCGTCGGGAATCGGCAGGCGGAACTGGTCGCGGAATTTCTTCAGCGTCTCGATCGGCAGCTTCTTCTGCTGGTGCGTGATGTTCATCGCCTGGCCGTGCTCGCCCATGCCGTAGCCCTTGATGGTCTTGGCAAGGATGACGGTCGGCGAGCCCTTCGCCTTCTGCGCCTGATCGTACGCGGCGTAGATCTTGTGCGGATCGTGGCCGCCGCGGTTCAGGTTCCAGATGTCCTCGTCGGACCAGTCGGCGACGAGCGCCTTGAGTTCCGGCGTGTTGAAGAAGTGCTCGCGCACGAACGCGCCCGACTCCGACTTGTACGTCTGATATTCGCCGTCGACGACTTCCATCATCCGGCGCATCAGCGCGCCCGACTTGTCGCGCGCGAATAGCGCGTCCCAGCGGCTGCCCCACACGACCTTGACGACGTTCCAGCCGGCGCCGCGGAACTCGCTTTCCAGTTCCTGGATGATCTTGCCGTTGCCGCGCACCGGGCCGTCGAGACGCTGCAGGTTGCAGTTGATCACGAAGACGAGGTTGTCGAGCCGCTCGCGGCCGGCCATGCCGATCGCGCCGAGCGATTCCGGCTCGTCGGTCTCGCCGTCGCCGAGGAACGCCCAGACCTTGCGGCCTTCGGTCTTCGCGATGCCGCGTGCGTCCATGTACTTCATGAAGCGCGCCTGATAGATCGCCATGATCGGGCCGAGGCCCATCGAGACGGTCGGGAACTGCCAGAAGTCGGGCATCAGCCACGGGTGCGGATAGGACGAAATGCCCTCGCCGCCCACTTCCTGGCGGAAGTTGTTCAACTGCTTCTCGGTCAGGCGCCCGAGCAGGAACGCGCGCGAGTACACACCCGGCGACGAGTGGCCCTGCACGAACACGAGGTCGCCGCCATGATCCTTCGAAGGCGCGTGCCAGAAGTGGTTGAAGCCGACGTCGTAGAGCGTCGCGGCCGAGGCGAACGACGCGATATGGCCGCCGACGTTCGTGTCCTTGCCGGCGCGCAGCACCATCGCGATGGCGTTCCAGCGCGTGTACGAGCGGATGCGGTGTTCGATGTCCTGGTCGCCGGGGATCTTGGCCTGATTGGCGACGGGAATGGTGTTGATGTACGGCGTGTTCGCGGAGAACGGCAGATGCTCGCCATGCACGCGGGCGAATTCGATTTGCTTTTCGATCAGGTAATGCGCGCGGTCAGGGCCCACTGCCGATATCACGCCGTCTAGCGCTTCGAGCCACTCGGCGGTTTCCTGGGGATCGTCGTCGTTGGCGTTGGCGACATATTTCAGAACTTCGTCGGGTACAGCGGACATGCTCGTCTCCTGATTTGAGGAACGCTCTATGAACAGACATCACGCGCCATACGGCGCCGGCCGCGTGCGGCAATTCTAAAGAGGGTCCGGACAAACACGCAAGGAATTTTTCAAATCATGAGAGTGAATCTCATAATACGAAAAATTGCTGCAACGCACTGTCGGTGAAGGCTTTTCTAGTTGACGTTTCGCTCCCTTGCGGCCATTTGAAGGCGGTTTCCCGCCTTTTTACGCCATTTAACAATCAAACGCTGCGTTACAATTGCCGCCATGTTGACCGATCGGCTTTTCGCACGTTCGGCGAAGTCGTCGCGCAAGCCGACCGACTCGTCGCCGTCCCGCTGGCACCACGGACCGTGGTGGTCGAACTCCTATTTACTCACGCCGCTCATCTCGATTCTGGTCTTTCTGGTCGTGATGAGTTTGATTCTCTGGAGTCTCAACCGGCGCGAACAGCAGCAGCAGGAAGACACGCTCTACCGCAATGTCGCGTGGGCCCAGCAGCAGATTCGTCTTTCCATGACCGGAGCGCAAGAACAGATTCAAGCGCTCGCCCGCGACATCGCGACCGGCCACGGCGATCCGCAGACTTTCCAGACCTCCTCCACCGACATCATGCAGGGTCATCCCGAGATCCTGTACATGAATTGGTACACGAGCGAGCATAAGCCCCGCTGGCCCAACACGCCGCTGCCGGTGCTGGGTTCGCGCCTCGCCAAGCCCAACGACACGCAGATGGACGAAGCCGTGCAGGCCTCGTTCGACGAAGCGCGCACGACGCGCCGCCAGATCTATTCGCCGCTGCTCTACGACGATCTCGGCAACGGCTACATCACGCTGCAGACGCCCGTGTTCCGCGACCGCGAGTTCATGGGGTCGATCGCGGCGGTGTTCTCGATCGAAGGGATACTCAAGCACGACATTCCGAGCGAGCTGTCGGCGAAGTACAAGATCTCGATCACCGATCCGAACAATCGCGAACTCGCCACCACGTCGAGCCGTCCGCGCCTGCCGCGCGACATGTTCTACGACCTGCCGCTCGATCCGCCGGGACAAGGCGTCTCGGTGCGCGTCTACTCGTATCCGCAACTCACGAACTTCACGAACAACACGCTCGTGTGGCTCGTCGCCGGGCTATCGTGTTTTGTGCTGTGGAGCCTCTGGAGCCTCTGGAAGCACACGCGCCAGCGCTTCGAGGCGCAGCAGGCGCTCTACGCCGAAGCGTTCTTCCGCCGCGCGATGGAAAATTCGGTGCTGATCGGCATGCGCGTGCTCGACATGCACGGGCGCATCACGCACGTGAATCCGGCGTTCTGCCGCATGACGGGCTGGGACGAAAGCGATCTAGTCGGCAAGACCAAGCCGTTCCCGTACTGGCCGCGCGACTCGTATCCGGAGATGCAGCGCCAGCTCGACATGACGCTGCGCGGCAAGGCGCCTTCATCCGGGTTCGAATTGCGCGTGCGCCGCAAGGACGGCTCGTTCTTCCACGCGCGGCTTTACGTGTCGCCGCTCATCGACAGTTCCGGGCGGCAGACCGGCTGGATGTCGTCAATGACGGACATCACCGAGCCCAAGCGCGCGCGCGAGGAACTCGCCGCGGCGCACGAACGCTTCACGACAGTGCTCGAAAGCCTCGACGCGGCCGTGTCGGTGCTCGCCGCCGACGAAGCCGAACTGCTCTTCGCGAACCGCTATTACCGGCACCTGTTCGGCATCCGGCCCGACGGGCATCTGCAACTCGCGGGCGGCGGGTTCGACGGCGCACAGACATCGCCCGATACGATCGACATGGTGGATACCTATGCGGGCCTGCCCGCCACCGCGCTCACGGAGAGCTCGGCGGACGCGCAGGAAGTCTATGTCGAAGGCATCCAGAAGTGGTTCGAAGTGCGGCGCCAGTACATACAGTGGGTCGACGGCCATCTCGCGCAGATGCAGATCGCGACGGACATCACGCAACGCAAGCAGGCGCAGGAACTCGCGCATCAGCAGGAAGAGAAGCTCCAGTTCACGAGCCGCCTGATGACGATGGGCGAAATGGCGTCGTCGCTCGCGCACGAGCTGAACCAGCCGCTCGCCGCGATCAACAACTACTGCTCGGGCTGCGTCGCGATGGTGAAATCGGGCCGCATGACGCAGGAAAACCTCTTGCCCGTGCTCGAGAAGACCGCGCAGCAGGCCGTGCGCGCGGGGATGATCATCAAGCGCATCCGCGAGTTCGTGAAGCGCAGCGAGCCGAAACGCCAGGCGACGCGCGTCTCCGACATCGTCGCCGATGCGGTCGGGCTCGCGGAGATCGAAGCGAGAAAGCGCAAGATCCGGATCCTCACCGAAATCCGCTCGCGCATGCCGGTGATCTACGTCGATCCGGTGCTGATCGAGCAAGTATTGGTCAACCTGTTGAAAAACGCGGCCGAAGCGATGCATGATGCGAAACCGAACGCAGTGGATCCGGTGATTCGCGTGGTCGTGCAGCGCACCGACGGCAACTTCGTGTGCATCAGCGTCGTGGACCAGGGTCCGGGCGTCGACGAAGCCACCGCCGAGCGTCTCTTCGAACCGTTCTACAGCACCAAGTCCGACGGCATGGGCATGGGGCTGAACATTTGCCGTTCGATCATCGAATCGCATCGCGGACGCCTGTGGGTCGTGAACAACGTCGAGTCCGACGGTCATATCACGGGTGCCACGTTCCACTGCAGTCTGCCAATTGGAGAGTCCGACAGCCCGAGCAACGGCGGGCCGGACGCTCACAGTGAACAAACCAGACAACAAACCGTTACGGGAGAGCTATGAGCAGTCCAGTCACCACTCAGGAAACCGTCTTTGTCGTCGACGATGACGAAGCCGTGCGTGATTCTTTGCGCTGGCTGCTGGAAGCCAACGGCTATCGCGTGCAGTGCTTCGCGAGCGCGGAGAGCTTTCTCGACGTCTATCTGCCGGTCGCGCATTCGGGCGCGATCTCGTGCCTGATCCTCGACGTGCGGATGGCGGGCATGACCGGCCTCGAACTGCAGGAAAAGCTGATCGCGGAAAACTCGCTGTTGCCGATCATCTTCGTGACCGGACACGGCGACGTGCCGATGGCCGTCTCGACGATGAAAAAAGGCGCGATGGACTTCATCGAAAAGCCGTTCGACGAAGCCGAACTGCGCAAGCTGGTCGAGCGCATGCTGGAAAAGGCGCGCAGCGAGAGCACGAGCGTCCAGCAGCAGCGCGCGGCCGCCGAGCGTCTCGGCAAGCTCACCGCGCGCGAGCATCAGGTGCTCGAACGGATCATCGCGGGGCGCCTCAACAAGCAGATCGCCGACGACCTCGGCATCAGCATCAAGACGGTGGAAGCGCATCGCGCGAACATCATGGAGAAGCTGAGCGTCAATACGGTCGCCGACCTGCTGAGGCTCGCACTCTCCAACAAGCCCCAGCAATGAGCCTTCGCGCCCGCGGCCGACACGGCCGCGGGTCGCTTGCAGATCGCTTCGCCGCGCGCGCGCCGGATCGTCGATATCCGGCGTTGCGCGCCGCCGCACAGCCTCCCGCCCCGCCTCGCCTCTTCCTTTTTCCCGCCTGCGCGCGAGTTCCCGCATTTTCGGAAACGTGGTATTGCTTCTATCACGTTGACATGGCATGTCCACGGCCATTTAAATAGCCCAACCGACACCACCGGAACCCGTTATGCGCGACAAGGCGTCAAGCAACGTCCTGGATCGGCGGGCAGGCCGCAGTGACCTCGGCGTTGCGCCTTCCCGCCCGTCGGTTTGCGCGGGCGCTTCCATCCGGCTCTCGCGCCGCGCGCCGGGCTTCATCCACCCTTCGAGTCAAACGCCCTTTCCGATTCTTTCGCCGCACGGCGGCCTCGTCCGGTTTCCGGCGATGCACGTCCTGGCGGTCTTGTCATCGGCTGTCGCGCAGGCGGCGGCCCGGAGGACCCGATCGTGAATCGATACCGGAACGACGTATCGGCACCGCGCGTGCCCGATGCCTGCCCGACCTCGCGCACCCTCTTGCTGTGCGCGGCGCTCCTCGCGGGGCCGCTGCTCGCGGTCCACGCGCCGCCCGCGCTCGCCCAGGAGCAGACGAGTGCACCCGCCGCGGCGAAGCTCTCCCACCAGCAACTCGATTCGCTGACGGCGCCCGTCGCGCTCTATCCCGACGCGCTGCTCGCGCAGGTGCTGATGGCGGCGACCTACCCGTCGGAGGTGAGCGCGGCGGCGTCGTGGTCGGGTTCGCACACGAACCTGAAGGGCGACGACGCCGTGAAGGCCGTCGCTTCACAGACGTGGGACCCGAGCGTGCAATCGCTCGTGGCGTTCCCGCAGGTGCTCGCGACGATGGCCTCGAAGCCCGACTGGACGACGCAGCTCGGCAACGCCTTTCTCGCGCAGCCGAGCGACGTGATGGACTCCGTGCAGCGCCTGCGCCGCGCGGCGCAGACGGCAGGCAACCTGAAGTCGAACGAGCAGCAGAAGGTGGTCGTCGAGCAGAGCACGATCCAGATCCAGCCGACCAGCACGCAGGTCGTCTACGTGCCGACGTATAACCCGACGGTCGTCTACGGCGTCTGGCCGTATCCGGCGTATCCGCCCATTTACGTGCCGCCGCCGCCCGGCTATGCGATCGCGTCGGGTTTCGCGGCCGGGATCGCGTTCGGCGCGGGGATCGCGGTGACCAACGCGCTGTGGGGCGGCTTCAACTGGAACAACCACGACGTCAACGTGAACGTCAATCGCTATAACAACATCAACGTCAACAACCGCATCAACGCGAACAACACGACCGCGCGCTGGAATCGCAACGATCCGCAGTTCAACCGCAACAACGCGAATTTGAGCAACCGGCAGAACAACCTCAACGCGGGCAACGCCGGCGCCAACCGCGATCAGTTCCGCGGCCGCGACGACCCGCGCGCGCAGGCGCGCCAGACGCTGCAAACGCGCACGGGCCAGGACGTGGGCGGCTCGGCCAGCCAGCGCGTGCAGGACATCAGGCAGGGCGGCAACCGCCCGGGCGGCGGCGCGGGAGGCGCGGGTGCTGCGAATCGCGCCGATTTGCAGCAGCGCGCGCAGGGCGTCAACCGCGACAACGCGTTGCGCGGCGCCGGCGACGGCAACGCCGCGCGGCGCGACGCGCAGCGCGGCCAGGCGAGCCGCGAATCGTTCGCGAACCGCGGCGGCGGCGGTGGCGGCGGCGGCATTCAACGCGGCGGCGGCGGTGGCGGCGGATTTAGCGGCGGCCAGCACGGAGGCGGCGGATTTGGCGGCGGCGGCGCACGCGGAGGCGGCGGATTCGGCGGCGGCGGTCACGGCGGCATGCATCGCCGGTGATCACGCGCAGGCGCGCGGCCTCGCGTGTGCCTCACGTTTTGACGCAATAAGCTTCAGGAGCCCAGCAATGACTCAACTTTCCTTCATCGTCCCGTCCGCGACCCTTCGCGCGCGCGTCGTGGCGTGGGCCACCGCGATCGGCGTGCTCGGCACGTTCGCGGCCGCCCCCGTGCTGCTGATCGCCACGCCGGCGGCTCACGCACAGTCGACCTACCGGAGCCCGGACGCCGCTGCCGAAGCGCTCACCGACGCCATCGCGAGAAACGATCACGACGCCTTGCGACAGGTGCTCGGCAAGGACTTCGGCCGCTTCATCCCGACCGACAACATCGGCGAGCAGGACATCTACGACTACCTCGGCGCGTGGGCGAAGCAGCATCGCATCGTCAACGATGCCGCGCCGCTCGGCGGACAGGCGAGCGCGCACGTCGAAGTCGGCGACAGCGGCTGGACGCTGCCGATCCCGCTCGTTGAGCGCGCGAAGGGCTGGCAGTTCGACCTGCCCGCCGCGCGCGACGAGATCATGACGCGGCGCATCGGGCGCAACGAGCATTCGGCGATGCTCTCCGCGCTCGGTTACGTCGATGCCCAGCACGATTACCAGAAGCAGCAGCAGCACTTTGCGCAACGCTTCGTGAGCACGCCGGGCAAGCGCGACGGCCTCTACTGGGACAGCGCGCCCGGCGAGCCGGAAAGCCCGCTCGGCCCGCTCGCCGCGACGATGCCGAACCACACCCTGCCCGCCGACGCCTATCACGGCTACCACTTCAAGATCCTCACGGCGCAGGGTCCGCACGCAAAAGGCGGCGCCGGGAGCTACGTGAGCGGCGGCGAGATGTCGAAGGGCTTCGGCCTCGTCGCCTGGCCGGCGCAATACGGCAAGACCGGCGTGATGACGTTCATCGTCAACCAGGACGGACGGGTCTACGAGAAGAACCTCGGGCCGTCGACCGCGACCGCCGCCGCCGCGCTGCGCCAGTTCGATCCCGACGACAGCTGGCAGCCCGTCTCGCCCTGAGACCGTCGAACGCTGCAACGCCGGCCGCAGAGGACAAGCGAGGCCCGCCGCCGGGCCTCGCAGGGCAGCGCATCAGTCCGAAGCGGTATAATTTCGCTCTTTCCATCGGCGCCGTCTCAATCGGTTTTCCGGGCACGGGTTCGAGCGGCTGCGAGCGGGTTGTGGCCTTTTGCACAGCGCGCCGTTCGGGGCGCGGGGCATCGTCGAAACGCTTCTGACGCGCCGCGTTTTCGACCGGCGCCTGTCGGCAAGCCGTACGAGCCGCCCAAAAACCGCGCCGGAACGCGATCCGCATCCGACGCCCCGAGCCGACACCGCGTCACGACGGCGCCCGAGCCCACGCCGCGAAAGCCGCCCGCATCACACCACTTGCCTACTCTCGACCGATTCGCCATGACTGCCCAACTCATCGACGGCACCGCCCTGTCCAAGAAACTCCGTACCGATGTCGCCACCCGCGCCGCCGCCCTCACCGCCCGCGGGCATCAGCCGGGCCTGGCCGTCGTGCTGGTCGGCGACAATCCGGCGAGCGAAGTCTACGTGCGCAACAAGGTGAAGGCGTGCCAGGACAACGGCTTGCATTCGGTGTTCGACCGCTTTCCCGCGTCGCTCTCCGAAGCCGATCTGCTCGCCCATATCGATACGCTCAACCGCAATCCGGCGATCCACGGCATCCTCGTGCAGTTGCCGCTGCCCGCGCACGTCGACAGCCACAAGGTCATCGAGGCGATCGCCCCGGAAAAGGACGTCGACGGCTTTCACGTCGCCAATGCGGGTGCGCTCCTGACGGGCAAGCCGCTCTTTCGCCCGTGCACGCCGTATGGCGTGATGAAGATGTTCGAGGAATACGACATCGACCTGAAGGGCGCGAACGCGGTCGTGATCGGGCGCTCGAACATCGTCGGCAAGCCGATGGCGCTGCTCGTGCTCGAAGCCGGCGCGACCGTCACGATCTGCCACAGCAAGACGCGCGATCTCGCCGCGCACACGCGAAACGCGGATGTGGTCGTCGCGGCGGTCGGCCGCCGCAACGTACTCACCGCCGACATGGTGAAGCCCGGCGCGACGGTGATCGACGTCGGCATGAACCGCGACGACGCCGGCAAGCTCTGCGGCGACGTCGATTTCGCGGGCGTGCGGGAAGTGGCCGGCTTCATCACGCCGGTGCCGGGCGGCGTCGGCCCGATGACGATCACGATGCTGCTCGTCAACACGATCGAAGCGGCCGAGCGCGCGGCGCAACGGTAGGCACGCGCATCGCAGCAATCGCGTCCGTAGCGACAATCGATTTGAGATTTGCTCTCATCGCCCCAATAATCGCGCTGTAGCCATGAACACGGGCGGGCGCCTCGCGGCCCGCCCCTTACACGAGACCGGGAGAGCCATGAGCGACACCACGTCAGACACGTCAGCAAGCCAAAACCCGCTGCTCGATTTCTCCGACTTGCCGCGTTTCGGCGAGATCAAACCCGAACACGTGACGCCCGCGCTCGACGAACTGCTCGCCGCGGCGAAAGCGGCCGTCGAGCACGCGAGCGCGCCCGATACGCCCGCCACCTGGAAAGACATCGTCCAGTCGGTCGAATCGGCCTCCGAGCGGCTATCGCGCGCGTGGAGCGTCGCGGGGCACCTGAACGCCGTCGCCGATACGCCCGAGCTGCGCGCCGTCTACGGCGAAAACCTGCCGCGCGTGACCGAATTCTGGGCAAGCGTCGGCCAGAATCTCGCGCTCTACGAAAAATACAAGGCGATCGCAGCCGGCGACGAGTTCGCCACGCTGTCGCCGGAACGCAGGAAGATCCTCGAAAACTCGCTGCGCGACTTCCGTCTCTCCGGCGCCGAACTGGCCGAGGACCGCAAGCCGCGCTTCGCGCAGTTGCAGGAAGAACAGGCGGCGCTGTCGAAGGCCTTCTCGGACCACGTCCTCGATGCGACCAACGCGTTCGCCCATTTCGTCACGAACGAGCGCGAACTCGCGGGACTGCCCGAAGACGTGATCCAGGCGGCGCGCGAAGCCGCGCAGAAGGACGGCAAGGACGGCTGGAAGTTCACGCTGCACTTCCCGTCGTATTTCCCGGTGATGCAATACGCCGAACACCGTCCGCTGCGCGAGGCAATGTATCGCGCCTACGTGACGCGCGCGTCCGAGCTCGGCCCGATGTACGGCGACGGCAAGCCCGAATGGGACAACACCGCGAATGTCGCCGCGAACCTGAAGCTGCGCGCCGAAGAAGCGCATACGCTCGGCTATCAGAACTTCGCGGAAGTATCGCTTGCGCCGAAGATGGCCGAGTCGCCCGCGCAAGTGATGGCGTTCCTGGAAGACCTCGCGAAGCGCGCCCGCCCGCACGCCGAAAACGACTGGATGGAACTGCGCGCGTTCGCCGCGACCGAACTCGGCATGCCCGAACTGCTGCCGTGGGACGCGACCTTCGCTGCCGAACGCCTGCGTCAGCAGCGCTATTCGTTCTCGGAAAACGAGGTGAAGCAGTATTTCCCGCAGGAAGCGGTGCTCAAGGGCCTGTTCAAAGTCACCGAGACGCTTTTCGGCGTCTCGATCCGCCGCGACGAAGCGGCCGTCTGGCATCCGGACGTGCGTTTTTTCCGCGTCGAGAATCGGGACGGCTCGATGGTCGCGCAGTTCTATCTCGACCTGTACGCGCGCGAAGGCAAGCGCGGCGGCGCCTGGATGGACGATGCGCGCTCGCGTCACAAGCTCGCGGGCGGCGACGTGCAGACGCCCGTCGCATACCTGACGTGCAATTTCTCGGCGCCCGTCGGCGGGAAGCCGGCGTGCTTCACGCACGACGAAGTCATCACGCTCTTTCACGAGTTCGGTCACGGGCTGCATCACATGCTGACGCGCGTCGATGAAATGGGCGTCTCGGGCATCAACGGCGTGGAGTGGGATGCGGTCGAACTGCCGTCGCAGTTCATGGAGAACTTCTGCTGGGAGTGGGACGTGCTCACCGACATGTCCGCGCACGTCGATACTGGCGCGCCGCTGCCGCGCGAACTCTTCGACAAGATGCTCGCCGCGAAGAATTTCCAGAGCGGCCTCGGGACGCTGCGGCAGATCGTGTTCTCGATGTTCGACATGGTGCTGCACACGTCCTACGACCCGTCGCGTGACGAAGGCAAGAGCGTGACCGACGTCGCCCGCGAGATCAACGAGAAGTTTCATGTGGTGCCGCAGGCGCCGTTCTCGCGCTGGCCGAACACGTTCACTCATATTTTTTCGGGCGGGTATTCGGCGGGGTACTACAGCTACAAGTGGGCCGAGGTGCTGTCGGCGGATGCGTATGCGGCGTTCGAGGAAGCGGCGAAGTTGGCGAACCGGTCGGTGCTGGATGCTCAGACGGGTATTCGCTATCGACGCGAGATTCTGGAAGTGGGCGGCAGCCGGCCCGCGATGGAATCGTTCAAGGCGTTCCGCGGACGGGAGCCGAATATCGATGCGCTGCTGCGGCATAACGGGATGACGGCGGATGCGGTGCATTTGCGGGTGGATTGATTTTCCCGCTGTGGAGATGTTGTGATGACAAAGGCCCTTTCGAGGGCCTTTGGTTTTGCGGGTATCGATATTTGATGGTTGGTTGCGGTGTTATCTGTTGCGGGACTAACGTTGCGGCACGACAAGCTCGCGTTGCTCAGCGGCGGATTTCGATCCAAAACCGTTTGAGGAAATCTGGGAAGCGAATCGGCGGCGAGGAGCTTACGGCGCCGATAAAGTCGCGAAGCCACACGTAGGGCTCGACGCTGTTAAGTAAAGGATTTGTTACGCACTCGGAGCGTGTCTTCTCGGTCCATGCCACCAAAATGACGACAAGACTGCTTCCAGAGTTTCCCTTAACCGCAGCATTGACTCAGGTGATACATCGATCTCCCCATAATGGCCGTCTGACATTGTAGATCCATCGTGGCACAACGCCGGCTGCCCACCTTTCTCGCTTGAAGCGGACTTCGGTTTCAAAGTGAATTTCGTCAAAATTATCCCAAGGCTGGATGCCATCATGCATTTTCTCAACGGCATGCCGGATCTCAGACCGGCGCTGCAAATCGCGCTCCCAGTTCTCACGATCTGCAACCGAGCGGCCAATCGACTGCGCGCCAATAAACAAATTTAATGCCGCATTGGCTTCAAAAAATTGCGATTCAAGAGATCGAAGCTGCCCCTCAATCCGCCACGTCCATTCCCTGTCTTCGTAGTCGAGCCATGTACCTGCGGTAACTATTTCGAACACAATCATGGTCGTCCTTTAACGCTAAAATTCTGTTTAGTTTACCTAACAATGTAATTAGTATGCCAGACGACATTGACCATGCCTGCGACCGGACGCCACAGGAATATCTCTTGCACACAACACACGCGGCTTGCTGGGGAATCTGGTCGTCTAGTGGGGGTGTTCTGAAGTGAGCGCAACCGGTCGTTCCGCGACACCTCATTAGCACTTGCGTCCCTCTGCTCACACTGCGCCCATGAAGACGAAGGGATCGTTGATACGGTTACCCGCTTTTCACCGCTCAAGCCTAAAACTCACCTCCCCCGGCCTGCCCTTCAACGCCAAACTCGCCCGCATCGCCGGCGACCGGCTCACCACCTTCCCCCGCCGAACCACCACCGTCCGCGCCGCCCGCAGCCGTATCGCCTCCACCGGATCGCGCGCATCCACCACCACGCAATCCGCGTTGCATCCCACCTCGATCCCGTACCCCTCAATCCCGAGAATGCGCGCGGGCGTCGTCGTCACCGCGTCGAAGGCAGCGCGCATGCCGTCGATGCCCGTCATCTGCGCGACGTGCAGGCCCATGTGCGCGACTTCGAGCATGTCGCCCGAGCCGAGGCTGTACCAAGGGTCCATCACGCAGTCATGGCCGAACGCGACATCGATGCCCGCCGCCAGCAGCTCCGGCACGCGCGTCATGCCGCGCCGCTTCGGATACGTATCGGAGCGCCCCTGCAGCGTGATGTTGATGAGCGGATTCGCAATCGCCGCGACGCCCGCTTCGCGCATCAGCGGAATCAGCTTGCTGACGTAGTAGTTGTCCATCGAATGCATCGACGTGAGATGCGAGCCGGTCACGCGTCCGTGCAAGCCGAGCCGGTGCGTTTCGGCGGCGAGCGTTTCGATGTGGCGCGACATCGGGTCGTCGCTTTCGTCGCAGTGCATGTCGACGCGCAGGCCCTTTTCCGCCGCGAATTCGCACAGCAGTTTCACCGACGCGGCGCCGTCCGCCATCGTCCGCTCGAAATGCGGAATGCCGCCGACGACGTCGACACCCAGCGCGATCGCGCGCTTCAGGTTCTCGAACGCGCCCGCGCAGCGCAATACGCCGTCCTGCGGAAACGCGACGAGTTGCAGGTCGAGATAAGGCTTCACGCGGCGCTTCACTTCGATGAGCGCCTCGACGGCCAAGAGACGCGGATCGCATACGTCGACGTGCGAGCGGATCGCGAGCAGACCGCGCGCGACGGCCCAGTCGCAATACTGCATCGCGCGCTCGACGAGCGCTTCCTGCGTCAGTTCCGGCTTCAGTTCGCCCCAGAGCGCGATGCCTTCGAGCAGCGTCCCCGATGCATTCACGCGCGGCAGGCCGTAGGAAAGCGTCGCGTCCATGTGAAAGTGCGCGTCGACGAAAGGCGCGGTCACGAGCGAACCGTCCGCGTCGATCTCCTCGCGCGCGGCGGCCGGCAGACGCGGCTCGATCGCGACGATGCGGCCGGCTTCCATCCCGATGTCGACCGTATCGCGGGAACGGGCGAGCGCGGCGCGGCGGATGATGAGGTCCATGGGCGACTCCTTGAGCGTGCAGTTTTGTCGATGCGATCGATTGTAGCGGGACAGAAAACGCGCGTTTGGGCGGAGAAGCCGTCCCAAGCGATAATCGAGGTCCATCGCCCATTCGACCCAATACGAGAACCGTGAAAATCGCCACCTGGAACGTCAATTCCCTCAAAGTCCGCCAGCAGCATGTGATCGACTGGCTCGAACTGAGCCGCGTCGACGTGCTGTGCCTGCAGGAACTGAAGCTCCCCGACGAGAAATTCCCGCGCGCCGACTTCGAAGCCGCAGGCTTCAAAAGCTGGTTCGCGGGACAGAAGACGTATAACGGCGTCGGCATTCTGGTGCGCGACGGCGTCGACGTCGACGAAGCGAGCATCGTGCGCAACATCCCGGGCTTCGACGATCCGCAGCAACGGGTGATCGCCGCGACCGTCGAGGGCGTGCGCATCGTGTCGGCGTATTTTCCGAACGGACAGGCCGTCGGCAGCGAGAAGTTCGCCTACAAGATGCGCTGGCTGGACGCGCTCGCCGACTGGATCGGCGCCGAAATGAAGCTGCATCCGAAGCTCGCGCTGGCGGGCGACTACAACATCGCGCCCGAAGATCGCGACGTGCACGATCCGAAAGCCTGGGAAGGTCAGAACCTGGTGTCGCCGGAGGAACGCGCGCACTTCGTGCGGCTCATGGAACTCGGCCTGACCGACGCGTTTCGCAAGTTCGAGCAGCCCGAGAAGCTCTTCACGTGGTGGGATTACCGCATGCTCGCGTTTCGCCGCAATGCGGGTCTGCGCATCGACCACATCCTGCTGTCGGCGGAACTGGCGGCGCACTGCGCGGCCTGCGAAGTCGACAAGGTGCCGCGCAAGTGGGACCAGCCGTCGGACCACGCGCCCGTGATCGCGACGATCGGCTGATCGTGGGTGAAGACGCCGTGACGATCAGGCGTCGAGATGCAGTTCCTGGATCTTGCGCGTGATCGTATTGCGTCCGATGCCGAGGCGCTCCGCCGCTTCGACCTTGCGCCCGCGCGTGAAATCGAGCGCTTCGCGAATCACGGCCGCCTCGAAGCGGCGCGCGAGTTCGTCCATCACATCGGCGGTGTTCTCGCGCAAGAGCCGCGCGACTTCCGTACGCAAGCCGTTCTCCCACACGCTGACCGGCACGCCCGCAGGCGCCGCGCCAGCCAGCGTCGCCGGCATCCCCGACGCGCCGTTGCTACCCATCGCCGGCTGCGTCATGCCTCCCGAATCCGCGTTTGCCGCGAGCGCGGTGCTTTCGCCGGCGTATTCCTGCGTCGGCGTGAGATCGGGCGGCAGGTCCTTCTGCTCGATCGTCTGCGCGGGCGCCATCACCGTGAGCCAGTTGCAGAGGTTTTCGAGCTGCCGCACGTTACCGGGAAACGGCAGCGACGCGAGATAGGCGAGCGCCTCTTCCGACACGCGCTTCGGCTCGACGCCGAGATCGCGCGCGCTCTTTTGCAGGAAGTGGCGCGTAAGGAGCGGTATGTCCTCGCTGCGCTCGCGCAACGCGGGCAGCCGCAGGCGGATCACGTTCAGCCGGTGATACAAGTCCTCGCGAAACAATCCCTGACGCACGCGCGATTCGAGATTCTGGTGCGTCGCCGCGATCACGCGCACGTTCGCCTTCAGCGGATTGTGACCGCCGACGCGATAAAACTGTCCGTCCGACAGCACGCGCAACAGGCGCGTTTGCAGGTCGAACGGCATATCGCCGATTTCGTCGAGGAAGAGCGTGCCGTTCTCGGCCTGCTCGAAGCGGCCCTGCCGCATCGCCTGCGCGCCGGTGAACGCGCCGCGCTCGTGGCCGAAGAGTTCGGACTCCAGCAGATCCTTCGGAATCGCCGCCGTGTTGAGCGCGATGAACGGCCCGTTCGCGCGCGGGCTATGTCGGTGCAACGCGCGCGCGACAAGCTCCTTTCCGGTGCCTGATTCGCCCGTGATGAGCACGGTCGCCGCCGAATGCGACAGCCGGCCGATCGCGCGGAACATGTCCTGCATCGCGGGCGCCTGGCCGAGCATCTCCGGCGTCTCGGTCACGCGATCGTCATAGGCCGCTTCGCCGCGCATGCTTTCGTCGACGGCGCGGCGGATCAGTTCGACCGCCTTGTCGACGTCGAACGGTTTCGCGAGATACTCGAACGCCCCGCCCTGGAACGCGGCGACGGCGCTGTCGAGATCGGAGAACGCGGTCATGATGATGACCGGCAGCCCCGGCAGCCGGTCGCGCACGGTCTGCAGGAGTTCGAGGCCCGAGCCGCCCGGCATGCGGATGTCGGACACGAGCACCTGTGGACTTTCCTGCTCGAGCGCGGCGAGCGCATCGCGCACGCCGGAGAAACTGCGCGTCGCGAAGTTCTCGCGCGCCAGGGCTTTTTCGAGCACCCAGCGGATGGATTGGTCGTCGTCTACTATCCAGATCGGCTTCATATCGTTCGGCGAGAAGTCTTCGTGTGGTTCGGTGTGAGCCCGTCGAAACGGTCAGGCGTCAAATGATGGTCTGGATGATCAAACTAATTGGTCAGCACCGCGACCTCAGCTTCCAAACGGAAGCACGATCGCGAATTCGGTGCAGCCCGGCCGGCTCTCCACTTCGATCAGTCCGTCGTGCTGCTGCACGAACGATTGCGCGAGCGTGAGGCCGAGACCGCTGCCGTCGTCGCGGCCCGACACGAGCGGATAAAAGATGCGGTCGCGGATATCGCCGGGGATGCCAGGGCCGTTGTCAGTGATATGCAAGTCCAATGCCAGCTTATGCAGACGCTTGCCGATCGTGACCTTGCGCGCGATCCGCGTGCGCAGCTCGATCTTCGCGTCGCCCTGCGAAATGCGCTCGCGCAACGCTTCGGCTGCGTTGCGCACGATGTTCAGGAGCGCCTGGATCAGTTGCTCCTTGTCGCCGCGCAGGTCGGGCACGCTTACGTCGTAATCGCGTTCGATCGTGAGGCCGCGCGGGAATTCCGCGAGGATCACCTGCCGCACGCGCTCGCAGACTTCGTGGATGTTCACATCGCCGACGATATGCGGATGACGATGCGGCTCCAGCAAGCGGTCGACGAGCGTTTGCAGCCGGTCGGACTCCTTGATGATCACCTGCGTGTATTCGCGCAGCTCGTCGCGTTCGCGCGCGCCGAGTTCGAACTCCAGCAACTGCGCGGCGCCGCGAATGCCGCCGAGCGGATTCTTGATCTCGTGCGCGAGGTTGCGGATCAACTGCTTGTTGACCGCGGTCAGATCGTGGATGCGTTCTTCGCGATCGCTTCGCAGATGCCGCTCGTTCTCGAACAGTTCGAGCAGCACGTAGTCGGCCGCCACTTCGAGGTAGGCGACGACCGCATGCACGTGCAGCGGCTCGCGCCCCGGGCGTTCGAGCACGGCGTCGAGGTGCGTCGCGTTGAAACGGTTTTCTGCAATCTTCGCGATCGTGCTGACCAGTTCTTCCGCGTTCGCGAAAAGCTCGGGCCAGTGCGTCTGCGTCAACTGCTTTCTCGACATCTCCAGCATCGACTCCGCCGACGGATTCGCATACGCGATCTTCAGGCTGCGCTTATCCAGCACGAGCACGACGGTCGGCAGCGCTTCCAAACCCGGCAAGAGACCCGTGTGCACGAGCTGCGAATCGTCCGACAGCGCATCGGACTGCGTCTTTCTCGACTTGATCAGATTCTTGAGAACCATCTTGCGATGCGGCCTTGGTCGTGGACCTGTCTTGAAATTCAGGCGCGGCGGCGATTAAAAAAGGGACGGCGCGCCGTCCCTTTTCTGTCGTTCACCGCATTGCTCGCAACGAGGCGCGCGCTGCATCGGCCCGTACATCGCACAGGCGATCAACCCGCGCCATCGAGCGCGCTTACAGCGAGTAGTACATTTCGAACTCGATCGGATGCACCGACTGACGGAAGCGTTGCAGCTCGCCCGTCTTCAGTTCGATGTACGCGTCGAGCATCGAATCCGTGAACACGCCGCCGCGCGTCAGGAACTCGCGGTCTGCGTCGAGCGCGTCGAGCGCCTCGTCGAGGCCGGCACACACGGTCGGGATCTTTGCATCCTCTTCCGGCGGCAGGTCATACAGGTTCTTGTCGGCGGCTTCGCCCGGGTGGATCTTGTTCTGCACGCCGTCGAGACCCGCCATCATCAGCGCCGAGAAGCACAGGTACGGGTTCGCGAGCGGATCCGGGAAGCGCGTTTCGATACGACGGCCCTTCGGGTTCGACACGTGCGGAATGCGGATCGATGCCGAACGGTTACGCGCCGAGTAGGCGAGCTTCACCGGTGCTTCGAAGTGCGGCACGAGACGCTTGTACGAGTTCGTCCCCGGGTTCGTGATGGCGTTGAGCGCGCGAGCGTGCTTGATGATGCCGCCGATGTAGAACAGCGCGAATTCCGACAGGCCCGCGTAGCCGTTGCCCGCGAACAGGTTCTGACCGTCCTTCCAGATCGATTGGTGAACGTGCATGCCCGAACCGTTGTCGCCGACGATCGGCTTCGGCATGAACGTCGCCGTCTTGCCATACGTGTGCGCCACGTTGTGGATGATGTACTTCATCTGCTGCAGCCAGTCGGCGCGCTGAACCAGCGTCGAGAACTTCGTGCCGATTTCGTTCTGGCCCTGGCCCGCCACTTCGTGGTGGTGCACTTCGACCGGAATGCCGATCTGTTCGAGCAACAGACACATTTCCGAGCGGATGTCCTGGAACGTGTCGACCGGTGCGACCGGGAAGTAGCCGCCCTTCGTGCCCGGACGGTGGCCGGTATTGCCGCCTTCGAAGTCCATCGACGACGACCACGGCGCTTCTTCCGAGCCGATCTTGACGAACGTGCCCGACTGGTCCGTGTTCCACTTGACCGAGTCGAAAATGAAGAATTCCGGTTCCGGACCGAAGTAGGCCGTGTCGCCGAGGCCCGAGCTCTTCAGGTACGCTTCGGCGCGTTTCGCGAGCGAACGCGGGTCGCGTTCATAGCCCTTGCCATCCGACGGCTCGACGACATCGCACGACAGCACGAGCGTCGATTCTTCGTAGAACGGGTCGATGAAGGCGGTGTCGGCGTCCGGCACGAGCAGCATGTCCGACGCTTCGATGCCCTTCCAGCCGGCGATGGACGAACCGTCGAAAGCGTGGCCGCTTTCAAATTTGTCTTCGTCGAATGCCGAAACCGGCACCGAAACGTGTTGTTCTTTGCCGCGCGTGTCGGTGAAACGGAAATCGACAAACTTGACGTCCTCGTCCTTGACGAGTTGCATGACGTCGGCCACGGATTTACTCATTACCTATCTCCTGATTAACAAAAGTCGGCGAACGACCTCGCCGCCCTGTACCGATCCGAAAACTATCGGCGTCTAAAAAGCAGCTTCCATGCCAAGGCGCACCATCGTTGCGCCAAGCAATTGAAGCAGCGCGCATTTTCGGTGAAGGCTCCCTTTTCGCCGCCCGGTCCGTTCGATGACCGACGCGCGGTCGCGCACGAAAATGGTGCTCCATTCAGCTACTCGTCTAACGTTAGCACCGAAACGATGCATCCGACGTTTCGCGCACCAACTTAATGCACCGCGTAGACCGTGGCGTCTCTCGGCGCAGGATCACAGGCTGCGGCGCCATCACGCTAGAATGATCTTTTAAGCTCTCCGGAGACTTGCGTCATGAGCACGCTTGAGCAGTTATACGGTCAGGCCACGGCTCGCGCCGCCGAGAACCGTCTGCCGTACGCCGGCGCCATTCTGCCCACCGAGGCGTTCGAATTGCTGCAACTCGATCCGCGCGTGCGCCTCGTCGACGTTCGTACTCGCGCGGAACTCGACTGGGTCGGCCGCCCGGCGATCGACGGCGCGCAGTACGCCCACATCGAATGGATCCGCTACCCGGGCTCGGTGCCGAATGCCGAGTTTATCGAACAACTACGGCAGGTCGCCACCCCGGATACCCCCGTTTTGTTCCTCTGCCGCAGCGCGGCGCGCTCCAAGCTCGCCGCGGTGGCCGCGCAGAAAGAAGGCTTCACGCAGTCGTTCGACTTGCTGGAAGGCTTCGAAGGCGACAAGGACTCGCAGGGCCATCGCAAGACCGTGTCGGGCTGGTGCTTCCGCAAACTGCCGTGGATCGGCGCGTAAAAGGCGCTCGGAGCCGTTGAAACCGCCAGCCGTCACCCATCCGGCTGCGCCTCCACCATTTCCCCGCCGAGGGCGTGCACGCCCTCGCGCAGCGCTTCGAAAGCCGCGCCCGCGGTCTCCGGATCGCCCTTCACACCGAGATCGATATGAGCGCGCGCGTAGATCGCGCCGCGCGACACATCGCCGACGCTCGGCAGGCTGAACACGCGCACGCCCGGAAAGTCCTGCTCGATCGCGACCATCAGCGGCGTGATGCGCGACTCGGGCAGCCCGAACACCAGCACGGACCGCTCGACATAAGCCTTCGCGTGATGCAGATGCGCGTACTTCGTGTCGAGCACCCACTCGATCATCGGCCATGCCATCACCGGAAAGCCCGGTACGAAATGATGATCGGCGACAGAAAACCCGGGAATCCGGTTGTAGCTGTTCGGAATGATCGAGGCGCCCTCCGGGAAAGTTCCCATATTGAGCCGATGCAGATTCTCGGGCGACTGCAGATCGACCGGCTTGCCCGCCGCCATGTCGATCACGCGCGCCCGGATCAGTTCCGCGGCTTCCGGGTGCAGCGCGAGCGGCACGTCGAGGGCGCGCGCGGCGCATTGCCGCGTGTGATCGTCGGGCGTCGCGCCGATGCCGCCGGTCGAGAACACCACGTCGCTTGACGCGAACGTGCGCGCGAGCGTCGCCGTGATGCGCCCGGGGTCGTCGCCGACGTGTTCGGCCCAGTCGAGCGCGAGACCGCGCGCCGCCAGCAATTCGATGATTTTCGGCAGATGCTTGTCCGAGCGCCGGCCGGACAGGATTTCATCGCCGATGATGATGACGCCAAAGCCCATGAAAGCCTCTCAGGATTGAGCCGGCAACGCCGGCACGCCCGCCGTTCCGGCACGCAGGCGTTCGAGCGCATGCAGGCAGTAATGCGCGAACCAGAGCGCCGAAAAGACGAGGATGAACGCATAGATCCAGATCGTGACTGCGGCGACGACCGGAAAGAGCGGCAGCAGCCATACCGACCAGGCCCAGCGCATCGTCGGCAGCGAGCCGAACAGGCCGCTCACAATGCCGATTGCGAAGAGCGGCCAGCGCGCCGTCCGCACGATCTGGCGGCGCTCGTCGGCGCTTGCATGCAGGGCCAGCGCGTCGTAAGTCATCACGCGATAGGTCAGCCAGCCCCACAGCAGCGGGGGAATCAGCGCGAAAAACGGCGGGATCAGCCACAGCGGCAACGTCACCACGAGCAGCACCAGACAGACGACCGTCGTCACCACCGAATGGCCGAGACTCCCGTACCACGAGCCGCCGCGTCGCGCTTCGAGCGTCGCGTACTGCCGCCGCGTGAGCAGCTTGACGACGGCGGGCATCGACATCGTCGCGATCAGCAGCAGAACGGTCACGACGATCAACGGAATCGCCATCACGACGACAAGAAACGGCGCAATGACCGAATGCAGCGACGAGAAGCCGACGGAATCGAAGAGACGGTACATCGAGGACGTGAACGCCCAGCCGTCGAGCCAGCCGGTCGCCGCGCCCGTCAGCGTCTGCCAGAAGAACCACAGGACGACACCCCACCCCGCCGTCGCGACGGCGAACGGCATGAAGGTGAGCCAGAGCATCCTCGGGTGAAACGCGTTCGCGAGCGCGCGCACGAACGAACGCAGCAAGTCATTCATGCGTGATTTGCCTGAAAGGAAACAACTGCCGTGCATGGGGCCGGAGCCAAACGCTGGTTCTGGCCGACAAAGAAGACAGGATAAACCAGGGAAGGCCGGCCGCGCAGTTAGCCGATTGGCCGACCGCTGGCCGTTGATAGAACAAAAGTGCGTGCCGCCGAAGACGGCGCGCAGGCCGTCAGACCGGCGCGGCGTCGGTATCAGAATTGCGGCGGCCGCCGTTTCGCCACGCGGCCAAGCGCGCGCCGATGCGTCTGAACGCGAGCCAATGCTGCTCGATGAATCCGTCGCCGTAATTCACCGCGCGCGCGCCAGGCACGGCGATCTGGTCGCGGATGCCGGTCGGTTCGACTTCCCGGTTCCACGACACGCTTCGGAACAGCATGTCCCACCACGGGAACAGCACGCCGAAATTGCAGCCGTACTTGGTGCCTTCGTGACCGAAGCCGATGGCGTGGTGCCGCCGATGGAATGCCGGGCCGACCAGCAGCCGTTCGCCGAGCCAGCCGTAATGCAGGCGAATGTTCGCGTGCTGGACGCTTTGCATCAGGTTCGTGATCGCGACCAGCACGACGAATTGCGCCGGCTCCACGCCGATGACGAGCGCGATGGCCGCGAAAAAACTCGCCTGGAGGATGTCGTCCAGCAGGTGGTTGCGATCATCCGACCAGAGCGACATCTTCTGCTGGCTGTGGTGCACCGCGTGCAGTTCCCACCAGATGCCGAAGCGGTGCTCCAGACGGTGATACCAATAGCCAGCGAAATCGAGCAAGACCAGATAGATCGCGAACGCGACGAGCGGCTGGGTCGTCACGCCGGGCCAGAGATTGTCGATTTCGAGATTCGGCACGTTATGCAAACGCAGCCAGCTTTGCAGCGAATCGAAGAGCGGCTGGAACGTGAAGAAGAAAAACAGGTTCAGGATGCCCAGTTTCACGAGCCACGTGTACAACACGTCGACCCGCACGCCCTTGCGGTTTTCCCACTTTTCGGCCGGCCGCAGCGCCTCCAGCGGCCGGAGGATCGCGTACATCGCGATCACTTCCAGCACGCCGACGATCACCCAGTAGAGCGCGTCGTAGGTATCTTCGTCGTAGTCCATCAGGCCGACCTTGAACAGGAACGGCTGAACGACGTCGACGTACAGAAGGGTCTGAAGCGCCGAAACGAAACTATCGAGAGACGAAAGGATGGAATGAAACATGGTGCTCCGTCAGATGCAGCGGCCGATCTGCATCAATGGTAGTACACACTCGCCTTCAGGCGCCGTTCGCCGCCGTCGCCGGCGCGCGATTGTAGAAATAAATCCCGTGCGGCGAGCGGCCCACGGCGATCGTCTGAATCAGCTTGCGATTCGTCAGGTCGATGATGCCGATGTGCTTCGCGAAACGGAACGTTACCCACAGATAGCGTTTGTCAGCGGAAAGTTCCATGTCGTCGGGGCCGGGCATGAGACCGGTGATGTCGCCGACGTTCGTGAGCGTGTCCTCGTCGATGATGCTGATCGTGCTCGCCACCCGGTTCGACACCGCGACGTGCTTGCCGTCCGCGAGCGAGCGGAAGTTGTGCGCGCCGTTGCCGGTCTTGATCGTCTTCACGACTTTCTGGTTGCGCCAGTCGACCACGGCGACGTAATCGGCGCCCGTCATGCCGACGAGCAGAAACTTGTCGCCCGGCGTGAGCCAGACGCCCGCCGGCACCTTGCCGACCTTCATTTTCCACTTGACCGTCTGCGTCGCGAGATCGATCGCCGCGATTTCCCCGGACACCTGCAGCGAAATGAACGCCGTCTGGCTGTCGTTCGTGAACGCGATGTGGCTCGGCATGGTGGCGAGCGGCAGGCGCTTCGCGATCGAAATGTCCTTGCCGTCGTAGTGGTAAATGTCCAGGCGATCCAAGCGCAGACCGGTCGTCACGAGCCACTTGCGATCCGGCGAGAAGCCGATCTGGTAAGGATCTTCGATGTTTTCGAGCCAGCGCTGGGTCTTGCCCGTCTTCGGGTCGACGAACATCAGGTTGTTGGACACCGAATTTGCGACGATCAGCGACGACCCGTCGGGCGTCGGCATCAGGTGATGCGGTTCCTTGCCGGTCGGAACCGTTCCGACGACCTGACGGCTGCCTTCGTCGATCAGGCTGAGCGTGGCCTCGCCGGAATTCAGCACGATCACGTTGTTGGCGCTTGCTGCGGTGGCGAGTAAGGCGGCGCCGGCGGCGAGCGCCGCACGGACGACGGTCGCGCGAACGCGGCCGGAGAGGAAGAGATTGCGCATGAAAGGTCGAGTCGAGAGACAGCCGACATTGTAGAACGTTTGCCTGTCCGAGAGCGTTGACCCGGGCGCGGCATTTTGGCGGGCTATTGGCCGCTTTTGCCGGGCAACACGGCGGATCGAAGGGCGGCCCACCGCCGAAACGAGGAATTCAAGGCGAGATCGCGATCGGAGACATCTGAGATCTGCCCGTGGTTTTTTCAGGAATGCATCGAGACATATCTGCATCTTTCTCCAAACAATAGAATAAAAAGCATACCAACTGGTAGTTCAGCGAGTATTTTTCAAAAGTTAGTTTCAGTTCAGAATTAATCATCAATTCGGAATATTCGTGTATTTCGTGCGCCGCTTCGCGCCGATCATGTCGCGGTTCCGGATGGCGACTTCGGGCGCGTATCGCCCAGACTCGCCGGAAAGCACGAGAACGACGCGTGCGCCCTCAAAGAATCGACATTTCGTAGAGCGCTCAAAAAGCTCGGACGACGACGTTTTCTTCGAAACTCACAATAATTCCTTGTTTTGTTAGGCATCCTCATCATGAACAGAATCTTCAAGGCAGTCTGGAACGAATCGAGCGGGACGTGGGTTGCCGCGTCAGAAACGACGCGGTCGAGAAGCAAGAAGGCAAGCTCGCGCGCGGCACTTGTAATCGCGTGCGCGGCGGCGGTGGGCGGCGCGCTGACGGGGCAGGCGCGAGCCGACGACTGGACGGATGACCCCGGCGTCGGTGCCCTTCATGCCGGCGCCAATTCGCTATCGATGAACCGCGGCATTGCCATCGGCGCCAATACGCAGGCCATAGGCGCCAGCAGCACGGTCGCAATTGGAGAAAGCGCCACTGCATCGCAAGACAGTTCGATCGCAATCGGCAACAAGTCGCAGTCGCAAGGTGACAAGAGCGTCGCAGCGGGCGCGGGCTCAACGGCAGCGGCTGACGGCGCAGTCGCGGTAGGCGGGAATGCCCAGGCGACCGGCACCAACGCCGTCGCTACAGGCATGAATGCAACGGCCGCCACCGGTGGCGTCGCAACCGGCGCAGATTCGAGCGCCAGCACAGAAGCAGTCGCGGTCGGCCACCGTGCGACTGCCACGGACAGCGGCGCGGTTGCGGTCGGTTCTTCAGCGCGTGCTTCTGGCAGCGGCTCTGCCGCCCTCGGCACGAATGCGAACGCAACGGGGGTCGCAAGCGTTGCCGCTGGCGCCAATGCCAGCGCGACCTCCAACTCCGCGGTGGCAGTGGGAAACACCGCGGTCGCCAGCGGTGTGCAGTCCGTCGCCGTAGGTTCGCAGGCGACGGCGGCCGGGTCCACGGCCGTCGCAATAGGAAATGCAGCGAATGCGTCCAGCACGTTCGGGGGCATCGCCGTTGGCGGGGCGAGCGTGGTTACTGGCGTCAGTGGCATCGCGCTCGGCGCTAGCGCGACGTCGAACGGCCGTTCATCAGTCGCGATCGGGGAAAGCAGCGTCGCGGGCACGAACGGAGACGCTACCAGCATATACACGGTGGCGATTGGCGCGAACAGCACCGCTACGGGCGCCAATTCCGTGGCGATCGGCCAACGCGCGCAGTCGACGCTGCCCAACAGCGTCGCGCTCGGCGCGGGCTCCGTCACGACGGTTGGCGCCCGCAGTTCCTACACCGGCTATAGCCTCAGCGGCACGCAAGCATCGATCGGCGAGGTCAACGTCGGCAACCGCACGATCAGCGGTGTCGCAGCCGGTCTGAACGACGACGAAGCCGTCAACGTCGCGCAGCTCAAGGGAGTGGACCAGGGCACGGTCAAGTACGACGTCAACAACGGCGTCGTCGACCCGACCAGCGTTACCCTCAACCCGGGAAGCGGCCCCGCCACCATCCACAATGTTGCGGCGGGCACCGCCGGCACGGATGCGGTCAACGTCGACCAGATGAACCAGGCCGTCGCCAACGCGGAGAGTCCGTTCTTCAAGGCCGATGGCGATCGCGCAACCGAAGGCGCACAAGCCACGGGCACCCATTCGGTCGCCTCGGGCGCAAACGCGTCGGCCGCGGGTGACGATGCTTCGGCATATGGCGCAAATTCGGTCGCGTCCGCGCAGAACGCGACCGCGGTCGGCAACAATGCCGCGGCAACCGGCGAGGAAAGTTTCGCCGCGGGTGCCAACGCTCAAGCGACGGGCAACGGGGCCATCGCTGTCGGTAATCTGTCGAAAGCCACTAACGACAGCGCCGTCGCGATCGGCGAGAGTGCCAGCGCATCGGGCGACAGTTCCGTCGCGTTCGGCATGGGCTCACAGGCAACAGGTGACCAAAGCGTCGCCGCGGGCGCCCTCGCGAAGGCAGGCGGATTCGGCTCTGTCGCAGTCGGCACCGGCGCGCAGACGAGCGTTGATAACGCCGTCGCCATCGGTCAGGGCGCGACTGCCATGCACGCCAACAGCGTCGCCCTCGGCGCGGGTTCGGCAACGAAGACCGGTGCGCAGTCCAACTACGCAGCCTACGGCCTTTCCGCTCCGCAAACCTCCTCGGGCGAAGTGAACGTCGGCAACCGCACGATTAGCGGCGTCGCAGCCGGTTCCGCAGACGACGAAGCCGTCAACGTCGCGCAGTTGAAAGGCGTGAGCGCGCAGGTCGACACGGTTACGCAAGCCGTCGACGGCGCGGTCAAGTACGACCGCAATCCGGATGGTACGGTCAACAAGACCAGCGTCACCCTCGAAGGCGATGGCGGCACCGCACTCCACAACGTCGCGGCCGGCACCGCCGCCACCGACGCGGTCAACGTCGGCCAGTTGAACGACGCCCTCGGCCAGGTCAACAACGCCGTCGTCAACGCCGCCAATCCGTTCGTGAGCGCGGAAGGCGACCGCGACACGGAAGGCGCCTCGTCAACCGGCGCGCATTCGGTGGCAGCGGGTGCGAGCGCATCGGCATCGGGCACGGGCGCGGCCGCGTTCGGCGCAGGCGCCACGGCCTCCGGCACCGCCGCGCTCGCCGCCGGCCAGAACGCATCGGCTTCGGGCAACGGCGCCACGGCGCTCGGCAGCGGCGCGAAAGCCACCGCCGACAACGCCGTCGCGCTCGGCCAGAACTCGGTCGCGGACCGCACGAACACGGTGTCCGTCGGCGCCGCCGGCCTGGAACGCCAGGTCGTCAACGTCGCGCCGGGCACGCAGGGCACCGACGCCGTCAACCTCAACCAGTTGCAGCAAAGCTCGTCGAACGCAGTGAACCAGGCTAACGCCTACACCAACCAGAAGTTCGACGACGCCCGTCGCGACGCCTACGGCGGCACCGCAGCGGCGATCGCCATCGCAAGCCTGCCGCAAGCGGTGTTGCCGGGCCACGGCATGGTAGCGGTCGGTGCGGGCACATATGGCGGCCAGAGCGCGCTCGCCATCGGCGTGTCGCAACTGTCCGACAACGGCGTCTGGGCGTACAAGTTCACCGGCACCACGAGCACCCGCGGCCAGTTCGGCGTCGGCGTCGGCGCCGGCGCCGGCATGCACTGGTAAGCGGACGGCCTGATCGGCGCAAGCACGCTCGGGCCGGGTTTCGGCGGCATCCGCTGAAAGCCGGCCCGCCACGACAAAAAGATCGAACAAGGTGACTCAAGCATGACGAAAGAAACAGTTAGCACTCTCTCCCGCCGCGCGCCCGTGTGGGTGATGCTCGCCGCAGCGCTGTCAGCCGCCGCGCTGATGCAGGGCTGCGCGACCCGCAGCCATCTCTCCGACGACGGCATGAACGACAAGCTCGTCTTCCCTGCCGCGGACTCGTCGACGTGGACGCGCAACGGCACGTTCCCGCTCGTCGAGGCGCTGCGCAAGCTGCGGCCCGGCATGACGAAGGACCAGGTCGCCGGCCTGCTGGGGCGGCCGCACTATTCGGAAGGTTTTTTCCTCGTGCGCGAATGGGACTACCGCCTGAACGTGACGAACGAAGCTGGCGCGCCGCAGTTCGTCTGCCAGTTGAAGGTGCTCTTCAATTCGCATAACGAGGCGCGCAATTACTATCGGAAGTGCGGCGATAACGTCGAGACGCTTCTCGACGGCAAATGGCGCAAGTACGAACCGCCGGTCGAAATTCATTCGCATGGTGACGACGTAGAACCCGTCGCTACGATGGCAGCGGCCATCCCCGCCGTTTCGAGCGAACCGGTGAAGACGGCACAGATCGACTGACGCTGTATTGACCGATGAAAGCACGAGGCCGGCATTGCGCCGGCCTTTTTCGTTTGGAGCGTCGCTCGCTCAACGCTGCATCGATTCCCACACCTTGTGAAGGCGTTTGACGGAAATCGGCATCGGCGTGCGCAACTCCTGCGCGAAAAGCGACACGCGCAATTCCTCCAGCAGCCACCGATATTCGGCGAGCCGCGCATCCGCCACGCCCCCGCGCTGGGCGATCGCGCGCTGATAATGCTGCACGAGTGGCTGCAGATCGGCGACAAGGCGCGCATCGCGCGACGGGTCGGCTTTCAGCTTGTCGATCCGAAGCGCAATGGCCTTCAGATAGCGCGGAAAATGCGCGAGCTGCGCATACGGCGTATCGATCACGAAACGCTTGCCGATCAGCCCGCTCAATTGCGACTGCATATCGGTGTGCGCGGTCCCGAACGACTTCGCCTGCGCCAGCTTCTTCGCGACGCCCGCATATTCGGCAAGAATCTGCCCCGTCAGCCGGGCGATCTCCTGCGCGAGCAGCGTGAGACGCCCTTTCCCTTCGTCACGACGCTTGTGGAAGCTGGCGTCGTCGTCGGGAAGCGGCTCCTGCAGGCATGCGCGATCCAGTGCGGTCTCGATGATCTGGTCGCGCAATTCCTCCAGCGTGCCGAGCGCCATGTATTGCAGCGACATCTCGCGCAAGCCCCCGAGATTCTTCTCGAGATACTTGATCGGCTCGCGCAACTGCAACGCGAAAAGACGCCGCAGACCCGCGCGATGAATCCGCGCCGCCTCCTCGGGAGAATCGAACACTTCGACATCGCAATGCGTGATGCGATCGACGAGCGCCGGATAGCCGAACAACGTCTGCCCGCGACGACGGATTTCCAGCAGTTCGGGCAGCTTCCCGAAATTCCACGTCGTGAGATTTTCGTAGAGCGCAGTGCTCGACGGATCGCTCGACGGCGCCGCGACCGACGTCGAAGGCGCGGCGTCGTCGCGCAGATCGAGCGTCGCGGCCGCCGCCAGCTTCTGAAAATGCTGTTGCGCCTGGCCGCCGAGTTCCGCGCGCAACTGCGCGAGATTGCGCCCCAACGCGAGCTGACGGCCGTGCTCGTCGATGACCTTGAAGTTCATGAAGAGGTGCGCGGGCAGCGTTTCGAGCTTGAAGTCGGCGCTTTTCATCGCGACCTGCGTCTCGCCGCGGATATCCGCGATCAGCGCTTCGAGCAAACCGCCCGCGCCGAACTTCGGCCCGCCGTGACGATCGACGAAACCGGCTGCGAACTCGGGCAGCGGCACCACATGGCGACGCAACTTCTGCGGCAGCGACTTCATCAGTAACTGCGCCTTTTCCTTCAGCATGCCGGGTACGAGCCATTCGGCGCGGCGTGCATCGACCTGATTCAGGCCGTAGAGCGGCACCGTGAGCGTCACGCCATCGCGCGGCGAACCGGGTTCGAAGTGATACGCGAGCGACATTTCGATGCCCGCCATCGTCATGCGCTTTGGGAACAGATCGGTCGTGATGCCGGCGGCTTCGTGACGCATCAGGTCGTCGCGCGAGAGGAAAAGCAGGCGCGATTTGCCCGCCTTCTCCTCGTCGCGATACCAGCGCTCGAACGCCGCGCCGGTGTGGATGCCCTGCGGCACGAGCGTGTCGTAGAACGCGTGGATCAGTTCGTCGTCGACGAGCACGTCCTGACGGCGCGACTTGTGCTCCAGTTGCTCGATATCCGCGACGAGCTTGCGGTTGTGCGCGAAAAACGGCAGCCGGGTCTCGAATTCGCCTTCGACCAGCGCGCCACGGATAAACATTTCGCGCGCGCGCGCCGGGTCCTGGCTGCCGAAGGACACGCGCCGCCGTGCGTACACGGTGAGCCCGTGCAGCGTCGCGCGCTCGAACGCGACGACCTGCGCCGCCTTCTTTTCCCAATGCGGCTCGGACAGCGACTTCTTCAGCAAATGCGCGCCGACCTGTTCGAGCCATTCCGGCTCGATCTTCGCGATGGTGCGCGCATACAGGCGGCTCGTCTCGACGAGTTCGCCCGCCATCACCCAGCGCCCCGCCTTCTTCAGCAGCGCGGAGCCCGGCCACAGATAGAACTTGATGCCGCGCGCGCCGAGGTAATACGGTTCGTCGTCGGCTTTGAGGCCTACGTTGCCGAGCAAACCCGTCAACAGCGACAGATGCACCTGTTCGAACGTCGCCTCGGCATCGTTGATCCGCCAGCCGTGTTCGCGCACGACCGTCAGCAGTTGCGAATGCACGTCGCGCCACTCGCGCAGACGCATTTGCGACAGGAAGTTCGCGCGGCACGCGTCGCCGAGTTGCTTGTTCGACTTCTTGTGCGCGATCGCTTCCTCGAACCACGCCCAGATGCGCGTCCATTGCAGAAACTCGGAGCGCTCGTCGACGAACTTGCGGTGCGCCTGGTCCGCCTGCTCCTGCGCCTCGACCGGCCGGTCGCGCGGATCCTGCACCGACAGCGCCGACGCGATGATCAGCACCTCGCGCAACGCCTGGTGATCGCGCGCGGCGAGAATCATCCGCCCGACGCGCGGATCGAGCGGCAGGCGCGCGAGTTCGCGGCCGAGCGGCGTCAGCGCGTTGTCGTCGTCGACGGCGCCCAGTTCGTTCAGCAGTTGATAGCCATCGGCGATGGCGCGGCCCGGCGGCGGTTCGATGAACGGGAAGGTTTCGATCGCCGTCAGATGCAGCGACTTCATCCGCAGGATCACCGAGGCGAGCGACGAGCGCAAAATCTCGGGATCGGTGAAACGGGTACGCGACTGGAAATCGGCTTCGTCGTAGAGGCGAATGCACACGCCGTCCGCCACGCGCCCGCAGCGGCCCGCGCGCTGGTTCGCCGCCGCCTGCGAAATGCCCTCGACCTGCAACTGCTCCACCTTGTTGCGATACGAATAGCGCTTCACGCGCGCCATGCCGGTATCGACGACATAGCGGATGCCCGGCACCGTCAGCGACGTTTCCGCGACGTTGGTCGCGAGCACGATGCGCCGCGCGTTCGACGGCCGGAAGACGCGCTCCTGCTCCGCCGCCGACAGTCGCGCGAAGAGCGGCAAGATTTCCGTATGCGGCGGATGGTGCTTCCGGAGCGCCTCGGCGGCGTCGCGGATCTCGCGCTCGCCGGGCAGGAACACGAGCACATCGCCGGGGCCTTCGCGGCACAGTTCGTCGACGGCATCGACGATCGCTTCCATCAGGTCGCGGTCGGTCTCGCGCTGGGTTTTCTGGCGCGACTCCTTCTGCGGCGTGCCCTGCGCGTTTTTCACCGCGGGGCTGTCCTCTTCGACTGGCCGGTAGCGCATTTCCACCGGATACAGCCGCCCGCTCACCTCGATCACCGGCGCGGGCTTCTCGTCGCTGCCGAAATGGCGCGCGAAGCGGTCGGCGTCGATCGTCGCGGAGGTCACGATCAGCTTCAGGTCGGGCCGGCGCGGCAGGATTTCTTTCAGATAGCCGAGCAGGAAATCGATATTGACACTGCGCTCGTGCGCCTCGTCGATGATGATCGTGTCGTAGGCCTTGAGCAGCGGATCGGTCTGCGTTTCGGCGAGCAGGATGCCGTCCGTCATGAGCTTGACCGACGCGCCGGGCGCGAGATTGTCGGTGAAACGCACCTTGTAGCCGACCACTTCGCCGAACGGCGTGCCGAGTTCCTCCGCGATGCGCCGCCCAGTCGCCGATGCCGCGATCCGGCGCGGCTGCGTATGGCCGATCAGGCCCGAACCGCCAGCGCCGAGCCCGCGTCCGAGCGCGAGACAGATTTTCGGCAACTGCGTGGTCTTGCCGGAGCCCGTCTCGCCGCTCACGATCACGACCTGATTCGCCGCGATGGCCCGCGCGATTTCCTCGCGGCGTCCGGAGACCGGCAGCGCTTCGGGAAATGTAATCGGCGGAATCGGGTTCGGCTCGACCGCCGCTCGTTCGCGGCGCGGGGCGGCGGGTTTCTGCGCACGCGCTTCGTCCGAAGCCTGCAGCGCGCGCGGTCGTGACGGATCGCGCGCGGCGGGTTGCGACGGCGTATCGGCGGCTCGCGCGTTCGGGCGGGTTTCGTCTGTGGTCCGCGGTGCGCGCGGTTGGGCCGAACGTTCCGTAGCGCGCGGCGGCACGCGATGCGCGGCGCGTTGCGGGGCGTCGCCGGCGCCGCTTTCCTTGGCCGAGGCTCGCGGATTCTGCTGCGAAGTTCGACGCGCGCGCGGTTGTTCGTCTTCTGGACGGGCTTCGGCCGGGGCTTTCGGTGTGTCGCCGCGCGCGGCCGTGCCGCGTTCAGCCGATGCAGCCGGCTTTGCGTTGCCGCCGTTCGCGCGCTCGTTCGCATGCGCCACGGCGCGTTGCTGCGGGCCGACATTCGGCTGTTTCTTATGGGCGGGCGCATTGCCGGAACGCGCCGGCGGCGTCTGCACGGCCTGCCGCTCGCCGCCGCTCGCGGGCTTCGCCACCGCGCCCGCGTTCCCCGATGCCCCCGCAAACCGCCGCGCCGCCGCCTCCTTCTTGCTGAGCGCCCGGCTCGCTTCGTCGTCGGCGGTGCCTGGCGGACGTGGCGCACCATCGCGCAACAGATTTTCACGCAGCTTTTTCAACTGCTCCTGAGGGTCGGGCTTGTCCCCGTCGACGGGGCGTTTGGAAACATTCGGCATAGCCTCGCATTATAATCCGGGCATGAATTCCCAAACCGACCTCCCCACCGCGCCGTCGCCGGTTGCAGCCGAACCGGAAACGCCCCAGATCTCCGACGTGGACGCCAAGCACGCCCAGTTCGTCGAATGGATGCGTTCCGTCGCGCCGTACATCCACGCGTTCCGCAACAAGACGTTCGTCGTCGCGTTCGGCGGCGAACTGGTGCAGGAAGGCCGGCTCAACGCGCTCGTGCAGGACGTCGGCCTCTTGCACGCGATGGGCATCCACGTCGTCCTCGTCCACGGCTCGCGGCCGCAGGTCGAAGAGCAGTTGCGGCTGCACGGCGTCGAGTCGTCGTTTTCGCACGGGCTGCGCATCACCGATGCGCGCGCGCTCGAATCCGCGAAGGAAGCCGCCGGCGAAGTGCGCCTCGACATCGAAGCCGCGATCAGCCAGGGCTTGCCGAACACGCCGATGGCGCATGCGCACATCAGCGTCGTGTCGGGCAATTTCGTGACGGCGCGGCCGGTCGGCATTCTGGATGGCGTCGATTTCCAGCACACGGGCGTCGTGCGCAAGATCGACGGCGATTCGGTGCGCCATTCGCTCGCGAGCAACAAGCTCGTGCTGCTCTCGCCGCTCGGTTTTTCGCCAACGGGCGAGGCGTTCAACCTGTCGATGGAAGACGTGGCGTCGGCCGCCGCGATCGCGCTGCGCGCCGACAAGATCATTTTCCTGACCGAAACGCCGGGTCTCGTCGATGAAAACGGCGATCTCGTGCGCGAAATGTCGCTCGACGACGCCTATCGTCTGCACGAAGGCGGCGAATTGCAGGGCGACGCCGCGTTCTATCTGAAGCACACGATCCGCGCGTGCCGTGGCGGCGTGGCGCGGGCGCACATCATTCCCTACGCGCTCGACGGCAGCGTGCTGCTCGAACTCTTCCTGCACGACGGCGTCGGCACGATGATCTCGTATGAGAACCTCGAAAGCCTGCGCGAGGCGACGCCGGACGACGTCGGCGGCATCCTCACGCTGATCGAGCCGCTCGAATCGGATGGCACGCTGGTTCGGCGCGGGCGCCACCAGATCGAACGCGACATCGACCACTTCTCGGTCATCGAGCACGATGGCGTGCTGTTCGGCTGCGCGGCACTCTATCCGTACACGCAGGAGCGCATCGGCGAGATGGCGTGCCTCACGGTCGCGCCCGAGGCGCAAGGTTCCGGCGACGGCGAGCGGCTCTTGAAACGCGTCGAACAGCGCGCGCGCGCGCGCGGCCTCACGCACATCTTCGTCCTGACGACGCGCACCGAGCACTGGTTCCTCAAACGCGGTTTCGTGAAAGCCACCGTCGACGACCTGCCCGAAGACCGGCGCCGTCTCTATAACTGGCAACGCAAGTCGCTCGTATTGAAGAAGCAGCTTTAACTCACCACATTCGGGCGGCCGCAGGTAACGACCACGACCGCGACGCCCCGCTACCCCGACTTGAGGAGAAACACACGATGGCCCGAATGGTTCAATGCGCGAAGCTCGGCAAGGAAGCCGAAGGACTCGACTTTCCGCCGCTGCCGGGCGAACTCGGCAAGCGGATCTACGAGACGGTCTCGAAAGAGGCGTGGCAGGGCTGGCTGAAGCAGCAGACCATGCTGATCAACGAAAACCGCCTGAACATGGCCGATCCGCGCGCGCGCCAGTATCTGCTCAAGCAGACCGAGAAATATTTCTTCGGCGAAGGCGCCGATACCGCGTCGGGCTACGTGCCGCCGCAAAGCTGAAAGCGCACACGGCAAGCTCACAAAACCGACCCCTCGCGGTCGGTTTTTTCTTGGGCAAATGCGGCGTTGAACGAACGCCCAGCAATCGCCGCAATCCTTTATGAGATAAGGCATTCGAGCGTTTTTGATATAGCCCGAAAGCCCGGCGGTTTGCGCTTCGTCAGTCAACGTGTTATTATCTGCTTCGTTCAAACAGCAATTCACCCTGATTCACGCGCACGCGCCTCGGCAATCAAAATGCCCGGCACGCTGCGATCCGTGACTGTTTCATACAAAAAGGCTCGTCGGTCCTGGTGTCACGCCGGCCCTTTTTCGTATCCGCTTTTCATCGTCGACGACGCGGCCCACACCGCGGCAACTCCCGGGTTCGCCGTCCGCTTCGTCAAACTCGCGCTGTTTTCACGAGTGCACTTTCGCGACCCTCGCCGCGATGCACCGGCTTTGCCATTTTCTTCGTCGCCGCGTTGTTGCGCGGTGAGCGTCGCGGCAAAGCCCTGCGGCGACACCCGCGACTGCGCGACCCGCCTTCGGCACCGTCGCGAAACTGCATTTCGAATGGCGCTTTCCTGGCAATCCGCGCCCCATCGGGCGCGCCGGCCGCGTTTTCGACCGCGCTTGCAAGGTTCGGGACGCACCGCCGGCATTGAACAAGGAGAACTCCTACCCATGTCCGCCCTACATGAAGTACGTGACGGCCTCTGGCGCAAAAGCGACCATCACGATCACCATGACCGGCAAGCCCAGCCGAGTCTCGACGACATCACCATCGTCGATCAATCGCTCCTGAAGCGCGCGGTCGGCGCCATGGCGATCGGCAACGCGATGGAATGGTTCGACTTCGGCGTCTACAGCTACATCGCCGTGACGCTCGGCAAGGTGTTCTTCCCGTCGAGCAATCCGACCGCGCAGCTGCTCGCCACCTTCGGCACGTTCGCCGCGGCGTTCCTCGTGCGTCCGCTCGGCGGCATGGTGTTCGGGCCGCTCGGCGATCGCATCGGCAGGAAGCGCGTCCTCGCGATGACGATGATCATGATGGCGATCGGCACGTTCTGTATCGGCCTGATTCCGAGCTACGGTTCGATCGGCATCTTCGCGCCGATCCTCCTGCTCGTCGCGCGTCTCTTGCAAGGCTTCTCGACGGGCGGCGAATACGGCGGCGCGGCGACCTTCATCGCCGAATTCTCGCCGGACAAGAAGCGCGGCTTCATGTCGAGCTTCCTCGAATTCGGCACGCTGGTTGGGTACGTGCTGGGCGCGGGCGTCGTCGCGGTGCTGACGGCCACGCTCTCGCAAGAGTCGCTGCTCTCGTGGGGCTGGCGCATTCCGTTTCTGGTCGCCGGGCCGCTCGGGCTGATCGGGCTCTACATCCGGATGAAGCTCGAAGAGACGCCCGCGTTCCAGCGCGAGGCCGACAAGCGCGAATCCGAAGCGCACGCGACGCCCAAGCAGCAATTCCGCGACACCCTGATGAAGCAGTGGAAGCCGATGCTGCAATGTATCGGCCTCGTGCTGATCTTCAACGTGACCGACTACATGGCGCTGTCGTACCTGCCGAGCTATCTCTCGGCGACGCTCAAGTTCAACGAGACGCATGGTCTTTTCATCGTGCTCGTCGTGATGGTGCTGATGATGCCGATGACGCTGTTCGCGGGGCACCTGTCGGACAAGATCGGCCGCAAGCCCGTGATGCTCGCGGGCTGCGTGGGTCTTCTGGTGCTGTCGATTCCGGCGCTCGAACTGATCCGCATGGGCACGATCCTGCCGATCTTCAGCGGCATGATGATTCTCGGCGTGATGCTGTCGTGCTTTACGGGCGTGATGCCGTCGTCGCTGCCGGCGCTCTTTCCGACGAAAATCCGCTACGGCGCGCTCGCGATCGGTTTCAATGTCTCGGTGTCGCTCTTCGGCGGGACGACGCCGCTCGTGACCGCGTGGCTCGTCGATGCCACCGGCAACCTGATGATGCCCGCGTATTACCTGATGGGTGCGTCGGTGATCGGGATCGTGTCGGTGCTCGCGCTGCATGAGACCGCGAAGAAACCGCTGAAGGGCTCGCCGCCCGCTGTCGGCTCGCGTGCGGAAGCGCATGCGGTGCTGCGCGGCGCGCGCGAAGCCGCCGCAATGGACGACGAGCGGTTTCCGGAAGGCGCGGTGCGGGCGTGATCGAAGCTTGATGGATGCATGATCGATGCGAAGCCGGCGCGAGAAATCGCGCCGGCTTTTTTGCGTCCGGTTCTCGCTGCACCGCTAGTCGATCAGCGGCACGATGCGCGCGTCGATGTGGCCGTGTTCGATCGTGAGCAGCGCCACCGTGACGGGCAATTTGAAGCGCCTCGGACCCGCGCTGCCCGGATTCACGAACAGCACGCCGGCGCGTCGCTCGATGAGCGGCTTGTGCGAATGCCCCGTCACGACGACGTCGATCCCCGCGAGATCGCGCGGCACGTCGGCGATATCGTGGACGACGAAAATCTTCGCCCCGCCGATATCGAGCGTCGTGTGTTCCGGCAGCTCGTCGATGCGCTCGCTCGAATCGTTGTTGCCACGCACGACCGTGATCGGCGCGAGGGCCGCGAGCGTATCGAGGACTGCCGGGCGGCAGATATCGCCGGCGTGGACGATGTGCTCGCAGCCTTCGAGCGCCGCGAGCGCTTCAGGGCGCACGAGATTGTGCGTATCCGAAATCAGGCCGATGCGGATGGCGGAAGGCATGTTGGCAACTGGTTGACGATCAGGCATCGAGCCTAGCACGCCTGCGTCGCAACGACTGAATTCTTACAGAATTCGCAAGAATGATTCGCAAATCGACCGCTTAAACGTTCTTAATCAACTATCTACAATGCAATCACTGGCTGGCGAACAAGGATGTTCACAGCAAAGAAAACACCATTTGGAGGTAATCAATCATGAAATCGCTCATTCAAGCCGTTGTTGTCGCTGCCACCCTCGCTGCTCCGGTGGCTTCGTTCGCTCAGTCGAACGCACCGCTGACCCGCGCTCAGGTCCGCGCCGAACTCGTACAACTGGAACAGGCCGGCTACAACCCGAACGCAAGCGATGCGAACTATCCCGCGAACCTGCAGGCCGCACAATCGCGCGTGATCGCTCAGAACGACGTCGTGCAGTCGAGCTACGGCGCATCGGCCGGCGGCTCCGCGCAGTCGGGCCGCGTGACGACGCCGGCTACGGCCCAGCCGGTGTATTTCGGTCAGTAATCGAAGGCGGCACGGCGAACGGAGTGTCAAGGTCGGCATCGTTCGAATCATCGCTTCAGGCATGAAACGAAGCTCGTTCTATTGAATAAAGACCTCCGCCGCTGGCCTTGCCGGCGGCTTTTGCCCAGTTCCTCGTCGGAGTTTTGGGCTTTTTTTGTGTCTGGCGGTCCGTAGGCGGAACCGGCCGATTCGAAATCGCCGGGCCGTCGTCTCGCCTGATGTCCCGACTGGGGCGGCTTTTGCCGCGCGGCGCCGCGATGGTAGAATCGCGTCCGCCCCGCCGGGGTGATGAAATTGGTAAACATAGCGGACTTAAAATCCGCCGCCTCACGGCTTGCCGGTTCAAGTCCGGTCCCCGGCACCAGAAAAATGAATCCCGGCGAATCTCGAGCCGCAGCAATCGCCTTTCCTTCCCTTCAGATCCTGCCCTCCCCGCCCCGCGCCATCAAACCGCCCTGAGCAATCTCTCCGCATCCCTCACGGCGTCGAACAGCGCTTCGATCGCCGTATCGCGATCGATGATGCACACATGCTCGATGTTGAACGGCAGCGCATCGACGTCGATGAACCGCACGGTGCCTTCGAAGCAGGCGCGGCCTCTGCCGGTTCGAACGGACGCGATGTAGTTGGGGGTGATGTAAAGCGCAACGGGCGTCATGGCGGACCTCCTGTCTCGACGACTCCATCTGTGCCGAAAGTGTAGACAGATCGCCTTGGCGCGAGCACCCCCGTTGCGCGGGGAAACCGCACCCCCGGTTCGCTGCCGGTCCATCCATCGCGCACGAGGCACCACGGAGGCATGCGGATAAGCAAACCCGCCAGGCGCCCCGCCGCGTTTCGATAAGGATGCAGCTACGCACGCCGCCCCGCTCGCGATGCCGTGGTTCCCGATGGTCGGCAATCACGACGACCGCGACGCCCTGCGCGCGGTTTTCCCCGAACAAAAGGAACTCTCGGCGGGCGACGAATTCATCCAGTACGCCTTCGACATCGAAGGCGTGCGCATCATCGCGCTCGACACGATGGACCCCGGCAACGATGCCGGCCGCCTCTGCGGCGCGCGCCTCGCGTCGCTCGTGGAGGAACTCGACCGTGCTCGCGCGATGCCGGTTCTGATCGCGCTGCATCATCCGCCGTTCGCGACGGGCGTCCGCTTCATGGACGACGTCCGGCTCGACCCCGCCGACGCCGCCCGCCTCGAAACCCTCGTGCGCGCGCATCCGAACGTGGAGCGCGTGCTGTGCGGACACCTGCACCGGACGATCGTCGGGCGCTTCGGCGGCACGATCGCGTGGTGCGCGCCGTCGACCGCGCATCAGGTCGCACCCGAACTGCGCGACGACGGCCCGGCCGCCTGCGTGAGGGAGCCGCCCGGCTTCGCACGGCATCTGCACACACAAGAACGCGGACTCGTCACGCATTACCTGAGCGTCGACCAGGCCGACGGCCCGCGGCACTACGACGAGCAGGACTAGAGCGTCTCCAGTATGATCGGCGGCTCGGCTGAAGGCGCGCCGCCTCAGGCGAGAGCCTGCGCAAGTGTCCCCAGCCGCTCATCAGGAACCGCGAGGCCGCACGCCTCGCCACTCGAAACGCACACGACCATGTCCTCGCCCACGCCCGCACCGGAGCACCGAAGAGATCACCGAAACGAGCACCCCGCGCACGAGCGCCATCCACACTACTCGCGCGCGACGCTGTGGCTGCTCGCAACCATCGCGGGCATCTCGGTCGCGAACATCTACTTCAATCAGCCGCTGCTCGACGACTTCCGCGCGTCGTTCCCCGGCAGCGCGTGGCTGATCGGCGCGGTGCCCGCGGCGACGCAGCTCGGCTACGCGCTCGGCATGTTCTTTCTCGCGCCGCTCGGCGACCGCTTCGACCGGCGCCTTCTCATCCTGATCCAGCTTGCGGCGCTCGGCATCGCGCTCGTGGTCGCGATGGCGGCGCCGACGCTCGCGGTGCTGATCGCGGCGAGCCTCGCGATCGGCGTGGTTGCGACGATCGCGCAGCAAGCCGTACCGTTTGCCGCCGAACTCGCGCCCGCCGCCGAACGGGGCCATGCCGTGGGCACCGTGATGAGCGGCCTGCTGCTCGGCATTCTGCTCGCGCGCACGGTCTCGGGCATCGTCGCGCAGTACTTCGGCTGGCGCGCGGTGTTCGGCGCGTCCGTCGTGGCGACGATCGTGCTCGCGGTCGTCGTCATTGCCCGGCTACCGAAGAGCCGGCCGACGTCGACCCTGTCCTACACGAAGCTCCTCGGCTCGATGTGGCATCTCGTCGCCGAGCATCGCGGATTGCGCGAAGCCTCGCTGACGGGCGGCGCGATGTTCGCGGCATTCAGCATCTTCTGGTCGGTGCTCACTCTGTTGCTCGCGGGCGAACCGTTCCACATGGGTCCGCAGGCGGCAGGGCTGTTCGGCATCGTCGGCGCGGCGGGCGCGCTCGCGGCGCCGCTCGCGGGCAAATCGGCCGACCGGCGCGGGCCGCGCGCGGTGATTTCGCTGTCGATCGCGCTCGTCGCCATTTCGTTCGTCGTGTTCGCGTTTTCGGCGCGCAGCATCGCGGGGCTCGTGATCGGCGTGATCGTGCTGGATATCGGCGTGCAGGCCGCGCAGATTTCCAACCAGTCGCGCATCTACGCGCTCGCGCCCGAAGCGCGCAGCCGCGTGAACACGGTCTACATGGTCGCGTACTTCATCGGCGGGGCGCTGGGATCGGCGGTGGCGTCGCTCGCGTGGCATGCATTCGGCTGGACCGGCGTCTCTCTGGCGGGACTGGCCGCGGTCGGTCTGGCGGCATGGAGCCATCGGCGAAGAGGTGTCGGCGCGGCGTCGCAGGCGGGTTAGCTCGGCGCGCGCTTACGCCAGTCTTCGCGGCGTTCCAGCCTTCGCGGCGCGTTGCCGGCCTCCCGGCGAACGGCTGCGCGACCAGCTTTCCGGATTCGCCAAATGCTCGACGAGTCCGCGTACCGGCCGGCGGCGGTATCGAAGAAGCCGTCAGGCCGAATACCGTCAAGTTGCCTGATGCCCGGTTACTCGGCCTTTTGCGGATCGATCTGGGCAGTCGGCGCGGAGGCTTCCTGCGGCGGCGCCTCTTCCTTGATCTGATACGACGGATCGCGCACCCAGCGGCCCAAATCCTTTGCAATCACGATGGCCGTGCGATCGAGGATCGAACACGTTCCCTTGAACGCGCCCCACATGCCGCCAACCGACCAGCGATTGACCCGCGTGTGACGGATCACCTTGCCATCCTCGAGCAGATCGGCGAGCACGGTCGTGGCCTTCGGTCCGCTCCACGCGCCGCCGCCGACGCCGAACACATTGGTGATCTGCACTCTGAGGATGGTCGCGCCGCCCGCATCGGTCTGCGATGCAGTGGTGCCGTCGCCTGCCTTGTTGAGCTTGCGAAGCACGTCGCCGATGTGATGCGTCAACAGGTCGTCGACGCGGCATTCGCTTTTCACCTGCTCCACGCCGCGGGCGTCAGGCGCATAGGTAACGGGCGTTTCGAGCAGTACGGGGTTCGCGGCGAAGGCGGAACTGGCGGACAGACACAGGCCAAGAAGCAAAACGCGTTTCATGTGTGATGGATGGAAGTCGATATGGAAGCATCGCCTGCGGACGCGGCGGAGCCTCGGGGTTCGCATTAGAACCGGGCCGTCGCGGCAAAGCAAGTCCCTGAAAGGGCATCGACTTCCAGCGATGTAACGAGTCGCCGGCGTCAGGACGACGCGTTACGCCCGCTCGCGCGCATAGTCGTGCAGCGCGTCGATCACGCGGTCGAATTCGAGTGATTTATCGAAGAAGTGACGCACGCCGTATCGCAGGCAGCGCTCGCGATAGGCCGGCAGCGCGTGATTCGTGAGCACGCACGCAAACGACGTCTCGACGAGCCCGCGCGCCTGCAGATACGCCAGCACTTCGATGCCCGAGCCGCGCTTCAACTGCAAGTCGACGATCACCGCGTCGAACGATTGCGCCGACAAGAGCGCAATGGCTTCGTCGGGCGAATCGGCGTAGGCGGTCACGCGCAGCTGGCCGGACGCATCGATCGCCTCGACGAGGCTGCGCCGGATGAGCGGCGAATCCTCGATCAGGAGCACCCGCAAGGGCCGTTTGGCCTCGCGCGCTCCGGCATCGTCGATGGTCGTCTGGTGGCCCACGGCGGGCGCCTCCTCATGTGATCCGCTAAAAGGCAGCCGGTTACTCGATCAAACCGTTCTTGATCGCGTAGTACGTGAGATCGGCGTTGTTCGACAGCCGCATCTTCTCCAGAACCCGCGCGCGATACGTGCTGACCGTCTTCACCGACAAATGCAGCTCCTCGGCAATCTCGGTCGGAATCCGCCCGCCGGCGAGCTTGCAGAAGATCTGGAACTCGCGTTCCGAGAGCGTTTCGTGCGGCCGCTCGGCTGCGGGCTTCTCCAGCTTGTCGGCGAGCGCATCGGCGATGAATTCCGACAGATAGCGATGCCCGCGCGCCACCGTGCGGATCGCGCGCACTATCTCGTCGGGCGCCGCGTCCTTGTTGAGATAGCCGTTCGCACCCGCGCGCAGCAGGTTGATTGCGTACTGGCTCTCGGGAAAGCCCGAGAGCATCAGCACGCCCTGCTCCGGCCGAAGCTGCTTGATGACGCGCAGCGTGTCGATGCCGTTCTTGTCGGGCATCGCGATGTCGAGCAGCACCACGTCGAACGCGCCGGCCCGAACGAGCGCGATGGTTTCGTCGCCGGTCGCGGCTTCCGCCGCGACCTCCATGTCGGGTTCGTCGGCGACGAACTGCCTGAACCCGCTCCGGACGATCGCGTGATCGTCCGCTATCAACACTCGAATCATGTGCGCCGTCCGCGCGTAGAAAAATCATCCCACGCCGACCTCGCAACCGCGCGGCCGGCGCGCGCCACGCGATCAGCCATTGCGGCCTTCGAGCAGGTCGGCCATGTCGTCGGCGTGTTCTTCCTCGACGGCGAGGATGTCCTCGAAGATGCGCCGCGTCGTCACGTCCTTCTCGCCGAGATAGCGGATGATTTCACGATAGGTGTCGATGGCGATGCGCTCGGCGATCAGGTTCTCGCGAATCATGTCGATGAGATCCGACCCTTCCTTGTATTCCGAATGCGAGCGCGACTTCAGGCTGTCCGGCGCGAAATTCGGCTCGCCGCCCAGCTGGACGATGCGCTCGGCGAGCGTATCGGCGTGTTCCTGCTCCTCGGCGGCATGCTCGGCGAATTCGGTCGCGACGGCTTCCGAGTGAATGCCCTTCGCCATGAAATAGTGGCGCTTGTAGCGCAACGTGCAGACGATTTCGGTGGCGAGCGCGTCGTTCAGGAGTTTCAGCACGACTTCGCGGTCGGCGCCGTAAGTCGCCGTGACAGGACCTTCGTCCATGTGCTGGCGCGCATCGGCGCGAATCTTTTCGACATCCAGGACGAACGGGTCCTTCGACTGACCCGGCTCGGCTTTTGCAGCAGACGATTTCGACATTTGATTGCTCCTGGCAAAGTGGTGTGGTTTGACATCGGGCGCCGGCTGGCGGCGCATCGCGACGTGTGTGGCGTCAACTTATCGCGTCGATCGTCGGCACCCGAGCACGCGGCGTGCCCGGTATGCAACGCACGCGATATCGCGCCGTGACGATCCGCGTCAGGTCCGGAAGACGCCGAGCAGCAGCGTGACCACGAACACCACGAGAAAAATGTAGAACAGGATCTTCGCGATTTCAGCCGCGCCCGCGGCGATGCCCGTAAAACCGAACACGGCCGCGATGATCGCGATCACGAAAAAAACAGCGGCGTAATGAAGCATGGCGACCCTCCTTGAGGTATGAAACCGGGTCCGGACGTCGTCGGCGGCGACAGCGCGCCCGGGCGCATCCGGCCCGCAGACACGCCGTCCCAGCATGGCGTCAAGCACCCGTCAGCGTCGAAAAGAAGGCGACTCGGAATATTCAGGGAGCGGCCGGCGCAAAACAGCACGAGCGCGGACCGCCCGGACGATCAGCGCGTCGCTAATCGACTATTTTCTTGGTAACGACGAATCCAAGCACGAGGAAAACCACGCACAGGATCAGGAACAGCACGAACAGGAATTTCGCGATGCTGGCGGCGCCCGCGGCGATGCCGGTAAAGCCCAGGAGACCGGCGATCACGGCCACGATCGCGAAAAACAAAGCCCACTTCAACATGATCGTTCCCCGTGTGAAAGTTTGACTGGCTCTTGGATGGTAACGGCGTCGGCATGCCGGCGCATCCGGGCTGGCGCCTTTTTTGCTGTGGGAATCCACTGACAAGCGCTTTCAACGGGCCTTACCGTGCGCTCGCCGCGCACGCAGGCCCCGGTTCACGCCCACTACGACGAAAAAAGTCACATGAACAAGGCAATACCGTCCGCCGGAATCCGGCAGGCATCGGCGCAAAAGCGGGGCAATCCGGGACGCGTCGCTCGTCTGAACGACTTCATGCGCCGCTTTAGCTGGGCAGTCGCGATGACGGTCGCGATCGTCATTACGGTCGGCGGGCTCGTCGTGCTGGAGTCGGGCCGCATGCGCATCGCCGCCGAATACGAAGTCGCGCTCGACGCGAAGGGTGCCACCACGCAACTGACCGAACTCGCCGCCGAGATCGCGACGCTCGCCGCCGACGAACGCGCCTTCGCGCTCGCCCCCGAGGCGTCGCGTGCCGGGTACGCCGCGCATTTCGCGCAGGCGACGGCACGGATTCGCCGGATCATCGCGTCGCTCGACGGCTACTACCACCGCAAGGCCGACGACACTGCGCTCGCCAGCTTCGCGCAGGTGAGCGGCGCGGTTGATGCGCAGATCGCCGCCGGGCTCGCGACGCTGTCGAACCCTGCGATCGCCACCGACGACGCCCGCGCGCGCGCGCTCAAGACGCCCGAAGGCGGCGAGATCCTGGAAAGCACGCTGGCGCTCCTGCGCCTGACGGAGGAGCGCCGCGCGCAGCACGCACTCGATTCGAGCCGCGCCGACCAGCGCATCTCGACGTTCTGCGTCGGCGCGCTGTGTGCGCTCAACATCGTGTTGTTCCTGCTGCTGTTCCGCAATCTGGGAATTCAACTGGACAAGCAGGATCGCGTGCAGAAAAAGCTCATCACGCAGCAGGAGGAACTCGATCAGCTCGTGTTCGAGCGCACGCGTCAGCTCGAAGCGCTCGCGTGGCACTTGCAGTCGGTGAGCGAGAACGAAAAAACCGAGCTCGCACGCGAGCTTCACGACGAACTCGGCTCGATCCTGACCGCGAGCAAGATGGATGTCGCGTGGGTCAACGGCAAGCTGAAGCACACGGAACCCGCGATGGCCGAGAAGCTCGCGCGCGCGCTCGCGAACCTCGATCAGGGCATCGCGCTCAAGCGCCGGATCATCGAAGACATGCGGCCGACCGTGCTCGCGAACTTCGGGCTCGTCACCGCCCTTTCCACGCTCGCCGACGAAGCGGCGCAGCGCAACGGCTGGACCGTCGAACTCAAGCTGCCGGAGAGCGACGTGAAGCTCGGCGACGAAATCGAGATCGCGCTCTTTCGGGTCGCGCAGGAGTCGCTCACCAACGCGGCGAAGTATGCGCGCGCAAGCGGCATCGAGATTGCGCTGACGCTCGATGCCGAACGCGTGTCGCTGCATATCGCCGACGACGGCGTCGGCATCCGTGCGCAGGATCTGAAGCGCACGCACACGCATGGTCTGCTCGGCATGCGCCAGCGCGTGTCCGCGCGTGGCGGCCGCATCGAGATCGAACCGCGCGTGCCGCACGGCACGAGCATCCGCGCGACCTTGCCGCGCGAGCGCACGGACGCGAAGCACACGGCTTCGCTGGACACGGGCATTCCGCTCGCGTAGGAGGACGCCGACATCAATAGCGGAACCGGCTGACGTGAAAAACACGCGCACGCCTACAGCCTGCGCATCATGCTTTCTTTATGATGGTTCGGACAGAATGACTCTGCGCGACGCGCAGGGCGAACTCAACAACGATGCGCGGACGCTCCGCTCGCGCATCTCCAACTGCTAGGGGAACACTCATGACTCGACTCATCGCTTTGTTGCTGATCGCTGGCACGGCTGCCCTCGCGGGCTGCAATACCATGTCCGGCGCGGGCCAGGATATTTCGAAGGGCGGCCAGGCCATCTCGAACTCCGCTGAAGAACACAAGTAAGGATCGCGACCGCGCGGGCTGCCGCGCAGCGCAGTCCACATCGTTACCTGTCGGCCCGTCGCTTCTAGCGGCGGGCTTTTTTTCGACCGTCTGTTGCAGCAGTTTCGCGTGACATGAAAAACAAAGGCCTTCGCTGTCGCGAAGGCCTTTGTGCTTCCCGGCGCGATCCGCGTCGCGCGTTTTCCTGCGTTACTGCGTGTCGGGCAATTCGATCGCGGGCGTCTGCGTGTTGCCGCCCTGCGCGACGAGCAGGCGAATCTTGTTGGGAACCACTTGCGAAAGCGCGTTGCCGGCGGGCAGCGTCGTCACGAGCCAGTCTGCGTTGTTGCCGAGGTTGAACGACGCGGACGTGTAGACCGGCGTCTTCGATCCCGGCAGCGTCGCGATCAGTTGATAGGTTCCGCCGGAGACGTACAGCGAATCCTGGGTCGTCGCCGGGACGGCATTCTTGTACGCCACGCCGGCCATCGTCGGGCTGATCGCGCCGATGCTGGTGCCCGGCGCCACGAGATAGAGGTCGAGATTCTGTGCATTCGCCGACGCGTTGAAACCCCGCACGCGTGCGTTCGTCGACAGCAGGCCCTTGTCGAACGGATCGTCGATGACGGCGATCGACGGCAGGAAGCCCGCGTCCGGCAGCGCGATCACGGTGTACTCGTGGCCCTTCGCGGCGTTGGTGATGGTCGAGTCGGTGGCGAGTTGCGTCGTCGTGTTGACGGCCGCGTAGGAGAAGGTCTGGGCGCCAGTGTTGATCGTGGCGAAGTTCGTGACGGCCTTGTAGGCGAGGTTCGCCTGCAGGACGTGACCGTTGTTATAGAAGTCGACGTTCGGTGCGCTCGGAATGGCGTGGATGAAATGGACTTCGGGTGGCGTGACGCCGAGTTCCTTGCCGACGTCGTCTGAGCTGCCGCCGCAGGCGGAAAGGATCGATGCGGCACAGGCAAGCGCGGTCACGGTGCGGATGAGCTTCATGTCTTCACCTTTATTATCGATTGATGTTGATCGTTATGTCGGGCCGTCGCGCGTTCGGTGAAACGCGTGGGACCAGCCCGCTTTTCTTCCCCGGGGCACCGTTCGACGGATGCGCATGCGCACGGCGCCGGATGGGTGCCGACATTGAGCAACTGATGTGCCGCTGTGGACGAGGACGAAGCGCGGCTTGGCCGCCGCGCCCGGTGGGACAAGGCGCTTGCGTGATTTAGAGTTTTTGCTCGAACCGGACGTTCGGCGTGCGGTTCGCTGGAAAGGGCCCGGCAAGTCTTACGCGATATTTCCCATGTCTTACATCGTCGCGGTCGGCAGACGCGCCGCGCGGGCGCCCTCAGACGAGACCGCGCCGCCGGTAGTCGAACCAGAACGACAATCCGACGCTGATCAAGATGACGACGGTCGCGATGACCGTCCAGCGCGTGATGACTTCGCCGAGCAGCAGCGAACCGAGCGCCACCGCGACGACCGGATTCACGTACATGCAACTGCTCGCGATGATCGGACTCGTGTGGCGGATCAGATAGCCATACGCGACATAGGCGGCCATCGTGCCGATCAGCATCAGATAGAGAAACGAAGCGAACGGCACGAAGCCGATGCTCGCGATCCGCTCCCCCGACAACCAGGCGACGATCGTGGAAATCGTGCCGCCGAGCCCGATTTGCAGCGCCGTCGACACGAAGAGATCGGACGGCAGCTTGAGCTTCCCGGCGAGATGCGCCCCGCCCGCCCAGAAGACCGCGCCGCACAGGATGGCGAGGCTGCCGGCCGTCGACCCCGATGAGGTGTCGCCGTGATTCAGGAGCGCGATGCCGACCAGTCCGAGCCCGACCGCGACCCACTCGCCCTTTGCGATCTTGCGGCCCGTGAGCGCGGCGATGACGGTCGCGAAAAGCGGCACCGTCGCGACCATCACGGCCGCCGTTCCCGTTTCGACCGTGCGCATGCCGAATGCGAGCATCCCGCTCGACAACCCGACGAGCAGCGTCCCGACGATCGCCGCATTGCGGATTTCGGCGCCCGTCGGCCAGATCGGCTTCTTGCGCGCCGCGAAGATAAAAAGCCCGATGCCTGCGAAAAGATTACGCAGGCCGGAGAGCATCAGCGGCGGAAACGACGCGAGCGACAGATGCACCGCCATGTACGTCGATCCCCACACGATATAGACGACGGCCAGCGCGAGCGCGACCCGGCCCTGCTGCGTCCGCGGCAAACGGAACGGAAAACGGTCGAGAAGATTGAACGGCAGGCTGGACGGCAGCTTCGGCGGTTGCGGCTGCTGTGGCTGTTGCGTGACAGGCATCCGTCACTCCGCTTCGGCCAGAATTACAGACAGACCCGCTGATACACCGCCGGGACGGGCAGCCGGAGAACGACGCGCATGCGAACGAGGCGTCGCGGCAAGACGGGCAAGACAGGACAACATGGCGGAGTGCGGAAGGATGTCGGGCGAAAAACGGACCGCCGCGCGTACTAGGGAAAGTACGGAAAACGCGGTGCCCGCCATTATGCAGTAAGCGCTCTGTGCGCGAAGCGCAGTGTTACAGATGGTTGCCAACACGCCACGGTGCGGTGTAACGTAGCGGCTGCTAACGCGGGGGTCCTGCGCTGCGCATCGCAATCCGTCGAAAACTTTGCATCGTCGAAGGTCCAAGCTGGATTGCCCGCGTATCGTGGGTGAGAAATACCCTTTGAACCTGATCTGGATAATGCCAGCGCAGGGAAGCGTTCGGGTTTCAACGCGCAGGGTTCTTCTCACTCTCCCGCATCCTCCGAAGCCCGCAACTCCTTCCGTCTCGTTCCTCCCTGTTTAGCTCCTGAATCAGTCGCCGCCGGGCGTTCGTCCGTTCGTCCGCCGGCTTGCTGGAAAAACCGTCCCCAGGAGAGACAGCACATGAATGCCAACCCGAAGTTCCTGTCAGAGAACGCCGTCGTCGACGCCGCCGCCATCGCGCCGCTGCCCAATTCGCGCAAGGTCTACGTGACGGGCTCGCAGCCCGACATCCGCGTGCCGATGCGCGAAATCACCCAGTCCGATACGCCCGACAGCTTCGGCGGCGAGAAGAACCCGCCGGTCTACGTCTACGACACATCCGGCCCGTACACCGACCCGGACGCGACAATCGACATCCGCTCGGGCCTGCCCGCGCTGCGCCAGCGCTGGATCGAAGCGCGCGGCGACACGGAAAGCCTTGGCGGCCTGTCGAGCGACTTCGGCCGCGAGCGCGCCGCCGATCCGAAAACGGCCGAACTGCGCTTTCCCGGACTGCACCGCCATCCGCGCCGCGCGATTCCCGGCAAGAACGTCTCGCAGATGCACTACGCGCGTCAGGGCATCGTCACGCCGGAAATGGAATACATCGCGATCCGCGAGAACCAGCGCCGCGCCGAATATCTCGAAACGCTGCGGACGAGCGGCCCGAACGGCGAAAAACTCGCGAAGATGATGGGCCGCCAGCATCCGGGCCAGGCGTTCGGCGCCGCCGCGTTCGGCGAGAACGCGCTGAAGGAAATCACACCCGAGTTCGTGCGCGAGGAAGTGGCGCGCGGCCGCGCGATCATCCCCGCGAACATCAATCACCCGGAAAGCGAGCCGATGATCATCGGCCGCAACTTCCTCGTGAAGATCAACGCGAACATCGGCAATTCGGCGGTCACATCTTCTATCGGCGAGGAAGTCGACAAGATGACCTGGGCGATCCGCTGGGGCGGCGACACGGTCATGGACCTCTCGACGGGCAAGCATATCCACGAGACGCGCGAATGGATCATCCGCAATTCGCCGGTGCCGATCGGCACGGTGCCGATCTATCAGGCGCTTGAAAAGGTCAACGGCAAAGCCGAGGACCTGACCTGGGAAATCTTCCGCGACACGCTGATCGAGCAGGCGGAACAAGGCGTCGACTACTTCACGATCCACGCTGGTGTGCGCCTGCAATATGTGCCGCTGACCGCGAACCGCATGACGGGCATCGTGTCGCGCGGCGGCTCGATCATGGCGAAATGGTGTCTCGCGCATCACAAGGAAAGCTTCCTGTACGAGCACTTCGAGGACATCTGCGAAATCATGAAGGCCTACGACGTCAGCTTCTCGCTCGGCGATGGCCTGCGTCCCGGCTCGATCTACGACGCCAACGACGAAGCGCAGCTCGGCGAACTGAAGACGCTCGGCGAACTGACGCAGATCGCGTGGAAGCACGACGTGCAGGTGATGATCGAAGGCCCGGGCCACGTGCCGATGCAGCTCATCAAGGAGAACATGGACCTGCAACTGGAGTGGTGCGACGAAGCGCCGTTCTACACGCTCGGGCCGCTCACGACCGACATCGCGCCGGGTTACGACCACATCACGTCGGGCATCGGTGCGGCGATGATCGGCTGGTTCGGCACGGCGATGCTCTGCTACGTGACCCCGAAGGAGCACCTCGGGCTGCCGAACAAGGACGACGTGAAGGAAGGCATCATCACGTACAAGCTCGCCGCGCACGCCGCCGATCTGGCGAAGGGTCATCCGGGCGCGCAGGTGCGCGACAACGCGCTCTCCAAGGCGCGCTTCGAGTTCCGCTGGGAAGACCAGTTCAACCTCGGCCTCGATCCGGACAAGGCCCGCGAATTCCACGACGAGACGCTGCCGAAGGATTCGGCGAAAGTCGCGCATTTTTGCTCGATGTGCGGCCCGCACTTCTGCTCGATGAAGATCACGCAGGACGTGCGCGACTATGCGGCAAAGCAAGGCGTGACCGATACGGAAGCGCTCACGCAAGGCATGCAGACCAAGGCGATCGAATTCGTGAAGAAGGGCGCGGAGATTTACCAGCGCACCTGATCGCGGTTGCCGGTGCCGGGTTTACCAACCGGGCACACAAACAGCCCGTCGCGCGACATGCGCGACGGGCTGTTTCATTTCTGAAGCATCGCCTCGAAGCGCGTCGGAAGGCGCGTTCGCGAGACGTGGCGAACAGGCATCTTTCCTGCTTCATGGTGATTGAGCCGGCAGTATCGCAAGTCGCTGCATGGCTCCGACAGGAATAGCCGCAAGGACGCACCGCAGATCGCGTCTTCTGCGGCGGCCCGGCACCCGATAAAAAAAGGGAACCCTGCCAAGGCGAACGCGCCGGGCCGCATCACCCTGATAAACACATTGGAGAGTCGAAATGAAAAATATCAAACAGATCGGCGCTGCTGCTCTCGTCGTCGCATTGCTCGGCGGCCTTACCGCCTGCGACAGCATGACTACACGGCAACGCGATACGGCGGTCGGGGCGGGCGTCGGCGGCGCAGCGGGCGCGGTGATCGGCGGCAGCGCGCTGTCGACGCTCGGCGGCGCGGCCGTCGGCGGCGTGATCGGCAACCAGGTCGGCAAGTAAGCCGGAGTCTTGCGCTGCGGATCGCGACATCTGAACGCGCTCCGCAGCGTTAAAATGAACCAAACTATCCGAATCCAGCTTCGAGCACCCCGCTCTCTCACGCCAGCAGCCGACGATGCGCCAAGCTCTTTTCGCCGACCCGTTCGACGCAGCGCGAACGAAGCAGTACCCAAGGCAGTTGCAAGAAAGGAGCAGCATCATGAATCCGAAACTCTCGTTGACAGCGCTCGCGAGCGCTGTCGCATTGAGCGGATGTTATTACGTCGGTCCTTACGGCTATTCGGCCTATCCTCCCTATCCCGCTTATCCGGTTGTCGGCGCGGCTTATACGCAACGGGAAGTACCGGTCGGCACGCAAAGCACGACGGAGCCATCCGGCGACCCCGCCACGGCCGCCACGACGACGCAATATGTGGTCGCCCAGCCGCCCGTTGCGTACTCGACCTATCCGGCGTATTACCCCACCTATCCTTATCCCGTGTACCCCGCTTACTACGGTTACGGCTATCCGGCGATTTCGGTCGGTTTCGGTTACTGGGGCGGTGGAGGCTGCTGCTGGGGCGGCCACGGAGGTTGGCACGGGGGCGGCGGCGGTTGGCATGGCGGTGGCGGTGGCTGGCACGGCGGCGGAAGCGGCTGGCATGGCGGCGGCGGCATGGGACACAGCCACTGACAGGACTATGGCGGCGACCTGATGTTGCCTTGGTGTAACGCAAAAGCGGCCGACCGCGCGCAGTTGTATCGTCGATGTAACGTTTTTTCGTTGACGATTTAATTCCACTGGCGGCTCGCTCCGGTCCGGCACCCTCCCTCCTTCTGCCCACAAGGCTTCCGCCCCATCGTGCGGTGTTCTGGCACGTTTTTCGCTATGTAAAGTTCCCTTATACGCCGCGGCGGCGCGCGTTCCTGCGCCACGCCTGCCGGGCGTCTCGCATGCACACTTGCCTGAAGGGGACGGACATGATGGCCTTCGCGTTTTTCCTGTTGTGGATGCTCGCCTCTCTCGGTCTGCTGACGATCTGGGTATTTCGCAGCGCGCCCGTCGTCGAACGCGATACCGTCGAAGCGAAGACCTGACTTCCTGGTTGACCCGCCTGCCATTCGCCGCCGACCTGCGCGGCGAATGAGCGCATGCGCGCGTTGTCGCGGTCGTCCATTCTCACCTTGACTGGCACGATCCCCGCTCTATGCTTAGTCATTGCGCGTTATGCAACTGCTTAAGCTGAAAGACATCCACAGCGCCGGCCGCTCGTTTCGGCGCGAAGGACAGCCACGGCACAGAACACGTCTTCACTCCACGCGCGCCTGTTCCCGACTCGACAGCCAACGACCCGAGTCGACACCCTGGAGGCGACATGTTCCATCAGTTGCTCACGCCCATCGCTAACTCGCTCGGGGCATCGTTCGTGGTGGCCGCGCTGCCGATCCTCGTCGTGCTCGTGCTGCTCGGCTGGGCGCGCCGCCCCGCGTGGCAGGCGTCGCTCGCGGGGCTCGTCGTCGGGCTCGTCATCGCGGTGGCGGGCTGGCATTTTCCGCTGCGCCTCGCGCTCGACTCCATCGCCGCCGGTGCCGTCTTCGCGCTCTGGCCGGTGATGTGGATCGTGTTCGCCGCGATCCTGCTCTACAACGTGTCGCTGCGCTCCGGCCGTTTCGACGCGTTTCGCCTCTGGATGATCGACAACCTCCCGAACGACCGGCGCATCGTGCTCGTCGTGATCGGCTTTTCGTTCGGCGCGCTGCTCGAAGGCATCTCGGGTTTCGGCACGCCGATCGCGATCACCAGTTCGCTGCTCATTCTGCTGGGCTTTCCGCCACTCGAGGCGCTCACTTTCACGCTGATCTTCAATACTGCGCCGGTCGCGTTCGGCGCGCTCGGCGTGCCGATCACCGTGCTCGGCGCGGTGACGCACCTGCCGACCGACGCGCTCGCCAAGATGGTCGGCCGGCAATTGCCGTTCTTCGCGCTTGCGCTGCCCTTCTATGTGATCGGCATCTACGCGGGCTTTCGCAACATGCTGCGCGTGTGGCCGGTGCTGCTCGTCTCGGGCGGCGCGTTCGCGCTCACGCAGTTCGTGACGTCGAATTACATCAGTTACGCGCTCACCGACGTGCTCTCCTCGCTCGTCTCGCTGATCGTGACGATTGCGTTCCTGCGCGTCTGGAAACCCGCCCCCGACGACGCATTCGCAGTCAACGTCGACCGCGCCGGGCAGACGCGCGGCCAGCTCTCCGGCGCGCAGGGCTGGCTGCCGTGGATCGTGGTGTCGGCGGTGGTGATCGTGTGGACGGTGCTCAAGATCTTCCTGATCGGCGATGTGAAAATTCCCTGGCCCGGTCTGGACAAGGCCGTCTACATCACGCTGTACAACGCACCTTATGGCGCGATCTGGGACTTCCAGCCACTCGCGACGGGCACGGCGATCCTGGTCGCGTCGATCCTCACGTCGCTCCTCGTGCGGCTGCCGGCGGCGGAGTACGGCGCGGCGATCGTCGATACGTGGGTGCAGACGCGCATCGCCATCCTGACGGTCGCGACCATTGTGGGACTTGCCTATCTGATGAACTACTCGGGCATGAATTACACGCTGGGGCTCGGCGTGGCGTCGGTGGGCGCGCTTTTTCCGCTGGTGTCGGCGTTTCTCGGTTGGGTCGCGGTGTTCCTGTCGGGCAGCGACACGTCGGGCAACGCGCTCTTCGGCAATCTGCAGGTCGTCGCGGCGCGGCAACTGAATCTCAGTCCGGTGCTGATGGCGGCGACCAATTCGTCCGGCGGCGTGATGGGCAAGATGATCTCGCCGCAAAACATCTCGACGGGTGTCGCAACGACCGATCTGAAAGGTCAGGAAGGACTGGTTTTCTCGCGCACCTTCAAGCATTCGATCCTGCTGACGGTACTGCTCGGCGTGCTCGTGTGGCTGCAGCAGAACGTGCTGACGTGGATGATTCCGCCGCATTGAAAACGGCGCCCCTACTCCCCTTCCACGCGCCCTCGCCCGGCCTTGATCGCGCCGCGCCGCACCTTCGATTCGACGCGCCGCTTCTGCGAGGCGCGCGTCGGCTTGGTCGCGACTCGCGCGCGACGCGTCACGCTGACGCTATGAATCATCTCGGAAAGACGCGCGAGCGCCGCCGCGCGATTCATGTCCTGCGTGCGATGCTCCTGCGCCTTGATGACGATCACGCCGTCGCGCGTGACCCGGCTGTCGGACAACGCGAGCAGGCGCAGCTTGATCGTCTCCGGCAGCGACGACGCCCGGATGTCGAAGCGCAGATGGATCGCGCTCGACACCTTGTTGACGTTCTGCCCGCCCGCGCCCTGCGCACGGACGGCCGTCAGCTCGACTTCGTTCGGCGCGATCTCGTAGCGGTGCGTCGTCATCGCGATTCCTCGACGATGCGCGCGGCCAGCCCGGAATCGCGCCGGCTCGGCGTCGCGACGGCCTGCGCGAAGATCGCCGGCGCTCCGATCACCTCGACGCGCTGCTTCGCGCGCGTGATCGCCGTGTAGACGAGTTCGCGCGACAGCACGCGGTTGAACGTGGCCGGCAGCACGAGCGCGGCGTGATCGAATTCCGAGCCCTGCGACTTGTGGACCGTCAGCGCGAACGCCGTGTCGTGCGGCGGGAGCGCCGCCGGCGACACGAATCGCAAGCTCGCATCGGCCATGCGGAACGCGACGCGCAGCGCGCCGTCGGCGGCCGGCATCGCGATGCCGATGTCGCCGTTGAACAGTCCGAGCGCGTAGTCGTTGCGCGTGACGATCACGGGACGCCCGGCGAACCACTGCGCGCCGAACGCAAGCGCGCCGCCCGCCCGCTCGCGCACCTTCGCCGCGAGGCGCGCATTGATCTCGTCGACGCCGCGCGCGCCTTCGCGCGTCGCGCACAGTACGCGATAGCGGTTGAGCGCGTCGAAGAGGGCGGCGACGCCGGACTGCCCTTCGAGCGCCGCGGCGAGCGCCTGCGCATACGGCGCGAAGCCTGCGGCAAGCCGCGCGAGCGTGCGCTCGGACAGCGCGGGCGCGTGGTCGTCGACTAGAACGGCGGCACGCGCGACGCCCTCGCCGGCGTCCGACGCCTGCAAGGCTGCCAGCGCGGCCTCGGCCGACCCACGCCGGATCGCGACCGACAGCCGGCCGATGTCCGAATCGAGCCCGAAGCGGTAATTGCGCTCGAGCCACACGACGCAATCGGTGAGCGGGTTCGACGCGGGCACGTCTTCGGGCGCCGGATGCCACGGCTCGGCATGGGCCTCGTGCAGCGCGGCATAGCCTTCGCTCTCGTCGATCAGCAGGTAGTCATCTTCCATATCGCCCAACGCGCCTAACGCGTGCGGCGCGGCGGCATCGTCCGGCAGCGCGGCGCGAAAATGCTGCGGCGCGACGCCGAGCCCTGCCGCGATGCGCGCGGCGCCCACTTCGCTGAAAACGGGCTGCGCACTCAGTTCGGCGAACACCGCGCCCGCCTCGACGGCGGCGAGCTGGTCCTTGTCGCCGAGCATCACGAGCCGCGCATCGGGCGCGACCGCTTCGACGAGATGCGCGGCGAGCGCGACGTCGATCATCGAGGCTTCGTCGACCACGATGACGTCGAAGGGCAGCGGGTTGTCGCGATGATGCCGGAAGCGTCCGTCGGGCAGCGTGCCGAGCAGCCGCTGCAACGTGAAGGACGTGCGCGGCAGGCGTGCCGCGAGTTCCGGCGGCAATTGCCCGGCGCGCTCGATGAGCGCTTCCTGCATGCGCTGCGCCGCCTTGCCGGTCGGCGCGGCGAGCGCGATGCGCAGGTTCGGGCTCTCGTCGATGAGACACGCGAGCACGCCGACCACTGTCGTCGTCTTTCCCGTGCCCGGGCCGCCGCTCACGACGGTGAGCCGCCCGCCGAGCGCGACGAGCGCCGCGACGCGCTGCCAGTCGATGGCGTCGTCCTGCGGCGGGCCGAAGAAGCGCGCGATGCGCCGGGCAAGCGTTGCCGGATCGCGCGACGCGTCCGGCTGCGTTTCGCCACGCATCCGTGCGACGAGCGCTTGCGCGAGCCGCCGCTCGTAGTCGAAGTAGCGCGCAAGATACACACGCTGGCCCTCGTCGACGACGAGCGGCAACAGATCCGCCGCCGGACCTTCGCCGTCACACGCGAGACCGCTCGCAAAAAGCGCCGCGCGCGCCGTTCCGACGGTCTCTCCATAGCGCGCGGCGAGCGCGGCCAACGCGACGCACACGTGTCCTTGCGCCGTCGCGCGGCTCACGGCGAAGGCGGCGCGCTCGGCCCAGCGGATGCTCGCCGGATCGCGCGTCAGCCGCCTCGCGAGTACACCGATCCTGCGCGCGAACCCCTCGGCGAGCGCGATGCCTTCGTCGGCGGCGATGGCGGCTGGCTTCGTTCGCGCGTTCATGCCGGAACTCCCGCCATCAGCCGGTCGAGCGCTTCGACGAGCGTGCGTTCGGGACGTCCGACATGCACGCCCGCCGCCTGCGCACTGTTGCGCCAGCCGGGCCGCACGCCGCGCACGAACAGATAAAGATAGCCGCCGATATGCGTCTCGTAGTCGTAATGCGCGAGCCGCGCGCGCAGATAGCGATGCAGCGCCACGGCATAAAAAAGCGCCTGCAGATGATAGGCGTGCGAGGTCATGGCCTGGGCGAGCGACGCGCTGTCGTAATCGGCGGGCGTATCACCCAGATGATTCGACTTCCAGTCGACGATCCAGAAGCGCCCTTCGTGCTCGACGATCATGTCGATGAATCCTTTGACGAAGCCACGCAGGGCGCCCGCTTCCAGCGCGACGTCGGGAAAGCCATGCGCGACGATGAGACGCCGCAGCGCCGCGAAGTCGAGCGCCGCGGCCGGGAACAGGAATTCGAGCTCGTTCATGCGGCGCTTTGGCGCGATGGTGTCGAGCCGCATGCCGGGCACGAGTTCGGTTGCCACCGTGTCGGCCAGCGCGCGCGCCATCATCGCGGGCAAGTGGCGCGCGAGCGGTTCGGGCGCGGGCGTCGGGTGCTCGCGCAAGGCGCGTTCGATGGCCTTCGGCCACGTTTCGGGCGACGTGAAATCCGCCAGTTCGTACATCCGGTGCAGGCATTCGCCCGCCGCCGGGCCGCGCGGAAACGCGAGGATATCGTCGTCCGCGAGCGGCGTCTTTTCGCGCGGCTCGGCGGCGGCCGGTTGCAGCGCGTCGATCGCGTCGACGAGTTCATCGTGATCGGGCCGCGCGTCGGCGAGCGGCTGGTTGGACTCTTCGCGCGCGCCCGCCGCGATCAGCGAACTGAAGCTCGCCATGCGCCAGCTGTCGCGCAACAGACGCCGGCTCGTGCGCGCCGCGAGTTCGTGCTCCGACGCGCGCCGGCTCACGAGCGGTTCGCGCGCCTCGACGACCGGCAGCGGCTCCGCCGAAATCGAACCGCCCGACTCCGCCGCGAGCGCGTGCCAGCGCGCGATGACATCGTCTTCGGCGGGCGGCTCGGCGAGCCAGTTGCCGAACGCGTGACCGCGGCCCGCGACGAGCCAGTTGAGCACGCTGCGCCGCGCTTCCTTCGTCGAGTTCTTGCCGACGAGATAGACGCCGCCGACCACATAGCAGCGGTACACGGCGCGCGTGAGCGCCACATAGACGAGCCGCGCGCGCTCCGCCGCCTGTTCGCGGACGATGAGCGCCTTTGCGCGCTCGGCGGCTTCGTCGTCGATGCCGTAGTGAAGCACCGCGTCGCCGGCTTCGTCGTGATATTCCTTCGCATCGGGCAGGCCGGACGACGGCGGCTCGCGCAACGAGCCGTCGTTCAGGAACGGACAGAACACGACCGCGTATTCGAGCCCCTTCGACTTGTGAACCGTCACGATCTGCACGAGGTTGCGATCCGATTCGAGCCGCAACTGCGCTTCGTCGGCGCCGCCTTCCTCCGCGCGCTGGGCGGCGAGCCAGCGCAGCGTCGGCGCGATGCCCGGCAGCAACGCCCCGCGCGCCTGCAGGAGTTCCGCGAGATGGTTGACGTTGGTCAGCCGCCGCTCGCCGTCGATGCCCGCCACAAGCCGCTCGGCGATCTTCAGCTCGCGCGCGAGCGTGCGCCACATCACCGCGAAGCCGCGCTCGTGCCAGAGCGTCCGATAGCGCGAGAAGCGTTCGACCCAGCTCATCGCGTCGCTCGCGGCGTCGGCGGAATCGGCGTGTTCGAGACGCCAGAGCGCGGCGGCGTCGAGCCCGAGCCAGTCGGTCGCGAGCGCGGCGCGCAGGCGGCGCAGATCGCCGGGCGTATCGATGGCGGCCAGCACGCGCTCGATCTGCTCGGCGTCGAGCGTGCCGAAGACCGACGCCTGCGCCAGTTCCACGCTGCCGACGCCCCACGCGGCGAGCACGCGCTTCACGAGACTGCCCTGCCGGTGCGTCTGCACGAGCACGGCGATCTGGCCGGGCGACAGCGGCGCGGCGCCGACCGTCACCTGATTCTGTTGCGCGCCGCGTAAAAGCCGCACGATTTCGGCGGCGCACGCTTCGGCGGCGTCGCGCTGGGCGCGGTTCTTCGTCAGCGCCGACTCGCCGTGATGCAGCATCCACACGCAAAAATCGGCGGAATCGGAATAGGACGCCGCCGGCGTGCGGTCGACGAAGGGCGCGCGCTTTCGGGCGCCCGCGCGCACCGGCTGGTAATCCAGCCCGTCGAGGATGAACGCCGACGGATTCGCGCCGAACACGCGGTTGCAGGCATCGATGATCGGCGCCGTCGAGCGCTGGTTCACCGCGAGCGTGTAGCGCGCCGACGCCGCCTCGCGCGCCGCCAGATACGTGTGCAGGTCGGCGGCGCGAAAGCTGTAGATCGCCTGCTTCGGATCGCCGACGAGAAAGAGCGGCCCATCCGGCGCGAACACGCGGTCGAAGATCGCGAACTGCAAAGGGTCCGTGTCCTGGAACTCGTCGATGAGCGCTGCGGGATAGCGCGCGCGCAGCGCATCCGCGAGCCACGCGTGCGTGGTCAGCGCGTGGTAGAGGTTCGAGAGCAGATCGTTGAACGAGACGACGCGGCGCGTGCGCTTTCTCGCCGCCAGCTCCGCCGGCGCGTAGTCGAGCCACTCGCGCACGAGGTCGAGCCACAGCGCGCGTTGCGCCGCCTCGGCGGCCTGCGCGGCGGCGGCGAGCGTCTCGGCGTGTTCGAAGAACGCGTGTTCCGGCGGCGTGTGCTTTTTCTTCGTGCCGTCCCTGAGCGCCGTCGCCGTGAGTTTCAACGCGGCCTGCGGCGGCGCCGCGTGGCAGTCGGCGTTGCTGAAGTACTCGGCCCACGCGCTGATCGCCGCGTCGATGATCGTGCGCTTGTGCGTCGTCTTGCTGAGCTTGTCCTCGGCGTCGAAAAGCAGCTTCGCGATGGCGTCGCGCTCGGCCTGCCAGAGCACGCATGCGGTCTCGAAGAGCGACTGCGCGTCGTGCGTCGCGGGGGCTTGCGTCTCGCCCCAAACGAGCGCCGCGAGCGGCTTTTTCAGACGCCGCGCGAGCTGCGCGTCGAGCGAGGCCGGCCCCGCGCCTTTCGCGACCAGCCACGCCGCGAACGAGCGCTCGCGCGCGGCCGCCGGCTCGACGCGCTCGCGCCAGAAATCGGCGGCGAGTTCGAAGCGCAGCGCGCTGTCGTCGGCTTCCATTTCCAGCGCGAACGGCATCGCGGCCGCGAACGGCGCCTCCTGCAACGCGCGCTGGCAGAAGGCATGGATCGTGTGGATCGCCGCCTGATCGAAGGTGTGCAGCGCGATGTGAATGCGCTTTCGCGCTTCCTCGTGATCGACCTCGGCGAGCGTCGTTTCGAAGAGCCGTTCGATGAACGGATCGCCGGCCGCGTCACCGTTTTCGATGGCGTGCGCGATCTCCGCGAGGCGCGTGCGAATGCGCTCGTGCAACTCGGCGGTCGCGGCCTTCGTGAAGGTCACCACCAGAATCTGGTCGGCGGCGAGCTTCTTTTCGAGCAGCAGCCGCACGTAAAGCGCGCAGATGTTCCACGTCTTGCCGGTTCCCGCCGACGCCTCGATCTGGTTCACGCCGTCGAGCGGGCAGGCGAAGACGTCGAGTTCTTCGACGTGTGTAGGCGAAGCGTTCATCATGCATCGCTCCGCAGATGCAGCATCAAGGGTTCGAAGACGAGTTTCGCGAGCGTCGCGAAGATTTCGTCGAGGGAGAGATTCGTGCCGCGAAACGCAATGCGCAGCGCGGGATCGTCGGATTCGCTGCGGGTGCGCTCGGAGAGCCACGCGCCTTCCGCCTTCGAATCGCCTTCGGTCATCTTGAGCCACGCGCTTTTCGGGAAGAAGCGCAGCGGCATGCGGCGTCCCGCGCGGTAAAGCGCGGCGAGCGTCGCGAGATGCGCGAGCGGATTCGCGACCGCCGTCAGCTCGAACGTCGACGACTGTGCGCCGCGTCCGTGCCACACCGTTCGCTTCGGGCCGTCAGGCAGCGCCGCGCAGTACGCGAGATGCGCGAGCCAGGCGGTGAGATAGTCGCGCGCGCGCGGCGCATCGTATCGGTAGATCACCTGGCCCTGCGGTGTCAGCAGGTTCAGCGTGCCGTGCAGGTGCAGCGTCTGGTTCGAGGCGTCGTCCGCGAGCTGGGCGTCGAAAGCGCTGAACAGTTCGACGCCGCCCGTCTCCGGCCAGCGCGGCACGACATCGAGCGTGAATGGCACGCGGGTCGCGCCTTCCTCCAGCGCGTCGCGCACGCGCTTCGCCAGATGATGCAGCGCATGCAGTTCCTGCGCCTGCCACACGCCGCCGGTCGCGCCGCCCGGCATCTCGGGACTCGCGCGCGCGACGCGCCGCGCGCGCGCGCCGTCGTCGCTCAGGTCGAGCAGCGAGGGCAGCACGCGGCTCGCGAGCGCATCGCGGCCGCTGAAGTCGAGCTCGAACGGCTCGGTGTCGCCGAGTTCGCTTTCTGCGTCGAAGAGCGCGATGCCGAGCCGATCGCGCAACAGCGCGCGCGCCGGATGACGCCAGAAGCGCACGAAATCGTCGAAGGCAACGGGCTCGGTGTCGTCCTCGGGCGGCAGCGGCTCCGAAAAGAACGTGACGGGCTTTTGCGCCCGCCCGAGCGCGAGCGTGCGCGCGAGTTCGGCGCGCTCCGGCTCGTAGGTGTAGAGCGGCGCGCCCGGCTCGAAGTACTCGGGTGCGAACGGCTGCAACGGATGATCGAAGACGAAGCGCGCGCGAGCCGCTTTGAGTTCGTCCGGCGACGCATGCTCGCCCGCCGCGGCCTCGGCCAGATAGTCGAGCAGTTCGTCGATCAATGCGGCGGGCGGCAGCACAGCGTTGTCGCGGATGCTGCGCCCTGTGTACGCGATCATCAGCCGGTCGCGCGCCGAGAGCAGCAGGTCGAGAAAGAGATTGCGCTCGTCGTCGCGACGCTGGCGGTCGCCGAGCTTGCCGAACTTCGCCATCAGATCGAACTCGTCGGCGCGCGCGAGACTCGGCAGCATGCCGTCGTCCATGCCGAGGAGGCACACCACGCGATACGGCAGCCCGCGCAGGCTCGTGAGCGACGAGAACGTGACGCCGCCCCACGGAACGCCACCGCGCGCGGGGTCGTCGAGGGCGTCGGTGAAGGCGGTGCGCAGCACGGCGGCCGGCACTTCCGTGTCGCCCGCGCCTTCGCTCATCGCGACGATCAGCGAATCCAGCGTGCCGCGCACGTCGGCGATCGAATCGCTGAACGCGAGGCCGGGGTCGAAGAAACGCTCGATCGCCTCCTGCATCAGTTCGCCCCACGCGCGCGGCGTGCGCGCCTCTGCGGCGCGCACGCCGAAGGTCTCGATGTCGTCGATAAAGCGCGTGAGGCGCCCGAGCAGTTCCGCATCCGAGCCGTTCGCGCCTTGCACCGGCAGCCATTCGTCGACGGGCGCGCCGCCCTCGGGCAGCGCGTAGCCGAGAAAGAGGCGCGTCAGGGCGTCGGAGAACGTGTGGCGCGCGGGCGGAACGTGCTCCGCGGTGATCTCGGCGGGCGCGAGACCGCGCCGCGCGCCCGCCGCCGCGAACCAGGCCTGCGCGGTTTCGAGCGCGGCGGCGTCGATGCCGTAGCGCGCGCCGATCGCATCGACACGCAGCCATTCGATCAGATCCGGCGCGCCCACACTGCGCTCGGGCAACGCGAGCCAGTCGAGCAGCACGCGCGCGACGGGATTCGCCTGCGATGGCGGCAAACCGGTGATCCGATACGGAATGCGGCGACGCTCACCCGCCGTGCCCGACGGCGCCGTGCCGAACACGCCGTCGATCAGCGGGCCGGCCGCGGCGAGATCGGGAAACGCGACGAGCACGTCCGACGGCGCAAGCCCTTCGATCGAATCGAACCAGCCGAGCAGGCGGTCGTGCAGCACTTCGAGCTGCCGCGAGAGACTGTGGCAGACGTGCACTTCGATACCCGGCGCGTCCACCGGACCGTCGTCGGCGGGATCGCTCAGATCCAGGATTGCGTTCTGCACGCGCGCGAGCCACGTCGGCGCCGGGTTGCGCTCGAAGTGGCTCGCATCGCGCGACGCCGCGCTCTCGGTCAGCTCGTGCAGCATATGCAACTGCGCCTGCGTCTGGCGTCCCCACTCCGCGAGCAGCGGATTGCCGACTTCCTGATAGTCACGCTCGCCCTTCATTTCAAGCTGCTCGACCCGCGCGACGCTCACGATGTCGTACCAGTACTCCTGACACGGATTCATCGCGTAGATGCGCACGTCGATCCAGCGCGACAACTCGCGCAAGAGCGCGATGTGCAGCGGCGGCATCGTCGGCAGCGCAAACACGCTGATGCGCTCCGGCCACTCGGCTTGCATCACGTCATTGAGATCGAGCTTCGGCGATTCGGCGAGAAAGCGGTAGGCGGGCGGCGTCGGATCGTAGTTCGTTTCGTCGGAGCTTGCGGCGAGGTCGGCGAGCAGCGCGCGCCACAAGGCGGCCTGCCAGCGCTCGTCCTCGCGCTGAATCTCGCTCGCGCCCATGAGGCGCGGCCCGGATGCGTCGATCGCAACCGCGGCCGGCGACGCCAGGATCGAGCCGCCCTGCTGCCACTGCGTGAGCCATTCGGGACGATAGGTCAGGTAGTGATCGAAGACGGTCGCGATGCGGCGCGCGAGTTCGTAGCGCATCGAATCGTCGGCGGCGGCGAGGTACGCGCGAAGCCGCGCCGATTCGTTGAACGCCGGCCCCGCGAAGAGCCGGTAGCAGCGCCACGCGAGCCGGTCCGGCGCGAACGGCGAATGCGCGGGCACCGTCATCACGCGCCCGATCTGCGCCCAGAGCCACTGCGCGAGATAGCCGAACTCCACGTTCGCACAGATGCCGAAGCGCGCGGCCATGTCGAGTTCGAGCCGGCGCCGCACGGCCGCGCTCGGCACGATGACGGGCTGGCTCGCGAACGGATCGCCCGAGTGCATCGAGAATGCCGAGAGGTCGTCGAACAGCGCTTGCGACAGCGTTTCGTGACGGTTCGAATAGAAAAGTTCGAGCATGAATCCTGCTGTGATTCAGACGGTTCTGAAGGGATGCCACAGCATAACAAAGGCCGCCTGCACGCAGAACCTGGCCGATCGGCCGAGGTCAGAACCGGTTGCAGTTGGGTTAGACTCGAATGCAGCTTCAGGCCGATGTCACGCGCGCCCGCCCATACCAATAAGCGTCACAATCAGGAAGTCGATGCGCTATTCGCTCGAAATCAGGAAATTCATCTACAGCCAGTATTTTTTTGGCGGCCTGCGTATCGCTTTCGGCGTGTCGCTTCCCGCCGTCCTGATGCTGACGGTGTTCCACAATCGCGAACTCGGCTTCACGATCGCGACGGGCGCGCTCGGCGCCTGCGTCGTCGACATGCCCGGCCCGCTCAAGTACAAGCACAACGAAATGCTCGCGTGCACGGTGATCGGCTTCGTCGCCGCGCTCGCCACGGGCATCGCCACCGCCAACGTCCTGACGCTCTGGCTCACGGTCGTGCCGCTCACGTTCGTGCTGTCGCTGATCGTCGTGTACGGCAACCGCTGGCCGCAAATCAGCTTCGCGACGCTCTTCATGATGATCGTCACGCTGGAAGAGCATTTCACGCCCATGCAGGCGCTCGTCAACGCGGCATGGATTCTCGTGGGCGGCCTTTGGTACACCTACTGGGCGACGCTCGTCAGCCACTGGCAGGTGTACCGGATCGAGCAGCAGGCGCTCGCGGAAAGCATCTTCAGTTGCGGCGAATACCTGATGGCGCGCGCCGACTTCTACGATGCCGACGCCGATCTCGACGAGTGCTATCGAAAGCTGATCGAAAAGCAGATCGCGGCGGTCGAGCGGCAGGACGCCGCGCGCGACATCGTGTTGCGCAATTTGCCGAAGCTGCAGAAAGGCAAGCTCGACGCACGCCGCGCGAAGCTCTTCAATCTCTTCATCAACGTGGTCGACCTGCACGAGTTCTTCGTCGGCGCGCACACGGACTATCCGCTCGTGCGCGGCGAGTTCGGCGGCTCGGACCTGTTGATCTTCTATCGCGACCTGATGAGAAAGGCCGCCCTCGATCTCGAAGAAATCGGCCTCGCCGTGCTGCAGAACCAGCCCGCGCGCGCGAAGATCAGCGTCAAGGCGGAACTGCGCGCAATCGAATACGAACTGGAACTGATGCGCAAGCACGGGCTGCCCGGGAAGAATCCGGAGGCCTACGCGGCCGTCGCGGCCGTGTTCCGGCGCCTGTGGAGCGCGACGCGCCTGATCGACCGGATGCGCCGCCACACGCGCCCGGACGTCGACGTCACCGAAACCGAAATGCGCATCGACAACGCGCTCTCGCGCTTCATTTCGAGCCGCCGCGTCCCGCCGATGCAGATCTTCTCGAATCTCACGATGGCCTCGCCCTCGTTCCGGCACGCGCTGCGCGTGACGATCGCGGTGGGCGCCGGCTTCTGGCTCGGGCGGCTCCTGCCGCTCACCAACGCGTACTGGATCGTGATGACGACCGTCATCATCCTGAAGCCCGGCTACTCGCTGACCAAGCAGCGCAACACGCAGCGGATCATCGGCACGGCGATCGGCTGCGCGGCCACCGTCGCGCTCATTCTGCTCGTAAAGGAGCCGCATCTGCTGTTGATCGTGATGTTCGCGTCGATGGTGATGAGCTACAGCCTTCTGCTCTTCAACTACACGGCGAGCGTGGTGTTCACGTCGTCGTTCGTGCTCTTGATGTTCCATCTGCTCGCGCCGGGAAGCCTTCGTCTCATCGGCGAGCGGGCGATCGACACGGTCGTCGGCAGCGCGATCGCGATCGCCGCGAGCCATCTCTTTCCGTACTGGGAATACCGGCTGATGGGCAAGCTCGTCAACGACATGATCGCGGCGATGCGCAACTATCTGGACGCGAGCGGCTGGGGCCATGCGAAGGCTGGCGCGGGGACGAAAGCGGCGAAGTCGGCGACGGACATCGCGCGGGCTCAGGCGAAGGGCGAAGCGGTCGCGAATCAAGTGCTGGCGGAGGCAGGCTCCGGCGCCGCCCTCTTCGCCGACAGCAACGCCCGCGCGGCCGTCGCTTCGATACCCGAGTCGCAATCGGGCGATCTGGCCGGCGCCGCGCCATCGAAAGAGACTGCGGGCGGCGTCGAACCGGCGCCCGCGCTCAAGTCCGCCAACGCGACGGCGGCGAAACTGTCGTCGGTGGCCGTGGGCGAAAGCACCGCGGCGGCTACGGGCGCGGGAGCGTCGGCGGCGGCCACCGTCGCCGCGACCGCGCTCGATCGCAATTACCGGTATCGGCTCGCGCGCAAGAACGTGCACGTCGCGTTCGCGAATCTGGGGCAGGCGTTCCAGCGCATGATGCTTGAACCGAAGGCGCAGCAGAAGTTCGTCGCCGAACTCAACGACCTGCTCGTGCAGTCGCATGTGCTCGCCTCGCAGATCACGGCGGCGGCGCCGCTTCTGCAGTCGCTCGCAAACGTCGAAGGCTACGCGATCGAGCCTGTCGCGCGCGCGCTCGCCGTGATCCGCGAGGACCTCGCCGAGGCGCAGGCCGGCGCGGCGCCTTCCGAGGACCACGGCGAACGGACGAAGGAGCTCACGCGCGGGCTCGACTCGATGGTGGTGGCGGCAGAACGCGCGGCCGAGATTCCAGGCGACGTCGTCCACGACCTGAAGCTGCTCGCGCATCAGTGCAAGCAGATGCTCGCCGCCTCGATGCTGATCCGCAAGGACGCGAGCGTGATCCGGCTGCCCGCGTGAAAGTTTGACTGACGCTTACTGCGACGCGCCGATGGCCGGCACCGCCGGGCTCACGCCGCTCGCGGGCGTCGGCTGCGCATTCTCGCGTTCGAATTCGTGTTTTTCGCGGATCGCGTTGAAGAAAAGCGTTCCGACCACCGCGAGCACGACCACGACGATGAAAACGCTGATCGCGCGGGTCGGGTTCTTTTTCTGCGGGCGAGGCTTGCGGTCATCGGACATGGAGGGAACTCGACTGTGGCGTGCGAAGGGAGGCGCCATGTTACCCGCGCCGGGTTTCAGAACGGTTGCATGACGCGTGCCGCGTTGCACGATGCGTGCCGCCCGTCTCAGCGTCCCGTATCCGTCAGCGGCGGCCTCACCGGCAGCGCCGTCGAGTACTTGATCTGCTCCATCGCGAAACTCGAACTCACGTCGTAGAGCGGCACCGCGCGGATCAGTTCCTTGTAGACGCGGTCGTAATCGTCGATGTCGGACACCACCACGCGCAGCAGATAGTCGGTCTCGCCGCTCATCCGGTAGACCTCGACCACTTCCGGGATGTCGCGCACGGCGCGCGTGAAGTCCTCCGCCCAGCTCTGCGTGTGCTGGTTCGTGCGCACCGCGACGAACACCGTCGTGCCCACGCCGAGCTTGCGCGGATCGCACAGCGCCACCTGCGCCCGGATCACGCCGGTTTCCTTCAGACGCTGCACGCGTTTCCAGCATGGCGTCTGCGATAGGTTGACGCGCTGCGCCAGTTCCGCGATCGGCATGGTGACGTCAGCCTGAAGCAGTTCCAGCAGCTTGCGGTCGATGAGGTCCATTCCCACACTGCACCCCTTATAGGAAATTATTCTACTTTTGGATGATCGCACGGAATTATATGGAAACTAATTCCCGATGCAAACCGGTATAAATGGTGCTCACCCTAACTACGACACGCGCCGCAACCATGATCCGCGACACCCTTCCCGCTCGCCTTTCAGACACCTCGACGCTCACCCGGCTGACCGGGCAGCTCGACGCCGCGTTCGATGCCCCCGCCGACTTCGCGCGCCTCGTGAGCGAGGCGTTGTCGTCGGCGGCACGGGACGAGCGGCTGCTCGCGCCCTCCCAGCGCGAGGGCGACGCGAACGGCTACACGAGGCATTTGCTCGCCGCCGATCCGCGCGGCCGCTACGCCGTCGCCGCGCTCGTCTGGGCGCCGGGTCAGTCGAGCCCGGTTCATGCGCACCGCACGTGGTGCGGCTATGCGGTCGTCGAAGGATCGCTCGTCGAGACGCTCTTTCGCTGGCATCCGGACGCAAACCGCGCGTATGCGGTACGCGAACAGGCCCGCGACGCTGGCGCGGTTTCGTTCGCCGGCGCCGGGCGCGGCGCGATTCACCAGTTGGGCAACGCGGCGCACGCAAGGCAGCGCGCGATTTCGCTGCACGTCTACGGCGTGGCGGGCGCGCACATCGCGACACACGTCAACGATCTGGTCGCCGTCTGAACGCTTATCCCTTGCCGGGCTCGGTCGCGGTCGGAATCTGCGGCGGGATCTGCACCGACTGATCCGTCGGCGGCGGCGCCGGGCGGGGCTCGTGCGACACGTCGCGGGCTTTCGCCACCGCGCTTTTCACGACCGGCGACATGGGCTCCGGCGCAGGCTTCGCTTCGTCCTCGGAACGCGCTTCGGCTTCCCGCGCCGCCTGCCTGTCGTGCAGCATGTCGAATTCGAATTCTTCCGACTGCGGCCCGGCGCGCACCACCTTCTCGCGCGACATCTGCACCTGCATCTGCGGCACCGGCACGTCCATGCCGATCTCGTCCATCTTGCGTTTGATGCGCAAGTTGAACGCCCGCGCGACGCTCCACTGCTGCAGCGGCCGCGTCTTGATCTGTCCTTTCACGACCATCCAGTTCGGGTCGAACCGGTCGAGTCCCCAGACCTCGACGGGCCCGAGCATCTCGCGCCGATAGCGGAAGTCGGCCATCAGCTCGGCGCCGACTTCGCGGATCATCTGCGTCACCTGGTCGACGTCGGCCGAGAACGGCACGCGCACCTCGAACACCGCATAGGCGAAATCGCGCGACAGGTTCTTCACGATCTTGATCTGCGAGAACGGAATCGCGTGGATCGCGCCCTGCCCGTCGCGCAGGCGCACGGTCCGGATCGTCAGGCTCTCGACGATGCCCGCATGCCCGCCGTCGATATCGATCGAATCGCCGACGGAGATCGTGTCTTCGATCAAAATGAAAAGCCCCGTGATCAGGTCCGCGACGAGCGACTGCGCGCCGAAACCCACCGCGAGGCCGATCACGCCCGCGCCGGCGAGGAGCGGCGTCACGTTGAGCCCGAGGTTCGCGGCCGTGACGATGCCGGCGATCGTCAGCAAGCCGACGAACACGACGTTGCGCACGAGCGGCAGCATCGTGCGCGCGCGCATGCTCGGTCCACGCGACTTGCCGCGCGCGGCGTTCGGATTGAGCGCTTCCTGGATCGCGGTGTCGATCAGGATCCAGATCAGCCAGACGACGAAGAAGGTCGTGATGATCGCGCTCACGGCGTGCGTGATGCCGCGCGCGGCCACGCTGCGCTCGGCCAGCGCGCCGAGCGAGAAGCCCCAGAGCCGCGACGAAAGCTCGAAGAACGCGAGCCAGATGCCGAGCACGAAGAGCGTGCCGATGAACTTCACCAGCCGCCGCATGTACGCCGACTGGCGGCGCGGTTTCTTCGCCCTCGGACGCGTCACGCGCACGACGATCGCCGAAAGGAAGAACGCGACGACGAGCAGTCCCGCGGTCGCGATCGCCATCTGCAGGACGTTCTCGGACGTGCCGATGCCGGCGAGCGTCGCGACGACCGACGCGCCCGCGAGCAGAAGTGTCGGCACTTGCCAGAACGACGCGAGGACTTCGAAGGTCTCGGTGGCCGCGCGCCGCTTCTGGCGCACTTCGTAGGAGCGGCTGCGGATCAGGTGCGCGACCGGCCGCTGGAACGTGAGCGCGAAATAGCCCGTCAGGACCGCGGCACCCATGTTCGCGACCGTCGAGATCAGGCCCGACAGATTGGTGCCGAGCTGCTGCGCGACGTCGTAGTTCGCGGCGGCGTCGCCGAGCGCGCCGAGCGTGCCGATCAGGAACAGGAGCCGCCGCGCGTCCCCGATCAGTACATTAACGGCCACCCGCCGGTGCGCCGAGCCGAACAGCGAAAACATGATCAGGCAGATCGACGAAAACACCGCGCCCGCGACGATCGCGTAGGCCATGACCATCGCGAGCGTGCGTCCGAGCGACTGCGGCATGATGCGCACGAACGCGAGCGCGGCGAGGAACGCGACCAGATACGGCCCGACGCGCCGCAGCGCGAAGAGCAGCAGTTCGCGCGTGGTCGGATTCGGGTGCAGGCCGGCTGCGATCCCGTAGCGCGCGTGCACGCGGCGTTGCAGATAGACGAGTAGGAAGGCGCACAAGCCCCAGCCCGCTAGCGCCGCGACGAAGTTGCCGACCGTGCGGCCGAACGACTCGCGGCTGTGGCTCGTGACGATCGTGAAGAGTTCGTTGCCGGCCGCGTTGAAACGGCCGCCCCAGTAGGCGAACGGCGTCTTGCCGCGGCGGATGTCGGCCTCGACGCTGGAAAGCGCGGACGCGATCGCGCCGAGGAGGCCCGCGTTCTGCGCGATCGTCGCGACCACCGACGATGCCGCCGCTTGCGTCTCGCTCGCGGTGGACGCGGACGGCGCACTCGCCCCCGCGCTGCCGCTGGCGCCGGCGGCGGCGGCGGCGTTCGCCGCGTTCGCGGTCGCCGGCGCCGATTCGGCTTCGCGCTTCGCGTCGCGCAGTTTCTTGAGTTGCGCGACGAGCGCGGTGCGCTGCTTGTCGCTATCGAGCGTCGAGATGATGTTGTCGAGCGAGCGCACCATGTCGGCGTCGTCGACGGCACTCGCTGATGCGGCCGGCGGCGCGGAGGCGGCAGGCGGCGTCAGCAGTTCCTGGAATGACGGCAGCGCGAGCGCGGGACCGGCCGCGTGCGCGGCAGGCGCGAGTCCGGCGAACGCGCAGACGGTGCCAAGCGTGAGCAAAAGTCGACTGGCGAGGCCCGTGCGCCAGGTTGCCGTCCGCCACGCGAGCCGCGTCAGCGCAAGGATCGCGACGATCGACCGGGCGCAGGCAAGCGCGAAGAGGCTTGACTTCATAGGCGTCTTTTCATGGCGGTCGGGAAATCCGAAAGACCGCCAGTTTAGCGGTTGCGCCCCCGCCACCGGTTTGCGCGGACGTAACCGAATGTTAGTCGTCGCGCCAGGCATTTTGTCTGATTATTTAACAAAAAAGCGCTTTCTCAGCCGGTTTCGCCTCGCTCTTCTGCGACGCTATTTATCCATCTCCGTGCGCGCGTCGCTCGAATCCGTCGCGGCGGCCGCGCCGCTCGCGCCCTGATTTCCGATTCCGTCCTTCGCCGCCCACTGCTGCAGTTTCTTGCCCGCGACTTCGAGACCGGCGCCCGTCGTGCTCGCCGCGTTCGCGATCGCCGCGTTGGTGGCGCTCGCGGCCCCCTGCAGGTTCGAGCGCGCCGTTTCGGCGACGCCGCTCGCCGAAACGCTCGGCATCGAGCCCGCCGAGTCCAGGTTCTGCTGCGCCGCCTGCTTGGCCGCATCGACATGCTGGCCGACGTAGCTCGCCGCCTGATCGAACTTCTGGTTCGTCTGGCTCGCGAGGTTGTTCAGCGCGCTCGCGGCCTGTCCGGCGGCGGCATCGTGTTTTTCGCACGCAGCCAGCACGGCAAGAGCCGCCAGGGCGATCGCGATCCGGTTCAACGATTTCTTCTGCATCTTCGTACCCATCCATTCGCAAAAACGCGCCCATCATACGCTACCGACGAACTGCGAAGTCTGACCAGGTTTGCGATGTGCAATGCCGTCGTCGTCGTCCGGACGCTGCACTGCGACCGTCCGTCGCTTCGAACTTGCAGGCGTCTTTCAGATATTTCCAGTGTTTTACGGCAAGCGCGCTTCGTATAGTCGCAGGTTATTCCCCGCCCAATCCGGATAGTGACGTTATGAGCCTCATGAACTTCGTGGTCGCACTCGTCGCCGCAATGATCCTCTTCGAACCGTTCACACGCGCGCCGGTCTCCCGCTCCATGCGTTTCAATGCGCGCCGCTCGCGCGCGCGTCGCTCGTTCATCCAGGCGGGCACGGCACTCATGGCCGGCCTGATGCTGGCGACGAGCCATCCCGCGCCCGAACACATGTCGCCGACGCTCGTCTTCGGCAGCGCGATCGTGCTCGTGCTCGCCAGCGTCTACTGGGCCGTGCGCGGAAAGCGCCTGATGCGCCCCTTGCGGATGTTCGCCATGCGGCGCTGAGCGCCCCACGCCCGATCGCGCGCGTTCGCCTGCATTCACGGCGACGCGCGCACCGGGCGCGACACGAGGGAAAACCCCCGGACGGCAGCGCCCGTCCAGACGCCCCGCCCCGCGAGGCTCACGGCCCATCGCACGGCGGTTCATTAACCTTGGGATAACGAACGCATCCCGAGGGTGATTGAACGGACAGGACGCGCTCCCTAGACTCGCCTTACACCCTGAGCGAGTCCATACATGTCCAGTCAAAGCCCTTCCCCGTCCCGCTGGGCCACGCGCCGCGCGGAAAAACATCGCCGGCTGGCGCGCGTGTCGTCGATCGCGGATGGCGTGGTCCTGCCCGCCGAGCGCATCGTCGATGTCCTGCAAAGCCTGATCGCGTCGGGCGACCGCGTGGTCGTCGAAGGCAACAACCAGAAGCAGGCGGACTTCCTGTCCCGCTCGCTCGCGAAAGTGGATCCGGGCGTCGTCCACGATCTGCATCTCATCATTCCGAGCGTCAGCCGCGCGGAGCATCTCGATCTCTTCGAGCGCGGCATCGCGAAAAAGCTCGACTTCGCCTATGCCGGCGCGCAAAGCCTGCGCATTTCGCAGTTCCTGCAGGACGGCATCCTCGAAATCGGCGCGGTCCATACCTACATCGAACTGTACGCGCGGCTCTACGTCGACCTGACGCCCAACGTCGTGCTGATCGCCGGCTTCAAGGCCGATCGCGACGGCAACCTCTACACCGGGCCGAGCACCGAGGACACGCCCGCGCTCGTCGAAGCCGCGGCGTTTCGCGACGGCATCGTGATCGCGCAGGTCAACGAGATCGTCGACGATCCGAAGGATTTGCCGCGCGTCGACATCCCCGGTTCGTGGATCGATTTCATCGTGCAGTCGGACAAGCCGTTCTTCATCGAGCCGCTCTTCACGCGCGACCCGCGCCTCGTCACGCCGATCCAGATCCTGATGGCGATGATGGCGATCCGCGGCATCTACGAGCGGCATCAGGTGCAGTCGCTCAATCACGGCATCGGCTTCAACACGGCGGCGATCGAACTGATCCTGCCGACTTACGGCGAAAAGCTCGGCCTGAAGGGCAAGATCTGCCGCCACTGGACGCTCAATCCGCATCCGACGCTGATTCCCGCGATCGAAGCCGGCTGGGTGGAAAGCGTGCACTGCTTCGGCGGCGAACTCGGCATGGAAGCGTATGTCGCCGCGCGTCCGGATGTCTTCTTCACCGGCCGCGACGGCTCGATGCGCTCCAACCGCGCGATGTGCCAGCTCGCGGGGCAATACGCGGTCGACATGTTTATCGGCTCGACCTTGCAGATGGACGGCGCGGGCAACTCGTCGACGGTCACGCACGGACGCCTGACCGGCTTCGGCGGCGCGCCCAACATGGGCCACGATCCGCACGGCCGCCGCCACGCGACGCCCGCGTGGCTCGACCTGCTGCAAACGGACAGCCCGCTCGAACGCGGCCGCAAGCTCGTCGTGCAGATGGTGGAGACGTTCCAGGCGAGCGGCCAGCCGAGCATTGTCGAATCGATCGACGCGGTGGAAGTCGGCCGCGAGTCGGGCATGCCGCTCGCGCCGGTGATGATCTACGGCGACGACGTCACGCACGTGCTGACCGAGGAAGGCATCGCGTACCTGTACAAGGCGCGCTCGCTCGAACATCGCAAGGAGATGATCGCGGCCGTCGCGGGCGTCACGCCCGTCGGCCTCGCGAGCAGCGCGGACAAGCTAGCGGCCCTGCGCCGCGACGGCTTCGTCGCGCTGCCCGAGGATCTCGGCGTTCATCGCAGCGAAGCCAGCCGGTCGCTCCTCGCCGCCAAGAGCGTGGCCGATCTCGTGGACTGGTCGGACGGACTGTACGAGCCGCCCGCCCGCTTCCGGAGCTGGTGATGCGTGACAACCTCGCCATGAGCGCGGCGCCCTCGCCGCGCACGGCGCCCGATCCGGCCGAGCGTCTCGGCGAAGCGGTCGTGCTGGCGCTGATCGACGAAGTCACGCTCGCGCCGAAGCCCGGCCTCGTCGATATCCGCAGCCGCGGCGCGCATCACGACCTGGACTGGAGATTGATGTGCGCATCGGCGCTCGCGCTGCAGCCGACATTCGTCGAACTGGCGCGCGCGGGCACGCAAACACTGCCCTTGCCCGCGCTGCGCGAGCGCATCGGCGCCATCGGCCGCGAAGGCGAAGCCCGAATGCTCGACGCAACGCGCGGTGTGAACACGCATCGCGGCGCCATCTGGGCGCTCGGCCTGCTCGTGACGTCGGCGGCAAGCGACATGACCGACCGCACGCCGCGAGGCATCGCCGCACGCGCCGGATCGCTTGCGCGGCTGCCCGATCGGCGCGCGCCCGCCCACACCGGCAACAAGGGCGAGCAGGCGTGCCGCGACTACGACGTGGGCGGCGCGCGCGGGCAGGCGCAGGCGGGTTTTCCGCATGTCGTGGACATCGCGCTGCCGGAACTGACGCGCTCGCGCGAGCGCGGCGACAGCGAGACGGCCGCGCGGCTGAACGCGCTCCTCGCCGTGATGGCGAGTCTCGACGACACCTGCGTGCTCGCACGCGGCACACGCACCGCGCTCGCCGAGCTGCAGGACGGCGCGCGGCGCGTCCTGGCGCACGGCGGCGCTGCCCGGCTCGACGGCCGCCGTCACCTGAAGGCGCTGGACCGGCGGCTCGTCGAGTTGCACGTGTCGCCGGGCGGCGCGGCCGATCTGCTCGCCGCGGCGCTCTTTCTCGACCGGCTTCAAGACGCCCTTCTTACGACGAACGCATAGGAACACATAGGAACGCACATGGAAACCATCGTCCTCGAATTTCCGGCGGGTCCGCCCGTCGCAGGCCGCGCGCTGGCGGGCGTGGTCGCGTCGGGAGACCTCGAAGTCCTGCTCGAAGCGAACGCGACGCACCGCACCGTGGTGAACATCACGACCTCCGTCGACGGCAAGGGCCGGCTTTGGCAGGCCGTGCTCGAACGCATCTTCGGCGACGGATCGCTGCCCGCCGCGACGCTCGAAATCAACGATTCCGGCGCGACGCCGGGCGTCGTGCAGATGCGCATCGGGCAGGTGTTCGAACAACTCAAACCCACCGGCGGAGCGTGAACGTCATGGACACACAGCAATTGCTCGAACGCCAGAGCTTCATCGAACTGGACGCGCGCAGCCGCGCGAAGAAGCTGCTCGACGCAGGCAGCTTCAGCGAACTGCTCGATCCGTTCGAGCGCGTGAGTTCGCCCTGGCTCGCCCGGCAAGGCATCGTGACGCAGGCCGACGACGGCACGGTCGTCGCGAAGGGCACGATCGACGGGCAGCCCGCCGTCGTGCTCGCCATCGACGGCGGATTTCAGGGCGGCAGCATGGGCGAGGTGTCGGCGGCGAAGATCGCGGGCAGTCTCGAACTCGCCGCCGAGGACAACCGCAACGGCATCCCGACGCGCGCCGTCATCCTCTTCGAGACGGGCGGCGTGCGCTTGCAGGAAGCCAATCTCGGACTCGCCGCCATCGCGGAGATCCACGCGGGCATCGTCGATTTGCGGCGCTATCAGCCGGTGATCGGCATCACGGCCGGTCCGATCGGATGCTATGGCGGGATGTCGATCGCGGCCGGGCTGTGCAGCTATCTGATCGGCACGCGCGAAGCGCGGCTCGGGCTGAACGGACCGGCGGTGATCGAGCAGGAAGCGGGCATCGCGGAATTCGATTCGCGGGACCGCCCGATGATCTGGAGCTTCACGGGTTGCGAGCAACGGCATCGCACGGGGCTCGTCGACGTGTACACGCAAGACGACGCCGATGCGATCCGCACTGCCGTCATCGAGCGGTTTCGCGCCGGGCGTCCGCGCGCATGCCGCAGCGAACGCGTGGCGGGCTTTCTCGCGCGGCTTGCCGAAATCGATCCGGACGCGCAGGCCACGCCGGAACAGGCGGCCACCATCTACGGCAAGGGGTTCGAGTCATGAGCACACAGGAGCTTTCGAAGCGCGGCGCGGTCTGGCTGGACGCGCTCACTTACAGCGCGCCGTTGCAGGCGGGTTATCCGCCCTCGGTGCGCGTCGCCGATGCGCGGCTCGGCGTTCATCCCGCGCGTTTCATCGCCGTGGTGCCCGACCCCGAGAACCCGTTCCCGCGCGCACGCAACGGCGAGGTCGGTCTCGTCGAGGCGTGGGAGGTCGCGCGCGCGGTGCGTGAAGCCGTCGTTGCCGACGCCGGGCGCGATGACGAACTCGTTGGAAAACGCGCGATCGTCGCCGTGATCGATGTCGCGAGCCAGGCGTATGGACGGTGCGAGGAAGCGTACGGCATCCATCAGGCGCTCGCCGGCGCCGCCGACGCCTACGCAAGCGCGCGTCTCGCCGGTCATCCGGTGATCGGGCTGATCGTGGGACGCGCGATGTCCGGAGCGCTTCTCGCGCACGGTTATCAGGCGAACCGCCTGATCGCGCTCGCCGATCCGCAGGTCATGGTTCACGCGATGGGCAAGGAATCCGCCGCGCGCGTCACGCTGCGCTCGGTTGCCGAACTCGAAGCGTTCACAGCGCGCGTGCCGCCGATGGCCTACGACATCGACAACTACGCGTCGCTCGGACTGCTCTGGAAGCTGCTCTCCGTGAGCAACGCCGACGCGCCCACCGGCGCCGATCAGTCAACGGTCGAAAAGACCCTGCAAGCCGCCTTCGACGACATTCGCGCCGATCCATCCCGCGGACTGGACAGCCGGCTCGGCAGCGCGCACCGCGCGGCCTCCGCGACGGTTCGCCGCAAGCTTCGGGAGGCATGGCGCTAGAACGCTGTATTACGAAACACCGGCTCACCAGAAGCCAATCAGACTATGACAGGAGACATCAAATGATCATCTATGGAACCGCGTTGCTGGCGTTCTGCCATCTGGCAGGACTTTTTCTCGGCGACCTGCTCGGGGTCGCGATCGGCGTGAAGACGAATGTCGGAGGCGTCGGCATCGCGATGCTGCTTCTGATCTTCCTGCGCCTCTATCTGCACGGAAAGGGCCTGCTGCCGAAGGAAACCGAAGCGGGCGTGGGCTTCTGGGGCGCGATGTACATCCCGGTCGTGGTGGCGATGGCGGCGAACCAGAACGTCGTTGCCGCGCTCAAGGGCGGCCCCGTCGCGCTGCTCTCCGCGCTCGGCGCCGCCGCGTCCTGCGCGGTCTGCATCGCCGTGCTTTCCCGCACCGGCCGCGACAGTACGTCGTTTGCCAACGCCCCGACTCTCGAAGAAGTCTGAACGCGGAGACCGCCATGTTCCAAATGATCGATAAGGTTCTCATCCACAACGGCCTCGTCACGGCGTTCGCGCTCGTGGGGCTCATCATGTGGGTGTCGTCGGTGATCTCGAAGAAGCTCACGTTCGGGCGCGTGCACGGCTCGGCGATCGCCATCGTGATCGGCCTCGCGCTCGCCTATTTCGGCGGCACCTTCACGGCCGGACAGAAGGGTCTCGCCGACCTGCCGCTCTTCGCGGGCGTCGGCCTGATGGGCGGCGCGATGCTGCGCGATTTCGCCATCGTCGCGACTGCCTTCGAGGTGCAGGCGACCGAAGCGCGCAAGGCCGGGATGATCGGCGTGGTGTCGCTGCTGCTCGGGACCGTGCTGCCGTTCATCGTCGGCGCGAGCATCGCGCATGCGTTCGGCTACACCGACGCGGTCAGCATGACCACGATCGGCGCGGGCGCCGTGACGTATATCGTGGGACCGGTGACGGGCGCGGCGATCGGCGCAAGCTCGGACGTGATCGCGCTCAGCATCGCGACGGGCCTCATCAAGGCGATCATCGTCATGATCGGCACGCCGCTCGCCGCCGGCTTCATGGGACTGAAGACGCCGCGTTCCGCGATGATCTTCGGCGGGCTGGCGGGCACGGTAAGCGGCGTCAGCGCGGGGCTGGCCGCCACCGACCGGCGGCTCGTGCCGTACGGCGCGCTGATCGCGACGTTCCATACGGGCGTCGGCTGCCTGCTCGGACCGTCGCTGCTGTTTTTCGCGACCAGGGCGCTGATGGGCGCGTGAGGCGCCGGGGAGAACGACGGTGTCCATCGGCGAAGCATCATCAGCGACGGTGCGCGCCTCGCGATAGAAATGCCGGCCTCGAGCGTCCTGACGCGGCTCGCGAGCGCGATCTTCGCGGAGGGCATCGCGGTGAGTTGCAGCGAAGTCTCGCTGCCGGACCTGGGCGCGCTCGTCGAGCGGGAACGGGCACGCGACGGGCGGTGACGCTCAGCCAGCGCTTCTCGTGCGCAGACGGCAGACGGCCATCAACGCGAGCAGGTTCGGATCGCGCTCGCGCGCGCGCAGGAAACTGACGCCGATGGTCTGGCGCATCAGGTATTGCGGCTTGAGCGGGATGAACTGCACCTTGTCGCCGAAGACGCCTTGCACGCGTCCCGGCAGGAGCGTATAGCCGACTCCGCCGCTCACCAGATTCATCAGCGAGAAGATGTCGCCGGTGCGCATCGTCACGTTGGGCGTGAAGTCCGCGACACGAAACGCGTCGACGAAGCCGTGATAGGTGGCGAATCCCTCGCCGAGCGACACGAAGGTCTCGTTGCGGCAGTCTCGCAGATCGACGGCTTCCTGCTTCGCGTAAGGCGAACCGGCGGGCGCCGCGAAGAAAATGTCGTCTTCGAAAAGCGGGATGGATTCGACATCGGGCTCGGCTTCTGGCAACGCCATCAGCGCCGCATCGATTTCGCTTCGCTTGAGCTTGTCGAGCAGTTCGGCATTCGGACCGAGCACGAGTTCGACATGCAGCGTCGGCCGCCGCACCTTGATATCGACGACGATACCCGGCACTGTCCGGATCGTCAGCGAATACAGCGAGCCGATCTTCAGCCGGTCCGACGAATAGCCCGCGGCTTCGCGCGTCGCGCGAATGCCGTCGGACATCAGCGCGAGCACTTCCTCTGCGACATCGGCGAGCATCTGCGCCGCTTCCGTCGACTTCAGATTGCGCCCTTCATGGCGGAACAGCGCGCAGCGCACGCCTTGTTCGAGCGAATGCAGCGCGCGGTGCACGCTGACCGTGCTCACGTTCAGCGCTTCGGCCGCCTTCGCCAGGTTGCCGGTCTCCATGAAGGCGAGCAGAACCTCCAGCTTGCGAAACGTGATCTCGTCGTCGATTCGGTCGCGCATCTCGAGTCACGGAACGGTCGAAACCGTCGATTATCGGCTCGCGACCGCGCCGGACCAATAGCGTTTATCCCGCATCGCTCGTCGTCGCCTCGACGCGATGCGCCGGGCGTTCGTGATTCGACGCGCGCGAACGGTTCGCGCCATGTCCCGTCCTTCGGGCCTCACCGGGAAAACGCTAATCGAAACGCGGGGGGACGCTGCATATAGTTCGTCTGGTTAGCCAGGGTGCGCGGCCGCTGTCCACAGAATGGGATGACACGACATTTCGCGCGCTGGCCGGGACGAGCCCACCTGCGTGAGCGCCATGAATAGAAGAAATCAATTTCGCGCTGCATCGGAAACACGCATCAGACTGACCCCTTCGCACCATGCCTCGGCGTGCAAAAGACGCGAAAGACATCGACTTCGCCTTCCGCACGATCACGGGCAGCCGACACTCCATCCCGGCTTCGCCGGAACATGACGATGCAATGCGTTTATCACGAGGGACGTGCGCGTCCCTCGCGCGTTTTGTGGGTGAACGCCGCTTCGGTTGATCGAAAGGTGCTGCCCGGTATCTGAAAGCGATCGACGATGAATCGACCAGAACGACCAACCACGACAAGCTCGGAGGGTGACATGGCACAGGATCGGGAAGACGCAGCAAACCATCTCGCAGGGGACGACAACCGTGTGCCCAGCACCGGCAGGCGCAGCCTCATGCAGGGCGCAGGGCTCGGCGCCGCGCTCTCGCTGCTGGGCGCGGTGGGCGGCGGTGCGGGCGGTTTGATTTCGTCGGCGCAGGCGGCGGAAGCAGCGTTCCCGCAGCACAAGAAATGGAAGATCGTGTTCGTCAATCATGTCACGACGAACCCGTTCTTCGTGCCGACTCAATACGGCATTCAGGATGCCTGTTCCATGCTCGGCATGGACTATCAGTGGACCGGCTCCGCCACCTCCGACGCCGGCGAAATGGTGCGCGCGGTGAACTCCGCGATCGCGGCGAAAGCCGATGCGATCGCCGTCCCCATCGTCGACCCCTCCGCGTTCGACAAACCGATCCAGGCCGCGCTCGACGCGGGCATTCCGGTGTTCGCCTACAACGCCGACGCGCCGCGCGGCAAGACCAGTCCGCGCCTCGCGTACATCGGGCAGGACCTGTATCTCTCGGGTTACCAGATGGGCGAGCGCATCGCGAGCATCGTCGACAGCGGCCTCGTCGCGCTGTTCATCGCGACGCCGGGTCAGCTCAACATCCAGCCGCGTCTCGATGGCGCGAGCGACGCGATCAAGAAGTCGGGCAAGAAAATCGACATCCAGACCGTCGCGACGGGGGCGACAGTGAACGAAGAGCTGTCGAAGATCAAGTCGTTCTACCTCGGCCATCAGGACCTGAAAGGCATGTTCGCCGTCGATGCGGGCAGCACGCAAGGCGTCGCGCAGGTGATGAAGGAATCGAACCTGCCTTCGAAGGGCGTGCATGGTGGCGGCTTCGATCTATTGCCGCAGACGATCCAGCTGATTCACGAAGGCTTCCTCGATTTCACCATCGATCAGCAACCTTACGTACAAGGCTTCTATACGGTGATGGAAGCGTTCGTGTTCCTGGCCTCGGGCGGGCTCGTCGGGCCTGCGAACATCAACACCGGCCTCAAGTTCGTGACGAAGAGCACCGTCGAGCCGTACCTCAACACGTCGACGCGCTTCGAAGGGAAGACCGCGAAGCCGCAAATCGTCCCGATGAGCGGCGCCATCAAGTCGTGACGGACGCGGCGAACGAACCCCGCCGCGCGGACACGCCCGCGCCGCCGCCGCGCCCGCCCGGCGCATGGACGGCCCAGTGGGCCGCCGAGTTGCGCATTCTGCTCGTGGCCGTGCTGCTCGCGGCCTATTTCGAGTTCGCCAATCACGACTTTCTGCTCACGAATGCGAGTCTCGTCAATCTGTCGCAGTTCATCGCGCCGGTGGCGATCATCGCGTTCGGCGAGATCATGCTGATGATCGGCGGCGACATCGACCTGTCGGCGGGCATGGTGTTCGCGTTCGCGCCGTTCATGATGGTGTTCGCCAACGACGCGGGCGCGCCGATGTGGCTCGCGGTGATCGCGGGGCTCGCGGCCGCCGCCGTGATCGGATTCGTGAACGGCGCCGTGACCGTGTGGCTGCGGCTGCCCTCGTTCGTGACGACGCTCGGCACGCTCTTTCTCATCAACGGCATCACGCTCACGTTGTCGCGCGGCACGCCGGCGGCAACGCCGGGTTCTCCCATGTTCGCCGAGTTCATGGGCGCATGGGGCTATAGCGAGATCATCTGGACCGTCGTGATCGCGGCCGTCATTCACACGCTGCTGCGTCACACCCGCTGGGGCCTGCACACGCAGGCGGCGGGCGCGAATCCGGTCGGCGCGAGCGAGGCCGGCATCCACGTGAACCGGCTGCGCCTCGGCAACTTCGTTCTCGCTGCCGTGCTCGCGGGTTTCACCGGCATCCTCGAAGGCTTTCGCATCACGTCGATCGACCCGCAGGCGGGCGGCAACCAGATCATGTTCCTGGCCGTCGCGGCGGCGGTGATCGGCGGGACACCGCTCACGGGCGGCTCGGGCACGATCGTGGGCGGGCTCCTCGGCGCCGCGGTGCTCGGCATTCTCAGCGACGGCTTCACGCTCATCGGCATCAATGCGTTCACCTTCAACATCATTCTCGGCGCCGCGATTCTCGCCGCGATGATTCTCAACATTCATATCGGACGCATCCGCCGCAAGGGAGGCCCGTGATGGAGGCATCGCAAGCCGCCCCGCCAACGACCGTCGACGCCCCGGCGTTGCGCGGCGACCAGCTCGTCAAGCGCTTCGGCGCGGTGACGGCGCTCGACGGCGTCTCGCTCACGCTCGGTCGTGGAGAAATTCTCGGTATCCTCGGCGACAACGGCGCGGGCAAATCGACGCTCGTCAAGATCCTCACGGGCTTTCACCAGCAGACGAGCGGCACGCTGCACGTCCACGGCGAAGAAGTGCTGCTGCGCTCGGTCGACCATGCGCGCGCGCTCGGCATCGAATGCGTGTATCAGGACCTCGCGCTCGCGAATTCGCTCAGCATCTACCACAACATGTTCCTGAACCGCGAGATCATCCGGCGCGGACCGTTTCGGCTGCTCGATCACAAGTCGATGCGCGCGCGCGCCGCGCAGTGTCTCGACGATATCGGCGTGCACGTGCCTTCGGTGGATCTGCCGGTGGAGCGGCTCTCGGGCGGACAGCGCCAGGCGATCGCCGTCGCGCGCGCCGTGTATTCGAACGCAAAGATCCTCCTGCTCGACGAACCGCTCGCGGCGATGGGCGCGCGCGAAGCCGCCCTGATCATCGACCTGGTCATGCGCCTGAAGGAAAAAGGCGGGCTGTCCATCATCATGATCATGCACAACTATGCGCAGACGCTCGACATCGCGGATCGCATCATGCTGATGCAACGGGGCCGCGTGACGTATGAGCAACGCAGCGCGAACACGTCGGTGGCGGAGCTGATGGATATCGTGAGGCGGGAATACCGGGCGATGCGCGACACGCTCGCGCGTTGAACTCGGGCACCGTGCGCTGCGGTCGGGCACGAGCGGATGATAGGATTTGACTATTGACCGCTGAATCGGACGGCCCGCAAAAAACCTCGCGGACAAAAAAAAGGCGCTGCGTTGCCGCAGCGCCTTAAAAGTTCTAGCCATTCCGAGGGCCGTGCTAGAACCTGAGAGCCCTTTTTCGAACGGCCGGTCGCTCATGAGCGCCCAATGCAGTTTCGAAATTGGGTTCCATTTTTTATGGTTATGCTGCCTAAGTCAAGCAAAATTTCGTGCCACGGGCATCTGCCCAACTTGCCCTGCCCCGCATGCCGGAGAATGGAAAAGTGTCGCAGCGCATGCACCTTTGAACGAGCATTGCATGCCCTGCAAAGATTGCTGAAGAGTTCCCGCGGCATCCAAGGTTGCTGAATAGAAACGAAACGATGTTTTAAAAAAACAATGAACAAGAGCGAGAATCGACCGGTCGGTCGGGAAAAACCGAAAGAAAAGGACGGCGAAGAGGTCACCGCGCTCGCGCGCGGGCTGGACGTACTGCGACGGATCGCCGCCGCCGACGCGCCCGTCAGCAATCGCGAACTGACGGAACTGACCGGCATCCCGAAGCCAACCGTCTCTCGCATCACCGCGACGCTCGTCAGCGCAGGGCTCCTGTTTCGCCTGCCGGACAGCGAGCGCTTCGTCCTGACGGCGTCGGTGCTCGAACTGAGCAACGGTTTTCTGCGCAACTTCGACATCCGCGCCCGCGCGCGCCCTTTCCTTATCGATCTCGCCGAGCTAACGGGTCTGAGTGTGCATCTCGCGGTGCGCGACCGGCTGGAGATGGTCGTGATCGACGCGATCCGGCCGCGCTCCGCCGTGCTCGTCTCGCGGCTCGAAGTGGGCGGGCGCATGGACTTGTGCCGGACCGCCGTCGGCCGCGCGTATCTTGCGGTGCTGACGCAGTCCGAGCGGCAGACGCTGATCGCGAGCGTGCAGACCGCTTCCGGCGACGACTGGCCGACCGTTGCCGGTGGCTTGCAGACCGGCCTCGACGACATGCGGCGTCTCGGTTTCGCGATCTCGACGGGCGAATGGCATCACGGCCTGAACGCCGTCGCGGCCGGCTTCACCGGGCCGTCCGACCAGCGCTACGCCGTTAATTGCGGCGGCGCCGCGCACCAGTGCCCGCGCGAGACGCTGATCGAAAGCGTCGCGCCGGCGCTGCTCGACTGCGTCGCGAAGATCGTCGAGGAGATCGGCGGCACACCGACCGCGCGGATCGGCGACTAGGCACCGCCCGCTGGTTCGGCCACACACTGCAACGGACCGTGCCCGGCCCGCGCGGCTCCCGCACGCCATGTAACACTCGTAATCAACAGAAAGAAAGATAGCTGGACTCTTACGAAGCGCGGGACGTAGCATCATGCTTCGCGCGCACCGGGCCCTGCTTTCAAAGCTTTCCGGGCGCATCCGGGTTCACATGAACGGCTCGCGCGAAGCGCTCGCCCGCGCCTCTCCTCCCGCGAGTTCGAGCCACCCTGCACACCGGCGCGCGAATAATCCAGCATCGCACCGGGCATCGAATTTAGCTTCAACGCCAGTCACCGAATTACGCCAAGCCACCGAACGATGGACGACCAGAAAAACTCTCCGACGCCCCCGCAGACCGCCTCCCCGATCGCTCCCACTGCTGTCCGTCCCACCCGGCGCCGCCGTTTCGGGTGGCTCGTCGTGGCACTCCTGATCATCGCCGGGGCGATCGCGTGGTGGCATCCGTGGAGCCGCAACGACGCGTCGAACGCGCAGCAGGCCGGCTCGCCGGCGAGCGGCCGCCGTGGCGGCGCGGGGCTCGCCAATCAGCCGCAGCCGGTGCATGTCGCGACGGTCGTGCAGGGGGAAATGCCCGTCGTGATCAATTCGCTCGGCACAGTGACGCCGCTTGCGAACGTCACGGTCAAGACGCAACTGAACGGCACGCTGATGGACGTGGCGTTCCAGGAAGGCCAGATGGTCAAGAAGGGCGACCTGCTCGCGCAGATCGATCCGCGTCCCTATGAAATCTCGCTGCGCAACGCGCAGGGCACCCTCGCGAAAGACCAGGCGCTTTTGCAGACCGCGCGGCTCGACTTGCAGCGCTATCAGACGCTCCTTTCGCAGGATTCCATCGCCAAGCAGCAGGTGGACACGCAGGCCTCGCTCGTCAAGCAGTACGAAGGCGCCGTGAAGTCGGATCAGGCGAACGTCGATACCTACAGGCTCGATCTCACCTACGCGCGCATCACGGCGCCGGTGTCGGGGCGAGTCGGCCTGCGGCAGGTCGATCCGGGCAACTACGTGACGACCGGCGACACCAACGGTGTCGTCGTGATCACCCAGCTGCAGCCGATCAGCGTCATCTTCACGACCTCGGAAGACAACCTGCTGGCGATCATGAAGCCGATGCGCGCGGGCTCGAAGATGTCCGTGACCGCCTACGACCGCGCCAACACGACCGCGCTCGAAGCCGGCTACCTCGAAACGGTCGACAACCAGATCGACACCACGACCGGCACCGTCAAGTTGCGCGCGACCTTTCCGAACAAGGAGAACATGCTGTTCCCGAACCAGTTCGTGAACACCAAGCTGCTCGTCGACGTGATCAGGAACGCGACCATCGTGCCGACTTCGGCGGTGCTCAACGGTTCGTCGGGCGCGTTCGTCTACGTGGTGAAGCCGGACAACACGGTGAGCGTGCGCACGGTGAAAACCGGTCCGGTCGACGGCGAGCGAACCAGCATCAAGAGCGGCCTGCAGGTCGGCGAGCGCGTGGTGATCGACGGTTCGGACCGCCTGAAGGAAGGCGCGAAGATCACGATTCCCGCCGACAAGGCAAAGGTTGCTTCGGGTGCTTCGGGTGCTTCGGGTGCTTCCGGCGCCTCGGCTGCGACGGCCGCCAGCGCGGCGTCGGGCGCTTCGGGCGCGCATCACGGCGGGCGTCATCGCCAGCAGCACCCGCAATGACCGCCGGACGACGTAAAGCATGAACCCATCACGTCTATTCATCCTGCGCCCGGTCGGCACGGCGCTCCTGATGGCGGCCATCATGCTGGTCGGCCTGGTCGCGCTGCGCTTCTTGCCGCTGTCCGCCCTGCCCGCCGTCGATTACCCGACCATCCAGGTCCGGACCTTTTACCCCGGCGCGTCGCCGGACGTGATGACGTCGTCGGTCACGGCGCCGCTCGAAAAGCAGTTCGGGCAGATGGCGAGCCTGAACCAGATGTCGTCGCAGAGTTCGGCGGGCGCGTCGGTCATTACGTTGCAGTTCAGCCTCGACCTGCCGCTCGACATCGCCGAGCAGGAAGTGCAGGCGGCGATCAACGCGGCGGGCAACCTGCTGCCGTCCGATTTGCCCGCGCCGCCGATCTACGCGAAGGTGAACCCCGCCGACGCGCCGATCCTCACGCTCGCGATCAGTTCGAAGACGCTCCCGCTCACCCAGGTGCAGGATCTCGCCGACACGCGCCTCGCGCAGAAGATTTCGCAAGTGGCGGGCGTCGGCCTCGTGTCGGTGAGCGGCGGCAACCGCCCCGCCGTGCGGATTCAGGCGAATACGCGCGCGCTCGCGTCATACGGCCTGAACATCGACGACCTGCGCACCACGATTTCCAACCTCAACGTCAACACGCCGAAGGGCAATTTCGACGGCCCGAGCCGAGCGTACACGATCAACGCGAACGACCAGTTGACCGACGCGAAGGCGTATCAGAGCGCGGTGGTCGCGTACAAGAACGGCCGGCCGGTGATGCTGACCGATGTCGCGACGATCGTCGAAGGGCCGGAGAACACGAAGCTCGGTGCGTGGGTCGATTCCACGCCCGCGATCATCCTGAACGTGCAGCGCCAGCCGGGCGCGAACGTCATCCAGGTGGTCGACGGCATCAAGAAGCTGCTGCCGCAGTTGCAGGCGTCGCTGCCGGCCGCGCTCGACGTGCGCATCGTCACCGACCGCACCACGACGATCCGCGCTTCCGTGCGCGACGTGCAGTTCGAACTCGCGCTCTCGGTCGTGCTGGTCGTGCTCGTCATCTATCTGTTCCTCGCGAACGTCTGGGCGACGCTGATTCCCAGCCTCTCGGTGCCGCTGTCGCTCGTCGGCACGCTCGCGATCATGTACCTGTGCGGCTTCTCGCTCGACAACCTTTCGCTGATGGCGCTGACCATCGCGACCGGTTTCGTCGTCGACGACGCCATCGTGATGATCGAGAACATCGCGCGCTACGTCGAGGAAGGCGATCCGCCGCTCGAAGCGGCGCTCAAGGGTTCGCGGCAGATCGGCTTCACGATCATTTCGCTTACCGTGTCGCTCATCGCGGTGCTGATTCCGCTGCTCTTCATGGGCGACGTCGTCGGACGGCTCTTCCATGAATTCGCGATCACGCTCGCGGTCACCATCGTGATTTCGGCGATTGTCTCCCTCACGCTCGTGCCGATGCTGTGCGCGAAGCTGCTGCGCCACACGCCGCCGAAGGAAAGCAAGCGCTTCGAGGCGCGCGCGCACCAGTTCATCGATTACGTGATCGGGCGTTACGCCGTCGCGCTCACCTGGGTGCTCGACCGTCAGCGCGCGACGCTTTTCGTGGCGCTGCTCACGCTCGTGTTCACGGCGCTGCTCTATATCCTGATTCCGAAGGGCTTCTTCCCCACGCAAGACACGGGCGTGATCCAGGCGATCACACAGGCCCCGCAGGCGGCGTCGTATCAGGCGGTGGCCGAGCAGCAGCAGGCGCTCGCCGCGCAGGTGCTGAAGAATCCGGATGTGGAGAGCCTGACGTCGTTCATCGGCGTGGACGGCACCAACATCACGCTCAACAGCGGCCGGATGCTCATCAACCTGAAGCCGCGCGACGACCGCAGCAACACGTCGAGCGACGTCATCCGCACGCTGCAAAACGACGTCGCGAACATTCCCGGCATCCGGCTCTACATGCAGCCGGTGCAGGACCTGACGATCGACTCGACCGTCAGTCCGACGCAGTATCAGTTCATGCTCACCGACCCGAACGCGACCGAATTCGCGCAATGGGTGCCGAAGCTCGTCGAGCGTTTGCAGCATTCGCCGGAACTCGCCGACGTCGCGACCGACCTGCAGGAGAACGGCCAGTCGGTGTATGTGGAGATCGACCGGGCGACGGCCGCGCGCTTCGGCATCACGCCCGCCACCGTCGACAACGCGCTCTACGACGCGTTCGGCCAGCGCATCATCTCGACGATCTTCACGCAGTCGAACCAGTATCGCGTGATTCTCGAAGCCGAGCCGACCGATGCGCACTATAGCGAGACATTGAGCGGCATCTATTTGCCCTCCTCCACGGCGTCGGGCGGACAAGTGCCGCTCTCGGCCATCGCGAAGTTCCATGAGCGCGCAGCGCCGCTGCTCGTCACGCACCTCGGCCAGTTCCCGGCGACGACCGTCTCCTTCAACCTCGCGCCCGGCGCGTCGCTCGGGGCCGCCGTCAAGGCGATCGAAGCGGCGAAGGCGGAGATCGGTTTGCCGCCGTCGTTCCAGATCCGCTACCAGGGCGCGGCGCTCGCGTTCCAGGCGTCGTTGTCGAACGAACTGTTCCTGATCCTCGCCGCCATCGTCACGATGTATATCGTGCTCGGCGTGCTGTACGAGAGCTTCATCCATCCGATCACGATCCTCTCGACGCTGCCCTCGGCGGGCGTCGGCGCGCTGCTTTCGCTCATGATCACCGGGCACGATCTCGACATCATCGGGATCATCGGTATCGTGCTTTTGATCGGCATCGTCAAGAAGAACGCGATCATGATGATCGACTTCGCGCTCGAAGCCGAGCGCGAGGAAGGCAAGTCGCCGCGCGACGCGATCTTCCAGGCGTGCCTGTTGCGCTTCCGCCCGATCTTGATGACGACGCTGGCGGCGCTCCTCGGCGCCTTGCCGCTGATGATCGGCTGGGGCGCCGGGTCCGAACTGCGCCATCCGCTTGGCATCGCGATCGTGGGCGGGCTGATCGTGTCGCAGTTGCTCACGCTTTTCACGACGCCCGTGATCTACCTCGGCTTCGATTCGCTCGGCCGCAGGCTGCGCGCGCGGTTCAATCGCGGTACGCCACCCCGGCCGCCGCGCCCGGTCAGTGAAGCGGAGTGACGCGATGAACCTCTCGCGCCCCTTCATCGACCGGCCCGTCGCGACCACCTTGCTCGCGATCGGCGTCGCGCTCGCGGGCATGTTCGCGTTCGCGAAGCTGCCGGTAGCGCCGTTGCCGCAAGTGGACTTCCCGACCATTTCCGTGCAGGCGAGTCTGCCGGGCGCGAGTCCGGAGACGGTAGCGACCAGCGTCGCGAGCCCGCTGGAACGCCATCTCGGCTCAATCGCCGACGTGAGCGAAATGACGTCGATGAGTTCGGTCGGCAGCACGCGCATCACGCTGCAATTCGGCCTGAACCGCGACATCGACGGCGCCGCGCGCGACGTGCAGGCCGCGATCAACGCGGCACGCGCCGACTTGCCGGCGTCGCTGAAAAGCAATCCGACGTACCACAAGGTCAATCCCGCCGACGCGCCGATCCTCGTGCTCGCGCTCTCGTCGCCCACGCGCACGGCCGGCTCGCTCTACGATTCCGCCGCGACCGTCTTGCAGCAAACGCTTTCCACTGTGCCGGGCGTCGGCGAAGTCGATGTCAGCGGCTCGGCGAATCCGGCCGTGCGCGTCGAACTGGAACCGGGCGCGCTTTTTCACTACGGCATCGGATTGGAAGACGTGCGCGCGGCGCTCGCTTCGGCGAACGCGAACAGCCCGAAGGGCGCGATCGAGTTCAAGGGCAACCGCTTCCAGCTCTACACGAACGACCAGGCGAGCAAGGCGTCGCAGTATCGCGATCTGGTGGTCGCGTATCGCAACGGCTCGGCGGTGAAACTGTCGGACGTGGGCGAAGTCGTCGATTCGGTCGAGGATTTGCGCAATCTCGGCCTCATCAACAACAAGCGCGCGGTGCTCGTGATTCTCTACCGGCAGCCGGGCGCGAACATCATCGAAACCATCGACCGCGTGAAGTCGATGCTGCCGCAATTGCAGGCGGCGCTCCCCGCCGATGTCGAGATCACGCCGACCGCCGACCGTTCGACCACGATCCGCGCGTCGCTGCACGACACCGAACTCACGCTCGTGGTCGCGGTGGCGCTCGTCGTGATGGTCGTGTTCCTGTTCCTGCGTAACTGGCGCGCCACGCTCATTCCGAGCGTCGCCGTGCCGATCTCGATCATCGGCACCTTCGCGGCGATGTATCTGCTCGGCTTCTCGCTCGACAATCTCTCGCTGATGGCGCTGACGATCGCGACCGGCTTCGTCGTCGACGATGCGATCGTGGTGCTCGAAAACATCCAGCGGCACATTGAGAACGGCGTGCCGCGCATGAAGGCCTCGATACTCGGCGCACGCGAAGTGGGCTTCACGGTGCTGTCGATCAGCGTGTCGCTCGTCGCCGTGTTCCTGCCGATCCTGCTGATGGGCGGCATCGTCGGGCGGCTGTTTCGCGAGTTCGCGCTCACGCTGTCGCTAGCGATCGGCGTGTCGCTCGTCGTCTCGCTGACCGTCACGCCGATGATGTGCTCGCGCCTCTTGCGCGAGCCGCACGAGAAGAAGGAAGAAGGCCGCGTCGCGCGCTGGCTTGAGCGCCAGTTCGACCGCATGCAGCGCGGCTACGCGCGCACGCTCGGCTGGGCGCTCGCGCATCCGCGGCTCATTCTCTGCGTGCTGCTCGCGACCATTGGCCTGAACGTCTATTTGTACATCATCGTGCCGAAGGGCTTTTTCCCGCAACAGGACACGGGGCGGATCGTCGGCGGCATTCAGGCGGACCAGAGCACCTCGTTCCAGGCGATGAAGGGCAAGTTCTCCGAGATGATGCACATCGTCGAGGCCGATCCGGCCGTCGACAGCGTCGCGGGCTTCACGGGCGGCCGGCAGACCAATTCGGGTTTCATGTTCATTTCGCTTAAGCCGAAGAGCGTGCGCAAGGTGTCGGCGGATCAGGTGATCCAGCGCCTGAGGAAGCCGCTCGCCGATGTCGCGGGCGCGCGCACGTTCCTGCAGGCGGTGCAGGATATTCGCGTCGGCGGCCGGCAGTCGAATGCGCAATACCAGTTCACCCTGCTCTCCGACAGCACCGCCGATCTGTACAAATGGACGCCGCTTCTGACCGAGGCGCTGCAAAAGCTCCCCGGTCTCGCCGACGTCAACTCCGACCAGCAGCAAGGCGGCCTCGAAGCGATGGTGACATTCGACCGCGCCACGGCCGCGCGCTTCAACATCAAACCCGCGCAGATCGACAACACGCTCTACGACGCGTTCGGCCAGCGCCAGGTTTCGACGATCTACAACGCGCTCTCGCAGTATCACGTCGTGATGGAGCTCGCGCCGAAGTACTGGCAGGACCCGGAGATGCTCAAGCAGTTGTACATCAGCACGTCGGGCGGCACCGCGAACGGCGCTGCATCGACGAATTCGACCACCACGTCCATCGCCTCCGCGACGGCGAGCGCGGCGACCGGCGGCGCAACCGACACCGCGACGCAACTTTCGCTCGCCTCCGTGCGCAACTCGGCGACCAACGCGATCGCATCGAGCGGCAAGTCGGGGTCGTCGTCGGGCGCGGCGGTGTCGACGTCGAAGGAAACGATGATCCCGCTGTCGGCCATCGCGAAGTTCGGGCCGGGCAACACGCCGCTTTCGGTGAATCACCAGAGCCAGTTCGTCGCCTCGACGATCTCGTTCAACCTGCCGCCCGGCAAGTCACTGTCCGAGGCGACCGCGTCGATCTATCAGGCGATGGCGGAGATCGGCATGCCCGCGACGATCCACGGCAGTTTTCAGGGCACGGCGCAGGCGTTCCAGCAGTCGATGAACGACCAGCCGCTCCTGATTCTCGCCGCGCTCGCGGCGGTCTACATCGTGCTCGGCATCCTGTACGAAAGCTACATCCATCCGATCACGATTCTTTCGACGCTGCCTTCCGCCGGCATCGGCGCGCTGCTCGCGCTGCTGCTCTTCAAGACCGAGTTCAGCATCATCGCGCTGATCGCGGTGATCTTGCTGATCGGAATCGTGAAGAAGAACGCGATCATGATGGTCGACTTCGCGATCGAGGCCGCGCGGCACGGTGCGACGAGTTCGCGCGACGCGATCGAACAGGCGTGCCTGCTGCGTTTTCGCCCGATCATGATGACGACCGCCGCGGCGCTGCTCGGCGCGCTGCCGCTCGCGTTCGGCACGGGCGAAGGCTCGGAGATGCGCGCGCCGCTCGGCATCGCGATCGTGGGCGGGCTGATCGTGAGCCAGATGCTCACGCTCTACACGACGCCCGTCGTCTATCTCTACATGGACCGTTTTCGCGTGCGCGGCGAAGCGCGCCGTGCGCGAAAGCGCGGCGGCGCGCGGCCGGCGGGCGCGACCGAGTAGGCGCCCGTACCGTCACCGATGGCAGGATTCGCAAAAATCGCTTACGTTAAGACCTGCCTTCATTCGACGAGGAGCGATTCCGATGAAAGTCCTGCTGATCGGCGCGCACGGGCGCACGGGGCGCCACATCGCGCGGCAGTTGCACGCTGAAGCCATTGCGTTCAAGGCGATGCTGCGCAAGTCGGCGCACAAGCCGGAGTTCGTCGCGCTGGGCGCCCAGATCGTGCTCGGCGACCTGACGGAAGACTTCTCCCACGCCTTCGACGACGTCACGCACGTGATCTACGCGGCGGGGTCGGCGGAAACGGAGGGCGTGAACCAGGAGCGGGCGATCGACCGTGACGCCGTCGAGCGCACCGCCGATTACGCGAAACGCCGGCGCGTGCGGCAGCTCGTGGTGATCAGCGCGATTTCGGCTTACTGCCCGGCGGCGAATCCGTTCGCGCTCAGGCACTATTCGAGGATGAAGCGCGAAAGCGACGAGTACGTGCAAAAGCGCGGCGTGCCGTATGTGATCCTGCGACCGGGGCCTTTATCGGACGAAGCCGCACACGGAACGATCGCGCTTTCATCGGAACGAGCGGCGGGCGTGACGGCGGTATCGCGCGCGGATGTGGCGCGCGTGGCCGTAGCATGCGTGACGCGCGCAGTCGAAGATCGCGTCATCGGGTTCGTCGGAGGGGATTTACCTATCGGCGATGTGCTCGACGCGCTGGCTGGCGCTCGGGGCGTGTCGTTCAACACGGTTTGAGATGGCTGCGCACTGGTCGACGCCGGCTCGCGTAGATGTTCACAGGTATCGCAGGGAGAAACGCTGCGCCAATTGTCTGGCTCGGACCGCTACCCCGCATTGACCAGCCGATACCCCACTCCCGTCTCCGTCACGATATGTTCCGGCTGCGCGGCGTCGCGCTCCAGCTTCTGCCTGAGATGCGCCATGTAGATGCGAAGATAGTGATGACTATCGACATGCGACGGCCCCCACACTTCCTTTAGCAACTGTCGATGTGTGAGCACGCGGCCCGCATGCCGCACGAGCGTCGAAAGCAGGCGATACTCGATCGGCGTCAGATGCACGAGCGCGCCATCGCGCGTGACCTGCCGCAGCGCGAGATCCACCACCACCGCTCCGAACGAAATCCGCGGCGACTCGTTCGCCGACGCCCGGTTGCGCCGCCGCAGATGCGCCCGGATCCGCGCCATCAACTCCGACACGCCGAACGGCTTGGTCAGGTAGTCGTCCGCGCCGGCGTCGAGTGCCGCGACCTTCTCTTCCTCCTGCGTGCGCGCCGAAAGCACGATCACCGGCAAGTCGGTCCAGCCGCGCAACTCGCGAATCACGTCGATGCCATCGGTGTCGGGCAATCCCAGATCGACGATCACGAGATCGGGCTTTCTCGTCGCAGCTTCGATGAGCCCCTCTTTGCCGCTCGGCGCCTCGTGCACCGCGATGCCCTCTGCCTCCAGCGACACGCGCACGAAGCGCCGGATCTGCTTTTCATCTTCGATCAGGACGACGGTAACGGTCGGCTCACTCATGGTTTAACGTCGATGCGGGCGATGTCATGCTCCTCGTCCTCGATGCCCGGCGCGGGCGGCGGTGCATCGACGGGCAGCGTGAACCAGAAGCGCGCGCCCTCGGTCCGCCCGCTTGCGTCGATGCGATTGGCCGCGCCGATTGTACCGCCGTGCGCTTCGACGATCGCCCGGCAAATCGAGAGTCCGAGCCCGATGCCCGGTTTCGCCGATTCCTTCTCGCCGCGCGTGAACTTCTCGAAGATTCGATCCGCGAGCCGGGGCGGCAAGCCCGGACCGCTGTCGTCGACGACGACGCGCACGAACGGCTTGCCGTCCACTTCGATGCGCGCGGCGCCGATCGCGAGCCCCGCATCGGCGCTCGTGTACTTCGCCGCGTTCTCGAGCAGGTTCGAAAAGAGCCGCTCCATCAGCACGGCATCGAGTTGCAGAAGCGGCAGGTCGGCGGGAAGACGCACGTCGACGGCGCGCCCCGCGAGCATGCGCCGGCACGCGCGCAACGCCGCGCCCACGGTTTCCTCCAGGAGCGACCACTGCCGGTTCAGGCGCACCCCGCCCGCCTGCAACCGCGCCATGTCGAGCAGATTCGTGACGATGCTCGTCATGCGCAGCGTCTCGTCGTGAATGCCTTCGATCAGTTCGGCGTTCGCCGCGGACCGCGCTTCGCCGTCGGCTTGCGCGAGCATCGACGCAAAGCCGACGATCGCGGTGAGCGGCGTGCGCAAGTCGTGCGACACCGCCGATAACAGCGAATTGCGCAGACGCTCGGACTCCATGCTGACGAGCGCATCGCGCGCGATGTCGACGTAGTGCACGCGTTCGAGTGCAAGCGCGATCTGCGCGGCAAAGGTGTCGAGCATGCGCTTCTGCTCGGGCACGTCGAGTTCGGCGGGCTCGCGCGTGAGCACCGCGAGCACGCCGCGCGTGCGCATCGGCGCCTTCAGCGGCAGGTACAGCGCGGCCGCGGCGGGCAGCGTGCCGGTGCCGCGCCCGGCGGGCTTCTGCTGGTCGTAGACCCACTGCGCGACATCGGAATCGAGCGAACCGGCATCGAGCAAGAGCGCCTGTGACGCGCTGTCGGAAGCGTCGATTTTCTGGCGCACCTGATCGGCGCTGTCGGGCAGCAGGATCGCGACCTCGGCGCGGAACACCTCGCTCACGTGCCGCATGCCGATCCCGACGATCTGCTCGGTCGAGAGCGCCGCGCCCAGTTCGCCCGCCATCGCGTACATCGCGCTCGTGCGCCGCTCGCGCTTCTCGGCGATGCGCGCCTCGCGCTTCAGGCTCGACGTCAGATGGCTGATCACGAGCGACGTCAGCAGCATGCCGCCGAAAGTCAGTAGATACTGCGTGTCCGACACGGAGAGCGACATGCGCGGCGGCACGAAGAAAAAATCGAACGCGGCGACCGAGAGAAACGACAGCATCACGCTCGGCCCCCGCCCGAGCCGCACCGCCGCGAACACGACGCCCAGCAGATACAGCATCACGAGATTCGCCAGATCGATGCGCTCGCTCACGACGCTCGCAACGAGCGTGATGGCCGCGCCGATCGCGCCGGCGATCGCGTATGCACGGGGCTGCGAAGGATGCTCGCGCGGCATTGAAAACGCGTCGCGCCACGCGCGCGCGCCGGCATCGGGCGGCTCGGCGAACGCGCGGCCCGCGCCTTCGCGCGCGCGTATCAGCGTGAGATCGAGGTCGCCGGCACGTTCGGCGAGCCGCTCGCCGAACGGCCTTCGGACGAAACGCGCGAAGCCGCGCCTCGACGACGCGCCCGCCACCAGCTTCGACACGTTGCGCGTCTGCGCATAGCCGATCAGCGTCGCGACGGCGTCCGTGCCCGCGAGCGTCACCGTTTCCGCGCCGAATTCGGCGGCGAGCCTGAGCGCCTGCATCGTGCGTTCGCGGCGGGCGTCGGAGCGCCGTTGCAGACGCGGCGTTTCGACGTAGACCGCGATCCAGTCGGCTCTTAGGCTTGCAGCGAGACGCGCGGCGGCACGCACGACGCCCGGCGCCGCGTCGCCCGGACCGATACACGCGAGCAGCCGCTCGCGCGCCTGCCAGATGCGCTCGATCGAGCGGTCGGCGCGATATTCGCGCATCTGCGCATCGACGCGATCCGCGGTGCGCCTGAGCGCCAGTTCGCGCAGCGCGATCAGGTTGCCCTTGCGAAAGAAGTTGCGCACCGCCCGCTCGGCCTGCTGCGGCAGGTAGACCTTGCCCTGGCCGAGGCGTTCGAGCAGCTCTTCGGGCGGCAGGTCAACGAGCGTCACTTCGTCGGCGCGATCGAACACGCGGTCGGGCACCGTCTCGGAGACGCGAATACCGGTGATCTGCCCAACCACATCGTTCAGGCTTTCGAGATGCTGGACGTTGACGGTGGTATGGACATCGATGCCCGCGTCGATCAGTTCCTGGACGTCCTGCCAGCGCTTCAGGTGCCGCGCGCCGGGCACGTTCGAATGGGCGAGTTCGTCGACGAGGATCAGTCGCGGACGACGCGCGAGCGCTGCATCGAGATCGAATTCGGCCAGCGCGCGGTCGCGATAGTCGAACGACGCGCGCGGCAGGATGTCCAGCCCGTCGAGGAGCGCCTGCGTCTCTTCGCGGCCATGCGTCTCGACGAAGCCGACCACGACGTCGTCGCCTTCGTCGCGGCGCCGGCGGGCGGCCTGCAGCATCGCGTAGGTCTTGCCGACGCCCGCCGACGCGCCGAAAAAGATCTTCAGGCGCCCGCGCTGGCGCTGTTGCTCGTCGCGCTGGAGCTTGTCGAGCAGTTGGTCGGGGTCGGGGCGGCTCATGGTCGGATATTAATCGGCTTTCGGTCAGCCGCTCGTCGTGTTCGAGACGAAGTGCAACTTCGCGGCAGCGCTTCGTCGAGCGCCAGCACGGTTCACGCGCGGTTCTCCTAGTATGCCGGACCGGCGGTCTTCAGTGTATCGGTCGACGCGCGCCTGCACCGCCGCGACGCCTTCGGTCACATCGCCGTCGGCGGGAATCGTGTCGCGGTATCGAGCACCATCACGTCGCGGCGCCGAAGTCCGAGGCGGTCCTGGTGCGGCTCGGCGATTTCGGTTGCGGCTCGTTAAACGCCTTCGCCATCACGTCGTTTCCACAAATCGTAAGGAGTGTGTGAAATGCAAATGCTATGTGGAGCGCGGGCTCCTTTGAAGCTTCCCGTGGCACATTCAATAGCTGCTCAGTTTAAGACTAGTCGTGTATCGCAATGCAATGCGCGATCAATAAGCTTCGGTTAGCTAAAAATAACGAACGGGAGCAAAACTTGATTTCGCCGCTTGAACGAACCGGCGCGCTTCGATTGGCAGCACCGCATCACGAAGCGTATTTCCTCGACGTACCGCGCGCACCTGGCGCCAAAGACATCAGCATTCCTCGATTTTCTGGCGTCGAAGCCATCGGCGAGGCGCGGCGTTTGAATATCGCATTCACTCATCCGTTAGCCGATCTGCGCCGCGCCGATTATCTGGGCCGGCCGGCGACGCTTACGCTTCAGCCCGTTAATCCGGACGAAATGTCGCTGTCGGAGCGAGGTTGCGCACGACGTGCTGATGCTGCTGTCGAAACGAAAGAAGGAGTGTGGCAGTGAGTGATACCGTGAATCAGGCAGATAGCGCGGACGGCGCGCAACCGGATGACCGCACGTCGAAACGTCACAAGCTCAAGGTGGCAACGAACGTCGTGCCGATGCAACGGGATCATCTGGGGCAGCCGTTTTGGGAGTCTTATCAGACGCCAGCCAGTTATCAGGTTTATGCAGAGTGCCGGGTTCCGCCACATCTGCCGGGGATCATCATCTTTGTGCATGGGGTGAACTCGGAGGGGGAGTGGTATGACGATGCGGAGGCGGCGTTGTGTGAAGGACTTAACAAGCGGTTGAACCGTCTGGACTTACAGGCGAATGAATATTCGAGTGTCGACGAAACGACAAGACGCCCCACACCTCGCCGGCTCACCAAGTTAGGGAACTCGCCGGTGATTCGCTTCTACTGGGGATACAGCGCAAAGGAAGGCACCGAGAAAAAATGGCGCATTCCGTTGCGCAACTATCACGGATTCGACGCGTGGGCGCCAGAATGCATAGCAGAGTCGGGCCCTTGGTATTGGGGCGGCGGCCCGTTCCAGAACGGTACGAACAACCTGCAACAGTGCTGGAGCCAAGGCGGCCTCAAGCGTCACGTCTTCGGATTCGACCTTCAGCATCTGAACACCGAGACCGACCGCCAGTTGCAGGACGCCCCGCCACGCCTCTACTACGCACACGCCGCTCAACGACTGGCCGATCTAGTCGATGAGATTCGCGCCAAGTGTCCACACGATACGATCACGCTGATGTCGCATAGTCAGGGAACCATGATCGCAATGGCGGCGACCACGCTGTGCAAGCAACGCGCGCCCGACGCGCTGTTCGTGATGAACTCGCCCTACGCGATGGACGACAAGATCACCGATGCCGTGGCATGCGGCGGCGAGCGTCCGACCGCAGAGGCGCGCGTCAATACCTTTCGCAACATCGCGAACCGGATCAAGCAGGACAAACTCGTCTTCACCGAATCGTTGATGCAGCAACTGCAATGCGGCGCGACAGAGGACATGAATTTCTGGCGGCCCGACCTGAAGCTGCACTGGGGCTTGCCCGAGCGCGACAACCACGGACGCGTCTACGTGTACTTCAGTCCGCACGACCGCGTGATGGGCGCAACGCCGCTGCAAAGCATCGGCTGGCAAGGATTGGATCACAAGCTACTGGCCGAGCTTGGCGATACCGTCAAGCAGCGCATGCTCGCGCGTGGCACGCCATGCGGCGACGAACCCGGCGTGCAGAAGTTCGGCACCTTGCCGCCGATCCCGAACCCGCCGCCGGGTGTCAAACCGACCGACTTCTGGGACGGCAACCGGGGCGTGCTGGGCGGCTTGCTCGGCGTGACGGATATTTGGGCGACGCCCAACCCCAACCAGACGGTCACGATCAACGCGGAGAAGGTGCCCGAGCCGTTGACGGCTGAGGAGATGAAGGAGTTCGACAAGCCACGGCGAGCCGCGCTTGCATGGGGCGGTATTGATCCTGACGACGGCAAACCGGTTGACGATACGTTCCGCTACATGGCGTCGATCTATCAACCGGAAGAATACGAAGAGCGGGATGACATCTATGCCACGAGCGGCCGTTCGCGTTCACGAGAGACCCAGGAGGAAATGCAAACGCGCATCTTCAAATACTCACCCGAGCCCACTGATCACAGCAGCGTACCGGGCAATGTGGAATTCATGAAGCGCGTGGTCGCCTTTGATCTGCCAATCGGATTCTGCGACGCGTACGACAACCGGGAATTCTGGTTCAGGCTTCTGAACAAGGCCGACTGGACCTACGGCTACGACTCTTATTTCAACACTGGGGATTTAGGCGATTACGCGATGCCTGATCTCGTCGACAAACAAACGGTGGCACTTGAGAAAAGCGAAGCCGACGCTCGACGTCTGCAAAGGAAAGGCGAATATGAAGGCCACTAAGCTTGCCGTTTTACTGAGCCTGGCGCTCTTGACCGCATGTGTCTCGGACGCCGAGCGCGCCCGGTATTCGGAGTCGCAGCCGACTCCGACGTACGACGTGGCGCCACAAGTCATCTATCGTATCGATGACCATCGATTCATCTCGCTGGAAAATTACAGCGATTGCAACCACGGCGACACCTACTACAACGATACGAAGGAAGGCATCCGCAAGAAGCTTGGCCGCAATGGTATCGAGAACTTTCAGGGCCGACTGATAAACGCCGATCCGACCGGTAGGAACATCGTGATTCCGTCGTCTCAGCCGCCCGAACGTGCGTGTAGCGACCGCGGCTGTTCTATTTCTTTGATTTACTCGACTGACAGTGGACGGACCTTTCAGGGCATGGTGTACATGAAAACCTTCGACCCGTTTAATAGATCGAGGGACTATACGATGGCAACGACCAGAGACGCGTTGTATGTTTTAAAGCGGGGTCAAGTCTCACTCTACGTCATTCGCTACCCGTTGGTTCAAGGCTTCACATATGGTACAAATCAGCCCCTCCCCGGTGGAATGCGCATTGAATTCGACGTACAGATGCCGTCTGGCCTACGCTCCCCTTCCGGTCAAGAACGTTTCACTTGCGACGCATCGATTCGTCCGTCGAACCTTGAAAAGTCGAAATGATCCGTGTTGACACGGCGGCGTCGTGAAAATGGCCTCATCAACGTATCGATTCGACGCCTGAGCGCCAGAATGCATAGGAGCCCGACGATGCTGAAGACAAACGAGGAAGCGCCAGACGGAGCAGCAGCTAGCTGCAAAGCCCCGCCCTGGCTTGACTTTGCCATTACGCCGCCTCAGCGGAACTCATCCAGGGAACGTCAAGGCAGCAATATCGTCGACCCCGTCGTCTTGCGCGCTTCGAGATCCTCGTGCGCCCGCGCCGCGTCTTTCAGCGCATAGCGCTGCCGCACGTTCGTCTTCACCTTGCCCGATCCGACGACATCGAACAGTTCAGCGGCCATCCCGTCGAGATCGCTGCGCTTTGCGATATAGCTGAAAAGCGTCGGCCGCGTGAAATAGAGCGAGCCGCGTCCGGCGAATTCCGACGAATCGATCGGCGGCAGCGGTCCCGACGAATTGCCGAAGCTCACGAAAAGCCCCAATGGCGCAAGACAGTCGAGCGACGCCGTGTACGTGTCCTTGCCGATCGAGTCGTACACCACCGGCACGCCCGCGCCATTCGTGATCTCGCGCACGCGCTTCGTGAAGTTATCGCGCGTGTAGACGATCGGATAGTCGCAGCCGTGCGCCTTCGCGAGTTCCGCCTTTTCGTCCGAACCGACCGTGCCGATCACCGTCGCGCCGAGCGCCTTGGCCCACTGGCACGCGAGCATGCCGACGCCGCCCGCCGCCGCGTGGATCAGCACCGTATCGCCCGCCTTCACGCGGTAGGTGCGCCGCAGCAGATATTGCGCAGTGAGGCCTTGCAACATGATCGACGCGGCCTCCTCGAAGCCGATCGCCTCGGGCAGCGCGACGACGTAGTCCGCCGACATCACGCGCTCCTCGGCATAGGCGCCCGGCGGCCGCGAGGCGTAGGCGACGCGCTCGCCCGGCTTGAACCGCGTGACGCCTTCGCCCACCGCCGTCACCTCGCCGGCCGCCTCCATGCCGAGGCCGCCCGGCAGCGGCATCGGATAAAGGCCGTTGCGGAAATACACGTCGATGAAATTCAGGCCCACCGCATGATGCTTCACGCGGATTTCGCCCTTGCCCGGCTCGCCGACGGTCACGTCGACCCACTTCATCACTTCCGGGCCGCCGGTCTTGTCGAATCGGATTGCTTTGATCATGCGAGTCTCCTTGTCGGTCGCTCAGGACGCCGCGCGTGCCAGGCGCAGGCGCAGTTCGTCGAGAATCATGCGCGCGGTCGCGATGTTCGTCGCGCACGGGACGTTGTGCACGTCGCAGGCGCGCACCAGCGCGTTGATGTCCGGCTCGTGCGGCTGCGGCGTCATCGGGTCGCGCAGGAAGATCACGACATCGACACGCCCTTCCGCCAGTTCCGCGCCGATCTGCAGGTCGCCGCCATGCGGTCCGGAGAGCTTCTTCTCGACGTCGAGTCCGTGCGCCGCCGCGATCCGCGTGCCGGTCGTGCCCGTCGCGACGAGCCGGCACTGCGCGAGCGTATCGACGTATTCGCCCGCCAGCGCGACGATGTCGTCCTTTTTCATGTCGTGCGCGATCAGCGCGACGCGTGTGCTCATCAAGGTGGCTCCTGTCGTTATCGATGGTTGTGGTTATGAAAAGCGACGGCTAGTACGTGCCCGGATAGGCGCCGCCATCGATGAGCCAGTTCTGTCCCGTGATATAGCCCGCGTGCGCGCTGCACAGGAACGCGCACGCGCGGCCGAACTCGTCGGGCGTGCCGAAGCGGCCCGCCGGCAGCGCCTTCGCCCGGCGCGCACGCGCTTCGTCGAGCGAGATGTTCTGCGCCTTCGCCTGCGCCGCGAGCGTGTCCGCGATGCGATCCGTATCGAACGTGCCCGGCAGCAGGTTGTTGATCGTGACGCCCGTCGCGGCGATCTTGCGCGCGACGCCCGCGACGAAACCCGTCAGCCCGGAGCGCGCGCCGTTCGAGAGACCGAGCACGTCGATCGGCGCCTTCACCGACGAACTCGTGATATTGACGATGCGCCCGAAGCCGCGATCGATCATGCCATCGAGCGTCGCCTTGATGAGTTCGATCGGCGTGAGCATGTTGGCGTCGAGCGCCCTGATCCAGTCGTCGCGGGTGAACTCGCGGAAGTCGCCCGGCGGCGGGCCGCCCGCGTTGTTCACGAGGATGTCCGGCGAAGGGCACGCGGCGAGCGCCGCGGCGTGGCCTTCGGGCGTGGTGATGTCGCACGCGAGCGCCTTCACGTCGACGCCGTATTTGGCGCGAATGTCGGCGGCGGTGGCGTCGAGCGTCGCCTGCGTGCGCGCGACGATCACGAGATTGACGCCCTCGGCCGCGAGCGCCTCGGCGCAACCGCGCCCGAGCCCCTTGCTGGCCGCGCACACCAGGGCCGTGCGCCCTGCGATTCCCATATCCATCGTTGCTCCTTGGTCGAGCCCAACGGGCGCAGCCGACCTGCGCCCCGCTCGGGTCTCATGTAAGAAAGTTGGCGGTTCTCGTTCGAGTTCTAGTTCGATTGCTATGGCGGTCCGTCGCCGCCGTGAAGCGGTTGCGTGAACACATCGGCATGACGGTCCGTTCGCGCAATGATAGAAGAATCGGGGCGCGGACGTCGGCGGCTCGCTTCGCGCCGTCTGCGCCTTCGAATCTTCCTTATGACCGATGCGTTTTCGGTAAACTGGCGGGATCGTCTGAGCCCGGCGCGTCAGGCTACCCGAGCCGTGTCGCGGCGCCGGGCCCTCGCGCGCGACCCGGCGCGAGCCGTCGGCCGAACAACACTCCATGCGCCCTTCGCGCGACTCCCATGACCCAGGACAGCCGTTTCCCCAATCTCTTCATCCTCGACCACCCGCTGATTCAGCACAAGCTCACGCACATGCGGGACAAAGACACGTCGACGCGCACGTTTCGCGAGCTGCTGCGCGAAATCACGCTGCTGATGGGCTATGAAATCACCCGCAACCTGCCGCTCACGACCAAGCGCGTCGCGACCCCGCTCGTCGACATCGATGCGCCCGTGATCGCCGGCAAGAAGCTCGCGATCGTGCCGGTACTGCGCGCGGGCATCGGCATGTCGGACGGCCTGCTCGATCTCGTGCCGTCGGCGCGAGTCGGCCATATCGGCGTCTATCGCGACGACGACCACCGCCCGGTCGAATATCTCGTGCGCCTGCCGCCCGATCTGGAGGAGCGCGTGTTCATCCTGTGCGATCCGATGGTCGCGACGGGTTATTCGGCGGTTCACGCCGTCGATGTGATGAAGCGCCGCAAGGTGCAGGGCGAGAACATCGTGTTCGTCGCGCTCGTGGCCGCGCCCGAAGGCGTGAAGGTGTTCTCCGATGCGCATCCGGACGTGAAACTGTACGTCGCGTCCCTGGATTCGCACCTGAACGACCATGCTTATATCGTGCCCGGTCTCGGCGACGCCGGCGACCGGCTGTTCGGCACGAGAAACTGACCGCGCGTCGCAGCGTCTTTCAGCTCGGCGATTGCACCGCACCGCCCCGAAAATCCACTCTTTTCGGCGCATTGCGCTTGCCGCGCGCGCGTTTTCCCGCCGCGCGGCGTCTGCCGGTCGCGGGCGCCATGATAAAATTCCTGTCTGCCCGGTTCACGGCCCTGGATTGCTACCCGGACGGCGTTCAAGCCGCCGGACGCGCCGCGCAGCCGGCTTTTTTCCGGGCGAAAACACCTGAGCAAGACGCCGGTTACGTCGCCGAAACGACCGGCACCAAGGCGGCCGGAACACGCATCGGTCGCCGTCGCCCAGGCCGGACACGCTTTCGAGCCGGGCGAACACACTGAAACACAGGCGCGCGGCTCAACGCCCATGCGCGCGGACGGAGAAAGGTAATGGCGGGTCATTCGAAATGGGCCAACATCAAGCATAAGAAAGCGGCGGCCGATGCCAAGCGCGGCAAGGTCTGGACGCGCCTCATCAAGGAAATCCAGGTCGCGGCCCGCATGGGCGGCGGCGACGCCGACACGAACCCGCGCCTGCGGCTCGCCGTCGACAAGGCCTACGACGCCAACATGCCGAAGGACAACATCAACCGCGCGATCCAGCGCGGCACGGGCGGCGTCGACGGCGCGAACTACGAGGAAATCCGCTACGAAGGCTACGGCATCGGCGGCGCGGCGATCATCGTCGATACGATGACGGACAACCGCACCCGCACCGTCGCGGAAGTGCGCCACGCGTTCTCGAAGCACGGCGGCAACATGGGCACGGACGGCTCGGTGTCGTTCATGTTCGATCACGTCGGCCAGTTCCTGTTCGCGCCCGGCACGCCGGAAGACAAGCTGATGGACGCGGCGCTCGAAGCCGGCGCCGACGACGTCGTGACCAACGATGACGGCAGCATCGAGGTGATCTGCCCCGCGAACGACTTCCCGAAGGTGAAAGCGGCGCTCGAAGGCGCGGGCTTCAAGGCCGAACTCGCCGAAGTCACGATGAAGCCGCAGACCGAAGTCGAATTCACCGGGGACGACGCGGCCAAAATGCAAAAACTGCTCGATGCGCTCGAAAATCTCGACGACGTGCAGGAAGTCTATACAAACGCCGCGATCAACGAAGAGTAAGGCCGTTGCCGCGCGGCGCGCGCGTGGAACGGGTTTCGCTTGATTCAGGCGAAGCGCGCCATCGAAAGATTTGCTGCCGGAAGGTGCGTGACGCCGCAGACGCCCGCGCGAACCGCCTTCCCAATTGCCGACGGGATCGAACGCGGGGCCGCTGGACCGGCCCGCATTCTTCGACTCGCGCGTTCTGTGCATTTCTCGTGTTTCGCACGTCGAGCGGCGCCCGGTTCGCGCCGTCACTGGTTTTATACGTATTCGGGGAATCAAATGAAGTTACTCGTCGTCGGTTCCGGCGGTCGTGAACATGCTCTCGCGTGGAAGCTCGCGCAGTCGCCGCGCGTCCAGCTCGTCTACGTGGCGCCCGGCAACGGTGGCACCGCGCAGGACGAGCGTCTGCGCAACATCGACATCACCGATCCCGCCGCGCTCGCCGATTTCGTCGAGCGCGAAAACGTCGCGCTGACGGTCGTCGGTCCCGAAGCGCCGCTCGCGGCCGGCATCGTCAACCTGTTCCGCTCGCGCGGGCTCAAGATCTTCGGGCCGACGAAGGAAGCCGCGCAGCTCGAAAGCTCGAAAGACTTCGCGAAGGCGTTCATGAAGCGCCACCACATCCCGACCGCCGAGTACGAAACCTTCACCGACGCCGCCGCCGCCCACGCGTACCTCGACGCGAAAGGCGCGCCGATCGTCATCAAGGCGGACGGGCTCGCGGCCGGCAAGGGCGTGGTCGTCGCGACGACGCTCGACGAGGCGCACGCGGCCGTCGATTCGATGCTCGCCGACAACAAGCTCGGCGACGCCGGCGCGCGCGTGGTGATCGAGGAATTCCTGGAAGGCGAGGAAGCGAGCTTCATCGTGATGGTCGACGGCAAGCACGTGCTGGCGCTGGCCTCCAGCCAGGACCACAAGCGCCTTCTCGACGGCGACCGCGGTCCGAACACCGGCGGCATGGGCGCGTACTCGCCCGCGCCGATCGTCACGCCGCAACTGCACGCGCGCGTGATGCGCGAAATCATCCTGCCGACGGTGCGCGGCATGGAAGGCGAAGGCATCCGCTACACAGGGTTTCTGTACGCCGGCCTCATGATCGACGCGCAAGGCAACCCGAAGACGCTCGAATTCAACTGCCGCATGGGCGACCCCGAAACGCAGCCGATCATGGCGCGCCTGAAGGGCGATTTCTCGAAAGTGGTCGAACTGGCAATCGCCGGAACGCTCGATTCCGCGGTGCTCGAATGGGACCGCCGCACGGCGCTCGGCGTGGTGCTGGCCGCGCACAACTATCCGGACACGCCGCGCCGGGGCGACCGCATCAGCGACATTCCGGCCGAAACCGACACCGCCGTGACCTTCCACGCCGGCACGACGCTTGCCGACGGCAAGCTCACGACCTCGGGCGGACGGGTGCTGTGCGTCGTCGGATTGTCGGATTCGGTTCGCGGCGCGCAATCCGTGGTCTACGATACAGTCAACCAGATTTCGTTCGACGGCATGCAGTACCGCCGCGACATCGGCTATCGCGCGGTCAACCGCAAGCAGAACGACCGTCACGGCTGAAGCGGTCCACCCGCTCAAGGCATGACCCGCGCTGCCGGACCTTCGCGTCCGGCAGCGCGTTTTTTAAGGGGACGCTTGATAACCGGCGTCCAACGCATCGCATAACGCAGCAACGATGACCGACACGACTTTCGACGTACAAGCTGTGCGCACCTATCTCACCGGCCTGCAAACGCAGATCGCCGAAACGCTCGGCGCCTTCGACGGCGTCCCGTTCGCGACCGACCGCTGGCAGCGCGGCCCCGACGAGCGCCTGCGTGGCGGCGGTTGCACGCGGATTCTCGAAGGCGGGCAGTTTTTCGAGCGCGGCGGCATCGGCTTTTCGGACGTGGCGGGCGACGCGCTGCCGCCGTCCGCGAGCGCGGCGCGTCCGCAACTCGCCGGACGCGGCTTCGAGGCGCTCGGCGTGTCGCTCGTGATGCATCCGGAGAACCCGCACTGCCCGACCGTGCACATGAACGTGCGCCTCCTGATGGCGACGAAGGAAGGCGAGGCGCCGCTCTTCTGGTTCGGCGGCGGCATGGATCTCACGCCCTGCTACGGCTACGAGGATGACGCGCGCCATTTCCATCGCGTATGCCGCGACGCGCTCGCGCCGTTCGGCGCCGAGCTGTATCCGCGCTTCAAGGCGTGGTGCGACGACTATTTCTATCTGAAGCATCGCGACGAACGGCGCGGCATCGGCGGGATTTTCTTCGACGATTTCGCGGAGCCGGGTTTCGAGCGCTCGTTCGCGATGATGCGAAGCGTCGGCGATGCGTTCCTTGCGGCGTACCTGCCGATCGTCGAGCGCCGCCGCGACACGCCGTACACTGAGGCCGAGCGCGCGTTCCAGGCCTACCGGCGCGGCCGCTACGTCGAGTTCAACCTGGTCTTCGATCGCGGCACGCATTTCGGGCTGCAAAGCGGCGGACGCACGGAATCGATTTTGATGTCGATGCCGCCCGTCGCGAACTGGCGCTACAACTGGAAGCCTGAGCCGGGCACGCCGGAAGCGCGGCTGTACACCGATTTCCTCGTGCCGCGCGAATGGGTCTGAGCGCGCCCGCCACTCACCGGAAAAAGGACCGAATACTGAATTCGAACCCGCTCTGCGCCCGGCGCGTCGGCCTTCTTGGCGGCACGTTCGACCCAATTCACGACGGTCACCTCGCGCTGGCGGCGCGTTTCGTCGACTTGCTGCAACTGACCGAGCTCGTGTTCCTGCCCGCCGGCCAGCCGTGGCAGAAGGCGTGCGTCTCGGCACCGCAGCACCGCCTCGCGATGACACGCGCGGCCGCCGGGTCGATGCGCCTCGCGGGCGTCGAGGTGAAGGTCGCCACCGATGAAATCGAGCACGACGGCCCGACCTACACCGTCGACACGCTCGCGCGCTGGCGCGAGCGCGAAGGCGCTGAGGCGTCGCTTGCGCTGCTCGTCGGCGCGGACCAACTCGTGCGCCTGGATTCATGGCACGACTGGAAGCGCCTCTTCGACTTCGCTCACGTCTGCGTGGAAACGCGGCCGGGTTTCGACCTCTCGGTGCTGCCCGATGCCGTCGCGGCCGAAGTCGCGGCACGCGGCGCCGCGCCGGAAACGCTGCGCGCGACGCCGAACGGCCATCTGCTGATCGATCAGTCGCTGGCAGTCGATGTGTCGGCGACCGCGATCCGCGAGTATTTCCGCGACCAGTACGCACAAACCAGCACGACCAACGACAACACGACCGAAGTCCCGGCGGCAAACCGGACGGACCTGCGAAGCCAGGTCCCGCCCGCCGTCTGGGACTATATTGTTCAACATCACCTGTACCAACGGTAACCATGGAAATTCAAAAACTTCAGCGCGCGATCATCGACGGTCTCGAAGACGTCAAGGCGCACGACATCAAGGTGTTCAACACGACGCACCTGACCGCCCTCTTCGACCGCGTCGTGGTCGCGAGCGGCACCTCGAACCGGCAGACCAAGGCGCTCGCCAACAGCGTGCGCGAAAAGGTCAAGGACGCGGGCGGCGACGTCATCTCGACCGAAGGCGAAGAGATCGGCGAATGGGTGCTGGTCGATTGCGGCGACGCGGTCGTGCACATCATGCAGCCGGCGCTGCGCCAGTATTACAACCTCGAAGAGGTCTGGGGCGACAAGCCGGTGCGCGTCAAGCTGCAAAATCCGAACACGTTCGGCGGCGCGCGCGCGAGCGAGCCGCTCGACGAAGACGAGGACGATGCGCCGGCCGCCAAACCCGCACGCAAGACGACGCGCCGCTGACGCGCCGGCGTTAGCGTATCGGTTGGCGCATCATGAAACTGCATATCCTCGCGGTCGGCCACAAGATGCCCGACTGGATCGCCGCCGGCTTCGACGAGTACGCGAAGCGCATGCCGCCGGAACTGCGCATCGAGCTTCGCGAGATCAAGCCGGAACAGCGCTCGTCGGGCCGCAACGCCGAGAGCGTGATGGCCGCCGAGCGCCAGCGCATCGAAGCCGCGTTGCCGAAGCACGCGCGTCTCGTCGCGCTCGATGAACGCGGCCGCGACTGGAGCACGATGCAACTCGCGGGGGCGCTGCCCGGCTGGCAGCAGGACGGGCGCGACGTCGCGTTCGTGATCGGCGGCGCGGACGGGCTCGATCCCCAACTGAAGGCGCGCGCGGAACTGCTCCTGCGCGTGTCGAGTTTCACGCTGCCGCACGGCATGGTCCGCGTGCTGCTCGCCGAACAGCTTTACCGCGCGTGGAGCATCACGCAGAATCATCCCTATCATCGCGCCTGAGGCCCTGTCACGTTCGCAAGCGGTCTTGGGCACGTCTTAAGAGATCCGCTTCCGATGCCGCTTCATTCCTTCATCTACCTCGCCTCCCAAAGCCCGCGTCGTCAGGAGTTGCTGCACCAACTCGGCGTGCGTTTCGAGCTGCTGCTGCCGCGTCCCGACGAAGACGCCGAAGCGCTCGAAGCCGAGCTTCCCGGCGAAGCACCCGATGCCTATGTCGTGCGCGTGTCCACGCTCAAGGCCGAAGCCGCGCATGCGCGCCGCGTGGCGGGGCATCATCCGGCCGCACCGATTCTCGTCGCCGATACGACCGTCACCGTCGATGGCGCAATCATGGGCAAGCCCGCCGATGCCAACGAAGCCGTCGCGATGCTCGAACGGCTCGCCGGACGCGAGCACGAAGTGCTGACGGCGCTCGCCGTCGTCGATGCTGAAGGCGCCGTGTTGCCGCCCGCGATGTCGCGCTCGAAGGTGCGCATGGCCGCCGTCGATCGTGCTGCATTGCAGCGTTACGCGGCGACGGGCGAGCCGCTCGGCAAGGCCGGCGCATACGGCATTCAGGGACGCGCGGCTGCGTTCATCGAGCGGATCGAGGGGTCCTATTCGGGTATCATGGGTCTGCCCCTTTTCGAAACCGCAGCTCTCTTGCGCGTGGCGCGCGTCGAATTCTAAACAGGCCATGAACGAAGAAATCCTGATCAACGTCACACCGCAGGAAACCCGCGTCGCACTCGTTCAGCAAGTCGCCGTGCAGGAGCTTCACGTCGAACGCACGCTTTCACGCGGGCGCGTCGGCAACGTTTATCTCGGCCGCGTCGTGCGCGTGCTGCCGGGCATGCAGTCCGCGTTCATCGACATCGGCCTGGAACGCGCTGCGTTCCTTCATGTCGCCGACATCTGGCATCCGCGCATTCCGGGCGTGTCGCATTCCAATGCGCCGCATACGCCGATCGAGAAGATCGTGTTCGAAGGACAAGCGCTGATGGTGCAGGTCGTGAAGGACCCGATCGGCACCAAGGGCGCGCGGCTCTCGACGCAGGTGAGCATCGCCGGGCGCACGCTCGTCTATCTGCCGCAGGAACCGCATATCGGGATTTCGCAGAAGATCGAAAGCGAGGCGGAACGCGAGGCCGTGCGCGCGCGGCTCACGGCGGTCCTGCCCGCCGATGAAAAAGGCGGCTATATCGTGCGCACCATCGCCGAAGACGCCACGAGCGAAGAACTGGCCGCCGATGTCGCGTATTTGCGCAAGACGTGGGCGACGATCGTCGCTCAGGCGCAGCGCGTGCCGCCCACGACGCTGCTCTATCAGGACCTGAATCTTGCGCAGCGCGTCTTGCGCGATTTCGTCAACGACGAGACCACGCGCATCCAGGTGGATTCGCGCGAGACCTATCAGATGCTCGCCGACTTCGCCGCGGAGTTCACGCCCGCGGTGGCGTCGCGCCTGCATCACTACACGGGCGAGCGGCCCTTGTTCGACCTGTACAACATCGAGGCGGAGATCCAGCGGGCGCTGTCGCGGCGCGTCGATCTGAAGTCGGGCGGCTACCTGATGATCGACCAGACCGAAGCGATGACGACCATCGACGTCAATACGGGCGGCTATGTCGGCGCGCGCAATTTCGACGACACGATCTTCAAGACGAATCTCGAAGCGGCGCATACGATCGCACGCCAGCTGCGGCTGCGCAATCTCGGCGGCATCATCATCATCGACTTCATCGACATGGAGAATGTCGAGCATCGCGATCAGGTGCTGGGCGAACTGAAGAAGGCGCTGTCGCGCGACCGCACGCGCGTGACGGTCAACGGGTTTTCGCAACTCGGCCTGGTCGAGATGACGAGAAAGCGCACGCGCGAATCGCTCGCGCATGTGCTGTGCGAGCCGTGCCCGGTGTGCGACGGCAAGGGGCAGGTCAAAACGCCGCGCACCGTATGCTATGACGTGCTGCGCGAGATCATGCGCGAGTCGCGGCAGTTCAATCCGCGCGAGTTTCGGGTGGTGGCTTCGCAGCAGGTCATCGACCTGTTTCTCGAAGAGGAATCGCAGCATCTGGCGATGCTGATGGATTTCATCGGCAAGCCGGTGTCGTTGCAGGTGGAGTCGAATCTCAGCCAGGAACAGTACGACATCGTGCTGATGTAGCCCACCCACGCCGCCCGCATCACGACGGCGCGGCGCTTCTGTCGTCCACCCGCCGTCGCGCGCCGTAGATCAATATCCCGATCAGGAACACGAACAGGTTTCCCTCGGTGAAATTGAGCAGCAGCGAGTTCGCGAGGCATCCGAACACGAACGCGAACAGATACCCGTAGGCAATCGATCGTTCAGGGTCCGCCAGGCGCTGGCACTCGCGTCGGATCGTCACCAGCAGCCAGACGAACAGCGCCACGCCGATCAGTCCGAGTTGCACGCCCATCAGGAGAAACTCGTTGTGCGGGTTGCCGGCCATCGCCGCGCGACCGCCGGTGCTCGCGCTCACGAGCCGCTCGAACTGGGTCCGCACGCTGCCGGCGCCGTATCCGGCGATTGGCCGCTCCATGAGCAGTTCCGTGCTGCGTCGATAGAACTCGATGCGCACGCCCATCGATGTGTTCTTGTTCTGCGTTTCGTATTGCGTAATCTCCTGGGTCGTTTCGCCCAGCCGCGAATCCTTCCCGTGCAGCGCGAAGAACACCAGCGCTGCGCATACCGCGACGCCCGCCAGCACGGCGACCCAGCGCGCGGGACCGTGGTATTGACGCAGCCGCGTCGCCTGAACGACGACATAGATCGCCATGTAGGCAATCGCGACGACCTGCCCGGTACGGCCCTTCAGCACGAAGAGCACGTTGATCAGCGCGAGCGTGCCGACGCCATACAGCAGGACCCGGAGCGCACTCTTCCTTGTCGCCCGCGCGAGCGCGAATGACATGCAGACCAAAAAGGCCATCATCAGGCCACCGGAGATATGGTCCTTGAACACCCACGGCTTCTGCACCGGTTCCGCGCCGTGCATCGGACCGAACGCCGTCCATCCGAAGGCGTTGGTATAAGTCAGCACCATCGAGAGCACGAGCGTCGCAAAGAGTCCCCAGATGGCGCCTGCGGCCCAGTTCGTGTCGTCGTCGCTCTGGAAGACCAGAAAAAGCAGCGGGAAGAACAGCAGCTTGCGGTACTTCAGCAGGAAGTCGACTGCCTCGCGCGCCGGCGCCGAACTGTAGGCGACGCTCAACGCCAGCGCGACGAACAGGATCAGCGCGGCGATGCTCGCGCTCGATCCGGCGCGCATCGTTCTCATGCGCCGCCACGCCTCGGGAGACGCGAGCGCGCACAGCGTGAAGAGCGCGGAGCCGAGGTTCACGCCGGCCGTCGAGATCGGCACGAGCCACAACGTCAAGAGAGCGAACGATCTCGCGAGAATCAACGGATAGGAACTGGTGCGGGACCCGCGCAGCCGGGAAAGTAATGTCGCTTGCATATTATTGGTTCAACGCCCCGCCTTCTTTTCGGATGCTGCCTTTTTGCCTCGATGTCGCCCGCCGCCCGCGGGCCTTCGTTTCAATGGTCCGACGCGCCGCGATCCTGCGCGTGTGGTCCGCTCAGATAGAAGCGCGTGCGCCGCTCGACGGCCTCGCTAGAATACATCGACTCGACCGTTTCACGGGCTCGCGTGCCGATGGACGCGCGCAGCGAGGGATCGGCCATCAGGCTTCTGACGATCCCGCGAGCCTCGTCGGTCGTATCGAACAGAAAGCCGTTTTCGCCATGCCGGATCCACTCCGCATAGCCGCCCCGCCGATGACACACCACGGGCAGCCCGCACGCCATCGCCTCGAGCACGACGCGCCCGAAAGTTTCGACATGCGCGCCCGTCCGGTAGTAGAAGACATCCAGGCTGCGAAGAAAATCCACCGCGGGCATCGCGCCTTCGGCCAGCAACTGCACGTTCGGGACGGCACCGCGGGCCGCATCGAATGCATCGCGCAGGCAGGTCGCGCCCTGCAGGCGGACCTCCGCCCCTTCTTGCGCCCAACTCCGGTACAGGGCGAGATCTTCGGGATCGTGCTTGTCGGCGGTATCGCGGCTCAGGCGTCCGATCGCGAGCGACGTGCGCGGCGCGTGCGGCCCGGGCGCCGGAGCGAACAGCCGGATGTCGATCGGCGAAGGCTGGACTTCGCCCTCGACGCTGAGCAGCTGCTTCTGAAACTCGGAGATGAACACGTATTCCGTCTTCGGCCAGCGCAGCAGGGGCGGATGCGCCGACGTCAGCGAGAGGATTTTCGGATGAAACGTGTTGAAGACGTAGATGAGGCGCGCGGGCGGACGGCTCAGGTAAGGCCACAGCCGGTGACGCCAGTGCGCGCCCACGAACACGTAGACACCGCCATCCGGACGATTTCCCGCACCGAGTCCGAGCTTGCGGATACCGTATTGGCTTGCCAGTTCGGGCGAACACCGCGACGACGATGCCCACAACTTAACGTCGGCTCGTTCGCTGAGGAGGCGCGCGAGATACAGCGCTTCTTGTTCGCTGCCGCCGTGCGGGTTGAGAAATCCGTTGACGATGTGAATGACGGGATTCGACACTGGGTTGGACATCTCGCTATCTGTAAGAAAAGGCTTCGCTGGCGTGCACGGTCGGGACGGCGCCGCGGTCAGCCAGCCCGGCCCGATGCCGTGCGCCGATACACCGCTTCGGTCTGCTCGATGAAAAGCTCGCTCGAAAACTCGCGCACGGCCCGCTCGCGCGCCCGAGCCCCGATGTCCGGCAGCATCGCGCGATCTTCGATGATTTTCTGCACGATCGCGGTCATCTGGCCGACGTCGCGCGGACCGACGATCCAGCCGTCCACGCCGTCGTCGACGTTCTCCGGCAGACCCGCATAGCGCGTGATGATCACCGGCTTGCCCATCGCCATCATTTCCCGGCAGGCGAACGACACGGTCTCGACCGCGTAAGACAGCACGAAGCCGACATCGAAGGTCGCGATGTAATCCGGCACGTTTTCCACGAATCCCACGACCCGCACCTTGTCGCGCATGCCGAGCGCGTCGATGGTCTGCCGCTGCTCCGCGTTCGGCTCGGTGCCGACCACGACGACCATCACCGCTTCGCGCAACGCCTCGGGCAAGGCGGCGACGGCGGCGATCAGGTCCATCGTGCCCTTGTACGAATCGAAGCCGGTCACCGTACCGAACACGAGCCGCCCGGAAGCGTCGGGGCCGATGAGCGCGCGGCGAGCCTCGGCCGTCGCCTCTGCATCCCGCGGCTCGAACTTCGCGATGTCGATACCGTTCTTGATGACCGTGAGCGGACAATGAGCGTACACGGACCGGCGCACGAGTTCGGCGGTCGAATCCGACACGGCGATCACGTCGTCGGTGGCACGTTTCGCCCGCACGCGCGTGAGCAAGTCGCCCTTGATCTCGATCGAATTGTGCTTCGTGAACACGATGCGCGGCCGCGGGCCCTTCCAGAACAGCATGACGAGCAACAGCAGGCGATGATCCGGCGAACCGTTTACGTGAATGACGTCGAACCGCTCGCGTTCGAGCAAGTCGCGCAGCGCCCGCCACGCGGCGCGCATGCGCGCCACGTCCTTCAGCTTCGCGGGAAACTCCATCGCCAGGGTCGTCACGTCGCGCAACGCGCTCGCATGGTCGAACAGCCGGCTCGACCCGGGCGCCGCGACGAAAACCCGGTGTCGCTTCGCGAGCGCGCGGGCGATGGCGACGATATAGGTGTCGTGGCCGCCGCCGCGGCCATAGTGAAAATTGGTGAACAGGATCTTCATAGCCGGCGCTCCACGGATGCAATCGCGTCGAGCACTTCGTCGACGGTCGGCGCGCGGCCCTCGTCCCCGATCGACACGCACACGCCCGGAATCTGCACGCCGAAGAGCGGCCGCGAGGTCGCGGTGAAAATCATCACGGTCGGCTTGCGCAGCGCGGTGGCGAGATGCACGAGACCCGTGTCGGTTCCCACGACGAGCGCTGCCAGGTCGATGTGCTGCGCCATCTCCTCGATCGTCAGCTTCGGCAGTACGCGCGCGCCGGGCACGCCCTCGGCGATGGCTTGGCCTTCGCGCCGCTCCGCATCCGAACCCCACGGCAAAAGCGGCGTGATGCCGCGCTCGACGAGCGAGCGGCCCACCGCGATCCAGTTTGCGGCCGGCCACTTCTTCTCTTCCTTCGACGTCGCGTGAAACAGCAGCGCGAACGGCGCGTCCTTCGCGGCGTCGGGTGCCGTCTTGGGCTTCGGAATCGAAAAAACAGTGGGCGGCACGGGCTCGATCGCATAACCGAAGGTTTCGCTGAGTGCGCGCCGCATGCCGTCCCACGCATTGGCGTCATGGCGCGGCGCGAACCGGTGCGTGTACGCGAACGCGGCGCCGCGCTCGCCGAGATTCACCCGCGCGTATCCGAAACGGCGCTTGGAGCGCGTGAGAAACGAGATGATCGCGCTCTTGTAGACGCCGTGCAGGTCGAGCACCGCGTCGTACTTTTCCTGCCGCAAGTCTGAAATCGACGATGCGATCGCCGACAAATCGCTCAGGTTGCGCATCTTCTTGAAGCGCCTGAGCGGCGCGCACAGCACGCGGGCAACGCCTGGATTCCAGCGCGGAATGTCGGCGAAGGCGTCGTCGACGGCCCAGTCGATCTGCACGCCCGGAAACGCGCGATGCAGGTCCCCCACCACCGCCTGCGCCTGAATCACGTCACCGAGCGAGGTGACCTTCACGACCAAGATTCGCTTCATTCTGCAAGCACGTTTCGAGCGGTATCCGCCGGGTTGATCAAGGAAAACATGGAAAGGACGACGAGGCTCACGCGGCCTGCTGCTGGTACTGGATGCGATGCAGGTGCGCGTAGAGGCCGTCCTGCCGGAGCAGTTCGGCATGGCTGCCCTGCTCGGCGATCCGTCCCGCCTCCATCACGAGGATGCGGTCGGCGCGCTCGATGGTCGAGAGCCGGTGCGCGATGACGAGCGTCGTGCGGCCCTTCATCAGCGTTTCCAGCGCGGCCTGCACGTGCCGCTCCGACTCGGAGTCGAGCGCGGAGGTCGCTTCGTCGAGGATCAGGATCGGCGCGTCCTTGTAGATGGCGCGCGCAATCGCGAGCCGCTGGCGCTGGCCGCCCGACAGGCGCATGCCGTTGCCGCCGATCAGCGTATCGATGCCGTCGGGCATCGCGCTCACCACGTCCGCGAGATTCGCCGCGGCGAGCGCCTTGAGCACGCGCTCGCGATCGGGCGTCGTGCCATAGGCGACGTTGGCGGCGATCGTGTCGTTGAAGAGCACGACGTCCTGGCTCACCATCGCCATCTGCGAACGTAAATCGGCCAGGCGGTATTCGGGAAGCGGCACGCCGTCGACAAGCACCTCGCCTTCTGCCGGATCGAAGAAGCGCGGCAGCAGGTTGACGAGCGTGGTCTTGCCGCTGCCCGACGGGCCCGCGAGCGCGACCATCTCGCCCGGCGCGACCTTGAACGAGACGCGGTCGAGCGTCGGCCGCTCGGGCGAACCGTAGCTGAACGACACATTGCGAAATTCGACGTTGCCCTCGGCGCGCGCGAGCGGGCGACCGCCGCCTTCCGGCTCGGCGGGCTCGTCGATCAGGCCGAAGATCAGCTCGGCCGCCGTCATGCCGCGTTGCAGCGGCTGGTTGATGTCGATCAGGTGCTTGAGCGGCGAGATGACGAGCAGCATCGACGTGACAAACGCGACGAAGCCACCGACCGTGGTCTGGTCGCTCGCCGACTGCACGACCGCGATCGTGATGACGATGGCGAGCGCGATCGACGCGAGGAACTGCGTGAGCGGCTGCGCGAGTCCGCCCGACACCTGCATGCGCATCGAATAGCCGCGCAGGCGATTGCTCATCTCGTTGAAGCGGCCCATCTCGTAGGGTTCGCCGTTGTGCACCTTGACGACCTTGTAGCCGCCGACCGTCTCCTCGACGATGTACGACAGCTCGTTCGTGAGCAGCTGATGCTCGCGGTTCAGGCGCCTCAAGCGCCGGTTGATCTTGGAGACGAGCCAGCCGATGCCCGGCAGGATCACCGCGACGATCAGCGTGAGGCGCCAGTTCAGGATGAAGAGATAGCCGAGCAGGAACACGACCGTGAGCGAATCGCGCACCAGCGTGACGACGACGCTCGATAGCACCTGAAGGATCTGGTTGACCTCGAAGACGATCGCGTTGATAACCGTGCTCGCGGTCTCGCGCTGGAAGAAGCCCGCGCTCGTGTGGATCATGCGCTCGAACATCTTGAGCCGCAGTTGCAGCAGAATCTTGTTCGACACGTACGACAGCAGGTAACCCGATGCGTATTGCGCCACGCCGCGCACGAGCGACAGCCCGATCACCGCGGCCGGCACGACCCATTTCGCCTTGTCGCTGCCCTTCGTGCCGAAGCCGTGATCGAGCAGCGGCTTGAGCAGCATCGGAATGCCGGCCTCGCTCGCCGCGACGAAACCCATCGCGATCAAGCCGAGGATCACAATGCCCATCAGCGGCTTGATGTACGGCCAGAGGCGCCTCATCACGGCCGTGGGCGATGTGGTGGTGCCACCGCCGATGGTTTTGCTCAGTGTCTGTTGCTGGGTCAAATCAATCCTCTGTCGGTGCGATGTGCGCAGCGTGCACGTGATGGCCCATGCAGGCGGCCCGTGCAGCAGCGCCCAGGCACGGTGCGCGCCAATCCGCTATTGTAATCCGTCACGTATCGTCATCTCATTAACGAAGCGTCAAGTTTGTCGCGGCGCGAGCGCGCTGCGGCGGGCGGCGCGGTCGACTTAGAATACGGCACGCGCTCAACGTGGCAGCGCACGCTTCGAACGGCAACATGACCCAACCGACACTCGGCATCGCCATCATCACCTACAACGCGGCGGCGCGGCTCGCCCAATGCCTCGCGGCCGTCTCCTTCGCGGACGATATCGTCGTGATCGACGGCGGCAGCACCGATGCGACCGCCGGCATCGCCGAAGCGCATCGGGCGCGCGTGATCGTCGAGCGCGAATGGCCGGGTTTCGGCCCGCAGAAGAACCGCGCGCTCGATGCGCTCGCGACCGACTGGGTGCTCTCCATCGACGCGGACGAAGTCGTGTCGCCGGAACTGGCGGCGTCGATCCGCGCCGCGATCGCCGACCCGCTCGCCGACGTCTATGCGGTCGACCGGCTGTCGAGCTTTTGCGGCGAATGGATCCGGCACAGCGGCTGGTATCCCGACTGGATCCCGCGCCTGTTCAGGCGCGGTGCGGCGCGCTTCTCCGACGACCTGGTGCACGAGCGGCTCGTGCTTTCGACGGCGGCGCCGCCCGCGCGGCTCGAAGGCAGGCTGATGCACTATTCCTACGAGGACTTCGAGACCGTGCTGCGCAAGCTCGACGCCTACTCGACCGCCGGCGCGCTGCAACGCCACGCGGCGGGCAAGCGCGGCAGCTTCGGCATCGCGGTGACGCGCGGGCTGTGGGCATTCCTGCGGACGTACTTCCTGCGACGCGGGTTTCTCGACGGCCGCTCGGGTTTCATGATCGCGGTGTTCAACGGGCAGACCGTCTACTACCGGTTCCTGAAGCTCGCGCATCTGAACGCGTTCCGCTGACCCGCCGCCCGCTCAATAGACGATCTCGATCGAACTGCCGGCGAATTCGCCGCGCAGCGCCGTGATGAGGTCGTCGGTGGGCTTGACGCGCCAGGCGTCGCCGAGACGCACTTCGCCTTCGGCGTGCTCGCTGCGATACACGATGCTCACGTTCAGCCCGTTCGGAATGTGCACCGGCTGGCGCGGCGGCCGGCCACCCTCGCCGCGCGGGCCGCGCGAAGGCGCCGGGACCGGCGCGCTCGCCTGCTGTTCGGGCCCGGCGCAATGCGCTTCGAGCACGCGCTTTAAGCGCAACGCGTCGGCGTTGCCGTTCATCTCGACCTTGACGCCCTGAGCGTAGCGGCTGCGCGCGCGTTCGAGATCCATCGCCGATTCGACCGTGAAGCGGATGCCGCCCGTGAACGCGTCGTTGCGCGCCTGGCCCTGGACGACGAGCAGTTCGTCTTCCTTGAAGAGCGCCTTGTTCGCCTCGAACTGCTCGTTGAAGACGGTGACTTCGCACTGGCCCGAGCCGTCGTCGAGATTGACGATCAGCATCTTGCCGCGCTGGGTCATCTGCGTGCGCATCATCGTGATGACGCCCGCGACGAGTTTGTCGCGCCCTTCCTTCAGTTCGCCGATTTTCTGCCGCACGAAGCGGCGCACTTCGCCCTTGTAGGCGTCGAACAAGTGCCCGGACAGATAGAAGCCGAGCGCCGTCTTCTCTTCCTGCAGGCGCTTCTTGTCCGGCCACATCGGCTCGTCGATGAGTTCGTGACCTTGTTGCGGCGCGTCGCCCATGTCGAAGAGACCGGCCTGCATCGCGTTGGCGGCGGCCTGATCGGCGGCTTCCATCGCGAGCGGCACCGACGCGATCAGTTGCGCGCGGTTCTCGTGCAGCGCATCGAACGCGCCCGCGCGGATCAGCGCTTCCACGGTGCGGCGGTTCACGACGCGCCGGTCGATCCGGTCGCAGAAATCGAAGAGATCGGTGAACGCGCCGTCGCTCCGCGCGCGCAGGATTTCCTCGATCGCGTTCTGGCCGCTGCCCTTCACGGCGCCGAGGCCGTAGCGGATGGTCTTCGAACGCTTGCCATCAGGCTCCGCGACCGGCTCGAAGCGATACGCCGATTCGTTGATGTTCGGCGGCAGCACCGACATGCCGTTGCCGAGGCAGTCTTCGAAGAGGATCTTGACCTTGTCGGTGTCGTCCATGGCGAGCGACATGTTGGCTGCCATGAATTCCGCCGGATGATGCGCCTTGAGCCACGCCGTGTAGTACGCGAGCAGTGCGTAGGCCGCCGCGTGCGACTTGTTGAAGCCGTAGCCCGCGAACTTCTCCATCAAGTCGAAGATTTCGTCGGCCTTATCGGCGCTCAGGCCGTTTTTCGCCGCGCCCTGCCGGAACAGTTCGCGATGCTCCGCCATCTCCTCGGCTTTCTTCTTGCCCATCGCGCGGCGCAGCAGATCCGCGCCGCCGAGCGAGTAGCCGCCGATGATCTGCGCCATCTGCATCACCTGCTCCTGATAGACCATGATGCCGTAGGTCTCTTTCAGGACGGATTCGACGCGCGGGTCCGGATACTCGACGATCTCGCGCCCGTGTTTGCGCGCGCAGAAGCTCGGGATCAGGTCCATCGGGCCCGGACGATACAGCGCGACGAGCGCGATGATGTCCTCGAAGCGGTCCGGCTGCGCGTCCTTCAGCATGCCCTGCATGCCGCGGCTTTCCAGCTGGAACACGGCGACGGTGTTCGCTTTCTTGAGAATGGAGAACGACGCCGGATCGTCGAGCGGAACCTGCGCGAGATTCCAGTTTTCCTTCGACGGATCGAGCCGGCGGATATAGCGCTCGGCCCAGTCGAGAATGGTGAGCGTGGTCAGACCCAGAAAGTCGAACTTCACCAGCCCGACGGCTTCCACGTCGTCCTTGTCGTACTGGCTGACGACGCCGCCGTCCTCGCCCTGCGTATAGAGCGGGCAAAAATCCGTCAGCTTGCCGGGGGCGATCAGCACGCCACCCGCGTGCATGCCGACGTTGCGCGTGAGTCCTTCGACGCGCTGCGCGAGTTCGAGCAACTGATGCACTTCGTCTTCGTTGTCGAAGCGCTCCTGCAACGCGGGTTCTTCCTTCATCGCGTCGGCGATGGTGACGTGCTTGCCCGGCTTGAACGGAATCAGCTTCGCGATGCCGTCGGTGAACATGTAGCCGAGATCGAGCACGCGGCCGATGTCGCGCACCGCCGCCTTCGCCGCCATCGTGCCGAAAGTCGCGATCTGGGAAACGGCGTCCGCGCCGTATTTCTGCTTCACGTACTGGATAACGCGGTCGCGGCCTTCCTGGCAGAAGTCGATGTCGAAGTCGGGCATCGACACGCGTTCCGGATTCAGGAAGCGCTCGAACAGCAGGTTGTAGCGCAGCGGGTCGAGATCGGTAATGCCAAGCGCGTAGGCGACGAGCGAACCCGCGCCCGAACCGCGCCCCGGACCGACCGGCACGCCGTTGTTCTTCGCCCACATGATGAAGTCCGCGACGATCAGGAAGTAGCCCGGAAAGCCCATCTTGATGATCGTGCCGCACTCGAAATCGAGCCGCGCGTAGTAAGTCTCGCGCTGCGCTTCGCGCTCGGCTTCGTCGGGGAAAAGCTGCGCGAGCCGCACCTCCAGCCCCTCCTTCGACAACTGCACGAGGTAGTCGTCGAGCGACATGCCGTCGGGCGTCGGAAAGAGCGGCAGCTTCGGCTTGCCGAGTTCGAGCGTCAGATTGCAGCGTTTCGCGATCTCGACCGTGTTCGCGAGCGCCGAGGGAATGTCCGCGAAGAGCGCGCACATTTCGTCCTGCGTGCGGAAATACTGGTCGGTCGTGAAGCGCTTCTGGCGGCGCGGATTCGCGAGGATGTCGCCTTCCGAAATGCACACGCGCGCTTCGTGCGCGGTGAAATCGTCGGGCGTCATGTATTGCAGCGGATGCGTCGCGACAACCGGAAGCTTCAGCTTCGCCGCTAGCGCGACCGCCTGCTGCACATAGGTTTCCGCGCCCGGCTGCCCGGCGCGCTGCAATTCGAGATAAAACGCGTTCGGAAAGAGCGCCGCCCAGCGTTGGGCGTTGCGTTCCGCGGCCTGGTCGTTGCCCGCGGCGAACGCCATGCCGACGTCGCCCTGCTGCGCGCCGGAGATTGCGAGCAGGCCCTCGGCGAGACCGCCTTCGAGCCATTCGAATTCGACCTCCGCGCGGCCGCGATACTGGTTGGTCAGCCACGCGCGGCTCAACAGTTCACACAGGTTGAGATAACCGACGTTGCTCCTGACGAGCAGCAGCAATCGGGACGGCTTGTCGCGGTCGGCGGGATTCGTGATCCAGACGTCGCACCCGGCGATGGGTTTGACCCCTTTGCCGCGCGCCTCCTTGTAAAAGCGCACGAGACCGAACGCGTTGCCGAGATCGGTGAGCGCGAGCGCGCCCTGACCGTCACTGGCTGCGGCTTTGACGACGTCGTCCAGACGCACGATGCCATCGGCAATCGAGAACTCAGAGTGGACGCGGAGATGAACGAAGCGGGGATCTGACATGGGCGATATTGTACATGCGCCTCTTCGCGAAATTCTCGCCCGCGCCCGCGTTGACCGTTCGGACGAGGTCACGAATTGTCTCAAAAAGAGCGCGCGATGATCTGCGTCAGACTGGCTGGTCGGCCGACCCGGGCGGCGGCGCCGAATGCGGGATAATACGGGTTTCGCGATCCGCCTGATCTTTCCGGCGGCGCCTGTCATCAAGCAACCTGAACATGAATATCCTCAATCTCTCCAGCTACCAATTCGTCACCATCGACGACACCGCCGCGTGGCGCCCGCTCGTCACCGAACGCTGCAACGCGCTCGGCCTGAAGGGAACGATCCTGCTGGCGCCGGAGGGCATCAACCTGTTTGTCGCGGGCGAAATCGAGAACGTGCGCGAATTCATCAACTACATGCGCGGCGATGCGCTCTTCGAAGGCAAGTTTGCCCAACTGCAGTTCAAGGAAAGCCTTTCCGCGAAACAGCCGTTTCGCCGCATGCTGGTGAAGCTCAAGCGCGAAATCATCACGATGAAAAAGCCGGCGATCAAGCCGGAACTGGGCCGCGCGCCGTTCGTCGATGCGCCGACACTCAAAACATGGCTCGACCGCGGTCACGACGACGAAGGCCGCCCCGTGGTCATGCTGGACACGCGCAATGCGTTCGAAGTCGATGTCGGCACGTTCGAGAACGCGCTCGATTACCGCATCACGAAATTCAGCGAGTTCCCGGACGTGATCGAGCAAAATCGCGCCGATCTGGACGGCAAGACGGTCGTCTCGTTTTGCACGGGCGGCATTCGCTGCGAGAAAGCCGCGATCCACATGAAGGAAGTCGGCATCGACCACGTCTACCAGCTAGAAGGCGGCATCCTGAAGTATTTCGAGGAAGTCGGCGGCGCGCATTACAACGGCGAGTGTTTCGTGTTCGACTACCGCACCGCACTCAACCCGAACCTCGAACCGACCGCCACGTCGCAATGCTTCGGCTGCCGTGCGGTAGTAAGCGTCGAGGAGCAGAAGTCCCCCCATTACGTGCCCGGCAAGACGTGTCCCGCGTGCCATCCGGAAGCCCGCAAGGAACCAAAGGCCGCGTGAGCACCTATCGCGGCCGATTCGCGCCCTCGCCGACCGGGCCGCTGCACATCGGCTCGCTGGTCGCCGCGCTGGCGAGTTTTCTGGATGCGCGTGCGCATCGGGGCGCGTGGATCGTGCGGATCGAGGACGTCGACGGTCCGCGCACCGTGCCCGGCGCCGCCGACGACATCCTCGCGACGCTCCCGCGTCTTGGCATGCATTCGGATGAGCCGCCCGTCTGGCAAAGCCGGCGCCTTGCGGCCTACGAAGCGGCCTTCGAACGCCTGCGGGCGACCGGCATCGTTTATCCGTGCGGCTGTACGCGCCGCGAAATCGCCGATTCGCTTTTGAACGCGCATGCGCGCCACGCGACGCTCGCCTATCCCGGCACCTGCCGCGACGGTCTGCACGGGCGCGCGCCCCGCGCGTGGCGCCTGCGCGTGCCCGACGGCGACGCCGCGCGCGTGAGTTTCGTCGATCGGTGGCAGGGTGGGCAGTCGCAGGATCTGGCGACCGAAGTCGGCGATTTCGTGTTGAAGCGCGCGGACGGACAGTGGGCGTATCAACTGGCGGTCGTCGTCGACGATCACGAAGCGGGTATCACGCACATCGTGCGCGGCGCCGATCTGCTCGACTCCACCGCGCGGCAGATTTATCTTCAGCAGTGTCTCCACGTGACGACGCCGGACTATCTGCATGTGCCCGTCGTCACGAACGCGGACGGTGAAAAGCTCAGCAAGCAGACGGGCGCGATGGCGTTGAATCTCGAGGACCCGGTCGCGACACTCGCGGCGGCAGCACGGCATCTCGGCATCGAAATGACGCCGCCCGGTTCGCTCGACGCGTTCCATTCCACCGCGACCGCCGAGTGGGCGAAGCGCTTCGGACCGCCGCAATAAAAAAAGCGGCTTCGCTTGACGCGCTGCCGCTTTTCCCACGCAGAACCGCCACGAATCACGACGAAGTCGTCTTCCTCGGCATACCCAGTCCGCCCAGCAACGCGGCCAGCGGCTGCTTCGGCGCGGTTTTGCGTTCGTGCTCGACCGCTTCGTCATGACGCTTCACCGATGCCGGTGACGGCTCGTACGGCTTCAGGAAGAATTCGTCGACCGGCTGCTGCCGCGCGTGCGAGCGCTCGAACGACGTCGCACGCCGGCGGCCGCCCGATTCCTCGCGTGCATGCCGATGTTCGCCGCGCTCGGCACGGACCGGCCGCTCGTCGCGTTCGCGGCGTCCGGTTTCGCGGCGCGCCGGCGTCGTGACCGTCAGCGTTTCCACTTCGAGCGGACGCTTGATCAGCTTTTCGATATCGGCGAGCTGCTTCTTCTCGTTCGCGCTGCACAGCGACAGCGCGTCGCCCGACGCGCCCGCGCGCCCCGTGCGGCCGATGCGGTGCACGTAGTCCTCGGCGTTGAAAGGCAGGTCGAAGTTGATCACGGCCGGCAATTCGGCGATGTCGAGCCCGCGCGCCGCGACATCGGTGGCGACGAGCGCTTCGATTTCGCCGCGCTTGAACGCGTCGAGCGCCTGCATGCGCTCGCCCTGGGTGCGGTCGCCGTGAATCGCCGTCGCGATGATGCCGTCACGCTCCAGCACGCGCGCGAGGCGGCTCGCGCCGATCTTGCTGTTGCAAAATACGATCACCTGCTTCAGGTTTCGCTCGCGGATGAGTTGCGCCACCGCGCCCGACTTGTCGCTTTCGTGCACTTCGAACACGATCTGGCGCACGTTCGTCGCGGTCGAATTGCTGCGCGCGACTTCGATCGTCTGCGGATTGCGCAGGTACGTAGCCGCGAGTTTCTTGATTTCACCCGAGAACGTGGCGGAGAAGAGCAGCGTCTGACGCTCCTTCGGCAGCAGGTTCAGGATGCGCTGCAGGTCCGGCAAGAAGCCCATGTCGAGCATGCGGTCCGCTTCGTCGAGGACGAGCATCTGCACCTGGCCGAGATTGAGCGTCTTTTGCTGGACGTGGTCGAGGAGCCGCCCCGGCGTCGCGATCAGCACTTCGACGCCGCGTCGCAACGCCTCGGTCTGCGGATTCATGTCAACGCCGCCGAACACGACGGTGCTGCGCAGCGGCGTGTGCTTCGAATAGGCCTGCACGTTCGCGGCGACCTGATCGGCGAGTTCGCGCGTCGGCGTGAGGATCAGCGCGCGCACCGGATGGCGCGCGGGCGATGCGCTCGTATTCGCCTGCGGCAAAAGGCGCTGGATGATCGGCAGCGAGAAGCTCGCGGTCTTGCCGGTGCCGGTCTGGGCCGCGCCCATCACGTCGCGCCCGGCGAGCACCACGGGAATCGCCTGCGCCTGGATGGGCGTGGGCGTCGTGTAGCCGGACTCGGTCACCGCCTTCAGGATGTCGGCGGCGAGACCGAACTGGTCGAACGTGGGCGCGGCGGCGCTCCCCGGCTTTCCGGAGGCTTCAGGCGCGGCGGCGGACGTGTTCGTGACGACGGAATCGGACATGGTGACTATCTGGCTTTCGCTAAAAATGCGCCGGAGGCGGCGCGTGAAGCGGTGAATATGCGTGAAATCTGTCGGCTGCGCGGCGGTTCGGTGCGCGACACATGGCGCTGGAACGCTCCGGCGCGGATTTCGCGCTCTGGCGCCGGGGATTGTTGGGCGCGATGCATACGTCGTTCGTGCCCCGCACCGCGCTCTGGAACGCACTGCTGCCCGATATTGCGCGACAGGCTTCTTAAGATGCGCGCGATCGCGAGCTTCGTAGCCGCGCTTCATGGCCGTGATCCGTGGCACGTCGGCCCGGCCCGGGTCCGGCAGCAAATCCGGGCGCCGAAAACCGCACATTGTAGCACTCCGTCCGCGACGGGCACGTCTTCCGCCCAAGCTTTCCCTATGGCCGCCACGCGGGGCCCGGCCGCGATTCAGCGCTGCTGCGGCACGTCCTTCACGATCATGTGCCGCGGTTCGGTCACGTCCTCGATCGCGTACCTGAGACAGACGCCGGTCTTGCCGGTGAGGCGCCCGTAGGTGGCGGCCATGAAGCCGGCGGCCTGCTCGTGGCGCGTGAGGACGAGCCGGATTTTCGAGCGCCACAGCGATTCGAGCAGATCGAAATTTTCTCGACAGGAATGTCGAACACATATTCGCCTTGCTCGGCTTCGAGGGCTTTCACGAACAGATCCGATGCTTTGATGGGCGGTTTCGGCTGGTTGACGGTCCGGTCGGGTCAAGGATGGCGCGGCGCGGCTTCGGCCGCGCGCCGAACCCGCGCCTGGAACATTACTCCGGATGCTTGACGCGTGCAGGGAGCGTCGGGGCATTGCGCGTCCTCGCGGCGGAGGAGAAAAGCCGTTCCGAATCGCTTCGGAACGGCTTTTTGTCTTCTGTTCATATGGACCCGCGCGCGGCGCTTATTTGTCGCGTGCCTTGCAGTTGCCGATGACCGGCGGCGCGTTGGGTCCGCCCATGCCGGTGTAGAGATTGCCTTCCTGCCCCTTGTTCCACCACGTGTACTGTTCCGCGACGTAGCGCGCGCCGGAACCCGACATCACGTTGACAAACAGCAGCTTGCGCCCGTCGACGGTCAAGAGCGCGAAGCTCTGGTTGTTCTTCGTGTTGACGTAACGAACCGACAGGGTCTTGTCGCCATCGCAATCGTATTTGACGGTCTGCGACGAGGCTTCCTGCACCTGCGGCACGGTCAGCGGCATCGCCCACGCGGCATGTGCGAGCGTCGATGCGGCGAATGCCGCGAGAATGGTTTTCATCGTTGATCCTTGTTCGATCACGGATCGATGACTTCCGCGCACGCATCGGTCGGTAACGCCGCGGCGTGTCCGACCACCGGCACGATCTTGATCACCGCTGAGGTGATCCGGCACGGCGCCGCCGCGACACCGCAACCGCTCAATCCCAAACAGGCCGCGCAAAGCGCCGCCAGCAAACACGATTTCATCCAGCCACTCCTTGCGCGGCGTTCCGCGCAAAGCGCGCCGAACCGCCAGACATCACTTCGTTGAAACAGGCCTCACCTTCGATGCCGCGCACTTCGCCCGCTCGCGCGCCTCGTCGATGTCGCGCCCCGTCGCCACTGCCACGCCCATGCGGCGCCTTTTGAAACTTTCCGGCTTGCCGAAGAGGCGCAGGTCCGAATCCGGCACCGCGAGCGCCTCCGCGACGCCTTCGAACGCGATGGCCGCTTCGTCGAGCCCGCCGTAGATCACCGCCGACGCGCCCGGCGCGCGCAGCGACGTATCCACCGGCAAACCGAGAATCGCGCGCGCGTGCAGGTCGAATTCGGAGAAACGCTGCGTGGCGAGCGTGACGAGGCCAGTATCGTGCGGACGCGGGCTCACTTCGGAGAACCAGACATCGTCACCGCGCACGAAAAGCTCCACGCCGAAGAGACCGCGCCCGCCGAGCGCCGCCGTCACTTTCGCCGAGACGTCGCGCGCGCGGTCGAGCGCGGTCGCGCTCATTGGCTGCGGCTGCCACGATTCGACGTAATCCCCTGCGACCTGCAAATGGCCGATCGGTTCGCAAAAATAGGTTTCGGTTGCGCCCGTTTGCGGGTTCGCGGCGCGCACGGTCAGTTGCGTGATCTCGTAGTCGAAGTCGACGAAGCCCTCGACGATCACCCGCCCGTGGTTCACGCGCCCGCCGGCCATCGCGTAGTTCCAGGCCGGCTCGATGTCGGCATCGCTTCTGAGCACCGACTGCCCCTTGCCCGACGACGACATCACCGGCTTCACGACGCACGGAAAGCCGATCGTCGCGATGGCGGCTTTCATCTCGTCGAGCGATTGCGCGAACGCGTAAGGCGACGTGGGCAGGCCGAGCGTTTCGGCGGCAAGACGCCGGATGCCTTCGCGGTTCATCGTGAGCTGCGTCGCGCGCGCGGTCGGGATCACGACCGCGAGGCCCGCCGCTTCGATTTCGGCCAGCATGTCGGTCGCGATCGCCTCGATCTCGGGCACGATCAAATGCGGCTTTTCCTGTTCGACGAGCGCGCGCAGCGCGGCGCCGTCGGTCATGTCGATCACGTGCGAGCGATGCGCGACCTGATGGCCCGGCGCGTCGGGGTAACGGTCGACGGCGATGGTCTCCACGCCGAGCCGCTGCAGCGCGATGATCACTTCCTTGCCGAGCTCGCCCGCGCCGAGCAGCATCACGCGCGTGGCGCTCGCCGAGCCCGGCGTGCCGATGCGGCGCGCGGCGCCCGTTTCGATGGGGCCCGCGCCCTGACTGGCGTTCTGCATGGGGTGCTCCTGGGTTTGATCCGAACAGTCGGCGATGTTAACACGCGGGTTCGCGCACGAAGGCTCGTCCGGTCGGCATATTGACAGGTGCGCGGCAGGCGGCGCAGGCGCTCGTCGCGATCCGGGCGACATCGTGTTGCACATCGCCGCTGGACAAATCGTAGGACGAGTGCGATACCCTTACGGTTTCGCCAGCTTCAGGACCCTCGATGCTCATGCAGCTTCCCCCGCAGCCTTCCCGTTCCCCGTCGCGTGCTCGTTCTGACGCGCGGCGCGCCGCGCGCTTCGCTTCGATCGGCGCCGCGTTCGCGCTGGCCGCCACGCTCGCAGCGTGCGCGCTGCCGACCCATCCGGATGCGTCGGCGCCGCCGACCGATCCCTACAATCCCGCGGCCACGCAACTGCTCGACGACACGCAATGGGAACTCACGCGCTGGAGCGATGCATCCGGTAAGCCGCGCACCGTTCCCCACGGCGACAACGGCGAGCCGATCACGCTGAATCTGTCCACGGAAGGCGGCCAGCGGCGCGTGAGCGGCTTCTCGGGCTGCAATCGCTACATGGGCAGCTACGACGTGAAGGACGGCAAGCTCGCGTTCGGGCCGCTCGCCGGCACGCGCATGGCGTGCACGTCGGGCGCGGGAGCGGCGCTCGAGCAGCCGTATCTGAGCGGACTCACGCACATCGCAAAATCGGGCGTGCAGATGAAGCCGCCGAAGGAACTCCTGTTGACGCTCGACGACGGGCAGGTGCTCGCCTTCGCAAGCCGCTCGAAGTGACGCGGCGAATCGCCTTCGACAGTGCCGCGCAGTCCGGCGCGCAGCCGATCGGCGCCGCGCTTTCTCCTTCGCCTGCGTCAGCGGTTAAACTCGACGGCCCGGTCTTCGCCGCATCCCTCAATAGTTGGTTCCTAGCATGCACACGGTAGTTCTCGGCTGGTTCGGCGGGTCAGTCGTCTGGTTTCTTCCTCTCTTGTGGCGGCTCGTCAAGTCGATGCTCCCCGGCGGCGTCGGCGTGCGCGGCCCCGGGACGATCCGGCTGTGGCTCGGCTTCGTCTGCGTGATCCTCGCGAGTGCGACGCTCGAAGCCGCACTCCTCGGTTCGTTCGAAGCGGCGTCGGGTATCAATCGCTGCGGGCACGCGCTCGCAGGCGCGCTCGCGGCGTTCGCCGGCACGCCCGGCGCGGGAGCGATCGCGGCCGTCGCGTTGTTCGTGAGCCTGCCCTGGCTCTGCGATTTTCAATGGCGCTCGGCGATGGGCTGGGCGAACGTCGCATTCGGGCTCGGGTTGAATTCCGCGTGGTTCGCGCCGCGCGAGAAAGAGGCGCGCGAACCCAGGCCGCGCGAACGGGCGCCGCGCCCGAAGCCGGGTCGCGAACGAAGCGCGCCGGACGAAACCTATCGCGCGGGCGGCATTGTGGGCCTCGCGTCGCACGATGCGCCGACGCTCGGACTGCCTGCCGCCACGAACCGCGAAGGCGGACGCTATCGACGGCCGACCGTGTGGCGTCCGCCCGCGATCCGTCGCGGCGATTCGAAACCGAACACCGCGACGCCCACGCCGGCAACCGATGCGTTCGCCGGCAAGTTCGCGCGCGCCGATGCGGCGACGATGCGACGCGATTTCGTCGAACCGGTTGCGCCTGCAAGCTGGCCGGGCGAGGCTCTGGACGCACGGACGCGTTCGCGCAGCGACGCAGGCGTGCCGACGCGTGCCGCGTCCGCCGCACCGATGGATCAGACTGCATCTCGCGCGATGTCCGGCGCTTCGCCGCACACCTCCAGTCGTGCGAACAACGCGACGCGATCCGCCGCGGCGACGGCCGGTGCCGCGTCGCGCTCCACCATTTCCGCGAACGCTGACCGTCACGCGCAAGTGCCGCGCTCGTCGGGAGCGAGTCGGCCGGGATCGGCGCCGGGAAGCGCAACGTCGCCGTCGGGTGCGCGACCGCAGGGACAGCGTCCGCCGGCGTATTCGCGTCCGGCCGAGCCCGCCGGTCCGCCGCCGGCCCCGTCCACCATTCAGGCGACGCTGCGCTCGATCGAAGAGAATGCGGCGCTGTGGACGTCGCTTGCGGGCGCGAGCCTCGCGCGTCAGCATGAATCGCAGGCGATGCGGGCGAATTCGGCCGGGCCCGAGCCCGTACCGGCGCGAGCGGACGATGATGCGATGCACGTCGCGTCGCCGCAGTCGCCGCGCACGGACGAAAGTTTCCCGACGCGCGACGCGCTCGCTTCGAAGGAGGAACCGGCCGACAGGCCCGTCACAGCGCGCGTCGAGCAAGCTGCGGCCTCGCCAACGCCCGATCCCGCCGCGACCGCGTTGCCGCAGACTGCGATGGCATCGACCGCGGCGACGACGACGCGAAGCGCTCCCGACGAGCCAGCCGCAATCGAAGCCGCAATCGAAGCCGCAATCGAAGCCGCAATCGAAGGCGCGACCGAAGACGCCACCGAAGACGCCACCGAAGACGCCACGGACACGCCGCCGGAAGCGTTCGACACACCCGAACCCACGCAAGCCGTCACGCCGCCGCCCGCGCCCGACCGCCCTGCCCCGCCGCCCGTGATCGAAGAGGAACCTGCGCCGTCGAACGTCGTGCGCTTCCCCGGCACGACGAGCGCCGCGCCGCCGGTGCAGCCCGCCGCCGCGCCAGCGCAGGACGCGCGCCCGCCCGTGCGCGGCTTCGTCCCGACCGAATTCGAGTTCCACGCGCCGGCGGCTTCGGCGGTCGAACTGCCCGGCTTCGATCTCCTCGAACGCGCTTCCGGCGAAGTCGAACCCGTCTCCGAGGAACGTCTCTCCCAAACCGGCCAGCTGATCGAACAACGTCTGCAGGAATTCAAGGTGCCGGTGACGGTCGTCGGCGCGTCGGCCGGGCCGGTCATCACCCGCTTCGAAGTGGAGCCCGCGCTCGGCGTGCGCGGCAGCCAGATCGTCGGGCTGATGAAGGACCTCTCGCGCGGCCTCGGCCTCACCTCGATCCGCGTCGTCGAGACGATTCCCGGCAAGACCTGCATGGGTCTCGAATTGCCGAACGCGAAGCGCCAGATGATCCGCCTGTCGGAAATCCTCGAAGCCGACGTCTATCGCAATTCCAAGTCGAACCTGACGATCGCGATGGGCAAGGACATCGTCGGCAATCCGGTCGTCACCGACCTCGCGCGCGCGCCGCACATGCTGGTCGCGGGCACGACGGGTTCGGGGAAATCGGTGGCGGTCAACGCGATGATCCTGTCGCTGCTCTACAAGTCGAAACCCGAGGACGTGCGCCTCATCATGATCGACCCGAAGATGCTGGAGCTTTCCGTGTACGAAGGCATTCCGCATCTGCTCGCGCCCGTCGTCACCGACATGAAGCTCGCGGCGAACGCGCTCAACTGGTGCGTCGGCGAGATGGAGAAGCGCTACCGGCTGATGTCGGCGGTAGGCGTGCGCAATCTGCAGGGCTTCAACCAGAAGGTGCGCAGCGCCGACGCCGCCGGCAAGAAGCTCACGAACCCGTTCTCGCTCACGCCCGACGCGCCCGAGCCGCTCTCCACGCTGCCGATGATCGTCGTCGTCATCGACGAACTCGCCGATCTCATGATGGTCGCCGGCAAACAGATCGAGCAACTGATCGCGCGGCTCGCGCAGAAGGCGCGCGCCGCCGGCATCCACCTGATTCTCGCGACGCAGCGCCCGTCGGTCGACGTGATCACCGGCCTCATCAAGGCGAACATTCCGACGCGCGTGGCGTTCCAGGTGTCCTCGAAAATCGATTCGCGCACGATTCTCGACCAGATGGGCGCCGAATCGCTCCTCGGCGCGGGCGACATGCTGTTCCTGCCGCCGGGCACGGGCTATCCGCAACGCGTGCACGGCGCATTCGTCGCGGACGACGAAGTGCATCGCGTCGTTGAATATCTGAAGCAGTTCGGCGAGCCGGAATACGAGGAAGGCATCCTGTCCGGGCCGGCGTCCGAAGGCGGCTCGCAGGACCTCTTCGGCGATGCGCCCGACGCGGAAGCCGATCCGCTGTACGACGAAGCCGTGTCGTTCGTGCTGCGCACGCGGCGGGCGTCGATTTCGTCGGTGCAGCGGCAGTTGCGGATCGGCTATAACCGCGCGGCGCGGCTCGTCGAGCAGATGGAGGCGGCGGGTCTCGTCTCGCCGATGGGCAACAACGGCAACCGCGAAGTGCTCGCGCCGGCGCAGCCGGAGTAGGACCGTTGGCGCCTCACCAGAGCCGCAGCTTGCGCAAATAGCCCAGCGTGCCGGCCGCGCACACCCCCATCACGCCGATCACGACCCAGAACGAATGCGGTCCGTGCGTTCCGGGCAGCCCCGCGACGTTCATCCCGAAGATGCCCGAGATGAGCGTCGCCGGCATCAGCAACGCCGACATCACCGCGAGCCACAGCAGCTTGCCGTTGATCTCCTCGGAAAGCTGGGCGGCGATCTCGTCCTGCAGCAGCTTTGCGCGTTCATAGAGCCCTTCGAGCCCGGCGGCGAGGCCGTTGAGCACCTGGATCGCCTGGATCAGCGCCTCCATCGAGCGCGGTTCGGCCCAGTCGAGCCGCCGCGTGACGAGCTGCGTGAGCGCATTGCGCTCCGGATCGATGAAGCGCTTCACCTCGACGAGCCGCCGCCGCACCTCGCCCAGTTCGACGCGCGAATTCGGATGCGTCCCGTCGATCACGCCCTCTTCCACGTCGTCGAGGCGGTCGCCGAGTTCGTCGATGCGGTCCGCGAAGGTCTGGTTCAGCGCGCGGATCAGGCCCGCGAACAGATCGACGGTATCGCGGAAAAGCGCGCCTTCGAGCACCGCGTGGCGCAGGCGGTCCGTGGACTGCAGCGGCTGCGCGCGCACCGTGATCATCCGGTGGCTGTCGACGTAAAAGCGCAGCGCGCCCGTCGCGCGCCGCGACGCGCGCGCGGCGGGATCGGCTTCGCTGCCGCCCGCCGGCGACACCGCCGCGCGCTCCACATCGGCCACCACGCCGTACAGGAAGTTCGACCCCATGTGCACGCGCGGCCGCTTGTCCTCGCCGTTGAGGAATTCGCGCGCGACGTCGGGCATCGACGTGACGCCGGTCAGCCAGTTCTCGACGGTGTCGTCGTTCGCGCTCAGGTGCAGCCAGGTCGGGCCGTCGCCGGCGATTTCCTTGCGCGCTTCGTCCCACGAGAGCCGGATCGCCTCGGCGCCCGCAAAGCGAAACGCGCTGATGAACCCGGCGGGCACCGGCCCGCCGCGCTCCGGCGGAGCGCCTGCCTGATGCGCGGATTGCGTCTTGTTACTGTCGATATCGGAATTGATGCTGTTCAACGTTTCACTTCCTTTCACACTGCGGGAACCCTGGGAATCAGAACTCGTAGCGCCCCCAGAAAAACGCGACGTCGCCGTCGTTCAGACCGGGGACGCGCGGAATGAACGTCGCCATGACCGACGCCTTGCGATAGCGCACCGACGCGACCGGCAACGCGATCGGTATCGGCACGTAATGCGCGATGTCATTGCGTGCGGTAATGCCGACGAAATAGCCGCCGCCGAGCGACAGGCCGCCCGCCACCGGATTCGTGTACCACTGCCGGGCGAACCCGCCGATGGGCTGGACGTGATCGTGAGAATCCAGGAACGCCATCGCAAACAGAATATCCTCGTTGCCGCTGGCGTCGGTCCAGTGCTTGCCCGCGCCGCCGCCCCATGATTTCGCGTTGAGCTGGCTGCGGTTCTCGTAGCCGTCGATATGCCAGCCGTAGCCGGTCAGATAGCCGTCCCAGGTGCCTTCGTTCGCGACCCGGCTCACGCGCTGACACGCGGACGCCACCCAGTTCCACGAATAGTCGCACGCGGCGTGCGCCGTGCCCGCGAATGCCACCTGCGCCGCTGCCGCGACGGCCAGTGCCGTGCCGAGGAGACTCTTTCTCATCATTCTTGTGGCGCCCGGCGTCGTCCACAGGCTGCGCGCCGGTCGTGGTCGTTGGTTGGCGATCGTGGCGGGCTATCGTGCACCTGCCCGCCGACTCGCCAGCAAATCCCGCGCCGCATCGTTATCGAAGATCCGGATGCGGCTTTCCGCCGGCGCCTACGAAGGCGACACCAGCTTGAAATCCACCGGCGAACCGATATCGAGGCGCTTCGGGTCCGACGCGAGTTCGCCCGTCTGCGGATCGCGTCGGAAGAAATAGACGCTGTCGCTTTCCTGATTGCCGACGATGAGCCAGCGCCCGCCCGGATCGATCGTGAATTCGCGCGGCGTCTTGCCGAGCGTCGACGTGCGTCCGGTGAGCTTCAGATGGCCGCTCGCCGGATCGACGGCGAACGTGACGAGTTCGTTCGCGTCGCCGCGATTGGTCGCGTAGAGAAAACGCCCGTCCGGCGAGAAGTGGATCGCGCCGCCGCCGATCTTGCCCTTGAAGCCCGGCGCGGTCATCGGCAGGCTCTGGACCTGCGTGAGCTTGCCGTCGCGATAGTCGAAGACGATGACCGATGCGTTCATCTCCGTCGTCAGGTAGGCGTGCTTGCCGCTCGGGTCGAAGATCAGGTGGCGCGGACCGGCGCCGGGCTTGATCGTCGTGTAGCGCGTGTCGGTCGGGCCGAGCAGGCCGCGGCTGCCGTCGGGCGTGTAGCGATACGAGTAGACCTTGTCGGCGCCGAGATCCTGCGCGAAGAGATAGCGTCCGTCGGGCGAAAAGACCGTCGAGTGGACGTGCGAGTTGTCCTGCCGGCCCTTCACCGGCCCGCCGCCTTCGTGATGCACCGTCAGCACCGACTTGCCGACCTGGCCGTCCGCCTGCAGCGGGAAAACGGCGAAGCTGCCGCCCGGATTCGCCGCGACGGAGTAGTTGGCCGTCAGCAGATACTGCCCGTCGGGCGAGATCGCGAGATAGCAGGGATCGTTGCCGTCCGCCGAGACCTTGTCGAGAAACGTGAGCTGGCCGCTTTGCGCGTCGAAACGAAACGCGCTCACGCTGCCGCGCTGCGAGGCCGGGCCGTTGTCGCCGGGCAGTTCGTTGACCGCGTAGACAAAGCGCCGGTCGCGGCTCACGACGAGATACGACGGGTTCACCGCCTGCGCCGACGAGATGCGCGTGAGTTCGCCGCTCTTGGTATCGAAACGATAGACGTAGATGCCTTCGCTCTTGCCGCTGCCGGTGTAGGTGCCGATCAGGAGATCGTAGACGCCGTCGGCCGAGACCGATGCGCTCGCGGACGAAGCCGGTGACGTCTGCGCCACGGCGGCTGACGCCGAAAGGGCCTGCGCTGCGAGAATCGAAACGATCGTCGCGAAACCTTTTGCCCATGCAACGGGCCTAACTGCGATGCCAGCCGATGAGCGCGAGGTCCTGGTACGCGGTTCATCGATGGTGGTCGACGGCGGAACGGAATACATGTGACCTCCTGATCGTTTGTTTTGCGGCTTGTTCTCAGATTTTTCAGGTTATGTTGTCGCTGTCGGCGAGCGCCGCGGTACGCCGCAACCGTATCACCGATCAGCGGCGCGGGTTCCGCTGCCAGCAATCCGCCAACCCGACCTCACTTCAGCCAAAGCAGTCATACCAACAAAGGAATCGCGATGAACATCCACGTCAGCCTGGGCCCGCTCGTTTCACTCATCGCCGGCATTCTCATCCTGATCATGCCGCGGCTGCTCAACTTCATCGTCGCGATCTACCTGATCGTGATCGGCCTCATCGGGTTGTTCGGGCTCGGCGCGTCGCATTTCTGAGCGCGCCGGAGTCGCGCACGCCCTCACGCGCGTCCTGCCTCTGACGCCGATTCGGCGGCCGGGTTCCGCGTGTAAGGAAGCGTCAGGGGAATGTCGGGCGGACGCCGGCGTGCGCGTCAGGAGCGAAAGCGCGGACGAGCAGAACCCGCGCGGCGCCTTTCGGCGTCGCGCGGGATCTGTATGCGTCGTCGTGCGATGAAACGTGAGGCGGCGCCGCAATCAGCCGTTCGCGAGCTGATCGAGCCGCAGGCGTCCCTGCAGCGAAAGGCAGCCGACAGCAATGCCGCCGACGTCATAGGTATAGCGCGTGAAGCATCCGCGCTCGGTCAGAAAGGCCGCCGCCGTTTGCATGGCGTTACGGGAAAGACCCAGATTCGTGTAATCGAGCGGAAGCAGCGGGTCGGCGTCGGAGACGCGGCTCGCTGCGGAAAGTATCGCGATGCAGTCGGATTTCGACGGGTTGAGCATGGCTTTCTGTTCCTCGAAAACGGTACGCTGAAGACGGATTGTCCAAACGACGATTTGAAGACCAGCGATGCGCCGCCAGGAATTTTCGATGCTTCGAAAAGGCATGCGCATGAAAAGCGGTAGGTGACGCGGTATATGAAGCGGCCCGGAGCGCGCGAAAAGCTAAAAAGCGTGCGGGAGGCGAGCAGAAAGCGCGCGCGCAAAACGTCCTTGCCAATCTTCATTCTAAAGTGCTGTCCAATTATTTTCCAAGCACTTGTGCGTCAGATTCGTGACGCTTCGTCACGCACGGTTCGCGCGGGTTTGCAGCCGACTCCGAACTATTGCGGCAGAATGCGGCTCGAAAGGCGTTTCATGCGCGTCGGCTCGCTTCGCCGGCGCGTCGAACAATCCGTGGCGCCGCGCTTTGTCTGCGTATCGCCGCAAGAAGAAGAGAGCTCGTACCGCCATGCCCGCACCGATTGAAGACTACGCCATGGTCGGCGACGGCCACACGGCCGCCCTGATTTCCCGCAACGGTTCGGTCGACTGGCTCTGCTGGCCGCGTTTCGATTCCGGCGCCTGCTTCGCCGCGCTCCTCGGCACCGCCGAACACGGCCGCTGGCTGATCGCGCCGGACCTGCCGCCCGATGCGCCCCAGCCCGTCATCAAGCGCCGTTATCGTGGCGACACGCTGATCCTCGAAACCGATTTCGACACGCCCGAAGGCGCCGTGACGATCGTCGATTTCATGCCGTCGAGAAACGGGCATTCGGAACTCGTGCGGATCGTGATCGGCCGGCGCGGCGTCGTGCCGATGAAAACCGAACTCGTCCTGCGCTTCGACTACGGTTCGTCGGTGCCGTGGGTGAGCCGCCTCACGCATGAGAGCGGGATCAAGGCGATCGCCGGCCCGGATCTCGCGGTGCTGCGCACGCCCGTGGACCTCGTCGGCGAAAACATGAAGACCGTCGCACGCTTTACCGTCGCGAAAGGCGAGCGCGTGCCGTTCTCGCTTTGTTATTCGCAATCGCATCTGCGGCTGCCGCCCGCGCACGATCCGAACACGCAGCTCGCGCGCACCGAAAACCACTGGCGCGAATGGTCGGCGCAAAGCGACTTGAAAGGCAAATGGGCGGGCGCGATCCGCCGCTCGCTGATCACACTGAAGGCGCTCGCGTATGAACCGACCGGCGGCATCGTCGCCGCGCCGACGACCTCGCTGCCCGAGCAGCTCGGCGGCACGCGCAACTGGGACTATCGCTATTGCTGGCTGCGCGACGCGACCATCACGCTGCTCGCGATGATGCGCGGCGGCTACTACGACGAAGCCCGCGCGTGGCGCGCGTGGCTCGGCCGCGTGATGGCGGGCTCGCCCGAGCAGGTGCAGATCATGTACGGCATCGCGGGCGAGCGGCGTCTGCCGGAATGGATCGTCGACTGGCTGCCGGGCTACGAGGGCGCGGCGCCCGTGCGCATCGGCAACGGCGCGGTCAACCAGTTGCAACTCGACGTCTACGGCGAAGTGATGAACGCGCTGCATCTCGCGCGCGTCGGCGGCCTGCAGAGCGACGAAACCGCCTGGTCGATCCAGTGTGCGATGCTCAAGCACCTCGAAACCGTCTGGCAGCAACCCGACGAAGGCATCTGGGAAGTGCGCGGCGGAAGCCAGCACTTCACGTTCTCGAAGGTAATGGCGTGGGTCGCGTACGACCGCGCGATCAAGTCGGCGGAAATGTTCGATCTGCCCGGCCCGCTCGACCACTGGCGCGCGTTGCGCTCGCAGATTCACGCGGATGTCTGCGACAAAAGCTGGAACGCATCGATGAACTCGTTCGTGCAGGCCTACCACGGCGACGCCCTCGACGCGAGCCTGCTCTTGATTCCGCTGCTCGGTTTTCTGCCGCCGGATGATCCGCGTGTGGTCGGTACCGTACACGCGATCGAAACCGATCTCACCCATGATGGGCTGGTCAAGCGCTACCACACGACCGAAGTCGACGACGGCCTGCCGCCCGGTGAAGGCACGTTTCTAGCTTGTAGCTTCTGGCTGGTCGACAATCTGGCGCTGCAGGGCCGCTTCGACGAAGCGCACGCGATGTTCGAGCGGCTCGTCGGGCTGTCGAACGACGTGGGACTTTTATCGGAGGAATACGACACGGTGGCGAAACGCCTTGTCGGTAATTTCCCACAGGCGTTTTCCCATGTTGCGCTCGTTCACACCGGCATGAATCTCATGCGCCATGAACAGGAAATCGCCCGCGCGACCGGTCAGCCAGCCGGTCAGCACGATCGACCGGCTGAATCCGGCGAATCGGCGCCCGAATCGGCCCCATCTCCGGAAAGCAGACTGTAAGACTAACCACAGGAAAGGGAAATCGCCAGTTGTGGAATGATTTGTTGCATTGCACAATGACAATGGCTTAGTTGATAATGCGGAATAAATTCCGACCGGCGTATAGTTGAAGACGCGAATGAAGTCAATGTTTCCGATTTCACACGTCTTCAGTTGCACTGCCGATAACCAGGAGTCACGTTGGACCTGTAGTTTGTTGGTTACCGCTGCATCATTGACTGCCGTAAGAGGCTAATCGCCGGGCGCATACCGCGATGAGCGGGTAACACGGGCGTCACCGGTTTTACACGGGGCAAACATGCTCTATCAATTTCACGAATTCCAGCGAGCCATGCTGTATCCCCTGACGGCATGGGCTCAAGCCGCATCGAAGTCGTTTCTCAATCCGGCCAGTCCGCTAGCGTATGTGCCGGGCGCGAGTCGCTTGTCCGCCGGCTACGAACTGCTTTACCGGCTAGGCAAGGACTACGAGAAACCCGAGTTCGACATCCATCAGATCGAGAAGGATGGCCACAAGATTCCGATCGTCGAGCAGACGGTCGTCGAGAAGCCGTTTTGCCGCCTGCTGCGCTTCAAGCGCTACGCCGACGACAGCATGGCCGTGAACAGCATGAAGGACGAACCCGTCGTGCTCGTCTGCGCACCGCTTTCCGGCCACCATTCGACGCTCCTGCGCGACACGGTCAAGACGCTGCTGCAGGATCACAAGGTCTACATCACCGACTGGATCGACGCGCGCATGGTGCCGTTCGAGGACGGCGCGTTCCATCTCGACGATTACGTCGAGTACATCCAGGAATTCATTCGGCACATCGGCGCGAAGGATCTGCACGTGATTTCGGTGTGTCAGCCCACCGTGCCGGTGCTCGCCGCCATTTCGCTGATGGCGTCGCGCGGCGAAGACACGCCGCGCACGATGACGATGATGGGCGGTCCGATCGACGCGCGCCGCAGCCCGACATCGGTGAATTCGCTGGCGAACGAGCACTCCTACGAGTGGTTCGAGAACAACGTGATTTACACGGTACCGGCAAATTATCCAGGGGTCGGACGCAAGGTTTATCCGGGTTTCCTGCAGCATGCCGGGTTTGTCGCGATGAATCCGGAGCGCCACCTGACGGCGCACTGGGACTTTTACCAGAACCTTATTCGCGGCGACGACGACGATGCCGAGCAACATCGCCGTTTCTACGACGAATACAACGCCGTGCTCGACATGGCCGCCGAGTATTACCTTGAAACAATCCGCATCGTGTTCCAGGAATTCCGCCTGGCGGAAGGCACGTGGGATGTGAACGGCGAGCTCGTGCGTCCGCAGGACATCAAGACGACGGCGCTTTTCACGATCGAAGGCGAACTCGACGACATCTCCGGCTGCGGCCAGACGCGTGCCGCGCACGACCTGTGCACAGGCATCCCGGCGAAAAACAAGAAGCACTTCACCGCCGAAAAAGCCGGTCACTACGGCATTTTCTCGGGACGCCGCTGGCGGACGATGGTGTACCCGCAGTTGCGCGAGTTCATTCTCGAACACGACAAGGCGCCGAAACGCGAGGCGGTACCCGCGTAATTGCTCAAGGCCTGTGTAAGACAAACGCCGCGCTCTTCCCAGCGCGGCGTTTGTTTTTTGAGCCTGCGAGCGCCTTAGCGCCGCATCAGATACGCGAGCAAAAGCTCCGTGTTCATCTTCACGACCTCATCGCGCTGTTCCTGCTGACTGAAGTCGAGGCCTAAAGTCGCTTCGAGCGTGAAGCGGTTGGACACGATGTAATAGCCGAGACCTGAGAGCGTCACGTAGAACTTGAGCGGATCGACGTCGCTCCTGAACAGGCCGGCCTTTGCGCCGCGTTCAAGAATGCCCGCGAGCGTTGCGACAAGCGGCGAGATCAATTCGCGGATGCGCGTCGACCCCTTGATATATCTCGCTTCGTGCAGGTTTTCGTTGTTGATCAGGCGCAGCAGTTCCGGGTGATCGCGATAATAATCCCAGACGAAATGCGCGAGCCGCGTCATGGCTTCGACGGGTGCGATGCCGTCGAGGTCGAGCGAGCGCTCCGTATCGACGAGCGCGCCGAACGCATGTTCAAGCACGGCCGTGAACAGTTGCTCCTTGCTGCCGAAGTAGTAATAGAGCATCCGCTCGTTGGTTTCGGCGCGGCGGGCTATCTGATCGACGCGTGCGCCGAACAGACCTCCGGCTGCGAACTCGTCCGCGGCTGCCAGCAATATGCGGCGGCGGGTGCCTTCAGGATCTCTTTTGATTTTCGGCTGATTCATGGTGGCATGATTCGAGAGCCGCGTTATCCGAATAGCGTCACGCGGCCCGTGTCGAGGGAGACATGACGTGAACGGGCGCGCCAAGGTTATTGGGGAACACCGTCCTGCGGTCAATCGGAAAAGCGCTTCGATTATGCGCACATCGATTGCTTATTGGCAATTGGGATTGAAAGGGAATTGGTAGATAATGGCGCCTTTAGCCCGAGCGCGGGAGCAAGAGCCCGCGCCGCTCCCCGCAGTGTCAACACGAACGCGAAGCTTGCACGCCGATGCAAGTCGATACGCGTCGATCGCGGCAATGCATGTCGATGCCCTTTTGTTCCAGATGCGCCCATGCGCCCATGCGCCCGCGCGCCTGGCGACCGCCCCAACGTGAACGTGAACGTAACCGCCCGAGAGACGCTCGCAGACCGCATCGAGGATCTGCTGCCCCAGACGCAATGCACCAAGTGCGGGTATCCCGCGTGCCGCCCGTATGCCGAAGCCATCGCGGCGGGCGATGCGGGCTATAACCAGTGCCCGCCGGGCGGAATCGAAGGCGTCGCGCGGCTCGCGCACCTGCTCGGCAAGCCCGTGATCGCGCTGAACCCGGAGAACGGCGTCGAGCGGCCGCGGCCGCTTGCCGTGATCGACGAGAATGTGTGCATCGGCTGCACGCTGTGCATGCAGGCATGTCCCGTCGATGCGATCGTCGGCGCGGCGAAGCAAATGCACACGGTCATCGAGGCGCTCTGTACCGGTTGCGACCTGTGCGTGCCGCCCTGCCCCGTCGACTGCATCGCGATGATTCCGGTCACCCTCGATGCAACCGGCTGGGATGCCTGGACGCAGGATCAGGCCGACGCCGCGCGCGAGCGTCACGACCGGCGCCTCGCGCGTCAGGCGCGTGAGCGCGAGGTAGCCGTTGCGCGCGCCGCCGCGCGGCAGGCGCAACGGCATGCCGAGCGCCCCGCATCGCACGTGTCAGGCGATGCGCAGACAGCGCCGGCCGCCGCGCCCGCCGTCGCCGACGATGCTGAAGCCAAAAAACGCGCGATTATCCAGGCCGCGCTCGAGCGCGCGCGCAAGAAGAAAGAAGAGCTCGCAAGGCTCGGCGCCGGGCCGAAGAATACCGAGCGCGTGAGCGCCGACGTGCAGGCGCAGATCGAGGCCGCCGAAGAACGCCGGCGGCGCCTCGGTCTCGCGCACGGCAGCGAGAAGAACGAATCCGACCACTGACCGGGCGTGCGATGAACGCGAACAAGCGCCGTGCCATCTTCGAGACGCTCAGGAGCCTCAACCCACACCCGACGACCGAACTGGAATACAGTTCGCCGTTCGAACTGCTGATCGCGGTTCTCTTGTCCGCGCAAGCCACCGACGTCTCCGTGAACAAGGCGATGCGCCGGATGTTCCCCGTCGCGAACACGCCGGCGAAGGTGCTCGCGCTCGGCGAGGAGGGCGTCGCCGACTACATTCGCACGATCGGCCTCTATCGCACGAAGGCGAAGAACGTGATCGCGACGTGCCGCATTCTCATCGACCAGTACGGCGGCGACGTGCCCGACGACCGCGAAGCGCTCGAATCGCTGCCGGGCGTCGGCCGCAAGACCGCGAACGTGATACTCAACACGGCGTTCGGCCATCCGACGATCGCCGTCGACACGCATATCTTCCGCGTCGCGAACCGCACGGGACTCGCGCCCGGCAAGGACGTGCGCGCGGTCGAAACGGCGCTCGAAAAGTTCGTGCCGAAGGAGTATTTGCACGACGCCCACCACTGGCTGATCCTGCACGGCCGCTATGTCTGCAAGGCGCGCACGCCCGAATGCTGGCATTGCGCGATCGAACCGCTGTGTGAATTCCGTCCGAAGACGCCCGCGCCGGTGCTCTGAGCGAAGACCCGCGCCGCGCCTTAAAATGGCGGCCTGAAACCTTAAAAGCCCTGCCGCATGTTCAATCCCAGCCGCGACGAAGTCCGTCAATTCTTCACCGAGACCTGGCGCAAACAGCGCGCGGGCGAAATCCTGACGCCGCTGGAAAGCATCGCCGCCGACTGGATCGTCGAGCATCCCGAATACCAGCAGGAACTCGCCGATCCCGACGCGAGCCAGGCCGACTATTCGCCCGAACGCGGCCAGACGAATCCGTTCCTGCATCTGTCGATGCATCTCGCGATCAGCGAACAGTTGTCGATCGACCAGCCGCCGGGCATCCGGCGCGCGCACGAAAAACTCATCGCGCGGCTCGGCTCGACGCACGACGCGCAGCACGCGATCATGGAATGCCTCGGCCAGATCATCTGGGATGCGCAGCGCACCGGCACGCCGCCCGACACGGACGCCTACCTCGCGCTGATCGAGCGGCGAGCTTCGCGCGACTGAGGTTCACACGCAGGCGGCGTAAACGACGACACCCCGCGATGCGGGGTGTCGTCGTTTGAAGCCGGGGAAAGACGCGCTTACTTCTTCAGCACGAGGCTGCCGTTCAGCGATTCTATGTAGGCCGCGAGGTCCTTCAGGTCGCTTTGCGACAGGTTCTGCACCTGTGCGGCCATGATCGCGTTGCTGCGGCCGAAGTTCGGATTGCCGTTGCCCGTCTGGTACTGACGCAGCGCCCAGTAGATATAGGTCGCATGCTGGCCCGCGAGCTTCGGATATTCGCCGCTCACCGGCTGATTGAGGTTCGGGCCGTGGCAGGCCGCGCAATTGTGGCTGTCGGACAGCGCCTTGCCGTTGGCGGCATCGGCGGCGTGCGCCGCGTTCATCGATGCAATGCCGAAGAGCGCCGCCGCGCACGCTGCCTTGAACACTGCCTGAAGTGCCTTGAATGGCTTCATGAATTCTCCTATCCCGCGAAATTGGATTGCCGAGTGACTGGCGCCTGAGGTGCGCGGATCACTTGTCGGGATTGTTCTTCGAAGAGGGGGTTTGCGCGGCGTAATACGCGGCGATGTCGGCGATGTCCTGATCGGTCAGCGTCGTGGCGATGGCGCGCATGGTGTCGAAGTGACGGTCGCCCTTCTTGTACGCATGCAGCGCGTTCTCGATGTACTTGGCGTTCTGGCCGCCCAGCATCGGAACGTTGTAGACCTCGGGATACGCCGTGCGGTAGCCCGGAATGCCGTGGCAACCGATGCACATCGCCACCTTGCCCTCGGCCGCCTTCGCGTTGCCGACGACATCGGCCGATGCCTGGGTCGCGAAGCCGGCGAGGCCCGACAGCGCTGCGATCACGGCACATTTGCCGATGAATTTGTTCATAGCTTCTCTAACCTAGCATGAGGGGAAATTCGACGCGCCCGCCGCCCGACCCGAGGCCCACGACCCACGCCGAGTTCATCACAACCTTCTCGGGACTGTTCTTTGTTTCCAGGCCTTGATCTAGACCAAAAAAATCGCGCTAATTGTACCGCGCGACCTACCCCCCGTCCACAGAACGGGCGTACACGCGTGCTCGACCCACCGCCCGCGGCGGCGCACCGAAAGCGGCTCGCGAGCGCTCCCGACGGCGGCTCACAGGATAAGCGGCGGCGGTCAATGGCAACACCCCATCTGACTTATACTGGGTTTTTTCTTCCACCGGACTCTTTGCCATGCGTTTCGAAGGCTCATCGCAATACGTCGCCACCGACGACCTCAAGCTCGCGGTCAACGCCGCGATGACGCTTCAGCGCCCGCTGCTCATCAAGGGCGAGCCCGGAACCGGCAAGACGATGCTCGCCGAGGAAGTGGCGGCCGCGCTCGGCATGCCGCTTTTGCAATGGCATATCAAGTCGACGACGAAAGCGCAGCAGGGCCTCTACGAATACGACGCGGTCTCGCGTCTGCGCGACTCGCAACTCGGCGACGAGCGCGTGAAGGATATCCGCAACTACATCGTGAAGGGCGTGCTGTGGCAGGCGTTCGAGGCCGAGGAGCAGTGCGTGCTGCTGATCGACGAGATCGACAAGGCCGACATCGAATTCCCGAACGACCTGCTGCGCGAACTCGACCGCATGGAGTTCTACGTCTACGAGACGCATCAGCTCGTGAAGGCGTTGCACCGGCCGCTCGTCATCATCACGTCGAACAACGAGAAGGAGTTGCCCGACGCGTTCCTGCGCCGCTGCTTCTTCCACTACATCAAGTTCCCCGAAGCGACGACGATGAAAGAGATCGTCGAGGTGCATTTTCCGGGCATCAAGCAGGAGCTGCTCGCCGCCGCGATGCAAAGCTTCTTCGAACTGCGCAACGTGTCGGGGCTGAAAAAGAAGCCGTCGACCTCCGAACTGCTCGACTGGCTCAAGCTTTTGCTTGCCGAAGACATCCCGCCCGAAGCACTACGCTCGACCGACCAGAAGCAGGTCGTGCCGCCGCTGCACGGCGCGCTGCTGAAGAACGAACAGGATCTGCATCTCTTCGAGCGGCTCCTGTACATGAACCGCAATAATCGCTGAGCGCCTTCCTTTACTTTCTGAGAGAGTTTGAAAGCATGAGCCGCTGGATCGAACCCGTCACGCTGTCCGGAGAACACGTCAAGCTCGCTCCGATGTCCGTCGAGCACGAAGAGGCGCTTGCCGCCGCTGCCGCCGACGGCGAGCTGTGGAAGCTGTGGTACACGAGCGTGCCCGAGCCTGCGAAGACGCGCGCCTGGATCGACGCCGCGCTCGCGATGCGTGACACGCAAGGCGCGCATCCGTTCGCCGTGATCGACGCGAAGACGGGCGATGTCGTCGGATCGACGCGCTACTTCAATGTCGACGAAACGAACCGCCGGCTCGAAATCGGCCATACGTGGTACGCGAAACGCGTGCAGCGCACGGCGCTCAACACCGAAGCCAAGCTGCTCCTGCTCACGCACGCGTTCGAGAAGCTGAACGCGATCGCCGTCGAATTCCGGACACATTTCATGAACCATCAGTCGCGCGCCGCCATCGCGCGGCTCGGCGCGAAACAGGACGGCATCCTGCGCAATCACCAGGTCGGCAGAGACGGCGTGTTTCGCGATACCGTCGTGTTCTCGATCATCCAGTCGGAATGGCCCGCCGTGCGCACGCACCTCAAGTACCGGCTCGAAGGCTAACCCGTGAGGTTCACGCCATGCTGATCGACTTCTTCTACTCGTTGCGCGGCGCGAAGCTGCCGGTGTCGGTGAAGGAATACCTGACGCTGCTCGAAGCGCTGAAGGCGCAGGTGATCGCGCCGTCGCTCGACGAGTTCTATTTCCTCGCGCGCATGACGCTCGTGAAGGACGAGAAGTATTTCGACAAGTTCGATCAGGCGTTCGGCGCGTACTTCCACGGCGTGACGAAGATCGACGAAACCGCGTTCGACGTGCCGCTCGACTGGCTGAAGAAGCGTCTCGAGCGCGACTTCACGCCGGAGGAGAAGAAGAAGATCGAGGCGCTCGGCGGCCTCGACAAGCTGATGGAGCGCCTGAAGGAGCTGTTCGAGGAGCAACAGGAGCGCCACGAAGGCGGCACCAAGTGGATCGGCACGGGCGGCACGTCGCCGTTCGGGCACGGCGGCTACAACCCCGAAGGCATCCGCATCGGCGGAGAAACGTCGGGGAACCGCACGGCCGTGAAAGTGTGGGACGAACGCGCGTATCGCGACTACGACGATCAGGTCGAGATCGGCACGCGCAACATCAAGATCGCGCTCCGGCGCCTGCGCCGCTTCGCGCGCGAAGGCGCGGCCGAGGAACTCGACCTGCCCGACACGATCCGCAGCACCGCCGCGAACGCCGGCTGGCTCGACCTGAAGATGGTGCCCGAGCGGCACAACAACGTGAAGGTGCTGATGCTGCTCGATGTCGGCGGCTCGATGGACGATCACATCAAGCGCGTCGAGGAACTGTTCTCGGCGGCGAAGGCCGAGTTCAAGCATCTGGAGTTCTTCTATTTCCACAACTGCGTCTACGACTATTTGTGGAAGAACAACCGCCGGCGTCACGGCGAGCGCACGCCGACCTTCGACGTGCTGCACAAGTTCACAGCGGACTACAAGCTGATCTTCGTCGGCGACGCGACGATGAGCCCCTACGAAGTGCTGCAGCCGGGCGGATCGGTGGAATACAACAACGCGGAAGCCGGCGCGGTGTGGCTGAGGCGTCTCGCGGACCAGTTCCCGCGTCACGCGTGGCTCAACCCCGAGCCGGAGCGGCTCTGGGAATACCGCCAGTCGATTTCGGTGATCCGGCAGGTGCTCGGCAACCGGATGTACGGCCTCACCATGGCCGGCCTCGAAGCCGCGATGCGAGCGCTGTCGAAGTAAGCCGGACGTTGCCCGCACGCGCGGCGAGCGCGTAACATCGCGCTTTCGCCGCTTCGCATCGATCCCGACGCATGAATCCGCCGCCGAACGCCCCTGCCCTCGCGCCGCAGCCGCTGCGCCCTTTCTCCGATAGTTCGCTCTCCGCGTTCGTCGCCGGTTTCGTCGCGATGATGACGGGCTACACCAGTTCGCTCGTACTGATGTTCCAGGCGGGCCGCGCCGCGCACCTCACCGACGCACAGATTTCCTCCTGGATCTGGGCGCTTTCGATCGGCATGGCGCTCTGCACGATCGGCCTGTCGCTGCGGTTTCGCGCGCCCATCGTGATCGCATGGTCGACGCCCGGCGCGGCGCTGCTCGTCACGTCGCTGCCGAACGTCGCGTATTCGGAGGCGATCGGCGCCTTCGTCGTCTGCGCGGTGCTGCTGACGGTCGTCGGTTTTTCCGGCCTCTTCGACACGCTGATGAAAAAGATTCCCGCCGGCATCGCCTCGGCGCTGCTCGCGGGCATCCTGTTCGAGATCGGCATCGAGATTTTCCGCGCGGCGCAGTTCCAGACGGCGCTCGTCCTCGCGATGTTCTTCACCTACTTGCTCGCGAAACGCCTCGCGCCGCGCTACGCGATTCCCGCGACGCTCGTCGCCGGCATCTCGGTCGCGGGCGCGCTCGGACTGCTCGATTTCAGCCGCTTTCACGTCGCACTCGCGCATCCCGTCTTGACGATGCCGTCCTTTTCGCTCGCGGCCACGATCAGCGTCGGAATCCCGCTCTTCGTCGTCGCGATGGCGTCACAGAACGTGCCGGGCGTCGCCGTACTGCGCGCCGACGGTTATTCGACGCCCGCCGCCCCGCTGATTGCGACGACCGGTCTCGCGTCGCTCGTGCTCGCGCCATTCGGCTCGCACGGCGTGAATCTCGCGGCGATCACGGCGGCGATCTGCACCGGCCCCGAAGCCCACGAGGACCGTGGCCGGCGTTACATGGCGGCGGTCTGGTGCGGCATTTTCTATCTGTTCGCGGGCATTTTCGGCGCGACGATCGCCGCGCTGTTCGCGGCGTTTCCGAAGGCGCTGGTCGTCTCGGTGGCCGCCCTCGCGCTCTTCGGCTCGATCATGAGCGGCCTTGCCAACGCGATGCACGACGCGCGCCAGCGGGAAGCAGCGCTCGTCACGTTCATGGTGACGGCCTCGGGCCTGACGCTGGCGTCGATCGGCCCGGCGTTCTGGGGGCTAGTCGCGGGCGTCGTCACGCAGGTCGTGCTGAATGCGCGGCGCTGATTTCCCGCGCACCGCACCTGCGAAACGCCCGAAATCCTGTTCCGCCCCGAAATCTTCACACGTTGAACGCATGCTGCGAGCATGGGTCGAACGGCCGTGCTCCGCGGGGGTCGCTGCGCGAACGGTGCGCGCGGGTCTAAAATGAGTGAGGAAAGGTGACAGAAGGACACCGAGGGGCGAGCCGCCGGCCCGGCAGGGCGCGGGCGGCATCGCAGATGATGTTCAACGCGGAACACGCTGAACGCGCGCAAGCTGCGCGGGCGTCCGCAACTTTGACAAGGCGCTAGCGCCGACGACCCGATATGACTACCGCTCTCGACCAGCTCAAGCAATACACCACCGTCGTCGCCGATACGGGCGACTTCCAGCAACTCGAACAGTTCAAGCCACAAGACGCGACGACCAACCCGTCGCTGATCCTGAAGGCCGTGCAGAAGGACGACTACAAGCCGCTGCTCGAGAAGACCGTCAAGGAACACGCGGGCAAGCCGGTCGGCCAGATCATCGACCGCCTGCTGATCGCGTTCGGCACGGAAATCCTCAAGATCATCCCGGGCCGCGTGTCGACCGAAGTCGATGCGCGTCTCTCGTTCGACACGAAGGCGTCGATCGACAAGGGCCACGAACTCATCAAGCTCTACGAAGACGCCGGCATCAAGCGCGAGCGCGTGCTGATCAAGCTCGCCTCGACCTGGGAAGGCGTGCGCGCGGCGGAAGTGCTGCAGAAGGAAGGCATCAACTGCAACATGACGCTGCTATTCGCCCCCGCGCAGGCGGCCGCCGCCGCCGAGGCCGGCGCGAAGCTGATTTCGCCGTTCGTCGGCCGCATCTACGACTGGTACAAGAAGTCGGCGGGCGCCGAATGGGACGAGGTGAAAAACGGCGGCGCGAACGATCCGGGCGTGCAGTCGGTGCGCACCATCTACGCGTACTACAAGAAGTTCGGCTACCACACAGAAGTGATGGGCGCGAGCTTCCGCACGGTCAGCCAGATCACCGAACTCGCCGGCTGCGACCTGCTCACCATCAGTCCCGACCTCTTGAAGAAGCTCGCCGACAGCAACGACAAGATCGAGCGCAAGCTCTCGCCGGAAGCGGTGAAGAACGATCAGATCGAAAAGATCGCCGTCGATGAACCGAGCTTCCGCTTCGCCGTCAACGACGACGCAATGGCGACCGAAAAGCTCGCGGAAGGCATCCGCACCTTCGCCGCCGATGCGATCAAGCTCGAAAAGGTGATCGCGGCGCTGCAATAAGGCTGCGCGGGGCGTCTCGCCCTGCTGCCTTTGATAAACGGGCCCCGATGCGTCGCCGCATCGGGGCCCGTTTTGCGATTCGGCCATGCGCGGTGGCCCGGCGCAGACGCTCAGCGGAAAAACGGCTGCGCGCCTTCAATATTCCAGTGCCGCTCGATCTCGATCAGCCGCAGGCGCAGACGGTTCACCTGTTCCGCGAGCCGTATCGCGAGCCAGTGCATGCCGTGCGCGTCCGGGTCCGGATGCGCGGCATCCATGCCGGGTTTCACGTCCAGCGTGTAGGCGGCGGCGTGCAGCAGCCCGACGCGGCCGAAACGCAACGCTCGCGCCATCAGCAGCAAGGTCTGCCGTACCGCGCGCTCTTCCGCCGTGCAGGCGGCTTTCTCGTCGGGTGCCATGTGCGCGTCGAGCGGACCCGAACTCGCCAGCATTTCCAGCGCCGCGAGGATCGACCGGTGCAGGCGCTGGATTTCATCGAGCGCCGCCGCGGGCACGTCGATTTCCTTCGCCACCGATTCCATCAGCGAGCGCGACTGCACGAGGCGCCGGCTCATCACGAGAAAGCGCTGCGTGAGTTCGTCGGGGTCGATCGGCCTGCCTTCGATGATCGAGGCGTAGAGGCGCGCGCATTCGCGCATGTTGTCCGCGAGCCGGTAGCGCCACGAGTACGTCGCGTAGAGCGGCAGCACGAACGAAAAACCGAGCGCGATCACGATGCCGATCAGCACGTTCGCCGTGCGCCACAGGCCGACGTCGATCGGCAAGTCGCCGTGGCCCGCGACGATCACCATTGTGATCGCGGTCAGGAGCGCGACATAGCCCGCCTTGCCGATCGCGTAGTACGCGCACGCGCCCGCGATGGCCGACATCAGCAGGAAGGTCAACATGAGCGACCCCAACACGCTCTGCACGATGATGAGCGTGAGGCCGAAGCTCGCGCCGAGTAGCGTGCCGAGCGCGCGTTCGGCCGCTTTCTTGCGGATATTGCCGTGATGCTGAAGCCCGCCGATCACGACGAGCAGCGTCACCGACGCCCACACGCCATGCGGAATGTCGATGCCCGACGTCAGCGCGATCGACGCCAGCATCGCGAGCGAGACGCGCAGCGCGTGCAGCAGCTTCGCGTGCCGGTAGCGGAAATAAGGCGACGCCAGCACGTGCAGCATGCGCCTTGCGTGGCTGCGGCGGGACGTGGGCGTGTCGAGTGAGGGCATGGCGTCGATGAGGTCGGGCCTGGGTGTGTCGTCGATTCTAAGGCCGCCCAAAGCAAAACGCCCGCAACTTCCGTTGCGGGCGTTTTGCACATCGATCAGCGTGGCGACGGCCGATCAGCCTTCGACGACATCGAGGTAATCCTCGGGCCGCGTGCGATCGTCCGAGCGCTTGAGGCCAAGCAAGCGCACGAGCACGCTCACGACGATCGACACCACCAGATTCACGATCAGCGCCCACACGGCGGCGTAGCCCGGGATGGTGTAGCCGAAGAGATGGATCGGATAGATCGAGCCCGCGAGCTTGAGCGACACCGCCATCCACGTTCCGACACCGATGCCGACCGCCCAGCCGAGCAACAGGCCGCGATGGTCGAGCACGCGCGTATAGAGGCCGAGCACGAGCGCGGGCAGCGTCTGGATAATCCAGATCCCGCCGAGCAGTTGCAGCTGGATCGCGTAGGTGAGCGGCAGCGCGAGAATGAATACGACCGCGCCGACCTTCACCAGCAGCGACACCATCTTCGCGACGTTGGTTTCCTGCTCCGGCGTCATGCTGCGGTTCACGAACTCGCGATGCACGTTGCGCGTGTAGAGGTTCGCCGCCGCGATCGACATGATTGCCGCCGGCACCAGCGCGCCGATGCCGATCGCCGCGAACGCCACGCCGACGAACCACGACGGGAAGTAGTGCAGGAAGAGCGCCGGCACCGCAAAATTCGAGCCATACGCCTTGAAGTACGGCGCGAATTCCGGCATGTCGCGCACGCCCGAGGCGAGCGCCATGTAGCCGAGCAGCGCGAGCAGGCCGAGCACCAGCGAGTACGCCGGCAAGAGCGCCATGTTGCGGCGGATCGTGTTGCCGGAGTTCGACGACAGAATCGCCGTCACCGAGTGCGGATACAGGAAGAGCGCGAGCGCCGAGCCCACCGCGAGCGTCGCGTAGGCGCTGTAGCCGTTCAGGCTCGCGGCATCGGGCGCCTTCAGCAGGAGCTTCGCCGGTTCGACCGCGCCGAAGATGTGCCCGAAGCCGCCGAGTTGCGCCGGAATCACGATCATCGCCGCGATGATCGTCACGTAGATCAGCACGTCCTTCACGACCGCGATCATCGCCGGCGCGCGCAGGCCCGAGGTGTACGTGTACGCCGCGAGAATCGCGAACGCGATGATGAGCGGCAGGTCGCCCACGAAGCCCTTGGTATCGAAGCCGAGCGCGCCGATCACCACTTCGATGCCGACCAGTTGCAGCGCGATGTACGGCATCGTCGCGACGATGCCCGTCACGGCGACCGCGAGCGCGAGCATGCGGCTGTTGTAGCGCGCATGGACGAAGTCGGCGGCGGTGACGTAGCCGTGGCGCTTCGCGATGCTCCAGAGCTTCGGGAACACGACGAAGGCAAACGGATAGATCAGGATCGTGTACGGCAGCGCGAAGAAACCGGTCGCGCCAGCGCCGAACACGAGCGCGGGCACGGCGATGAAGGTGTACGCGGTATAGAGGTCGCCGCCGAGCAGGAACCAGGTGACGATCGTGCCGAAGCGCCGGCCGCCAAGGCCCCATTCGTCGAGTTGCGCGAGATCGCCCTTGCGCCAGTGTGCGGCGACGAAACCGAGAATCGTCACGCCGACGAAAAACAGGACGAAGACAAAAGTTGCGGTGGAATTCATCATCGCGCGGTCCCCTTGCCCTTCGTGCCGATGGCTTTGGTCTTTTTATAGACGACGGCGGTGATGACCGCGCTGATCAGTACCCACAGCAACTGGTACCAGTAGAAAAACGGAAAGCCCCAGAGTACCGGTTCGAGCTTGTTGTAGAACGGCACCCAGACGACGCCGATCCACGGCAGGATCAGGAGCCACAGCCAATGTTTGTTGCGGGGTTGCCCCGTGCCAGTCGCAGCTTCGTGAGCCATGACGGTCTCCTCTGTCGACCCGAGTCGGCGTTTGCGCGCCTTCCTCGGGTCCCATGCAAGATGGTCGTTGTTCTTTGAATGGGCTCGCCGCGCGCCGGTCGCCGGGTAGAGACGGAGCGCGCGGAAAAGCATCTCGAAAATAACACGAGGAGTATATGGACGCCTAAAACAGGGTCAAGCAGGGCGAACCCGAGGGATTCGACTGATGTGAAAGTGTTCCGTAGTCAGGCGCGCGACGGCGGCGCGCCTGGGTGCGCGGCTTCGGCGCTCAAATGACGAAGCGTTCCGGCGCGCTTTCGCCCGTGCGCTCATGCTCGCTGATCGCGAGCGCCCGGACCCACTCGCGCGCGGGCAGCTTCAATTCCTTTTCGATCAGCTTCGCCCGCTTTTCGAGCGCCGCGAATGGCAGCTCGAGCGCGGGACCCGAAAATGCGAGCGCGACGCGATTGCCGTCGTGCACTTCGGGCAGCGCGATCACGCGGCCGTCGAACGCCTCCGACAGGCGCTTCATGTTGCGCACGAAGCTCGGATGATCGCCGAACAGGTTGATTGTCGCGATTCCGGCTTCCGGCGTCAGGCACGTGCGGCAGGCGCGATAGAACGACACGCTGTCGAGCACGGGACCGCGCGCCGTCGCGTCGTAGATGTCGATCTGCAGCGCCCCGATCGTGCCGTGATTCGCGCGATCGTTTACGAACTCCCACGCGTCCTGTTCGTTGACGGTGAGACGCGCGTCGTCGGAGGGCAGTTCGAACATCGTGCGCGCGGCGATCACGACCGCCGGGTTCAGTTCGACCGCCTCGACCTTCGCGCGCTTCAGAAACGCGTGGCAGAACTTCGTCAGCGCCGCCGCGCCGAGGCCGAGTTGCACGATGCGCTTCGGCGTCTCGATGAAGAGCAGCCACGACATCATCTGCTGCGCGTATTCGAGTTCGATGTGATTCGGCTTCGTCAGGCGCATCGCGCCCTGAACCCATTCGGTGCCGAAATGCAGGAAGCGCACGCCGCCCTCTTCCGAAAACGTCACGGGCGCGAAGCGCGGCTTGCGCGGCGTTTCGATGCGCGGGGCGTCGTCGAGGTCGTCTTCGCGCTCGCGCTTCGAGCGTTTGGAATGCTTGTCGTCGCGATCTTTGCCGCTGAACGCGCGCGCTTCGGCGGACGCGCGCTTGATGAGTTTCGTCATGTCGTGAGGATCTCGCGCCAGAAGCGCAATTTTTGGTCGAACGAGAGAATAGCATTCGCCGGACTCGACGACGGCAGCACGAGCGTCTCGTAACCCGCCGCTTGGATCAGCGGCTCGAAGCGGCCCGAGGTCTTGCCATTGAAGCAGACTTTCCTCAGAAGCGGCGCATGCACGCGAAACGACGCGAAGTCGTTCGGGTTCGCGTGCCGGATCGCGGCATCGAGGCTGCCTTCGCGCTCGCAGGCGGCGAGCACGTCCCACAGACCGATGCCGTGTGCCAATAGGCGCGCGACCCGCTCATCGTATGGAAGTTCGTGCAGCGCCTCGCCCGTGACCGCGCCGACGAGCCGCCAGAACTGGTTGCGCGGATGCGCGTAATACTGCGTCGCCGCGAGCGACGCGACGCCGGGAAAGCTGCCGAGAATCAGCGTGTGGGTCGCTTCGTCGGCGATCGGCGGGAAGCCCTGGAGCATCACTTCGCCTCGGCGCGCGCGGGACGCTTCACATGCGAAACCAGATGCTCGAGCGGCCGCGAATGTTCGCGATGCGATTCGTGCAATGAAGACGACAAGCGCGACCACAGCGCCGGCAACATGCATTCGGTGACCATGAGCGGCGCGCGGTATCGCTCAAACACGGAGCGGCGCGCGACGAGCGCGTGCACGGCGGCTTCGTCGAACAACCCGCGCGCGAGCCGGTACGGCGGATGCCGCGCAGTCACCCTGCGGCTCACGAGCGCCGAACGCGCGACGCTGCTGTCGCTATAGAGAAGTTCGGCGAGCGGACGCGTGCGCAGCGAACGCATCGCCTGCCAGACGCCCGCGCTCCCGGCGAGCGGCACGATGCTGTGCGCCGCGACGAACGGCACGCCGTCCACGTTCAGCACGACTTCGCGCACCCAGCACGGCGTGCGCGGTCCGATGCGCAGCGCGCGCGACTCGTCGGCGAATGGCACGTCGACGGCTTCTCGCGTAACCGTCACGCTCACCGCCCCGAGCGTGCGCAGATGCGCGGTGAGCGAGCCGCCGCGCGTCGACCAGTCTTTCTGATCGCGGGTGAAGGTGGCACGCGGTGCGACGCGCCAGTGGGCATCGGCGGGATCGTGGGGAATCGGCATGGCGGTGATTATAAAACCGTCATCGGGTTAGGACGAATCGTGTGGAAATGCGGATTTCGGCGATGAAAACTGTTGAGCCGGTCATGGGACATATGGCCGGACTCGCGGCCTGTGCTGACGCGAGCTACCTAACTCTGAGAGGAAGTGCAATGTCGGAAAACAAGAAACAAACATCGCAGAAGGTCGCCCATCTCGCGGCGGAAACGCTGAACGATCCGAAGGCATCGGCAATCGCGAAGAGCCTCGCGGCGTCGGCCCTGTCGCAGACGCATTCGAACAAGCAGACGAGCGCCGGGATGGAACACAAGGCAAGCGAAGTGCTTCATAGCGGCAAGTATTCCAAGGACACGAAGACGCTGGCCGCGTCAGTGCTCGCGCAGGCCAACAAGGAACGCAAGCTCAAGTAATAAAAAAAGCGCGCTGCCGGCAACAGCCGGCAGCGCGCCTTGCATCACGAAGCGAAATCGCTCAGCGCGTCAGCAGCAACGCGTTCGTGCGCTTCACGAAGCTCGCCGGATCCTCCAGCGATCCGCCTTCCGCGAGCAACGCCTGATCGAAGAGCAGATGACACCAGTCGCCGAAATGGGCATTCTCGGCGTTCAGCCCCTTCACCAGCGGATGCTCCGGATTCACTTCCAGGATCGGCTGCATCTGCGGCGCCTGCTGGCCCGCTGCCTTCAGCATGCGCTGGAGGTAGCCGCTCATGTCGCCTTCATCGGCGACGAGGCACGACGGCGAATCGGTGAGACGGAACGTGAGGCGCACGTCCTTCGCCTTGCCTTCGAGCACTTCCTTCATCTTCTCGACGAGCGGCTTCATTTCCTCGCCGACCTTCTCCTGCTGCTGCTTTTCCTCGTCGTTCAGCGCGCCGAGGTCGAGATCGCCGCGCGCGACGCTTTGCAACGGCTTGCCGTCGAATTCGTTGAGGAACGAGAGCATCCATTCATCGACGCGCTCCGTCAGCAGCAGCACTTCCACGCCCTTCTTGCGGAACACTTCGAGATGCGGACTGTTCTTCGCGGCCTGCCAGCTGTCGGCGGTGACGTAGTAGATCTTCGTCTGCTCGGGCTTCATGCGCGCGACGTACTCGGCGAGCGAGACGTTCTGCTCGTCGGTGTCGTTGTGCGTCGAGGCGAAGCGCACCAGCTTCGCGATACGCTCGCGATTGCCGAAGTCCTCGCCGATGCCTTCCTTGAACACCTGGCCGAATTCCTTCCAGAAGGTCGCGTACTTTTGCTTGTCGGCGTCTTCGGTGGCTTCCGCCGACGACGTCGCCAGATCTTCCAGCATCGAGAGCACGCGCTTGGTCACGCCTTCGCGGATCGCCTTCACATCGCGGCTTTCCTGCAGGATTTCGCGCGAGACGTTCAACGGCAGATCGGCCGAATCGACCACGCCCTTCACGAAACGCAAATACTGCGGCAACAGTTGCTCGGCGTCATCCATGATGAACACGCGCTTCACGTAGAGCTTCAGCCCGCTCTTGTGATCGCGGTTCCACAGGTCGAACGGCGCGTGCTTCGGCACGTACAGCAGTTGCGTGTACTCGCTGCGGCCTTCGACGCGATTGTGCGTCCACGCGAGCGGATCGTCGTGATCGTGCGAAAGGTGCTGGTAGAACTGCTTGTACTGCTCTTCCGTGATGTCGTTTTTCCCGCGCGTCCAGAGCGCGCTCGCCTGGTTGACGGTCTCGTCCTCGTCCTTCTCGACCATCTCGCCCTTTTCCGCGTCCCACTCTTCCTTCTTCATCAGGATCGGCAGCGCGACGTGGTCCGAGTACTTCTGGATGATCGACTTGAGCTTGTGGGTCGACAGCAACTCGTCTTCGTCGGCGCGCAGGTGCAGCGTGATGGTCGTGCCGCGTTGCGCGCGCTCGATGTCCTCGACTTCGAAATCGCCCTCGCCCGCGCTCGTCCAGCGCACGCCTGCGCTCGCCGGCAAGCCGGCGCGCCGCGTTTCGACCGTGATCTTGTCCGCGACGATGAAACCCGAGTAGAAGCCTACGCCGAACTGGCCGATGAGCGCGGCGTCCTTCTGCTGGTCGCCGGAGAGCTTCGAGAAGAATTCCTTGGTGCCCGAGCGCGCGATCGTGCCGAGATGCGAGATCGCTTCTTCACGGCTCATGCCGATGCCGTTGTCGTCGATGGTGATGGTGCGCGCGGTCTTGTCGTAAGACACGCGGATGCGCAGGTCGGAGTCGTTTTCGTACAGCGCGCTGTTTTCGATGGCCTCGAAGCGCAGCTTGTCGGCGGCGTCGGACGCGTTCGAAATCAGCTCGCGCAGGAAAATTTCCTTGTTGCTGTAGAGCGAATGGATCATCAGATGCAGAAGCTGCTTCACTTCTGCCTGAAAGCTCATGGTTTCTTGTGCCATGGTCGGGTCCTCTAGTTGGGTTTTCGATGATGTCGGAGCGCGCCGGGAAGCGCCATCGCCTCGAGCGAATTGGCGTCAGATGGGGCGCCTCGGGACAATTTCAAGAGCCGAAAGCGTATTTTCCCTCACCGTCCGCCGTGTGGAACAATTCCGCCGATGACCCCCGCCGATGACCCCAACGGAGCCCGCCGGTGAAAATGTCCGTCGCGCTGCGCGCCGCCTGTTCGCGCGCGCTCGGCCGCCCGCGCGACGCGCGCCCGCTCACGCGCGGCGAGATCGCGATCGCGCGGCTCGTGTTCGCCGATTCGATCGATTATTCGACCGTCCGCGTTCACGACACAGGCTATCTGCCGTTCGGCCTACAACCCGCGCACACGGCGATGGCGCCGAACGGCCAGCTGTATTTTCCGAAAGCCTGCTTCCGCGACGATTTCTCGACCGACCTCGCCTCGCAGATGTGGTTCATCCACGAGATGACGCACGTCTGGCAGCATCAGCTGGGCTACTGGGTGAGGCTGCGCGGCGCGGTGCGGATCGGCCTTCGCTACGGCTACACGCTCGCGCCGCACAGACGCCTTCGCGATTACAACATGGAAGCGCAGGGCAACCTGATCGCCGATTATTTCGCGCTCGCGCATCGGGGCGGCGAAGGACGGCGCCATCTCTACGAGCACAAATACCGGAGCCATCCCGACGCGCTCGCGCGCTTCGAGACGGTGCTCGCCGACTTCATCGCCGATCCGTCCAGCCGCCGGAATCTGCCGCGCAGCGCCCTGACCCGCACGATCTGATCCGAGCGCGCGCGCCGCCTAAACCCGCCGTCCGGCCTTGTCGAGATGACTCGCGAAGAGCGCAGGCAGCGCCGGATCGCCGCAATTGGCGATGTTGAAGCGCATCCACGTCGTTGGCGACTGATGCGGCGAAAACAGGCTCCCCGGCGTCAGCAAAAAGCCGGCTTCGTGGCCCGCGGCCGCGAGCGCTTCGGAATCGACGCCCGCGTCCGCCCAGAAAAACATCCCTGCCAACGGCTGGGAAAAGAGCCGGAAACCGGTCGATTCCAGCATGCGTGCGGTCTTTTCGCGCACGCCGTCGAGCCGAGCGCGCAGCCGTTCGACGTGGCGCCGGTAATGGCCTTCCGTCAGCACCTTGTAGAGCACGCGCTCGTTCAGTTCCGGGCTCGTCATGCCGACGAGCATCTTCTGGTCGGCGAGCGCCTTCGCCACCTCCGCCGACGCCGCCACGTAACCCACGCGCAGGTTCGCCGCGAGCGTCTTCGAAAAGCTGCCGAGGAAGATCACGCGTTTCAGCTGATCGAGGCTCGCGAGGCGCGTCGCGGGGTAGCCGGGCGGCGCGAGATCGCCGTAGACGTCGTCCTCGACGACGATGAAGTCGTAGGCTTCGGCCAGTTGCAGGATGCGGAACGCCTGCGCCGCGGTCAGCGACGTGCCCGTCGGGTTCTGCAGCACCGAATTGACGACGAGCATCTTCGGCCGCCAGGTCTGGACCATCGTCTCCAGCGCGTCGAGATCGGGGCCGTCGGGCGTGTACGGCATCCCGACGAGCCGCGCGCCCTGCGACGCAAAGCGCCCGAACATCTGGAACCACGCCGGATCGCCGACGATCACCGTATCGCCCGGCTGCACGTAGAGGCGCGCGATCAGGTCGATCGCCTGGGTGATGCCGGAAACCGTCACGATCTGCTGCGTCGATGCGCCGATTTCCAGTTCCGCGAGCCGCGTCTGCAATTGCTGGCGCAGCGGCAGGAAACCCTGCGGCGTGCCGAAACCGAGCAGTTGCGCGCCGCTCTGCCGGCTCATCGAACGCAGCGCGCTCGTGATCAGTTCGCCGTCGAGCCACTGGGTCGGCAAATAGCCGAGCCCCGGCCCCTTTACCGGGCTCGACGTCTGCAGCATGTTGCGCAACAGCCAGACGACGTCGATCGTGCTCCGTACCGGTTCGCGCTCGGCGCTGGCAAGCGGGCTCGCGACCGGCGTCGCGGCCGCGCGGTCGCGGACATAGAAGCCGGAGCCGCGCCGCGAATCGAGATAGCCGTGCGCGACGAGCCGCTCATACGCCTCGACGACGGTAAAACGCGACACGCCCTTGTCGAGCGCGAGCTTGCGGATCGACGGCATGCGCATGCCGGGGCGGAACACGCGTTCGTCGATGCGCCGCCGTCCCCACTGGACGAGCTGGTCGACGAGCGTCAGTTGCGGCGCGTCGTGCGGCGCGGGAATCAGGTCGAGAGGCACGGACATCGGCGGCTCCGGTTCGCTGCGTTGGATCGGCGCGTTGATTTTGGTGAAAACTGTACCGAATAGTATGGGTCCGATTGTACCGTTACTGTGCAGGTGATAGGCGCTACATTCGTCCTTCCGGGAATGTGCTCGACATGGCGCGGCCACCGGCGCAGAGTCGAACGGTTATGCTGTCGGCCCTGATTTCCCTTGCCTGAATCGTCATGACCGTTCACACGTCCGCCCCCGCGTTTCAACGCGCCCTGAAGCTGGATCATCTCGTCGTCGCCGCGCGCACGCTCGAAGAGGGCGAACGGTTCGTCGCCGGCAAGTTCGGCGTCGGGACGGCCGGCGGCGGCGCGCATCCGCTGATGCGCACCCATAACCGGCTCCTCAACCTGTGGGGCGGCGCGTATCTGGAAGTGATCGCGATCGACCCCGACGCGCCGCCCGCCGATGCGCCGCGCGCGCGTCTTTTCGCGCTCGACGATCCGGCGATGCAGGCGCGCATCGAAAGCGGGCCGCAGCTCGTGCACTGGGTCGTGCGCGTCGACCGGCCGCGGCTCGTCGCGCGCTGGCAGGCGCAGTACCCGGAGCGCATCGCGCCCGTCGTGCCGATGTCGCGCGGCGCGAGCACCTGGGCGCTGACCGTGCCGGACGACGGCGCGTTTCCCGCGTGGCAAGGCGCGGGCGACGGCGTCGTGCCCTCGCTGATCCAGTGGGACACGACCCGGCATCCGTCGGCCGCGCTGCCGGAGACGGGCATCGCGCTGCGCTCGCTGACGGGCTACCACCCGCGCGCCGAGACGATTGCGGAACAGCTCGCGTGGCTCGGCGCGGCGCATCTGATGCGCATCGAGCCGACCTCCGGCGCGCCGGGCATCGTCGCGGAATTCGAACTGCCGGACGGTTCGATCGTGACGCTCGGCGAATCGGCGGAAGCGGCGGAATCGGCGCGGCATGCAATGGCCGAAGCGGACGAAGCAAAAAAATCGCGCCGGCGCGCGAAGAGCAAAAAGCCGGACGACGAAAGCGAGGCGCATGCGCCGGACGAAGCGCCCGACACCGCGCAAGACCCGGCCCACGCGCTTTCGCGACAACCCGAATAACCGGTCGACGGGTCTTCATCCCGCCGCCCCATACAACAGGAGATTCGTCCCGATGAAGACCCGCGAAACCGAGGGCATGCTGCTCGGCCTGATCGGCGTGATCATTTTCAGCCTGACGCTGCCGATGACGCGCATCGTCGTGCAGGAAGTTCATCCGCTCCTGAACGGCCTCGGCCGCGCGCTCGTCGCGGCGATTCCGGCCGCCGCGCTGCTCGTCTGGCGCCGCGAACGCCGGCCGACCTGGCCGCAGGTCAAGAGCCTCGCGGTCGTCTCGCTCGGCGTGATCATCGCGTTTCCGGTGTTTTCCGCCTGGGCGATGAAGACCGTGCCGGCGTCGCACGGCGCGGTCGTGAACGGCTTGCAGCCGCTGTGCGTCGCGATTTACGCGGCGTGGCTTTCGCACGAGCGGCCGTCGAAAGCGTTCTGGGCGAGCGCGCTCGCGGGCAGCGCGATCGTCGTCGCGTTCGCGCTGCAAGCGGGCGGCGGCGTGCAGGCCGGCGACCTGCTGATGCTCGTCGCGGTCGGCATCGGCGCGCTCGGCTATGCGGAAGGTGCGCGCCTCGCGCGCCAGATGGGCGGCTGGCAGGTGATCTGCTGGGCGCTCGTGCTGTCGGCGCCGTTTCTGCTGCTGCCGGTCGGCGGGCTCTGGTGGGCGCATCAGGCGGCGCATCCGGAACCGCTCGCGTGGCGCACGTGGCTCGCGTTCGGCTACGTCACGCTCTTTTCGCAGTTCATCGGCTTCTTCGCGTGGTACGCGGGGCTCGCGATGGGCGGCATCGCGCGCGTCGGACAGGTGCAGCTCCTGCAAATCTTCTTCACGATGGCATTCTCGGCGCTCTTCTTCGGCGAGCACGTGGAGGCGTCGACGTGGATCTACGCCGCCGCCGTGATCGCGACCGTCGTGCTCGGCCGCAAGGCTGCCGTGCGCACGGCGCCGCCGCCGCTCGGGCCGTCTTCGACGGCGCCGGGCGCGGCTTCCGCCCGCCCCACGGTGCGCCCGACGAACTCAAGATGACCCGAGCGAGCGATAATCGGATTCCTGGCGCCGCTTGTCGACGCCCATCGTTGAACGCCCCGAAACCCGCCGACCAGGCCCATTGAAAAAACGCAGCCCCGCTGCAATCGAGACGACCGAGGACCCCATGAATCAAGCCGACCTTCGCGCCACGCACTGGCAACTTTCCGAACGCGCCCGCAAGCTGACCAGCTCGGCGATCCGCGAGATCCTGAAAGTCACGGAGCGGCCCGAAGTCATTTCGTTCGCGGGCGGCCTGCCCTCGCCGGCGACCTTCCCGGTCGAGCAGATGCGCCGCGCGTCGGAACACATCCTGCGCGACCAGCCGTCCGCCGCCCTGCAATACAGCGCGACCGAAGGCTTCATGCCGCTGCGCGAATGGGTCGCGGCGCGGTATTCGGTCGGCGGCGCGCATATCCGCGCATCGCAGGTGCTGATCACGACGGGGTCGCAGCAGGCGCTCGACCTGCTCGGCAAGGTGCTGGTCGATCCGGCGAGCCGCGTGCTCGTCGAGACGCCGACCTACCTCGGCGCGCTGCAGTCGTTCTCGCTCTTCGAGCCGGACTACGTGCAGGTGCCGACCGACGAGCACGGCCTGATCCCCGAGCGGCTCGACGCCGCGCTCACCGCGGGCGCGCGCCTGTTGTACGCGCAGCCGAACTTCCAGAACCCGACCGGCCGGCGCCTGCCGCTCGAACGTCGCAGGGCGCTTGCCGAGTTCGCGCAGCGCGCCGCGTTCCCGATCATCGAGGACGATCCCTACGGCGCGCTCGACTACGCGGGCGCCCCGCTGCCCACGATGCTCTCGATGGCGCCCGACCACATCGTGCATCTCGGCTCGTTCTCGAAGGTGCTGGCGCCGGGTCTGCGGGTCGGCTACATCATCGCGCCCGAGGAACTGCACTTCAAACTGGTGCAGGCGAAGCAGGCCACCGACCTGCACACGCCGAGCCTCACGCAGCGTATCGTCCATGAAGTCGTGAAGGACGGCTTCCTCGACCAGCACGTGCCGACCATCCGCGCGCTCTATCGCGACCAGTGCGCGGCGATGCTCGCGGCGCTGGAACATCACATGCCCGCCGGAGTCGAATGGAACCGGCCGGAGGGCGGCATGTTCGTGTGGGTGACGCTGCCGAAGCACATCGACACGATGACGCTGCTCGAAGCGGCGATCGAGCAGCATGTCGCGTTCGTGCCGGGCGGCCCGTTCTTCGCGAACGAGGCCGAGCACAATACGCTGCGGCTGTCGTTCGTGACCGTGCCGCCGGCGAAGATCGACGAAGGCGTCGCGAAGCTCGGCGCGCTGATCCGCGCGCGTCTCTGATCAACTGAACCAGGAGCCTTTGATGGCCGAATCGAATGTGTACGACAAGCTGAAGGAACTCGGCATCGAGCTGCCCAGCGCGGGCGCGCCCGCCGCCGCCTACGTAATGAGCGCGCAAAGCGGCAACACGGTGTACCTGTCGGGCCATATCGCGAAGAAGGACGGCAAGGTCCACGCCGGCAAGCTCGGCGACACGCTCGCCACCGAGGAAGGCCGTGCCGCCGCGCGTTCCGTCGCGATCGACCTGATCGCCACCCTGCATGCGCACGTCGGCGACCTGAACCGCGTGCAGCGCATCGTCAAGGTGATGAGCCTCGTCAACTCCACGCCCGACTTCACCGAGCAGCACGTCGTGACGAACGGCGCGTCGGAACTGATCGCCGAAGTCTTCGGCGAGCGCGGCAAGCATGCGCGCTCGGCTTTCGGCGTCGCGCAGATTCCGATGGGCGCGTGCGTCGAGATCGAGCTGATCGCCGAAGTCGCCTGAACGGCGCAGGTCGACCGAAGCCCGGCGCCGCGAGGTCCCGGGCTTTTTTGCGCGCCGTCGTTCCGTCGCTTTCCCTTCACGCTTCTTACGGTTCACTTCCCATGCCAGCACGAACGGTTCGTTTCCGACAGGTCGACGTCTTCACTTCCGTGGCCTTCAAGGGCAATCCGCTTGCCGTCGTCTTCGATGCCGACGATCTGTCGGCCGACGCGATGCAGGCGATCGCGCGCTGGACCAATCTCTCCGAGACCACGTTCCTGCTGCGTCCCACCGACCCCGCCGCCGACTATTGCGTGCGCATCTTCACGACGTCGAGGGAACTGCCGTTCGCCGGGCACCCGACGCTCGGCACCGCGCACGCGCTGCTCGAAAGCGGCTACACGCCGAAGCAGCCGGGACGGCTCGTGCAGCAATGCGGTGTCGGACTCGTGCCGATCGTCGAACGCGACACCGGCGCGTGGGCGTTCGCCGCGCCGCCCGCGCGCATCGAGCCGCTCGGCGATGCGCAGCTACAACGCCTCGACGCGGCTTTCGCGCCGGGCGTAATCGATTTCAGCGCGCCGCCGTGCGCGGTGGACAATGGCGTGCCGTGGCTCGTCGTGCGCCTGAACACCGCCGCCGACGTGCTCGCGCTCGCGCCGCATCGCGATGCCATGACCGCCCTCGTCGCCGATACCGCGACGCTCGGCCTCGCGGCTTTTGGTCCGCACGACGGCGCGCAAAAGGACCCGGCCGCGCCCGCCACGTTCGAGCTGCGCGCCTTGCTGTACGGGGCCGAGAACGGCGAAGACCCCGTCACGGGGAGCGCGAACGCCGCACTCGCCTGCCTGCTCAGCGCGCAGAACCGGCGGCCGGGCCACTCGTTTACAGTTCGACAAGGGACCGTAATCGGACGAGACGGCCGGATTTTCGTCGATTACGATCACGATGGCGCCGATGCGCGCGCGTGGATCGGCGGCCATACGGTGACGGTCGTCGAGGGGACGTTCCGCCTTTGATGCACCGCCGGTGCGTGTTTTCGATCCGGCGCGGGGACGTGTATACCCGCAGCGACTGTGCTTCCTTAATTCTGAAGCCTTAAGTAATATCTGAACAATCAGTGACCGGATTATTAGACAAGACAAACGGGGCAGCAAAACGGCAAGCTTGGCCGACCCCGAAATGAGGCGGCGTGCGTGCGCGCCAGGGCGCAAACGTATGCATACCGGCCGGTGGCGGCCGTCCAATGGGGCAACAATGGATGTCGGATGTCAGCAGGATTCGAGCAGCGTGCCCGGCGCGTTGTCCGAAAGAGCGTCCCCGGCAGCCGTTCCGCATGCGTCAGCGCACACGATCGGGCACACTTCTGTCGCTGGCCCGATTCTTCCCCGGCCTGATCGGCTTTACCCAGTAGCGCAGTCGAGCGTCAGGCACGCCGCGCTGAATTGCCCACGGATATCAGCGAGCACATGAATCGAACCCGGCCAAAAGTGTCACGCGACGGCCAGCACAGCGGTTTGCCGCCCCGCCGCCGGCGAGCGCTCTTCGTCATCCCCGTGCTCGGGACACTCGTGCTCGTCCTCTTGTGGACGGTGATTTTCGCGCGGCTCGCGGTCGAGCGCGAAGCGACCACGCACGAGTCGATGGCCTCCGCCGCGATCCTGTCGTCGGCGCTCGAACAGCACACGATCAAGGCGATCCATCAGGTCGACCAGGTGACGCGCTTCGTCAAATACGAGTACGAGAAGTCGCCGGAAAACTTCAACCTCATCTCGACCGTCGAAAAAGGCGTCGTTCAGAGCGATACGCTCGTGCAGGTGTCGCTCATCGACGAATACGGCACGCTCGTCGCGAATACCGCCGACCCGCATCCGAAGCCGATCGACCTCTCCGACCGCGAGCACTTCAAGGTCCACGCGCATTCCAACGACGACCTGCTCTACATCAGCCGTCCGGTGCGCGGCCGCGTGTCGGGCCTCTGGACGCTGCAGATCACCCGGCGCCTGAATCATCCGGACGGCTCGTTCGCGGGCGTGGTCGTCGTGTCGGAAGACCCGACCTACTTCACGAGCGACTTCTACAACGTCGCCTCGATCGGGCGCGAAGGCGTGATCGCCGTCGTCTCCGACAACGGCTCGGTGCTCGCGCGCAACACCGGCGCGGGCGCGTCCGAGGGCACCGGCGCGAGAACCTCCGTCACGAGCAAGAACGACGCGAAGAGCGCCGCCGAACGCGCCCGCGGCGACTTCACCGCGAGCGGCGTGTACCCGACCTCCGACCACGCATCCGGCATCTACGTCGATCCGATCGACAACGTGAAGCGCATCGTGTCGTACCGGCACATCGACGGCTATCCGCTCGGCGTGCTGGTCGGCTTGTCGGAGAAGGAAGAGTTCATCGACTACAACCACACGCGCAACGTTTATCTTCTGATGGCGACGTTCATCTCGCTGGCGATGCTCGGCTTCTTCGGCGTGGCGACGGGGCTGATCGGCAAGCTGCTCGGGCGCGAGCGCGAGATGACGCATCTCGTCGAGTTCGATCTGCTGACGGGCCTGCGCAACCGTTATTCGACGTTGCAGGCGCTGCGCCACGACGTGGCGCAGGCGGACAATCTCGGGCGCCTCGCGCTGCTCTTCATCGACCTCGACAACTTCAAGACGGTGAACGACACGCTCGGTCACAACGCCGGCGACATCGTGTTGCAGATGACGGCGTCGCGGCTTGCGGAGACGGTCGGCGAGAACGGCCGGCTGTCGCGGATCGGCGGCGACGAGTTCGTCGTCGTGGTGAAGGGCGACGAGGTCGAGCGGCGTGCGGTGGAACTCGCCGAAGCGATCTCGACGATGTTCGCGACGCCCTTCGACGTGCGCGGCAGCGCATTCGTGCTGCACGCGAGCATCGGCATTGCGCTCTTTTCGGTGTCCAACGAGAGCGAGATCGACCTGCTCAAGAAGGCCGACCTCGCGATGTATAGCGCGAAGGACGCGGGCCGCAACTGCTATCAGTTCTATTCGCCGCACCTGTCGCATCGCGCGGATCATCTGATGAAGTGGGAGCAGCAACTGCGCGTCGCGCTCACCGAGCGGCAGTTGTTCCTCGCGTATCAGCCGAAGATCGATCTCGCGCGGCGCTGCATCACCGGTTTCGAGGCGCTCGTGCGCTGGAACCATCCGCAGCACGGACTGATTCCGGCCAACGAGTTCATTCCGGTGGCGGAATCGACGGGACTGATCGTGCCCGTCGGCGACTTCGTGATCCACACCGCCTGCATGCAGCTCGCCCAGTGGCAGCGCGACGGTTATACGGGGCTGTCGCTCGCCGTGAACATTTCGGCAGTGCAGTTCTGGCGCGGCGACCTGCTGGAGACGGTGGCGCGCGCGATCACCGAAAGCGGCATTCCCGCCGACAAGCTCGAACTCGAAATCACCGAGACGGTGATGGTCGAATATCCGGAACTGGTGCAGGAGAAGATCGCAGCGTTGAAGCGCCTCGGCGTGCGGATCGCGCTGGACGATTTCGGCACGGGGTATTCGTCGCTGTCGTATCTGAACCGTTTTTCCGTCGATACGCTGAAGGTGGACCGCTCGTTCATCCAGGCGATTCCCGAGGATCGCAGCGTCTGCGTGATGGTCTCGGCGATCATCAATCTGGCGCGTTCGCTCGGATTGACGGTCGTCGTCGAAGGGACGGAAAAGGAAGAGCAGATTGCGTGGCTAGCGGCGCTCGGGCCGATCGAAGCGCAGGGCTTTCTCTTTTCGCGCCCGGTGCCCGCCGACGGCGTGCAGGCGCTGCTCGACCGGTTCGGCGTGTGCGGATGGCCGAAGGGCAAAGCGCCGAAGCGCCTCGCCGGGCATGGGAACGAGCCTTTCCCGACGGCGCTCACCGACGAGCGCGGCGGGCGGTAATCGACGGCGCGATCGGCCGATCGTCGAACATCGTTCGACTTTTGAGCACGCCCCGCGCGCTTTAGCGGCCCGGGCCGCGCGGCTCCATGAAGCCGCCAAAGAACGCCCGCGCGTTATCGCCGAGACTCTCGATGTGATATCCGCCTTCCTGCACGATGAGCGTCGGCAATCCGAGCGAGCCGATCGCGCGCCCCAGCCGTCCGAAGCCTTCGGTCGTCACCGCGACCATCGCCTGCGGATCGTCCTTGTAGATGTCGAAGCCCAGCGCCAGCACGAGCGCGTCCGGCTGAAAGCGCCCGAGCGCGCGCAACGCGGCATCGACCTGTTCGAAGAACACCGCCTCGCTCGACCCGTGCGGCATCGGCAGATTGACGTTGTAGCCGTCGCCCGCGCCCGCGCCGCGCTCGTCCTCGTAGCCCGCGACAACCGGATAGAAATTCGTCGGATCGCCGTGGACCGAGACGTACAGCACGTCGTCGCGTCCGTAGAAAATCTCCTGCACGCCCTGTCCGTGGTGCATGTCGGTATCGAGAATCGCGACGCGGCCAAACCGCGCGCGCAGCGCCTCTGCCGCGATTGCCGCGTTGTTCAGGTAACAGAAACCGCCCGCCGCCTCGGCGCGCGCATGATGACCCGGCGGCCGGCACACGGCGTACGCTTCGCGCGCGCCGTCCGCGATGGCCGCCGCGCCCGCCGCCGCGCATTGCGCCGACCAGTACGCGGACCGGTAAGTATCCGGCCCGACCGGGCAACTGCCATCGGCGAGATAGCGCGCCGCCTGCGCCAGCACGCCGCGCAGCGGATTGCCCTCGCGCACGTAGATGTTCGACATCACTTCGTCGCCCCAGTCCTGTGGGACCTTCTTCCACTCGGCGTGCGCCTCTTCGAGAAAGCGCAGATAGTTCATGCCGTGCACGGCGGCAAGCGGCGCCGTGCCGAAATCGGCCGGCTCGCGCACGTCGAAGCCGAGCGATTTCGCCGCCTCGACGAGCGCAAGCGCGCGCTCCGGCACTTCCTGCGGCGTGCGCATCTGGCCGCGCGACAGATAGCTGCGCGGATGGTGTTTCAGTTGCTCAGGATGAAAGTAAGTCAGCATCGGGTTCGTTCCTGTTGAATCATGCTTCGACGTGCGCGTGCGCGACGGCCCGCGCGAGCACTGCGTTCACGAGCACGTTCGCGCCGCAGGTGACGTCCTCGGGCAGCGCGTCCTCGGCCTCGTTGTGCGACAGGCCATCGACGCACGGGATGAACACCATCGCCGTGGGCACGTGGCGCGCGAGATGGATCGCGTCGTGTCCGGCGCCGCTCACGATGGGTTCGTGCGCGTAGCCGAGCTGCGTCACCGCGTCCTGCACGAGCGCGACGCATTCGGCGTCGAACGGCGTCGCGGGACTTTTCCAGTACGTGTCGATGCAGACTTCGAGTCCGCGCGCCTTCGCGATCTCGCCGAACGCTTCGCGCACGTCGCGCTCCATCGCGTCGATTTGCGCATCGTCGGGATGACGCAAATCGACCGTGAACGCGACGCGTCCGGCAATCGTGTTGCGCGACGAATTCGGAATCGCGACCTGACCGATCGTGACGAGCCCCAGCGGCGCAAAACGCTCCGCGATCGCTTCGAGTTGCAGCGCCATCGCGGCGCTCGCGAACAGCGCGTCGCGGCGGTACGGCATCGGCGTCGTGCCCGCATGCGCCGCGACGCCAGTCACGCTCACGTCGAGCCAGCGAATCGCCTGCCCGCCCGTCACCACGCCGATCGGATTGCCGTGGCTTTCCAGCATCGGCCCCTGTTCGATATGCGCCTCGAAGTACGAATCCACCGGCTGGCCGTTCGCGCGGCGCTTGCCCGCGTAGCCGCAGTGCGCGAGTGCATCGCGCAGGCGGATGCCGTTCGCGTCCTGCGTGTCGAGCGCGGCGGCAAGCGGCGTCGCGCCGACGAACACCGCCGAGCCGAGCATCGCCGGCGTGAAGCGCGCGCCTTCCTCGTTGGTCCACGAGACGATCTCGATCGGCTTTTCCGTGACGATGCCGGCATCGTTGAACGTGCGCACGAGTTCGAGCGCGGCGAGCACGCCGTAGACGCCGTCGAAGCGCCCGCCTTCCGGCTGGGTGTCGAGATGGCTGCCGATCACGACGGGCGCGAGCGACGCATCCGCGCCTTCGCGCCGCGCGAACAGGTTGCCGACTTCATCGACTTCGACCGTCATGCCCGCCTCGCGGCACCACGTCGCGAAGAGATCGCGGCCGCGCTTATCGTCTTCGGTGAGGGCGAGGCGGCGCACGCCACCCTTCGCCGTGGCGCCGACCTGCGCCATTTCCATCAGGCTTGCCCACAGTCGCGGGCCGTTGACTTGCAGCATGGCTTCAAAATCCTCCTGGCAATTCAATGCGATGGCACGGCGTCGAGCGCATCGGCGCGGCGGTGCTTGAGCGCGTCGAGCGCGACGATGCACACGAGCGACAGCCCCGCGAGACACGTATAGAACACGGCGAGCGGCCACCACTGTCCGACGAACTTGTGCGCGAGCCAGGTGCCGACGAGCGGCGTCAGGCCGCCCGCGATCGCGCCGCACACCTGATACGACAGCGAGATCGCGGAGTAGCGCACGCGCGTCGGAAAGACGCCGGACACGAAGCCCGCGATCACCGAATAGAAGCTCGACATGCAGATCACCGCGAGCGCGATGCCGACGATCATCGACAGCCTGTCGCCGCTCTGCACGAGGATGAACATCGGGTACGGCGAGACCATCGCGCAGAGCGCGGCGAGCTTGAGAAAGCGCGCGCCGCCGAGCTTCTCGGCGAGATACGCGGCGAGCGGCTGCGTGAGGAACTGGATGATCGCGACCGCGAAGAGGCAGTCGAGGATCAGCGATTTCGTCACGCCGACGTATTGCGTCGTGTACGAGATCATGAACGTGTTGGTGAAGTAGACGCCCGCGATGCCGATCGTGTTCGCGCCGATGCACAGCGCCACGAGCCAGCCCGACGAACGGAACACTTCGGCGATCGGCAGCTCGACGGTGCGCTTCTTGTCCTTCTCGCGCTGAAACTCCGGCGACTCGTTCACGCCGATCCGGATGAAGATGCCGACGACGAGCAGCACCGCGCTCACGAGAAACGGCACCCGCCAGCCCCAGGCGATGAAGTCGGCGTGGTTCATCGACGTCACCGCGCGAAACGCGACGAGCGAAAGAATCAGCCCGGCCGGGCTGCCGAGCTGCGCGAACGACGCAAAGAACGTGCGGCGGCCTTCGGGCGCATGCTCGCCCGCCATCAGCACCGCGCCGCCCCACTCGCCGCCGACCGCGATGCCCTGCACGACGCGCAGCAGCACGAGCAGCACGGGCGCAAGCAATCCGACCTTCGCGTAGCTCGGCAGCAGGCCGACGCAGACGGTCGCGACGCCCATCATCATCAGCGTGGTCATCAGCGCTTTCTTGCGGCCGATCTTGTCGCCGAGATGGCCGAACACGATGCCGCCGAGCGGCCGCGCAAAGAAACCGACCGCGAAGGTCGCGAACGACGCCATCGTGCTCACGAACGGATCGTGCGACGGAAAGTACAGTTCGCCGAACACGAGCGCGGCGGCGGTCGCGTAGATGTAGAAGTCGTACCACTCGATCATCGTGCCGATGAACGCTGCGGCGGCGGCGCGCACCGGCTGGCGGGTTGTGTGCTGGGTCGAAATCACCGGAGTCTCCTTGGTTGGCCGGTCCGCGCCTGCGTTGCGACCGCGCGGTGTGAACGTTTTATCGCCAGCCATAAAACATTAGTCAAATTTCGGTTTATTATCTTCTGTATAAATCTGGCTAATAACGAGGGCAAGAATGACCCAGCTTCGCGCTGACGTCGCGCGCTTCCTGAACGACCGCCTCGACTGGAACCTGCTGCGCACGTTCCTCGTGATCATGCAGGAGCGCAGCGTGAGCCGCGCCGCCGCGCGGCTGCATCTGACGCAGCCCGCCGTCAGTCAGGCGCTGAAGCGCCTGGAAGACACGCTCGGGCGCAACCTGATCCAGCGGCGCGGACCGCATTTCGAGCCGACGCGCGCGGGCGAAGAGGTGTACCGGATCGCGAGCGATATCTACGGCCACATGTCGCGGCTCGAAACCGAACTCGACGACCGCACCGACGACATCACCGGTTCCATTCGCCTCTTGACGGTGAGCCGGATCGAATCGGCCGTGTACGACGAGTTTCTCGCGGAGTTTCATCGAACGTATCCGCGCATCGATCTGCATATCGAGATCATGCGCTCGTCCGACATCATTTCGTCGCTGTTGCAAAAGACCGCGACGGCGGGTCTGGGCCTCTGCCGCACGCCGGTCGACAAGCTGGAGCAGCGGTGTTTTCTGCGCCAGCGCTACGCGATCTTCTGCGGGCGGCATCACCGCTTGTTCGGACGGCAGGCGCTCACGATGGACGATTTGCTCGCGGAGAATTTCGTGTCGTTCACGAGCGACCAGATCGGCGACAGCCTCTCGCCGCTCACCGTGTTTCGCGATCAGCGCGGCTTCACGGGGAGGATCGTGGCGGCGTCGCCGAGTCTCGATGAAGTGCGCCGGCTGATTTTCGCGGGATTCGGGATCGGCTGTTTGCCGGAGCACATCGTGCGCGACGACATCGCGCAGCAGCGTCTGTGGCGGCTGCCGCCGGAAGAAGGACTGGCCGATGTGGACATCCATCTGCTCTGGCACCGCGCGCGCAAGATGAATGCGGCCGAGCAGGCGTTTCTCGACGCGATGGAAAGGACGATGCAGCGCTATTCGCTGACGGAGCGGCTCGCGCCGCGCTGAAGGTCAGAATCCGCGCGACAGCACCGCCGTGCCGACCGTCACGACGCCGAGCACGAGATTGATGACGACGAGACGCCGCACCGTGCCGACCGCACGCGCGCCATCGGGCCAGTTCTGCGCCTGCACCGCGCGGCGGATGCGCGGGAACACGGCGAAGCGGATATGCCCGAAGATCAGCATCATCACGATGCCGAGACCGGCCATCGCATGCAGCGGCCACGCAGCGTGCGCGCCGCCGTATTGCGTCAGCAGGAAGCCGCCCGTCAGCAGGATCACGAGCACCGACGCCGCCACCCAGTTGAAGAAGCGCGCGAAGACGCCTTCGAGCAGCGGCAGGCGCAATTGCGGCGTGAGGTCGCCGAGCGCGGGGCGCAGGCAGAAGTTTGCGAACACCATTCCGCCGATCCACACGGCCACGCCGAGCAGATGCAGAAAGAGCGCCACTTCGATGGCTTTGGTCATTGTGTTTCCGGAAGGGTTGTCGAATGCGGCTTGGGCTTTCGACTGAAGCCCGCCGAACCAGTTCCGGCGTTTTGAGATAAAGAAGCGCCCCGTTGCGCTTTCGCGTAACGGGGCGCGTGGCAGAGCGAACGAAATCAGCCTTCGAAGACAGGCCGCAGTTCGCTCACCTTCAGCGACGAATCCGGCGCACGGCCCTTGCGCGCGCGCTTGCCGAGATGGGGTTCGAGCGCCGCGCCGCCGAGCTTTTCCTCGCGCGCCTTGCCGCCGCGTCCCGTGCCGATCAGCAGCACGCCCTTCGCGTCGATGGCGAGCGCCTGCTTGAGCGTTTCCTTCGGATCGAGCGCCATCAGCGTGACGCCGCGGCCGCCGCCCGAGAGCGTCTTCATCTCGTCCATGCCGAAGACGAGCAGCCGTCCGCCCGACGACAGACACGCCACATGCGACGCGTTCGGCACGACCGGCATCGGCGCGAGGGGCGCGGCGCCGTCGTCGATGGTCATGAACGACTTGCCCGCCTTCACGCGGCTCACCATGTCGCCGAGTTTCGCGATGAAGCCGAAGCCGTTGTTCGACGCGAGCAGGAGCGGCTGGTCCACCGACGCCGCGTAGTAATGCAGCAGATGCGAACCCGATTCGAGTTCGATCAGCGACGTGACCGGCACGCCGTCCCCGCGCCCGCCCGGCAGCATCGCGACGGGCACCGAATACACGCGCCCGTTGCTGCCCCACGCGATCAGCATGTCGGGCGTGCGCGCCTGGAACGCGGCGTAGAGGCTGTCGCCGGCCTTGAACTGGAAGCCCGCCGGATCGAGCCCGTGGCCCTTCAGCGCGCGCACCCATCCGCGTTGCGAGACGACCACCGTCACCGGTTCGTCGACGACGCGCGCTTCGAACGTCGCGCGCTTTTCCTGCTGGATCAGCGTGCGGCGCTCGTCGCCGTACTGCTTCGCATCGGCTTCGATTTCCTTGATGAGCAGGCGCTTCATCGCGGAGTCGCTGTTGAGCAGTTCTTCGAGCTTCTCTTTCTCTGCGCGCAGTTCCTTCAATTCCTGCTCGATCTTGATCGCTTCCATCCGCGCGAGCTGCCGCAGACGGATGTCGAGGATGTCGTCGGCCTGACGCTCCGAGAGCCCGAAGCGCTCGATCAGCGCCGCTTTCGGCTCGTCGGCCTCGCGGATGATGCGGATGACTTCATCGATATTCAGGAAGACGATCATCCGCCCTTCGAGAATATGGATGCGGTCGTCGACCTTGCCCAAGCGATGCTGCGTGCGCCGCGTAACCGTCGTGAAGCGGAAGCCGACCCACTCGTGCAGGATCTCGACGAGGCCCTTCTGGCGCGGCCGGCCGTCGGCGCCGATCATCACAAGGTTGATCGCCGCGTTCGATTCGAGGCTCGTATGCGCGAGCAGCGAATGGACGAACTCGGTCTGGTCGATGCGGCTCGACTTCGGCTCGAACACGAGCCGCACGGGCGCGTCCTTGCCGGACTCGTCGCGCACGGTGTCGAGCAGCGCGAGGAGCGTCTGCTTGGTCTGCAACTGGTCGGGCGTGAGCGCCTTCTTGCCGAGCTTGATCTTCGGGTTGGTCAGTTCCTCGATTTCCTCGAGCACCTTCTGTCCCGACGTGTTCGGCGGCAATTCGGTGATGACGAGTTGCCACTGGCCGCGCGCGAGGTCTTCGATTTTCCAGCGCGCGCGCACCTTCAGGCTGCCGCGCCCGGTTTCATACGCCGCCGAGATTTCCGCCTGCGACGAGATGATCTGCCCGCCGCCCGGAAAGTCCGGCCCGGGGATCTTCTCCATCAGGCCGCCGTGGCCCATCTTCGGATCGCGGATCATCGCGACCGCCGCCGACGCGACTTCGCGCAAATTGTGCGACGGAATTTCCGTCGCCATCCCGACCGCGATGCCCGACGCGCCGTTGAGCAGCAGGAACGGCAGGCGCGCGGGCAGGAGCTTCGGCTCTTCGAACGAGCCGTCGTAGTTCGGCATGAAATCGACCGTGCCCTGGTCGATTTCGTCGAGCAGCAGTTTTGCGATCGGCGTCAGGCGCGCTTCGGTGTAGCGCATCGCCGCCGCGCCGTCGCCGTCGCGCGAGCCGAAGTTGCCCTGGCCGTCGATTAGCGGATAACGCATCGAGAAGTCCTGCGCGAGGCGCACGAGCGCGTCATACGCGGACTGGTCGCCGTGCGGGTGATACTTGCCGAGCACGTCGCCGACGACGCGCGCCGACTTCACCGGCTTCGCCGTGTTGGCGAGGCCCATTTCGTTCATCGCGAACAGGATGCGACGCTGCACGGGCTTTTGCCCGTCCGACACGTCGGGCAGCGCGCGGCCCTTCACCACGCTCACCGCGTAGTCGAGGTAGGCGCGCTCCGCATAGTCGCCGAGAGTCAGTTGCTCGCCTTCGGGCGCGGCTTCCTGTTCGGCGAAGAGATCGTCTGTGATTCCCATTGGGTTTCCATGTTTTTTTGCGTTGGTCTGCAAAGGGGTTCCAACACCGTTTGATGCGCTCGGGCTTGTGCTGAACTTGTTTTCTTAGCGGTCTATTGGCTCTGCCCCTGTCCGGGGCGGGACTTGCTTTCTTTGCTGCTGCAAAGAAAGCAGCTATTCGGCCCACAGTGTTAGGACGTGACCACCGTTGCAAGACCGAGTGGACATACCGCCTAAGTGTCGCCCTCAAGGGACCAGAGGGGCTTGGTGCGATTAACCACTGTGTCATCGCACAGTGAACTGCTTGGTAAGACAGTCATCTATCCGTCCACGCTTCGCGGACGACAGGCATAACCGAAAACACTCGGTTTGCGACCGCGACCGCAACCGCAAACATCAACCACGCGACCAATGCACCTCCCGTCTGAGCGAAGCGAAGACGGATGGATGACTGCCTTACCAATCTCTTCGCTGCGCGATGACACAGTGGTTAATCGCACCAAGCCCGGTGGTTCTTTGAGGGCGACACTTAGGCGGTATGTCCACTCAGTATTTCAAGTGCGTTGTCCTGCTAACACTGCTGCCTGAAAAAGCTGCTTTCTTTGGTCACTTTCTTTGCAGCAGCAAAGAAAGTGACTGCCGCCCCGCACAGGGGCAGAGCCAATAGACCGAAAAGAAAACACGTTCAGCACAAGCCCGAGCGCATCAAACGGTTTTCAAAAAGCGCCAGCAAAATCAAATGTCCGCTTCGACCTCGTTGCCCTTCTCTTCGAGCCAACTGCGCCGCGATGCCGCCTCGCCCTTGCCCATCAGCATGGTCATGCGCGTGACGGTCCGATCGAACCCGAGATCGCCCAGCCGGACCGGCAAGAGCCGCCTCGTGTCCGGGTTCATCGTCGTGTCCCAGAGCTGTTCCGCGCTCATCTCGCCAAGTCCCTTGAACCGGCTGATCGTCCATTGGGTGTCGCGCACGCCGTCCTTCCGAAGCTTGTCGAGGATCGCTTCGAGTTCGCCTTCGTCGAGCGCATAGAGCTTCTGCGCGGGCTTTTTGCCGCGCGCGGGTGCATCGACGCGAAAGAGCGGCGGACGCGCGACACACACATGCCCGCGCTCGATCAGTTGCGGGAAGTGCTTGAAGAAGAGCGTCAGCAGCAGAACCTGGATGTGCGCACCGTCGACGTCTGCATCCGACAGAATGCAGATCTTGCCGTAGCGCAGATTGGAAAGGTCAATCTGCTCGTCCGGACCGTGCGGATCGACGCCGATCGCCACCGCGATGTCATGCACTTCGTTGTTCGCGAAGAGCCGGTCGCGCTCCGTTTCCCACGTGTTCAGCACCTTGCCGCGCAACGGCAGGATCGCCTGGAATTCCTTGTCGCGGCCCATCTTCGCGGAACCGCCCGCCGAATCGCCCTCGACGAGAAAAAGCTCGTTGCGCGCGATATCGGTCGATTCGCAATCGGTCAGCTTGCCCGGCAACACGGCCACGCCCGAACTCTTGCGCTTCTCGACCTTCTGCCCCGCGCGCGTGCGCGCCTGTGCCTGACGGATCACGAGTTCGGCGAGCTTCTTGCCATACTCGACGTGCTGGTTCAGCCAGAGTTCGAGCCCCGGCCGCGTGAACGACGACACGAGCTTCACCGCGTCGCGGCTATTCAGCCGCTCCTTGATCTGCCCTTGAAACTGCGGATCGAGCACCTTCGCCGACAGCACGAACGACACCCGCGCGAACACGTCCTCGGCGAGCAGTTTCACGCCCTTCGGCTGCAAGTTGTGCAACTCGACGAAGCTCTTCACCGCCTGAAAGAGACCGTCGCGCAAGCCGGATTCGTGCGTGCCGCCGGCGGGTGTCGGAATCAGGTTGACGTAGGATTCGCGCAACAGCGGCCCTTCCTCGCTCCACGCGACGACCCACGACGCGCCCTCGCCTTCCGCGAAGGTTTCCTCGTTGGAGCGCGAGCTTTCCGCGTAACGCTCGCCTTCGAAAAGCGGTATCAGAAGGTCGCTGCCGCCCATGCCTTCGAGCAGATAGCCGCGCAGGCCGTCTTCGTATTTCCAGACCTGCCGCTCGCCGGTCTTCTCGATGACGAGCACCACTTCGACGCCCGGCAGCAACACCGCCTTCGAGCGCAAGAGCCGCTGCAGCTCGCCTGTCGGCAGATTAGGCGAATCGAAGTACTTCGGATTGGCCCACGCATGCACGCGCGTGCCGGTCTTCTTCGCGGCGCCGCGCTCCGCAGGACGCGTCGTGAGCGGCGCGATGACATCGCCGTTCGAGAAGCCGATCTCGGCGACTTTGCCGTCGCGCCAGACGGTGACGTCGAGCCGTGTCGACAGCGCGTTCGTCACCGAGACGCCCACGCCGTGCAGGCCGCCCGAGAACGTGTACGCGCCGCCGGCGGCCTTGTCGAACTTGCCGCCCGCGTGCAGGCGCGTGAACACGATCTCCACGACCGGCACGCCTTCTTCCGGATGCAGGCCGAACGGGATGCCGCGGCCGTCGTCTTCGACGGAGATCGAGTTGTCGGTGTGCAGCGTGACCGTGATCTGCTTGCCGTAGCCGCCGAGCGCTTCGTCCGAGGCGTTGTCGATGACTTCCTGAATGATGTGCAGCGGGTTTTCGGTACGCGTGTACATGCCGGGCCGCTGCTTGACCGGCTCGAGGCCCTTCAGCACCTTGATCGATGCTTCGCTGTATCCGCTGCTTTTGCCGCTGTCGGGTTTTTTCGTGGACATGACTGAACGTTGGTCCGGTGTCCGCCGGTCCTTCCGGCGTCGCTGCGCGAAAGGCGGCCGGGGCACCGGCGAATGCGTAAACACATCGGGCTCGCCCGGCCGAACGCGCCGGGCTGCCTGGAGAATCGCTGCAATGCGGTGCCCGTCAAACGCGGACATCCGGAAAACGCGACGTATTTTACTGTTTTCGATATGGCGGGCAATGACGGCGCGGTGACGGCGGCCTTATTTGCGCTTCGCTTCGAGTTCTTCCCAGCGTTCGAGCGCGGCGAGCAGTTCCTCGTCGATGGCCGCGTGCCGTTCGCTCAGCCGCGTGCCTTCGTTCGCGTCCTTCGCGAAGATCGAGCCGTCTTCGAGTTGCGCGCCGATCGCCTTCTGCTCCGCTTCCAGCGCGGCGATCTTCTCGGGCAGCGCTTCCAGTTCGCGCTGCTCCTTGAACGACAGCTTCACGGTGCGCTGCGCGTTGCGGCCCGCCGCGCTTTCCTTCGGCGCGTCTTCCTTCTGCGATTCCTTCGCGTTCTGGCGTGCGGCGTCCTGCGCGATCTGTTCCGAACGTTCGCGCTGGATCTGCCAGTCGGAGAAGCCGCCGACATACTCGCGCCACTTCCCGCCGCCTTCCGACGCGAACACGGACGTCACGACGTTGTCCAGGAACGCGCGGTCGTGGCTCACGAGCAGCACGGTGCCGTCGTAATCGGTCAGCAGTTCTTCGAGCAGTTCGAGCGTGGGGATGTCGAGGTCGTTGGTCGGCTCGTCGAGCACGAGCACGTTCGCCGGTCGCGCGAAAAGACGCGCGAGGAGAAGCCGGTTGCGCTCGCCGCCCGACAGCGACTGCACCGGCGAGCGCGCGCGTTCGGGCGCGAACAGGAAGTCGCCGAGATAGCTCATCACGTGCTTCTTCACGCCGTTCACTTCCACCCATTCGCTGCCCGGGCTGATGGTGTCCGCGAGCGTCTTGCCGAGATCGAGCTGCGCGCGCATCTGGTCGAAGTACGCGACTTGCAGGTTCGTGCCGGTGCGCACGCGGCCGGCATCGGGCTGGATTTCGCCGAGAATCAGCTTGAGCAGCGTCGTCTTGCCCGCGCCGTTCGGGCCGACGAGACCGATCTTGTCGCCGCGCATCACGGTGGCGGTGTAATTGTCGACGATGGTGCGCTCGCCGTAGCGCTTCGTCACGTCCGTCAGCTCCGCGACGATCTTGCCCGATTTCTCGCCCTGCCCGACATCGAGTTTCACGTTGCCCTGCACGTTGCGTCGATCGGCGCGCTCGTTGCGCATCTCGACGAGCCGTGCGATGCGCCCGACGCTGCGCGTGCGCCGCGCCTCCACGCCCTTGCGAATCCACACTTCTTCCTGCGCGAGCAGCTTGTCGAACTTCGCGGCTTCCACCTGCTCGACTTCGAGCTGCTGCGCCTTTCTCGTCTGATACGCGCTGAAGTTGCCCGGATACGAAAGCAGCCGCCCGCGATCCAGTTCGACGATGCGCGTCGCCACGCGGTCGAGAAACGCGCGGTCGTGGGTGATGAAGAGCAGGCCCGTGCGCAGCGTCACGAGCAGGTCTTCGAGCCAGCGGATGCCGTCGAAGTCGAGATGGTTGGTCGGTTCGTCGAGCAAGAGCACGTCCGGCTGCACGACGAGCGCCCGCGCCAGCGCGACGCGCTTTCGCATGCCGCCGGACAGCGCGCCGACGCGCGCGTCGCCGTCGAGGCCGATTTGATCCAGCGTGGTCGCGACGCGCGTGCGCCAGTTCCAGGCGTCGTGCAGGTCCAGCGACGACTGCAGCGCGTTCATGCGCGCGAGCAGCGCATCGTGTTCGGCGCCTTCGGGCGTGTCGGCGAGCTGGTGCGCGACTTCGTCGTATTCGTCGAGATGCGCGCGGGCCTCGGTCAGGCCGGACGCGACGACGTCGAACACCGGCGCGTCGAGTTCGAATTCGGGTTCCTGCGGGACGTAGACCGTGCTGAGTTCGCTCTGGCGCGTGACGAGGCCGTCGTCGGGCTTCGTCAGGCCGGCGACGATCTTGAGCAGCGAGGACTTGCCCGCACCGTTGCGCCCGATCAGTCCGACGCGCTCCCCCGCTTCGAGCGAGAAATCCGCGTGATCGAGCAGCGCGACGTGGCCGAACGCGAGTTGCGCGTCCGAGATGGAATAAAGCGACATGAGGGCAGCCGGAAAAGTGCAAAAACAGGAAGCGGCCATTGTACCGGTGTTACCCGTCGCGGCCCGTGGCGTCGGTCATTCGGACAAGGCGCCGGCGCCCCCGGACGTGAAAAACGCGGCCGAAACCGCGTTTTCGAGATACGCACACGGGCAAGCTACTTCACGTGCACCTTGATCGTCTGGCTCATTTCCGGGCCGTAGGAGCGATGCGCGCCGTCGGCGAACTGCATCGTCAGCGTGTGGTCGCCGGGCGGCAGCTTCACGTCGGTTTCGGTCTGACCCTTGCCGAAGTGGATCGACTTGTCGTCGGCCGGGACCACGACGCCCTTCTGCACCGGCCCGCCGTCGATCAGCAGATGATGATGACCGGAGTTGTCGCCCATCGTGCCGGCGGGCGCGACCTGCATGCCTTCGATGCCGAACTTCACATGCACCGGGCTCGACACGGTCGCGCCGTCCTTCGGCTCGATGAAATAGACGCGCGCGGGCGTCTGCGCGTGTGCCGCCAGCGCGAACAGGAAGCTTGCCGAGAGCACCGTCCCCACCATTTTTTTCAACATCGTTTTCTCCTTGGAAGAAAGCGGCCGAAGCGCGCCTTTCGCCGGCCGGACGCAGCGCGCGCATCGCGACGCTACTCGACCGAGGATACACCGCGCTTGCAACCGGGCAAATTGGGTCGAACGCCGGGCGCGCGCGGCGGGGAAGCATTTTCACGATTCCGGTAAGATGCCGGCTCGCTGCATTTTTCGCCGCGCCGTCTCGGCGCCCGTTGCAATCCGCAAAACGAAACAAAAGAGTCTGTCGTGAGTGAAGTTCTGGAATACAAAAGCTGGGTCTGCCTGATTTGCGGCTGGATCTACAACGAAGAAGACGGCCTGCCGGACGAAGGCATCGCGCCGGGCACCCGCTTCGCCGATATCCCCGCGAGCTGGCGCTGCCCGCTCTGCGACGTGGGCAAGGAAGATTTCGCGGCCGTCGAATTCTGATTTCCGCCGCTTAAGAAGTCACCGCGATCAGTTCGCGGCTTGCCGCGCTGACGCCCGAGCCGTCCCAGTCGCCAAACCACTGGACCGCTCCGAAGCCGGCCTTCGTCAGCAGGTCCGAGAGTTCGTCCTGGTCGCGAAAGCGCAGTTCGCTCGCCGCGACCAGCGTCTCCCCCGTCGATTCGAACCGGTAATGCGTATTGAAGCGCACCCGGCCGTCCGATAGCGCGTCTCGCGGATCGGGCGCGTCGATGCGTTCCTGCCACACTTCCACGCCGCCGACGCCCGCCACCTCAATACGCCGCACCGATTCCGTCTTCGTCCATCGCTCCCACGCGCGCGCTGCCGGATCGCGGCTGTCGAACGCGATCCGCCCGCCGTTGCGCAACGCGTAGCGCGCGGCGCGAAGCGTATCGAGCAACACGTCATCGTCGAGAAAAACCTGCGCCACATGACTCGTCATCAGCACGAGATCCATCGGGCCGGCGAACGCGAGCGCCCTCGCATCGCCTTCGATCCAGGTGACTTCGTCGCCATCCGCACGCTTGCGCGCGACCCGCAGCATCTCGCGCGACGGATCAATCCCGGTCACCCGGTGTCCCTGCTGCGCGAGCGCGCAGGCGAGCAGCCCCGTCCCGCAGCCCAAATCGGCGATGCGCGCCGCGCCCTGCGCGAGCTGCAGATAGAACGCCGTGTCGGGGCCGGCGGGATTGAGCGCATCGTAAAGCGCAACGAGGCGCGGATCGGTATAGAGCATCTGTGGCATCGGCGTGGGGCTAGCGGCTCAGGTACGCGAGCGCCTCGCGCATCGGCTGGCTCGCGATCATGATCGGGCCGGAGAACGGCGTGTCGAGGTCGAAGATCACGAGCACGGTGAGCGCGATCGAGAGCGCGCCGAGCGTGATCGTCACGAGCGAAAGCGCATTGCGCGGCGCGATCAGCCCGAAACACAGAAAGATGATCATCAGCCAGCCGATCAGGATCCGGTCGAACGGATACGAAATCGAGCCGTGCGCCTCTTCGATCAGCTTCCAGCGCTGCGCGATGAGGCGCTCGAAGCGCGCGAGATTCTCGGCGGCCAGGTTGACGTGAAACGAGTCGCGCGGTTCGAGCTGGCGCACGAACAACTGGCCGCGATCGAGCATCGCGCCGAGCATGGGGCTGTCGAGATTGTCGGTGCGCGGCTGGTTGCCGGCGATTTTCGGATAGTCGCCCGGCGGCGGCGTCTCGTTCGGCCAGGTGCTCGCGATCGCGGCGGCGGTGTAGCTGCGCAGCAGCGTGCGGGCGCCATCGGCGTCCGGGCCGTATTCGCGCAGCGCATGATCGAGCTGGATCAGCGAGGAGGCGTAGGTGCGGATGTCGTTGTTGGTCGTATCGAAGACGGTTTTCGCCGATGCCGTCAGCAGCCCGAGCACCAGTGCCGCGAACGTCACCAGCATGCCGACGACGAGCTGCACGAGCTGCACGGTTTCCTGCGCCTTGTGCTCTTCGGGCAGGAGCGGCCGGACGATGGCGCCGACGGCGGTGCTGGCGAGAAGCAGGACGAAAACGAGCGCGGCGGATTCGATTTCGGTCATGGCGATTCACGGACGGATCGAAGGGCGACGGGCGGAGTGTCGCATGATCGGCGGGGGCGCGGCGAGGCGTGCGTGCAACGCGCGTTTTGAGGAGGGGCTGCGGGATGAGCGAGGAGGCGAGGAAACTTCAAGGCTTTGACAGTCCCACACCAACTACAGAACTTTCATAATCGGGCCCCGTCCCTTTCAAGGACCTAATACTTCCATGTCATGCGGATTGGACTCAGACGGACCGTCTACTGACAAGTGCACATTTTCGCGTCGCAGTATTTAATTTGTCCGATGGCGCCCGTTGGACGTCCTAACATAGTCTTCTATGGAATGGAACGGTCAACTCGCTGGCTGGAGACAAAAATGAACAGGCAGAGGAAATTTGTCAGTGAGACTGATCCGCAAGCGCAGCCTTCACCAGGCAAGCTAAAGGCGACAATAGAAAACCATCCACTGGCGGTCCTGGCAGGCGTAGTAATCGCCGCAGCAACGTTGACGGCAGGTGTCATCGGTTGGTTTTGGAAAGAGTCCGATCATTTACAGGACATTCAATTCAAAACCGAACTGAGTTCCACCAGTGCAAAATTCGAGGCAAAGATATCGGATTTAAGTTTGCGGTTGGCGTCTATAGAACGGCGTGTCGGCGATACGAAGCTCTATCTTGACGTCCTTCGGATACCAATTACGGCTTCGGACGTTAATGCACTTCCGGCCTCGTATTCGAGTTTTGATTCGGGATACTTTTTTGTCTCAGTTCCCGCATCCGGAACCTGGACCGGCAGCGCGGCGACGCAGCTCGATGTGGCCATCTCTATGTTCGGTGACAGCGCCCGCAAGATGGTTGATGCCGTTGGACAAGCTCTTCCGGTAACGGTCAAATACAAGGGATTCCTCTGGAAAAGTTCCGAGGTGATCACGTCGCAACTTGCACCGTCGGCATTCACTCAGATGCTGGGCAACGACAAGTTTCAATTTCACCCCTACCTTTTTATAATGGGAATAGATCAGGCCTATGTTAATGATGCGCTTAAACAGATTAAGGGTATTTTCGCAGAAAAGCCGCCCGAGGCTGCCGAGATAGCTAAATCAATTGCAGTACTGGATCAACTCCGCACGGCGGATGGCGGAAAGGATAAAAACGCTTCGGCGACGAATGCGGCGCCACTAGCGGCCGCAAAAAACGAGGTCCTTCAAAAGTCCGATTTAGAGCAGGGCGTTCTGGACGCCCTGTCGGCAACTTCGCGTGAGGACCTTGCCGGATTCCTGCTGGTTGATGCGCTTCTCTCGCGGCTACAACTGTCCACTTTCGCTGGGGGATCGCTCAAAGTCGTTGCGACTCAAAAGAAAGGCAATGTCTGGTATCTGCGCACTCAGATGGTGCTACCGACAGCGTCCATGCAGGGCGATAAGGCGGTCACAGCTCAAGTCATATTGGACGAGGAATTCTTTTTTATTGGCACGACCCGTGGGGGAGTGCTCGTCCGTAGCGGAGTTCCTTCGCTCGCGTTAAGAAGCGACGCCTACGCCTGGACTTCGTCATTGCTCAGCTCACTTCGCGTAACAGTCGACTAGCAACCGGCGGATCGCTCAAGTGGGGCCTTGGCCGAACGCAGATCACGCCGGAAGGGCCTCACGCGGGTCCCTTACGTTGCAACGGGAGGCCATTCTCCACAAATAGACCTCGGTTCGCGCCGGACTGCATGCATTTGCGAAGGTCTTTTGTTTGAGACCCGGAAATCTCTGCGGGCCTCTTCACACGCACGTATTCAACACCCTGGTCCCCCCGGCAGGAATCGAACCTGCATCTAGCGCTTAGGAGGCACTCGTTCTATCCATTGAACTACGGGGAGCGATCCGGTCGCGCGAGCGGCGCGGGATCAATGTGTGCAGCCGGCTTCGATGCTTCTTCCTAAACGAAGCGCCGGCGCTGGCTCTGACAGGCATCGCCAGCGAGCGCAGAGTATATCAAACACCGTCATGCGCCATCCGGCTTGCGAGAAAACAAACGGCTTAAGGGAAAGTACTGATCAAGCATGCGCCGTCGCCGCCGATAGACAGTGATGGACCACCCCGATACCAAGCCTCAAGGCGCGTTTTCGGCGCTGTTGGCAGACCAGGACCTCACGCACCTCGAACTGGTGCTGGCGCGCTCGCTCGAATGCGATTTCGGCGGTCCGATCCTGCCGCCGCGGTACTGGCGCGAGCGGCTCGCGGAGGTCACGCGCGCGTCGCACCTGTCGCACACGCAAATCCAGACGGTCCACCGGCTCTATCTGCGGATCGACGCCTTCGAAACCGCCGAGCGGCAACGGGACGAAGAACGCTCGCGTGCGGCGAATGCAGCCGAGACAACCGCCGATGCCGTCCGCGTCAGGAAGCCGCGCAGCGCCTGAGTGCAGTCGACAAGCCAGTGCGCTCTAATGCCGGTGCCGTATCCACCAGTCGCGCATTAAATGAGGGTGCGCCGCGGGGCGCATCAGCAAGCGCTGGCAGTGTTCGTCGCGCCAGTCGTGGGCACATGCGACGATCGCCACGGCCAGCAGCGCGGCAAGCCCGGCCAACAGGCTGGAGAAGTCATACATGGCGCCCTCCTCGTCCGATTGCAGCCATGCTTTCATCATAGGTCAGAAGGCCGCCGCCCGACCCGCCTTCAAACGCCTCAGGCTCCGCGCCGCGCCTTCTGCAACTGCGCGTGCGCCGCGAGCCGAACCGCCGCGTTCGCTGCACCGTAGCCGTCATAGCCGCCTCGCCGCTCGATGATCTCCAGGAAGAACCGCTGATCGAGCTGTTCCGTATAAGCGTGAAAAAACTCGCCGCCGCGCTCGTCGCGGTCGTAGAGGATATTGTGCTCGCGCATCGCGTCGATCTGCTCGTCGGGCAGCGAGTAGCGCGCCGCCAGATCGTCGTAGTAATTGCGCGGAATGCGCAGGAACTGGACGCCGTCCGCGGCAAGACGCGGAATCGCATCGAAGATATCGGGCGTGCTGAACGCCACGTGGTTCAGGCCGGAGCCGCGATACGTCGCGAGCGATTCCACCACCGCCGTGTAGCGGTCCACCGACGCGTTCAGCGCGATGCGCACCGAACCGTCGCGGCTTCGCACGGCGCGGCTGCGCACGAGCCCGTAGGGATCGGGCACGAGCACACTCGGCTCGGTCTCGAAGCCGAACGCGGTGCGAAAGAACAGCACCCAGGTGTCGAGCGCGTCGGCCGGCAGCGACAAACACACGTGATCGATGCGTTCGAGCGGCCCGACTTCATACGGCCCGTCGATGTCGGTCAGGATGAAGTCCGATTCCCACAGCGTCGGCGCGCCGGGCGCTTCATCGACGAAATATTCGAGGCTGCCGTCGGGCGCCTGCACGCCGGGCAGCACGCGCTCGTTCGGGCCGACGCGCCCCGAAAACGGCGTGTAGCCGTAGGCGGCGGCGCGCTCGAACGCGCATTTGGCGTCGTCGACGCGAAACGCCGATGCGCACAGCGACAACCCGTGCTGCTGGAAAAACGCGCTCGCGAACGAATCCATCTCGGCGTTCAGCACGATCGAGCCGGACCCGTGCCGATACAGCGTGACATCCTTCGAGCGATGCCGACCCGCGAGCCGGAAGCCGAGCTTGCCGAGCCAGCCGGCGACTTCGCCGCGCGTCGCGTCGTCGACGGCAAATTCGAGGAACTGGAAGCCGATGTGCGCGGGCGGCGCGGGCGGATCGAAGAGGATGTCGGACGCCTTGTCGCCGAGCACCGCGCGCGTCTGTTCTTCGAGAAAGCGCAGCGACCGATGGCCGTCTGCGGCGGTGACGTTGGTCGGCGCGGCGCGAAAGCCGTCGTTGAAGATTTCGAGCGACAGCGGCCCCGTATAACCCGCTTCGAGCACGCGCGCCGTGAAGGTGGCGACGTCGAACGCACCCTGGCCCGGGAAGCAGCGGTAATGGCGGCTCCATTCGAGCACGTCCATCGCGAGCACGGGCGCGTCGGCGATCTGCACGAACGCGATCTTCCCGCCCGGAATCGACGCGATTTCGTCGACGGAATCGCGGATCGACAGCGTATGGAAGCTGTCGAGCACGAGGCCCAGATTCGGATGATCGACGGCATCGACGAGCCGCCACGCGTGCTTGTACGAGTTCACGTGCCGGCCCCACGCGAGCGCCTCGTAGCCGACGATCACGCCCGCCTCTTCGGCCGCGCGCGCGAGCACGCCGAGCTGGTCGGCAATCAGCGCATCGTCAGCGATCGTCTCCGGCGACACGTTGCTGCACGCCAGCATGCGATCCGTGCCAAGTTCGTGCATCAGCTCGAACTTGCGCTTCGCGCGCTCGACATTGCGCGCGAGGCGCTCGGGCGAGACGCCCTCGAAGTCGCGAAACGGCTGGAACAGGTAGACGGCGAGACCCAGGTCCGCGCAGATGCGCCGCACGTCGGCGGGCGTGCCGTCGAAATAGAGCAGATCGTTCTCGAAGATCTCGACGCCGTCGAAACCTGCCGCGCGGATCGCGTTCAGCTTCTCGACCAGCGTGCCGCTGATCGAGACCGTCGCGATGGAAGTCCGGATGGAACGCAGCATCGCTGCCTCCTTGTAATGCAGTGGAAATGCGTAGCGACCAGGCCTGCAAGACCCGTCCAGTGTAGGCCAATCCCACAGGACGCGCGAAGCGGCCACGGCGTTCGCATTCGATATTCTCGATCCTGCCCGGCGATGGTACAGGAAACTAACTAGATCGTACAAATTCGGACAAGTACCGACACGCGTTTCTGTCGCAGCGCAGCAGCGCTTCGCCATGAAGCGCGCAAAAAAGCAAAACGGCGGCCGAAGCCGCCGTTTCCTGCACTCGTTTCAGCCGTCGCGGCGCATGAACCGCAACACCGCATCGACGATCATCTCGCGATGCCGCACGCGCGAGCGCGGCCCGGAAGGATCGCGCCCGAACGCCGCGCCCCAGGTATGCCGGTTCGCGACGCGGTGAAAACAGAAGGAACTGATCATCAGATGCAGGTCGATCGGATCGACGTCGTCGCGGAATTCCCCTGCCGCGACGCCGCGCGCGATCAGGTCTTCGATCGTGCGCACGACGCTCGAATTGCGGTTCTTGAAGGTTTTCGATTGTTCGATGTACTTCGCCGCGTGCACGTTTTCGATCGTGACGAGGCGCACGAAATCGCGATGCTTGTCGTGATAGTCGAACGCGAATTCGACGAAATGGCGCAGCGCCGCTTTGGGCTCCATCTCGCCCAGCTGCAGTTCCTGCTCGAGCGCGCGGATGTCGCCGTAGACCTGCTCCAGCACGGCTTCGTACAACCCTTCCTTGCTGCCGAAGTAGTAATACAGCATCCGCTTGGTGGTGTTGGTGCGCTCCGCGATGGCGTCGACGCGCGCGCCTGCCAGCCCCATCGCCGAGAACTCCTGCTTGGCGATTTCGAGGATATTGCGCTTGGTCTCCTCCGGATCGTACTTGCGCCGCGTCTCCGGCGAAGGCGCAGCACTGCCGGGCGTCGCAGCCTTACTTGCTTTTTTCATTGTTCTGGTCAAATTTTTAGCTGAAAGCGGCATGTGAAAATCGATTCTAGCACGGTGAAAACGCACGTCCGGCCGTGATTTCAGCCGCCCTTTCCGGCCACGCAGACGCCCTCGCCCGCCCGGCCGTTCGCCTATAATTCGCGCGGCAAACCACAAGGAATCGCATGACGCTCAAGACCGTTCTGACCGGCGTGATCGTTGCCGCCAGCGCCTTCGCCGCGCCGCTCGCGGCGTGCGCAGAAGCGCATGAACGCGTGCAGCAGCAGGCGCAACAGCAGGCACCCTCGCCCCAGAGCCTCGCGATGGAAGGCGCGCGCACCTGCGGCAATATCGCGCGCGGCGCCGCGGACGTCTGCCATATCGATGCCGCGAAAATCGAGCGCTTCAAGACGGCGGCCCGGCAGAACTTCGCCGCCGCGCCCGACTTCGACGGCGCCTGGAAGCTCGGCTACACCGAAGCGCAATCGGCCGTCGACCGCTTCGCGCGCCTCAAGTCGACCGATCCCGCCGAATACGCGAAAGAAATCCACGAAGCCTGCCCGGCGCTCAACCGCGGCATCGACGAAGTGACGAACGGCAAGTAGCGAACACGCGCCCGGCTAGTCCCGCTGCGCGCGCCGGTCGTTCTGCGAATTGTCGTAATGGGCGCGCTTTTCGGCGTACATGACCGTGTCCGCGCGATGCAGCATCGCTTCCAGCCGCTCGCCCTCCTGCGCGGTCGCCGCGCCCATCGCGAAACTGAGCGGCATGCCCGAGTAGAATTGATTGTTCACCTCCACCAGCTGGCGGATGCTGTCCATGACCGCCTCGCCGCCGCGCTCGTCGGTGCCCGGCAGCAGCACGACGAATTCGTCGCCGCCGATGCGCGCCGCCTGGAACGGCTTTTCCAGCGCCTTGCCGAGCACCTCGCCTGCGGGGCGCAGCAGTGCGTCGCCGGCGGCGTGGCCCAGCTGGTCGTTCACGCTCTTCAGTCCGTTCACGTCGACCGCGATCGCCGTCACCGGGTACGGGCCCTTGCGCTCCAGCCGGTTGATTTCGTCGATGCAGAACGAACGGTTCTTGAGCTTCGTCAGCACGTCGTGCTTGCCGAGGAATTCGAGGTACGCCTCCGCCTTCTTGCGCGCGGTGATGTCGGTCAGCGCGACGAGCACGAGATCCCAGTCGCGCTCGTGGCCCGGAAACACCGAAAACTGCAGGTGCACGTGCAGCTCGGCGCCGTCGAGCGAATAGTTCATCACTTCGCGCTGGTGAAACAGCTTGTGATCCCATAGGTCGATCAGCTGTTCCTGGAAATGATGCTGCATGTCGTCGCGAAAGATGGTCTGGAGGTTCGCGAAGAGCGTCGGCTTGTCGGGCGCGGCGAACATCCTGAGCGTGTGCTGGTTGACGTCGAGCACGTGAATTTCCTGCATGCAGCGCTCGACGAACTCCGGATGCACGTTCGTGAACGTCCGGAAATCGACGATGCCGCGCTCGCGCACGTCGTCGAGCAGCGCCTTCACGGAACTGAAATCCTCCACCCACAGCGATACCGGCGAATGCTCGAAGAGCCCGCGCGCATAGAGTTCGCTCTCGGCCGCGCGGCGGCGCACACCTTCGAGTTCGGTGATGTCCTCGATCGTGACGAGCACGCGGTCCCAGCGCGATTCGTGGCCCGGCAGAATCACCGCCTTGAGCAGCACGTCGAGCCGCCGGCCGTCGAGCGCGTAATTCACCGTCTGGCTCACGAACTGCGGCTTGCCGGCCCACAGTTGTTCGAGCTCGTCGACGTGGGTCGCGAGCATGTCGTCGCGAAACACGCAGGCGAGGTTCTGCATGAGATGATCGACGTCCTTCGCGCCGAAAAGCGACAGCGTGCGCCGGTTCACCTTGATCACACGGATGCGCGACGAACACGCGGCGATACGCGCCGGGTCTTCGGCGAGATGCGCGCGCAGGTCGGTGACGCCGGCCGCGCGCCAGCTTTCGAACAGTTCGCGCACGGCGCTGAAGTCCTCGAGCCAGAGCGACACGGGCGCGAGATCGAACATGTCGGCGTCGTCGGCGGGGGCGCTCCCGTCGGCATTGGGCCGCTCGGATGGCTGGATGGCTGCGCGGACGGCGCGCCGCTCGTCATTAGGCATGGTCGTTAATCCGGCTCGCGCCGGTTCCGTATTTATCTCGACGTATTCATCGTGTTTATCTCAATATTCTAGCCCGTCATTTTTCAGCGCCGGTTCCGTGGCCGCCGCGGGTCTGCCGTGCGTCGCGCGACGCGTCGTTAAGCGGGGCCGGATGCTACACTCGACGAGCCCTTCGCGCCCTGTCCCGCCTCGCTTCACCTGTGCGCTCCGCCGGGCATGTTTGCTGCGGCAGGGCGCGAAACATCCGGGCGGGCGCCGTGCGCCGCTTATTTCAACCTGTTGAATGGAGGCAAGATTCTCATGGCTGATTTCCGCATCTGGTCCGACGAGTTTCCCGCGAACGGCTTCATGACGAAGTCGCAGGAATTCGATCAGCAAGCCTTCGGCGGAGCGGGCGAGAACATTTCGCCCGCGTTGCAGTGGGAAGACCCGCCCGCCGATACGCAGAGCTTCGCGCTCACCGTCTACGACCCCGACGCGCCCACCGGCAGCGGTTTCTGGCACTGGGTGATCGTCAACATTCCGGCCGATGTCCGGTCGCTGCCGCGCAATGCCGGCAAGGCGGACGGCAGCCTCCTGCCCGCGGGCGCGCTGCAGTTGAGGAACGACTACGGCACGGTCGGCTTCGGCGGAGCGGCGCCGCCGCGCGGCGACAAGACGCATCGCTACATCTTCCGCATCCACGCGTTGCAGGCGGGCAATCTCGCGCTCGACGCCGGCGCGACCAACGCGGTCGCGCGCTTCATGGTGCATCTGAACGAAATCGATTCGGCGACCTACACGGGTCTGTACGAACTGAAGTGACGCGATGAATTGACGCGATCCGCGACGTGCGGCGGCCCGCGAGGCCTGCCGCGCGCTTCATCCACGCTCCACGCCGCCCGACGCCCCGATCGATGGAAGCAGAACAAGGTCTGCCGTATCCGCAACGCTTCTGGGCGATCCTCGTCATCGCGCTCGGCATCACGCTCGCGGTGCTCGACGGCGCCATTGCCAACGTCGCGCTGCCGACCATCGCCCGCACGCTGAACGCGGCGCCCGCCGATTCGATCTGGGTCGTCAACGCCTACCAGCTCACGATCACCATCTCGCTCTTGCCGCTCGCCTCGCTCGGCGACCGCATCGGCTACCGGCGCATCTACATGACCGGGCTCGCGCTCTTCACGCTCGCGTCGTTCGGCTGCGCGCTGTCGAACTCGCTTCTGACGCTGACCGTCGCGCGCGTGATCCAGGGCTTCGGCGCGGCCGGCATCATGAGCGTCAATACGGCGCTCGTGCGCATGATCTATCCGCCGGACCAGCTCGGCCGCGGCGTCTCCATCAACGCGACGGTCGTCGCGATTTCCTCGGTGATCGGGCCGACCGTCGCCTCGGGCGTGCTTGCCGTCGCGCCGTGGCCGTGGCTCTTCGCGATCAACGTGCCGATCGGACTTGCCGCGCTCGCGATCTGCACGCACGCGCTGCCGCGCACGCCGGGCCATCGCGAACCTTACGACTACGTGAGCGCGCTGATGAATGCGCTCTTCTTCGGCTTCGCGATCACGGCCGTCGACGGCCTCGGTCACGGCGAGCACCGCCCTTATGTGATCGCCGAATTTCTGGTGGCGGGCGTGATCGGCTATTTCTTCGTGCGCCGCCAGCTGACGCAGCGCGCGCCGCTTCTGCCCGTCGACCTGATGCGCATTCCGGTGTTCGCGCTCTCCGTCGCGACGTCGTTCTGTTCGTTCGTCGCGCAGATGCTAGCGTTCGTCTCGCTGCCGTTCCTGCTGCAGGACGGTTTCGGCATGACGCAGGTCCAGACAGGTTTCCTGATGACGCCGTGGCCGCTCGTCATCGTGTTCGTCGCGCCGCTCGCGGGCGTGCTCGCGGATCGCTACTCGGCGGGCATCCTCGGCGGCATCGGGCTTGCGATCCTGACCGGCGGACTCCTGCTGCTCGCGACCACGGGCATGCATCCGGCGCCCGTCGACATCGCCTGGCGGATGGCCGTCTGCGGACTCGGCTTCGGGCTCTTCCAGTCGCCGAACAACAGGCAGATGCTGTCTTCCGCGCCGCGTCATCGCAGCGGCGGCGCGAGCGGCATGCTCGGCACGGCGCGCCTCTCCGGACAGACGCTCGGCGCCGCGCTCGTCGCGCTGATCTTCGGCGTCGCGCCGCAGCATGGCGCGGTCATCACGCTGTACGCGGCGGCGGCGTTCGCGGCGGCGGCCGCGATCGTGAGCCTCATGCGGCTCGCGGGCAAACGCCGCGCTGAAGCCGTCTGAGCGCACGCGCGTCCCGCCCACGCGCACACGCACGCCACGCACCCCGCGTCGGCTGCCCGCTCTGCTGGGCACACCCCTTGCTGCCGTCGAGTCGGGGGTTCCGCACGCCCGGAACCCGTCCCACAGGCTTACCCAGCAACAAGGAGAGTGTTTTCATGGCTACTTCGCTCAATGATTGCAAGGTCGCGATTCTCGCGGTCGACGGCTTCGAACAGGCCGAACTCGTCGAGCCGCAGCGCGCGCTGAAAGAAGCCGGCGTCGAGGTCCACGTGATCTCGCAAAAACCGGGACAGATCCAAGGGTTCAAGCACGTCGACAAAGGCGACACCGTCGCGGTCGATGCCACGTTCGATCAGGTCAAGGCGTCGGATTACGACGCGCTCGTGCTGCCGGGCGGCGTCGTGAACGGCGACGCGATCCGTCTCGACGCGCAGGCGCAGGGCTTCGTCAAAGCCATGAATCAGGCGAAAAAGCCGATTGCGGTGATCTGCCACGGCGGCTGGCTGCCGATCTCGGCGGGCATCGTCTCGGGCCGCACGATGACGAGCTGGCCGAGCCTGCAGGACGACATCCGCAATGCGGGCGGAAGCTGGGTCGATCAGGAAGTGCAGATCGACGGCAATCTGATCACAAGCCGCAAGCCCGACGACCTGCCCGCCTTCAGCAAGGCGCTGATCGACGCGCTCGTAAAGGCTAAACAGGCCGCGTGAGCGTGAAAATCGCAGGAACAGGAGGATGCATGCCGAACCATTCCGCTTTTAACCGCCGACGTGAAACACCGTCCACGGCGCAGCCGTCGATGCGCGGCTGGGTGAAGAAGAGCGTCGCGGCGCTCGCACTCGCAGCCGGGCTCGTGCCGCTCGCGTCCGCGCAGAACGCCCCGGCGAGCGCGGCATCGGAGAAACTGTCGGCGACCGACCAGCAGTTCGTGCAGGACGCCGGCACGGCCGGCGCCACCGAAATCGCCGCGAGCAAGCTCGCGCTCTCGAAATCGAGCGATGCGCAGGTCAAGCGCTTCGCCGAGCGCATGATCGCGGACCACACCAAACTCGCGCGCAATCTCGACGTCGTCGCGAAGCGCCACGGCATCACCGCGCCGGCGAGCGCGGATTCGTCGGTGGTCGGCAGCCTGCAAAATCTTCAAGGCGCCGACTTCGACAAGGCATATATTGAAAAGGTGGCGGTCGGCGGCCATCAGAAGGCCGTCGAGCTCTTCAAGCAGGAAAGCGAGAACGGCAACGACGCGCAGCTGAAAGGCGCCGCGGCCAAGGCGCTGCCGATCATCGAGCACCACTACCAGATGGCGCAGCAGCTCGCGAAGGCCAAGACATGAGCGCCCTTCCCGCTTTCTCCCATCGTCCGGCCTATGAGGACTCGACCATGCACATCACCTTCGCGGAAGATCCGCCCGTTTTCGACGGCGTCGACCTGGTGATCAATTTCACCGCACTCGTCGACGGCCAGCCGGTCGTCTGCTCGATTTCCGCCGAGGCGCTGGAGGACCATTTCGCCGCGGCCTCCGCGCGCGAGGAGGACCTGATGCCTGCCTACGAACAGGGCCGGCCGCGCATCCGCGCGGTCTGTGCCGAAGCGCTCGACGAGAACGGCGGAGAGCCGGTCGTGCTGCGCAGCGGCCTCTTTCGCGTCGCGGGCATGGAACCGAAATAGGCGCACCGCCCTCTACCTGACCCACTCGAACACGGAGGCACCATGTCGCTCATCATCGCGGGCCGTTTCCAGACATTTCCGGCCGCCGAGTCCGCCGCGCAACGGCTCTTCGCCCGCGGCTTCGTCGAGGAAGACGTCACGCTCTTTTTCGTCAATCCGAGCGGGCAGCACGCCCGGCATCCGATCGGCGGCGACGTCGGCACCGATGCGGGCGCGCAGGCCGCGCCCAAGGGCGCCGGTCGCGGCGTGACGATCGGCGCAGTGATCGGCGCGGTCATCGGCGCGGCGGTGTTCGCGGTCTTCAAGGCGCCGTTGCTCGTGTCGGCGGTGGCGGCGGGCGTCGGTGCGTATATCGGCTCGCTCGCGGGCGCGATGTCCCATACGCGCAAGTCGAAGCCGGGGTCGACCACCTCCACGGCCAACGAGGAAAACGCGCGGCACGCGGGCGTGCTGGTTGCCGTGCATGTGTCGCCGGAGTCGCAGGACGACGCGGCGTCGATTCTGCGCGAGGCCGGCGGCATGGACATCGAACGTGCGTCGGGACGCTGGCAGCAGGGTCGCTGGAGCGACTTCGATCCGCTGCAGCCGCCGCATCCTGTCGGCGAGTATGCGCAGCGACGCGCATAAACACGAAGGCCGCCCGAGGGCGGCCTTGTTTTTTTGTGCTGCGGTCCTAGACGAAAAGCGGATCGCGCCGCGCGCGCGGCATCGCGTTCCGTTCGTCGACTGGCTGTTCCTCACGCGGCATGTGGCAGGTGGCGCGTAGCAGGTGCGTCGAGTGGCGCTCGCCGGCGGAATCGCAGGCCTTGCCCTCGACGGGTCGCGTGGATTGCGCTTCGCCACGCGAATCTCGCATGTCCATCGTGTGTTGCCGGACCTGCATGACGAGCGCTGCCGTGACGATCGCCACGAAGATCAGCAGCTCGCGAAAGTTGATGCTCATCTGATTCTCCCAAGTCGTTATGCGCGTCGCGGTCGATGCCGCGCGCTGTTGGATGCTTCGTCGAACGACCGGAAAAGCAAGCGGCGTGCCGCGCAACACGCATCGCGTGCAAGCGGTGTCGGCTGCATGAGCATGCACCGGGCACGCCGCATGCGATAGCGGAAGGGACCGCATCCCGCACCGGGATCTGACTGCGGGGAACTTCGATCAACAAGGAGGTATTACATGAGCACGAATATCGTATCGGTACTCAATGATCTCGTAGAAACGTCGAAGGACGGTGAAAAGGGCTTTCTCAAGGCAGCCGAAGATACGCGTGACCCGAGCCTGAAGCTCCTGTTCCAGAATCGCGCGGAAGACTGCCAGCGCGGCGCGCGCGAACTGCAGGACGTCGTGCAGCGCCTGGGCGGCACGCCCGAAACCGGCGGCACGGTCGCAGGCGCGCTGCATCGCGGCTGGGTCGACGTGAAGTCGGCGGTCACGGGCCGCGACGATCACGCGATTCTCGCCGAATGCGAGCGCGGCGAGGACGTCGCGAAGAAGAACTATCGCGATGCGCTCGACAAGGATCTGCCGGCCGATGTGCGCGCAGTCGTGGAGCGCCAGTATCAGGGCGTCATCCAGAATCACGATCGCATCCGCGATCTGCGCGATCAGTACGCCGCTGCAAAGTCGTAATGCGCCGGTGACGAAGGGCCTGGCGCGGCCGTCATCGACGGTCGTTCGTTGGCCCGGCTGATTGCTTCCCCCAGAGCCGCCGCTCGCGCAAGCGAGTGGCGGCTTTTTATCGGCTGCGGGCGAATGACGCAAAAAAGCCCGGCCGCTTGCGCGGCCGGGCTTCGTGTTTCGTCGGGGAATCGCGCAACTTACTGCGGCTGGCCCTTGTCGTTCGTGCCGAGCGACGACGCCGCCGCAGCCGCCGACGCGCCCTTCAGCTTATGCGCCTTGTTCTGCTGATGCAGCGTCGTGCCCTTCGATGGCTTCGTCATCGCGCCCGATGCCATGTTCATCGAATCGGCGCCCGCCGACGTGCCGTTCGACTGACCGCCGCCCGCTGCGCCGCCCGCATTCTGCGCGAACGCCGGCGCCGCGCAAACCATCGCGAGCGCACCGATCAAGGCAAACTTCTTCGTGTTCTTCATCGGAATCTCCTTGTAGTGCGGCCGTTGCATCGGCGACATGCCGTGCCAAACCGCGATGAGTGACGTCCCTGTTCAACGTGTTTCGAGGTCGTACTTCCTTGTGCGTCGTTGCTGCTGAAGGCGCTTGCATCGTCGAGCCGCGGCGCCAGTCGAAACCGGCGTCGCGGCCTTCCCGCTTATTCGGCTGCGATCTTGAGATGGTTCTTCACGTGGGTCACGCCCGAGACCTTCGAGACCACGTCCTCCGCCGCCGTCCGGTCCTCAGCCGACGGCACGGTGCCCGTCAGCGAAACGACGCCCCTCACCGTCTTGACGTGCACATGCGTCGACTTGACGTTCTTCGCGCCGAGCAGCTCGGCCTTCACCTTCGTGGTGACGGCGCTGTCATCGACCTTCTGGCCGACGGACGTGCCCGTCGAGTCCGATGCTGCCGTCGTCTGAGCGGTTGCGTTGAGGGCAAACACGACTGCTGCGATACCGCCGGCTGCCTTCAGGAATTGGGTCGTCTTCATGGAAACTCTCCTTCTTTTCAGTTTTAAAAGTACGGTCTCGCCCTGACTGCCTGTACCGCTTGAGAGCGCGGGGGACCGGTTCATTGGTACTGTCTGTCGTTACTTTGTGTACGTCGCGCCCCGTAGCAACGCGATCGTGCAACGACTACCGCAACTTGCGTGCCGGGTCATATGAAACACACCGCGCGCGACCTCGGATAAAGCGCTCGACGCCCTGTCGCGACGCGGTTTCGCAGGTCGCCGAGATAGTGTTGTTCCGTGCGTTTTTCAACATGTGGGTATCTGCCCGGACGAGTTGTCCATGCGCTGCGGTTTTGTCGGACGACGTGTAAAAACTGCGTGGAAGCGGCCCTCGCAGCCTTCCGCAATCCGCGTGCACGCATCGCAAAAGCCCGGCGCCATGCGGCTTTAACACAACATGGCACGACCGTTGCTTATTAGGGCGTCACGAAAGCCGATTCTGTTCAAGAACAAACGAGGACTACCACGCAATGCCGCCTTCCCTAGAACTTCGCACCAAGCAAAGCCTTGCGCTTACACCGCGTCTTCAACAGTCGGTTCGCCTGCTGCAGCTTTCGTCGCTCGAGTTTCAGCAGGAACTGCGCAATGCCCTCGACACCAACCCGTTCCTCGAATACGACGAGTCGCAAACCGAGGACAACGCCCTCAGCAACGACAACGGCAATTCGATGAGCGAAACGACGCCCGCCGCGTCGAGCGAGACGGCCGAAGCGCCGCTTGCTGCCGACAGCGCCGTCGATTCGGTCGACAGCGGCGATTCCTCGTCCCACGACGATGCGGGCAGCGAGTTCTCCTCCGATCCGTTCGGCCGCACGTCAGCGTCGCGCACGAGCGGCGACGGCGAAGGCTCCGATCCGGCCGACTGGGTCCGCATCGAGCCTTCGCTGCACGACACCCTGCACGATTCGCTGCGCCTTTACCCGCTGAACGACCGCGACCGCGCGACGGCCCAGTTGATCATCGAAGCGCTCGACGACGACGGCTATCTGCGGCAAGACCTCTCGGAACTCGCGGCGCTCGTCGATATCGAGCCCGAACTCACCGAAGACGAGTTGACCATCGCACTCAAGCTCGTGCAGTCGCTCGATAAGCCGGGCGTCGGTGCGCGCAACCTGTCGGAATGCCTGTCGCTGCAACTCGAGGCGATGCCGTCCGACACGCCGGGACGCACGGTCGCGCTCGAAATCGTCAATCATCATCTGGAGCGCCTTGCGCGACGCGAACAGGCCGAACTGCAGAAGAAGATCGGCTGCAGCGCGGACGAACTGCGCATCGCCTGCGCGCTCGTGCGCAAGCTCGATCCCAAGCCGGGCGAGAACTACGGCCAGGCCGAGGACAACTACGTGGTGCCGGACGTGATCGTGCGTCAGGTGAAGAAAAGTTGGGTCGTGACGATCAACCCGGCGGTGCTGCCGCGCGCGCGCATCCACCGGATGTACGCGGAACTCTTCGCGCAGTCGGCGGGCGCGAGCCGTTCGCCGCTCGCGCAGCAGTTACAGGAAGCGCGCTGGCTGATCCGCAATGCGCAGCAACGCTTCACCACGATCCAACGCGTCGCGGAATGCATCGTGTCGCATCAAAAAGCGTTCTTCGATTACGGCGAGATCGCGCTGAAGCCGCTCGTGCTGCGCGATGTCGCCGACGAATTGGAACTGCATGAATCGACGATCTCGCGCGCGACGGGCAACAAGTACATGGCGACGCCGCGCGGCATCTTCGAGTTCAAGCACTTCTTCCCGCGCGAACTCAGCACCGAGAGCGGCGGCACCTGCTCGGCCGCGGCCGTGCGCGCGCTCCTGAAGGAAATGATCGCGAAGGAAAACGCGGCCGATCCGCTGTCGGATGTGAGCCTCGCGAAGATGCTCGCGGATCAGGGCGTGATCGTCGCGCGACGGACTGTCGCGAAGTACCGGCATCTGATGAAGGTGCCGCCTGCGGAGTTGCGCCGGCAGGCGTGATCGTTCGCTTGGTCGCCTGATGCTGAACATGCCTTCGAGGTCGCACTCGAAGGCATTTTTTTATCGCCAGCCTGCCTCGCGATGCGTGCGCTTTCTCGCCGCCGTCGCCGACAGTTCGGCGCCGAGCAGGAACACCGCCGCCGAGTAATACAGCCACATCAGGATGACCGCGAGCGATCCGGCCGCGCCGAACATGTTCGCCGTTCCCGCGTGGCTCAGGTAGAACGCGAAGAGCCGCTTGCCGCCTTCGAACATCAGCGCCGCCGCGACCGCGCCGAGCAGCGCGTCGCGCCACATCATGCGCGCGGTCGGCAGGAACTTGAGCAGCACCGTGAACGCGAGCGTCAGCATCGCGAGCGAGATGGCCCGCTGCGTCGCGCCGGCGAGCACGAGAAACGGACTGCCATCGCCGAAGACGAGATGCCCGACGAGTTCGACGGACGCATCCAGCACCAGCAGCGCGACGACCATCAGCCCGGCGCCGACCACGAGCCCGAACGACATCACCCGCACGCGCAGCAGCCCGACGATGCTCTCCCGCGTGCTCACGGCGGGCGTCGGCCAGATGACGTTGAGCGCGCTGTGCAGCGACGAAAACGTCGCCGATGCGCCGACGAGCACGCCCGCGCCCGAAAGCAGCGCCGTGCTGCGGGCGATGTCGGCGTGCCACGCGTTCGCAACGATCGCTTCGAGCGCGCGCGCCGCGTCCGCGCCGACGACGCCGCTGATTTCGTCGAAGAGGCGCCCCTGGACGGCGTCGGCGCCGAAGAAGATGCTCGCGACCGCGATCACGATGACGAGCGTCGGCGCGAGCGAAAACGCGGCGAAGAACGAGATCGACGCCGAAAACATCAGGCAGTGATCCTGCGACCAGTGCACGATCGGGTCGACGGCCCACGCGAGCCAGCCGCGCCATGTCGACGTGCTGCCCACTGCGACGGGCGAGGGTTTCGGCGATGTGTCGTCGTTCATGCGTGGGCGTCGGCGCGGGGTGCGCGGTTTTACTCGAAACGCCGATCCTAACGCCACTTCAATAAAAAGCGGCGTCGCTCCGCAAGGAACGACGCCGCCCGGCTCTGCGTTCGCCCGGAATCAGACGTTCTCGTCGTCCGCCGGATCGGCGGTTTCGTCGCCGATGCCGCGCGTTTCGTCCTGCACTTCGTCGGGCAGGATGTCGGCGTCGGTCTCGAGATTGTTGTCGCCATCCGCCGATGCCGCTTCGCCCGTGCCGTAGCGGTCGGTGTCGCTTGCCAGCTCCGCCTGCGACTGGCCGAGCGCGTGCGCGTCAAGTTCGTCTTCGATGTCGCCCGGATAGCGCTTCTCGCCCTGCACGTCCGAGCCGCTGTCGGAGGAGTCGCTCGGTCCGAGCGCGCCCGTGCCGTGTCCCTTGCCGATTTCCACGCCGCCCTCGTCGGGCGGGTTCAGTGTGCTTCCGCTCATCATTGACCTCCGTTGATCGTCCGGTTTCTTCGATCGCAAGGGGCGTGCCGCGCGGGCCGCCCAGGAACGAAAAAGCCCCGCGCCGGATCGCCGGGCGCGGGGCTTTTTGCAGCGAAGGCCGACAGTCAGCCGGAAACCTTCGCCGGACGCGCTTTCACGCCGGATTTCGCATCGGATTTCGCTTCGGACTTCGCCTCGGGTTTAACGCCGGCGACCTGCTTCACGGTCTTTTGCGTCATCGACGCCGCCGTCGCGACGCTCCTCAGATCGCTCAGGAACGAATCGCGCCACACGGAGAGATTGTTCTCGCGCAGCGGCGCCATCATGTCGGCGTGACGCGCCTGACGCTCGGCGAGCGGCATCGACAGCGCCCGCTCCAGCGCCTCGGACATCTGCGAGAGGTCGAACGGATTGACAACCAGCGCGCCCGGCAGCTGATCGGCGGCGCCCGCGAATTGCGACAGCACGAGCGCACCCGGATCGGCCGGATCCTGCGACGCCACGTATTCCTTCGCAACCAGGTTCATGCCGTCGCGCAGCGGCGTCACGTAGCCCACCTGTGACAACCGGAAGAGCGCCATCAGCAGATTGCGGTCATATTTGCGGTTCAGGTACTGGATCGGCGTCCAGTCGAGCTGCGCGAAGCGGCCGTTGATGCGCCCCGCCTCGCCTTCCAGGTTCTGACGGATGCGCTGATAGGTCTGCACGTCGGAGCGCGTCGGTGGGGCGATCTGCACGAGCGACACGCGGCCATGCCAGCCGGGTGCGTTCAGCAAGAGGCGCTCGAACGCCTGAAAGCGCTCGGCGAGCCCTTTCGAATAATCGAGCCGGTCGACGCTCATGATGAGCTTGCGGCCGCGCAAGGCGTCGCGCAGGCTCTTCACCGGCTTTCGATTCGAGAACTGCTCGGCGGCTTTGGCGATCGCGTCCGGATAGATGCCGATCGGATACGCGCCCACCTTCAGCATGCGGCCGAAAGCCTGCACCATGCCGTCGTCGGTCGCGTGGCCGAACTTGCCGCGCTCGATATAGTCGACGAACGACTGCTGATCGGCCTGCGTCTGGAACCCGACGATGTCGTAGCTGCACATCGCCTGGATCAGTTCCTCGTGCGGCGGCACCGTGCGCATCACTTCGGGCACGGGAAACGGAATATGCAGGAAGAAACCGATCGGATTCGTGATGCCGAGCGCGCGGCATTCCTGCGCGAACGGCAGCAGGTGATAGTCGTGCACCCAGATGATGTCGTCGGGCTCGATGAGCGCCTTGAGCTTCGCGGCGAGACCCGCGTTCACGCGCGCGTATCCCGCGTATTCCTCGCGGTCGAAGCGCGAGAGGTCGTTGCGATAGTGGAACGTCGGCCACAGCGTGGCGTTGGAAAAGCCGCGGTAGTACTGGTCGTAGTCGCGGCGCGTCAGCCCGACGGTCGCGTAGGTCACGTTGCCGCGCTTTTCGATCACGGGCGCGGACGCCTCGCCGACGATTTCTCCGCTCCATCCGAACCAGACGCCGCCTGTCTCCTTGAGCGCGTCCAGGACTCCGATCGCCAGGCCGCCGGCGGCGGGCTTGCCTTCCTGGATCGGCGCGACGCGATTCGATACCACGATCAATCTGCTCATTACAGCGTCACCTCATCAGTTGTCGTTGCATGCTCGAATTGGCGAAAGAAGGGATGCAAAACCCATGCCGATTTTTGAGATGGGTGAAATAAAATTTGTATTTGGATGTTACCGACGAACGAAAACACGCGACGACCACGCGCCGCGGAGAAGAATTTGCATCGGTCCGGTCAAGGACACGGTCGCCCGATCAGGCGTCCTGCTCCGAGCCGAGATCACGCTGATAGTCGATCCCTTCGCGGCGCACGCCGCCCTGATTGTGCTCGCCATCGGGCGGAGCGTCAGGCGCGGGGCGGTTCTGGCCGGCCGGATCGTGCGGCGGGGCGTCGGCGGATGCCGCGGGCGCGGGCGTTTCCTTGACCGCCTCGGCGCGGGCTTCGCGCTTGGACGAATGACGTGCGGAGCGTCGGAGTGCGGGGTGCCTCATGGTGCCTCCAGGGCGAAGGCCGTCGTAGGAAAGGGTCGGCGGCGACCCGTGTTCTGGCGAAAAAACGACCGGCATCGCTCGCGCGCGCCGGTCATTGTTACGTCTTTCGTTGTAATGCCTACAGCATCCTTGGAAATTTCTTCAACACTTGCACGTTTTAGGGGAATGCGCCCTTTTTCGCGTTGTAGCGGTCGATGCGTCGTGTTTATCGCGTCTTGTTTATCGCGTTGTTCAGTGCAATGCCGCCATGTTTAGCGAACGTGCGGCGCCTCGTTCGGCCCGGGCGGCGGATCGCCGATCGGTTGTACAGGCGGCGTCGGCGGCTCGCGCGTCGGGTCCGGGTTCGTGTCGGGCGGAACCTGCGGCGGCGGAGTCGGCTCGTCGGGCGGCGTCACGGGCGGGTCGGGCACCTGCGGCGTCTGCGCGTGAATCGTGCGATCGAAAGCGGAATCGGACATGGCGGCTCCTGGTCGTTGTAGTGATGGTCGGACTCGTTGCGGCAAGGGCATCATTGCCCATCGAGCGAGCCTGACTACTGCGACAGCAAGGGGCATGCCCTTCAACGTCCGCGCTGCCCAAAGCACGCAGCCGACGTCGCGTCCTCGTCTCATTATCGGCGTGAAACGCCGGACTGCCAAAGAAAACGCCCGCGCATTTTCATGCGCGGGCGTTGGTTCTGCGGGCGGTTTTCGTCTGTCGATTGAACGGACTAGGCGCTTCCGGGACCTGTATCGCCGAGTTCGCTCGCCTCGCCGACCGCGGCCTTGTTCGCGTCCTCTCCGTACTCGACGAGCCGGTTATAGAGCGTCTTCAGACTGATGCCGAGGATCTCCGCCGCGCGCGTCTTCACGCCGCCGCACTGTTCGAGCGTCGCGAGGATGAGCTGGCGGTCGGCTTCCGCGAGCGACGTGCCGAACGCGATCGTCACCGCGGTTCCCGCCGAAGGCTTCGAGAGCGAGATCTGGAGCGGCACCGTAGCGGTACTGTCCGATTCGGCGCCCGACATGATGTACGCGCGCTGCACGTAGTTCTTCAGTTCGCGCACGTTGCCCGGCCACGGGTACGACGCCAGCATCTCGCGCACGGCCGCAGGGAAGGTCTTCTTCGTGTTGTAACGCGAATTGAGTTCGTCGAGAAACGCCTGCGCGAGCAGTTCGACGTCCTTGCCACGCTCGCGCAGCGGCGGCAGGTTGATCGGAAACACGTTCAGCCGGTGATACAGGTCGAGGCGCAACTTGCCTTCGAGCACCGCCTGCTCCGGATCGCGGTTGGTCGCGGCGATCAGGCGCACGTCGGTTTCGAGTTCCTTCGTCGTGCCGACGCGCATGAACATGCCGGTTTCCAGCACGCGCAGGAGTTTCACCTGAAGTTCGATCGGCATTTCGGTGATTTCGTCGAGGAACAGCGTGCCGCCGTTCGCCCGCTCGAAATAGCCCTTGTGCTGGCGATCCGCGCCGGTAAACGAGCCGCGCTCGTGCCCGAACATTTCGGATTCGATCAGGTTCGGCGAGATCGCACCGCAGTTCACCGCGATGAACGAATGCTTGCGGCGCAGGCTCAGCTCATGCAGCGTCTGCGCGGCGACTTCCTTGCCCGTACCCGATTCGCCGATCAGCAGCACGGAAGCTGCCGTCGGCGCGACGCGGCCGACCTGGTCGTAGACGGTCTGCATCGCGGGCGAATTGCCGAGCATGAGGCCGAAACGCCCCATGCGGCGCAACTCGCCGCGCAACGTGCCGATTTCCGCCTTCAGGTCGCCAGGGCGCGGCAGGCGCGACAGGATCGCCTTCACGCGCTGCATGTTGATCGGCTTGACGAGGTAATCGGTCGCGCCCATCTTGAGCGCGCTCACCGCCGATTCGACCGTCGCGTGGCCGGTGATCACGATCACCTCGACACCGGAACGCGGATCGAGGTCTTCGAAGAGGTCGACACCGGAGCCGTCCGGCAGCTTCAGGTCGGTGAAAACGACATCGGGCGTCTGCCGCACGAGCTGGATGCGCGCCTCGCGCAGGTCGCCGGCCGTGGCAGTCGTCAGTCCGTCTTCGCCGATGATCGCGGCTAGTGCCTCGCGGGTACTGGGATCGTCATCGACAATCAATACATGTGGCATGCGTCTGGAGTGTTTAAAGCGTTGTCAGGTCACGCACCATTGGGGCGGCGCGGGCTTCTCTGGGCAGTCGTCGCGACGGCCAGGCCGAACGCGGATCGGCGTCCTTAAACTACCCGCCGAAACCCGCTGAAAATGAAAAAGTTGCCGATCGTTCGCAGGACAAAATGGCTATGCGCATTAAGCTGGCAAAAATTGCCATACAACGAACCAATGGCGGAACGTTCTTTGATTATAAGGCTTTATCAAGATAAAGCGCACGCCCATGAGGACGTGCGCTTTCGCCGACATAAAACAGGAATTGCGCGGATTAGCTGCGCGGAAAATGCCACGCTTCAGGGGTTCCGCCGATCACGCCGCTGCCGTTCGTGTGCCCCGCCACCGGCGTGGCGCTGGACGGCGTCACGACCTTGCCGCCCTCGTCTTCCCAGCGATTCAGGTCGCGCGTCGCACGCTTTTTCGCGCTGTCCTGCGACTGCACCCACTTCCACGCGAGCACACTGCCGACGGCAAAGAGCGCACCGAAGATTCCGATTCTTGGTCGAGCCATTATGTTTCTCCCTTATCGCTTGAAATCTGCATCAAAGAAATCCGGTATCGCGAACCGTGTCGAGCGGAACTGACAATCAGCGCGAAATCAGAATCCCAAAGAAAAATCCGATGCCGGCCGCAATGCCGAGCGATTGCCACGGATTGTCGCGCACGTATTTCTCCGTGCAGTCGACGCCCGCGCGGTAGCGCGATTGCGCATTCGCCTGCGCGTCTTCCAGCGCGCCGCGCGCGGTATCGACGTGGTCGCGCAGACGCGCGCGCAGCGCCTCGACGCCCTCGCTCGGCAGCGACGCCGAGAGGCGCAGCAACTCCTCCGAGTCGTTCAGCAGCACCTTGATGTCTTCGATGATCTTTTGCTTGCCCAAGGCAAGCTGGACAGTCGTCTGGCTCATGTCGTGGGGCCCTCGCTGTAATTGATGTTGTCGTGGTTCGCCGGCTGGCTCACTGCGGCTGTTCCGCCACCGCTGTGCCGGCGAGGCGCGAACGCAGTCCGCGCACGATACCGGCCAGGAGGAGCACGCTCCCCATCGCACCGAACACGATGCTCGTCACGTTCGACGCGCGCGAAAGCGTCGGCGTGCCGGCGGCATAGGCGAGCACTGCGCACATCAGCGACGTCACGAGCGCGACCGCGGCCCAGTGATAGATGTCGATCGGCTCGCCGGCCTGGAGTTCCGGACGCTCGGCTTTCGCGTTGCCCGGCCGGCCCGCGCGGCCCGTGCGGGCACGCCTGGGCGCACGGTCGCGGCCGGATGCGGAAATGTCGAAATTCAGGGAGTCTTCCATGGCGATCTGCCGGAAACGGCGTCTTCGATTGGCGGTAGCCATCCTCCGCAGTATTCGTGCCAGCTTTGCGCGCGGGCCGTTTTCGGACCTCGGGCCGCCCTCCTGACGACCCTTCGGTGTTCGGCGTGGGTAACAATTACGCCGTCGCCGTGTAACTTTCGGCCGCATGTGGCGAAGCTTCCGGTAGGCGTCCCCTTTTGTCTAATTTTGAGACGGGCGGGCCGATGCTCATTGCCGCAACGACGCTGCGAATGGTTAAATAGCGATATTGAGATAAGTCGCGCGCCCTTCGCGTCCATCGCTGCCGCCTGCAGCCCGCATGGAAAAACGCGGGCATCGGGCACCGGACCGCGAAAACGGCGGATACAGCCGGCAGGCGGAATCAACGGGGAATCACGGTTGAGCACACAGCCCATCGGCTGTCCGGCTGACGGGAAGTGCGTCCTCCGGCTCGCCGCGAAGGTCTCCGACGACCCCATCTGCCACCCTCCGCGAGGGCGCTTCGGACGCCAGCCGGCACGCTTCTCTTGCCATGCCGGCCATCGTGCGTCGTCAAGAGCCCGACCAACATTTGCAGGACACGAGACACATGGCGTCAACCGAACTGGACCCGCCGGCCGTCGCCCCGGGCGATACGCCGACGCACAAAAAACGCAGCGCGGGAGAAGTGCCGGGCCTGAAGTCTTATGGACTTTTGTACGGCTCGTCCCCGGTGATGCTGGAGTTGTATTCGCAGATCGAACGCGTGGCCGCAACCGACGCCACCGCGCTCATCATCGGCGAATCCGGCACCGGCAAGGAACTGATCGCGCGCACGATCCACGATCACAGCGCGCGGCGCGACGCCCCGTTCATCGCCGTGAACTGCGGCGCGATTCCGGACAACCTGATCGAAGCCGAACTCTTCGGTCACGAGAAAGGCAGCTTCACGGGCGCGGTGCAGGGGCGTATCGGCTATTTCGAGCATGCGAACGGCGGCACGCTCTTCCTCGACGAAGTCACCGAGATGTCGCCCGTGCGGCAAGTGAAGCTCCTGCGCGCACTGGAGACGGGCACGTTCTTTCGCGTCGGCGGCAACGACCTGATTCATTCCGATGTGCGCGTGATCGCCGCGACCAATCGCGATCCCGTCGCCGCCGTCAAGGAAAACGGCTTGCGCGAAGACCTGATGTATCGTCTCGCGGTGTTTCCGCTGCGCGCGCCGCCCTTGCGCGAACGGGATTCGGATCGCGAGTTTCTCGCGCAGCATTTCCTCTCGGAGATGAATGCGCAGGAAGGCACGAGCAAGGCGTTCAGCAAGCGCGCGCTCGACATGCTGCGCACCTACTCGTGGCCGGGCAACGTGCGCGAGCTGAAGAACACCGTGTATCGCGCGTTCATTCTTGCTGAGAAGACGGTCGAGATCGCGCATCCGCATCTCGCGTCGCGCGTGAAGAAGCCCGTCACCCAGGGCGACGCGATGAACGTGTGGGTCGGCACGCCGCTCGCTGATGCGCAGAAGCAGATCATCCTCGGCACGCTCAAGCACTGCGGCGGCGACAAGCGACGCGCGGCGAAGGCGCTCGGCGTGAGCCTGAAGACGCTGTACAACCGGCTCGGCGCATATGAAAACGAAGGCGGCGATTCGGATACGCAAGGACCATCGACCGACAACTGAGCGGCGCATCGCGCCCGATGTGACGACATGCCACGGCCAGCGTTCGCTGGCCGTTTTTTTTCACACGCGCGGGCGGGAAACCGCGCACGCCGCTTTCTCCATTTGCAAATTCTTGCAATTTTCCTTTTTGCGCTATTCATCGCTTGCTTCAAAATGCCCGGGCAAGCGGATTGCTTAGGGTTCCGAGCTTTATCGAAGCGACCGGGGCCGGCGCGCCGCCACATCGAAAGAATAAAGACAGGCAGACGAAGGAAAAAAGCAAGATGCAGACATCGGTTCAACGGCGCCGTTCGAGCGCCGTCGCGCTGGCCGCGATCCTCACGAGCGCCATCGCGTGCTCCGGACTCACAGGCTGCAACTCGCTCTATAGCGAAGGCGCCACCGCCGGGGCCGGTATCGCCGGCGCCGCGATCGCAGGGTCGATCACCAACAACGCAGCGGTCGCCACCGGCATCGGCCTGGGCGCAGTCGCCGCCGCCCGCGCAGGCGTCCAGTACTCGCAGCGTGTGATTCACACCAATACCCAGGACAGCATCGCCAACGTGGCCGGACCGCTCGCGGTCGGCGCCGTCGCGCCATGGAAGGCGGTGCATTCGGTGCCGATCGAAGAAGACGAGAAAGGCCGCGTCACCGTGAGCCGGACGATCAGCAGCGGCACGCTCGACTGCAAGGAGATCGTGTTCTCCGTCGATCGCGACGCCACCGAGAACCGCGCGGCCGACACCGCCTTCTACGTCGCCTCGGTCTGCCGCGACGGCAACAAGTGGAAGTGGGCGTCGGCGGAACCCGCGACGCCGCGCTGGGGCGCGCTGCAATGACCGGGCGCCTCGTTCTGACATTCGCGGCGGCCGCCGCGAGTTGCGCGTTCGTGAGCGGCTGCGCGTCGTCGTCGATCGGCGCGGCGAGCGGTGCGGCGGCAGGTCTTGCAACTGGCGTGGTGACGAGCAATCCGGCGGTCGGCATCGGCGTCGGCATCGTCGTGCAGGCGGCGACGGACGAAGCCGTGAAGCGCGTGATGAAGTCGCTGCACAAGGATCAGCAGGAAGCGATCGCGGTGACGGCGGGCGGTCTGACGATCGGCGAGACGCGGCCGTGGCGCGTGAAGCACACGCTGCCGGTCGAAAACGGCCACGGCGACGTGCGCGTGCTGCGCGAGTTCAACAGCGCGCTCGCGACGTGCCGCGAGTTCGCGTTTTCGGTGGTCGATGGCGACGAGGCCGGTGCGCCGCAAAGCTGGTTCCTCGCGACGACGTGCAAGGACCCAGGCGGCTGGAAGTGGGCGTCGGCGGAGCCGGCCGTAGAGCGGTGGGGGAATTTGCAGTAGGCGGAATCTTCCGCTGTGATGCGATGTCCTTCGCGCTCAAAACCGGTCGCGTTGGCACTTTCACCGACGAGCGGCGGGCCCTGCCGGGCCGCTGGTCGAATGAAACGAGAGTCGTGCAAGGAACCCCCTTCGCACAACTGGCGAAGGGAATCGCATGAGTGAATCGGCGGCCGAGCAACGGGCCGCCTTTGATGCGACTAGCGGTAAATCACCGCGAACGGGCGAGTGACTACGTTTTGACCGAAGCCGACGCTCGTGACTGGATGATTGGAACCGTCCCAGACGACGGGCCCGGTAGCCTGATTCAATCTGTAGCTGTCGAGACGTATGAACGAATAATGTGGGATGTTGCCGTCCCAGTACTGTGCCATCGTAAATACGACCTTACCGTTGGGCGAGTACACGAATGGCAACGACCAATTGCTCGGAACACCGTCGGTGAGTGCACTAAACGATTTTTTATCGACGGTGTAAATCAGCGGTGCAATACCCTGTTTGTTTGTTCCAAGCAACACTTGGTTGTTATCGAGGACATGCAAATCGTGAATGCCAGCGTCGGCAGGTGTAATCGTCTTGAGCACAGCGAACTGGCCGCCTTGCGTGTCCAGACTGGCGATGAAAGGAGTAATTTGGTCACCAGTACTGGGATCCGCAAGATAAAGCTTTTTCTCGTCCGGGGTCAGGCCGACGACGACTGGCTGCGAACCGGTCGTGCCGATGGAGTACGAGGCAATCTGCTTGTGGGTGTTTAGATCCACGACGACAATCGACTGTGCGCTGCCTTGTCCGTCGTTCTTGACGACGTACAGCCGTTGACTTGTGGACAAACGCTGCTCAGCGATCAGCTTCGCGCCAACGAGCGGTAGATCCCACGCCACGGCATACGTGCTCAGGTTGTAGGCACGCACGCCCGCTGCAGCGCCTTGCTTCCAGACGACGTACACGAATTTGCTGTCACCCGACGGCTTCATGTCCACCACTTCTTCGGCAATCGATACTTGTCCTTTTAATGTGTCAGTTTGAGTGTCGACATAACCGAGAATCGAGCTTCCTGTTTGCTGGTTGGTTAGCGTATAGGCAACCTTGTTGCCATCCGGTGTCGCCCCAAAATGTCGAAGGACGGAACCCTGTGCGTTCGGTATCGTGAGGTACGCACTAACATAGGCGAAAGTCTTGCTGTCTTGAATAGCCACAATGGGCGGATCGTTGGCTGTAAACACCGAATAGATCTTGCTGCCAGGCTTTCCGTAATAGGCCTGCACTATATTTTTGTCGCCTGCGCTCAACACGCCACCACCCCCCCAGTTGGGGTTGCAATAGTTCATGACCGATGCCAGATCCCATGTTCCGAACACAGCGCCGCCTGTCTCACCCGTTGACTGTCCCTGATCAACGCACTCGGCAGGCGTATCCGGACGATCTTGCTCATGAGCAAATGCCAAGAGGTGGCCGAACTCATGAACGGCCGCGGTTTTCACGCAGGTTTCCAACGGGCGCGTCAAGTAACAATTTGGGGACCAACTCTGGAAGTCCATATTCAGTTGGACGTTTGAACGCCAACCGATACCCGCTTCACCTAACTGCCTCGTTATCGGTTGGCCATTTGTGACCGCCATACGAATGCCCAAGTAGGTCGTATTGATGTCCGGACACGTCGACCAATCGACAAATGTCACATCTGAATTTGCATCCCACGTATTCGTCACCGCTTCTTTCGCCCACTGACGCTGCTGATCATTCCAAGAGTTTGGATTCTCCCAACAGACACTTATCCGATGAGAATTCCAAACCCAATCTGGGTACAAATATCCACGGCTTGAATTTGTCGGTTGAGCACTATCATCCGATTGCACTGAAAGCGTGCTAGTTTTATCGAGAGTGGAAGAAGAGAGTTTGACTTCTGAAAACTTCGGCAGATGCAAGGGAGCATTGGTTGACGGCGCCTCCGTCGCGGAAGTGGACTTGGCCGTAGCATTCAGGGGAGAACTACCGTCGCCTGAACCGCAAGCAGCGAGCAACGCCGCAAATAGCGCGAGCGCAATCCACCTGATTAACGTGATTGCTTCCCATCTTAGTGTATTTTTCATGATTTCATGGAAATGGATAAAAATAACCTGCATTGTTAATGAGACCATCTCCGATTAAGACTGCGATATGCAATCGGTCGCCTGGCCTAATCGCAAGAACCAAAAGAATCTTGGTCATGAACGATGCGACGCCCCACGCACTCATCACAGAGAGAAAAGCCGATCTATAAAGCAAAGGCGTTCCCTTCCCGGATGACCGAAGCAATACCGTAAGCAGGCAAATCGTTAGAATCGCGCAAAGTACGAACTCGACTAATTCGCGCGATCCCGATCTCATTGGACCACCGCTTGCACGCCTTTCTGGACAAGCAGCTCCGCTTGCGCCCCAGCGTGCAGATAAACGTCATACGTGACACCTTGCACGGCGACGTTGCCGTGCTGCTGCCAATCGCCGTCCGAGATGCCGGCAATATGCGAGTTCGACAAATCCACCGTGTCGCCCGCTCCGCCGTTCACCTTCCCCTGCTGCCTTCCATCCTCGATGAACAGATTGCGTTCTCCGATATTCACTACGTCAGTCAGAGAAAGCTTCAGCGTGTTGTGTTGACCATTCAGATCGAATGCTTCCACCCCGTGCACATTTGCCGCCGATGTCTTGCCGGAACGCATTGCAACGTCGAGCACCTGAAAGATAGTGCCTGGCTCGCTGGTCCCAGCGACGACCGGACGAAGATGGCTGGAAGAGGAACTAGCCAGTCGCGTTCCAAGCGATGCGATGATGAATCTCGACGGCCCCCGATTGCTCATCTCTGATGTTCCTGTTTTGTTGATTTTTGTTTGCGGATTCTGGCGCGCACACGTCAGGATGGGAACTCATCGCGGCGGCGCCGCAGGCATTCCTGTCGATTCCCCAACGATATCTTTCGATTTTCCAGTTTCGACGAAGCGCATGACTATACGAAATGTCCTATTTACGGTCTTTCTACAACCCGCATCAAACGCGTCGGCAAAGAAAAAAGCCGCTTCAGATTGTCTGAAGCGGCTTTCTTTTGCCGACCGAACCGAGGCTCTTCGCCGAGCTTTATCGCACCTGCACGTCGCGTCCGCCAACGGACGCGCCCTTATTTCATGTTCGCAAATTCGTCAGGCAGCCCAGGATCGAAAGTGAGAGACGGCCTGTCTGTCAGGTCCGTCGCGCCAGGGACGGCGAGCCGCCTTCTATCACCGAGGTCGGTATTCACGACTCCACGTCTTCCAGACTCAGCATCTCCGTCTGGTCGTTGTACGAGAAAATCTCGCCGTAACGTCCCCATGTAATGACCGCGTCGAGCGTTTCCTCGGCGGCCTTGTCGGAGAGAAAGTCCTCCAGTTCCTGCTCGAAGCGCACGCGCGGCGCGCGATGCCCCGGACGCTCGTTGAGCACCTTGCGGATTCGCGCGGCAAGCGGAATGTGCCGCAACAGATGCTCGGCGAACATCATCTTGCGCTCCTGTGTGCCGAACTCCGCGAAGACGCGCGCGGGCGGCGTGAGGAAGATGTCGCCCTCGCGCACGTCCGCGAAACCGAGATGCTGCAACACTTCCGCGACCGGAAACAGGTCGTCCACTTCCAGATGCAGCGAACGCGCGATCTCCGGCATGTCGGCGCGGCCGTGATATGGGTCGGCGGCGAGTGTTTCGATCAGACCCGCCATCAGGTTCGTCGACACGTTCGGCAGCCAGCTTCCGAGTTCCAGCCCCTTCTTTGTCGCCTCGCCGAGCTTGCGGGCGGTCATCTTGGCGTAGATGTCGTCGACCAGCCGCCGGAACGCCGGGTCGAGCCGGTTGCGCGGATGCTTGAACGGCACCTTGATCTCGGCCATCACGCGCCCCGGATTCGACGACAGCACGAGAATCCGGTCGCACATGAACACAGCCTCCTCGATGTTGTGCGTGACGATCAGCACCGACTTGATCGGCATGCGTCCTTGCGTCCACAGATCGAGCAGATCGGTACGCAGGTTTTCGGCGGTCAGCACGTCGAGCGCGGAGAACGGTTCGTCCATCAAGAGCAAAGTGGGATCGACGACGAGCGCGCGCGCGAATCCCACGCGCTGGCGCATGCCGCCCGACAGCTCGCGCGGATACGCGTTCTCGAAGCCGTCCAGACCGATCAGGTCGATCGCGGCGAGCGCGCGTTCGCGCCGCTCGCGCGCGCCCACGCCCTGCGCTTCGAGGCCGGCTTCCACGTTCTGGAGCACGGTGAGCCAAGGGAACAGCGCGAAGGTCTGGAACACCATCGCGACGCCTTTCGCCGGCCCGCGCAACGGTTCGTTCAGGTAGGTGACTTCGCCCGCCGTCGGCTCGATCAGTCCGGCGATGATCCGCAGCAAGGTGGACTTGCCCGACCCCGAGCGCCCGAGCAAGCCGACGATCTCGCCTTCGCGCAGCGACAGGTTCGCGTCTTCGAGGACGAGCAGTTCGCCCTGCGTCTTGTTGAAGCCGCGGCTCACGTTGTCGACGCGCAGGATTTCGCTGCCGAGGCGCGGCCCCGCCGGCGCGGCCGTGGACGTCGCGGTGTTGTGCTGTGCGGGCGTTTGCATGTTCTTCACGTTCTGCATCGGAACTCGTCCTCAATCCAGCCGGAGCTTCGCTTCGGCGTACGCATACATCGGGCGCCACAGCAGTCGGTTGAACAGCGTGACAAAGAGCGACATCACGGCGATGCCGAGAATGATCTTCGGGTAATCGCCGGCCGCCGTCGTCTCGGCGATATAGGCGCCAAGGCCGTGCGCGACGAGCTTCGTCTGTCCCCACGAAACCGCTTCGGCGACGATGCTCGCGTTCCACGCGCCGCCGGACGCCGTGATCGCGCCGGTGACGTAGTACGGGAAGATGCCCGGCAGCATCGCCTGGCGCCACCACTGCCAGCCCTTGATCTGGAAGTTGGTCGCGGCCTCGCGATAGTCGTTCGGGTAGGAGCTCGCGCCCGCGATCACGTTGAAGAGGATATACCACTGCGTTCCGAGCACGATCAGCGGCGAAAGCCAGATGTCCGGATTCAGGCCGAACTTCACGATCACGACGACGAACACCGGAAACAGCAGATTCGCCGGAAAGGCCGCGAGAAACTGCGCGACCGGCTGGATCTTTTCCGCGAGCGCCGGACGCAGCCCGATCAGCACGCCAACCGGCACCCAGATCACCGAAGCGATCGCGATCAGCACGACGACGCGCAGTAGCGTAATCAGCCCGAGCACGAAGACATGCCCGACTTCATGCCACGTGACGCCCGTCATCACGAAGGCCGTCACCTTCCACACGACGATCGCCGTCACCACCAGTACGACCGCGGCCCACGCGATGTCGCCGGCGCGCGTCGAGGACGCGGCCTTCGGCAACGACAGACGCACGCCCTGCAGCGAAGGCAGCTTGAGCGGCACGCGCGCCGCTTTCGCGAAAAGCCAGCCGGCCGGCACGAGTAGCCGGTGAATCAGCCGCGTGCGGCGGATCAGGTCGAGCAGCCACGACGCCGGCGCGTTGCCCGAACTCGTCGTCTCCATGCGGAACTTGTCGGCCCACGCGACGAGCGGCCGGAACATCAGCTGGTCGTAGGCGAGGATCACGACGGTCATCGTCAGGATCACCCAGCCGATCGCGCCCAGATTGCGCTCGCCGATGGCCGTCGCGAGATACGCGCCGATGCCCGGCAGCACGATGGTGCGATTGCCGACCGTGATCGCCTCGGAGGCGACCACAAAAAACCAGCCGCCCGACATCGACATCATCATGTTCCAGATGAGGCCCGGCATCGAGAACGGCACTTCGAGCTTCCAGAAGCGCTGCCAGTTGGTGAGATGAAAGCCGCGCGAGACTTCGTCGAGATCGCGCGGCACCGTGCGCAGCGACTGATAGAAGCTGAACGTCATGTTCCACGCCTGGCTCGTGAAGATCGCGAAGATCGCGGCGCACTCGGCGCCGATCACGCGTCCCGGAAAAAGCGCGAGAAAGAACGTGACGGTAAAGGAAATGTAGCCGAGCACCGGCACCGACTGGAGGATGTCGAGCACCGGCACGAGCACGAGCGACGCGCGCCGGCTCTTCGCCGCGAGCGTGCCGTAGACGAGCGTGAACACGAGCGAGGCGACCATCGCCGCCAGCATGCGCAGCGTGGTGCGCAGCGCGTACTCCGGCAGGTTCGACGGATCGAGCGAAATCGCCTGGCTTTGCAGGGTCGAGATCGGCGCCATCGTCTCGTGGAATCCGACCGCCGCGAGCGCGATGATGCAGATGATCATCGGGAACGCGACGAAGTCCCAGCGATTGGGCAGGAGCCGCCACGCCGACGCGTTCGCCATGCGATTCAGATTGAAACCAAAATCCATCAGGGCCCTCCCCGTGAGGCTCGTATTGCTGCCCGCGCGCGGCGCGGGATGTTGCTCGAGTGCTCGGGCGGCGCATGCCGCCCGTCCATGAAAAGCCGCCTCGCGCGAAACGCGGCAGCGACAAGTGCGGATCTCGCCCTTCTGCGCTGTTTGCGCTATTCGCGCCGCGATTCTGTCGCGCCGCTTTCCGAAACGCCGGCCGCGCGTCTTGCTGATTTCGAATCGATCGACACTACACCAACCTTCGTGACAGGCACAACCGCGGCGCCGGGCACGGCGACTGTTGCTCATCGGCACATGCAAGGCAAAAATGAAGGCCCGTGCCGAAACAAGGCGAAACGTCGGCGAGGAACGTATCCGTGCGCTTGCGGCGCGCGTTCGTTCGCAAGCGGACCCGCGCGCACGAGCGGTCGGCACGCGGCGCGCCGGCATCGTCGAAACAGGCTTGCGGCAGCGCTAAACCGGGCTTTTTTGCCGTTCTCCTTCTGCCCGGACCGACAAGACGCTTGATAGGCGTACAAAAACATCGTCCAATCGTGGCTTGTCTGCTAAAAGAAGAATTGTCCGGCCGATGCGCCCTTCGCGACTAGAGGATCGATGAATAAGACAACCTTGCACCGTGTGACCGCGACGCTCGCCCTCGCGTTGCTCGCATGCGCGTGCTGGGTCGCGGCCGGCGCGCTGTCGGACCGAATGGTACAACAAGAAATGTCCGCCACGGTGCGCGCGGAGCGCCAGATGGCGGCTTCGATCGTCGACAACATGGCGCAGATCATCGCGAGCGACCTCGCGATGTCGCGCGCGATTCCCGCCACGCTCGCCCAAATGGATCTGATGCAGCACGCGCTCGTCGAGTCGCGGCATTATGCCTCGAAGCCTCCCGCGACGGAATCCGAGCGCCGCGCCGACTGGTTGGGGCGCCCCGAACTCGCCAAGGTCAACAACTTCCTGCACGACGCGCAGGGCTTTTCCGGACTGGATTCGGTCTGGCTCGTCAACGATCAGGGGCTGTGCGTCGCGTCGAGCAACGCCACCGAAGACAACAGCTTCATCGGCTTTGACATGAGCGAGCGCGGCTACGTGGCGCGCGCGCTGCTCGGCGGCTTCGTCGAGATGTACGGCGTCGGACGGCTGTCGGGCGAGCCGGGCATCTTCATCGCGGCGCCCGTCTACGACGACGGCTTTCTGGTCGGCGCGCTGATCGCGAAGGTGAGCATCGACCGGCTGCGGCACTGGGTGTCGCGCGCGGGCACGTTCGTCACGGACGAGAACGGCGTCGTCGTGATGGCGCACGACGGCCGGCTCGAATACGAAGCGATGCCCGATGCGCCCGTGACGAAGATGACGGTGGAGGAACGCGTCGATCACTATCGCCGTGAAGCGTTCCCACAACTGCATGTCGCGCGCGTCGGCGAACAGATCCGCGCGACCGAGAAGTGGCTGCCGAGCGCGGTTGCGAATTCGTTCTATTCCGCGAACGGCAGTTCGACGCCCGCCCTCTACGACGAGCGCACGGGCCTGAACTCGGGGCTCTCGGCGCATATCGTGCATCCGCTCACGAGCTGGCCGGACCTCACGCGCAACCACAGCCGCGACCGCATCCTCGTGTTCCTGACGATGCTCGGGATCGTCGCGCTCGCGACCGTGATCGCGACGTCGTACTCGCGCGAGCGGCGCCTGCACCGCGCGACGCGCGATCTGGCCGAGCAGTTGCAGGCCGCCAATACGCTGCTTTCGGCCGAAGCGCGCCACGATGCGCTCACGGGCGCCCTCTCCCGCCGCTATTTCCTCGACACGCTGCGTCACGAAGTGGAGCTGGCGCGCGCGGCGGGCACGCCGCTGTCGGTGGCGATCGCCGATCTCGACTACTTCAAGCAGATCAACGACCGCTTCGGACACGCTTCCGGCGACCGCGCGCTCGAACATTTCGTCGAAGTGTGCCGCGCGCAGCTTCGCCCGAGCGATGCGATCGGCCGGCTGGGCGGCGAGGAATTCGGGCTGCTGCTCCCGCAGACGTCGCTCGCGGACGCGCAGGCCGTGCTCGAACGCCTCCGAAAGCGCTTTCACCACGAGCATTGCGCGCATCTGCCCGACGAAGCCGCGCTTTCCGTGAGCATCGGCATCACGGAACTGGCCGAGGGCGACGCCACCGAGTGGATCCTGAGCCGCGCGGACCTCGCGCTCTACGAAGCCAAGTCGCGCGGCCGCGATCGCAGCGAAGTCCGCCCGGCCGATTCCATACCGCCCGCGCGGCGGCCGGAAAACTCGCTCACCGGCAAATAAGCGCCGCGCAGCCGGAAAAGCACCCTCCATCGCGCGCGGAAACCGCCTCCGACGCGCTCGACGCGCAGCAGGTATCATCGACGTTCGATATCCGACGCCGCTGTCCTCAGGAGGTTTTGCATGAAGGGAAATCTGGTCATCGTTTGCCGCGATCAGGACGCTGAAGCATTCGACCACCTGCTCGCCGAGTATGGCTCGTTCCAGACCCGGCTTTCCTCGACCGCCTGGTTCCTGAAGATCGACGTCGCGCCGGAAGTCATTCAGGAAGAGATTCTCGGGCGGCTCGGCAAGTACACGACGCATTACATCTTCGAGGCGTCCACCGTCACCTACAACACCGTCGACAGCGAAGCCGCCTCCGCGCTGGAAACGCTCTTCGACTGAGCGTCCCGCGCGTTTGACTCGACCTGTTCAGATCGCTCGCTCCTCTCGATGCGCGACCACCCGCCGCTCGCCGACGGGGCGCGTCGCGACATCGAACGGGAACGTCATCAACACCTGTAGTCCGCCGCTTTCGTGATGGCCGCTGTCGTAATTGCCGATCTCGCATTCGCCGCCCGCGCGCCGTGCCAACCGCTCGACGATCGCGAGGCCTAGTCCGCTGTGGCCGCTGCCGCCGCGCGCCGGATCGAGGCGCACGAACGGCCGGCTCGCCTTGATGAGATCGTCAGGCGCGATGCCGCCGCCGTGGTCCGCCACCCGCAATTTCCAGCCGTTCGCCCCGCGCCAGGTCTCGATCACGACGGGCGGCGCGCCGTATGCATGGGCGTTGTCGAGCAGGTTCGACAAGACACGGTCGAGCGTCGCGGCGGGCAGCACGAAGTCCGGACCCGCTTCGAGCCGCGTCTGAACCGGCTGCGCGCCCGGCGCCACCGCGCGATAGGTGCGAGCGATCTTCTCGCACTGCTGATCCACTTCGATCGGCTCGCTGCCATCGGCGCGATCGTGCGCGAACACCAAAAACTGGTCGACGATATGCGCCATCGAATCGACGTCGCGCACCACGCCGTCGCGCAGCTTCGCCTCTTCCATCATCTCGGCGCGCAGCCGCAGACGCGCAAGCGGTGTCTTCAGATCGTGCGCGACGCCCGCCAGCATCACGGCGCGGTCGTTTTCGGTCTGCGAGACCTCGCGCACCATCTGGTTGAAACCGTGCGTCAGTTGCCGCAGTTCGCGCGGACCGCGTTCGGGCACAGGCGGCGTCGGCTGGCCGCGGCCGAAGCGCGCGACCGCCTGCGCGAGCGAGCGCAACGGCTGCTGCAACTGCCACGCGGCAAGCAGCGCCGCCATCACGGCGGTCGAAAAAATGATCGCGAGCCACACGAGCATGCGGTCGCGCGAACGCGGCGGACGCAGCGGCTGCACCGGCACGACGATCCAGTCCGTGTCCTTGATGCCCTTCACCCAGATGCTCGGCGGCGCGCCCGGCTCGCCGAGACGCACCTCGGTGCCGTCCGGCAGACGGTCGCGCAGGTCTTCGAGAAAGCGGCCCATCGGCGGCGGGACGTCCTCGTCGCCCGACGGGGGCGCCGGCTTCGGCACGTCGGGACTATCCGACGCGACGACCCGCACGCGCGACGGCAGCGGCTGGTTCGGCGAATTGGCGATGTGCTGGCGCACGGCATCGACGAGGAACGTGGCCTCTTCCACCGCGTAGCGCGTCTGGTTGTTGTCGCGCTCGACGCGAATGACCGCGAACCACGCCACATGCGACAGGACCAGCACGCCGATGACGAGCAGGACCAGCCGGCCGAACAGTGAATCAATGGGCCGGCGCATTTTGCTCGCCGTCGGGCACGAACACGTAGCCGCGTCCGCGCACGGTCTGGATGAAGCGCGGCGCGGACGGGTCGGTTTCCAGGATGCGCCGCAGACGCCACACCTGCACGTCGATGCCGCGGTCGGTGCCGTCGTATTCCGGGCCGTGCAGCAGTTCGAGCAGGCGTTCGCGGGTGAGCGTGCGCATCGGATTGTTGACGAAGATCTTCAACAGCGCGAATTCGCTGCCCGAGAGCGTGATGGGCTTGTCGTCCTGCTGCAGCGTGCGCGACTGGAAGTCGAGCCTGAAGCGCCCGAACGAAAACGGCTCGCGCTGCTCCGGTGCCGCCGACGGAATCGTGCGCCGGCGTCGCAGCACCGCCTGCACGCGCGCCAGCAGTTCGCGCGGATTGAACGGCTTGCCGAGGTAGTCGTCCGCGCCGAGTTCCAGCCCGACGATGCGGTCCACGTCGTCGGCACGGGCGGTCAGCATGATGACCGGGATGTCGTCGCCGGACGCGCGCAGTTTTCTGAGCGCGGTCAGGCCGTCGACGCCCGGCATCATCAGGTCGAGCACGATGAGATCCGGGCGCTCGCGCTCGATGCGCCGCTCGAGCGAGCCGGCGTCGTGCAGCACGGACACTTCGATGCCCTGCCGGACCAGATAGTCGCGCAGGAGATCGCGCAGTTCAGCGTCGTCATCGACGACAAGAATTTGAGTAGTCATGGAGGCAAGTTTAACGCGCGGCCTTAGGCAGATTGGCGGCGAACGCGCCGCAAAGGGTTACCGGGTGTTACGGCGAAAGCGGCTCGTAAACCGGCGTAACAAGCACGACGCGCGCCGTAACACGGCCGTTGTGAGGAAACTCTACGCTGTGTCTCACCGAAGGCGTGAGTCTTGTTCACTTCGCTACTCAAGCTTCGCCGACTCGGCCTCGATCATCAAAACAGGAGTCCACGATGCTGAAGCAATCCCGAATCCTCGCTGTCGCCGCCGCCGCGCTCGCCATGACGATCGGCGCCGCCAATGCCGCCACGCCCGCCTCCGACGCGCCGCCGCCCGGCGGCCCCGGCATGGCGATGGGTGGTCCCGGCGGCCCCGGCGGACATCGCATGGAAATGCGCATGCAGAAGCAGCTCAACGAACTGCACGGCCAACTGAAGCTTAACGCCGACCAGGAAAAGCTGTGGCAGAACGCGCTCGACACGATGAAGCAGAACCACACGGCCATGCGCGAAAGCCACAAGCAGATGCGCGACCAGTTCAAGTCGATGGCGCAGCAGCCTATTCTCGACCTGAACGCGATGCACGCCGCGCATCAGAAAATCGAAGAGCAGAACGCGCAGTTGCGCGAGCAGACGTCCACCGCGTGGCTCCACTTCTACAACGCACTGAACGACCAGCAGAAGACGACCGTCAGCTCGGCGCTCAAGAAGCACTTCGCAAAGATGCACGAGCATCAGGACAAGATGCATGAGCGCTGGGGCAAGCACCGCGGCGCGCCGGGCGAACGCCCGGCGAGCGGCGCGGCGGCCACCACCAAGCCGTAACGCGCGAATCTTCCGCGCATGAAAAAAGCCGCGGGGTCGCGTTCAGACTCGCACCCGCGGCTTCTTCCTTTGGCCTTGCCGAATGCGTCAGGCCAGGTCAAATAGCAGCACTTCGGCCTTTTCGCCGTCCTCGAGCGTGACCTTCGACACGTCCTCGAGGCGCGCCGCATCGCCGGCTTGCAGCTTTTCGCCGTTCACGGACACCGCCCCGCGCGCCACGTGCACATACACGCGCCGTCCGGCGGGCACGTCGAACTGGGCGCGCTCGTCGCCGTCGAAAAGACCCGCGTGGATCTCTGCGTCCGCACCGAGCTTCACCGCGCCGTCGCGCCCCGAAGGCGATGCGATCACGCGCAGGCGTCCGCGTTTTTCGGCGTCGTCGAAGTGCTTTTCCTCGTAGCCCGGCGCGCCGCCCGGCGCATCCGGAATGATCCAGATTTGCAGGAAGTGCGCGGTCTCGTCGTGCGAGCCGTTGAATTCGCTGTGACGCACGCCGGTGCCCGCGCTCATGCGCTGCACGTCGCCCGGGCGGATCGTGGAGCCGTTGCCCATGCTGTCGCGGTGAGCGAGCGCGCCTTCCAGCACATAGCTGATGATCTCCATGTCGCGATGGCCGTGCGTGCCGAAGCCCTTGCCGCCCGCGACGCGATCCTCGTTGATCACGCGCAGCGCGCCGAAATGCATGTGCTCCGGATCGTAGTAATCCGCGAACGAAAACGTGTGATACGAATCGAGCCAGCCGTGGTTGGCATGACCTCGTTCATTGCCGCGACGAATCTCGAACATCCCGTTTCTCCGGTTGGTTTTGCGATGCATCCAATGTAAGGGCGGGCCAGCCGACGAACAACGGGCGCGCCGGCACTACACCGTCCTGAAAATGCGGGTAATCGGCCGAATCCGGGTTCGCTCGCGCGGCGGGCGGCTTCGGGTAAAATGCTGCGCTTTTCGTCGCGGGCGCTCTGTTTGCGGACCGGCACACGAGCCGCGACGCGGGCCGACAAGGCCGTCGGCGGGCCGTGGCGCGGTGCAAAAACGCCGTATCCCAATTTTGGACGCCTAGAATACCGACGCTCGCAGGCTGCGGCCAACCGGGCGCACGCGACTCGACCACGGCGCCGAACGATCGCTGAAAGAGGGCCGAAGCGGCCCTCCGTCATGCGAAAAACCGCGGACCAACCGCACGTCATCAAGGAATCACCATGCTTCAAGGCTACGGGCCGCTGATTCTCTCGGGCACCTGGCAGACTGTCAAACTGGCGGTGCTGTCGCTCGCGTTCGCTTTCGTGATCGGACTGATCGGCGCGGCGGCGAAACTGTCGAGGAACCGCATTTCGTCGGGGATCGGCACGCTGTATACGACGCTCATCCGCGGCGTGCCCGACCTCGTGCTGATGCTGCTGCTCTTCTACAGCATCCAGATCTGGCTGAACAATCTCACCGACCTCCTCGGCTGGGATCAGATCGACATCGACCCGTTTCTCGCCGGCATTCTCGTGCTCGGTTTCATCTACGGCGCGTATTTCACCGAAACCTTCCGCGGCGCGTTTCTTTCCGTGCCGCGCGGCCAACTCGAAGCGGGCGCGGCCTACGGCATGACGCCGTGGCAGACTTTCTCGCGCATCATGTTTCCGCAGATGATGCGTTTTGCGCTGCCCGGCATCGGCAACAACTGGCAGGTGATGGTGAAGGCGACGGCGCTCGTCTCGATCATCGGCCTCGCCGACGTGGTGAAGGCCGCGCAAGACGCCGGCAAGGGCACGCTGCGGTTCTTCTTCTTCACGCTGCTCGCGGGCGCGATCTATCTCGTGATCACGACCGTGTCGAATCTCGTGCTGATCTGGCTGGAACGCCGTTATTCGATCGGCGTGCGCAAGGCAGACCTATAAAAAGCGGCGGACCTCATGCTCGAAATCATCCAGGAATACTGGAAGAACTATCTCTTCACCGACGGCTACCGCGTCACCGGCCTCGCCATCACGATGTGGCTTTTGGTCATCTCGATCGCGCTCGGTTTTTGTCTGTCGATTCCGCTCGCGGTTGCGCGCGTCTCGAAGAACAAGCTGCTCTCGCGCGGCGTGTGGCTGTATACATATGTGTTTCGCGGCACGCCGCTCTACGTGCAGTTGCTGCTCTGCTACACCGGGCTCTACAGCCTGCAGGTCGTGCGCGACCACATGCTGCTCAACGAGTTCTTCCGCAACGGCATGAACTGCACGCTGCTGGCGTTCACGCTCAACACCTGCGCGTACACCACCGAAATCTTCGCCGGCGCGATCAAGGCGACGCCCTACGGCGAAATCGAGGCGGCGCGCGCCTACGGGATGTCGTCGTTCACGCTTTACCGGCGCGTGATCCTGCCGTCGGCGCTCAGACGCGCCCTGCCGTACTACAGCAACGAAGTGATCCTGATGCTGCACGCGACGACCGTCGCCTTCACCGCCACCGTGCCCGACATCCTGAAGATCGCGCGCGACGTCAATTCCGCGACGTACAAGTCGTTCGAGGCGTTCGGCATCGCCGCGCTCCTCTATCTCGTCATCTCGTTCGCGCTCGTGTGGCTGTTCCGCCGCGCCGAGCATCGCTGGCTCGCGTACCTGCGGCCGCAGGGTAAATAAGCCGCAAGGACCGCACATGAATGCACAGAAGCAAAAGCTCTTCGTCGACGACCTCCACAAGCAATACGGCGAAAACGAAGTGCTCAAGGGCGTGTCGCTGAAGGCGAAAGCCGGCGACGTGATCAGCATCATCGGCTCGTCCGGTTCGGGCAAGAGCACGATGCTGCGTTGTATCAATTTCCTCGAGCAGCCCAACCGGGGGCGCATCTTCGTGGATGGTGTCGAAGTGCGCACGCTGAAGGACAAGACCGGCGCGCTGAAGGTCGCCGACCAGAAGCAGTTGCGCGAAGTGCGCTCGAAGCTCTCGATGGTGTTCCAGCACTTCAACCTGTGGTCGCACATGAACGTGCTGGAAAACGTGATGGAGGCGCCCGTCAACGTGCTCGGCCTGCCGAAGAAGGAAGCCGAGGAGCGCGCGCGCACGTACCTGGAGAAGGTTGGACTCGCGCCGCGCGTGGAGCAGCAGTATCCGTCGCACTTGTCGGGCGGGCAGCAGCAGCGCGTCGCGATCGCCCGCGCCCTCGCGATGCATCCCGACGTCATGCTCTTCGACGAACCGACCTCGGCACTTGACCCGGAACTCGTCGGCGAAGTGCTGAAGGTGATGCAGACGCTCGCCGAGGAAGGCCGCACAATGATCGTCGTCACGCACGAGATGGCGTTCGCGCGCAACGTGTCGAACCATGTCGTGTTTCTGCACCAGGGGCGCATCGAAGAAGAAGGTCATCCGCAGGAGGTGTTCGGCGCGCCTAAAAGCGAGCGGCTCAGGCAGTTTCTGTCCGGCAGTCTCAAGTGATGCTGCTAATTCTGTAGTTCCTGTAGTCGCACGCGCGCCCATCCGCGTTGAGCGACCCGAGAAAAAGCGCCGCAAGGCGCTTTTTTCATGTCCGCGCGCAGCCCCGAAGCCTCGCCGGGAACGACTTTCGCGGCCTAGCCGCCTCTCGGGCGCCCGTCAATAGAGTCATTCCTTGACCTAAAGCTTTCATCTTCCTAAACCCCTTACGCGGTAAGGCTTTGGACGGATTTCGATGAATCGGGCGTGGCTTGTCGCGCACACCGGCATTGCGTTTTCGAGACACATGGGTGGGAAAGCGCAAATTTCTTTGGCGCCCAAAACGTATTTTGATAAATTAGTAATCAAAGTACCAAAAGGAAGTTCACAAAAAGTAGTTTTACTTCAAAAAGAACAGAGGAGACACCGAACCCAACGGTCGGCAGTCGCGTCCGCGTTTAGGCCAGCGCGCGGATCAACCAGGGCGCACCTGCCCGCGCGTGTCCCTCTGAAAACGATTTCCGGTTCGATGCTCTCGCATCGCGCCACACGGCAGCACTTGGGTTCCTTTTTTTTGACAGGGTTGGAGGAGATGATGAAAAAAGCTTTGCTCGCGGCATCGCTGCTGACGTTCGGCGTTGCGGCCCACGCTCAGAGCAGCGTGACGCTGTATGGTCGCCTGGACGCGGGGCTCGAATACATGACGGGCGTTCCGACAGGTCCCGCCAATGCTCCCGCCACCGGCAGCACGCACCGTTTCCGCGCTGAAAGCGGCGACTGGGGCACGAGCCTCTGGGGCTTGAAGGGCGTCGAAGACCTGGGCGGCGGCTACAAGGCCGTGTTCCAGTTGGAAGGCAGCTTCAACACCATGACGGGTCAGGGCCCGGGCAATAACGGCATCTTCAATCGCTGGGCGACGGTCGGTATCGCCAACAACAGCTTCGGTACGCTGCTGTTGGGTCGCGAACTCTTCATCGCCAACGGCGTGTGGGACTTCGATCCGTTCGGTCAGTCGAACTGGTCGTCGGCGTCGCTGGTGCGTGGCCGCAACTGGCCGCAATCGAGCAACAACATTTCGTACCAGTCGCCGAAGTGGTACGGCTTTGATGTGTACGGCCAGTACGCGCTGTCGAACGCGACGAACTGGAACGGTAACGGCAGCACGCCGCAAGGCCGTGAAGGCGGTCTGCAACTGACGTACACGTCCGCGCTCTTCCAGATCCGCGGCATGTACGACGAAATCCGCAACCCGGCGAACGGCTCGCTCGGCGGCGTCTACGATCCGCTCAACGGCGCCAATGCGACGGGCGGCAACGCCAACGGCAACGGCGTGTACGGCTACTCGCGCGAATACACGGCGGCGTTCAACGTGTTCCTGGGCCAGTTCAAGATCCAGGGTGCCTATCAGGCAATCCGCAGCTCGGGCATGACGAACGTGCTGCCGGGCCAGCCGACGACGATCGACCACGAATGGGGCGGCGTGACGTGGCAGGCAACGCCGGCAGCGGCACTGATTGCGGCTGTCTACCACTCGAACGCCAACAACGGCGCGGGCAATGCGACGCTGTACACGGTCGGCGGCTCCTACAACCTGTCGAAGCGCACGCTGCTCGACATCCAGGTGGCGACGGTGCAGAACAGCAAGTCGGCTAACTATGGTCTGAACGCCAACAACTTCGGTACGTCGGCTGCGACCGACAACCCGCTGCAAGGCCACAGCCAGTCGGGCGTGTATGCAGGTATCCAGCACTCGTTCTAATCGACGGGTCTGACAGAAAAAGGCTTCACGAGAGTTTTCACGCTGCTGCGAGAGGCGCGTATCGGTGCGGTGCCCGAAAGGGTATCGCACCGTTTTTTATTGGCGCTTCGACAGGCGTGAATGCGGCCAGTCGCGCGAAATGAACGCTCGGGTGCAGCGCCGCCGTGCTCTATCCAAAAACATCCGCTTCAGGCCTTTGATTTAGGAATTCTCCGCTAGTCGTGGGTGCGCCCGCCATCTAGCCTCGCCGATCCACCAACGACGAGGCTTTCATGCGCCAGCGCCCTCAACTTCACGGCTCGTTCTGGGCACTTGCCGATTCCTCCGACGCCGGACATCCGGCGACTTCCGCCGATCAAACCGAACAAACCGAAGCGAGCGACGCGCAATGCCGCGCTCGAGCCGGCGAAACGACCGGGCGCACCGCCGCGTTTCTGATCCACGGTCTCGGCGGCACGCAATTCGACCTCGGGTCGATCCACAAGGCGCTGCGGCGCGCGGGCATCGAGCCGCATTCGATCACCCTGCCCGGCCACGGAACCACGCCGCACGATCTGGCGAGCGTGCGCGCGGAAACGTGGCTCGACGCGGTCACGGCGGCGTATCGCGAGATCGCGCGCGACTACGACACCGTCCATGTGATCGGCATGTGCATGGGCGCGCTGCTCGCGCTCGCCCTGTGCGCGCGGGAAGGTCACGCGCGCGGACGGCTCGTCGCGCTGGCGCCGCCGATCTACATCGACGGCTGGGCGACGCCCTGGTATCGCGCGCTGCGTCACGCTGCGTACTGGCTGCCGTTCGTGCCGGAGCGCGTGCGCGTCGATGAAAGCGAGCCATACGGCATCAAGAACGCGGAACTGCGTTCGATCGTGAAGGCGAAATTCGCGCGCGGCGACGCCTTCCACTATCGATGGGTGCCGCTTGCATGTATCCGCGAGGTGGATCGGCTGAGACGGCTCGCAAGGCGCGCCGCTGCCGCGCTCGCCTGCGAGACGCTCGTCATGCACGCGCGCCACGACGACCTGACGAGCCTTAAGTCGGCGTATTTTCTGCGCGGCGCAGTGAAGCGTTCCGAACTGGTCGTGCTCGAGAACAGCTATCACCTGATTTGCGTCGACAACGACCGGCAGCTCGTCGCGACGCATGTGCTGCGGTTCCTCGGACTCGATCCGGCACCGGCCGGCAGGCCAACGGCCGACGAGGCGAAGGCGTCGTCGAACTCGCGCCAGCGGATCGAGGAGCCATCCGCACGGGCCGCTTCATGACAAAGGCCGCCGGTTCTCACCGGCGGCCTTTGTTTTGCCCCATCGCGACGGCTGGAGCGGTTACTCCCGCGCCGCGCCCGACGCACCGTGGCTCAGCCAGTCGAGGACCGCGCCCGCTTCCTCGTCGCCCGCGTCGCGCACGGCCGCGACCGTCTCGTTGAGCTTGGCGCCGGGCTTCGGCGCCGCGCGCCGGATCGCGACGCCGACCGCGAGGATGTCGATGATGACGAGATGCAGGATGCGCGAAATCATCGACAACTGCGATTCACGAATCTCGATGTGATCCGTCTCCAGCGCGACCGTCGCGCGCTTGGCGAGCGGCGTGTTGCTCGACGTGATCGCCACGACCGTCGCGCCCTGCTGCATCGCGACTTCGAGCACGCGCAGCAACTCCGGCGCGCGGCCCGACTTCGACACCGCCACGATCACGTCGCCACGGCCGAGCAGCGCCGCCGACGCCGCCTGCATGTAGAGATCGCCGTAAGCGATCGTCGGAATGCCGAAGCGGAAGAACTTGTAGTGCGCGTCCTGCGCGACGATGTTCGAATTCCCGAGACCGTAAAACTCGATGCGCCGCGCGCCGTTCAGGATGTCGATCGCGCGCTCGACACTGTCGAAATTCAGATGCTCGCGCAACTGCAAGATTGCCGAGACCGTGTTGTCGAGCACTTTCGCGCCGAAATCGGTGGCCGTGTCGCCGAGATGCACCTGACTGTGGCTCACCGGAATCGTGCCCGTGAGACCAGTCGCGAGCTTCAGCTTGAAGTCGGAAAGCCCCGTGCAGCCGAGCGAGCGACAAAAGCGGATCACGGTCGGCTGGCTGACGTCGGCCTTCCTCGCGATGTCGATGATCGGATCGTTGATGATCGAGCGCGGATGGTTCAGCGCAAGATCGGCGACGCGGCGCTCGGCGGGCGTGAGCGCGTCGCGCATCTGGCGGATGCGCTCGAATACCGCCGACGAACCGCTGTTCGCGCGATTCGACAACTGCTCGGCGAGAATCGCGGAAACGCCGAGGAACGCCGGATATTCGGCGGTGATGACATAGGTCGGCACGCCGGACAGATACTGCTGGAACCGCCCTTTCGCCTCGAAACGCTCGCGAAACGGCGATTTATAAAACAGTTCGCCGAGTTTGAGGACGACGCCGCCGCCGATATAGATGCCGCCGAGCGAACCGAGCGTCACCGCGATGTTCCCGGAGAACGTGCCGAGGATGCCGCAGAAGCAGTTCACCGCGGCGAGCGCGAGCGCCTCGCCGTCGTGGGCGCGCTTGGTGACGTCGGCGCTGTTCACCGATTCCGCCACCGCGATGCCGTCGCGCTCCGCGAACGCGCGGTAGATCAGTTCCAGCCCCGGCCCCGCCGCGACGCGCTCGAACGACACATGCGGCCACTTGGTTCGCGCATGGCGCAGCACCAGGTCTTCGTCTTCATTCGACGGCGCGAAGCTCGCGTGGCCGCCCTCGCTGCCGAGCGCGATCCAGCGGTCGTCGGCGGGGATCAGCCCCGAGACGCCCAGGCCCGTGCCCGGCCCGAGCAAGCCGATCACGCTGTTCTGCCGCCGCGAACCGCCGCCGACCTGCACGCGCTGGGCGTCGGTCAGGCCGGGCAGCGCCATCGCGAGCGCGGTGAAGTCGTTGACGACGAGCAGCGTATCGAAGCCGAGCGCGCGGCGCGTCGCTTCGATCGAAAAGCTCCAGTCGTGGTTGGTCATCGCGACGTGGTCGCCGTCGACCGGATTCGCGATCGCGACCGCCGCGTGATTGACGCGGCCGACCTTGGTGTCCTTCAGATACTGCTGCATGACCTCCGCGATGCCCGGATAGTCGGCGGCCGGGTACACGCGGATCTGCCCGATTTCGCCCGGCGCCGTTTCGAGCGCGAAGCGCGCATTGGTGCCGCCCACGTCGGCGAGGAGTCTCGGTCCGTCGGCATGCTGGCTGCCGGCCGGCGCGGCCTTGCTATGCACACCAGTAGACATCGAGCTTGACTCCCTGAGCATTAGCCAACGTCGAGATGGCGTTTTTTTGTGGTGCGGCGAGCGCCGCGTTCAACACGTCGAGCTTCTTCTGGCCCGCGATCAGCAGATAAAGCTGGCCGATCTGCTTCAGCGCCGACATCGACAGGCTCACGCGCGCGTGCGGCGCGCTTGCCGGGTGAACCGAGACGAAGCGGTCGGCGGTGGTGATCGCGACGTCCCACTCGGGCGCGTCCGCGAAGATCGACGCCGTGTGGCCGTCCTCGCCCATGCCGAGCACGGCGACATCGGGCAGGCGGCGCTGCGCGTCGCCGTTCAGGTCGGCGATATGCGTTTCGAGCGAATCCGAGGTGTCGACGAGCGGCCAGAAATACGCCGCGCTCGCCGCGTTCTGCAACAGGGTCGCGCGCACGAGACGCGCGTTGCTCGCGGCATCCGTTTCCGGCACCCAGCGATCGTCGACGAGCGTCACGTCGATGTGCGCCCAGTCGAGCGGTTCGCCTGAAAGCGCCTCTAAAAAGGGACGCGGACTCGTGCCGCCGGAGACGGCAAGCGTCGCGTGATAGGCGGCGTCGGCTGACGCGGCACCGCGAGCCGCCAGCGACGCCTTTAGCGCGTCGCCCACGGCTTTCGCCAGCGCGTCCGACTGGGCGCGCGGGTCGTCGAAAGTGTGAAGCTCGATCACTGCTCCTCCATCCTGCTTTGTTTTCGTTTGATCAGCCCGCCGCGTGGTGCGGCGGCGGGTCATGCCCCGGCTCGGGTCTCGCGCGCTCATCGGCGCGTGCCGTCGTCTTGTTGCCGTCGTCGTGTTGCCGTCTTCGGCGCGCTGTCGTCGTGTCGCCGTGAGCGCGTCGTCATCGATCTGTTGCTATTGTCTTCTCGATTCGCCAGCTTCACCGTGTTTCAAAAACCGCGGCTTTGGTGCTTTATCAGTTCTCTTCTTCCAGCCAGCACGTACCGTGCTGCGCCAGCATCGCGCTCGACGCCGCCGGTCCCCACGTGCCCGCCGCGTAAGGCTTCGGCGGCTTCGGCGACACTTCCCACTCGTTCAGGATCGGCTCGACCCAGCGCCACGCCGCTTCCTGCTCGTCGCGCCGCACGAAGAGCGCGAGGCGCCCGCGGATCACGTCGAGCAGAAGGCGCTGGTAGGCCTCCATCTGTCCTTCGCGGAAGAACTGGTCGAATGCGAGATCGAGGTGGACGCTCGCCAGATTCATGCCCTCGCCCGGCTGCTTGGCGAGGCAGTAAAGGCGAATGGTCTCGTTCGGCTGAAGACGGATCACGAGACGGTTGGCGCCCGCGCGCAACGCATTCGCGCCGAGCGCCGAGTGCGGCACCGGCCGGAAATTCACGACGATCTCCGCGACGCGGTCCGCGAGCCGCTTGCCCGTGCGCAGGAAGAACGGCACGCCCGCCCAGCGCCAGTTTTCGATTTCCACCTTCAGCGCGACGAACGTTTCCGTGCGGCTGTCGGGACGCACGCCCTTTTCGGTCGCGTAGGCCGGCACCGAGGCGCCCTTGATCACGCCCGCGTGATACTGCCCGCGCACCGCGACCCGGCTGATGTCGCGCGGATCGATCGGTTTCAGCGCGCGCAGCACGCGCAGTTTTTCATCGCGCACGGAGTCGGAATCCATCGAGTGCGGCGGCTCCATCGTCACGATGGAGAGCAGCTGCAGCAAGTGGTTCTGCACCATGTCGCGCAAGGCGCCGGTGTTGTCGTAGAAATCGCCGCGCGCTTCCACGCCGAGTTCTTCCGCGATCGTGATCTGGATGCTCTCCACCCATTCGCGGCGCCAGAGCGGCTCGAAAAGCGCATTGCCAAAGCGCAGCGCGAGCAGGTTCTGCACTGGCTCCTTACCGAGATAGTGGTCGATCCGGTAGATCTGCTCTTCCTGGAAAATCTCGCCGACCGCGTCGTTGATCGCATTCGACGATTCCAGGTCGTAGCCGAGCGGCTTTTCCAGCACGATGCGCGCGTTCTGGTTCAGACCGACATCGGCGAGCGCGCGGCAGATCGGCACGAACAGCGACGGCCCGGTGGCGAGATAGAAGACGCGAATGCCGTCGTGCGCCGCGACCGCGTCGCGCAGAATGAGAAAATCCTCCGGCTTGCCGAGGTCGATGTGCACATACTCGACGCGCGCGAGAAAGCCCGACCACGCCTCGTCATCCACGCTGCCCGCGCCATTTTTCGCGACGTGCGGCTTCACATGCTCCTCGACCCACTCGAGATAGGCCGCGCGCGTTTCGACGCCGCGTGCGACGGCGAGGATCTTGCCCGCCGGCGCGAGCATCCCTGCGCGGTGCGCTTCGAAGAGCGCCGGCAGGATCTTGCGCATCGAGAGATCGCCCGTTCCGCCGAAGAGCACGAAGATGAAATTCGAGTCGGTTTGCATGTGTCTCCGTCTTCCCTTTCAGGGACTTTGTTCGGGACCGTAGTCCGATAAAAATTTTTTTGACACTGAATTGTAGTTTAACTACAATCCAAATCAAGAGGTAATGTCATCCCGGAACAAAAAGCTTATGTCAATCAGAAGATGAGCGTTTTCCCGGAGTGGCGTTTCGAATGTTAGCGGAGCGATCGGATGCACGCTTTTTGCGCAACGTCCGCCACGCGCCGCTTCCAGCAGCCTCGAGCCTTCGCGCCGTCAGAGCGCCGTGCGTTCATCGGCGGCCCGGGGCTCAAGCAGAATCAAAAGAGGAGACAACCGTTGCGATTCAAACCACTCATCTCTTGAGAGCCGTTCGGCCGCGTTTCGGTCTGCCGGCTACGCACGTGCGTCGCGCGCATGGCGCCGTCTCACGTTGCACTCTGTCCCGCCGACACCGCCGGACCCCGGCCACCCGTGTATCACCCGTTTTTCCCACCACCGCTTCCTGCTGAATCAGGGGCCAATCGTTTTTTGTTCAGGTGTTTCGGAGGAGATAAACAATGAAAGTCCGTAAGCTCATGGGCGCGCTTTGCGCCGCTGGTCTCTTGTGTGGCGCGTCGGCGTCGGTGCAGGCGGCCGAAGCCGTATCGGTGCTGCACTGGTGGACGTCCGGCGGTGAATCGAAGGCGATTGGCGTGCTCAAGGACGACATGACCAAGCAGGGCTACACGTGGAAGGACTTCGCCGTCGCAGGCGGCGCGGGCGCTGCCGCGATGACCGCGCTGAAGACGCAGGTGATCTCGGGCAACGCGCCGACCGCCGCGCAGATCAAGGGTCCGCTGATCCAGGAATGGGCCGAACAGGGCGTGCTCGTGCCGATCGACTCGGTCGCCGGCGACTGGAAGAAGAACCTGCCGCCTGAAATCGACAAGATCGTTCACGCCGACGGCCACTATGTCGCCGCGCCCTTCTCGGTGCACCGCGTGAACTGGCTCTACATCAACAAGGCCGCGCTCGACAAGGCCGGCGGCAAGGTGCCGACCACCTGGGCCGAGTTCTTCCAGGTTGCCGACAAGATGAAGGCCGCGGGCATCGTCGCGGTGGCCGCGGGCGGTCAGCCGTGGCAGGACCTGACGCTGTGGGAAGACGTCGTGCTGTCGCAGGGCGCGGACTTCTACAAGAAGGCAATCGTCGACCTCGACCAGAAGACGCTGACCTCCGACAAGATGGTCCAGGTGTTCGACACGGTCCGCAAGATCCAGTCGTACTTCGATAACGGCCGCACCGGCCGCGACTGGAACCTCGCCACCGCGATGGTCATCAACGGCAAGGCCGGCATGCAGTTCATGGGCGACTGGGCGAAGGGCGAATTCGCCGGCGCGAACAAGAAGGCGGGCAGCGACTACGTGTGCGCAGCCGTTCCGGGCACGGAAAAGTCCTTCACGTTCAACGTCGACTCGTTCGTGTTCTTCCAGCAGAAGGGCCAGAAGGCCGCGACGCCGGGCCAGCTCGCGCTTGCCAAGACCATCATGACGCCGGAGTTCCAGGAGCAGTTCAGCCTGAACAAGGGTTCGATTCCGGTGCGTCTCGGCGTGAACATGGACAAGTTCGACGACTGCGCGAAGAAGTCCTACTCGGACGAACAGACCTCGCTCAAGTCGGGCGGCTATGTGCCGTCGCTCGCGCACGGGATGGCTCAGGGCGATGCCACGGCGGGCGCGATCACCGACGTCGTGACGAAGTTCATGAACTCGACGCAGGATTCGAAGAGCGCGGTGCAGGCGCTCGCGAACGCAGCGAAGACGAAGTAATCGCGAGCGTCTCGACGTAACGCGAAGCGGGCGCCGTGCGGTTTCGACCGAGGGCGCCCGCTTTGAAAGTAGCAACAAAACCGTCGCATCATGTGCTGGCGTGACACCGCGTAGCGGCCGCTTGGCCGCGCTCACGGCTAGAACGCCGGCCCGTTTTCCAGGAGTCGAGTTGTGGCTGCCTCCCTCAGCGGTACCGCGGACAAGAACCCGCAAAACCCGCCCCGCCGCGCGTCCGCGTCGGCGGCGCTTGCCGATAAATGGATTCCGAAGCTCGTCCTCGCGCCGAGCGTGCTGATCGCGCTCGTCTTCGTGTACGGCTTCATCATGATTACCGGTTATCTGTCGCTCACGAATTCGCGACTGATGCCGCGCTATGAATTCTCCGGCCTCGACCGCTATCGCCAGCTGTTCGACAACGACGTCTGGTGGACTTCCGCCGCGAACCTCGGCTGGTTCGGCGTTCCGTTCATCGCGATCTGCGTCGGCCTCGGCCTCTTCCTCGCCATCCTGCTCGACCAGAAGATCCGCAACGAAGGCGCGCTGCGCGCCATCTTCCTGTATCCGATGGCACTGTCGTTCATCGTGACCGGCACCGCGTGGCAGTGGATCCTGAATCCGGGTCTCGGCCTCGAGAAAGTGCTGCACGACTGGGGCTGGACGAGCTTCTCGTTCGACTGGCTCGGCAATCCCGACAAGGCGATCTTCTGCGTCGTGATCGCGGCGGTGTGGCAGTCGACCGGCTTCGTGATGGCGCTTTTCCTCGCCGGCCTGCGCGGCGTGGACGCGGAAATCTTCAAGGCCGCGCAGATGGACGGCGCCGGGCTGCCCACCATCTACCGCAAGATCGTGATTCCGAGCATGCGGCCGGTGTTCTTCTCCGTGCTCCTGATTCTCTGCCATATCACGATCAAGACGTTCGATCTCGTCGTCGCGCTGACGGCGGGCGGTCCGGGCACGTCGTCCTCGCTGCCGGCGATGTTCATGTACACGTTTTCGTTCAACCGCGGGCAACTGGGCGTCGGCGCCGCGTCGTCGATGATGATGCTCGCGACCGTCGTCGCGGTGCTCGTGCCGCTGATGTATCTCGAATCGAGGAGCACCCGCAATGCCTAACATGACGATAAGTCGCGCCGTCATTTACGCGGCGCTGATCCTCTTCGCGCTCTACTTCCTGTTCCCGATCTACGTGATGGTGTCGACGTCGTTCAAGGACCTCGACCAGTTGCGCACCGGCAATCTGCTCACGCCGCCCACGCACTGGACCTTCGCGCCGTGGGTGAAGGCGTGGCAGGAAGCGTGCACCGGCGTGCGCTGCGACGGCATGCAGCCGTTCTTCATGAACTCGGTGAAGATGGTGATCCCGGCCGTGCTGCTCTCGTCGATCATCGGCGCGTTCAACGGCTACGTGCTCACGCACTGGCGCTTTCGCGGCGCGGACGCGCTCTTCACGATGATGCTGGTCGGCTGCTTCATCCCGTTCCAGGCCATCCTTTTGCCGATGGCGCGCTTGCAGGGCATCTTCGGCCTGTCGAACACGGTGACGGGGCTCGTGCTCGTGCACGTCGTGTACGGCATCGCGTTCACGACGATGTTCTTCCGCAACTTCTACGTGAGCATCCCCGCCGAACTGGTGAAGGCGGCGCGCATCGACGGCGCGGGTTTCTTCACGATCTTCACGAAGATTTTGCTGCCCGTGTCGCTGCCGATCTTCATGGTCTGCCTGATCTGGCAGTTCACGCAGATCTGGAACGACTTCCTGTTCGGGATCGTGTTCTCCGGCGTCGATTCGATGCCGATCACCGTCGCCCTGAACAACCTCGTGAATACGTCGACGGGCGTGAAGGAATACAACGTCGACATGGCGGGCGCGATCATCGCGGCGCTGCCGACACTGCTCGTCTACATGATCGCCGGCCGCTATTTCGTGCGCGGCCTGACGGCGGGCGCGGTGAAGGGCTGATTATTCAGGCGGGCGGCGCCTTTGACGGCGCGCCCGCGGCAAAGACAAACGAGCAGCAAGAGACAACAGAGGATTCACAATGGCAAGCCTTTCCATCCGTGACGTGTACAAGACCTACCCGAACGGGGTGCCGGTTCTCAAGGGCGTCAACATCGACATCGAGGACGGTCAGTTCCTGATCCTCGTCGGCGGCTCGGGCTGCGGCAAGTCCACGCTGCTCAACATGATCGCCGGCCTCGAGACCGTCACGAAGGGCGACATCATGATCGGCGGCCAGACGGTGAACAACCTTTCGCCGAAAGACCGCGACATCGCGATGGTGTTCCAGTCCTACGCGCTCTACCCGTCGATGAGCGTGCGCGAGAACATCTCGTTCGGTCTCAACATCCGCAAGGTGCCGAAGGACGAGCAGAAGAAGATCGTCGACCGGGTGTCGGACACGCTGCAGATCCAGCATCTGCTCGACCGCAAGCCGGGCCAGCTCTCGGGCGGCCAGCGCCAGCGCGTCGCGATGGGCCGCGCGCTCGCCCGCGATCCGGTGATGTTCCTGTTCGACGAACCGCTGTCGAACCTCGACGCGAAGCTGCGCATCGAAATGCGTTCGGAAATCAAGCTTTTGCATCAGCGCCTGGGAACGACGATCGTCTACGTGACGCACGACCAGATCGAAGCGATGACGCTCGGCGACCGCATCGCGGTGATGAAGGACGGCGTCGTGCAGCAGTTCGGCGCACCGCAGGACATCTACGATTCGCCGTCGAACCTGTTCGTCGCGGGCTTCATCGGCGCGCCGCCGATGAACTTCATCGCGGGCAAGCTCGTCGATGCGGGCGCGGGCGTCGGTCTGGAACTCGATACGGGTCTCGGCCGCAAGGTGCTGAACCTGCCGTTCGACGCGGCGAAGCTGCGCGGCAAGGTCGGTCAGGAAGTCGTGCTCGGGCTGCGCCCGGAGCGCATCACGGATGCGCGTAGCGCGCACGATGTCGACGACGCGCGGCTGCAGCCGGTGGAAGTGCGCGTGGATGTGATCGAGCCGACCGGGCCGGACACGCTCGTGTTCGCGCAGGTGAACGGCAAGCGCATCGTGAGTCGCGTGCACCCGGCGTCGAACCCGCAGCCGCTCACGAACACGACGCTGTTGTTCGATGTGTCGAAGGCGGTGTTGTTCGATCCGAAGACGGAAGAGCGGTTGGCCTGAGGGTTGCCGGGATTCATCCGTTGCAGACGAAGCCGCGCATCGACGCGGCTTTTTCTTTGCCGGAGCGTTTCCTCGCACCGGGCATAATCGACGGATTGCCGCCCCACATCCGCGCGGCGCTTCACAAGGTTCTTCGTCGAAATGAGTTTTTTGTCCTCGCATCCCGAGCTGGTCTTCACGCCGTCCAACGACGCCGATCCCTTCCTCGCGCTCGAAGCGCTCGACAACTCGTCAGTCGACGCCTGGGTCGGCGCGCAGAACGCGCGCACGGCTAAAGCGTTCGGCAGCACCCCCGCCGCCGACGCGCTGACCGAACGGCTCGCGAAGGCGTACACGTCGAAGGACCGCATCGTCGCGTGCTCGCGCTACGGCGACTGGGGCTACAACACCTGGCAGGACGACGAACATCCGCTCGGCATCGTGCGCCGCACGCCGTGGCGCGCATGGCTCGCCGGCAAGCCGGACTGGCAGACGGTGCTCGACGTCGATGCGCTCGAGCTCAACGCCCGCACCGACGACGACACCCGCTGGGCGCTGCACGACTTCGACATGCTCTATCCCACCTGGGATCGCGCGCTCGTCAGCCTGTCGCCGGGCGGCTCGGACGCGTGCATCGTGCGGGAGTTCGATGTCGAATCGCGCAGCTTCGTCGAAGGCGGCTTCGAGTTGGCCGACGTCGGCAAGCACGGCATCTCGTGGATCGACCGCAACACCGTGTACGTCGGCTGGGACGATAGCGCGCACAGCAAGAAGCCCGCGCTCACCACCTCCGGTTTTCCGCGCGAGGCGCGTCGCTGGTCGCGCGGCACGCCGCTCGCCGAGGCGCCCGTCGTGTTCGAAGGCAAGCGCCGCGATGTGTCGGCGGGCGCGGACTACGATGCGCTCGAAAAGCTGCATCTCGCGTCGCGCGCGGTGACGTTCTACGAAACGATGCATTTCTGGCTCGACGAAACGGCGAACGAATGGCGCCAGTACGACGTGCCGCTCGATGCGGAAATCGAGCACTGGAACGGCTGGTTCTTCGTCACGCCGCGCGAAGACTGGCGCGTGGGCCGCGCGCGTTACGCGAGCGGCTCGCTGCTCGTGATCCGGCGCGATGCGTTTCTCGCGGGCGCACGGGATTTCACGACGCTCTTCGAGCCGTCGGGACGCAGCGTGCTCGCCGATATCGACTTCACGAAGCACTGGCTGATCGCCTCGCAGATGGACGACGGCGCGCCGCGCGTCACGCTCTGGCAGCCGCCCGCGGATCACGCCGCGCCCTGGCAAAAGCGCGATTTCGCGTTGCCGGCCGCGAGCCAGTCGTATGTCGATTCGATCGATTCCGAACGCGACGACACCGTGCTCATCCACGTCGAGCACTTTCTCACGCCGCCGTCGCTCTTTTACGCCGATCTCGCCAGCGACGATCCGTGGACGCTGCTCGCGCGGCTTCCCGCTCAGTTCGACGCAAGCGGGCTCACCGCCGTGCGCCGTCACGCGATCGCGCCCGACGGCGTCGAGATTCCCTACTGGCTGATCGGCCGCGAGGCGAATCTCGCGGGCAAAGCGGCGCCGTGCCTGCTCTACGGCTACGGCGGCTTCGAAGTCGCGCTCGATCCGCACTACGACGCCACCACCGGCATGGCGTGGCTCGAAGAAGGCGGCGTGCTCGCGATCGCCAACATCCGCGGCGGCGGCGAGTTCGGGCCGCTCTGGCATCAGGCGGCGCAGCGCGAGAAGCGCCAGGTCTCCTTCGACGATTTCATCGCAGTGGCCGAGGCGCTGATCGACTCGGGCGTGACGACGGCCACGCAACTCGCGATCCGCGGCGGCAGCAACGGCGGACTGCTCACGGGCGTATGCATGGTCCAGCGGCCCGAGCTGTTCGGCGCGGTGCTCTCCGAGGTGCCGCTCCTCGACATGTCGCGCTTTCATCTGCTGTTGCAGGGCGCATCGTGGATCGACGAATACGGCGATCCCGACGACGCCGCCGACCTGCGCTTCCTGTTGACGTATTCGCCGTATCAGAACGTGAAGGCGGAGGCGCACTATCCGCCGGCGCTCTTCACGTCATCGACGACGGACGACCGCGTGCATCCCGGCCACGCCCGCAAGATGACGGCGCGGATGCAGGCACTGGGCCATGAGCGTGTGTGGTATCTGGAGAACCGCGACGGCGGTCACGGCGCGGGCGTCGAGCCGGACGCCGTCGCGCGCGTCGAGGCGACCGCGTTCACGTTCCTGAAGACGACGATCGGAGCGGCATCGGCCTGACGGCGCGTGTCAGATCGTCCGCGCGGGCTTCCCATGCCAGCGCAGGACGAGCGTGCGTCCGGCGAAAGTGAGCAGACCCGAGACGCCGATCACGATGCCCATGCCGTTCGGCGTGCCGTCGTGAAAGAGCCCGACCGCGAGACTCGCGAGCGCGCCGAGCGCGAGCTGAACGGCGCCGAAAAGCGCCGCCGCCGCGCCCGCGTTGTGCGGATAGCGGTGCATGAGATCGGTTGTGCAGTTCGCGGACAGAAGCCCCACCACGCCGACCACGAAGAACAGACACACGACGATCGACCACAGGCCGCCCCACCCCGTCAGGCACACGAGCGCGACTGCGAGCGCCGCGACCACGCTGACGAACGCGGCGGCGGAAATCATCTTCAGCGAGCCGAGCCGGCCGACGAGCCGCGTATTGAGCACGTTGCCCGCGATGATCCCGACGATGTTCAGCCCGAACAGCAGCCCGTAGTGCTGCGGCTTGACATGAAAGTAGTCGATATAGACGAAGGGCGTCGCCGTGATGTACGCGAACATCGACGCGAACGCCATGCCGCCGCACAGCATGTGGCCCCAGGTGACCGGATCTGCGAGCAGATGCCCGTAAGCGGCGAACGAGCGCCCGACTGCCGAACTTGCCCGCTTCTCGCGCGGCCAGGTTTCCGGCACGCGCAGGAACGCGGTCACGGCGCACACCGCGCCGAAGAGCGTCAGCGCCACGAAGACGACACGCCAGCCGCCGAGCAGCAGCAACTGCCCGCCGATCAGCGGCGCGAGCAGCGGCCCGATCGACGTGACGATGGAGAGCATCGAGAGGACGCGCGCGGCGTCGGTGGGCTCGTGCGCATCGCGGGCGATGGCGCGCGCCAGCACCGACGCCGCGCCCGCGCCGAGCGCCTGCAGGAAGCGCACGAAAATCAGGGCATCGATGGAGAACGCCGCCACGCACGCGATGCTCGCGACCGTATAGAGCGCGATGCCGCCGAGCAGGACCGGCCGGCGGCCGTAGGCGTCGGACAGCGGCCCGTACAGCAGCATGCCGACCGAAAAGCCGGCCATGAAGCTCGTCAGCGTGCTTTGCGCGGCGGCCGCGCTGGTCCCGAAGGCGGCCGCGAGCGAGGGCAGGCTCGGCAGATACATGTCGATCGACAACGGGCCGCACGCGGCGAGCGCACCGAGCAACAGGATCAGACGCGCGTCGGGACGGCGCCGCGTGGTGTGGGACATGGAAATCGACGGGAGTGTGGCGAAAACGGCGGACTGGCGTTGCCGGTCCGGTGACGGGACAGGACGCAACGCGAGCCGGCCAGCGAAAGATCATTGTACGCGAGGCGTTTGCGCTCTTCCGTCCCCTCATCCGGTAAGCTTTTGCGTTTCCTTTCACGACGACGCGCGCGCATGACCGCCTTTCTGCTGATCTGGAGCCCCAAGAAATGGCCGTGGCCCGAGTTGCCCGCGCTCGCACGGCGCGTCGCTCTTGGCGAAGCCGTGACCGACGCGTGGGGCTGCGGAACGTCGCGCAGTCTGATGCCGGGCGACCGCGTGTTCGTGCATCGCGTCGCGACGGAGCCGAAGGGCGTGTTCGCGTCGGGCTACGTGACGCGCGCGCCTTACGAAGTGCCCGACGCGTCGACGAAGCGCGGCTACCGGCTGTGTATCGACTTCGTGTACGACTTTCTCGTCGATGCGCACGAGCGCGTGGTCGTCACGCGCGACGAGTTGCGCGCTCATCCGTTTTCCGTGCAGACGTGGGACGCGCAAAGTTCGGGCACGGTCATCAAGCCGATGGCCGAAGGCGCGCTCGAAAAGCGCTGGACGGAGCGCACGGGCCGACGCTCGCGGCCGCCGTCTTCGGTCGTGGCTGCGCGGCCGTCCCCGCCCGATCCGGACGACTCCGGTACAATTTCATCCTGATTTCCGCCGTCGAGCCCGCCGTCCGGCCCTTCGCCGACGCATTCGCGACGCCCTCGCGTCGTGCCCGGCTCTACCGGCTTCAGCATTCACTTTCAGCGCAGGCCTTCATCCATGTCCAAGAATCAAGCTCTCTTCGATCGCGCCCAGCAGACCATCCCCGGCGGCGTCAATTCGCCGGTGCGGGCGTTCCGCTCGGTCGGCGGAACGCCGCGTTTCATCGAGCGCGCGCAGGGCCCGTATTTCTGGGACGCCGACGGCCAGCGCTATATCGACTACATCGGCTCCTGGGGCCCGATGATCCTCGGGCATGTCCATCCGGAAGTGCTGGACGCCGTCCAGCGCGTGCTCGGCAACGGCTTCTCGTTCGGCGCGCCGACCGAAGCCGAAATCGAGATCGCCGAGGAAATCTGCAAGCTGGTGCCGTCGATCGAACAGGTGCGCATGGTGTCGAGCGGCACCGAGGCCACGATGAGCGCGCTGCGTCTCGCGCGCGGCTTCACGGGCCGAAGCCGCATCGTCAAGTTTGAAGGCTGCTATCACGGCCACGCGGACAGCCTGCTCGTCAAGGCGGGCTCCGGGCTGCTCACGTTCGGCAATCCGACCTCGGCGGGCGTGCCGGCCGATATCGCGAAACACACGACCGTCCTCGAATACAACAACGTCGAGCAGCTGAACGAGGCGTTCGCCGCGTTCGGCAATGAAATCGCGTCGGTGATAGTCGAGCCGGTCGCGGGCAACATGAACCTCGTGCGCGCGACGCCCGAATTCCTGCAGGCGCTCTCGGCGCGCTGCAACGAATACGGCGCGGTCCTGATCTTCGACGAAGTGATGTGCGGTTTTCGCGTGGCGCTCGGCGGCGCGCAGGAACTCTACGGCATCAAGCCGGACCTGACGTGCCTCGGCAAGGTGATCGGCGGCGGCATGCCGGCGGCTGCATTCGGCGGACGCCGCGACATCATGGCGCATCTCGCGCCGACGGGCGGCGTCTATCAGGCGGGCACGCTCTCCGGCAATCCGATCGCGGTCGCGGCCGGCCTCAAGACGCTGCAACTGATCCAGAAGCCGGGCTTCCACGCGCAGTTGGCAAAGCAGACGCAGCGCCTGACCGACGGCCTCACCGCCGCCGCGCGGGAAGCGAAAGTGCCGTTCGCCGCCGATGCGCTCGGCGGCATGTTCGGCCTGTACTTTGCGGAAACGGTGCCGGCGAGCTTCGCCGAAGTCACGCAAGGCGACACGAAGCGCTTCAACGCGTTCTTCCACGCGATGCTGGACGAAGGCGTGTACTTCGCGCCGTCGGCGTATGAAGCGGGCTTCGTCTCCAGCGCCCACGACGACGCCGTGATCGACGCGACGCTCGACGCCGCGCGCCGCGTGTTCGCCGCGCTCGCGGCCTGACGCGAAGGCCGCCCGGACGATGTTCTCCCAAACCGATTTCACCTACATGGAACGCGCGCTGGCGCTCGCCGCGCGCGGCATGTACACGACCACGCCGAATCCGCGCGTCGGTTGCGTGCTGGTCAAGAACGGCGAGGTGATCGGCACGGGCTTCACGCAGCCGGCCGGCCAGGATCACGCCGAAGTCCGCGCGCTGAAAGACGCCCGCGCGCGCGGCAACGACCCGCGCGGCGCGACCGCTTACGTCACGCTGGAGCCGTGCAGCCATTTCGGCCGCACGCCGCCATGCGCGCAAGCGCTCGTCGACGCGCATGTCGAGAAAGTGATCGCCGCGATGGAGGACCCGAACCCTTCCGTCTCCGGACGCGGCCTCACGATGCTGCGCGACGCGGGGATCGACGTGCGCTGCGGGCTGCTGTCGAACGAAGCGTATGAGATGAACATCGGATTCGTCTCACGCATGACGCGCCGCCGGCCGTGGGTTCGCATGAAAGTCGCGGCGACGCTCGACGGGCGCACGGGCCTCCCCTCGGGCGAAAGCCAGTGGATCACGGGCGAAGACGCGCGCGCCGACGGCCACGCGTGGCGCGCGCGCGCCTGCGCGATCCTGACGGGCATCGGTACGGTGCGCGAAGACGATCCGCAATTGACCGTGCGCGCCGTCGATACGCCGCGCCAGCCGCAGCGCGTTCTGATCGACAGCCGGCTCGACGTGCCGCTTACCGCGAAGATTCTGGAAGGCGCGCCGCTCTGGGTGTTTCACGGCGGCGCCGCCGAGCCGTCCCGCGCGGCCTTGCTGCGCGAGCGCGGCGCCGATCTCGTCGAACTGACGAACGAGCATGGCAAGGTCGATCTGCCCGCCATGCTGACCGCGCTCGCCGATCGCGGCATCAACGAACTGCATGTCGAGGCGGGGCACAAGCTCAATGGCTCGCTGCTGCGCGAAGGCTGCGTCGACGAACTGCTCGTCTATCTCGCGCCGAGCCTGCTCGGCAACGCGCCCGGCATGTTCGATTTCGCGCCGCCCTCCACGCTCGACGCCCGGCCGCATCTGAAATTTCATCGTATCGATCGTCTCGGCGACGATCTGCGTATCCTGGCGCGCTTCGTCGAAGCGCACGCCTCACTCTGAATCGACATACGCGAGGAAGCTCGATGTTCACCGGAATTGTCGCGGCGGTCGGCCGCATCGAAAAGATCACGCCGCTCGGTACGGAACCGGAAGCCGGCGTGCGGCTAACGGTCGCCGCGGGCGGGCTCGGTCTCGCGGACGTCGAACTCGGCGACAGCATTGCGATCCAGGGCGCGTGCATGACGGTGATCGAAAAGTCGGCGGATTCGTTCGACGTCGACGTCTCGCGCGAAAGCCTGAACAAGACGGCGGGTCTCGGCGCGCCCGGCGACGTCAATCTGGAGAAGGCGCTGCGCGCGCACGACCGGCTGGGCGGACATCTCGTATCGGGCCACGTCGACGGGCTGGGGGAAGTCACGCGTTTCGAGCGGGTTGGCGAATCGCACGAACTGCGCGTGCTAGCTTCGCGCGACATCGGCAAGTATCTGGCTTACAAGGGATCGGTCACGGTGAACGGCGTGAGCCTGACGGTCAACTCGGTGACGGACCGCCCGGACGGCTGCGAGTTCTCGATCAACCTGATCCCGCACACCGTCGAAGTGACGACGCTCAACGCGCTCGCGGCGGGATCGAAGGTGAATCTGGAAATCGATCTGATCGCGCGGTATGTCGAGCGGATTCTGAGCGTATCGGGGACGGGGAGCGACGGCGCGCGCTGAACCGTTTCGCGTTAGCGGCCGCCAAGCCATAGGTGTTCGAAGTCGAAGGACAACTGCTTCATGTGGCGAACCGGCACGAGATGCACCGCGTCGGCCGCATGAACGTACACAATCAGACAGTCGTCCAGCGGATACTCGCGGGCGATACCGTTTTCGGGCGGAATCTTCGCCAGCCGCTCGCAAATCAGGAGGGCGTCGATCGACTCCAGCTTCGCACCGAAAAACGGCCGGCCCATTCCGGGAAAGCGCTCCAGGTTCGGCAACGCGCCCCCCTCGATTGCTGCCCTCAGTATCATCCGGCGACGAATGGCACGCCATTCGTCCGAAGGGCATACGCCCGCTGCGCACGCCTTGCAAATCGATTGCCGCCCGACCATCGGCGGTGGCGTAAAATACGGCCTTTCCCGCATCGGACGTCACCATGTCGCTCGCCTCTACCCTCGAGATCATCGCTGAACTGAAAGCCGGCCGTATGGTGATCCTCGTCGACGAAGAAGACCGCGAGAACGAGGGCGACCTCGTCATCGCCGCCGAATTCGTCACGCCCGAGGCGATCAACTTCATGGCGCGCTACGGCCGCGGCCTGATCTGCCTCACGCTCACGCAGGAACGCTGCCGCCTGCTGAACCTGCCGCCGATGACCCATCGCAACGGCACGCAGTACGGAACGGCGTTCACGGTCAGCATCGAAGCCGCCGAAGGCGTGACCACCGGCATTTCCGCCGCCGACCGCGCCCGCACGATCGCCGCCGCCGTCGCGCACGACGCGCGCGCCGAGCACATCGTCCAGCCGGGCCACGTGTTCCCGATCCAGGCGCAGCCGGGCGGCGTGCTCATGCGCGCCGGGCACACGGAAGCGGGCTGCGATTTCACCGCGCTCGCCGGCCTCACGCCGGCCGCGGTGATCTGCGAAATCATCAAGGACGACGGCGAAATGGCACGCCTGCCCGACCTGATCGAGTTCGGCACGCAGCACGGCCTGAAGATCGGCACGATCGCCGATCTGATCCACTACCGCAGTCGCACCGAATCGATCGTCGAGCGCGTTGCCGAGCGCACGATGCAGACGGCTCACGGCGCCTTTCGTGCCGTGCTGTATCGCGACCAGCCGAGCGGTTCGCCGCATATCGCGCTCGTGAAGGGCACGCCGACGCCGGAGCGTGAAACGCCGGTGCGCGTGCACGAGCCGCTCTCGGTGCTCGATCTGCTGGAAATCGATTCGTCCACGCACTCCTGGACGCTCGACGCCGCGATGAAGGAAATCGCCGCGCGCGATCTGGGCGCGATCGTGCTGCTGAACTGTCATGACTCGAAGGAGCACCTGATCGACGTGTTCCAGGCGTTCGACCGCAAGGACAAGGCGGATCAGCTAAAGCGCCGCCCGGTCGATTTCAAGACCTACGGCATCGGCGCGCAGATCCTGCGCGAATTGGGCGTCGGGAAGATGCAGGTGCTGTCGAATCCGCGCAAGCTCGGCAGCATGTCCGGCTACGGGCTCGAAGTGACCGGCTTCATTCCGATGCCGGGCTGCCCCGCCACGCCGTCCGATGCCGGTGTCACCCACCTGCGCTCGGCCTGAGAGGTCCGCGGCACAACCACCACACACTCAAATAACGGAATCAATCAATGGAAATCGGACAATATCAGCCGAACCTCGACGGTGACGGCCTGCGCATCGGCATCGTGCAGTCGCGCTTCAACGAACCGGTGTGCAACGGCCTCGCCGACGCGTGCATCGAAGAGCTGGAGCGCCTCGGCGTGATCGGCCAGGACGTGCTGCTCGTCACCGTGCCGGGCGCGCTCGAAATTCCGCTCGCGCTGCAAAAGCTCGCGGAATCGGGCCAGTTCGACGCGCTGATCGCGCTCGGTGCCGTCGTGCGCGGCGAGACGTATCACTTCGAACTCGTGTCGAACGAAAGCGGCGCGGGCATTTCGCGCATTGCGCTCGACTTCGGCACGCCGGTCGCGAACGCCGTCCTCACGACCGAAAATGACGAGCAGGCCGTCGCGCGCATGACGGAAAAAGGCCGTGACGCGGCACGCGTCGCGGTGGAAATGGCGAACCTGTCGATCGCGCTGGAACAGCTCGGCGGCGACGATGAAGACGAAGACGAAGAAGACGAGGACCGCACATGAAGAGCGCTCGACGCCGCTCGCGTGAACTCGCGACGCAAGGGCTTTACCAGTGGCTGCTGTCGGGTGCGTCCGCCAGTGAGATCGACGCGCAATTGCGCAACGCGCAAGGCTTCGACAAGGCCGATCACGATCACCTCGACGCGATCCTGCGCGGCGTGATCAAGGAAGCCGACGCGTTGTCGGCGCAATTGCAGCCGTGCCTTGACCGGCCGGTCGAGCAGCTTTCGCCGGTGGAGCGCGCGGTGCTGCTCGTCGCCGCGTTCGAATTCACGCATCACGTCGACATTCCGTACCGCGTGGTCATCAACGAAGCGGTCGAACTGACGAAGACGTTCGGCGGCTCGGACGGCTATAAGTACGTGAACGGCGTGCTCGACAAGCTCGCCGTGCAACTGCGCCCGGCCGAAGCGCAGGGCCGCGGCCGCGGCTGAACGCGAAGGGGCGGCGCATGAAGACCACCGCGCGCCGCCCGTCCCGACTGGATCTCCGAAGATGAATACCCTTTCCGAACCGCTCGTCCGGCTGGCCGCGCGCGTCGACGCGATCGAGCCGTTCTACGTGATGGAGCTGATGAAGGAAGCGCAGGTGCTGGAAAGCCTCGGGCGCGACATCATCCACATGGGCATCGGCGAGCCGGATTTCACGGCGCCCGAACCGGTGATCCGCGCCGCCTCCGATGCGCTCGCGCGCGGCGTCACGCAGTACACGAACGCGCTCGGCATCGCGCCGCTGCGCGAGGCGATCGCGCGGCATTATCGCGATGCGTTCGGGCTCGAGATCGATCCCGCGCGGATCGTGGTGACGGCAGGCGCGTCGGCGGCGCTCCTGCTTGCGTGCATGGCGCTCGTCGATCACGGCGACGAAGTACTGATGCCCGACCCGTGCTATCCGTGCAACCGCCATTTCGTCGCGGCCGCCGATGGCAAGCCGGTGCTGATTCCGAGCGGTCCGGCCGAGCGCTTCCAGCTGACCGCCGAACACGTCGATGCACACTGGGGCGAGCACACGCGCGGCGTGCTGCTCGCGTCGCCGTCGAATCCGACCGGCACGTCGATCGAGCCTGCGGAACTGCGTCGCATCGTCGAGTCGGTGCGTGCAAAGGGCGGCTTCACGATCGTCGACGAGATTTATCAGGGCTTGAGCTACGACGCGAAGCCGGTGTCCGCGCTCTCGTTCGGCGACGACGTCGTCACCGTCAACAGCTTTTCGAAGTATTTCAGCATGACCGGCTGGCGGCTCGGCTGGCTCGTCGTGCCGCCCGCGATGATCGGCGCCATGGAGAAGCTCTCGCAAAACCTCTTCATCTGCCCGTCGGCGCTCGCGCAATATGCCGCGCTCGCGTGCTTCGAACCGGAAACGCTCGCGATCTACGAAGCGCGGCGCCTGGAATTCAAACGCCGCCGCGACTTCATCGTGCCCGCGCTGGGTTCGCTCGGCTTCGGCGTGCCCGTCGTGCCGGACGGCGCGTTCTACGTCTACGCCGACACGCGCGGCGTCGCGCACCCGGCCGCCGGCGACAGCGACGCCCTCACCCACTCGATGCTGCACGACGCGGGCGTCGTGCTCGTGCCCGGCGCGGACTTCGGCTTTCACGCGCCGAACCAGTATCTGCGGCTTTCCTATGCAACGGCGTATCCGAAGCTCGAAGAAGCGGTCGAGCGACTGGCAAAGCTGTTCGGGCACTGAAGCGTTTATCGTCTGCGGGAAATAGAAAAGGCACCTCCCGGTGCCTTTTTGCATTCCAGCCAACGCTTCCTTCGGATTAAGCGCCGAACTCCGCCGATGCCACATGCTTCGGCGCATCGCTGTCGGCGTCGTCCTGGTCGTGCGACGACGCGTCCGGCTTCGGCGCCGTGATCGGCTTCGCGCCGTCGAGCGTCGCGTGCACGCGCTTGTTCGTATCGGTCGAAGGCGAAGCCGAAGCCAGCACCTGCTTCTGCGCCGGCGCCTGCGGCGCGTTGATCGGCACGTTGCGGCCGCGCGCGACATCGCGCAGACGCGTGCGCTCGGCCAGCACCTTGGCGCCGTAGCCGCCGTCGTCCTGCGTCGTCGAGCCGACGTAGTAGCGCAAACCGCCCGCCACCGAGCCGCCGCGCGCGATGCAGTCCTTCAGCACCAGCGCGCCGACCTTGATGTTCGCGAGCGGATCGAGCGCCGCATGCGAACCGCCGAAGTATTCGAACTTGTCGGAGTGGACCTTCGACATCACCTGCATCAGGCCCTGCGCGCCGACGCCGCTTTCCGCATACGGGTTGAAGCCGGATTCGATCGCCATCACCGACAGCAGCAGGAGCGGATCGAGACCGACTTCGCGGCCGGTATCGAACGCGGCCCGCACGAGCTCGCTGACCGGCTCCTGCGCCACGCGATACCGCCGCGCGATGAAGGTCGCGACGAGCTTTTGCTCGCGCGTCGAGATCAGCACGCGATCATCGCGCGCATCGGCGACGACGCGTTGCGCCGGAATCGCGTTCGCGAGCATCGCGACCGTCGGCAAGGTGCGCGGATCGAGCCCGTTCGGCGACACGGCAAGGCTGATGCCGCCCGTGAGCTGGCGGGTGCTGTCGTCGTCGGCGGCTGCGGCGCCGAGCGAGGGCGCGGCGGCCGATGACGGCGAAGCCATGGCAAGCGACGACGGCAGCGCCTGAGCCTGCGCGGCTTGCGCCACTCGGGCGGCCTGGGCGGCTTCCAGTTCGGGACGGCGTCCGCCCGCGAACGGCGGCAGCGGCTGGCCCGCGAGCAGACGCGCGGGACCGGCCTGCACGGCGGCGGACACCATCGGCATGATCCGTGCGGCGAACGTTCCGCGCCACGAGGGAAGGAGCCAGAGCGCGAGCGCGGTCAATACGGCCGCGCAGCCGACCAGACTGAATAGATAGTGACTCATGCGGGTCCCGCGACGCACGGCGACGCGCAGTCTCTGCGCGATGCGTGTGTCGGGACGCCACGGCAACCAAGCGTTCATTGGTGCTCCCATGTTGCATTGATTTCCGCTGATTAATACCAATGGAACGGCATTCAAAAGCGCAAATCAGACACCGCTCGCCTCTTGGCAAGCAGGAGCGGCATCGGGAAAACGGCATGAGCCGTCTGGGAAGCCGGTCCGGAACATTTCGTTTCCGGGTGCGAACGGCACGAACCGCATGCCGGGGCGCAGAAGGCTTCCACGCGAAAAACCGGCGGAGAAGAGCGCCGGCAAGAACAATCAGCTACGAACCGCGACACGCTTTCCGGGTGTCGCAGATTCCCTGCACCTCAAAAAAGTTCTGAGGAAAGGTAAAAAGTTGCAAAGGCACCTTGTGATGTTGAGCGATTCTAGGCAGGGTTACATGATCCGTCAATGCTATAGACGGCTGTTTCAATTACTTACAGTTATAATGAACGGCGTTTAGTTGGTCAGACAACCGATTTTGCGAGCATTTCCGTAGGAAACTACTGAATGTCCGCAAACGCACTTACAGCATCGCAGGTAAAATCGACAATCGATTCGCGCGCAGCGCATTCCTCCCCGATCCTCGATGAAATATAAAGACCTGCGCGACTTCACCGCCCGCCTCGAAGGCCTCGGCGAACTGCGCCGCATCAGGCAGCCTGTTTCCCCCGTGCTGGAAATGACCGAACTGTCCGACCGCGTCCTGCGCTCGGGGGGCCCCGCCCTGCTCTTCGAATCGCCGACCGGTCACTCGGTTCCCGTGCTCGCCAATCTGTTCGGCACGCCACGGCGCGTCGCGCTCGGCATGGGCATCGAAACGGATGCGGCAACGGGCGGCGATCCGAGCCTGCTCTCCGACACCTCCGCGCTCGAATCGTTGCGCGATGTCGGGCGGCTGCTCTCGGCGCTGAAAGAACCCGAGCCGCCGAAGGGACTCAAGGACGCGGGCAAGCTGCTGTCGCTCGCGAAGGCCGTGTGGGACATGGCGCCGAAAACCGTGAGTTCGCCGCCTTGCCAGGAAATCGTGTGGGAAGGCGACGACGTCGATCTGGCGAGGCTGCCCATCCAGACCTGCTGGCCGGGCGATGCCGGTCCGCTCGTTACCTGGGGGCTCACCGTCACGCGTGGACCGAACAAGACGCGGCAGAATCTCGGCATCTACCGGCAACAACTGATCGGGCGCAACAAGCTCATCATGCGCTGGCTCGCACATCGTGGCGGCGCACTCGACTTTCGCGAATTTGCGCTCGCCAATCCGGGCAAGCCGTATCCGGTGGCGGTCGTGCTCGGTGCCGATCCTGCCACGATCCTCGGCGCGGTGACGCCGGTGCCGGACACGTTGTCGGAATATCAGTTCGCCGGTTTGCTGCGCGGCGCGCGAACCGAACTCGCGAAATGCCTGACGCCGGGCGTCGACACGCTTCAGGTGCCCGCGCGCGCGGAAATCGTGCTCGAAGGCTTCATTTATCCGCAGGAAAGCGCGCCCGAAGCGGTGTCGCAATCGGCGCCGGCAGGCGCGCCGCCGCGGCCGTCGAAGGGCGCGTCGGCGAAATACGAACACGCGCTCGAAGGCCCGTATGGCGATCACACAGGCTATTACAACGAGCAGGAGTGGTTTCCGGTCTTCACCGTAGAGAAGATCACGATGCGCCGCGACGCCATCTACCATTCGACCTACACCGGCAAGCCGCCCGACGAACCCGCCGTGCTCGGCGTCGCGCTGAACGAAGTGTTCGTGCCGCTTTTGCAGAAGCAGTTCGCCGAGATCACCGACTTCTATCTGCCGCCCGAAGGATGCAGCTACCGGATGGCGATCGTGCAGATCAAGAAGAGCTATCCGGGACACGCGAAGCGCGTGATGTTCGGCGTCTGGAGCTTCCTGCGCCAGTTCATGTACACGAAGTTCATCGTCGTGGTGGACGACGACGTGAACATCCGCGACTGGAAGGAAGTCATCTGGGCGATCACGACGCGCATCGACCCGACGCGCGATACCGTGCTCGTCGACAATACGCCGATCGACTATCTCGATTTCGCTTCGCCGGTGGCGGGGCTCGGCTCGAAAATGGGGCTCGACGCGACCAACAAATGGCCCGGCGAGACGAACCGCGAATGGGGCCGGCCGATTCAGATGGACGAAGCGGTGAAACGGCGCGTCGATACCTTGTGGGATGAAATCGGACTCGGGAAGCGCCCATGAAAGCAGCCACCGTGTATCGCGGCGACGCGATCGAGAACACACACGACGCGCACGTCGCGGTCGTCGATGCCGAAGGCCGGCTGCTCTATTCGTTCGGCGATCCGCACCGGATGACGCTCGCGCGCTCGGCGGCAAAACCGGCGCAGGCGCTCGCGGTGCTGGAAACCGGCGCGCTCGAACGCTTCGCCTTCGACGACGCCGACCTCGCGCTGATGTGCGCGTCGCACAGCAGCGAGGAGCGGCACATCGAACGGGCGCGCGTGATGCTCGGCAAGGCGCACGCGAGCGAAGCCGACCTGCGCTGCGGCGGCCATCCGCCGATCTCGGACGCGGTCTACCGCAACTGGCTCCGGCGCGACTTCACGCCGACGCCCGTGTGCAGCAACTGCTCCGGCAAACACGCGGGCATGCTCGCGGGCGCGCGGGCGATCGACGCGACCATCGCCGACTATCACCTGGCCGACCATCCGCTGCAGGTGCGCGTGAAGCACACGGTCGCGCGCGTGCTCGATCTCGCCGACGACGAAGTGCAATGGGCCATCGACGGCTGCAATCTGCCGACGCCCGCCTTTGCGCTCGACCGTCTCGCGCGTCTCTACATGAAGCTCGCCGATGCAAAGCCGGACACCACGGACGGCGCGCCGCTCGCGCGCATCTTCCGCGCGATGACGACCTATCCGGAACTCGTCGCGGGCGAAGGACGCTTCTGCACGCTGCTGATGCAGGCGTTCGGCGGCGCGCTTGTCGGCAAACTCGGCGCGGATGCGAGCTATGCGATCGGCGTGCGGCGGCCGCAAGGCGCGCTCGGCATCGCGGTGAAGGTGGAAGACGGCAACATGACGGCGCTCTACGCGATCGTCGCGGAAGTGCTCGCGCAACTCGGCATCGGCGCGGAAGACGAGCGTCGCCGCCTCGACGCCTTCCGTCATCCGCCGATGCGCAACACGATGGGCATCGTGACCAGCCGGCTCGACGTATCGCTGCAGCTCGAACCACACTAACAAGAAGGGAAGTACGCAGGATGCATTCGTGGTCGTTGTTGTCGGACGGGTTTTTTCTGTCGCTGTCGCTGTGTCTCGATATCGGGATCGCGAACGTCGCCATCATTTCGCTCGTGCTGTCGCACGGATTCAAGCCGGGCTTCGTGCTCGGGCTCGGCACCTGCGCCGGCGACCTGTTCTATGCGGCGCTCGCGCTCGCGGGCATGTCGGCGCTGCTGCAATTCAGCGCGGTGCGCTGGGTCGTGTGGATCGGCGGCGCGGTGGTGCTGCTCTTTCTCACCTGGAAGATGGCGCGCGAGGCGCTCTATCCGGCATCGGCGCCGCCCGTCGAAGGCAACGCCGATCTCGTCACGCCGCGCCAGAGTCACATCAAGAGTTTCCTGCGCGGCGCGTTGCTCGCGGTGTCGTCGCCGAGCGCGATCCTGTGGTTCGCGGCCGTCGGCGGCGCGCTGATCGCGAAAGCCGGCGCGACGAGTCCGGTGAGCGCATCGGTATTTCTCACGGGATTTTTCGTCGGCGGCCTCGGCTGGACCGTCTTCATCTGCATGCTCGCGAGCCACGGCCGCAAGCGCGCCGGCACGACGCTCCTGCGTGCGTGCCACGTGCTCTCGGCTGTGCTGTTCGCGTATTTCTCGTATAGCGTGATCGTCAACGGTTATCGCGACCTGATCGTCCACGCGGCTTCCTGAGCCGCGCCAAGCCCGATCAGCCGACGAACTGCGCGAAGCGCGCGAGATCGACATTGCCGCCGCTCACCAGCACGCCGACGCGCTTGCCTTCCACCGGAATCACCTTGTTCAGCACGGCCGCGGCCGCGAGGCACCCGGTCGGCTCGACGATCATCTTCATGCGCTCGGCAAAGAAGCGCATCGTGTCGATCAGCTGAGCGTCGCTGACGGTCACGATCTGGTCGACGTGCCGGCGGATGATCTCGAAGTTGTACTCGCCGACATGCGTGGACGCGGCGCCATCGGCGATCGTACGCGGCACGTCGATACGCACGATTTCGCCGCGCGCGAGCGACTGCTGCGCGTCGTTGCCCGCCTCCGGTTCGACGCCGATCACCTTGCACGACGGGCTCAGCGCCGCCGCCGCGAGCGCGCAGCCGCCGATCAGCCCGCCGCCGCCGAGACACACGAACAGATAATCGAGCGGCCCGGTCTCCTCGATCAGTTCCTTCGCCGACGTGCCCTGCCCCGCGATCACATGCGGATGGTCATAAGGCGCAATCAGCGTCATGCCGCGTTCCTCGGCGAGCTTGCGGCCGATTTCCTCACGATTTTGCGTGTAGCGGTCGTAGGTGATCACTTCGCCGCCGTAGCCGCGTGTCGCGGCCACCTTGGCGGCGGGTGCATCTTCCGGCATGACGATGGTCGCGCGGATGCCGGCGAGCTTCGCCGACAACGCAATCGCCTGCGCATGATTGCCCGATGAATACGTGAGCACGCCGCCCGCACGCTGGCGCTCGTCGAAATGCGAAATGGCGTTATAAGCGCCACGGAACTTGAACGCGCCCATGCGCTGGAAGTTTTCGCACTTGAAGAAGAGCGACGCGCCCGCGCGCCCGTCGGCGGTGCGCGAAGTCAGGACGGGCGTGCAATGGGCCGCGCCGGCGATGCGCGCGGCGGCATCGACGACATCGGCGTAAGTGGGGGCGGAAAGAGTGGACATCGGAGGCAATGGCGTGAATTGAGGAACTGCCATTCTCCCAGCTTCCAACGTACCGCGGAAAGACGGCCGCCATCTCTTAATTCGCTTCGACCGGCGGCCTCGTCGCGTGTCGAATGCAAAACGGCGCAAGCCGGCGTGATGCCGGCGTTGCGCCGTTCGTTGTCACAGGGATCGGACTAGCGCTTAGTGCCAGTGTCCGCGGCCATGACCGTAATAACCGCGGCCGTAGTACCCGCGACCGTAGTAGCCGCGGTTCCAGTAAGGCCGCCCGTAATACCCGCCGACCACGACGGGCGGCGGCGCATAAACCACGGGCGGCTGATAGACGACCGGCGGCGGCGGGGGCGCCACATAGACGGGCGCCGGAGCGGCATAGACCGGATAAGCCGGCACCCCGATGCCGATGCCAACAGACACATGCGCTTGCGCCGCGCCGACGAACCCGGCGCCCAGCGAAGCAGCTACGACGAATGGAACGATTTTTCTCACTTTCTCTTCTCCTCGCCGCTCTTCGGTACACATGTCCGAGACTTCGCGACGGTATGAATCGAATTTAGCGAAAAATCGTTGAAGACGTTGCTTCCATTTGTAGCAAATTGCAATTCGTCTTACAGCGCGCGGCGAGCGTAAGAATCGACTCATGTCGCTACGACCGCGCAGGCACATGCAGATGACGATCGGCTGACGGTCAACCGCGAGGTCGCGCGCACGGACATCGAAAGGCACGGTAATTTTTATTTACAAATCAGTTAAAAAGCCCCGCGAGACGCAACGTCCGGCGGGGCTTCTCGGCCAGTGTGCCCGGCCAGGTGCAGTTGAGCTGCGTGTTGGTCGATACTCGATTTTCCGTCGCCGAGCTTCTTACCCTACCTTCACATACGCGAATTCACGCGTCACGTTCGGCGGCACATACGCGGCACCGATCACGACTCGCGGCGTGAGGCGCTTCTTCTGATCCCACCAGCGGCGGCGCTGGGCCTGACTGAGAAACCGCAGATGCTTCCGGTAAGCAAAAATGCTCATGGCGACCTCCGAACGTAGCGAATGACAACCACAAAGGGGAACCAGCAACTCATCGCACAGAAAAACCGGTCTTTCGTTCTAATCATGCTGCCGGCCGAGCGCTGCAAGCCGCGTGGCGAGCGTTCGTTACGCAAGGCATTCGCGCGGCACTGTCGGCGCGATACCCTTCATCACGGCGCCGGGCGCCTTGTTCTGTCCCATGCCTCACGTCTCACTTCTTATTCCTCAGACCAGGAGCACGAAACATGCCATATTCAGCGACGCCACGACTCGGATTCGTCGGCGCCGGGCGGCTCGCACGCTGCGTCTCGCGTGCGTGGTCGCGCGCGGGCTATCCCGTCACCGCCATTGCGAGCCGCTCGCCGGGCCCGGCTCGCGCGCTCGCGGACCAGTTGCCCGGCTGCCTCGTCGCCGAGAATCCACAAGCGGTCGCGGCGCGCGCCGATATCGTCTTTTTGACAGTTCCCGACGACGAGATCGGTGCGGCGGCGAACGCACTGCGCATCGATCCGTCCGGGAGCGGCGCGCGCGCCGTCGTGCATTGCAGCGGCGCCACGCCAGTCGATGTTCTCGCGCCGGTTCGCGCCCAGGGCGGCGGCATCGGCGGCTTTCATCCGTTGTATCTGTTCGGCGGCGTCGATGGCGACCTGACGCGCATCCAGGGCTGCTCGGTGACGATCGAAGCGGCGCCTGAACTCGGTGAAACCCTTGATGGGCTTGCCCATGCGCTCGGTTGCCATCCGCTTTCGATCCCGCCCGGCGGCCGCATGCTGTACCACGCCGCTGCTCACTATGCTGCCAGCTTTGCGCTCGCCGCGCTTTCCGAGACCGTCGCACTTTGGCAACAATTAGGGTTTTCCGAAGACGACGCGCTGCGCGCCGTCCTGCCGATGCTCGCCGGCACGATCGAGACCGCGCGCGAAAAAGGCCTGGCCGGCGCGCTCGCCGGACCGGTCTCGCGCGGCGATGCGGGTATCGTCGACAAACAATTGGCGCTGCTCGACGACCTCGGCGGCGACCACGCGACGCTCTACGCGCTGATGACGCGCCGCACGATCGAACTGGCGCGCCGGCGTCCGGTTCCGCCGTCGCCGAATGCGCTTGCGGCGATGGAACGATCGGTCGACAGGATGCTCGATGCGTCGCGGACAGCGGCGAACCAGCGGCCCGCTCCGGGCATCGCGGAATGACGCTTTCAATCCGTTAGACAACACGCGCAAGCGGCGTTGAAGCCATGATAAGGTGACGACCGGCGCCCCACCGTGCATGCACGGTGGGCGGGGAGCCGGGCCACCGCGCACGAAAATGCGGCACCCGGGCAGACGATGTCAGCAGGCCGCCGGCGAGCCGGATCGGCGCTGCCATGACAAACAGCCAAGAGAATCAACAATGATCAAGGTCAGTTTCCTGTATCCATATCGCGAGAACGGCCGTTTCGACGTGGACTATTACTGCAACCAGCACATGCCGCTCGCGGCCGCGCGTCTCGGCGATGCGGTGAAGGGCTGGTCGGTCGATGTCGGTCTTTCCGGCGCGGCGCCCGGATCGGCGCCGTCGCACGCTGTCGTTGGGCATGTGCTGTTCGACTCGGTCGAAGCGTTTCGCGCGGCGCTTGCGCCCGTCGCGCGCGAGCTGCAGACCGATCTGGCGAACTATTCCGACGGCCCCGGCCCCACGCTGTCGATCAGCGAAATCCGCGTGAGCCGTTGAAGCGGCGCCGGCCGGCTTTTCTCGTTCGTTCAGTTCCGCTGTCAATCCGTAACCCGTGAACCCGACGCAGCATCACACTGCGCACGCATAAAAAAGGACCCGAGATGTTCGGCGATATCGCCCGTTTTCTGCTCAATACCGTTTTCACGCTGTTCGGCGCGGCGCTGCTCTTGCGCGCCTGGATGCAGGTCGTCCGCATGCCGCCCTACAACCCGGTGTCCAACGCCGTGATGCAGGCCACCAACTGGATCGTGCTGCCGCTGCGCAAGATCCTGCCGGGCGGCAAGATCGACTGGGCGAGCATTCTCGCGGCGTTCATCGCGTCGCTCGTGTATGTGGTGCTGATGGTCGTGCTGGCAGGCGTCGACCCGATGCTGATGGCGCCGATGCTGCTGCTCGTCGCCGTGCTGACCGTCGTCAAGTGGGCGCTGAACCTGATCATCTGGATGACGATCCTGATGGCGCTCCTCTCGTGGCTCAATCCGCAGTCGCCCGCGATGCCGCTGCTCTACCAGATCACCGCGCCGTTCCTCGATCCGCTGCGGCGCATTTTGCCCCGTCTGGGCGGCATCGACCTTTCGCCGATCTTGCTGTTCGTGATCGTTCAGGTGCTGCTGATGGTGGTCACGCGGGTGGCCGTTTCGATGACGCTGTTCGGCATCTGAGCCGCGCTGGCCGTGCCAATTGCGCGTTTCGACGCCTTGCGCTTACAATATCGGGCTCACGCGGGCGTCGTATAATGGCCATTACCGTAGCTTCCCAAGCTACAGACGTGGGTTCGATTCCCATCGCCCGCTCCAGACATCGAACAAAAAGCCGCCTCCTCGACATATCGAAGGCGGCTTTTTGGTTTTCGGCGCCGCCGCGTTTCCTGCCAGCGCCTTTATCAAGCCCATTACCCTACGATGACGCACGATTCCCGCGATGAAGCCGCCGCTGAAGGCGCTCAAGACGCATCTCCCGCCGACGACACCAATCCGCTGCGCCACCGCCGCATCCGCAGTTTCGTGACGCGCGCCGGCCGCGTCTCGACGGGCCAGCGCCGCGCGCTCGACGAGTTCGGCCCGCGTTTCGTCATCCCTTATGCGGCCGCGACGTTCGACTGGGACGCCGTCTTTGGCCGGCGCGCGCCGCGCGTGCTGGAAATCGGTTTCGGCATGGGCGCGACGACGGCGGAAATCGCGGCCACGCGTGCCGGCGACGACTTTCTCGGCGTCGAAGTGCACGAGCCGGGCGTCGGCGCGCTCCTGAAGCTGATCGGCGAGGAAGGGCTCACGAATATCCGCATCGTCCAGCATGACGCCGTGGAAGTGCTCGAACACATGATCGCGCCGGAGAGCCTCGACGGCGTGCACATCTACTTCCCCGATCCGTGGCACAAGGCGCGCCATCACAAGCGCCGGCTGATCCAGCCGAAGTTCGTCGCGCAGCTCGTTTCGCGTCTGAAGCCGGGCGGGTATATCCATCTTGCGACTGATTGGCAGAACTATGCCGAGCAGATGCTGGAAGTGTTGTCGGCGGAAACGGCGCTTGAAAATACCGCGGATGGGTATGCGCCTCGCCCCGACTATCGTCCCGTGACGAAATTCGAGCGGCGCGGCATCAAGCTCGGGCACGGTGTGTGGGATCTGGTATGCAAACGGCGGTGAGCGGCGCAGGCAGATGCGAAAACGCCACGGCATGCCGTGGCGTTTTTTTGTTTCGGGCAAAGAACCTCACTCCGCCCAACTCAACCCGCCGCTATACCCCACAATCAGAATCAACAGCCCAAACCCGATCCGATACCACGCAAACGCGGTGAAATCGTGCGTCGCGACGTAGCGCAGCAACCAGCGCACGCAGACGAACGCACTGACGAACGCCGCAACGAGTCCGACAGCGAACAACCCCAAATCATTCACCGACAGCGTTCGCCAATATTTCGCCAACTCATAAAGCGTCGCGCCGAAGATAATCGGAATCGCAAGAAAGAAGGAAAACTCCGTCGCCACACGCCGTTCGAGGCCGAACAGCATGCCGCCGATGATCGTCGCGCCTGAGCGCGACGTCCCCGGGATCAGCGCGAAACACTGCGCGAGCCCGACCTTGAGGGCGTCGGCGTAGGAAAGATCGTCGACGGAGGTCACGGTCGGCGCGACGCCCCGATCACGCTGACGCGCCTCGGCCCACAAGATCACGATGCCGCCGACGATCAGTGCCACCGACACCGGCACCGGCGAAAACAACACCGACTTGATCGCCTTTTCGAAAAGCAGGCCGAGCACGATGGCTGGAATCGTCGCGATGATGACGTTCACGGCGAAGCGCCGCGCGCCGGGCCGCGTCGGCAATCCGCCGATTACGGTGCCGATCTTGCGACGATACTCCCAGCAAATGGCGAGAATTGCGCCGAACTGGATCACGACGTCAAATACTTTCGACTGTGCATTGGTGTAGTTCAGCAAGCTGCCGGCGACGATCAGATGCCCTGTGCTCGATACCGGCAGAAATTCGGTCAAGCCCTCCACGACGCCCAGAATCAGCGCCTTGCACATCAGAATCCAGTCCATCCGTCTGCCCTTCCGCTTTTATTGGTCGCTCATCACGGAATGCGGGCGCAGGTTTCAGCTTACTTCTCGAGAATCTGCACACGTATACCGTTTGTAAGGACCGTGATTGTACCGGGTTCATAATTCACCCCGGCGAACTGCAGTTGTTCGGGCTTGAACGTGTAGATCGGGTAACGGTCGAGCAGTTGCGTCGCGATGAGCGCGCCCGCTGCGTTGATCTGCTGGTTGTACTGCGCGGCTTGTCCCGTGACCTGCGTGTCGTCGACGGTCGGAGACATCAGGATCACTGAATGGCTCGCGGCGTCGTAGGCGAGCTGGCTCGACAACGTGAATACGCCGTTCACGGGATTCGGCATGAACGGCGTCGAAAGACGCGCGTCGAGCCGCACGGTCACGCGATTGCGATCCGGCGCGAGGCCGACAACCGGATTGCTCAGCACGACGTCGAAAATCTGCGACGCCGTGCGTTGCAGCGGGAACTTGCGCGCGACCGCTTCCTGCACCTGCTGCTGCGTGAACGTGTAGTGATCGGGGATGAACGGAAAAATCGACGCCGGGTGGACGAGCGTCGCCCAGCCGAGCGTGACGGCGCTCGCAAGCGCCACGAACAGCAACCGGCGCCGCGTCGGCGCGACGGTTTGAGTCATGCGAAATCCTCCAGAAACGATGATCTTGAGCAATGAAACGCGCACCGCGTCTTGGACCGCGCCCGCTCAATCCGGTTGCGTTTCGACTTCGAGTTGCGCGAGCCAGGCGAGCGCGTAGGCGCGTGCGTCGCGAGGATCGGGCGCGTCGCCGCACATCTGCGATGAGGGCTTGAGACCCGCGCAGCACGCCGGCCTGCGCGGATCGCCGAAAATCATACAGCGCAGGTCATGGCCGAGCTGGACGCAGCGCACGCCGGCCGGCTTGCCGCCGGGCATGCCCGGAATCGGGCTGGAAATGGAAGGCGCGACGCAGCACGCGCCGCAGCCTTCGCGGCAGGCGTGGGGTGCTCGGGTGGCGGGTTCAGGCATGACGGTTCCGAAGACGATGCGGCAACCGCGCATTGTCCCACGGCGCCGCTGCGGCGATATCACGCAACGACGCGCGCCGCTGTCTCGATAAACTCGACGGATCCGTCCAAGGCCCCGCGATGACTTACGCCAACACCCCTCACGCCGACACCCTCTTCCGCCCCGATCTCCTCGATAAATACAGCGCGAATGGTCCGCGCTACACGTCTTACCCGACCGCCGTCCAGTTCACCGAATCGTTCGATCCGGCCCACTACCGGCGCGCGGCGGCGCAAGGCTCGGGCGACCTGTCGCTCTATTTCCACATCCCGTTTTGCGACACGGTCTGCTTTTACTGCGGCTGCAACAAGGTCGCGACGAAGAACCGCGCGCACGCGCGCCCGTATCTCGACCGGTTGAAGCGCGAACTCGCGCTGCAGGCCGAGCTTTTCGATGCGACGCGCCCCGTCTCGCAACTGCACTGGGGCGGCGGCACGCCGACGTTTCTGTCGCACGGCGAGATGACCGAGCTGATGGAAGCGACCCGCGAGCACTTCAACCTGCTGCCCGACGACGCAGCCGAATACTCGATCGAAATCGATCCGCGCGAGGCATCGCCGCGCACGATCCGCCTTCTGCGCGACATCGGCTTCAACCGGCTCTCGCTCGGCGTGCAGGATTTCGATCCGCGCGTCCAGCATGCGATCAACCGCATCCAGCCGCGCGAGATGACCGAGACCGTGCTCGCCGCGGCGCGCGACGCGGGCTTCAAGTCGGTGAGTGTCGACCTGATCTACGGCCTGCCGCATCAAAGCGTCGAGAGCTTCAGCCGCACGCTCGACGCGATCGTCGAACTCGCGCCCGACCGGCTTTCGGTGTTCGGCTACGCGCACATGCCGTCCCTTTTCAAGATGCAGCGGCAGATGGACGAAGGTGCGCTGCCCTCGCCCGCCGCGCGGCTCGCGATCCTCGAACGCGTGATCCGGACCCTGACGGACGCGGGCTACGTCTACATCGGCATGGACCATTTCGCGCTGCCTGGCGACGAACTCGCGCTGGCGCAAAAGGCCGGCACGCTGCATCGCAATTTTCAGGGCTACAGCACGCGCGCGGATTGCGACCTGATCGGCTTCGGGGTGTCGTCGATCGGCAAGGTCGGCGACGTGTACGCGCAGAACGCGCGCGATCTCCCGGCCTACGCCGAGGCAATCGACAGCGGGCGGCTCGCGATCGCGCGCGGCGTGCGCCTCTCGGCCGACGACCTTCTGCGCCGCGACATCATCGCGCAGGTGATGTGCCGGTCCGAGCTGCGCTTCGATGCGCTCGAAGCCGAGCACGGCATCGACTTCGCGAGCGCCTTCGCCGACGAACTGGCGCGGCTCGCGCCGATGGCGCGCGACGGCCTCGTCGCCATCGACGCCGACGCGATCCGCGTGCTGCCCGCCGGACGCATGCTGGTGCGCAACGTCGCGATGCTGTTCGACCGCTACCTCGGGCAGTCGACACTCGAACGCTTCTCGCGGACTATCTGAGCGGGCGCGGAGTCGATCGCGGGCGCATGCAGTATTTATTACTGCGGTGGCATAGAATGACAGCCACTCCGGGCGAGCGGTCGTGTCGCCCGCATCGCAAGCCGCCGGTCGGCGCGTGCAGCCCGCGCCGAGCGCTCACCACTCCGACACCATGCCGACCACTTCCGTCCAGTTTCCCCCGCTCGCCCAGCTGGCCGCCGATTTGCGCACCCAGCGCACGACGAGCCGCGCGCTCGTCGAACGCGCGCTGGAGCGTATCGAAGACACGTCCGGCCAGGGTTCTACCGTCTTCCTGCAGGTCGATGCCGACGCCGCCCGCGCCGCCGCCGACGCCCACGACGCGCTGCGCCGCGCCGGCACCGTGCTTTCGCCGCTCGCGGGCATTCCGGTTTCGGTGAAGGATCTCTTCGACGTCGAAGGCCAGGTGACGCGCGCCGGCTCGCGCGTGCTCGCCGACGCGCCGCCCGCGAAGGCCGACGCGCTCACGGTCGCCCGCCTGCGCCGCGCCGGCGCGGTGATCGTCGGGCGCACGAACATGAGCGAATTCGCGTTCTCCGGGCTCGGCCTCAACCCGCACTACGGCACGCCGCGCTCGCCCTGGCACGCCGATGTGAAAGGCGACGAACGCATCGCGGGCGGATCGTCATCGGGCGCGGCGGCATCGGTCGCCGACGGCATGGCGGCGATTGCGCTCGGCACCGACACCGGCGGCTCGATCCGCATTCCGTCGGCGCTCTGTGGCCTGACCGGCTTCAAGCCGACCGCGAGCCGCATCCCGACGCAAGGCGGCGTGCCGCTTTCCAGCACGCTCGATTCGTTCGGGCCGATCGGCACGTCGGTGGCGTGCTGCGCGCTCGTCGACCGGATTCTCGCCGGCCGCGAACCCGAAGTGCCCGCGACGCGCCCGCTCGACGGCGTGCGCCTCGGCGTGCTGACGAATTACGTGACGGACGGCGTCGACGAAACGGTCGCGAGCGCGGTTTCGACCGCGATCAATCATCTGTCGGCGGCGGGCGCGCTCGTCGAGGACGTGCGCTTCGCGCCGCTCGACCGCCTGCCCGAGATCAACCGCTTCGGCTTTGCGCCGATCGAGGCGTACGCCTGGCACCGGCCGCTCCTCGCCGATCACGCCGCCGCTTACGATCCGCGCGTGCTCGTGCGCATCCTGAAGGGGCAGCCCGCGAGCGCCGCCGACTACATCGACCTCCTGCACGCGCGCGCCGCGATGATCGAGGCGGCGCGCACGACGCTCTGGCAGCGTTTCGATGCGATTCTCTGCCCGACTGTGCCGGTGGTGCCGCCGCGCATCGCCGATCTGGAACACGACGACGACGCGTTCGGCAAGACCAACGCACTCATCCTGCGCAATCCGGGCGCGTTCAATTTCCTCGACACCTGCGGGCTTTCACTGCCGTGCCATCCGCGCGGCGAGGCGCCGGTCGGCCTGATGCTCTCGGGCGCGCCGATGAACGACGACGCGCTGCTGTCGATCGGGCGCGCCGTCGAAGCGGTGCTCGCCCCGACCCGCTGAATTTTCGGGATGAGGATCGCGCTAGAATCCTCATCATCCGCGCGCACTCTGTAGTGCTTTATCCTCGAATCGTTGCAATACATGAACAACTCTCTACACCATTTCACGATGCATGAAGAAGACCGCGTCCTGCGTCGCGAACGCCGGCTTCTGGTGCTGCTCGGTTTCGTCTGCCTCGCGCTCGTCGGCGGGGCGCTGTACCTGCAGTTCTATCACGGCGAAGACCCCTGCCCGCTCTGCATCATCCAGCGCTATTTCTTCGTGCTGATCGCCGTGTTCGCGTTTCTCGGCGCGGGATTGAACGGCTGGCGCGGCGTCGCGCTGCTGGAATCGCTCGTCGCGCTTTCCGCGCTCGGCGGCATCGTGACGGCTGCCCGGCACGTCTACGTGCAGGCGCGGCCCGGGTTCAGCTGCGGGTTCGACGCGCTGCAGCCGGTCGTCGACAGCCTGCCGCCCGCGCGCTGGCTGCCGCAGGTGTTCAAGGTGGCGGGGCTGTGCGAAACGCCTTATCCGCCCATTTTGGGACTGTCGCTGCCGCAATGGTCGCTCGTGGCGTTCGCGGTCATTTTTCTCGCCGTCGTGGCGAGCCTGCGGAGCAAGCGCAGGCTGCGGACGTCGACGATGTGATGTCCGGGCCGCCCGCGCGGCGGCCTGCTTCACGCCCGCATGCGCGCTTTTCGCGCGCAGCGGCGCACTCGCACCGGCAGTCAATCCGGGGTGCACGGCCGATCGCCGACGCTCTCCGCCCTTGCCGGGCGTCTTTTCGTTCCGCCCCTTTCCCCTATCAGCGCATCCGCATAATCTTGATATGCGAGCCGCAATATTTTTGGGATATTGCGGTGTTACCTTCGGGGTTGGATGGCGATCTACGTGCGCTCAGTCCGGATCGCGCGCGCGAACCCGGAATGCGTAACGCGCGCCTGATCCGCAATGTCCTGGATTCCCTGATGACAACGCAAACCATCCGATTTCTGCAGCATGGCGTCGTCCGCGAGGTCGGCGATGCGCCCGTCACGCGCACGGTGCTTCAGCATCTGCGCGAGACCCAGCAGTGCACCGGTACGAAGGAAGGCTGCGCCGAAGGCGATTGCGGCGCGTGCACGGTCGTCGTCGGCGAACTCGATTCGCGCGGCCAGCTCGCGCTAAAGGCGGTCAACGCGTGCATCCAGTTTCTGCCGACGCTCGACGGCCGCGCGCTCTTCACCGTCGAAGACCTGCGCGCCGCCGATGGCGCGCTGCATCCCGTGCAACAGGCGATGGTCGATTGTCACGGCTCGCAGTGCGGCTTCTGCACGCCGGGCTTCGTGATGTCGATGTGGGCGCTCTACGAGAACCAGCCAGCCGCCGCCGGCCTGCCGACGCGCGATGAGATCAACACGGCGCTGTCCGGCAATCTCTGCCGCTGCACGGGCTACCGGCCGATCGTCGATGCCGCGCAAAAAATGTTCGACTATCCGCGCGCGGCGTTCGACCGCGAAGCGCTGAAAGCGTCGCTGCAAGGCATCCGCCGCACCGAAGGTTTTGACTACGGCGCGTTGGGCGCCACATTCCACGCCCCGGCGACGCTCGCCGAATTCGCCCGCCTGCGCGCGGCGCATCCGAACGCGCGCATTCTCGCGGGCAGCACGGACCTCGGGCTGTGGGTCACGAAGCAGTTCCGCGATCTTGGCGACATGCTCTTCATCGGCAACGTCGACGAGCTGAAGACGATCGCGCGCGATGCGCAGTATCTGACGATCGGCGCGGCGGCATCGCTCGAAGACGCTTACGCCGCGCTCGCCGCCGACTACCCGGAACTCAGCGAACTCTGGACGCGCTTCGCCTCGCTGCCGATCCGCAATGCGGGCACGCTCGGCGGCAATGTCGCGAACGGCTCGCCGATCGGCGATTCGATGCCCGCGCTGATCGCACTCGACGCGCAAATCGTCCTGCAACACGCCGATAAAACCCGCACGCTGCCGCTCGATGCGTTCTATCTCGGGTACCAGAAGACCGCGCTCGCCGCCGGCGAATTCGTCGCGGCGATCCGCGTGCCGCGGCCGTCGGCGGATCTGCGTTTTCGCACTTACAAAGTCTCGAAGCGCTACGACCAGGACATTTCGGCCGTCTGCGCCGCGTTCGCCGTCAGGCTCGCGGGCTCGCGCGTGACGGGCGCGCGCATTGCGTTCGGCGGCATGGCGGCGACGCCCAAACGCGCGCCCGCCGCCGAAGCCGCGCTGATCGGCCGCGAATGGGCCGAAGAACCCGTGCGCGAAGCGATGGCCGCGCTCGACGCCGACTTCCAGCCGCTCACCGACATGCGCGCGTCGAGCGCGTATCGCAGCAAGGTGGCGCGCAACGTGCTCTGGCGCTTTTATCTGGAAACGCGCGGCGACGCCCCGCTCGCCCTCTTCGACGTGAACGCGTTCGCGTTCGAAGCACGGGAGAACGGCGCATTGAAGGAGTTGCCATGAACAAGCTGAACGAGCCGCCCGCAGCCGGCACGCTTGCGGCGCCGGCGATTGGCGTCGGTCTGCCGCACGAATCCGCGACGCTGCACGTGAGCGGCGAAGCAACCTACATCGACGACATTCCCGAAGTGCGCGGCACGCTGCACGCGGCGCTCGGGCTGTCGCGGCACGCGCATGCGCGCATCGTCGCGCTCGATCTCGACGCGGTGCGACAGGCGCCGGGCGTCGTCGCGGTGCTGACGGCGGCCGACATTCCCGGCGAGAACAATTGCGGCCCGGTGCTGCACGACGACCCGATCCTGGCCGCGGGCGAGGTGCTCTATCTCGGCCAGCCGGTGTTCGCGGTGATCGCCGAAACGCACGATCTCGCGCGGCGCGCGGCGGCGCTCGCAAAGAGCGAGGACGTCGTGCGCTACGAACTGCTCGACGCCGTGCTCACGCCGCGCGAGGCGAAGGAAAAGAAGCAGTTCGTGCTGCCGCCGCTGCATCTGCGGCGCGGCGATCCCGACGCGAAGATCGCGGCGGCCAGGCACCGCATCGCGGGCGAGTTCGAAGTCGGCGGGCAGGAGCAGTTCTATCTCGAAGGCCAGGTCGCGTATGCGATTCCGAAGGAACTCGACGGCATGCTCGTCCACAGTTCGACGCAGCATCCAAGCGAGATGCAGCAAGTGGTCGCGCATATGCTCGGCTGGCCGGCGCACAGCGTGCAATGCGAATGCCGGCGCATGGGCGGCGGCTTCGGCGGCAAGGAATCGCAGTCGGCGGTGTTCGCGTGCGTCGCGGCGCTCGCGGCGCACAAGCTGCATCGGGCGGTGAAGCTGCGCGCCGATCGCGACGACGACTTCATGATCACCGGCAAGCGCCACGACGCGGTCTACACCTACGAAGCCGGCTTCGACGACGAAGGCCGCCTCGCGGGCGCGCGCGTCGAGATCGCACTGCGCGCCGGCTATTCGGCGGACTTGTCGGGCGCGGTGGCGACGCGCGCCGTGTGTCACTTCGACAACGCGTACTTTCTCGGCGACGTCGACATCGTCGCGATGGCGTGCCGCACGAACACGCAGTCGAACACGGCGTTTCGCGGCTTCGGCGGACCGCAGGGCGCGCTCGTGATGGAAGTGCTGCTCGACGAAATCGCGCATCGGCTACAGCGCGATCCGCTCGAGGTGCGGCGCGCGAACTTCTACGGCATCGGCGAGCGCGACACGACGCCCTACGGCCAGACAGTCGCGGACAACGTGATCGCGCCGCTCACCGACGAGCTGATCGCATCGAGCAGCTATTCCGAACGGCGCGCCGCGATCGATGCATTCAACGCGACGAGCCCGGTGCTTAAGCGCGGCATCGCGTTCACGCCGGTCAAGTTCGGCATCTCGTTCAACGTGCCGTTTCTGAACCAGGCCGGCGCGCTCGTGCACGTCTACAAGGACGGCTCGGTGCTCGTGAATCACGGCGGCACCGAAATGGGCCAGGGCCTCAACACGAAGGTCGCGCAGGTCGTGGCGAACGCGCTCGGCGTCGCGCTCTCGCACGTGCGCGTGAGCGCGACCGATACGTCGAAGATCGCGAACACCTCCGCGACGGCGGCATCCACGGGCAGCGATCTGAACGGAAAGGCCGCCGAAGCCGCCGCGCTGACGATCCGCGCGCGCCTCGCCGAGCTCGCCGCGAAACAGCTCGGCGGACGCGCGGAAGACGTGCGCTTTCACGACGGTGTCGTCGATTCGAACGGCGGCGAGATGCCCTTCAGCCAGTTGGTCGCAGCCGCGTATCTCGCGCGCGTGCAGCTCTGGTCCGACGGCTTCTACGCAACGCCCAAGGTTCACTGGGACGCGAAGACGCTGCAAGGCCATCCGTTCTACTACTTCGCGTATGGCGCGGCGGTGTCGGAAGTGGTCGTCGATACGCTCACGGGCGAATGGAAACTCGTGCGCGCCGATCTGCTGCACGACGCCGGGCAGTCGATCAATCCGGCGATCGATATCGGTCAGATCGAAGGCGGCTTCATTCAGGGCATGGGCTGGCTCACGACCGAAGAACTCTGGTGGAACCGCGACGGCCGTCTGATGACGCACGCGCCTTCCACTTACAAGATCCCCGCTGTCAGCGACACGCCCGCGGCGTTCAACGTCGCGCTCTATCGCAACAACAACGCCGAGCCGACCGTGTTCCGCTCGAAGGCGGTCGGCGAGCCGCCGCTGTTGCTGTCGTTTTCGGTGCTGCTCGCGATCCGCGCGGCGATCGCGTCGGTGGCGCCCGGCTCAGCCGATGCCCCGAAGCTGCGCGCGCCCGCGACGCCCGAAGCGATCCTCGATGCGATCGACGATTGCCGCGCGCGTTCGACCGAAGCACCCGCTGCGCACGCCGCGCAGGCGGCGCCGGTAAACTAACGCCTTTCGGCCATTTCCAGGAGCCCGATCGATGCAAGCATGGCTGCACGACCTGCAACAACTGCTCGCGCACGGCGACGCGCTCGTGCTCGTGACGGTCGCGCGTGTCGAAGGCTCCGCGCCGCGCGAACCCGGCACGAAGATGATCGTCACGCGCGAGGACGCGCGCTACACGATCGGCGGCGGCCATCTCGAATGGAAAGCGATCGAGACCGCGCGGCAAGTGCTGAAGGACGGCATGCGCAGCCCGCGCATGCGCCGGCTCGAACGCTTCGCGCTCGGACCGAGCCTCGGCCAGTGCTGCGGCGGCGCCGTCGTGCTCGCGTTCGAGCGGCTCGACGTCTCCGATCTCGGCTGGGTCACGTCGCTCGCGAAGCGCACGGCGCAGGGTCTGTCGACCGTGCGCAGCGTGTCGTTCAGCGCCGCGCCCGACGCCGTGATGATCTCAGACCCCGAGCCGGGCGTCGCGGGCGCGGATTGTCTCTTGTGGGACGGCGCCGGCTTCGACGACAGCGGCGCGCTCCTCACCGAGACCATCGCGCCGCGCGAATTCCAAGTCGTGCTGTTCGGCGCGGGTCATGTCGGCGTGGCGCTCACGCGCGTGCTCGCGACGCTGCCGTGCCACGTGACCTGGGTCGACGAGCGCGACGCCGCGTTTCCCGCGCCGCAGTTCGTGCCGGACAACGTAACGATCGAGCCGAACGACGCGCCCGATTCCGCGGTCGACGCCGCGCCGCCGAACACGTACTTCATCGTGATGACGCACAACCATCCGCTCGATCTGCTGCTTGCCGAACGCATCCTGCAACGCGGCGACTTCGCGTTCTTCGGCATGATCGGCTCGCATACGAAGCGCAAGCAGTTCGAGCACCGGCTCGCGTCGCGCGGGATCGATCCGGTGCGCATCGCGCGCATGGTGTGCCCGATCGGCGTGTCCGGCATCGTCGACAAGGCGCCGGAAGTGATCGCCGTTGCAGCGGCAGCCCAACTGCTGCAGGCGGTCGAAGCGCATACCCACGCGTCATCGCAGCAGATGGCGTAACCCCCTTTTAGCCTCACTCCAAAGCCCAAGAAAACAAGCATGAACCCCACACTCGCCGACAAGATCGCACGCGCGCCCAAGGCCGAACTGCACATCCACATCGAAGGCTCGCTCGAGCCCGAGCTGATCTTCCAGCTCGCGCAGAGAAACGGCGTGAAGCTCGCCTACGACTCGATCGATGCGCTGCGCGCGGCCTACGCGTTCACCGACCTGCAATCGTTCCTCGACATCTACTACGCGGGCGCGAGCGTGTTGCTGCACGAGCAGGACTTCTACGACATGACGATGGCCTACGTCGAGCGCGCGCTCGCCGATCACGTCACGCACGCCGAAATCTTCTTCGATCCGCAGACGCACACCGAACGTGGCGTGCCGATCGAAACGGTGGTCGCGGGCATCGAACGCGCGCTTGCCGATGGCGAGAAGCGCGGCATGACGAGCAAGCTGATTCTCTGCTTCCTGCGCCATCTTTCCGAAGAAGACGCGCTCGCCACGTTCGACTCCGCGTTGCCGCTTTTCGATCAATACAAGCATCGCCTGATCGGCGTCGGGCTCGATTCGTCGGAGCAAGGCCATCCGCCTTCGAAGTTCGAGCGCGTGTTCGCGAAGGCGCGCGAGAAGGGTCTGAAACTCGTCGCGCACGCGGGCGAGGAAGGGCCGCCCGCTTATGTCTACGAAGCGCTCGACCTGCTGAAGGTGGATCGCGTCGATCACGGCGTGCGCAGCATCGAAGACCCGGCGCTGGTCGCGCGTCTCGCCGATGCGCGCATCGCGCTGACGGTGTGCCCGCTTTCGAACCTGAAGCTCTGCGTCTTCGACGACATGACGAAGCACACGCTGAAGGACCTGCTCGATCGCGGCGTCGCGGTGATGGTGAATTCCGACGATCCCGCGTATTTCGGCGGCTATGTGAACGCCAACTACTTCGCGATCGTCGATGCGCTGAAGCTCTCGGACGACGAGGTCTACACGCTCCTCAAGAACAGCCTCGAAGCGTCCTTCGTGACGCCGCAAGAACGCGACGCGATGGTCGCCAAACTCGACGCACACTGGCAAGCCGCCGCATAAGAAAATGAAGATGGAAACCACAGCACCAATCGAACGCGACACCACCACGCTCGAACGCTTCTTCGGCATTCGCACGGCGGGCTCGCGTGTGAAGACCGAAGTCGTCGCGGGCATCACGACCTTTCTCACGGCGATGTACATCATCGTCGTCAATCCGGGCATTCTTTCGCAGGCGGGCGTGCCCTTTCCCGCCGCGCTCACGGCGACCGTCATCATCAGCTTTCTCGGCAGCTGCGCGATGGGTCTCTATGCGCGCAATCCGGTGCTCGTCGCGCCCGGCATGGGGATGAACGCGCTTTTCGCGTTCGTGATGGTCCACGGCGGCAAGATGCCCTGGCAGACCGCGCTCGGCTGCGTGTTCTGGTCCGGCGTGATCTTCGCCGTGCTCGCGGCGTTCAACGCGCGCAAGCTCGTCGTCGATGCGATTCCCGCGAACCTGCGCCACGCGGTGTCGTGCGGTATCGGCCTCTTCATCAGCCTGATCGGGCTCGTGAACGCGAAGTTCGTCGTCGGCGATCCGGTCACCATCGTGCATTCGGCGACACTCAATCCGGTGGTCGTCACGTTCCTGATTGGTCTTGCCGTGACGACGATTCTCGTCGCGCGGCGCGTGACCGGCGCGCTGATGCTCGGCATCGTGTTCACGACCCTCATCGCGATTCCGATCGGCCGCTTCTGGGGCGACGGCACCGCGTACTGGCCCGCCGCCATCGCGACGAAGACGCTCGTCAACTGGAACGGCCTCTTCTCCGCGCCGGACTTCTCGGGCATCGGCCAGCTCGATCTGGTCGGCTCGCTGAAGGTGATCTACTGGCCGTTCATCTTCGTGATGCTGTTCACGTCGTTCTTCGATGCGCTCTCCACTTTCATGGCGATCTCCGAAGCCGGCAAGCTCTACGACAAGGACGGCAACCCGCGCAACATCCGCCAGTCGATGATGGTCGATGCGTTCTCCGCGCTCGTGTCCGCGCCGCTCGGCACGAGTCCGGCGAACGCGTATATCGAATCGGCGGCGGGCATTTCGGCGGGCGGGCGCACGGGGCTCGTTGCGGTCGTCGCGGGCCTGTGCTTCCTGCCGTTCCTGTTTCTCTCGCCGCTGCTCTCGCTCGTGCCCGCCATCGCGACGGCGCCCGCGCTCGTCTTGGTCGGCGTGTTCATGATGGAGTCGATCACGCAGATCGAATGGCACCGCTTCGACGAAGCGATCCCCGCGTTCCTCGCGATGATCCTGATCCCGCTGACCTATTCGATCACCGACGGCATCGCGTATGGCTTTCTCGCGTTCGTCGTGATCAAGGCGTTCACCGGTCAGATGAAGGCCATCAAGCCGGCGATGTGGGTCGTCGCCGCGCTCTCGCTCTTGCTTCTGACCCAGCTTTAAACCACGACTACATACAGTATCCGGAGACGTTGCACCATGACTCAAACCGCCTACCGCGCCCAGCTTCTGACCTTCCGCGACGACCCCGCGCACGCCGCCGACGGCGCGGTCTTCGATGAAGACGGCCTCCTGATCGTCGAGGACGGCCGCGTGGTCGCGGCAGGCGCCTATTCGGCATTGAAGACGCGCCTTGCGCCCGATGCGACCGTGAAGACGATGCGCGACAAGCTGATCGTGCCGGGCTTCATCGATTCGCACATCCACTATCCGCAGACGGACATGATCGCGTCGCCGGCGCCGGGGCTTCTGCCGTGGCTCAACACGTACACGTTCCCGACCGAGCGCGCGTTCGCCGATCCGGCGCACGCGCGGCAGACGGCGCGCTTCTTCCTCGACGAACTGCTTTCATGCGGCACGACGACCGCGCTCGTGTACTGCACGGTGCACAAGGAATCCGCCGACGCGTTCTTCGCCGAGAGCGAGTCGCGCAACCTGCGCATGGTCGCGGGCAAGGTGCTGATGGACCGCAACTGCCCCGAGTTCCTGCGCGACACGGCGCAATCCGGTTACGACGACAGCGCCGAGCTGATCGCGCGCTGGCACAACCGCGGACGCCAGCAGTACGCGCTGACGCCGCGCTTCGCGCCGACCTCGACGGAAGCGCAACTCGAAGCGTGCGGCGTGCTCGCGCGCGCGCACGAGGACGTGTTCATCCAGAGTCACGTCGCGGAGAACACCGACGAGATCAAGTGGGTCGAAAGCCTCTTTCCGGGCCACCGCAGCTATCTCGACATCTACGATCACTACAGCCTCTTGCGGCGTCGCGCGGTGTACGGCCACTGCATCTATCTCGACGACGCCGACCGCCAGCGCATGGCCGAAACGGGCGCGGTGGCATCGCACTGTCCGACGTCGAATCTCTTTCTCGGCAGCGGTCTCTTCGACTTCGACAAGGCCGGCGCGGCAAACATGCCGGTCGCGCTCGCGACGGACGTCGGCGGCGGGACGTCGTTCTCGATGCTGCAGACGATGAACGAAGCGCACAAGGTCGCGCGCCTCACGGGCCATCACCTCACCGCGACGCGCATGTTCTGGCTCTCGACGACGGGCGCGGCGAAGGTGCTCGATCTCGACGACCGTATCGGTACGCTCGCGCCGGGCAGCGAAGCGGACTTCGCGGTGCTCGATCCGGCCGGCACGCCGCTGCTCGCGCGCCGCACGTCGCGCGCGGAGTCGCTCGAAGAGTTGTTGTTCGCGTTCGCCTTGCTCGGCGACGATCGCGCGGTGTTCGAGACGTATGCGGCCGGGAATTGCGTGCATCGCAGGGATGCGCGACGGGCTTCTGCGCTGGAGCTTGCGGCTCAAGCGGCTTGAACCTCGCATCGCGGGAAATGGAAAAACGCCCTGGCAACAGGGCGTTTTTCGTCGGGGCCATCACTTCAGCACGCTTTTCAGCTTGCCGCTAAAGTCGAGTTTTCCGCCAGCCTCCGCGCGTCATGAAGCCACCCGCACGATCCGTTCGCCTGCTAGCGTCGACGCTCATCGCCATCTTGCCCGCGCTGTCGTACGCCCTTGCCCTCGACGCCCAACTCGACTGCAAATCGAACGCGCATGCATTCATCGCGCCCCTGCTGCAACAGCAGCTGATCGAAGAAAAACCCATGCGCGTCGAAAAGAACTCGGTCAATGCGTTTCGACCGGCGAAGGGCACCGAACTGAGCGCATACGACTTTCGCGTCTATGCGGTGGTCGGCTATCAGAAGGACGATCCGATTTTCAGGCAAGGCACCGGCGAGCCCATTGCGGACTCGGCGTATGGCGCGGTCGTGGTCGGACTCGACAGCGCCGTGGAAGAGAAAGTGCGCGCGGCGGGCAGCGACGCCGTGGTGCATCACGTCGCGCCCTTCATCACCGCGATCTTCTGCAAGCAGGACTAGCGCGAAAGATGCGCCTGCAGCCGCGCGCGCACGTCTTCCGGCGTGATCGACGGGCGCGGCAGGTCGCCGGGCGTCCCGGTCCTGATCGACAGCCGCGCGAACCGCACACCGCCGACGTCCTTCGCTTCGAATAGACGGTCGATCACGCCGATGTCGTCGCCGTCGAGCGCGAGCGCGTAGCCGCACGCCGAGGCGATCGACGCGAAATCGACGCCGCGCGATACCGTCGCCTGCCCGCCCGTCGATTCGTGCGCGCCGTTGTCGAGCAGCAGATGAACGAGGTTCGCGGGACCGTATGCGCCGAGCGTCGCGAAGACGCCCATGCGCATGAGCGCGGCGCCGTCGCCGTCGAGCGCGACCACGCGCAGGTCGGGGCGCGACAGTGCGAGGCCGAGCGCCATCGGCGTGACGCAGCCCATCGAGCCGACCAGATACAACTGATTCTCGCGATCGTCGATGGCGTAGAGTTCGCGCCCGCAGAAGCCCGTCGACGCGAGCACGACGGTGGAGTCGAGCGGCGTCTTGGCGATCACGCGCTGCAAGGCGTCGTGACGCGAGACGCGCTCGCCTTCGAAGCGCTCGACTTGCGCACGCTCCGCACGTTCATGCACGCCCGCGAGGCCGGTCTTTTTCAACGCATACGGCGCGACGCTGCCCTTCTGCATCACGAGCGCGTAAGGACGACCCGTGCGGTCCAAGTGCGCCGTCGCGCGGTCGAGCGCCGGACCGATCGCGTCGGCTTCCGTCGGGAACAGCTCCCACGGGATTTCCATCGTGTCGAGCATGGCCGGCGTGACAGGGCCCATCAGCGCGTGCTGCGGCTCGTCGGCGACGCCCGGCTGGCCGCGCCACGTCACGATCAGCAATTCCGGCAGACGAAACGTCCAGGTGAGCGACGTCAGCGGACTCACCGCGTTGCCGAGACCGGAGTTCTGCATCATCGCGATGCCGCGCCGGCCCTTGTGTTCGCCCGACGCGCCGAGCGCGACGCCCGCGATCAGCGCGACGGCATCGCCCTCGTTCGCCGCCGAGACGTAATGCAACGACTCGTCCTGCAGCACGTAGTTGATGAACGGCGTGAGAAACGAACACGGCACGCCGGCATACCAGTCGAAGCCGCGCTCGCGCGCCGCTTCGACGAACTGGGCAGCCTCAATCACGCGCACCCTCCGCCGGTGCCGCGCCGCCCGTTCCATACGGCGACTGCGCGTGCGCGAAGTCGCCCGCGCGGCGGAAGTCGTCGAGATCGTTGACGCCGCGCCAGTGCCCGTGCACGTACTGCACTTCGATCTTTTCGCCCGCCTCGACGAGCGCGTTGAGCAAGGCGGCCATGTCGAGCTTGCCGAAGTCCTCGCGTTGCTGGAGCCGCGCGAGCGTCGCAAGCAGACGCTCGCGTGCATCGCCGCGCACGTTCAAAAGGCCCATCCAGCGGCCCTGCGGGGCGCGGGCGTTGCTTGCTTCGCCTGCCGCGCTCGTCACGCTTTCGAGCCACACTTTCTGGCCGAAGAGCGCGCGGTCGTCGGCGGTGGAGCAATACGCGAAGTCCGTAGCGGATGCGCCTGCCTGCGGCGACTGCGACGAATCGACCACGACGCAGAAGTCGCTGTCCGATTCCACGAGATCGCGCAGGATGTAGCTGCGAAACAGCAAATCCCCGTAGGAGATGACCGTGTCGCCGGTGAAGGCCTTTGCGGCGCAGGCAAGCGACGCGAGTTCGCCCGTCTTGTCGTGCGCTTCGTTGACGACGAGCCGGATGCCCGACGTATCGATCGCGTCCGCGCGGTAGCCGCCGACCACGGTGATGTCGTTGATGCCTTCCTTCTTGAACGCCTCGACGAGATGGCGCAGAAGCGGCTTGCCCGCGACCGGCAGCATGACCTTCGGACGGTCGGCGGTGACGGCTTCGAGCCCCGCGCCGCGGCTCGCCGCGAGCACGACCGCGCTTCGCGCCGCACTCGACGCCGACAGATACACGCTCTCGGCCGCCGAATATTCGTCGGCGTCTTGCAGACGGAAGATTTCGTTGACCGCCGCGATGCGGTCTTCCACGTTCACGAGCGTCTCGCTTTCGTGGATCTCCTTCGCGATCGCCTGCATCGCGGAAGTCGCGCCGCGAATCAGGTGATTCGCCCAGATCACGGTGCTGATGCCTGCTTGCCGGAAGGCGTCGGTCGGCGTGCTGTAGTACTTCGTCGGCACGATGACGAGCGGCCCGCGCCCCGCCCATTCGCGCGCGAACGTAAGGATCTCGTCGGGCTTCGAGAGCTTGCTGTGGATCAGGATCGCGTCGGCGCCCGCCTGACGGTAGGCTTCCGCGCGACGCAGCGCCTCGTCCATGCCCCAGCCCGCGATCAGCGCCTCGACGCGCGCGACGATCGAAAAATTCGGATCGCTCTGCGAATCCTTGCCGGCCTTGATCTTGCCGCAGAATTCGTCGATATCGGCGAGCGGCTGCGCTTCGCCGTTGATGAAGCTGTTGGTCTTCGGGAACTGCTTGTCCTCGATGCAAACGCCCGCGATCCCGCGCTGCTCCAGCTTCTTCACGAGCCGACGCACGTTGTTGAAGTTGCCGTAGCCGGTGTCGCCGTCGAGCAGGATTGGCAGGTCGCTTGCGTCGGCCATGAATTCGAGCATGTCGACGACCTGCGTCCAGCTCGCTTCGTTGTTGTCGCGCACGCCGAACTGCGCGGAGATCGCGAGGCCCGAGCCCCAGATCGCCTTGAAGCCCGCTTCCTTCACGATGCGCGCCGACAAGCCGTTGTGCGCCTCCATCATGAATTCAAGGCGATTGCTTTGCAGCATCTCGCGCAGGCGCATCGTGCGCGAGAATCCGGCGGGAAGGTGTCCTGGTGCGTTCATCGCAATACTCCGGCTAGCTGGTTCAATTGCGGCAACACTTCGTCGGCTGCGCGCTTCACGTCGTTCTGAAAGTCGATTTCGATCCACGGCGCGCCGGTCACATCGGCGATGTCGAAGGTCTGGCTGCGTTCCTGCAGCAGATCGCGCACCGCTTCTTCGTGCGGCAGGTTCGCGCGGCCGGTCGCCACGTAATCCGCGACGATTTCCGCAAGGCGGCGCGCCGCGCGCTCGTCGAAACGGAAGAAGCCGACCGATTCGCCGATCGTGTCGAATTTCAGGCCCGCCACCACCTGCTTGCGCAATTCGACCGGCACGCCGTCATCGACGCACAGCTTCACGGGCTCGTCGCCCGCTTCGAAGTCGCGGTCGATCAGCAAGCGGTTGACGTGCGCCTGCGGGTTCGCCACGAGCGGATCGAGCACGCGTTCGTCGTAGAGCACGTCGGCGTCCATCAGGAGCACGTCGCCGCCGCGTGTGAGCGCTTCGGCCGCGGTGTGCACGGACAGCACGCTGCCGAGCGAGAACGCCTGGTTCACGACGACTTCGGTGGAGGGTTTCCAGTCGATCGAATCCAGTTCGGCCTCGACCATCTCATGCTTGAAACCGAGCACGAACACGATCTCGCCGACGCCCGCCGCCTTCAGCAATTGCAGATGGCGTTCGAGCAGCGACACATCGCCGAAACGCAACAGGCATTTCGGCTTTTGCTGCCCCTCCGGCTGGACGAGGCGCAAGCCCATCCCGGCCGCAAGAATAATTGCGCGCATTGTTCTTATCCCTTCGAGGATGATTCAGTCGATCTCCGGCACGCGCGCGAGACGCCGACGCTGCCAGCCCTTTTCAACGAAATGCAGATAGACGATGCCCGGCACGCCGAGCAGCAACTCTCGCGCGCGTTTCGCGAGCGAGAGCGCGAGCGCCGCTTCCGGCGGGAGGCCGACGAGCCGCGCGAGCAAAAGGTAGCCGCCCTCCTGCACGCCGAGCGAACCGGGAATCGCGAAAGCCGCGCCGCGGATCGCCTGGCCGAGGCTTTCGAGGATCAGCGCGTCCGTCCAGTCGACCGGATGGCCGATGAGACGCAACGCGAGCCACACTTCCCCCGTGCCGACAATCCAGCCGACGAAGCTGAGCGCAAAGCTCGCCGCGACCTTGCCGCGCTCGCGATACATCTCGTGGACGGCGGCATCGACCGCTTCGGCGCGCGTGACGAGCGACGACCAGTCACGCTTCGCGGAGAAGCGCGCGGCAACCAAGGACGCAAAACGCATCGCGCGGCCGAAGAGCCCGCGCCGCTGCGCGAGATAAAAGCCGAAGATCATCGCGCCGATCACGACGATCACGATCAGCACGGCGTTGCGCACGCCCGTGCCCGACCCGCTGCCGAGCAGCGCGACGCCGATCAGCGCGAACAGCAGTTGCGCGATGGTCTGCATCGTCGTGCTGACGGTGATGACGGCGGCGGCATCGCGCGCGCGCATGCCGCGCTGCGCGAGATAGCGGACCATCAGCATCGGACCGCCGATCTGTCCGGCGGGCATCAGGCTATTGACCGACTCGCCGCTCCAGCGCGCGAGCACGGCGTCGCGCAAGGTCACGTCGCGATCGCGCTGGCCGAACAGCACGCTGATCGCGCCCGCGTCGAGCACGACCGGCAGAAGGTGAAACGCCGCCACCGCGACGAGGCCCCAGCCGGCCGCCGCGAGCGTCGACGCCACCGAGCCGAAACCTTGCCAGCCGATCAGCGCGATGAACAACACCACGCCGATCGACAGCAGGACGGTGCCGGCGCGGCTCATGCGCTTCCGTTCTTGCCGGCTTTGCGGCGAAAGACCTGCCCGAAGCCGAAATAGGCGATCGAATCCTTCATGTTCGAGATGAAGCGCTGCCACGGCCGCATGTTCGGATTCGTCACGTATTCGAACGTGAGCGAGACGCGCATTTCGTTCGCGCCGAGCGGCGTGATGCGATGACGCAGCTTGTCGCCGTCGAAGAGGACGAGCGCGCCCGGCGGATATTGCACGGAGCCCGGTTCGTCGGGCACCTCGGGATTGCGCGTGTGCAGTTCGTAATCGAGCCGGCAGGACGAATCGTCGATCACGCCGAGCAGCATCGTGTAGCGGCGCCCTTCGTAATAAGACGTGTCGTAATGCCAGCCGATATGGTCGCCCGGGCGCGTGTAGAAATAGAGCGCGTAGGCGTGCGGATCGTCGGCGGGCGAGAGTTGCAGCTTGTCGCCGCTGATCGTTTCGAGCCACTTGATGAGCGCGTCGGAGCGGTACAGATCGGCGATGAACGGCGCGAGCCGGTCGATCGCATGGCGGCTGACGCTGCCGCCTTGCTTATGCCCCGGAAGGTAATTGCGGTTCACGGCCGGCGTCAAGGCGTGGACGGCGTCGATCAGCCGCTCGGTGTAATCGCGCGGCAGGAAGTCTTCCAGATAGAGAAAGCTGCCTTGCTTGTCGAAGGATTCGTGCAGTTGCGCGGTTTGAAGCGCACGCAGGCGCGCATCGAGCGTCGCATCGATTTCACGCGCGGTGGGTGTCGCGATCCGTGCCGCGGGCGGGCGCGCGGCGCTTCGACCCAGGGTTTGCGTCGGCGGATTGGCTGCTTGATTCATCGTGCTGTCTGAAAGTCCTTGCCGTCGGTGTTCTTCGCATGCGCCGCGCCCTGCATGCGAAGGGCCGCCCGACGCATCACGCGCTGATGATCGACTGCGACCCACGCGGCGAAGAGCGGCGCGCCGATCGAGGCGGCGATCAGGAACGGCGTCATGCCGTTCACGACGGTGATGAGGGGAAGAAGATAAAGCACGTCTTCGGTTTCGAAACCGGCCATCGACGCCTGTTTGGTGCCGTCCTTGCCGACCATCGACTCGATGCGCATGCGCAAATAGAAGATCAGCGCGACGGCAACGCCCGCGATGCCGCCGAGCCATTGCGCCGGCACGATCATCGACGGATGATGCACGCCGACGTAGAAACCGAGTCCGAGGAAGAGCAGCACGGTCACGAGCGCGTCGGAGGCGAGATCGTAAAAATGACCGACCTTGCTCGATTGTCCGCTGATGCGCGCGAGTTCGCCGTCGGTGTGGTCGACGAAATTGGACAACGCGATCAGCAGTGCGCCGAGCGTGCAGAACCAGAACTGCCCGAGCGACAGATAATAGGCGCCGGCCAGGCCGATCAGAAGACGCAGCGTGGTGAGATGGTTCGGTGTAACCGGGGTGCCGACGAGCGGAGTGACCAAGCGGCGGGCAAGCCGCGCGTCCCATGTAGCGGGCGCCGGGATGGCTTTAGGCTGGGTCGGACTTGATTTTGTCATGAACGCGAATATATCCCGATTCCGGCGGGCGTGCATATTCGCAAAGGGCACGGTGGACGCGCTTCGCCACGTGCCGGAAGCGCTCGCGCCGGGCTTCAAATGAGCCAGGGATTATGGCAGCCGGACGGCGCCGCGTCCTTGCCCGGCGGCAAAAATTACGGACAGCACGCTTGCACGCTCGCTCGCGCCCTTACTCGACCGCTTTCGGCGCGGGCGCACCGCTGCCGGGCACGACCGTGCGTTCGTTGGCGCCGGCCACGGCTTCGTTCGTCGCGCCGCCACTGCCGTCGATCGGAATCCTCACTGTGCGCACGGTACCGTTGCCGAGCGGGAAATCGGCGAGCGCGCTCTGGATCAGATAAGGCATCGCGCGAATCAGCGACGCTTCGCCGCCCGAGTTCATCGCCGTCACCTTATAGACCTCGCGTCCGCTCATGCGATCGGTCATGCGGATCTGCAACGCGTGCACGTAGATCGGATAGGTTTGATCGACGTAGCTCGCCGGACCCGGCCCCCACGGCCCGTAAGGTCCCCAGCCGCCCCACGGTCCCCAGAACGGCCGCCCGTAAGGGCCGTACATCGGCCACGGATCGTAATAGACGGGCTGGCGCACCGTCATGAGGTCGCCGCGGATCGAATAGGCGAGTTCCACCTTGTAGCGCGCGCTCGCCTCGGGCACGGCACGGAACGAATACTTCGACAGCTCGTTGGCCGCCTGCGCCTCATACGTCGACTGCTCGATGCTGTTCTGCTGCTCGGGCGAGCGCGCGAACGCATAGGTACGGGTTGCATCGCTGCCCGTCCAGTCCGAGAAGGCCGTGACCTGCGTCTGGACGTAGGTCGTGCAGCCGGCGAGCCAGAGCGCGCAAAGCGCCAGCGCGGCGCGAACCACACTCGTCCAGCGATCGAACCTCATGGTCGTCCTCATGTCGATGTCTGCGTTCTTTAGTTATAGGAAGTGTTGCGACGTCCCGCACGCCGCCGAGCGTCTGCTGAAGATACAGACCACGGTCCGTCCCCGAAAGTTCTTCGTTGGCCGTTCGGCCGATCCCCGGCCGGACCCATGATCGGCCGAGGCTTTGTACAATGGTCCGCACCAAAGTCGCCAACAGGCGCCGCCATTCACCTTTACAGAGCCGCCATGTCCAATTCGACCGAATCCGCGACTGCATCCGCGACCGCCCCTGCCGTGATACGCCGCGCAGACTACGCGCCGCCCTCGTTCCTCATCGATTCCGTCGCGCTCGAGTTCGATCTCGTACCCGAGCGCACGCTCGTCAAGAGCACGCTGCGCGTGCGCCGCAACCCGGACGCGCTCGCCGGCGGCCATCCCGCGCCCCGCCTCGTCCTGACGGGCGAGCAGCTCGAATTCGTGCGCGCGTCGGTGGACGGCCGCCCGCACGAAGACGTCCGCCCTAGTGATAACGAACTGTCGATCGGCTCTATTCCCGACGAATTCACGCTCGAAATCGAAAATATCTGCAATCCGGCCGCGAACACCACGCTTTCGGGACTTTATGTGTCGAGTGGCAACTTCTTTACGCAGTGCGAGGCGGAAGGCTTTCGCCGCATCACGTATTTTCTCGACCGGCCGGACGTGATGTCCACCTACACGGTGACGCTGCGCGCGGACAAGGCGGCGTATCCGGTGCTGCTCTCGAACGGCAACCTGATCGAGGAAGGCGACCTGCCCGACGGCCGCCACTTCGCGAAATGGGAAGATCCGTTCAAGAAGCCGAGCTATCTGTTCGCGCTCGTCGCGGGCAAGCTGGTGGCGCTCGAGGAGCGGATCAAGAGCGGTTCGGGCAAGGACAAGCTGCTGCAGGTGTGGGTCGAGCCGCACGATCTCGACAAGACGCGCCACGCGATGGATTCGCTGATCCATTCGATCCGCTGGGACGAAAAGCGCTTCGGCCTGGAACTGGATCTCGACCGTTTCATGATCGTCGCGGTGAGCGACTTCAACATGGGCGCGATGGAGAACAAGGGGCTCAACATCTTCAACACGAAATACGTGCTGGCGAACCCCGAAACCGCGACCGATACCGACTTTTTCAACATCGAATCGGTGGTCGGCCACGAATATTTCCACAACTGGACGGGCAACCGCGTCACCTGCCGCGACTGGTTCCAGTTGAGCCTGAAAGAAGGCCTCACGGTTTTCCGCGACCAGGAATTCTCCGCCGACATGGCCGCCGGCGACTCGCCCGGCGCCGCGAGCGAAGCGGCGCGCGCGACGCGGCGCATCGAGGACGTGCGCGTGCTGCGCCAGATGCAGTTCGCCGAGGACGCCGGCCCGATGGCGCATCCGGTCCGGCCGGAGAGTTACGTCGAGATCAACAATTTCTACACGATGACCGTCTATGAGAAAGGATCGGAAGTCGTGCGGATGTATCAGACGCTTTTCGGACGCGATGGATTCCGGCGCGGGATGGACCTGTATTTCGAGCGGCACGACGGCCAGGCCGTGACCTGCGACGACTTCCGCCACGCGATGGCCGACGCGAACAACCGCGATCTCGCGCAGTACGAACGCTGGTACAGCCAGGCGGGCACGCCGCGCGTGACCGTGCGCACCGCCTACGACGCCGCCGCGAAGCGCTACACCGTGACGCTCGCGCAAGGCTACGGCGACGCATCGGAAGCGGCGCGCGCTACACAACAGGGACCGCTCCTGATTCCGTTCGCGATCGGACTGATCGGCGGAAAAGGTTCGGACTTGCCGCTTCAGCTCGACGGCGAAAAAGAGCCGCAAGGCACGACGCGCGTGCTGGAACTGACCGAGCGCGAACAATCCTTTACCTTCGTCGACGTCGCCGAAAAGCCGTTGCCGTCGCTGCTGCGCAATTTTTCGGCGCCGGTGATCGTCGAATACGACTACACGAACGAGCAACTGGCCTTCCTGCTCGCGAACGACAGCGATCCATTCAATCGCTGGGAAGCCGGCCAGCGGCTCGCGACACGCGAATTGCTTGCGCTCGCCGCGCGTGCAGCCAAGGGCGAGACGCTCGCGCTGGACGATCAGGTCGTCGCGGCCTTCGAACAGGTGCTCGACGACCCGTCGCTGTCGCCCGCGTTCCGCGAACTGGCGCTGATGCTGCCGTCGGAGAGCTATCTCGCCGAGCAGATGGCCGTCTCCGATCCGGCGGCGGTCCACGCGGCGCGCGTGTTCGTCAGCCGCCGGCTCGCGAGCGCCCTGCGCCACAAGTGGCTCGCGATCTACGAAGCGAACCGCACGCCGGGCGAATACCGTCCGACACCGGAAGACGCCGGCAAGCGCGGCCTCAAGAATCTCGCCCTCGCCTACCTCAGCCAGCTCGACGATCCCGCCGACGCGGTGCGTCTCGCACGCGCGCAATACGACGGCGCGGACAACATGACGGACCGCTCCGCGGCGCTTTCGGCACTTCTGACGGCGAGCGCATCGCCGAACGGCGAGGCGTCGGCCGCCGACGCCGCGCTCGCCGATTTCTACCAGCGCTTCGACGACGAGGCCCTCGTGATCGACAAATGGTTTGCCCTGCAAGCGACCCAGCGCGGCGGCCCGCACCGCAAGGTGATCGAGATTGTGCGCAAGCTGATGCAGCATCCGGCGTTCACGCTGAAGAATCCGAACCGCGCACGATCGCTGATTTTCAGTTTCTGCAGCGGCAATCCGGCCCAGTTCCACGCCGCCGACGGCTCCGGCTACGCGTTCTGGGCGGAACAGGTCATCGCGCTCGATTCGCTCAATCCGCAGGTCGCGGCTCGCCTCGCTCGCGGACTGGAACTGTGGCGCCGCTTCACGCCGGCGTTGCGCGAGAAGATGCACGGCGCATTGACCGAAGTCGCGTCGAAAGTGAAGTCGCGCGATGTGCGGGAGATCGTGGAAAAGGCACTCGCCTGATCCGGCACTTTACGTCCTGCGCGAACCGGCCGGTTTGCGCAGGCGAATGATCCGGCGCGCATGGCGCCGACGCGGACGTTTCCTCCGTGGCACGGGGCCGAAGTCCCGAGCGGGTAGAATCGGGGAATTCGTCAAACGCTCGTGGAGCCAAGCATGTCCATATCTCGTCGCACTACGCTGACCAAGTATCTGATCGAGCAGCAGCGCGAACACCAGAACCTTCCCGCCGACCTGCGTCTTCTGATCGAAGTCGTCGCGCGGGCCTGCAAGCAGATCAGCTATCAGGTGAGCAAGGGTGCGCTCGGCGATGCGCTCGGCAGCGCCGGCAGCGAAAACGTGCAGGGCGAAGTCCAGAAGAAGCTCGACATTCTTTCGAACGAAATCCTGCTCGACGCCAACGAGTGGGGCGGCAATCTGGCCGCGATGGCATCGGAGGAGATGGAAAAGATTTTCCCGATCCCGAACCGTTATCCGAAGGGCAATTATCTGCTGACGTTCGACCCGCTCGACGGTTCGTCGAACATCGACGTCAACGTGTCGATCGGCACGATCTTCTCGGTGCTGCGCTGCCCCGACGACACCGAACCGACGGAACAGGCGTTTCTGCAGCCAGGCGCGGCGCAGGTCGCGGCGGGCTACGCGGTGTATGGACCGCAAACGGTGCTGGTGCTGACGACGGGCAACGGCGTGAACTGCTTCACGCTCGATCGCGAACTGGGCTCGTGGGTGCTCACGCAAAGCGACATGCGGATTCCGGTCGAAACGCGCGAATACGCGATCAATGCGTCGAACAGCCGTCACTGGTATCCGCCGGTGCAGCAGTACGTCGACGAACTGAATCAAGGCAAGGATGGTCCGCGCAAGGACGATTTCAATATGCGCTGGATCGCGTCGATGGTCGCCGACGTGCATCGGATTTTGAACCGCGGCGGCATCTTCATGTATCCCGCCGACAAGCGCACGCCGGATCGGCCGGGCAAGTTGCGCCTGATGTACGAGGCGAACCCGATGGCTTTCATCGTCGAGCAGGCGGGCGGAGCGGCGACGAACGGCGAACAGCGCATTCTCGACATCCAGCCGCAGAACCTGCATGAACGCGTGCCGGTGTTCCTCGGATCGAAGAGCGAAGTGGATCGAGTGACCCGGTATCATCTCGAAAAGAAAATTTGATCGGGGTATTGCCAAAACCGGAAAAGAGTCTCTATAATCTCGTTTCTCTGATGCCGGAATAGCTCAGACGGTAGAGCAGCGCATTCGTAATGCGAAGGTCGGGGGTTCGATTCCTCTTTCCGGCACCAAGCTTCATACAAAAAACCCGCGTGGTCGCACACCACGCGGGTTTTTTCATTTTCGCCCTCAACGCCTTTTGCCGCCTGGCCTGCGCGTCGCCGAATCTGTGCACCGGATGTCGTCGAAGGATAAACGCATGGTGCTTTTAATACGCACGGTTCGTTGGGAACAGATGCGAATCGCGATTCCCTGCTCTATGTGCGTTTCCACACAAGTGAATAATTATTCCCCTTTGGGCGATATTACGTCAACGATGGTTTCCCGCTATCGTTATAAGTATGGAGTGAACGTTAAAGTACTATTGCAGCGCGTCACCGGTGGCGCCCGGGCCGTTCAACGCCAAGCGCCGCAACGCGGCGTCGCAGCACGCAAGGCGCACAAAGTACCGGCGTGCTGCAGAGAAAGCGGTAAACCAGTCGATTTTGATTTTGCAGGTGCGGATTTCACGAACGGTCATGCGCATATTTGAGATAGTCGGTTTTATCCGCTCGACCTCAAGTAATGCTGCAGCGTTCCGATAAAGCAACAAAGGAACTTGGAAATGTTCCTGCAGTGCAATCGGCTTTCGGGAAAACTGAGGCCGAGTCTGAAATCGAGCTACAAGGAGAGAAATCATGGACGCCAAGCCGACGAAAATCCCGACGCCCGACAAAGTGCGTTGTCCGGATCCGGAACCGGTCGGGGTTGAGTTCCTGGCTGCCGAACTGCCGGAGCACGTTCGCGCGTTTTTCGACGAGCAGCGCAATCTGCGCGAGTCGAAATAAACGTCGCTGACGGGAACGCCCGCCATCACCGCGCATTCGACGCACCGTGAAGGAACGCACTCGCGGACTTCGCGAATCCTCGTGGCTCGCGCCAGGCGTCGTTGCGCCTGATCGCGCCGACGACGCGCGACTCGGACGCGCGCCATGCGTAACCCTGCGCGGCTGGTAAACAGCTGGCAAACGGAACGCTGCGTTATGCTGGCGCTTTTCGCCGTCCGACCTGTCGCATGCATCCAACGTTTCGCTTCTTCGCCGCACTCCGATATCGCCGAGTCCGAGCCCTCGCCGCCCTCGCCTCCTTGTTGCTCGGTTGCATCGGCGCGGCTCACGCCGACGGCGACGACGCGCCACTCACGAGCCTCGTCGCGCTGACATCGCAACGACTCGCGCTCGCCGAGCCGGTCGCCCGCTGGAAGTGGGCGCGTCACGAACCCATCACCGATGAACCGCGCGAAGCCGCCCTGCTCGCGAGCGTCGAACAAAAGGCGCAGGCAGCGGGCGTCGATCCGGCGTTCGCACAGCGCTTTTTCCGCGATCAGATCGAGGCGAGCAAGGACGTGCAGAACGCGCTCTTTGCCAACTGGCGCGCCGCGCGCCCGCCCGAAGGATCGCCGCCCGATCTCGCCGCGGACACCCGCCCGAAGCTCGATCGCCTGACGCAGTCGCTGATGGCGGCGCTCGCGCGGGTCGAGCCGATTCGCCATGCCGACGATTGCCCGCTGCGGCTCGCCGACAGCGTCGCGCGCTGGAAGCACCTGACGCGCTACGACGCCGCGCTCAACGCGCCGTTGTCGCGCGCGCTGTCGCACGTCTGCGCGGCCGGCGGCGTCGGCGCGGTCGGGTAGAAAAAGCCTGAAAAATCACTCGACGGCGACCATCGCGGCGAGCGGCACGAACGCGAGACCGCGCGCGAGCCGTTCGCCGAGAATTCGATAAGTGGAGAGTTCAAAGCCCGTTGCCGGCGATTGCGCACGCAACGTCGCCGCATCGGCGAGCGTCACGGCGGAGCCGAAGTACTGCCACTGATCGACGACATGCCACGCGCGCAGACCCGTGGCCGGGTCGCGCTCCTCGATGGCGATCGGTCCCGGATAGGGCCAGACTGCGCCGCGTGCGTCGTCGCGCCGCTCGCGCACCGCGCGATTGTGCGGCGGCCGCAAGCGCGCCACCGAGTTCGCCTCGGCAAGCAACGCACCGATCTCGCCGCCCGTGGCCGTCCATTCGACGTGCCGCACGAGCGCCGCGAGCCGCAGGTCTTTCGCCGACCGGCGCGGGCCCGTCAGGTGCGAACGCACGCGCTGGCGCAAGCGCACGCTTCTGCCGACGAAAAGCGGCAGGTCGTTCTCGCCGTAAAACACATAGATGCCGCAGCCCGCCGGAATGCGCTCGATCGCGTCCTCGTCGATGTCGCCGGCGAGCCGGAAGCGTCGCGTGACTTTTTCCATATGTCCGCGCAACACGTCCGACGCATGCGCCCGGTGCAGGTGCTGCCAGAACTGCCAGAGCAGATCCGCGTCGGCGAGCGCGCGATGGCGCGCCGAAGGCACGAGCGCGTGCCGCTCGACGAGTGCGTCGAGACCGTGCCGCGTTTCCGACGGATAGACCGCGCGCGAGAGCTGGACCGTGCACAGCACGTCGGGCTGGAATTTCAACCCGACGCGCTTGAATTCGCCGCGCAGAAAGCCGTGATCGAAATGCGCGTTATGGGCGATGAACAGCCGGCCGTTCATCCGCTCGAAGAGATTCGCGGCGAGTTCGTCGAAGGTGGGCGCGTCGCGCACCATCGAGTCGGTGATGCCGGTCAGATTCTGAATGAACGACGGGATCGGCTTCAGCGGATTGACGAGCGTGCTCCACTGCGTCATGCCGGACGGACCCGCCTCCACGATACCGATTTCCGTGATGCGATCGATACCGAGCGAGCCGCCGGTCGTTTCGAGATCGACGAAAACGACGGGGTCTGCGGGAAAGTGATTGACGGGAAACGGAGGAAGAGCGTGCATCGTAATAATTGAGGGCGCGGCGTTCCGTGGACCCGATATGAACCGCCGGAACGCACGCGCGTAAAAGATGCGGACATTTTAGCCCAGACGCGCTATGTGGACGACTTCATCCGACTCCTGATCCTCAATTGCAGCCGTGGATTAGGCACATTAAAATCGGAATCCGACTCGGCATTTACCCCAATTTACGGATTGCACGTTTGCCACCGCGATTATCTCGCGGCGTTTAAACATGACGAAGCTGGACGAAAAAACCGATGCGAAAATATGAACGACGCCCGCGTGCAATACCGGCTTTCCCGGTTAACTAAAAAACCCCTTGCGAAAGCAAGGGGTTTCTCAAAGGCACCGAACCCGCTCGTGACTTAGAGCGCGCGGATGTTGGCAGCCTGCTTGCCCTTCGGTCCCGCCTTCGTTTCGAAAGACACGCGCTGGTTTTCCTTCAGCGACTTGAAGCCATCGGCACGGATCTCGGAGAAGTGCGCGAACAGGTCCTCGCCGCCAGAGTCGGACGTGATGAAGCCAAAGCCTTTAGCATCGTTGAACCATTTGACGATACCGGTTTCCATATACTCGATTCCCTCGGAAGTTTAATAAACGGGCGAACCCTTTAACGCCGCGTGTGTTCTAGCTGCTGGAATGAACACCAGCATATTAATTCACGGCCTCGCTTTTATATAAGGCGGCGCCGCGATCGTCAAGTCAATTTTTAATGACCGCGCGGTCGATTCAGCATTATTTGCGTAAAGCGCAAGGGCTCTTGCCTAATGAGTTACGTACATCAGACAGAGCGGGCGGAACGCACGGTATATCGGGTATTTCTTGCCATATCTGTAACAAGACATTTCTAATCGTAAGTGTTTACGCGTCTTGTTCGAATCGTGTCGGATCCGCAAACTGGAGTCGTAATTTGCAGACGAATCAGGAGTACCTGTGGTGATGACTGAACTCAAGCGCGCACTTCAGAAAATAATGTCGCTCGTGGCACCGGCGCCTTCTGAAACCAACGCGATCGCCCCGCTCGAATTCGATCCGGCCTGGCGTGGCGATCACTGGCAGAACCTTTTATCGTCGCCGATGGACGCGCGGCATTACGTGATGGAAGACTGGACCGTGCCGTTCCAATACGAAGCGGCGGACGCGCCAGCCGAGGTCGGCGCCGAGAAAAAGGCCGCCTGACCGGTTAGTGCGCAGATTCGATCGACGAAAAAAAAGCGCGACCGGAGAGTCGCGCTGACAAAGGTTTGGAGATCTTTTCCGTCAACGAAAAAGTCTGCTTCGGAAAGCAGAAACCGCAGTATAGCGACCGTCGTCGCAATAATTACCACCATAAACGGCAAACGACTATTGCGCTTATCTCAATAATCTTACTTTCGGATTATTCGCCTTGCGCGTCGCATTATTTTTGTCGTGAATGCGCAACGGCGAAAGGTTGACACCTCTTTCCAGCCAGTCTCGATTTCTCAAAAAGCCTTGTCGGTCAAGGCTTTGCGGCGATTTCTCGATCATTGCCGATCAAAGAATACTTTATTGCGGATTTCGGAATGTCTGCGCTGTAACCTCGTCTTTACACTTCGTGTGGTCCGGAAACAAATGTGTTTGAAACTGAACATATTGCTCGCCTGACAGCGCCTCTCGCAGCGCGTCGGAGGGAAGGTTTCCTTCAAGCCTGGGCTCACCGCCCATTCTGCTCTCGGAGTTACAAAGATGAAAAAGACTCTCATGGTCGCCGCCCTGACGGGCGTATTTGCTACCGCCGCTCACGCACAAAGCAGCGTCACGCTGTACGGCCTGATCGACGCGGGCATCACGTATACCAACAATCAGCAAGGCCACAGCAACTTCAAGGCGACGAGCGGTTCGGTCAACGGCAGCCGTTGGGGCTTGCGCGGCTCTGAAGACCTCGGCGGCGGTCTGAAGGCAATCTTCACGTTGGAAAACGGCTTCAGCATCATGAACGGCAACAACCTCCAGGGCGGCCGTGAGTTCGGTCGTCAGGCGTTTGTCGGTCTGTCGAGCCAGCAATTCGGCGCCGTGACGCTCGGTCGTCAGTATGATTCCGTCGTCGACTACCTCGGGCCGCTGGCTCTGACGGGCACGCAATACGGCGGCACGCAGTTCGCCCACCCGTTCGATAACGACAACCTCGACAACTCGTTCCGCGTGAACAACTCGGTCAAGTACACGAGCGCGAACTACGGCGGCTTCAAGTTCGGCGGCATGTACGGCTTCTCGAACGAAGCAGGCGGTTTCGCGGACAACCGCGCTTACAGCGTCGGCGCATCGTATAACTACGGCCCGTTGAACGTCGCTGCGGCATACATGCAGTTGAACAACGCGAACTCGGCGCTTGCCTTGACGACGAACGCAGGCGGTGCAATCTCGACGGACGCTCCGTTCTCCGCAGGCCGTCAGCGCACCTTCGGCGGCGGCATCAGCTACGCCTTCGGCCCGGCAACGGTCGGCTTCGTGTTCACGCAGACGATGCTGGACGATGCAACGCAAATCACGGCAGCCGGCACGGGCGGCGCGGCGATCGCCCTGACCGATCCGCACGTTCGCTTCACCAACTATGAAGTCAACGGCCGTTACAACCTGACGCCGGCTCTGAGCCTGGCAGGCGCGTACACGTACACGGACAGCCGTATCGACGGCGTGAAGCCGAAGTTCCACCAGGTCAGCCTGCAAACGGCCTACGCGCTGTCGAAGCGCACGGACGTGTATCTGCAAGGCGAATACCAGCACGTGACCGACACCGACGGTACGAACCTCGGCGCGACGATCACGGGTGTTGGCACGTCGTCGACGGAGAACCAGGTTTCGGCAACGGTCGGCATTCGTCACCGCTTCTAAGCCTTGTCTTAAGCCTCGACTGCAGTACCGATGTGCAAAGGCGCCGCTTGCGGCGCCTTTTTTTGTGCTTCGATGGCGGTGCGCCGTTCACGAACCGCGCGGATACCTGACATCGAGAATATCGATCTGCTGCACGCCCGCCGGCGTGTGCAACGCCACCGTGTCGCCGATCTTCGCCTTCAGGAGCGCACGCGCGATCGGCGAAATCCAGCTGACGTGCCCGACATCGAGATCGACCTCGTCGACACCGACGATCGTCACCGTATGCGACTCGCCGTCGTCGCCCGCGTAATCCACCGTTGCGCCAAAAAACACCTGATCGACGTTCTCCTGCTTGCTGCTGTCGACGACTTCCGCGAGATCGAGCCGCTTCGTCAGGAAACGGATCCGCCGGTCGATCTCGCGCAGGCGCCGCTTGCCGTAGATATAGTCGCCGTTTTCCGATCGATCCCCGTTCGATGCCGCCCACGAGAGCAGCTTCACGATGTCCGGACGCTCGACATCGAGCAGATGCAGCAGTTCGTCACGCAGCCGCCGATGCCCGGCCGGCGTGATGTAGTTCTTGGTGCCCGCGGGCACGTCCGGCTGGGCGAGATCGAGGTCGTCGTCCGTATCGTCCGATTCTTTGACAAATGCTTTGTTCATGGTGCAAACCGCTCAAAAAGTCCCGTGGGAAATGCGCGCAGGATTGGATCACGCCGATGTACAAGGTAACACGAAGGCCAACGAAAACCCGGCGAAAATGCCTTCCGGCTCTTCCTTTTTCAGACAGCTTTGTCTATAATCTCGCTTCTGCGTGCGGCTGTAGCTCAGTTGGATAGAGTACTTGGCTACGAACCAAGGGGTCGTGGGTTCGAATCCTGCCAGCCGCACCACTCTTTCAAGCGTATTTTCCTTCGGGAAGTCGTTTAATCAGCAAATCGCGCTTAACCACAAGCGCATCGAAGTATCGAGTAGTATCGGTTTTGCGTGCGGCTGTAGCTCAGTTGGATAGAGTACTTGGCTACGAACCAAGGGGTCGTGGGTTCGAATCCTGCCAGCCGCGCCACCTTTTGAAGGGCCTTCCATTCGGAAGGCCCTTTTTGTTTTGGCCTCGCGGTTTTGGCCTCGCGTTCGGGTTTATTGACGCGGCGCCGATCCGATATCGCCGATGCGCCCGTCCGGCGCCGGCATGTCCTCCACCGATGCCACCGCGCTCGGCTCGCCGATCGGTTCCGCGCGGCCGCCGAGCAGCGTCTGCGGGCGACGCAGGTATTCGTCGTCGACGGTGTCGCCGAACGTGTGGCGCACGAACGCGCGCAGCAACGCAATTCTGAGCGACACGCCCCGCCCTTCCACTTCGCCGCCGTCCTTGCCGAACGTCGCCGTGCAGATCACCTCGCCGCGTCCGTGGTCGCTCATTTCGAGCCGGCATGCCCGCTCCAGCACGACCGACGCGGCTTCCCACGACGCCGAAGGCAGGAAGCGGCCGTCCCACGGCTTGCCGCGATCGTTGCCGCGGATCGAGAGCGTCTCGCCGCTGTCGGTGAAGTGGATTTCGCGGATGAAGTCGTGCAGGCCGCGCGCGACCCAGTAGTCGAGCGCGGGACCTTCGAGATCGGATGTTTTCATGGTCGTGCCCTTGTGTACGTCGTGTTCGTTCAACGGGTACAGGCACGCAGGTTACGTTCCAGCGCCGGCGCGCCAAAAACGGTCGAGCTCAGTAGTCGCCGCGCTCGCGGTCGATGCGCATGCCGCCATCCTGGTTGCGATGGTGCGGTTCGTCGCTCGGACGCTCGCGCGCGATGCGCATCACGTCCGGATTCGTGCGCACGCGTCGCATGACATTCGCGAGATGCACGCGGTCGCTCACCTGGATCACGAAGCGCAGCAGCGTGGCTTCCTGCGTGGGATCTTCGTCCATCGCGATGTGGACGATATTCGCGTCCGCCGACGTGATGTCCGCCGCGACCCGCGCGAACACGCCCTTCGTGTTCTTCACGAGCACCTTGACCGCGACGTCGAAGAGACGCCCCGGCTGCGGCGCCCACGCCACGTCGATCCAGCGGCCCGGATCGCGGCGATGGATGCGCTGCGCGACGCGGCAGTCGGTCGTATGGATCGCCATGCCGAGGCCGATGCCGATGTATCCCATGATGTCGTCGCCGGGAATCGGGCGGCAGCACGCCGACAACTGCACCGACATCCCTTCCGTGCCCGTGATGACCACCGGCGGCGCCGTGTTCGTGGTGAAGCTTTCGCGCGGGGAATCGTCGTCGTCGCGGCCGTTCATCAGCACTTCGATGCGCTTCGCCATCACGGCTGCCACGCGCCGGCCGAGACCGATATCCGCGAAGATTTCCTGGCGCGTCTTGTTGCCGGTCCACTGCACGAGCTTTTCCCACGCTTCCGGCGTGACTTCCGCGAGCGTGAGACCGTAGCCCTTGAGACTCTGGTCGACGAGCCGCTCGCCGAGTTGCACCGATTCGTTCAGGCGCATCGTCTTCAGATAATGGCGGATGGCCGAGCGCGCCTTGCCGGTGCGCACGAAGCCGAGCCACGCGGGATTCGGCTTCGAATACGGCGCAGTAATGACTTCGACGATATCGCCGCTCTTCAGTTCGGTGCGCAGCGGCAGCAGTTCGTTGTTGATCTTCACCGCGACGCACTGGTTGCCCAGGTCGCTGTGGATCGAATACGCGAAGTCGAGCGCGGTTGCACCGCGCGGCAACGGCATGATCTTCGACTTCGGCGTGAAGACGTAGACGGCGTCCGGGAACAGGTCGATCTTGACGTGTTCGAGAAATTCGCTGGAGTCGCCCGCTTCGCTCTGGATGTCGAGCAGCGACTTCAACCACTGGTGCGCGCGCTTTTGCACGTCGTTGAGATCCGCGCCGCCGTTCTTGTAGAGCCAGTGCGCGGCCACGCCCGCCTCGGCGATCTCGTGCATCTTGCGCGTGCGGATCTGGAACTCGATCGGCGCGCCGAACGGACCGACGAGCGTCGTGTGAAGCGACTGATAGCCGTTCACCTTCGGGATCGCGATGTAGTCCTTGAACTTGCCCGGCACGGGCTTGTAAAGCGCATGCAGCGCACCGATGCACGTATAGCATTCGAGCGCGCTCTCGACGACCACGCGAAAACCGTACACGTCCAGCACCTGCGAGAACGACAATTGCTTGTCGCGCATCTTCTTGTAGATGCTGTAGATGGTCTTCTCGCGGCCGGTGACTTCGGCGGAAATCTTCGCCTCGCCGATCGTGCGCTGCACCGCTTCGAGAATCTTGCCGACCACTTCGCGCCGGTTGCCGCGCGCCGCCTTCACCGCTTTTTCGAGCGTGGCATAGCGGTTCGGGTTGAAGTTCGCGAAACTCAGGTCCTGCAGCTCGCGATACGTATTGTTCAGCCCGAGCCGGTGCGCGATCGGCGCGTAAATGTCGATGGTCTCGCGCGCCACGCGCCGGCGCTTCTCCGGCGGCACCGCACCGAGCGTGCGCATGTTGTGCAGCCGGTCCGCGAGTTTGACGAGAATCACGCGCACGTCGCGCGCCATCGCGAGCAGCATCTTGCGGAAGTTTTCCGCCTGCGCTTCCTCGCGGTTGCGAAACTCCATCTTGTCGAGCTTCGACAACCCGTCGACCAGTTCCGCGACCTTCGCGCCGAAGCGCTCGGCAATCTCGGTCTTGGTGACGCCCTGGTCCTCGATCACGTCGTGCAGGAGCGCCGCCATGATCGACTGCGCGTCGAGCTTCCAGCCCGCGCAGATTTCCGCGACCGCGACCGGATGCGTGATGTACGGCTCGCCGCTCTGCCGGTACTGGCCGAGATGAGCTTCGTCGCTGAAATGGAAGGCCGCCTTCACGTCCTTGATCTCTTCGGGCGTGAGATAGGACGAAAGCCCGTTCGTCAGTTTCGCGATCGAAACGACGTCATGGCGGCGTGGCTGCTCGGGTGTCGCGGTCGGCCCGAACAGATGGCGAAACGACTGTTCGAGGACCGCGTCGATATATCTGCGTGCCGGCGCAGGGTGGTTCGGATCTGGAGCCGAGTCCTGGGCCGACTCGTGATCGGCGTCGCTGTCCGCGTCGACGGAGACGGGCAAGGGTGTGTGACTCATGTTCGCCTCCGTGGTTGTGACGTGGTGGACGCCGGTTGCTAGAAAAAGCGCGACGAAAAAACGGCGCCTTTAGACCGGCACCTTCTTCAGCATCTCCACCCCGACCTGGCCTGCCGCGATTTCGCGCAGCGCAACGACCGTGGGTTTGTCGCGGCTTTCGATCTTCGGCGTGTGGCCTTGTGCAAGCTGGCGTGCACGATAGGTCGCGGCAAGCGCCAGCTCGAAGCGGTTCGGGATCTGTTTCAGACAGTCTTCTACGGTGATGCGGGCCATGTTTGTTTCCTTCGGAATATGTTCTTTATTCTACCTTATGTGACCGGAACGCCCTGATCACGAAGCGTGCGGCGTATGAATGCCCAGCTCCACGAAAAGCTGCGTGTGGCGGGCGTATTGCGAGCCGAAGCGCAGACGCGTCGCCGCCACGAGACATTGCAGTTCCGCGAGCGCGCGTTCGAAGTTCTCGTTGATCACGACGTACTCGGCTTCGGGCGCATGTGACATCTCGCTGCCGGCCGCGAGCAGGCGCCTCACGATCACGTTCTGCGGGTCCTGTCCGCGCTTTTTCAGGCGGTCTTCCAGCGCATCGAGCGACGGCGGCAGGATGAAGATCTCGACCGCGTTCCTGAACTGCTTCTTGACCTGCTGCGCGCCCTGCCAGTCGATTTCGAGCAGCACGTCGTGGCCGCTCTTCATCTGTTCCTCGATCCACACGCGCGACGTCGCATAGTAATTGCCGTGCACTTCCGCGCTTTCCAGGAACTCGCCCGTCGCATGGCGCTCCATGAATTCGTCGACGGAGACGAAGTGGTACTGCACGCCGTTCTTGTCCTTCGGACGCGGCTCGCGCGTCGTGTACGACACCGACAGGCGGATCGCCGGGTCCTGCGCCAGGAGCGCGTTGACGAGCGTCGACTTGCCCGCGCCCGAGGGCGCGACGACCATGAAGAGGTTGCCCGGATAGATGCCGGTGTAGGTGCTGAGATGCGCGTTGCGCGTCGGGGTGGTCATTGAAACGTTACTCCAGGTTTTGTACTTGCTCGCGCATCTGTTCGATGAGGAGCTTCAACGTCATCGACGCATCGGCGAGTTCCTTCGCGGCCGCCTTCGAGCCGAGCGTATTCGCTTCGCGGTTCAGTTCCTGCATCATGAAATCGAGGCGCTTGCCGACCTTGCCGCCCTTTTGCAGCACGTGGCGCGTCTCGGAGAGATGCGCGGTGAGCCGCTGCAACTCTTCCGCGATGTCGATGCGGATGCCGTAGATAGTCACCTCCTGGCGAATCCGCTCCGCGATTTCCTCGCGCGGCAGGCTCGTCGTGGTGCCTTCGGGCGCCGCGATGCCGAGCGCGTCCTGCAGCCGCTCGACGATCTTTTGCTGATGCTTCGCGATCAGTTCCGGGACGAGCGGCGTCACGCGCGCGACGATCGCTTCCATTTCGGTTGCGTTGTTGATCAGCACCGACGCGAGCGCCGCGCCTTCGCGCGCGCGGACGTCGATCAGGTCGGCGATGGCCTGCTTGCCGCACGCAATGACCGCTTCGCGCAGCACTTCCGGCGATACGCCGCTTTCCGCGAGCACGCCCGGCCAGCGCAGGATTTCGCCGGTGCGCATGCGTTCGGCCTGCGGGAAGGTTTCGAGCACCGAGCGCTCGAGCGCCGCGAGTTGCGCGAGCGCGTCGCGATTGAGCGCGCCGGCGTTCGCGCTCTGTTCCGCGCGATTCAGGTTGATGCGGATATCGACCTTGCCGCGCGAAAGCTTCGTCATCAGCATTTCGCGCAGTTGCGGCTCGCAGGCGCGGACGTCTTCGGGCATGCGGAAGTTCAGATCGAGAAAGCGCGAATTCACCGTGCGCAATTCCACCGATACGCCGATGCCCAAGCCGCTCGGACCCGTCCCGGCCGCGGCGACTTCGCGCGTCGCGCTGGCATAGCCTGTCATGCTGTAGATCATGGTGCGTCTCGCGATGTGTGCCTCCGAACGGAGGCCGATTTGCTACGAGTGCCCGGCTGGTGACTTGTGCATGAGGAGCACGCGAGGACGGCCGGGCGGGGAAGCAGCCATTATCCCATTTTTGCCGCGCAGGCCCGGCAATCGCGGCGTTCAAGCCGATGCCGCGCGGGCCTCGCCGACGATCGCGATCGATTGGCGATAAAATCGCACGTCGAGCGTCGCTCGCGTTTCTCCACCTTTTCTCGCCCATTCCATGACCGACTCCGTCCTGCTCGACCCCTCCGCCCTCGACCGCCCGAGCGGCCGCCGCGCGAACCAGTTGCGCGACGTGCGCATCACGCGCCACTACACGAAGCACGCGGAAGGCTCGGTGCTCGTCGAATTCGGCGACACCAAGGTGATCTGCACCGCGAGCATCGCCGAGCGCGTGCCTGAATTTCTGCGCGGCCGCGATCAGGGCTGGCTCACGGCGGAATACGGCATGCTGCCGCGCGCCACGCACACGAGAAGCGACCGCGAAGCCGCGCGCGGCAAGCAGACCGGCCGCACGCAGGAAATCCAGCGGCTAATCGGGCGCGCGCTGCGCTCCGTGTTCGATCTCAACAAGCTCGGCGCGCGCACGCTGCATATCGACTGCGACGTGCTCCAGGCCGACGGCGGCACGCGCACCGCGAGCATCACGGGCGCGTTCGTCGCGGCACACGACGCGGTGTCGAAACTGCTGGCGTCGGGCCGCATCGCCGAATCGCCGATCAACGATTTCGTCGCGGCGATCTCGGTCGGCGTGTACGCAGGCGCGCCGGTGCTCGATCTCGACTACGACGAAGACTCGCAGTGCGACACCGACATGAACGTCGTGATGACGGGCGCGGGCGGTTTCGTCGAAGTACAGGGAACGGCCGAAGGCGTGCCCTTCACGCGCGCCGAAATGAACAAGCTGCTCGATCTCGCGCAAAGCGGCATCGCCACGCTGATCGCGAAGCAGAAGGTCGCGCTGGAGCTGATCGGTGCCTGAAGTCAATGAACTGAAGCGGGTCGTCCTCGCATCGAACAATGCGGGCAAGCTGCGCGAGTTCGCGTCGCTGTTGAACGCGGCCGGGATCGAACTGATCGCGCAGGGCGAACTCGGCGTGCCGGAAGCGGACGAGCCGCACGTCACGTTCGTCGAGAACGCGCTTGCTAAAGCGCGCCATGCATCGAAGCTGACGGGCCTGCCCGCGCTCGCCGACGATTCCGGCCTCTGCGTGCATGCGCTGCGCGGCGCGCCGGGCGTGTATTCGGCGCGCTTCGCGCAGCTTGCGGGCGGCGAAAAAAGCGACGCGGCGAACAACGCGCGCCTCGTCGCGGAACTGGCGGGCAACGCGGATCGACGTGCGTACTATTTCTGCGTGCTCGTGCTGGTGCGTCACGCCGACGACCCCGAGCCGCTCATCGCCGAAGGCCGCTGGCATGGCGCAGTCATCGACGCGCCGCGCGGCGCGCACGGCTTCGGCTACGATCCGCACTTCTTCCTGCCGACGCTTTCTGCGACCGCCGCGGAACTCGAACCCGCGCGCAAGAACGCGGTGAGCCATCGCGCGATCGCGCTCGGCGCGCTACTCGGCCGCCTGAAGGAACTCGCGTGAGCACGGGTCCGCAAGCCATCAACGTCGTGAAGGCGTTCACGTCCCCGGGGAGCATCCGGCTGACGTCGCTGCCGCCGCTGTCGCTCTATGTCCACTTTCCGTGGTGCGTGCGCAAGTGTCCGTATTGCGACTTCAACTCGCACGAGTGGAAAGGCGATTCGTTTCCCGAGGACCGCTATCTCGACGCGCTGCGCGCCGATCTCGAACGCGCGCTGCCGCTGGTGTGGGGCCGGCAGGTGCATACGATCTTCATCGGCGGCGGCACGCCGAGTCTTTTGTCCGCGAAAGGGCTCGACCGACTGCTGTCGGATGCGCGCGCCCTCCTCCCGCTCGACGCCGACGCCGAAATCACGCTCGAAGCGAATCCCGGCACCTTCGAAACGGCGAAGTTCGCGCAGTTTCGCGCGAGCGGCGTGAACCGGCTGTCAGTGGGCATCCAGAGCTTCAACGCGCAGCATTTGAAGGCGCTCGGGCGTATCCACGATTCGACGCAGGCGCACAAGGCCGTCGAAATCGCGGCGCGTCACTTCGACAACTTCAATCTCGACCTGATGTTCGCGCTGCCGCAGCAGTCGCTCGCCGAATGCCGAAGCGACATCGAAACCGCGATCGGCTTCGCGCCGCCGCATCTGTCGCTGTATCACCTGACGCTCGAACCGAACACGCTGTTCGCGAAGTTCCCGCCGCAAGTCCCCGACGACGACGCCTCCGCCGACATGCAAGAGTGGATTCACGAGCGCACGCGCGAGGCGGGCTACGAGCGTTATGAAGTGTCGGCGTATGCGAAGCCGCATCGACAAAGCCGCCACAACCTGAACTACTGGCGCTTCGGCGACTATCTCGGCATCGGCGCGGGCGCGCACACGAAGTTGTCGTTCCCGCAGAAGATCGTGCGCCAGGCGCGCTACAAGCACCCCGCGACGTACATGGACGAAGCGCTCGCCGGCACGCCGGTTCAGGAAGAACGCGAAGTCGGCCCGCATGATCTGCCGTTCGAATTCATGCTGAACACGCTGCGGCTCGTCGAGGGATTTCCGGTGCATGCGTTCGTCGAGCGGACCGGCCTCGCGATGTCGACGATCGAACCCGCGCTCGTCGAAGCCGAGCGGCGCGGCCTGATTCATCGCGACTTCGAGCGCATCGCGCCGACCGAACTCGGGCAGCGCTTCCTCAACGACCTCCAGGAACTCTTCCTGAAGGACGCCCGAACGTGAGCGCGCCGAGCACGCTGCCCGGCCCGATCATGCGTCATCGTCCGTTCGCGCTGTTCTGGAGCGCGCGCGTGATGTCGTCGGTGGCATTCCAGATGATGTCCGTCGCGATCGGCTGGCAGGTCTATTCGATCACGCATAGCGCTTACGCGCTCGGGCTTGTCGGGCTCGCGCAGTTCGTGCCGATGTGCGTGCTGACGCTCGTCGTGGGCCATGTCGCGGATCGGTATGACCGGCGCACGATCGCGTTCGTCTGCCAGCTCTTGCAAGGGCTCGCGGCGCTCGCGCTGTGCGTCGGCGCGTGGCATGGCCTGCGAAGCCCCGCGCTGATCTACGCGATCGCGACGATCACGGGCGCTTCGCGCGCGTTCGAATCGCCTTCGATGGCCGCGCTCCTGCCCAACCTCGTGCCGCGCACGCAGTTGCAGCACGCGACCGCGTGGTCCACTTCGGCCAACCAGACCGCGCAGATCCTCGGGCCGGCGATGGGCGGCCTGCTATACGGGCTCGGCCCGTCGAACGTGTACGGACTGGTCGCGTGCGCGTTCGTGGCGGCGGCGGCGTTCGTGGCGTCGATTCGCATCGACGAGGCCGTGCGCATGCGCGCGCCGCTGTCCTTCGAGTCGCTCTTCTCGGGCATCGCGTTCATTCGCAAGAAGCCGGTGATACTTGGCGCGTTGTCGCTCGATCTGTTCGCGGTGCTGCTCGGCGGCGCGACCGCGCTTTTGCCGGTTTTTGCGCACGACATTCTGCACACCGGACCGTGGGCTCTCGGCGTGATGCGCGCGGCGCCGGCGGCCGGCGCGCTCGCCGGGTCGATCTGGCTCGCGCATTTTCCGCTGAAGCAGCGTGCGGGGACGGCGCTTTTCGGCGGCGTGATCGCGTTCGGCATCGCGACGGTTCTGTTCGGACTGTCGCGCAATCTGGTTGTGTCACTGGTCGCGCTGGCGGCGCTCGGCGCGTCGGATGTGATCAGCGTGGTTGTGCGCACGTCGCTCGTGCAGTTGCAGACGCCCGACGAAATGCGCGGACGCGTCGGCGCGATCAATTCGCTCTTCATCGGCACGTCGAATCAGCTCGGCGAGTTCGAATCGGGGATGACGGCGGGACTGTTCGGCGCGGTGCCGGCGGTGCTGATCGGCGGAATAGGGACGATCGCCGTCGCGCTCTTGTGGATGCGGCTTTTTCCTGCGTTGAGGGCGACGCGGTCGCTGGAGGGATAAGCGTTCGTCGAGCGGGCGAGTTGCGTTACAATACCGGCCTTCTGGAGGTGTGGCCGAGCGGTTTAAGGCACCGGTCTTGAAAACCGGCGAAGGAGCGATCCTTCCGTGAGTTCGAATCTCACCGCCTCCGCCAGAATCCATTCGAGCGCATCAGCCGCTCGACCCGTCTCGTCGTTCTTCCCCCGCTCCGTGTTCCATGTACGCCCTTTCGACGGGCGTCAAAGCGCCATGACAGCGTCGGACGCTGCTTTCAGCCCGGCGACATTCACGCGTCGTGAACGCCACGGCGCGACACCACTCAAACGCCTTCGATCACAACACCCGGAGACCGCCATGAGACTCCCCGCCATCACGCTCGGCCTGCTCGCCTTGTGCGCCCTCGCCCACGCGGACGAACCCGCCAGCCAATGGCGCTTCACCGAAGCCACGCTGTTCGATCTGATCCAGAACAACTACACCATCGTGGTGGTCACGAGCGGCACCGCGCGCAATGGGGCATCCGCGGAAGACACGTTCTTCCTTCAGAAGACCAACAGCGTATTCAAGTGCTTCGAGTCCCGCGACGCCAACGCAGGCGCAAAGCGCGCCACAGGCGCCGTCGAGTGCTATGAACTGACCAAGCCCGGCGCGACGGCACCGGCCAAGTAACAGACGCGGCAGCGCGAACTTGCATCCGCGCTGCGCCAAAGAAGCTCAGTTATCGTCGGAGCGCACCGGCGGCCGTTCATGCGGATCGGGCTCCGCTTTTTCGGCGTCCGGTTTGTCGACCTCGGTGCCGGGTGACGCCTGTGGCGCCGCGGCAGGCGACGGCTGATCCGGCCGCGCAGGTTGCCCCGCCGGTTGCGTAGTGGAGGCTGTGGGCATCGCGTTCTCCCTCTGGTTGGGGACGTCCCCCGCTACCAAGTTAGCACCGAACGCACCGGCGAACACGCGCGAATATCAGCCGACGTCCGGTTCGCCCTCGCCGGACTTCTTGCCGGGCGTGTCGTTCGGCCCTTGCTTTCTCGCGTCGTCGTCGCGCTCGGGCAGCTTGCTCTTCTCGTTGTCGCTGTGTTCGGCGGGCTGCGCCTCGCCGGCCGGCTTCGTATCGTTCGTCATGGTTCTCCTCCTCGTCCGATGGATGACGAAACCGCCAGCAAGCGGCGGACCCGCCCGACGCTTGGCGCCCCTCTTCGCTTTTGGCTACCATGAACGTATCGCGAACAGCCGGGCGGCCGCCATGATGGCATCGATCAAAACCTGCGCGACCCATGCGCGCACCGTGCTCGCGGCGGTCAGCGCGATCGTGATCATTGCCTTCGCGGGCTGCACGATCACTCCGCCGCCGAAATCGGTCGAAAGCCGTCCGCCGGCGGCCGTTGCCAGCGGCACGCTCGACCAATACAAGGCGCGCGTCGCCCAGCGCATCTTCGAACGTAATCCGTCGCTCGTCCTCAAGGGCACGCCGCAGGCGATGCTGCGCTCGTTCGTCGTCGTCACCTTTACGGTCGATCGCGGCGGGCGTGTCGTGGCGTCGTCGGTCTATCGCACGAATGGCGACGACGAAGCCGAAGCCACCGCGCTCGCCTCGCTGCGCCGCTCGTCGCCGCTGCCCGCGCCGCCGCCGCGACTGCTGAACGGCAACGGCACGCTGGAGCTGTTCGAAGGCTGGATGTTCAACGACAACGGCCAATTCCAGTTGCAGACCTCGCACTCGCCGCAGGCGACGACCATCGACTGATGCGTGTCCCGCGCGACGCTCGGTTGCCCCGGCGCGCGCACGGTCGTTATAATTTTCGATACCCTCCGCCGGATACCCCTCCGGCACGGCCTTCGCCGCTTGCCGATCCGCATGCGGCGCGAAGCCCGACCAACGGCCCGCGCATTACGCATGTCGCGGCGCCCGGAACGCAGGCGCGTCGTGCTTCGGCGCGCCTTCTCGTCACACGCTTATCGCCCCGATGCACCGCAAACAAGACCGCAGCCCAGCGGCAATCCCTCAGCACAACGACTACGGAGACTCCATGTCCTCAGCATCGCTTTCCGCCGCCGAGCCCAACGACGGAAAAAACAGCGCATCGCGCGTGATTTTCGCGAGCTTTATCGGCACCGCCATCGAGTTCTACGATTTCTACGTCTACGCGACCGCCGCCGCGCTCGTCATCGGCCCGGTGTTCTTTCCGCACGGCGACCCGGCCGCGCAGGCGCTCTCGGCGTTCGTGACGTTCGGCATCGCGTTCGTCGCGCGGCCGATCGGCTCGTTCATCTTCGGCCACTTCGGCGACCGCATCGGCCGCAAGTCGACGCTCGTCGCCTCGCTCCTGGTGATGGGCCTTTCGACGACGCTGATCGGCTTCGTCCCCGGCTACGATTCCATCGGCGCAGCCGCGCCCGTGCTGCTCTGCATCCTGCGCTTCGGGCAGGGCATCGGCCTCGGCGGCGAATGGGGCGGCGCGGCGCTCCTCGCGACCGAATACGCGCCGCCCGGCAAGCGCGGCTGGTTCGGCATGTTCCCGCAACTGGGGCCGTCGATCGGCTTTCTGGCGTCGAACGGTCTGTTCTTCGGTCTCGCGCTCTCGCTCTCCGACGAGCAGTTCCGCAGCTGGGGCTGGCGCGTGCCGTTCATCGTGAGCGCGGTGCTCGTCGCGCTCGGGCTGTATGTGCGCCTGAAAATCGCGGAGACGCCCGCGTTTCGCGCGGCCGTCGAGCGCCACGAGCGCGTGCGCGTGCCGATCGCGACGCTCTTCGGCCAATACCTCGCGCCGACGCTCCTCGGCGCGCTCGCGATGGTCGTCTGCTATACGCTCTTCTATATCTCGACGGTCTTTTCGCTGTCCTACAGCGTATCGACGCTGCACTTCTCGCGCGAGAAATTCCTCGGTCTGCTCTGCTTCGCGGTGATCTTCATGGCGATCGCGACGCCGATCTCCGCGCGCGCCAGCGACCGTTTCGGACGACGCCCGGTGCTGATCGTCGGCTGCATCGCGGCAATCCTGTCGGGCTTCACGATGGCGCCGCTTCTCGGCAGCGGCAACACGTTCGCCGTGGCGCTTTTCCTCACGCTCGAACTGTTCCTGATGGGCGTGACGTTCGCACCGATGGGCGCGCTCTTGCCCGAACTCTTCCCGACGAACGTGCGCTACACCGGCGCGGGCGTGGCGTACAACCTCGGGGGGATTCTGGGCGCGTCGGTGGCGCCGTACATCGCGCAACTGCTCGCGAACCGCGGCGGGCTCGCGTGGGTCGGCGGCTACGTGTCGGTCGCGGCGGCGGTGAGTCTCGTCGGCGTGCTGTGCATGCGCGAGACGCGCGACATCCGTCTCACTTAAGCGCGCGACGACGCTCGCGGCGCCGCGGCGTCAGCCGTCGCGGCGGTTGGTCACGTGCGCGGGCATGGGCCGCTGCGGGCCGGCGTTGGGAACGGCCACGCGGCGCAGATCCTTGCGATCGCGCCAGAACCGCGCGAGCAACATCAGACTGCCGATGGCGATTGCATCGGCGCCGAGCCCCGCGAGCCACGCGAAGTGGCCGGAAGGCATCACGCGCAGGGCCGTGTCGAGCGCGAGCGACACGCCCGTTCCCGCGATGAAGCACACGAGCCCCTGCGTGCCGATCGTGACGACGCCCGGCAGGCTGCGCGCGAGCGAGCCGATCCAGCCGGCATGCACGGCGCGCGCGACGACCCATGCGAACGCGGCGAAGCTCACGATGCGCAGCGACGCCAGGTTCTGCTTCATGTATCCCGGCGGCGGCGCGCTTTCGATGAAAAGCTTGGCGAACGCGAACCCGAGCACGACACCGATCGCAATGCGCGTGATCCAGCGCGCCGTCGCGCTCGCGTGGAATTCATCGCTGATCGGCTGGGTTCGGCCGAGGATGCCCGCGACGAACATCAGTTGCCAGGCGAACGGGTTGAACGACCAGCCGTCGGCGTAGGCGGAAGGCAGGATGGGCGCGAGTTGCGTCGCGAAGAGCCACACGCCGAGGCTGCCGAACAGTACGAGCACAGGCTTTCTCGCCGCGAGCGGCACGACGAGCGGCACAGCGAGCGCAAAAAAGGCATACATCGGCAATACCGCCGACAAATATGGCTGATTGCGCAGCACCGCAATACTGGCAATAAGTTCGAGCGGCCGTTCGAGAAACACGGGCCATTCGGTATATTCGACCATCGGTGAATCGATGCGAAGCCACATCAGGAGCGCTCCGGCCACGAGCATCAACGCGGCGGTAACGAGATAGGCGCGGTATATCTCCAGGCTTCGCTTGAAAAAGCGCCGCCGCGCGCCTGAACCGCTGCGTCTTGATTCAAGCGCGGTATAGGCCGCCGCCGATGCATAACCGCCGAGGAATACGAAAACCTCGGCGGAATCGCAGAACGCGTATTTATGCAGCGTGAAATTGGAAACGACGCTTCCCGATATGTGATCGACAGCGATGACGAGCAGGACAATTCCTCGAAAGAAATCGACTTCCAGTGATCGCCCTGTCAGTGATGTCATCGGTGAAAGCTCCGCGTCCGCCAGCCCAGCCCGCGCTCCGGAAAGGACCGCCTGACTTGTACGGGTTTGTACGAAGCTAGGGGAAAAGATTCCCCGAATCAAGATTTATTTGATCGCGTCCTGAACAAAGGTCGCGAGTATGGCGGGGAAATGGCTTTTTTGTCGGATTTGCGTCCGGCGACCGCGCGCATATACTGAAATTAATCGGCGGGATAATACGGGACTGCCGCGAACGCTCGTCAAGGAGCCGGGAAATGCGCATTCATCTGGAAAATTCGCATCTCGTCGCGATTATCGCCATCGCGTTGTTCACGGCCTTGATGCTCGCCATTCGCTTTCGGCCGAAAAGCTGGCGCGGCGTGATTTGCGAAGCGCTGATCGCAAATCTTGGTGCAATTGCCGCCGTGGTTGCTTTCGAAATTCTAACGGCGTGAATTAATCGAGGTTCGCATTTTCATTCAAGTCGCTTTCAACCGCTGTAACAAAGGTCTTCCGCGCGATTTCCGGCGGCGCTCCGCCGTCGCACGCACGCCGAACGCGCTTCGTTTTCGAGATGGCTCGTTATAATCGACGCTTTTGCCGGCGGCCATCAGCATGATTCGCGCGCTTCGCTCCCTTCCGATCGCCACCATCCGACGCGCACGCAGCATCTGGCGCCGATATGGCATTTTCTGGCTCGGCGCGATCGCGGTCGGCCTCGTCGCGGTGCTCTACGCGCGGCTGATCGACTGGGGTTACAGCCAGTTTCTCCACGTTCAGCGCGAACATGTCTGGCTGCCGCTCATCGTGACCCCCGCCGTCTCCGCGCTGTGCGTCTGGATCACGCGCAAGTTCTTCCGCGGCGCCGAAGGCAGCGGCATTCCACAGGTCATCGCCGTGCTGAACGGGCCGACCTCGGCGCTGGGCGCCCGCCTGCTCACCTTGCGCATACTCGTCGGCAAGATCGCCGTCTCGTTCCTCGCGATTCTCGGCGGCTTCACGATCGGCCGCGAAGGACCGACTGTGCAGGTCGGCGCCGTGCTGATGTTCAACCTGCGCCGGCTCTATCCGCGCTCCAGTGCGGTCATCGAGCGGCAACTCGTGCTCGCGGGCGCGGCGGCGGGTTTGTCGGCGGCGTTCAACACGCCGCTCGCGGGCATCGTCTTCGCCATCGAGGAGCTCACGCGCAGCTTCTCCGTGCGCACGAGCGGCGTACTGATCACGGGCATCATCCTCGCCGGTATCGTCGCGCTCGGGCTGAACGGCAACTATACGTACTTCGGCACGATCGACATCGGGCAGCGCTTCCCCGATCTGCTCGCGGTCGCCATCGTGCTGACGGCGGTCGTCACGGGCATCGCGGGCGGCGTGTTCTGCTGGCTGCTGCTCAACACCGCGAAGTGGATTCCGGCGCCGCTGCGCCGGCTGCATACGGCGCAGCCGGTCGCGTTCGCGGCGCTGTGCGGACTGGTGATCGCGGGGGTCGGCATCGTGTCGGGCGGCACGACGTTCGGCAGCGGCTACGAGGAAGCGCGCGGCCTGCTCGAAGGACACACGCAGCTGTCGATGTTCTATCCGCTGCTCAAGTTCGTCTCGATGATCGGCTCGTATTTGCCGGGCATTCCGGGCGGCATCTTCGCGCCGTCGCTGTCGATCGGCGCGGGATTCGGCAACGTGCTGCACATGATCTTCGACGACATGCAGTTGCAGATGCTGATCGCGCTCGCGATGGTCGGCTATCTGGCGGCGGTCACGCAGTCGCCGATCACCGCCTTCGTGATCGTGATGGAGATGGTGAATGGTCACGCGCTCGTGATCTCGCTGATGGCGACCGCGCTGATTTCGAGCCGCGTCTCGGCGTTCTTCGCGCCGCCGCTCTACGAGGCGCTTTCCGAGCGCTACATGGGACACATGCCGCAGCCCGCGCCCGCGCCTTCGCCCGAAGTGCCCGAGCCGCTCGTGGAGGAAGAAGACGAGAACGAGGCGCCGCGGAAATGACCAGACGATTGCAGACCGGCTCGCGCAAACGTTGACGCAGAAAAACAAAAAGCCAGGATCGCCCGATCCTGGCTCATCTTTTCCCGACGCCCTTCCCGCGCGCGCCACGCGCCGGGCGAAAGCGCCTTAACGTTTCACGCCTGCGGAATTTCGATCTTCACTTCCAGCACTTCGAGATCGTCCTGACGTTCGAGGCTCACGCGAATGTCGTCGTTGGAAATCTTCACGTACTTGGAAATCACGGCAACGAGTTCCCGTTGCAACGCCGGCAGATAATCGGCGGCGGCTTTGCCACCCGCGCGTTCGTGCGCAATGATCAACTGCAGGCGTTCCTTCGCCACCGAAGCGGACTTCTTTTTCTCGCCCAGCAAAAACGAAAGAATCGACATTGCGTCCCCTTACTTGGTGCCGAAGATGCGTTGCAGCAGACCTGGCTTCTGATAGTCGATGAAACGCAGCGCCTTTTCCTCGCCGAGGAAACGCGACACGATGTCCTTGTACGACTCGGCGACGTCGGTACCATCGAGATGCACGGCGGGCAGACCCTGGTTCGACGCATGCAGCACGGCTTCCGATTCCGGAATCACGCCGATCAGCTCGATGCGCAGGATCTCCTGAATATCGTTGAGCGACAGCATTTCGCCTTCGCTCACGCGCTTCGGGTTGTAGCGCGTGATCAGCAGATGTTCCTTGATGGGCTCCTTGCCCTCGATCGCACGCTTCGTCTTCGACGACAGAATGCCGAGAATGCGGTCCGAGTCACGCACCGACGACACTTCCGGATTCGTCACGATCAACGCTTCGTCGGCGAAATGCATCGCGAGCAGCGCGCCCGATTCGATGCCGGCCGGCGAATCGCACACGATGTATTCGAAGTCCATCGCGATCAGGTCGTTGATCACCTTTTCCACGCCTTCCATCGTGAGCGCGTCCTTGTCACGGGTCTGGGACGCCGGCAGGACGAAAAGGTTCTCGCATTTCTTGTCCTTGATGAGCGCCTGGTTCAGGTTCGCCTCACCCTGGATCACGTTGATCAGGTCGTACACCACGCGCCGCTCGCAGCCCATGATGAGATCGAGATTGCGCAGACCGACGTCGAAGTCGATCACGGCCGTCTTGTGGCCGCGCAATGCGAGCCCCGATGCGAAGCTCGCGCTGGTGGTCGTCTTGCCGACGCCGCCCTTCCCCGATGTCACCACAATGATTTTTGCCATACATGTACCTTGTGTTCGTCAAATAAGTCCGGCTGGCGGTTCGTCGAGCGTGCCCCGTTCGTCCGGGGCGCGCGTTCGTCTCGAATGAATCAGGTGAGCCGCAGCGGTTCGATCATCAGTTTTTCTTCGTCGAGCCAGATTTGCACCGACTTGCCGAGCACGTCGGCGGGCAACGGGTTCTCGGTCGTCCGGTAGATTCCCGCGATCGAGATGAGTTCCGGTTCGAGACAGGTGCAGAAGATCCGCGCGTCGTTGTTGCCGTGCACGCCCGCGAGCGCGCGCCCGCGCAACGGCGCATAGATGTGAATGTTGCCTTCCGCGATCAGTTCCGCGCCGTAGGACACGAGCCCCAGCACGACCAGATCGCCCTTCGCGTACACCTGCTGGCCGGAGCGCAGCGGACGGTCGATGATCGTCGTCGGCGAAGGTGCCGCGGGCGGCGGCGTCTTCGCGACGGCCGCTTCGATCACCGCTGCGGCGTCGGTGTTCGCGCTCGCCGCGCCTTCCGAAGGCTTCGGCGCGCCGCGCCGGTCGCGTGCTTCGAGAAGCGGCAGGCCGCCGCCCGACGCCCATTCGGCCGCCCATGCCTGCGCGGGCAACGCGACGACGCCGATCGGCCGCATGCGCACGCTTGCGAGCAACTGCGCGAGCTCGCCGAGCGCGATGCGCTCGGTCGCCGACGTTTCGGCAAGACGGCGCACGTCGATCGCGACGACGTCGCCCGCGAAAAACTCGGGAGTCGCTTCGAAGCGCCGCGTGAGTTCGGTGCGCAGCGCGTCGAGGTCGGTGGTCTTGACGACAAAGAGAAGCGTGTCGACGGAGCCGCTGCGCAATTCAAAAAAGGGCGTTTTGTTGAGCGACATAGGAACGGCCAAAAATTTTGCGTATTTTACAGGCGCGCGCGCGCTCAGCCATATTTTTCGAGACGTGTTTGCGCGATATTGGGCGGCGGCGGAGTGCCGCGGATAACGGCGCCCCACGCATGCGACGGCGCCGCGAAAATGAATAGACGTATCGACGATTCACGCCGTGCCCGGCGCATCTTGCTCTTCGTTGTGCACGTGACGCACGAGCAGCGTTTCCCATTCTTCGGCGTGCGCGGGCATCATCCGGCGATCGCCTGTCGGACCGAAACCGAGCCGCTCGTAGAAACGCTTCGCGGTGCGGTTTTCATCGGCGATCCACGCATGGATCTCCTTCGCGCCCTCGTCCGCGAGCCATTGCGACGCCGCGTTCACGAGCAGTTCGCCGCCGCGCAGATGCCGGACCGCAGGCGCGACCCACAGCGAATGAACGAACGCGCGCCGCGTGCCCGCTTCGTCGATGAACGCGCCGACGAGTCCCGCCGGATGACCTTCGGTGTAGAGCAGAAACGTGGCAGTGGACGACGAACTCGCGTGATGCGCGGCTGTTTCGTCGAAACTGGATGCCTCGGCAAGAAGCGCGTCCTCGAGGGTTTCGTCGAAGGCGTAAGGCGCCTCGCGCAGCGAAGCCGTACGAAGCTCGCGCAGGACAGCGCCCTGGTGCGCGGCGATGCGGCGAACGGTCAGTGAAGGACTCATGCGGGCGGTTGACTCTCTGGTTCTTTCTGACTATCCGGTAGCTTCAACCGAACGGGCGATCGAGTCAATTTTTTATTTGCACGCGCCGACTCGCGGCGCGCGGTGCGGACTCGGATGGGTCGCGCCATCCGCTTATGGCGCCGCGTAGGCGCCGGTGCCGTCGGGCCACGGCGTCAGCAGCTCGAAGCCGTCTTCCGTGACGGCGACCATGTGTTCCCATTGCGCCGAGAGCGAGCGGTCCTTGGTGGTCACCGTCCAGCCGTCGCGCGACTGCTGCGTGGCGGCGCGCCCTGCGTTGACCATCGGCTCGATCGTGAAGACGAGGCCCGGCTTGAGACGCAGTCCCGCGCCGCGCTGGCCGTAGTGCAGCACTTGCGGGTCTTCGTGATAGACGCGCCCGATGCCGTGTCCGCAATACTCGCGCACGATCGAAAAACCTTCGCGGTGCGCCACCGACTGGATCGCATGGCCGACATCGCCGAGCGTCGCGCCGGGACGCACTTCGCGGATGCCGGCGAGCATCGCCTCGTAGGTCGTGTCGCACAGGCGTCGCGCTTCGGCGCTCGGCGTGCCGGCGTAGTACATGCGGCTCGTGTCGCCGAAGTAGCCGTCCTTGATGATCGCGACGTCGATGTTGACGATGTCGCCGTCCTTGAGTTCGCGCGGGCCGGGAATGCCGTGGCACACGACATGATTCACCGAGGTGCAGATCGTCTTCGGAAAACCCATGTAGCCGACGTTGGCCGGAACGGCCTTCAGTTCGTCGACGATGAAGCGGTTGCAGATCGCGTCGAGTTCATCGGTGGTGACGCCCGGGCGGACGTGCTCGCCGATCATCGCGAGCACGTCGGCGGCCATGCGGCCCGAGATGCGCAGCTTTTCGATGTCGGCGGGAGACTTGAGAGTGATAGCCATTGGGTCTTGCGAGATGGGTTCGGTCGATGCGCGCGGCGGCTGCGGCGCGCGCGCGTCGGGCGCGGATTGTCGGCGATGATAGCATTGCCCGCCGGGCGCCCGCCCGCGCGCGGGCCGGTCGGCGCACTCGCGTCGGGGCGCGGACGGCCTTGCCTCGATCGGGCGTTTACGGTTTATTGGGCGCTTTTATCTTCAGCCGACGGAGCTCCATGTCCTTGCATCGCCTTGCTGTTTCTGCCGTAACCGCCGCGATCGCCCTCGCCGCCTGTAGCTCGACGAGCGGGCCGGAGTTGCGCGCGTCCAAGCCCGTCATCTACGTCTCGTCGGCGCGAACGGCGTCGGATATTTCGAGTTGCCTCGATCACATGCTGCCGTCCGCGCAGACGACGCGCAACGCCGGATCGACGGAACTGCTCGTCGGGCCCAATGCGTGGCTCGTGACGCTGACGCCATCGGGATATGGATCGACCGTCAAGGTGCAGAAGTCCGATGGCGAATACGGCGGGCTGCCGGAGCCGGAATTGCGGTTCGACATTGCGCGGTGTACGACCTGAGTCGATGCGCCAGCGCCTCGTACAGAGGCGCACCAGACCGCGCACAAAGTAAAAGCCCCGCAAGTCTTTCGATTTGCGGGGCTTTCAGTGTCTTGGCGGAAAGCTGAGACTCAAATGCGCGATCCGCACGTTCCTTGCAGATCCGTTCTGCTCATCCGCGCATTGGCGCGACACACATCCGCTATATCCGCAGATTTCGAATACGGGCTCGCCGGGCTATAGGGCGAAAAACCCCAATTCGCTCAACAAAAAGAACGTTACTAACAAATCGTCCAGTTTCACTTTCATTTCATCACGTCCCTTTATTCGCGCCCGGTTATTCCTGCCTGTTTCGGTTTCAATATCTGCCAGCAGCGGCCCAGCAGTGGGCCAGCAGCCTTACCCGTTCCTGCGCATTGGGCCCCCGCCGCGCTTCGGCGACGATGTGCCGCCATTGGGTGGACGTCGCAGGGTCGCGGCATACCTCGATAAGCACGTGCGTAGGTTTTGACGTTTCTTCGCCGCGCGGGACGCGCGCGCGGGGCCTTGCCATGTCCCAGCAATTCGGGCGGGAAAGTCTTGAGGGAATGCTCGGCGGCAGCGGACGCGCAGACAACTCGTCGCGCTCGTGTTCGGGCATTTCATGTTCGCGTCGTACCCCTGACGCCAATCCGGGGCAAGAGGATCTGCGGGGCCGCGTTTGTCCCAAGACTTGCATGAGTGATTATTGGGAAAGGGGCCGAAGTTTTGCCCGAGCACGGGCTAAATGACGGACCACAAAAAAAACCCCGCAAGTCTTTCGATTTGCGGGGCTTTCAGTGTCTTGGCGGAAAGGGTGACCACCAAGATTTATTCCGCAACTTTCCAAATCACTCCGTCTAATCCAGCAATATCAATTACTTGCCGCCATTTTACTACCGCAACAGGCTACAATCTTCCGCCACTTGGCGATGGGCTGAATGATAGGCTGAAAATTGGCATTGACCGACAAACAGGCTAAAGCACTTGGACCGGACGACAAACCGGTCTTTGTTGAAAGGTAACGGGGCTACTGCTGACGCCCAAAAAAATGGCTCCAAATGGACTCTGCCGTTACAAACCCCGTGACCGGCAAGCGTCGCGACGCGGGCCTTTGGGGTCTATCCCGAAGTCCCTGATTGCGGACGCGCGCGAAAAGGCGCTCACCATGCGCCGTCTGATTGAGGCGGGAAAAGACCCCATTGAGGAACGCAACAGGGAACAGCAGGGCGCCAGCATTGCCGCAGCGACGCTTACCTTTGAGATGGCGGCGCGCGAGCTACATGAAGAACTCAAACCCGGCTGGAAAAATGCGAAGCACGCCGCGCAGTGGATCAGCACGTTTGAGACCTACGTGTTTCCAAAGATTGGCGCGAAAAAGCTCGACGCCGTGACGCCCGCCGACTGTGCCGACGTGCTGCGTCCGATATGGCTCGACAAGACAGAGACCGCCAGCCGCACCCGCCAGCGCATGCACGCCGTGATGCAATGGGCGTGGGCGCACGGTCATATCACGGTGAACCCGGTTTCCGTGGTCGATCACATCCTGCCGAAGCAGAACGCGCAGAAGAGTATCAACCGGCGATGTCCTGGCGCCACGTACCGGCGTTCGTCAAGACGCGTATTGCCAACTACCAGCAAGGCGACAGCACCCGCGCCGCCTTGCTGCTGAACCTGACTGCAACGCGTAGCGGCGAGATTCGCGGCGCAACATGGGATGAATTCGACCTGAAGGCCGGGGTGTGGACCATCGCCGGCGAACGGATGAAAGCGAAAGAGCCGCACCGCGTGCCGTTATCGGCTCCCGCGCTCGCTCTCGTCAAGGCGCTGAAGGAACAAAAGTAGCACGAGACCTCGTTCCTTCTGTCGCCGCGTGAAAAGGTCCTCAGTGATATGACGCTGACGGCGCTGCTACGCCGCGTCAAGGCAAAGAGCGACACGCCAGGGCATTTTGCAACGGCGCATGGCTTTCGCTCCAGCTTCCGCGATTGGGCCAGCGAACACGGCTACGCCCGCGACCTTGCGGAACGGGCGCTCGCGCATACGGTTGCGAACAAGGTCGAGGCTGCCTATCACCGCACCGACCTGTTAGAACAGCGCCGCCCGATGATGGAAGCGTGGGCGGCGCACGTTTGTTCAGACTGACTTGTAAATTTCAAGACTGAGCGTTTGCCCAAACGGAATCGAACTCGATTTGATCAATTTCGATCAGTTCAAACTCCGGCTCCGCTGCTATTTCATCCAGTAGTGGAACGGGCACTTTGCCAAGCCTAGCGTTACCCTTCTGCCAGTTCCAAGTCTTTCCGCCCAATGACGGCTTGTGCCCTGGTCGTTCCGTCAGAGTTCGAGAACTCAACTTCAAAATTGCTATCACCGTAGTCTTCGATAACATACCCGATATCCCCGGGGAAAACCTGCTCGAATTTTCCCGGCGCGCCGATGTATCGGACGCGGTTGTAAATTTCAATGCTCATTACCGGTTCCTCATAAAGCCAGAAAAGGGCGTATTCAGCTTCAACGAGCCGTCAGACTCAACCATCCAACCCGACTTGAGATAGCTAATCTGCCCATCCGCAGCCCCTTTCCCGGGTAGCGCGATCTCAATGTTCACACGCTGACCATACTGGTCTGCTTTGCCTAGAGTGAATTCACCATTTGCATATTTCTGAGCCGCTTGCGTTTCCCAAATGCGAACAAGCTGGTCTGAGTCATCTATCGAGTAACCCAACGAGGTGAACACGACATCTTTTCCGTGGTCTGCGCCGGGCCTAAAAATGTAGTCCGCAAATTTTCGTCGATCAGCAATAGCAACTATTTTCGCTGCTGCATTATATAGATCGGCATCACTGTCCCGATGAACATTCGGATGTGTTGGATTCGCCTGAGAAGGATCTTTGGGGAAGCCGGATTCTCCTCGATGCCCCGTCGGGCCATTTCCGGAGCTTGACGGAGCATGTGCGCCACGACCTGCCTCACCTCGATGCCCCGTCGCGCCATTTCCGGAGCTTGACGGAGCATGCGCGCCACGACTTGCCTCACCTCGATGCCCCGTCGCGCCATTTCCGGAGCTTGACGGAGCATGTGCGCCACGACCTGCCTCACCCTCGCTCTTTACCTGCAACAGTGGTCGGGGTGGCTCTCCGATCCCTGAGCTAACCCGGATTTCATCGGCCGCCGCTACCTCGGTCTTTACCGCTCGCACTCCGGCAAGCGCCTGATGATGAACGGGGGGTAACGTATCCTTCAAAAGACGTTGCAACTGTTCGTCAAGCTTTGATAGCGCTTTTGGGATTTCTTCAGCAACGCGTGCCTGCACTGCATAGAAGCGTGCCTCCATCCGTTCAAGCTGTGCAAGCAACTCTCTAGCGCGCTCGAAATACTCGATGCGGCTTAACTGCTTTTGAGCCTTCGCGATCGAACTAAGCACGCCCCTGATGTACTGCTGCAACTCCGCGACAAGCTTTGTGCCATAGTCCGCGAACTTCAACTTCGCCAGCAGCTTGACAATGTCGCCCTTCGAAAACCGAGCGAGAAAGCCAATCACCTTTGTGAGTACGACTTCACCCTCCCGAACCAGCAGCAAACACAGGGCGCGAAGAAAAGCAGCCGCCTCGTCGCCAATCAGTGCGCCAACGAGTGAGCCAACCGCCGCACAAATTATTGGCCCGAATACCCCCATTGCTGAAGCTATCAGAATGACCCACTCCTGCCATTCAGGATGCGTGGCATTTTGATCGGAAGTCGATTGGCCCTCGTAACGCCGCCCGAGTCGCAAGCACACGGCGGCCAAATCGCGCATGCTGGTAACAACAACAGCGCCGGGCACGGTCATAGCAAATAACATGTCCGTCACGATCACGCTCAAAGGTCGGTCTTCCGCGAACTCACCCAATGTCAGCGATTTCAGCCATTCGTATGCGCCAACGGCCTCATCCCATATCTTTCCAAGAATACTCATTGCCCCACTCCCGGCTCAGTGCTGGCCGTCAAATCGTCGAAATCGGAATCGCGCGCGACGTTCACACTAAAGCGATGCGGGTTGGGATCGTCAAGATATCGAATTTGTCCGCCAGTTCCGGCAGATAGCCCGCTTATGCGTGCATAGCCATCGGTGTCGAGCATGCCCCGGCGCGTCGAACCGTCTTCAAGTCGGGCCACATAACGACACCCCGGAATTGGCGACCCATCTGGATAGATGCGCCGGAACTCCAGATCGGTAGGGCTGGCGCGGCACGCGGCATGGTTGGCATGGGCGTGTGCTGGGATGCTTTGCCCTTCTTCTGAACTGTAATGGTTTTAAAGAACAGGTCGAACGGGCCTCCGAGCGTAATGCTCCCATCCTTGATATGTATAAATGCACCGCCGCTTTCGAGGATGAGTTCCTTGGCCGCCGCAAGGTTGACCTTGCCGTTGACGCTGGCGACGTTGATATCCTCGTCTGCGATGAACGACATTGGGCCACTTTGCGCCTGAATTTCGACAGGGCCTTTCGCTGCGAAAATCTTGATGCCGAGCTTCTGCGCGAACAGCGATATCTTTTCTCCGGCCGCGACGGTCCAGCGTTTCATTACGCTCCAGTCGGCGTTCTTTCCGGCTACGGCTGAAATGTCGCCCTGCGCCGCGAACTGCACGCCACCGCCCGCGACGATAGCCGCCGAGGCGGGCGTGCTCATCAGCAGCCCCCGCTTTTTCGGGCCATCCAGATCGTCCTTCATCTGCTGCTGCGCGTCGGTATCGGCTGACTCGGCCTTCGCGCTCGTGGCGGACGCCGCCAGCGCCTTCGCCGTCGCCAACGCGCTCTCAAGCTGCGCAATGGTCTCCTGCATGTCCAGTTGCTTGCCGCTCGCGCCGGGACGGTCGTAGGTGGTCACCATCACGCCCTTGCCTGCGCGAAGCACTCCCCAGCCCGATGTTCTC
>NZ_JARUXL010000001.1:0-729630 GCF_031451455.1 Caballeronia sp. LZ024 | reverse complement strand
GCCGCCGTTGGGCCACGTCTCGAAATCCGAGTCGAAGCGGACGATATAACGCCCGTCCTTGTCGATGTACGAGTAGGCGTAGCTGTCCGGGCTGCAAATCCGAGCGCTGAGCGTGCCGCTCACCCTGGCCCAGTTCTCCGGCTCCAGTTCCAGACGGAAACGCCGGTCCGCGGGAATCGCCTTGAAGGTGTTGAAATAAGCCTTGTCGCGCGCCCCGCGATGCGTGATCTCGACGACGACCATACCCTTGGGCGCATCGGGCAACACCACGTCCGTTTCGAACACGCGCGCGCACTGCAACGCGAGTACGGTGCTTTCGCCCTCGTAGACGACTTGCCGGGCGATCGCCGCTTCGTGCCGAAGCTGCGCCTCCCACTTCGCGCCCGCCTGATCGAGGTGATGGGTGCCATAGACATACGGCCGGCCGTAAGTGGTCGGGTCTTGCGGGGCGATGTTCGCCTCGTCTCTGAAGCGTTCCCAGGCAGCATCCGGGTTGTAATCCGCGACCGTGAACGACTGCGGCACCGTCTTCGTGTGCGTCTTCAGTGACGTGACTGCCTCGACGCCGTTCGCGTCGAGTCCCGCCGCTTCGCGGTACGGCACCACCAGTTGCGGGTCGTAGATGTAGTGGTCGATGTCGTCGCCATAAACCACCTCATCGCCGTGTTCGTTCTCGACCACATACGAATACACGCCGGATTTTTCCTGGAGCATGTGCGCATAGTCGAAGTCCGTCATCCCGTGTTGCATGCGAAACGCGTGCTGGGGATATTGCCCGCGCAGCCGGAACCGGAATTGATGGTCCGGTATGCCATGAGCTTGCAGGATCGCCTTCAGAATGTCCGGCGTCGAGCCGTGCTGGAAAATCCTGTTGCGCGTGACGGCCTTCAGCCGTGCCAGATGCGACCTCAACTCGATTTCGAATTTGACGAAATCCTTCGTGGTCTGCACTGTCGAAAAGCGTGCAATGAAGCCGGAAAAGCGCCGCACGGTCCCGTCGTCGACCTCGATGCTGAAAACGGCGTCACGGTTCAGATAATCGGCGCGCGGTAGCTGCTGCGGATGAGTCAGTTCGATATGGACGACGTTGGGTTCGCCCATCTTTTCGGTTGCGGTGAACGACACGACCGAGAGTGCCGCCGCGCTGTCCGTGCCGGGCACGTCGAGAAAATACGCCTGGCGTCCCGCGACGCCCCGCCGTAATGGATCAAATTCTGCCACTCCCTGCTCCCTGAAAAGACCAGCGACGCAGCGTTAGCTGCCAAACCTGTTAACTGAACATTTAAATCCATTAAGGTGAACGAATTTAATATGAGATAAGTGACAATTAACAAGTCTTGACAGAATTTCGCGCCAGCTTTCTCCCGATGCATATTTCTGCGGCCATGCCCCGGTTACCCGCCAGCGGCGTCAGGCGCGCCGCATGCACATAGCAACGGGGCCCGAGCGTGGCGGCGCGTTTGATTCTTTGATAAAAATACCAATGCGGGCCTTCTAACTCATTCCGTCGGGCGCGGATTGTCCGATTCTTCAACCGTTAACTGTCTCATACGCCAAGGTCAATCGCGTATCGAGGCATCGTGACCGTAAGTGGTTTCCGCTTCTCGTATTTGCTAATTCCCGATTTAAAATGAAGCAAGTTGGTAAAGATGGAGAACATCGAATACTCCAAAGTGATGAGGGGACTTCTATGCTGTGTCTCCCCGACCGGGGAGACACAGCGAAGCGCACGTGACTGATAAAACCCAGCTCGCGTTCCTGCGTTCACTTCTTCTTGGGATCGTGAATCGGCAAAGTTGGATGCTTGGGTTTGGTTGGAGGATTCACATGATGCCTCTCATCGTCTTTGCCGTCTTCTCGTTTGGGCTTCGGGCCGGGGTTAATGCTCGTCATATTCGTTTTCCTATTCAATTGAAATGTAGTCGTCAGTTACTTGCGTCGGGAGAACTTGCGCGTCCAAGGTGGATGCCTATATTCCCCAGCAATTCCAGAGGATCACAGACGTTTTGGGTATCAGATAAATCGGAAAAACGGCCAGCCCTACAAAAAATGTGCCGACACATTGATGCAGTGAAACCGGGCGGTGCACGCAGTCTTATTTCGGACGGGAGATTTAGAGTCACAACGCAAGACGGCAATCCACACCGCCAGCACGAAGGCAGCCGCCGCAACGGCCCGGTCGCAGCAAGTCACGTCAAATTGCGAGCAAGAAAACCGCTCAGGCGAGGCATGAGGATCGCCAACGCGGCGATCGATCGCTGGGGAGATCCTTGTTAATCGCCCTACGTCGTGCCGATCAACTTATCGGCTGCGTGCTGTGTTGTGTAAGCGTCGCGCGAACATCGGTCAGCGCATCTTCGAATGGGCCGAAGATCGCTATCTTTCCCGCCACCGTCAAGCCGGCAAACTGTTCCGCTACCTCTTCAAGGCTCAATAGCCCCGCCAGCGCGGGCAGTTGATCGACACGGATAACAGCGGCGTCGAACAGGGCGTCATCCCGTTGCCGGTCAGCGTGCAGAAATTCAGCCATGCCGCACCGCCATTGCGCTTTCGCATGCAACGATGAATACAGGTACGGTGGCGCGTAATGGGTTGATCGTTTCGGGCGGGACAGGGACTTTTGTTTGCTCGGGACAAGCGGGGATATGGCGCATATGTGGCCTCTTCTGTTTGGCGTTAAAGTCCGCCTCCCGGTTCCAAACGGGCGGGCACATTGACAGGGTTGGAACACCGGCAACAGAAGAAACCGGCACGGACATAGCCGGATTCTAGCGGAGTGTGGCGAACGCGCGACGGCCCTCAGACGGCAAGAGTAATCGCCGGGGTAGCCGTGGAACTTTGCCCGGCGATAGGCTGATTGATGGGCTGAAAAACAAAAACCCCGTAAGTCGTTGAACTTACGGGGTTTTCTGAATATCCTTGGCGGAAAGGGTGGGATTCGAACCCACGGTACAGCAAAACTGTACACTGGATTTCGAGTCCAGCGCATTCGACCACTCTGCCACCTTTCCGTCTACCGGATCTTTCGATCCGGCGCTTCATCGAGCGGGTCGTTGCTCAACGAAGAGCAACATTATAGCGGACTCGATTTCGCTTTCCAAGCCCCTTTTTGCATCTTCCCGGAAGATTCAGGCCTTCGACGGCTCCAGCCGCTCGATACCGCCCATGTAGGGACGCAACGCCGCCGGCACCGTCACCGATCCATCGGCGTTCTGGAAGTTCTCCAGCACCGCGACGAGCGTGCGCCCGACCGCGAGCCCCGAGCCGTTGAGCGTATGCACGAACTCCGGCTTGCCCTGCGCGTGACGAAACCGCGCCTGCATGCGCCGCGCCTGAAACGCTTCGGTGTTCGAACAGCTTGAGATTTCGCGATACGTGTTCTGCGCCGGCAGCCACACTTCGAGGTCGAATGTCTTCGACGCCGAGAAGCCCATGTCGCCCGTGCACAGCGTAATCACGCGATACGGCAGTTCCAGCTTCTGCAGGATCGCCTCGGCGTGGCCGACCATCTCGTCGAGCGTTTCGTAGGACTTTTCCGGCGCCACGATCTGCACCATTTCGACCTTGTCGAACTGGTGCTGGCGGATCAGGCCGCGCGTGTCGCGGCCATACGAGCCCGCCTCCGAGCGGAAACACGGCGAATGAGCGGTCAGCTTCACCGGCAGCGCGTTCGCTTCGAGAATGCTGTCGCGCACCGTGTTCGTCAGCGAGATTTCGGAGGTCGAGATCAGGTACTGCGTCACCGTGTTCTCGGCGCCGCCCTTTTCGACGCGGAACATGTCGTCGGCGAATTTGGGAAGCTGGCCCGTGCCGTACAGAATCTCCGGATTCACGATGTACGGCGTGTACGTCTCGGTGTAACCGTGCTGATCGGTGTGCGTGTCGATCATGAACTGCGCGAGCGCGCGATGCAGCCGCGCAATCTGCCCGCGCAAGAGCGTGAAGCGCGCGCCCGAGAGCTTCGCGCCGGTCTCGAAATCGAGCCCGAGCGGCGCGCCGACGTCGACGTGATCCTTCACGTCGAAATCGAACGCGCGCGGCGCGCCCCAGCGGCGCACTTCGACGTTCTGCGTTTCGTCGTCGCCGACGGGCACGCTGTCGTGCGGCAGGTTCGGCACGCCGAGCATCAGGTCGTGCAGCCGCTTCTGAATCTCTTCGAGCTGCGCCGCCGACGCCTTCATCGTGTCGCCGATGCCGCCGACTTCCGTCATCACCGCGGAGGTGTCCTCGCCGCGCCCTTTCATCGCGCCGATCTGCTTCGACAGGCTGTTGCGGCGAGCCTGGAGTTCTTCGGTGCGCGTCTGGATGTCGCGGCGCTCGGCTTCGAGCGACGAGAACGCGGCGACGTCGAGGGTGTAGCCGCGAGCGGCGAGACGTTTCGCGACGCCGTCCAGGTCTTTGCGCAGGAGTTGGATGTCGAGCATGGCGGGGGCTGCTTTTGAGTAATCGGAATTCGCGATTTTAGCGCACGACACGCGGCGCCCCGCGTTTCGTCAACGTTTCTTGTCGTCCTTGTGCTCGCGCCGCCACGCCGCGTCCAGTTCGGCGAGCCGCGCCATCTTCTCGCCGATCTTGCCTTCGAGACCGCGCGGCGTCGGCTCGTACCAGTGCGGATCGCGCATGCCGTCCGGCAGATACGTTTCGCCCGCCGCGTATGCGTCGGGCTCGTCGTGCGCGTAGCGATACTCGTGGCCGTAGCCGAGTTCCTTCATCAGCTTGGTCGGCGCGTTGCGCAAATGCACCGGCACGCCGCGCGACTGATCCTTCCCGACGAACCGCCGCGCCTCGTTATAAGCCTTGTAGCCCGCATTCGATTTCGGCGCGACAGCGAGATAGATGATCGCCTGGCCGAGCGCCAGTTCGCCCTCGGGCGTGCCGAGCCGCTCGTAGGTTTCGGCGGCATCGAGCGCGATGCGCCCGGCGCGCGGATCGGCGAGACCGATGTCTTCCCACGCCATGCGCACGATGCGCCGCGCGAGATAGCGCGGGTCCGCGCCGCCGTCGAGCATGCGGCAGAACCAGTAGAGCGCGGCGTCAGGATTGCTGCCGCGCACCGATTTGTGCAGCGCGCTGATCTGGTCGTAGAAGGCGTCGCCGCCCTTGTCGAAGCGGCGCAGGTTTTCGGCGAGCGCGCTGCCAAGCAGCGTGCCGTCGATTTCCGTCGTTTTTTGCTGGGCCGCCGCGCGCGCGACGATTTCCAGATTGTTCAGGAGCTTGCGGCCGTCGCCGTCGGCGGAACCGATGATCGCGTCGCGGGCTTCGTCGGTGAAAGTGAGGCCGCCGAGTTCCGCCTGCGCGCGTTCGAGCAGTTCCTTCAGTTCGTCGGCGTCGAGGCTCTTCAGCACGTACACCGCCGCCCGCGACAGCAACGCGCTGTTCACCTCGAACGACGGATTCTCGGTCGTCGCGCCAACGAACACGAACAGCCCCGACTCGACGTGCGGCAGGAAAGCATCCTGCTGGCTTTTGTTGAAGCGATGCACCTCGTCGACGAACACGAGCGTCTGGTGCCCGTTCGCGCGATGGATCTGCGCGGTCTCGACGGCTTCGCGGATATCCTTCACGCCCGAGAGCACCGCGGACAGCGAGATGAACTGCGCGTCGAAGGCGTCGGCCATGAGGCGCGCGAGCGTCGTCTTGCCGACGCCCGGCGGGCCCCAGAGGATCATCGAATGCGCTTCGCCCGATTCGAACGCGACGCGCAGCGGCTTGCTCGGCCCGAGCAGATGCTTCTGGCCGATGACGTCGTCGATGGTGCGGGGACGCAGGCGCTCGGCGAGCGGAACGGTGCCACGATTTTCTTCGAACATGTGCTTATGTGACGCAGGTTGGGCAAAGGCGGCGATAATCTCTCGCTTTTCGAGACGAGGGCGCGGCCAGCGGTTCGGCCATGCGCTCCAGCGAATCGGGTCATTATGACAGCGACGGCGAAAGGCCTTCGCCCGCATCGAGACTTCACGGACAGAACCGACAGGAACACGACTCCAATGGCGCACGACAGCACATCAGAGAGCACACCATCCAACGACGCCTACGCGCCCCTCACGCCCGTGCCGTCCGAACGCCGCGCGTTCGCGACCTCCGACGCCTTCGCGCTCTGGTTCTCGCTCGGCATCGGCCTTCTGGTCGCGCAGGCGGGCGCGCTGCTCGTGCCGGGACTGTCGCTGCCGCACGCGCTCGCGGCGATCGCGATCGGCACCGCGATCGGCGTCGTCCTGCTCGCGCTCGCGGGCGTGGTCGGCACGGACACCGGGCTCGCGGCGATGTCGTCGCTCAGGCCAACGCTCGGCGTGCGCGGCGCGTCGGTGCCGGCGGTGCTGAACGCGGTGCAGCTCGTCGGCTGGGGCTCGTTCGAAATCATCGTGATGCGCGATTCCGCCGATGCGCTCGCCAAACAATCCTTCGGCCTCTCGATGCCGCTCGTCTGGACGCTCGTCTTCGGCGTGCTGGCGACGCTGCTCGCCATCACCGGCCCGCTGTCCTTCGTGCGGCGCTTTCTGCGCACCTGGGGCATCTGGCTTTTGCTCGGCGGCGCGGGCTGGCTCACCTGGAACGTGCTCGCGAAACTCGACCTCGCCGCGCTGATGGACCGTCCAGGCACGGGCGAGATGGCGTTCGGCGCGGGCATCGATCTGGTCGTCGCGATGCCGCTCTCCTGGCTGCCGCTGATCGCCGATTACACGCGTTTCGGCAAGAGCGCGGGCGGCACTTTCCGCGGCACGCTCTTCGGCTACGGCATCGCGAATATCTGGTTCTATGCGCTCGGCGCGATCTACGGGCTGGCCGCGGGCGGCGGCGATGCGCTCCTGACGGTCGCGTTCGCACAGGCGGGCGGCGGCCTCGCGCTGCTCCTGATCCTGATCGACGAAACCGACAACGCGTTCGCCGACATCCATTCCGCCGCCGTCTCGACGGGCACGTTCTGGGCGCGCGCCAGCGTGCCGATGCTCTCCGCCGCGTTCGGCGCGCTGTGTACGCTCGTCGCGCTCGTCGTCGAAATGGGCAAGTATCAGAACTTTCTGCTTCTGATCGGCTCGGTGTTCGCGCCGCTCTTCGGTGTCGTGCTGGCGGATCACTTCATCGTGAGGCGGCGGCGCATCGACGTCCCCGTTCTCGCCGACGTCAACGGCCGCTACGGCTTTTCGGGCGGCTGGCACGTGAGCGCGTTCATCGCGTGGGCGATCGGCATCGCGGCGTATCACGCGATCAGCCAGTGGCTGCCGAATCTCGGCGCGACGCTGCCCGCGCTCGCGCTCGGCGCGGTGTGCTATCTGCTGCTGGTGTCGGGCCGGCGCGCGGCGCTCGCCTGACGTCGCAAAAAAACGGGCGCCGCTGGCGCCCGTTTTCCTGTCAGTGCTCGTCGCGGCGCATCAGGACGCTGTCGTGCAGATCGCGAATCACGCGCTCTTCGGCTTCCAGATCGAGCGAGCGGCTCAGAATCCAGTACACGCCGCCCGACACGACGAGCCCCACGAGCCATGCGAGATCCACGCCGCCGAGCAGCCGCGCGAAATAGCCTTCGAACACGGCCTTCTCGGCCGCGGCGTCGTAGATGAAGAAGAACGGGATCATCGTGACGAAGCCCACCACGTAAGCCACGATGCCGCGCATCTGCCACGCGCCGTAGATGCCCTTCGGCGTGAAGAAGTGCGCGATCGCATAGCGGCCGCGGCGCACGAAGAAGTAATCGACGAGATTGACCGCCGTCCACGGCACGAGGAAGTACAGCATCAGCACGAGGAACGTGTTCAGGAGCGCGATGCCGTTGCCCTTGATCGCGAGCACGCAGGCGAGCACGACGGCGCTGATCGCGATCACCGAGGCCACGCGCGCGCCGCGCGACGGCTTGATGCGGCGAATCGAATCGACGCCGGTCAAGAGCGTCAGCATCGCGCTGTAGGTGTTGAGCGCGATGATCGGCAAAAAGCCCGCCACCGAGACGAACACGATCACGCTGCCGAGCCCCGGCACGACCGACGAACCGACCTGATTCAGCGCGACGAGCGCATCCGACGCCTTCAATTCCTGCGCGAGCCACGCGCCGAGCCCGATCATCCAGGTGCCCGACAGCGCCGCGCCGATGAATATCGCGGCGATCAGCCTGGTGCGGCTCGTGTTCTTCGGCAGATAGCGCGAGTAGTCGGAGACGTAGGGCGCGTAAGAGATGTTGTAGCTCGCGCCGATCGCAAACTGCGTCGCGAACGCGATCCAGCTAAAGCCGAGATGCGGCGCGTTTGCCGCTGGCGCCGCGGGCGCGTGGCCGGCGCCGAACAGCAGCGCGACGGAGACGAGCGCGTAGAGCGGCAGCGTCGCGATCAGCGCCCACTTGAACGCGCGATGCATCAGGTCGTGCCCGTAGATCGACAAAAGCGCGCCGGCCGCGATCGCCACCACGGCGACGAGCGTCGCGTCGAGCCCGAAGACGTGCTTGAGGCCGTCCGTAATCAGCGAAACATTGACGACGTTGAATCCGACGAACACGAAAAGCGTCGCGAGCAGCGCGAGGATCACGCCGCGATAGCCGAACTGCGCGCGCGACTGGATCATCTGCGGCAATCCCATTTCCGGCCCCTGCGAGCCGTGAAATGCCATGAAGATCGTGCCGAACATGATGCCGAGCGCGCCGGCGAGCGTCGTCCATCCCGCCGACAGTCCCATGCCCGGCCCGACGAAGCCGATCGAAATCGTGAAAAAGTGAAAATTGCCGAGGAACCAGAACGGTCCCTGGCCGGAGAGCCGCGCGTGGCGCTCGCTCTCCGGGATGTAATCGATCGAATGACTTTCGACTTCGAGGGCCGGCCCCGCGTGGGGCAGGCCGATGACTTCTTCGTTACGCATCTGCGGTTGTCTCGCTTGGTTTTTTCTGTTTGGGCGCCGGTTACCGCGCGCATTGAATCTTCAGGCGCGCCGCTCGACGCCCGGCAGCACGCACAGCAATTCGAACGCGAGGTTCGCGCCGAGCAGCGCCGTGGTGCCGAACGGATCGTAAGGCGGCGCGACTTCCACCAGATCCGCGCCGACGATGTTCAGCCCATGCGCCCCGCGAATGATTTCGAGCGCCTGCGGCACGGTCAGCCCGGCGATTTCCGGCGTGCCCGTTCCCGGCGCGAAAGCCGGATCGATGCCGTCGATGTCGAACGTGATGTACACCGGCCCGTCGCCCATTTGCGCGCGCACTTCTTCCATCAACGGCGCGAGCGACTTGTTCCAGCATTCCTCCGTCTGCACGACGCGAAAGCCCTGCTCGCGGCACCAGTCGAAGTCGCCGGCTTCGTAGCCCGTGCCGCGCAGGCCGATCTGCACGACGCGCCCGCAGTCCAGCAAGCCCTCTTCCACCGCGCGGCGAAACGGCGTGCCGTGGGCGATCTTCTCGCCGAACATGGTGTCGTTGACGTCCGCGTGGGCATCGATGTGGATCAATCCGACCTTGCCGTGCTTCTTCGCGATCGCGCGCAGGACCGGCAGCGCGATCGTGTGGTCGCCGCCGAGCGTCAGCGGCTTGCAGTCGTGCGCAAGGATTTCGTCGTAGGCGCGCTCGATGCGGTCGATCGAATCGAGCAGGTTGTACGGATTGATCGCGACATCGCCGATGTCGGCGACACGCAGCGAATCGAACGGCGCGGCGCGCGTCGCCATGTTGTACGGGCGCAGCAGCACCGATTCGCTGCGCACCTGACGCGGGCCGAAACGCGCGCCGGTCCGGTTCGACGTGCCGAGATCGAACGGCACGCCGACGAAACACGCATCCAGCCCCGCCGCCGTATGCACGTGCGGCAGGCGCATCATCGTCGTGATGCCGCCGCAGCGCGGCATCTGGTTGCCGGACAGCGGCTGCGGCCGCTCGTCGCGATGGTCCGGCGCGGTGAAATGCGAGTCGAAGTGCTCGGCCGGTGCGAAATGTGAAAATGTATTCATGGCGTTCGATGGTTTCCCGTGGAAGGTTTTATCGGTTCACCCTCCATTAATAGGCGCTCTCGCGAGAAGTTAAAATGGCGACGAAATTAACTTCACATCGATTTTTATCGATGTATCGGGCGCCGCCATGTTCACGCACCTCTCCGACCTCGACTTGCGGCTTATCCGCGTGTTTCTCGCGATCGTCGATGCGGGCGGGATTTCGTCCGCGCAGGCGACGCTCAACGTCGGCCAGTCGACCATCAGCACGCAACTCGCGACGCTCGAAACGCGACTCGGCTATCGCCTGTGCGAACGCGGACGCAGCGGTTTCTCGCTGACTTCACGCGGCGGGCAGTTCGTCGAGGCGTGCCGGACGCTGCTCGCCGCCATCGACACGTTCGATATGACCGCGCGCAACGTCGGCAAGAAGCTCGTGGGAACGCTCGCGCTCGGGTTGATCGGCCACACGCCGGTCGCGGCGAGCGCGCGCATCAGCGAGGCGATCGCGCGGTTTCGCGAACGCGACGAATCGGTGCGGTTTTCGGTGCTGGTGCGCTCGCCGGGCGAGCTGGAGGAATTACTGCTCGCGGGCAGGATTCAGGTGGCGATCGGCTATTTCTGGCATCGCGTGCCGTCGCTGGAATACACGCAGATCTTCGCCGAGGATCAGTACGCGTACTGCGCGCGGCGGCATCCGCTTTTTCAGGAAGCGGGCGAAGTCGATCCGGAGCGCGCCGCCGATTTCGAATGGGCGTGGCGCAGCTATCCGCTGCCGGAAGCCGATGCCATGTCGCCGAGAAACATCACCGCGGTCGCCGACAACATGGAGGCCGTCGCGATGCTCGTGCTGTCGGGCCATCATCTCGGCTATCTGCCCGAGCACTTCGCGGCGCCGCATGTGAGGGAGGGAGCGCTCGCGCCGCTGAACCCGGCGCTCATGCGTTACCGCGTGGCGTTCCAGATGGTCACGCGCGCGCGGCAACTGAGAAACGACATCGTGGAAGCGTTCATCGAGGACATGAACGCCGCCCACGCGACCGGCGACGAGCCGGTCAGCCGTTGATGACGTCCGCGCCCTTCGGCACCGCGAACTTGAACTGATCGGATTTGAGCGGCGGGTTCTTCTGCATGTTCGAGAACGTGAGCAGCGTCACGTTGCCGAAGACGTCGTGCAGTTCCATCGCTTCGAGATTGCCGTCCTTAAAGCCGATGCCGACCGTCTCGAACTGCGTGTCCTTCGCCTTCGGCGTCAGTTCCAGCCAGTCGATGCCGCCCTTCACGCCCGCGTCGCGCAGCGTGAAGTTCTTTTCCAGATCGTTGCTGCCGAAGAGAATCGCCGCCGGACTCGCGCCGAGCGAGCCGCCGAGCGGACGCACCGTCACCTGATTCAGGTCTTTGTCGTAGACGTAGAGCTTGTCGCCGTCGGCCTGAAGCACTTGCGAATACGGTTTTTCATACGACCAGATGAACTTGCCCGGACGCGCGAACAAGAACGTGCCGCTCGACGTGCCGCCCGTCTTCGGCGCATTCGACTGGCTCGCCGCCTTGCTCGGCGCCTTCACTTCCTGCTGCACGAAGGTGCCGCGCGCCGCGTGGACCTGCGACACAAACGCCTTCAACTGCTCGGTGCCGCCCGCGAAAGCCTGCGACGCGATGAACATCGACGCGCCCGCGAGCATCGCTCCGACGGTCTGCTTGAACCACTTCTGCTGCATGAATTCGTTCTCCAAGGTGAAGCGCTTACTCCGCGTCGCGGGCCGGCGTGAGGATTTCACGATTGCCGTTCGACGACATCGCTGAAACCAGCCCGGAGTTTTCCATCTGTTCGAGTAGCCGCGCCGCGCGGTTATAGCCGATCCGCAGATGCCGCTGCACGAGCGAGATCGACGCGCGCCGGTTCTTGATCACGACCTCGACGGCCTGATCGTATAGCGGGTCGGACTCGCCATCGGCGCCGCCGGTTCCCGCGCCGCCCGCCGCGCCTTCGTCGCCTTCGCCCGCGAGACCGCCTTCCAGAATGCCTTCGATGTAATTCGGCTCGCCCTGCTCCTTCAGCTTGTCTACCACGCGGTGCACTTCCTCGTCGGACACGAACGCGCCGTGCACGCGCACGGGCAGCCCGGAACCCGGCGGCAGATAAAGCATGTCGCCCATGCCGAGCAGCGACTCGGCGCCCTGCTGGTCGAGAATCGTGCGCGAATCGATCTTCGACGACACCTGGAACGCCATGCGCGTCGGCACGTTCGCCTTGATGAGACCGGTGATGACGTCCACCGACGGCCGCTGCGTCGCGAGAATCAGGTGGATGCCGGCCGCGCGCGCCTTCTGCGCGATCCGCGCGATCAGCTCTTCCACCTTCTTGCCGACGACCATCATCAGGTCGGCGAGTTCGTCGATCACGACGACGATGTTCGGCAGGCGCGTGAGCGGTTCCGGTTCGTCGGGCGTGAGGCTGAACGGATTCGGGATCTTTTCGTCGCGCTTGGCGGCTTCGTCGATCTTGTTGTTGAAGCCCGCGAGATTGCGCACGCCCATCTTGCTCATCAGCTTGTAGCGGCGCTCCATTTCGGCGACCGCCCAGTTGAGCGCGTGGCCGGCCTGCCGCATGTCGGTGACGACCGGGCAGAGCAAGTGCGGAATGCCTTCGTAGACGCTCATTTCGAGCATCTTCGGATCGATCAGGATCATGCGGACCTGGTCCGCGCTCGCCTTGTAGAGCAGCGACAGGATCATCGCGTTGATGCCGACCGACTTGCCCGAACCCGTCGTGCCCGCGACCAGCAAGTGCGGCATCTTCGCGAGATCGGCGCAGACCGGCTTGCCGCCGATGTCCTTGCCGAGCCCCATCGTGAGCGGCGAGGCGGCATCGGCATAAACCTCGGAGCCGAGGATTTCCGAGAGCTTCACGGTCTGGCGGCGCTGGTTCGGCAATTCGAGCGCCATGCAGTTCTTGCCCGGAATCGTCTCGACGACGCGAATCGACACGAGCGACAGCGAGCGCGCCAGATCCTTCGCGAGCCCGACGATCTGGCTGCCCTTCACGCCCGTCGCGGGTTCGATCTCATAGCGCGTGACGACCGGCCCCGGATACGCCGCGACCACGCTCACCTCGACGCCGAAGTCCTTCAGCTTCTTCTCGATCAGGCGCGAGGTGAATTCGAGGGTATCGGCGGAGATGGTTTCCTTTACTTCGGGCGCGGCGTCGAGCAGCGCGATCGGCGGCAAGGTGGAGTCGCCCGGCAGGTCCTTGAAGAGCGGCACCTGCTTCTCGCGCTCGACGCGCTCGGACTTCGCCGGCGTCGCGACCGGCGGGACGATCATCACCGGCTCGTGGTCCTCGATCTTCACGCGGCTTTTCACGACCTTGCCTTCGCGCGTCGAGGCCGCTTCCTCGCCGAGCTTGCGGTCGCGGCCCGCTTCGCGGCGCAGGCGCGCGCCGGTGATCGCGGACAGGATGCCGTCGCCGGTCTTCTCGCACACCGAGAGCCACGAGAAGCGGAAATACAGCGACAAACCGATCGCGAGCGCGATCAGCAGAAAGAGCGTCGCGCCGGTGAAACCGAACGCGTGCATCATGTTCTTCGCGATTGCCTCGCCTACCACGCCGCCGGGCGCGCGCGGCAACTGCACTTTCAGCGACCACATCCGCAGCGCCTCGATGCCGTCGCTCGCAAGCAGCACGAGCACGAACGCGAAGGCTTCCGCGAGCCAGGTGCGGTCTTTATGCGCGTCGGTGTCGACGGGCGCCTCGGGCTGCGTGATGCGCCGGTAGTTCGCGACGATGCGCCGCGCGAGCAGCACGATCAGCCAGTAGGACGAGAGCCCGAAGAGCAGCAGCAGGATGTCGGACATCCACGCGCCGACGCGGCCCGCCCAGTTGCCGATGTGATCGACGCTCGCGGCATGCGTCCAGCTCGGATCGCGCCGGCTGTAACTCACGAGCGCCATCAGCAGGAACAGCCCGAGCGCGACCTGGAGAATCCAGCGAATTTCGGTGAAGAGGCGCGACATGCGATGCGGCAACGCCTGCGCGCTCGCAGAATAGGTAGCTTTTGCCATTGATCCGTGAGGCTTTTTCACGGCCTCGCATCGATAGGAGCGGGCCGAATGTGTCGGTCGCCCATTGTAAACGCTGCATTGCGGCGAGCGGTCAAAAAGGGCCGCGCGTTTCATCCTGTAACACGCCTGAAAGCCCTGCCGGCGCTATCGCCGCCATTGAAAGGTTCACTCGGTGAGCCTTCTTGCGGACCTTTATAATGGCGTCTTTGCGCCCAACTAGGGTTCATCGACCGGTTTTGCGCCCGCGCCCGCGCGCGAACCACCCGCCGCGCGGCGCCGAAGTTGCATCCCTTCGATCGAAACCATCAACAACGGAATTGCTCTCATGTCCTCGCCCAAACACGCCAAAGTGCTGATTCTCGGTTCCGGCCCCGCTGGCTATTCCGCCGCCGTCTACGCGGCGCGGGCCAACCTGTCGCCGCTGCTCATCACCGGTCTCGCGCAGGGCGGCCAGCTGATGACGACCACCGACGTCGAAAACTGGCCCGGCGACCCGATGGGCGTCCAGGGTCCCGAACTGATGCAGCGCCTGCTGGAGCACGCCGAGCGCTTCAACACGGAAATCGTGTTCGACCACATCCATACGGCGAAGCTCAACGAGCGGCCGCTGCGCCTCATCGGCGATTCGGGCGAGTACACCTGCGATTCGCTGATCATCGCGACGGGCGCGTCGGCGCAGTATCTCGGCGTGCCGTCGGAAGAGCTGTTCATGGGCAAGGGCGTGTCCGCCTGCGCGACCTGCGACGGCTTCTTCTACAAGAACGGCGAAGTGGCCGTGATCGGCGGCGGCAATACGGCCGTCGAAGAAGCGCTCTATCTCGCGGGCATCGCGAAGAAGGTCACGGTCGTGCATCGCCGCGACAAGTTCCGCGCCGAGCCGATCCTGATCGACCGGCTGCTCGCGAAGGAAAAGGAAGGCATCGTCGAGATCAAGTGGAATCACGTGCTCGACGAAGTACAGGGCGACCAGTCCGGCGTCACCTCGCTGCGCGTCAAGCACACGCAGACGGGCGAAACCACCGACATCCCGCTGCAAGGCATCTTCGTCGCGATCGGCCACAAGCCGAACACCGATCTCTTCGCGAACCAGCTCGAGATGAAGAACGGCTACATCATCACGAAGGGCGGCGCGAGCGGCGACGCCACGTCGACGAGCATTCCCGGCGTGTTCGCCGCCGGCGACGTGCAGGACCACATCTATCGCCAGGCGATCACGAGCGCTGGCACGGGCTGCATGGCCGCGCTCGACGCGCAGCGCTATCTCGAAAGCATCGACGAAACGCCGACACCGCATTCGATGAGCCACGAGAAAGACCGCTGAAAGGCGCGCGTCGCGGGCGGCCGGTAAAATAGTGTCACCGCGCCGTCAGCACGTTGCGAACGAGCGCGAGTGACGGTCGACACACCGGCGCCTGCGCCCAGAGCGCACGAAAAGGCCGCGGATGTCTCCGCGGCCTTTTTTTATGGCCTTTCGCGTGGGACGCCTCGCGCGGACGCATCCGCAAGCACCGCTTCACCAACGCCTTCCAGTGCGATGCCCAAGAATCTGCCCCATCCGAACGAACCGAAGCCGCGGCGCACGCCCGCGGCGCGCCCGGCTGCGAGCGCCGGCGAGCCGCCCGCGACGCTCGCGGACGCAGCCGAATCGCTCAAGCGCGACGGCCTCGCCGGTCTCGCGAACCTGAAGAGCGCGCTCAAAGCCGACGCCGCGAAGCGCGAACTCGAGCGCGTGGCGGCGGCGCGCGCGCAACGCGAAGCGATCGCGGACGCCGACGTGTTCCGTCGCTCGATCGGCGAAGTCGAGCCGCTGAAGACGCCGCCGCGCCAGACGGTGACGCGCATTCCGCCGCCGCCCGTGCCGTTGCAGACGCGCCGAGACGAAGAAGCGGTCCTGCAGGAAGCGCTCTCCGACGAATACGATCCGGAAAGCCTCCTCGACATCGACGAGACGCTGTCGTACTGCCGCACCGGCGTGAGCCAGGAAGTCGTGAGGAAGTTGAGGCGCGGCGCGTGGATCGTGCAGGCGCAACTCGATTTGCACGGCATGCGCCGCGACGAGGCGCGCGAGGCGCTGGCGGAATTCATCCGCGAATCGGTCAAGCGCGGGTTGCGCTGTCTGCGCGTGATCCACGGCAAGGGGCTCGGTTCCATCGGCCGCGAGCCCGTCTTGAAGGGCAAGGTCCGCGCGTGGCTCGTGCAGAAGCAGGAAGTGATCGCGTTCTGTCAGGCGCGGCCGCACGACGGCGGCGCGGGCGCCGTGCTCGTGCTGTTGCAACCCGGCGGCGCGCCGCGTCATCGCGGACATCCGCTGGACCCGCACGAAACAGTCAGCCGCAAGGACCCGCGCAGTGCATCCTAGGCTCACGCTCGCCATCTCGCTGATGGAGGCGCTCGCGCTCCTCTCTTATGCGCTCTCCGGGCTGATCGAAGCGAGAAAGCGCCGGCTGGACGCCGTCGGCGCGTTTCTCGTCGCGCTCGCGACCGCGTTCGGCGGCGGCACGGTGCGCGACGTGCTGCTGTCGCGCCGGCCGTTCTACTGGGTCGAGCATCAGGACTACGTGCTCGTCATCTTCGTGATGGCGATCTTCGCGCCGATCCTGCTGCGCATGACGACGCGCCTGTTCGACGAACGCATGCTGCTCGTCGCCGACGCGATCGGCCTCGGTCTCTTCAGCATTTCCGGCACATCGGCCGCGCTCGACGCGCAAATGCCTGCCTTCACCGCGGTCATGATGGGCGTGATCACGGGCGTGTTCGGCGGCGTGATGCGCGACGTGCTCTGCAACGAGATTCCGCTGATTCTGCGCGACTCGCGGCCCTACGCGGTATGCGCGTTCGCGGGCTGCTGGCTGTACCTCGGGCTGGAACGCATCGAATTCGACACGATCTACGCGGTCCTCGTGTCGACGGCGTTCATCCTCGTCGCGCGGCTCGTCACCTTCAAGCTCGATATCCGGCTGCCGCACTAGCGCGATGCGGCCCACGAAGCGGTCCGCGAAGGCTTTCGGGGCCGCGATTTGCTACAATCGGCCGGTTCCCCTACCGATTCCCGCAGACTGAACATGAACATCGAGCAAGCGCGTTTCAACATGATCGAGCAACAGATTCGTCCCTGGGAAGTGCTGGACCAGGACGTCCTGAACCTGTTGTCGATCGTCAAGCGTGAGAACTTCGTGCCCACCGCGTATCGCAATCTCGCGTTCGCGGACCTCGAAATTCCGCTGCCGGGCGGCGAGCGCATGCTGTCGCCGAAGGTCGAGGCGCGCGTGCTGCAGGAACTGGCCATCACGAAGCACGAAACGGTGCTCGAAATCGGCGCGGGCTCGGGCTACATGGCGGCGCTCCTCGCCGCGCGCGGCCGCAGCGTGACCACCGTCGAAATCTCGCCGGAACTCGCCGCGTTCGCGGAACAGAATCTGGCGGCCAACGCGGTGTCGAACGCGCATGTCGTCACCGGCGACGGCGCGCTCGGCTGGGCAGGCGGCGCGCCCTTCGATGTCATCTGCGTGTCGGGCGGCCTGCCCGTCATGCCGCAGGAATTGCTGGAGCAACTGAAGGTCGGCGGGCGGATTGCGGCCTTCGTCGGCGACGCGCCCGTCATGAAAGCGCAGATCATCACGCGTGTCGACGAGAAGCAGTTCCGCGTCTCCGACATCTTCGAAACGCTCGTCGCGCCGCTCACGAACGCCGTGCAGCCGCCGCGCTTCAAGTTCTGATCATGCAGAATCTCTCCGTCACCGACCTCGCCGCCTGGCTCGCCGATTCGTCGCGCCCCGCGCCCGTTTTGCTCGACGTGCGCGAGCCGTGGGAACTCGAAACGGCGAAGCTGGCGAACATCGTCGCCATTCCGATGCGCGACATCCCCGCACGCAGCGAAGAACTCGACGACGAAGCGCAGATCGTCTGCATCTGCCATCACGGCGCACGCAGCGCGCAAGTCGGGATGTTCCTGGAATCGCGCGGATTCACGCAGGTGTTCAACCTGTATGGCGGCATCGATGCGTGGTCGCGTCAGGTCGATCCGGGCGTGCCGACGTACTAGGTTTTCCCGGCTCCAGAAGCAAAAAAGCCGCATGCGCCAGAAGCGCATGCGGCTTTTTTTCGTCCTGACGATTACACCACGTTCATCGCCAGCGCACTTTCGCGGTAATGCAGGCTCGCCTTCTCGGTATCGCCGAGCTGCTCATGCAGGCGCGCCAGCGCGCGATGCGTGCGAATCTTGAGCGGCTCGTTGTCGGCGAGCTTGAGCGCCGATTCGAGAAACGCCTGCGCCTTGCCCCACAACTGCTGATGCAGACACAGCCGGCCGAGCGTGAAGAGCAGGTCGGCGTCTTCGGTGCGCTCCTTCTGCCAGGCTTCCGCGCGCTGGATGAGCGGCAGCGCGTCGCCGCCCGACACGCAGTCGGGATAGCGACGCAAGAGCCGCGCGTCCCAGTTGTGCGCGAGCGCTTCCTCGACGATCTTGCGCGCTTCCTGCCGCCTGTCGAGCGCGATCAGCAGTTCGGCGGCGAGATCGGCGAGACGCGGCGACTGGCGTTCCGCGGGCGAAAGCGACTGCCACAGTTCCAGGAGCGCATCCGGATTGTGCCGCCGGTCGCGCAGCAGGTTTTCCGCCGCGACCTGCCGCAGACGCACGGCGACCGCCGGATGCAGCGCCTCGCGCTTCTCCAGCATCTTGACGAGCTTCAGCACCTCGCCCCAGTTCTTCAACTGCTGCTGCGCGCGCAGCGCGATCTGCTGCGCGTGCAGACGCCGGCCGCCCTGCGCCTGCATTTCGGTCAACGCGACGAGCGCGCCGTCCGCGTCGCGGCCGTCGGCGCGCATGTCGGCGGTCGCCATCAGGCGCGCGTCCTGCCATTCCGCGCCGGTAATCTGGCCGAGCCACGCGTCGCGGCGCGCGTACTCGTGCATCCGGTGCGCCGCGTTCGCGCCCCCGAGACCGGCGGCGCCCTTGTTGTCGTCGACGCTGAGGGCGTCGCGCGCCGCCTTCTCCGCCTTCGAGAAGCGGCCCGCGTACAGATGGCCGATCGCATCGCGCAGCGACGCGTTCGCCTTCGCGAGCTTGCTGCGCGCGCGATAGGCCGCGACGCGCCGCGGCATCTTCCAGACGGTGCGCGCCGCGCGGATCAGCCCGTAGAGCACGATGAACAGCACGACGAGCGCGACCGCGAAGAGATTGAGCGAAATATCGACGCGATACGGCGGCAACACGATGAGCACCTGCCCGCCGTTGAACCCGCCGACTGTCGCGACGACGACCGCGACCGCGAACAAAAGCGCCAGCCAGATGAGTCCACGAATCGTCATCATCCGCCTCGCTTGAACTGGTGGACCGCGGCCAGGCTTTCGTTCAGGTTCGGCACGGCGACCGCGAGCGACGCCTGATCGACCTGTTTCACGAGATCGCGCACGGACGCGACCTTCTTCGACGACGGATCGAAGTAGCGGCCGAGCGCGGCATCGGCGGCGCGCAGGTCGGACTTGAGCGTCGGTTCGCTGCGCGAGAGCAGCGACAGACGCGCCGACAACAGCCGCAGCTTCACGTTCTCACGCACGAAATAGCCCTGGTCGGGCGAGGTCAGCATCGCGTCGGCGTTGTCGATGCGGCGCACCGACACGAGGCTCGACAACTGCTGTCCGATGCCGCTCACGAACTGCTGCCAGAGCACCTTCCAGCGCGGCTGGCCGGTCGCCGCCGCAATCGACGCGCTGTCGCCGGGCGCGGCCGCCTTCGCGCTCGCGCGCTCGATCGGCGCTTCGCCCGCGAGCGGCAGGTTGTCGACCTGGCTGATCGCGGTGTCGAGCTTGATGGCAAGGCCGGTGAGATCGGTGCTGGGCGTGGCGTTGAGCTTGTCGATGTCCTGCGCGATGGCCTTCCTGATCGCGACGATCTGCGGTCCGGTCGCGGCGGCGAGACGCGTGTCGGCGCTTTGCAGCGCGAAGAGCGCGAGCTGGACGTTGCCCGTCAGTTGCAACTGCTGGCTCGCGCTCGACAGGATCTGCTCGACTTCGGCGATGGTCCAGTCGTCGCGGTTGCTCGCGAGATCCTGGTATTGCTGCTGCAGCGCCTGGCTGTGTGCTTCGGCGTCGTTCAACTTGCCCTGCAACTGGATGATCTGCGTGTTGAGCGCGCCCGTGGAACTCGCGGCCTGGTCGGCTTTCGCGCGCAGGTCGGCGGTTTGAGCGTCGTTGGCCTGCAGGCGCTGGGCGATCTGCTGGTCGGTGCGATCGAACTTGCGGTTCAGCAGGAAGCCGCCGCCGCCCGCCGCCACCGCGAGAATCACGATGACGAGCCACAGCAGCGCCGTTCCCGCGCTGCTTTTCTTCGGCTGCGCCTCGTAGGGCGTGAACGGCGTGTTCGGCGGCAGGGGCTGCGTCAAGGTCGGCTGAGGTGAAGCTTTCTTGGAATCGTTCGAATCAGTCATGCGTGATTGAGCCGGTTGGTGGGCCGGCGCTCTGGCCGGTTTGGAATCCGTCGGCGTGGATTCCGCATTGGAGGTCTTCGTCTGCCCTTGTGTCGCGCGCGGCGTTGCGCTGGCCGGTGCTTCGGCGTCGCGTCCGGCCTCGCTGGCGAATACCGTCCTGAGCGACTCGGCGATGCGCTCGTCGCCGGCGCCGGACACCGTAATCCTATCAAAACCCGCCTGCCGCGCGGCTTCGGCGATGCGCGGATGCGGGCTCACGAGCGGCGCGCGCTTCAGTCGCGCGGTTTCGTCGGGGCTCAGGTGCTCGCGCGCGAGTTCGTCGAGATTGCGCACGCCTTCGGAACTCGTCAGCAGCCACGCGTGCGGCTCGTCGGCGAGCAGCGCGTGAATGCGCTCCCACTTCTGCATCGACGGTTCGGGCACGATGCGCCGGTATGCTGCGACTTTCTCGACCGTCGCGCCCGCTTCTGTCATGCGTTCGGCAAGCCATTCGCGCCCGCCGTCGCCGCGCACGATCAGGACGCGCTTGCCTTCCAGGCCGTTCGCGCCGAACTGCGTTTCGATGGCGGCATACAGCGCTTCGGAATCGAAACGCGGATCCGCCGCTTCCGCCGACGGGCTGATCACGCGATGCGCCGGCGCCGCGACGCCCTGACGCGCGAGCGCCGCGACGCTGCCCGGCCCGACGACCGCCACCGGCACGTCCGCCGGCCACGGGGCGGCGAGCTTGCCGAACGCGTGATCGACTGCATTCGGCGACACGAACACGACCAGCGCGTATTTCTGCGGCCCGTAGAGTTCGTCGAGGGCCGCGCGCAGCGGCGCCTCGTCGGCGACGGGCGCGATGTCGATCAGCGGAAACTCGAGCGTGTCGAAGCCCGCGTCGGCCAACAGCGCGAGGAGTGTGGCGGACTGGCCGATCGGCCGGGTGACGACGATGGTGACGCGTCGTGCGCTCGTCATCAGGCGGCAGGCGTCGCGGCGGGCGGCACGCGGGCGCCGCTTGCCGTGGAAAGCGCGCGCACGATGTCCATTGCCCCTTGGGCTTCGAGATCGGCGGAAACGCGGCGGCCGAGTTCCAGCGCGCCGGCGACGTCCGGCGCGCTCGCCGTGTCCTCGGCGGTGAGCACGCGCGTGCCGTCGGGCGTCGCGACGCAGCCGCGCAGATGGAGCGCGCCGTCGCGCCAGGTCGCGTAGGCGGCGAGCGGCACCTCGCAGCTGCCGCCGAGCGCGCGCGACACCATGCGCTCCGCTTCCACGGCGGCCGCCGTCTCCGGATGATGCAGCGGCGCGAGCCACGCGGCGAGTTCGGCGCGATCGGCGCGAATCTCGATGCCGAGCGCGCCCTGCCCGGCCGCGGGCAGACTTTCGTCGGGGTTCAGCAGCACGCGGATGCGCGACTCCAGCCCGAGCCGCTTGAGACCGGCCGCCGCCAGAATGATCGCCGCGTAGTCGCCGCGATCGAGCTTGGCGAGCCGCGTGTCGAGATTGCCGCGCAGCGGCCGCACGTCGAGATGGGGAAAGCGCATGCGCAGCATCGCTTCACGGCGCAGGCTGGAGGTCCCGACGATGCTGCCTTGAGGCAATTCGCCAAGCGAGCCGTAGTGCGACGAGACGAACGCATCGCGCGGGTCCTCGCGTTCCAAGATCGTCGAAAGCGCGAAGCCTTCGGGCAGTTCCATCGGCACGTCCTTGAGCGAATGCACCGCGAGATCGGCGCGGCCGTCCGCGAGCGCGGCTTCCAGCTCCTTGACGAACAGGCCCTTGCCGCCGACCTTCGACAGCGTGCGATCGAGAATCTGGTCGCCACGCGTCGTCATTCCTAAAATTTTTACGTCGCAAGATGGATATAATTTGTGCAGCGCACACCGCACGTGCTCCGCTTGCCACATCGCGAGCCGGCTCTCCCTCGAAGCGATCACAAGGCTTTTGGGTGGTGTCGTGGAATGCGTCTCGGAATTCATTGATGCTCGGTGAAATGACGGGATGGATAACAAACAATGGTAGCACGCACGCCAGGGTCCATTTACAGACGGACAACCCGCCCGAGCCTTGTGCCAGGCACGTGCGCGGGCGTCGTGGGAGGAGACGAGGGACCAGAGAGTCCCGGCCAAGCAAGGCCGTAGCCAATCCCTTTTCACGCACGACCGACGAAGGTAGCAGTGACTTCGTCGCCCTCTGTACATGGGTCCTGGCTTCCAAGAGGAACCCATCGTGACGTCTTCCGGATCGGCGCGCCGCGCGCGCCGCAATGCTGCTTTGCCCGACGCGCCCGCCGTGCCGTCGCCGTCATCCACCGTCGTTACGCGCGCCGCCACCGCGGGCAAGTCGTCGAAAGCGGCCGTTGCCGTGAAGAGCAAGCCGTCCTCGAAAGCGGCGCCCAGGCCGAACGGCGCATCCGTCGAGCGCGCGGAGCCCGCCGCGAAGCGCGCGTCGGGCCGCGCCCGCGACGACAAGGACCGCCCGCTCTTCGAAGACATCCGCTTTCTCGGCCGCCTGCTCGGCGAAGTGCTGCGCGAGCAGGAAGGCGACGCGGTGTACGACGTCGTCGAGGCGATTCGTCAGACGGCCGTGAAATTCCGCCGCGAGGACGACCGCGACGCGTCCCAAACGCTCGAAAAGCGCCTGAAGCAGCTCACGCCCGCGCAGACCGTGAGCGTCGTGCGCGCATTCAGCTACTTCTCGCATCTCGCGAACATCGCCGAGGACCGGCATCACAACCGCCGCCGCCGCATCCACGCGCTCGCCGGCTCGGCGCCGCAGCCCGGCACGATCGCCTACGCCATCGAGCAGATGCAGGCGAAATCGAAGAATTCGGAAACGAAGGCGCTGCTGCAAAAATTCTTCGACGACGCCCTGATCGTCCCCGTCCTGACCGCGCATCCGACCGAAGTGCAGCGCAAAAGCATTCTCGACGCGCAGCACGACATCGCGCGCCTGCTCGCCGAGCGCGACCTGGAACTGACCGAGCGCGAGCGCGCGCACAACGAGTCGCTCCTGCGCGCGCGCGTGACGTCGCTCTGGCAGACGCGCATGCTGCGCGACTCGCGCCTGACCGTCGGCGACGAAATCGAGAACGCGCTCTCGTACTACCGCGCGACCTTCCTCGCGGAAATCCCCGCGCTCTACGCCGACATCGAAGCCGCGCTCGCCGAACACGGCCTGCCCGCGCGCCTGCCGCCGTTTTTCCAGATGGGAAGCTGGATCGGCGGCGACCGCGACGGCAATCCGAACGTCACCGGGCCGACGCTTGAAACCGCCATCACGCGGCAGGCGACGGTGATCTTCGAACATTATCTGGAGCAGGTGCACAAGCTCGGCGCGGAACTGTCGGTGTCGAACCTGCTCGCCGGTTCGAGCGACGCGCTGAAAGCGCTCGCCGACGCCTCGCCCGACCAGTCGCCGCATCGCACGGACGAACCGTACCGGCGCGCGCTGATCGGCATCTACACGCGGCTCGCGGCGAGCGCGCGCGTGCGGCTCGGCGAAGGCGTCGTGTCGGTGCGCAGCGCGGGCCGCGGCGCCGCGCCCGTGCGCGCGACGCCCTACGCCGACGCCGCCGAGTTCGCACGCGATCTGCACGTGCTGATCGATTCGCTCGGGGAGCATCACGGCGCATCGCTCGCGACGCAATGTCTCGCGCCCCTCGCCCGCGCCGCCGAAGTGTTCGGCTTCCATCTCGCGAGCATCGACTTGCGGCAGAGTTCGGACATCCACGAAGCGGTGATCGCGGAGCTGTTCGCGCGCGCGGGCGTCGAGGCGGATTACGCCGCGCTTTCCGAAGAAGACAAGCGCACGCTGCTGCTGAAGGAGCTGGCGCAGCCGCGGCCGCTGCGTCTGCCATATGCGCCCTATTCCGAACTTGCGAAGAGCGAACTCGGCGTGCTGGAAATGGCGCGCGTGACCCGCGAGAAATTCGGCGAGCGCGCCGTGCGCAACTACATCATCTCGCACACGGAAACCGTCAGCGATTTGCTCGAAGTGATGCTGCTGCAAAAGGAAACGGGCGTGCTGCAAGGGCGCCTTGGCAGCGACGACGACCCCGCGCGCGGCGGCCTCATGGTGATTCCGCTCTTCGAAACCATCGCCGACTTGCGCAACGCACCCGTCATCATGGGCGAACTGTTCGCGCTGCCGGGCGTCGATGCGCTCGTCGAGAATCAGGGCGGCGAGCAGGAAGTGATGCTCGGCTACTCGGACAGCAACAAGGACGGCGGCTTTCTCACGTCGAACTGGGAGCTGTATCGCGCGGAACTGGCACTCGTCGCGCTGTTCAAGGAGCGCGGCACGACCTTACGCCTCTTCCACGGGCGCGGCGGCACGGTCGGACGCGGCGGCGGCCCGACCTATCAGGCGATCCTGTCGCAGCCGCCCGGCACCGTCGACGGGCAGATCCGCCTCACCGAACAGGGCGAGGTGATCGCGAGCAAGTTCGGCAATCCGGAGATCGGGCGGCGCAATCTGGAGACGGTCGTCGCGGCCACACTCGAAGCCACGCTCCTGCCGCACGAGAACTCGCCCGCGCAACTGCCGCTCTTCGAAACGACGATGCAGACGCTGTCGGATGCCGCGATGGCGTCGTATCGCGCGCTCGTCTACGAGACGCCCGGCTTCACCGACTACTTCTTTTCGTCGACGCCGATCGCGGAAATCGCGGAACTGAACATCGGCAGCCGGCCCGCTTCGCGCAAGCTCCAGGACCCGAAACAGCGCAAGATCGAAGATCTGCGGGCGATTCCGTGGGGCTTCTCGTGGGGACAATGCCGGCTGCTTCTGACCGGCTGGTACGGGTTCGGCGGCGCGGTCGCGCAGTATCTCGACAGCGCGGGCAGCGACGCCGAGCGCGCGAAACGCCTCGCCACGCTCAAGAAGATGCACAAGAGCTGGCCGTTCTTTGCGAACCTGTTGTCGAACATGGACATGGTGCTGGCGAAGACGGATCTCGCGGTGGCGTCGCGCTACGCGCAACTCGTCGCGGACAAGAAGCTGCGCAAGCAGGTGTTCGAGCGGATCGTCGCGGAATGGGCGCGCACGTCGGACGCGCTCGCGGAAATCACGGGCAAGGGCGAGCGTCTCGCCGACAACCCGCTGCTCGCGCGTTCGATCAAGAACCGCTTCCCGTATCTCGATCCGCTCAATCACCTGCAAGTGGAACTGCTCAAGCGCCACCGCTCGGGTGATCAGAACGAGCGTCTGCGGCGCGGCATTCATCTGACCATCAACGGTATCGCGGCGGGCCTGCGCAATACCGGCTGACGGACGGCGGCGGCCGCGTGGTTCGCGCGGCCGCCGCTTTTTTCAACTCGCTTCGATCATCATCGCGTCGAGTTCGAACGAGCCGTCTGCCTGCACGGCGAAGTACTTGCGCACCTCGTCCGGCGCGTTATTCCACATCGATTTGATCGCCACGACGCGTTCCGCGGGCGTGCGCATGCGCGTGACCCACGCAGCGAATTCGAGCGGCAGGCGCCAGCGGCTCGTCACCTTCGCGGCGAAACCTGCCGCTTCGAAGAGCGCAGTCCATTCGTCGGCACGATAGTCGCGGATATGCGACGCGTCGCGCAGCAATTCGATCGCCTGAATGTGCGTGTCGAGAAGCGGATGATCGGCGCCCGCGATATCGACGAACACCACGCGGCCGCCCGGTTTCAGCACCCGCCGCACTTCGCGAAGCGCCGCCGGCACGTCGTGCCAGTGATGCGCGCTCATCCGCGAGAGCACCCAGCAAAACGACGCATCCGCGAACGGCAGCTTTTCCGCCGGCCCCTGCTGCGTGCGGACGTTGTTAAGCCCGCGCTCGGCCGCGGCGCCGGCGACGGTCGCGAGCATCGGCTCGGCGATGTCGTAGGCCACCACCGATTTCACGTGCGGCGCCACCGCGAAGCTCACGTGTCCCGCGCCGCAGCCGAGATCGAGGACCTCGGCCTGCGGCGTCGCAGAGACCTGGCGCGCCAGTTCCTTGAGGTCGGCGCCCGTCGCGTGGACGGCGCTCGTCAAATAGGCGGCGGCGGTGCTGCCGAAGGCGTCGGCGACCTGGTCATGGTGTTTCATCGATTGCTCCGTGGGGTTGAGTTCGGGTTGTCGGTGGAGTCCGTGCCGCTACAATAGAGCCCGCTCTGTACCGGTACAAGTCAAGCGATTATTCCGGTATCTAAACTACCCGCCCGGATTCACCAACGTTTCATGACCACCCTGTCCACGCAAAAGCACGACACCGACGTCACGCCCGCGCGGGCGCTCGGCGATTTCATCCGCGCGCATCGCGAACGGCTCTCGCCGCTCGCGGTCGGCCTGCCGCCCGGCCCGCGCCGCCGCACGCCGGGCCTGCGCCGCGAGGAAGTCGCGCAACTTTGCGGCGTGAGTCCCACCTGGTACACGTGGATCGAGCAGGGACGCCCGGTTTCCGCCTCCGCCGACGCGCTCGCGCGCATTGCCGTCGCGCTGCAGCTCTCGCGCGCCGAGCGCGCGTATCTGTTCGAACTCGCCGGCGAGCGCGATCCCGCCGAGCCCGATCCGGCCGCGCAGGACGCGCCCGCCGCGCTCTTGCAAACGGTGTCGCTGATCGGCGCGCCCGCTTATGTGCTCGATCGCCAGTGGAATGCGCTGCGCTGGAATCCGCAGGCGTCGGACCTGTTCGTCGGCTGGCTCGACGGGACGCACGACCGCAATCTGCTGACGTATATGTTCACGACGCCGCAGGCGCTGGAACTGGTGGTCGACTGGGAAACGCGCGCGCGGCGGCTCGTCGCGGAGTTTCGCGCGGATTCGATCCGCCATCTGAACGACGCGCCGACGCGCGCGCTGATCGACGGCCTCACCGCCGCGAGCGACGCGTTCGCGCGCTTCTGGGCGTCGCAGGACGTGGGCGAGCGCGAAGGCGGCGAGCGCGCGTTCGATCATCCGGTACGCGGACGGCTGATCTTCGACCAGATTACGTTCAAGCCCGCGCATCGCGAGGATCTGAAGCTCGTGATTCTGGTCGGCGGCGCGTAACGCGCTGGGCAAAAGCGGCGCCAAAAAAATGCCCGGCCGAGGCCGGCCGGGCGAACCGTTCTCCCCGGATGCGCCGGCGAGAACGGGGACACGCAATGAGCCATGCCCGCGCTCTCGTCGCAGGACGCTCTCGTTTCTTGTTTCCCCGACGGTCTCCCGCTCTTTTTCCCCGCTATGTCAAAAGCCTTACGCGGCGCAGAACCGATCGGATGCACACACAGCGCGAAAAAATCGGTTCTGGGCGCGGGGGTTCGTTCTGTAAGATGGCCGGGCCGCTTTCCCGAACGGACCCACGAGCGTCACGATGCCGACAGCCCTTCCCCGCGATCCGACGCCCGACACGCTCGTCGAACTGCTCGACCGCGTTGCGACCGAAGACGCCGCTGCACTGCGTGCGCTCTACGACCTCACGTCGTCGAAACTGTTTGGGCTCGCGCTTCGTATATTGGTGAAGCGCGAGTGGGCCGAAGAGGTCCTGCAGGACGCGTTCGTCAACATCTGGCGCTATGCGGGCGACTACCGCGCGGGACTCTCCGCGCCGATGACCTGGATGGCGGCAATCGTGCGAAACCGCGCGCTCGACTTCCTGCGTCGGCAGAAGGCGAGTGGCGCGGCCGCGGAAACGCAGTGGAGCGAAGCGTTGGACGACATCCTGCCCGGCAACGAGGCCGATCCGTCGGAAGAAACGCTCCTGAGCCAGGAAGCCCGGCGGCTCAGGATCTGCATGGAGCAACTCGAAGCGAGCCAGCGCCAGGCGGTCGCGCTCGCCTATCTGCGTGACCAGAGCCACAGCGAAGTGGCGAATGCGATGCAGGTCCCGCTCGGCACCGTGAAATCGTGGATCCGGCGCGGTCTCGACAAGCTCAAAGCTTGCCTGGGAGGTCTGTGATGGATCTGAACAGACATCCCGACCTCGTCGACCGGCTCGCCGCCGAATATGCGCTTGGCGTGATGCGCGGCCCGTCGCGGCGGCGCTTCGAAGCCATTTCCCAACAAGATCCGGCGATCCGCGTCGCCATCGAAACCTGGCGGGCGCGGGTTCAGGCGCTCGGCGAACTCGCGCCGCACGAAAAACCTTCGGCCGCCGTGTGGGACGCGATCGAGCGGCGGCTCAATCTCGGCGGCGCGCGCCGCCCGGCGGCCGCCGCGCTGCCGCAACGCGCGCCGCCGCGCTGGTTCGAGAGCCTGTCGTTCTGGCGCGGCTGGTCGATCGCGGCGACCGCCGTGGCGGCGATCGCGCTCGTCGTCGCGCTGCGGCAACTGACGCCGGTTCCGGCGCCCGTGCCCGCGCCGCAGGTCGCCGAGGAGCCGCACGTCGGCTACGTCGTCGCGCTCGCGGACAAGGAATCGCGCACGACGATGCTCGTCACCTGGGACGACCGCAGCTCCGAGATGACCGTGCGCCGGATGAGCGGCGTCACCGATCCCGCCGGGAAGTCGATGCAGCTCTGGGGCCTGCCGAAGGAAGGTCATCCGGTGTCGCTCGGCGTGCTGCCGCCGGGCGGAACGGCGCGCTTCAAGGCGGCGTCGGTGAACACGTTCCCGGCGCTCGCGGTGTCGGTCGAGCCGCCGGGCGGATCGCCGAACCCGAATGCGCCGACCGGACCCGTCATCTACACCGGCAAGGTGGTTCCGGCCGCCTGACGCCATGCTTCGCGGCGTGCGCCGGGCCGGCGCACGCCGCGTAATGGGAAAGCGCCGATGTTAAAATCGCGGATTCCCCGGCTTCGCGCCGCCTGCTGCCGCTCTTTCCCCGAATTCACATCACCATGACGTCCCAACTGCACAAAAAAGGCGAAGCCTGGTCGGCTCGCTTCTCCGAGCCGATGTCGGAACTCGTCAAACGCTATACGTCGTCGGTGTTCTTCGACAAACGGCTCGCGCTCGTCGACATCGAAGGATCGCTCGCGCATGCGTCGATGCTCGCCGCGCAGAAGATCATCGGCGCGGACGATCTGGCAGCGATTCAGCAAGGCATGGCGCAGATCAAGGGCGAAATCGAGCGCGGCGAGTTCGAGTGGAAGCTCGATCTCGAAGACGTGCATCTGAACATCGAGGCGCGCCTCACGGCGCTGATCGGCGATGCCGGCAAGCGCCTGCACACGGGCCGCTCGCGCAACGACCAGGTCGCGACCGACATCCGCCTGTGGCTGCGCGGCGAAATCGACCGCATCGGCGGATTGTTGAAGGATTTGCGTCTCGCGCTGGTCGATCTCGCCGACCAGCACGCCGGCACGATCATGCCCGGCTTCACGCACTTGCAGGTCGCGCAGCCGGTCACGTTCGGGCACCACCTGCTCGCTTACGTCGAAATGTTCGGCCGCGACAGCGAACGCATGCGCGACTGCCGCGCGCGCGTGAACCGGCTGCCGCTCGGCGCGGCGGCGCTCGCGGGAACGAGCTATCCGATCGACCGTCACGCGGTGGCGAAAACGCTCGGCTTCGACGGTATCTGCGCGAATTCGCTCGACGCGGTGTCGGATCGCGATTTCGCGATCGAATTCACGGCGGCGGCTGCGCTCGTGATGACGCACGTCTCGCGCTTCTCGGAAGAACTCGTGCTGTGGATGAGCCCGCGCGTCGGTTTCATCGACCTGGCGGACCGCTTTTGCACGGGCTCGTCGATCATGCCGCAGAAGAAGAATCCGGACGTGCCCGAACTCGCGCGCGGCAAGACCGGACGCGTGAACGGGCACCTGATGGCGCTGCTCACGCTGATGAAGGGCCAGCCGCTAGCGTACAACAAGGACAATCAGGAAGACAAGGAACCGCTCTTCGACACGGTCGATACGGTCGCCGACACGCTGCGCATCTTCGCGGAAATGGCGGCGGGCATCACCGTGAAGCCGGACGCGATGCGCGCGGCGGCGCTCCAGGGTTTTTCGACGGCGACCGATCTCGCGGATTATCTGGTGAAGCGCGGCCTGCCGTTTCGCGACGCGCACGAGGCCGTCGCGCATGCGGTGCGGATCTGCGTTGATCGCGGGTGCGATCTCGCGGACTTGTCGCTCGACGAGATGCGCGCGGAATTGCCGAAGGTCGCGCATCTGCTCGGCGACGATGTGTTCGAATACCTGACGCTGGAAGGGTCGGTCGCGAGCCGCAATCATCCGGGCGGAACGGCACCGGAGCAGGTTCGCGCGGCGGTGAAGGCGGCGCGGGCGGCGTTGGATTAAGCAACGACGCACGCGAACGGCGCCTGGAACGTAGCCAAAAGCGCTACGTTCGTAGCCGACCTTGCTACGTTTTTGCGCCGGCTGAGACTAATGATCATCCGCCCCAAGCTCCACTGGTTCCGTCTGCTCTTCGTCTGGCGCGACTCCGTCCTTCCGCAGTTGTTGCCGCGGCTCCTGCTGGTTCTCGTGCTGTCGATCGTCGCGATCTTCCTGCACGATCACATGCGCAATTATCCCGTCGGTCTCGGCACGCCGCCGTTCGCGCTCGTCGGCATCGCGCTCGCGGTATTCCTCGGCTTTCGCAACAGCGCCAGCTACGAGCGCTGGTGGGAAGGCCGCAGGCTCTGGGGCACGCTCGCGATCAGCGCGCGCTCGCTGACGCGTCAGGCGCTGACGCTGCCGAGCCCGCGCCATGCCGCGCACACGCGCGAATTCATCGCCGCGCTCGGCGGCTTCGCTCACGCGCTGCGTCATCAACTGCGCGGCACCGATGCCCGCGACGACCTCGCGCCGCGCCTGCCGCCCGATCTTCATGCGCGCGTGATGGCCGCGCAGTTTCGCCCCGCGACGATCCTGCTCTGGCACGGCGAATGGGTCGCGGCGCGCGCGCGAAGGCGCCATCGACGGCTATGCGTTGCTCGCGTTCGAGCACAACCTGAATGCGCTGTCGGAAGTGATTGGCGGATGCGAGCGCCTCGCGACCACGCCGCTGCCCTTCTCCTATTCGGTGATGATCCACCGGACGGTCTATCTCTTTTGCGCGCTGTTGCCGTTCGGTCTCGTCGATGGCGCGGGTCTGCTCACGCCGCTCTTCGCGCTCCTGCTCGCCTATGCGTTCATGGCGCTCGAAGCCATCGCCGCGCAGATCGAGGACCCGTTCGGGCTGGAAGAGAATGATCTCGCGCTGAATTCGATGTGCGAGGCGCTGGAGATCGGCCTGCACGACATGGCCGCCGATCCCGCGTTCGAACGCGCGCCCAAGCCGCCTTCGCGCGCGAGCGACTATCTTCTCGATTGACCGGTTGCGATAAGGGAAAAGCCTTTCGTCTCTTCCGGTGACACAGTTTACTGCACGGCCGCCGGTGCGCCGCGTGTCTCGCATCGACCATAATTCTCCGGTTCCACTCTGGAGATACGACTTGAAACTGTTCTACAAAGCCGGCGCCTGTTCGCTCGCGTCGCATATTGCTCTGCGGGAGTCGGGCCTGCCCTTCGACATCGAAGCCGTCGACCTTCAGAAAAAGCTCACCGCGAGCGGCGCCGATTTCCTGCAGATCAACGCGAAAGGCTACATCCCCGCGCTGCAACTCAACAGCGGCGAAGTGCTGACCGAAGGCGCCGCCATCCTGCAATACATCGCAGATCAAACGCTCATCACGCGGCTTGCACCGGTGAACGGCTCCATCGAACGTTACCGCCTGCAAGGCTGGTTGAATTTCATCGGCACGGAGTTGCACAAGAACTTCTCGCCGTTCTTCAACCCGGCCGCGAACAGCGAATGGAAAGCCGCGGCGATGGCGAATCTCGAACGCCGTCTCGCCTACGTGGCGCAGCAGCTCGAAGTTACGCCTTATCTGCTCGGCGACGCGTTCAGCATCGCCGACGCGTATCTGTTCACCGTGCTCGGCTGGGCAAAATACATCGACCTCGATCTCGGCAAGTGGCCGGCGCTGGTCGCCTACCAGACGCGCGTGGGCGCGCGCGCGAGCGTGCAGGCGGCGATGAAGGCGGAAGGGTTGATCTGAGCGATCAGCGGCTCGCGTAACGAAAAAACGGCCCGCGGGCCGTTTTTTCATTTCAGCACGTCAAGCGGACATCAATGCCGCACGCAGTCCACGAAATACTCGATGCGCCCGTTGATCATCTCGCCCACGAGACCGTGGATATCCGTATGGAAGCCCGGGAAGCGCTCGTTGAACTCGCGCGCGAAGCGCAAGTAATCGACGATCGTCCGGTTGAAGCGCTCGCCCGGAATCAGGAGCGGAATGCCCGGCGGATACGGCGTGAGCAGGATGCTCGTCACGCGGCCTTCGAGTTCGTCGATCGGCACCCGGTCGATCTCGCGGTGCGCGAGTTTCGCGAACGCTTCGGACGGTTTCATCGCCGGCTCCATGCTGGAGAGATACATCTCGGTCGTCAGGCGCGCGATGTTGTTCGCGCGATAGACGCTGTGAATCTGCTCGCACAGATCGCGCAGCCCGATGCGCTCGTAAGACGGATGCTGCGCGATGAATTCCGGCAGCACGCGCCAGAGCGGCTGGTTGTTGTCGTAGTCGTCCTTGAACTGCTGGAGTTCGGTGACCATCGAGTTCCAGCGGCCTTTCGTGATGCCGATCGTGAACATGATGAAGAACGAATACAGCCCCGTCTTCTCCACGATGATGCCGTGCTCGGCCAGATACTTCGTCACGATCGCGGCCGGAATGCCGGTCTCGCCGAACTCGCCATCCACGTCGAGCCCCGGCGTGATGATCGTCGCCTTGATCGGATCGAGCATGTTGAAGCCTTCCGCGAGCGGCCCGAAGCCGTGCCAGCGGTCGTTCGGCTTCAGAATCCAGTCCTCGCGGTCGCCGATGCCTTCTTCCGCCAGCGCCTCCGGGCCCCAGACCTTGAAGAACCAGTCGTCCCCGTATTCGGCGTCGACCTTGCGCATCGCGCGACGGAAGTCGAGCGCCTCCGCGATCGATTCCTCGACGAGCGCCGTGCCGCCCGGCGGCTCCATCATCGCGGCGGCCACGTCGCACGACGCGATGATCGCGTACTGCGGGCTCGTCGACGTATGCATCAGGTACGCCTCGTTGAAGCGATGGCGGTCGAACGTGCTGTTCTCGCTGTCCTGCACGAGAATCTGCGACGCCTGCGAAATGCCCGCGAGCAGCTTGTGCGTCGAGTGCGTCGCGAAGACGAGCGCGCCGGTGCGCGGCCGGCCCGCGCCGATCGCGTGCATGTCCTGATAGAACGAATGGAACTCGGCGTGCGGCAGCCACGCTTCGTCGAAATGCAGCGTGTCGAGCAGATCGCCGAGCAGGTCCTTGATCATCTCGACGTTGTAGATCACGCCGTCGTAGGTGCTTTGCGTGATTGTCAGAATGCGCGGCTTCACCTTCGGATTCTTCGCAAGCGCCTCGCGTGCGAACGGATTCGCCTCAATCTTCTTGCGAATGTTCTCAGGCTTGAATTCGTCGCGCGGAATCGGACCGATGAGGCCGAAGTGATTGCGCGTCGGCGTGAGGAATACGGGGATCGCGCCCGTCATCGTGATCGCGTGCAGGATCGACTTGTGACAGTTGCGATCGACCAGCACGATGTCGCCGGGCGCGACCGTCGCATGCCAGACGATCTTGTTCGACGTCGACGTGCCGTTGGTCACGAAGAACAGATGGTCCGCGCTGAAGATGCGCGCCGCGTTGCGCTCGGACGCGGCGACCGGCCCGGTGTGATCGAGCAGCTGGCCGAGTTCGTCGACGGCGTTGCAGACGTCCGCGCGCAGCATGTTCTCGCCGAAGAACTGGTGGAACATCTGGCCGAGCGGATTCTTCAGGAACGCAACGCCGCCCGAGTGCCCCGGACAGTGCCACGAATACGAACCTTCCTCGGCGTACTGCACGAGTTCCTTGAAGAACGGCGGCGCGAGCGAATCGAGATAGACCTTCGCCTCGCGGATGATATGGCGCGCGACGAACTCCGGCGTGTCCTCGAACATGTGGATGAAGCCGTGCAGCTCGCGCAGGATGTCGTTCGGCAGATGGCGCGAGGTGCGCGTTTCGCCGTAGAGGAAAATCGGGATGTCGGCGTTGCGGCGGCGCACGGCCGTGACGAACGCGCGCAACGCGACGATCGCGGCCGCGAGTTCCGGCGTGTCGCCTTCCGCGACCACGACGTTTTCCGCATACGGCAGCAATTCGTCGTCGTCGATCGACAGGATGAAGCACGACGCGCGGCTCGACTGCTGCGCGAACGACGTCAGGTCGCCGTAGCTCGTCAGGCCGAGCACTTCGGCGCCTTCGCGCTCGATCGCCTCGGCGAGCGCGCGGATTCCGGAACCCGAGATGTTCTCGGAGCGAAAGTCTTCGTCGATGATGACGACGGGAAAACGGAACTTCATGGGGCGAATCTCCAAATGGAACGACCGCTGGCCGGGCGCTCGATGCCCGATTCCAGCGGTCTTTCGTCAACCGATACCAATTCGACTTGCTTCACTGCGCTTCGTGCGGTCCCGCTCAGGTTTTCGGCAGCGTCACGCCGTGCTGCCCCTGGTACTTGCCGCCGCGATCCGCATACGACGTCTCGCAGACCTCGTCGCTCTCGAAGAAGAGCACCTGCGCCACGCCCTCGTTCGCGTAGATCTTGGCGGGCAGAGGTGTCGTATTCGAGAATTCGAGCGTCACATAGCCCTCCCACTCGGGTTCGAACGGCGTCACGTTGACGATGATCCCGCAGCGCGCGTAGGTCGATTTGCCGAGACACACGGTCAGGCACGAGCGCGGGATGCGGAAATACTCGACGGTGCGGGCGAGCGCGAACGAATTCGGCGGAATGATGCAGACGTCGCCCTTGAAGTCGACGAACGATTTCTCGTCGAAGTTCTTCGGATCGACGATGGTCGAATTGATGTTCGTGAAGATCTTGAATTCGTCGGCGACGCGAATGTCGTAGCCGTAGCTCGACGTGCCGTAGGAGACGATCTTGCGGCCGTCTTCGGCCACGCGCACCTGATCGCGCACGAACGGCTCGATCATCTTGTGCTCTTCGGCCATGCGCCGAATCCACTTGTCAGACTTGATGCTCATAAGGGACGCTACCAGCGGTGAGCGGCGCGGACACGGAAATCCGGCGCCTTGCGTGAAACGGGGCATGGCCGGACGGCGCTTCGGGAAGCCAAAAGGCGCTGCCGGACAAACGAAAGCGCGTATTTTACTTGAATGACGTGACGGTTCGCCGCGCGCCGGCAAGCGGCCGTTATTGTCTGACGACGCCGCACGCGAGCGCCGGGCCGGCGCTGTGCGGACCGATCACGTACGGATCGGAAGCATCGCGATGCAGGATGAGCGCGCGCGATACCACCGAGCGCACGCCGTCGAGCGACACGTCGGTCGCCACGATGAAGCCCGTCGCCGTGCCGTTCGCGTCGGAGCGGATGTTGGCGAGATCGCCTTCGGCGCGCGAACTTGACCGCTTGCGGTCGGCGGCCAGCGCGAAGACCGGACCGGCGTCGGACTGGCTCGTGACGATGCAGTCGCCGCGCTCGTGCACCTGCAACGCGTGCTCGCTGTTGGGCGGCATGCCGGCGAGGTTATAGGAGATCTGGACGCCGTCCGCGCGTTCGATCAGCGTGACGGTGCCGCGCGTGGCGCTGCCGGGCGTGGGCAGAAGCGTCGCGTCGGCGCGCTTCTCGTGGTTCTGAAAAATGATGCCGCAGCCCGAGAGCAGGAGCGTGCTCGCGGCCATCGCGATCAAGGCGGCGCGCGACCACCCGTCGAATCTCTGTCTCATGCGATCCTCTTGGCGGCCGCGCACGCCCCATGCATGCGCGCTGCCGCACCAATCGAAGGCAACATGATACCGCGAGCCGCACGGCGCGAGGCTCGCGCGAGAGGGGTCGATCAGGTGTTCTGCACGACGATGCTGGGAAACTTCGACGTCATGTCGCGCTGACGCTCGGCGATGCCGATCGCCACCTTGCGCGCGATCGCGCGGTATGTTTCGGCGGCGCGGCTTTGCGGGTCGGACACGACGGTCGGCGCGCCCGCGTCGGTGCGTTCGCGAATCGCGATGTCGAGCGGCAACTGGCCGAGTATGTCCACGCCGTATTCCTTCGCCATGCGCTCGCCGCCGCCCGCGCCGAAGATGTGCTCCTCGTGGCCGCAGTTCGAGCAGACGTGCGTGCTCATGTTCTCGACGATGCCGAGAATCGGAATGCCGACCTTCTCGAACATCTTGAGGCCCTTCTTCGCGTCGAGGAGCGCGATGTCCTGCGGCGTCGTGACGATCACGGCGCCCGTCACCGGCACTTTCTGCGAGAGCGTGAGCTGGATGTCGCCCGTGCCCGGCGGCATGTCGACGACGAGGTAATCGAGATCCTTCCAGTTGGTCTGGCGCAGCAATTGTTCGAGCGCGGACGTGACCATCGGGCCGCGCCAGATCATCGGATTGTCCTGTTCGATCAGAAAGCCGATCGAGTTCGCCTGGATGCCGTGGCCGACGAGCGGGTTCATCGACTGGTTGTCGGGCGACTCGGGGCGGCCGGTGATGCCGAGCATCATCGGCAGCGACGGGCCGTAAATATCAGCGTCGAGCATGCCGACCGACGCGCCCTCGGCCGCGAGCGCGAGTGCGAGGTTCGCCGCCGTCGTGCTCTTGCCGACGCCGCCCTTGCCCGATGCCACCGCGATGATGTTCTTGACGTTCGGCAACAGCTTCACGCCGCGCTGGACCGCATGCGCGACCACCTGCGACGATACGTCCACCTGCACCTCGCCCACGCCCGCGACCTGCCGCAGCGCATCGCCGACGAGCGCGCGGACCGCCTCGAATTGCGACTTCGCCGGGTAGCCCAGCACGACGCTCAACGAGACTGTCGAACCGTCGACCGCGATGTTGCGAAAGGCCTTGGCGTCCGCGAACTTGCGATTGGTGTTCGGATCGATCAAGGTGGCGAGTGCGGTGTCGATCTGGGCGCGGTCAATACTCATCGAAACTCCATGGAACGGTGGTTGCTGGCGCCAGGCGGCTGCATGACAACGCGAGAAATTGAAAGGAATTGTTAAGTGCGGTTGCGCAGGGCACGGCCGCACTGCACTATCCGACGCGGCAATTGGCCTGGAACAGCGCCGGGTCCTGCGCGGAAGCCAGAAGCTTATTGTAGTGTCTGCGGCGCGGGACCGCCGGAAGACCCCTCGGACCGCGTGTCCGCGGTCGTCCGGATCGTTAGTTGATTACTGGAGAACACTGAAAATGAATGCAAAATTGTTGACCCGTTTGTCCGTTTTCGCCGTGGCAGGCGCGCTCGTCGCGGGTTGCGCCTCGCAGCAAGGCACCAACACGGCGGTCGGCACGGGCGTCGGCGCGGCCACGGGCGCAGGTCTGGGCGCGATCTTCGGCGGCGGCAAGGGTGCGGCGATCGGCGCGGGCGTGGGTGCGGCGGTCGGGGGCATCACGGGCTACAACTGGCAGGCGATCAAGGGCAAGATTTCGGGCGATGCGAAGGGTACCGGCACGCAAGTCACCGAGCAGCAGGACGGCTCGCTCAAGGTGAACATCCCGAATTCGATTTCCTTCGACACGAACAGCTACGCGATCAAGCCGTCGTTCGATCCGGTGCTCAACTCGGTTTCGCAGACGCTCACGCAGCATCCCGAGCTGATCGCGTCGGTCGTTGGACATACGGACAACACCGGCCAGCCGGCTTACAACCAGACGCTGTCGCAGAATCGCGCCCAGAGCGTCACGCAGTATCTGGCGGGGCACGGCGTCGCGGCGCAACGTCTGTCGGCGCAGGGCATGGGCCAGAACCAGCCGATCGCGGACAACGCGACCGAAGCCGGCCGGGCGCAGAATCGTCGCGTGGAAATCTACCTGCGCGCGACCGCGCAGCCGGGCCAGGTGCAGTAAGCGCCTGATCTGAAAGGAGAAATGGGACGCGCCGGCAGCGCGAACGGGCGCCGGCCGAGCGAATTGAAAAAAATTTGAAACTTGGCCGCGCGCCGCGTGTCTCTCATTACGGCGGGTGGCTGGCGATGCCGCCACCCGCCATTCTCCTCTTGTCGTTGTTGCTCCGGGGCCGATCATCAAGCCCCGGTTTTTTTTTGCGTGGTTTTGACGGTCCCGTTTTCTCTGGTGACAGCCGCCGCGGGTTCTCACACGAGCACCGAACCTGAGCGCCTCCGCCGCGCCGCCATTGCCACCCCTGCTAGAATCGTGATTCCGTTTTTCACGCAATCACGCAACTCAACCCGCAGGCCCGCGTCTTTATGTCAGCACCGATCTCCGCCACCGCATCCGCCGCGGCTCCGGCTCAAGCCGGCCGCCGCCAGGTTCTCGTCACGTCCGCGCTTCCTTATGCGAACGGCCAGATTCACATCGGCCACATGGTCGAATACATTCAGACGGACATCTGGGTTCGGGCGCTGCGAATGCATGGTGACGAGGTCTATTACGTCGGCGCCGACGACACCCACGGCACGCCGATCATGCTGCGCGCCGAGAAGGAAGGCATCACGCCGAAGGCGCTGATCGAGCGCGTCTGGAAGGAACACAAGCGCGATTTCGACAGCTTCGGCATCTCGTTCGACAACTACTATTCGACCGACGCCGAAGAAAACCGCGTGCTCTGCGAAAAGATCTACGGCGCGCTCAAGGAAGCCGGGCTGATCGAGGCGCGCGACATCGAGCAGGCCTACGACCCCGTCAAGGAGATGTTCCTGCCGGACCGCTTCATCAAGGGCGAGTGCCCGAAATGCGGCGCGAAGGATCAATACGGCGACAACTGCGAAGTCTGCGGCTCGACCTACCAGCCGACCGAACTGATCAATCCGTACTCGGTCGTCTCGGGCGCGACGCCGATCCGCAAAACCTCGACGCACTACTTCTTCCGTCTCTCCGACCCACGCTGCGAAGACTTCCTGCGCGGCTGGGTGAGCGGCCTCGCGCAGCCGGAAGCGACCAACAAGATGCGCGAATGGCTCGGTGACAAAGGCGAAGCCAAGCTCGCCGACTGGGACATTTCGCGCGATTCGCCCTACTTCGGCTTCGAGATTCCGGGCGCGCCGGGCAAGTACTTCTACGTCTGGGTCGATGCGCCGGTCGGCTATTACGCGAGCTTCAAGAAGCTCGCCGACGAGCGCGGCATCGACTTCAACGCCTGGGTCGCGCCGGGTTCCAAGGCCGAGCAGTATCACTTCATCGGCAAGGACATCCTGTATTTCCACACGCTCTTCTGGCCCGCGATGCTGCAGTTCTCCGGCCATCGCACACCGACGAACGTGTTCGCGCACGGCTTCCTGACCGTCGACGGCGCGAAGATGTCGAAGTCGCGCGGCACGTTCATCACCGCAGAGAGCGTGATCGACACCGGCATCAATCCGGAATGGCTGCGCTACTACTTCGCGGCGAAGCTGAACAACACGATGGAAGACATCGACCTGAACCTCGAAGACTTCCAGGCGCGCGTGAACAGCGATCTCGTCGGCAAGTACGTGAATATCGCGAGCCGGGCGGCGGGTTTCCTCATCAAGCGTTTCGACGGCCGCGTGCAGGACAGCGCGATGCATCATCCGCTCGTCGCGCAGTTGCGCGCGGCGATTCCGACAGTCGCGGGATTGTACGAATCGCGCGAATACGGCCGCGCGCTGCGCACGACGATGGAACTCGCCGACGCCGTGAACCACTACGTCGATGCCGCCAAACCGTGGGATCAGGCGAAGGACCCGGCGAATGCCGTCGCGTTGCACGAGACGTGCAGTGTGAGCCTGGAAGCGTTCCGCCTGCTGTCGCTGGCGCTGAAGCCGGTGCTGCCGAAGCTCATCGAAGCGGTCGAGGCGTTCCTCGGCATCAAGCCGCTCGTCTGGGCCGATGCGGCGAAACCGCTGAGTTCGGAGCAGCCGATCAACGCGTACAAGCACCTGACGACGCGCGTCGATCCGAAGCAGATCGAGGCGTTGCTCGCGGCGAATCGCGAGTCGCTGCAACCGGGGCAGGAAGGCGCGGCGGCTTCGGCTGCAACCGCTTCCTCGACCAAGGCGGCCAAAGCGACTAAAGCGGTGAAGGCGAAGGAACCGGAAGCCGAAGGCACGATTTCCATCGACGATTTTGCCAAGGTCGATCTGCGGATCGCGAAGATCATCGACTGCAAGGCGGTCGAGGGTTCCGACAAATTGCTGCAACTGACGCTCGACGTCGGCGAGGACAAGACGCGCAACGTGTTTTCCGGCATCAAGTCGGCGTATCAGCCGCAGGATCTCATCGGCAAGCTGACGGTGATGGTGGTGAACCTGGCGCCGCGCAAGATGAAGTTCGGGCTGTCGGAAGGCATGGTCCTCGCGGCATCCGCGACGGACGAGAAAACCGAGCCGGGGCTGTATATCCTCGAACCGCACAGCGGCGCGAAACCGGGGATGCGGGTGAAGTAAGCGTCACGAACGCGAGACCAAAAGGGCACGCCAGCGGCGTGCCCTTTTTTACGGGCCGCCCCTTCTCGACCACGAATCGAAGCGCCGCGTATAAAGCAGATCGACGCCCTGGAACGTCCCGCCGTAAGCCGCCACCGACCAGAATCGCGACAGGTTGATCGTCGCCTTGACCGCGTTGCTCGCCGACTGCAAGCCCTGCTCGTACCCGATGACGAGCCGCTCGTTGATCGCCTTCGAAATCATCACCACTTGCGGATCGGTCAGCCCGACCTCGCTCGTCCCGATCGAAAACTCGTCGAGCCCGAACGTCTGCGCGATCCGCTTGCCGCTCGCGCTGCCGAGCAGCGCGAGCGCGTTGGTCATCGCGCTCTGCTGGCCGAGGTTGTTGCCCTGATCCGTGCCATGACCGAACAGCAGCCACGAGAGCTTTTCGTTATCGGGCACGTTCGGCTCGGAGATCAGTTTCGCATTGGGCGACTGCACCGTGCCCGTCACCTGCACGCCGGCCTCGATTTCCTGATTGCGCCGCATCGCGAGGATGTTGATGCCCGGATTGGCGACCGGCCCGTTGAACGTGAAGAAGCCGTTCTCGATGTTGAGCTTGCGCCCGAACGCCGTGTACGTGGAACCGGGCGTCACGCGCACGTTGCCGATCGCGCGCAGCGGCATGTTCGGCGCGCTCATCGCCGTGATCGTGCCGGCGAGGCCCAGGTCCGCGCCCGCGCCGCGAAAGCGGAAGTTGCTGCCCAGGTCGACGTCGACGTTGGCCCGCGGCGCGAACCTCACCGGCTTGTCGGTGGTGGCGACGACCTGCTGGTTGTTGCGGTCCTCGCCCTTCACGGTGCCGTCGGGCCGCACGACCACGACGTCGTCGCCAAGCGATGGCGCCGACTTCTCCGGCAAGTCGAAGAGCGCGTGATCGACCTTGAATTTGCCGTCGATCATCATGCCGCCCAGCACACCGCCGTTCGCGATACTCGCGCTGCCCGAGAGCGACAGTTGCCGGTCGGGCGAGGCGAACAGTTCGAGCTTGTCCGCGACCACGCTCGCGGTCAGATCCGGCTCGTTCTGGTCGAGGCGCACCCGGCCGGTCGCGCGCAGCGTCCCGCTCGCGCCGTGGAACTCGACCTTCTGAAGATCGACGAGATTCTCCGAGAGCGCGATGCGGATCACGCCGTCCTTCAACTGGATGCCCTGCCCGACGAGCGTCGCCGAAAGTTCGTCGCCGGTCAGCATGCCCGAGAGGTTCGGTTTCGCGACGATCCCCGCGATCGTCAGCTTGAGCGCCATCCGTCCGCCGAGCAGGTACGTCGGTCCGAGCAGACCGCCCGTCGTGCGCAACTGCGGAATGTTCGCGTCGATGCCGCCCGTGAGCGGCGATTCGTCGGCGACCGTCAAGATACCGTCGCGCACGACGAGCGGCGTGTGCACGTTCGCGTCGATCGTGCCGATGCGACTCGCCTGCGCGCGAAACGTCGCGTTCAGACGATTGCCTTCGGTGAAATCGACGCGCGCGGCGATATCGGTGATGCCGAGCGCCGCCACGCCGCGCGCCGCGTCGATCGACACGTCGCCGCTGCGGCGCTTGACCTGCAGGTAGCCGGTCGCGGTGGTGCCGAGCGAGAAGTTCCAGTCGCCGTCGAACACGAGGTCGCTTTTCACGGGCGGCTCGGCGCCCGTCAGTTCCTGGCGGATTTCGAGAATGCGCGCGACCGACACGTTCGTGAGCGTCCCCGCCGACTGCATGCGCCCGCCTTCGAACGCGAACGACTTCAAATCGAGCACGGCGCCCTCAGCCGAGAGCCGCGTCGAGCCGAGCACGATGCGACGGGGCGCGTAGCTCACCGAAAGCGGCGATTCGAGATTCACCGCGGGCGTGCCCTTGTTCGTGAGCCGCGTGATGCTGCCGTCCCAGTGTGGGCCGTCGCGGGCATCGACGAGCTTGCCGTTCGCCGCGAGCGTCAGGTTGACCGCCTCGCCGCGCACCTTGCCGGTCGCGCTGGCGTCGAGTTTGTGGTTGGCGCGCGTGCCCGTGAGGCTGGCGTCGAGCGTCGCGAGTTCGACGCCTTCGGTGGTGAAATCGCGCGCTTTCGTCGTGAAGACGAGCGCGCCGTTCGCGCCGTCGCGCAGTTCCGCGCGTCCTTCCGCGTGACCGAGCCGGTTCGGGCCGAACACGACGCCGTCGGCTTCGTAGTTCGCCGCGACGTCCGGATGCGCGAACGAGCCGGTCAGGTCGCCGTCGGCCTTGACCAGCCCGGCCAGGCCGAACCCGAGCCGCTCCAGCGCGGGCGCATCGATGCGAAAGCGCAGCCGGTCGCCGGGCGCGCCGAAGCTGCCGTTCAGATCGACGTCGTTGCCCGCCACCGACAGTTTCGCCGTGCTCGGCAAAATCCGCGTGCCCGCGACCTGCACGGTGCCCGCGCCCGTCAGCGGCAGGTTGTCGTAGACGCTCTCGCCGAGCTTGAACTGCGCTTTCGTGGTGAGCACCGGGGCGAGCACGCCCGTCGCGGCGAGCGTGCCGTTCACGCGCGCCTCGATCGTGCGCGCGGGCGGCGCTGCCCGGCCCTTGCCCTTTCCCTTGGCCGGCGCGGCGGGCTTTTGCTGCACGAGCAAGAGCGGATTGAACTCGACGAGCGTCGCCTTCAGGTCGTAGCTCGAACTGGCGTCCTTCTTCAGCGCGCCTTTCAGTTCGACGCGCCCCTTGCCCACGGTCAGCTTCACGCCGTCGAACGCGGTCTCTTTCGCGTCGAGCTTCACCTTGCCCTCTGCGCGGATCGCGGCCTTCGGATCGTTCAGGTCGAGCGTGATGGTCTGCGTGTCGCCCGCGAGCGTGACGCCGATCGGCCCGGCGAACTGCGTCGGCCGGATGGCGGAGGAGATCGCGTTCAGATCGAGTTTCGCGACCTTCAGGTCGAACTGGCCGCGATTGCCGGTGAGCTTGCCGCCGCCCGTGACCGTCGCGTCCTTCACGAGCCGCACGGACAAATCGGAGATGGTCTGCGCCGACGCGTCGAGCCGCACGTTCGCGTGGGCGTCGATGAGCGGCAACAGTTTGTCGTCGATGGAACCCGGCTTCGCGTTCACGATCGACACCGGCCCCGTCACCACGAGCGATCCGCGCTTGTCGGGTTGCGCGGGCTTCAGTTCGGCGCGCACGGCGAGATCGGCGAACGGCGCGCCCGGGCTGAACGCCTGCGGATTCACGTGATCGACGGTGATGACGGCGTTCTTCAGCGGCACGTCATCGAACGGCGTCGCTTCGACGTGCGCGTTGCCGTTCAGCTTCATGCCGCTCGCCTGCACGTCGGCGAGAAGCGTCGCAAGCGAGCCGCCCAGATGCGCGCCGACCTGCACGGCCTCGCCGTTCACCTTGCCCGAGTAGCCGGCGTCGCCCGACAGCGGAAACGGCCGCGCGCCGCCGTCCAGCTTCAGCGCCGCCGTGACGCCGCCGAACGGCGTATCGAGCCGCTCGACGCTCGCTTCGTGATGACGGCCGTCGCTGCGTCCGTGGAACAGCAGGCGCGAGAATTCGGTCGTCGTCGCGCCCTGATGCAGACGCAGCTTCGCCACGCTCACATCGCGGATCGCGAGCTGGATCGGCAGGCGCAGGTCCTTCGGCAACTCGGTCTTCGTGGTCTCTTTCGGCGACGGCGCAATGCGCGCGTCGATCGTCCCGATATGCAGATAGTCGATCGTGAAGCGCCACGGCTCGCGGGTCAGCGCCCAGCGGCCCGAGACGCTGTCCACGGCGATGTCGGTGCCGTCGGGGCCTTTCCAGTGGACGTTGCGCAGATGCACGCCGGTGGCGATCGCGCCGCCGTCGAGCGTGCCCGAGAGCTTTCCTCTTAGCAGCGAGGTCGCCGCCTGCCAGACGTAATGCGTGCCGCGCTCGCTCGTGAGCGCGTAGAAGATCAGCCCGATGCCGAGCGCGAGACACAGCACGAAAACGAGCACGATCCCGCCGAGCCACTTCGCGAGCCGCCGCCCGCCGCCGCGGCGGCGCGGCGGCGGCGTGTCGGGCGCGCCGGCGTCCCCGCTGCTGCCGGGTTCGTCTGCGTTCGCTTGGGTGGTCGGTTCGCTCATGCGTCGTGGATTCGAAAAAAATCTAAAAGGCGATGCCGAGCGTCAGATACGGCTTGACGCTCTTGTTCTTGAAACCGTACGCCAGGTCGACGTTCACCGGCCCGACCGGACTGCGCCAGCGCACGCCGAGGCCCGCGCCCGGCTGGAAGACGCGCTCGCTCCAGGTGTCGGTGGCGGTGCCGATGTCGAAGAACGCCGCGCCGCCCCAGTCGTGCGTGAACCAGTGCTGGAACTCGGTGCTGCCCGTAACGAGATACTTGGTCGGCAGGATCGAGCCGTCGACATTGTTACCGATGCTCTGATAGCTGTAGCCGCGCACCGAGTTCGAGCCGCCCGCGCGAAACAGGAGCGACGCCGGAATGCTGTTGGTCGGACCGCTCGTGAACACGCCGCCGAACTCCGCGCGAAACACGAAGAGATCGCGCTTCGTGATCGGCACATACTGCAGCAGGTTCGTGTAGAGCCGCCCGAAGGTCTGCTCGGTCGCCACGCCCTTGATTGCGAAACCCGCCTCCGCGCGGATCAGGTTGCCGCTCCTCGGAAACAGCGGATCGTCGACGTTGCGGCGGATCCACTGCCACGCCGGCACGAGCGCGCGCGCATTCGACGGATTCGGCGCGTTCTGCGTCAGGCGGTCGTCGTAGAAGATCAGCGAATAGGTCGTGTCGATGTTTTGCGTCGAGCGCGACCGCTGCACGCCCACGCGCGCGCTGTAGATGCGCGTATCCGACACGTTCGTGTTCGTGTACGACGCGAGCACGCTGTTCACCCAGCCGCGCGTGCCCGGCGGCATCGCGAGCGTCACCTGGCCGTATTGCTGCGTCTCGTCGAGCCGCCCGGAGACCGTGAACGGATAAGCCGCGCCGAACGTGTCGAGATAGCTGTACGAGCCCTGGATGTGCGGGCCGGTATCGGTCGCGTAGCCGACGCCGTAGCGCACGCTGTTATACGGATACTCGCTGACCTTCAGGTGAATCGGCGTGCGCTCGGGCTTGTTGACGTCGTTGTCGGCGTCGATCGCGACGCTCGCGTAGTACGGCGTGTTCTGCAACTGGCGCTGGAGTTCGTTCACGCGCGCGATGTCGTAGATGTCGCCGGGATGGATCGGGTCGACGTTGTGGATGATCTGTTCGGGATAACGGCGCACGCCGCTCACGTCGAGATCGCCGAAAGTGAAAGTCGGGCCGCTGTCGAACACCACCGACAAATCGACGATATGCGTGCGCGGATTCACCCGCGCCTGCGAGCGCGCGATTTTCGCGCCCAGATAACGGCGCGCCTGGAGCGCCTTGAGCGCGGCGTTCTTGGCATCGTCCCACGCGCTCTCCGAGAACGGATCGCCCTCCTTCACCGAAAAGGCGAAGCGCGCGGCGTTTTCCTGCGCGCGGTCCTCAGTCGTCACGGCGCCCTTGAACGTCAGGTTGACGGACGAGACCTTCGTCTGCGGTCCGGGATCGACGCTCACCGTGACCGATTTCTTGTCGTCGACCGTCTTGACGTCGGTGCGCACGACCGGCGTGAAATACCCCTCGGTCGCGACGAGATCGCGCACCGACTGCGGCGCCGCCGTGACGAGGAATTCGAACTGGTCCTCGCTGATGTCGTCGCGTTTCGCAAAGCGCGACAAATCGAGATGATCTTTCAGCAAGGAACGCACGCTGCGCGGCGCTTCGATATCGACGTCGTATTTTGCGTAAGCCGGATGCGCGGCGGCCAGGAGAACCAGCGGCAAGACCATGCCGCGCACACGCGCCGCGGCGGCTCGCCGCCAGCCGGCTGTGGCGCGCGTGTGGCGCAATGGATCGAACAGGCCAAACAGGCGCCCCGCCAAACGTGACCTCCGGCCTTGGGATGGTTATCGAGAAAAAATGAATCGCGGAATCGATTCGTCGGATTGCTCCGGCGGCCGGCTGCTCGGGCGGCCGGACATCGACGGGCGGCAGGCTGCAAGCCAATGGCGCAGGCGCTATTTCACCACATCGGTAAGACCTGCCGTCCTAAAAACGACTCGGCCGGAAGCCACGGCGGGCCGAAAAGCCGGCCGCAAGGCGCCGGAAAGCTCAGCCGAAACGCGGACCGTGCGCCGTTGGACGATTCCCCCGGGCACTTGTTCCGCGCGTGCAGCATTGCGTGCGGCCTGCTTTTTCGCGTGTTCCGACAGAGCGTCGGCGAATCATGGCTTTCGTCCCGCCGATATCGAACCGCAGCGGGTCGCTTGCGGTAAAATTGCGACGATACATCGCGCCGGTCCTGCCGCTATAACAGGCTACAGCAGGGCCGCCGCCACCCGGACGCAACGTCCCGGCCCCACGCGGACCTTAACGGAAGTCGAACCATGTACCAGTCGGACATCACCCAGTTCATCAATCAGCTGAAAGCGCAGAAGCCGTCGCTGGAAGAAGAACAGCGCCGCGGCCGCGCGCTCCTGTGGGACAAGCAGCCCATCGACCTCGACGAGCGCACGAAACAGCAAACCTCGCGCGTGCAACAGACGCCCTACGTCTACTACCAGAACTTCTGAACGTGAGTTCCGCCCGCGAGGCGCAGCCGGCAACGGAACCGCCTCACCCGGACGCGCGCCACGGACATGCGCGCGATGAGCGCGCACAAGCGCTCGCCACGCCCGCCACCGACTCGACGCCCGACACCATCGACGGCGTCGCGTTCGCGCATCTGTACGGCGAACCGCTCTGGAAGCTGCCGACGGATCTCTACATTCCGCCGGACGCGCTCGAAGTCTTTCTGGAAGCGTTCGAAGGTCCGCTCGACCTGTTGCTGTACCTGATCCGCAAGCAGAACTTCAACGTCCTCGACATTCCGATGGCGGACGTCACCGCGCAGTATCTCGGCTACGTCGAGCAGATTCGCGAGTCGAATCTGGAACTTGCCGCGGAATACCTGCTGATGGCGGCGATGCTGATCGAGATCAAGTCGCGCATGCTGCTGCCGGTGAAGAAGGCGGACACCGGCGAGGAAGCCGAGGACCCGCGCGCCGAACTCGTGCGGCGCCTGCTCGAATACGAGCAGATGAAACTCGCCGCGATGCGGCTCGACCAGTTGCCGCAGCTCGGGCGCGACTTCCTGCGTGCCGAGGTGTATATCGAGCAGGCGCAGACGCAGCGTTTCCCCGACGTCGAAGTCGCCGACCTGCGCGCCGCCTGGGCGGACGTCATCAAGCGCGCGAAGCTCGTGCAGCATCACAAGATCTCGCGCGAAGAGCTTTCGGTGCGCGAACACATGAGCGTGATTTTGCGGCGTCTGCAAGACACGCGCTTCATGGAGTTCTCCGAGCTCTTCGACACCTCGCGCGGCGTGCCCGTCGTCGTGGTGAATTTCATCGCGATGCTCGAACTGTCGCGCGAGTCGCTGATCGAGATCACCCAGGCCGAACCGTATGCCCCCATCTACGTAAGACTGGCGTATTCGCCCGCCTGAGCGCCCTCGCGCCTTTGCGCCTCCAATAAACCTTGTGCCCCGGACGAGCCTTCGCGGGCAACCCAGGAGACCCGCTCGATGAAAGTCATCAGCTCGATCCATGAACTGCGCGACCAGTTGCGCGGCCAGAACCGAACCGCCTTCGTCCCGACGATGGGCAATCTGCACGAAGGCCATCTCTCGCTGATGCGGCTCGCGCGCCAGCATGGCGATCCGGTCGTCGCGAGCATTTTCGTGAACCGCCTGCAATTCGGCCCGAACGAGGATTTCGAGAAATATCCGCGCACGCTCGAAGCCGACATTGAGAAGCTGCAAAAGGAAAACGTCTACGTGCTCTTCGCGCCGACGGAAAAGGAACTGTATCCGCAGCCGCAGGAATATCGGGTGCATCCGCCGCACGATCTCGGCGACATCCTCGAAGGCGAGTTCCGCCCGGGCTTCTTCCAAGGCGTGTGCACGGTCGTGATGAAGCTGATGTCGTGCGTGCAGCCGCGCGTCGCCGTGTTCGGCAAGAAGGATTACCAGCAGTTGATGATCGTGCGCCAGATGTGCGACCAGTTCGCGTTGCCGACCGAAGTGATCGCCGCCGAAACCGTGCGCGACACCGACGGCCTCGCGCTCAGTTCGCGCAACCGGTTTCTCTCGACCGACGAGCGCGCCGAAGCGCCCGCGCTCGCCGCCGCGCTCAACCAGGTGCGCGATGCGGTGCTCGCCGGCAATCGCGATTTCGCGTCGGTCGAAAAGGACGCGATGAATTCGCTTGCCGTGCGCGGCTGGAAGCCGGACTACATCGCCGTGCGCAAGCGCTCGAACCTGCTGCCGCCGGGCGCCGCCGACGCCGACGCGCCGCTCGTCGTGCTCGCCGCGGCGAAGCTCGGCACGACGCGTCTCATCGACAACCTGGAAATCTGAGCAAAACCCACGACATGCTGCGAACCCTGCTGAAATCGAAGATTCACCGCGCGACCGTCACGCATTGCGAGTTGCATTACGAAGGCTCGTGCGCCATCGACGAAAACCTGCTCGAAGCGGCCAATCTGGTCGAAAACGAGCAGATCGACATCTGGAACGTGAACAACGGCGAACGCCTGACGACCTACGCGATCAAGGGCGAGCGCGGCAGCGGCATGATTTCGCTGAACGGCTCGGCCGCGCGCCGCGCGCAGCTGGGCGATCTGGTGATCATCGCCGCGTTCGCGCAAGTCGACGAGGCGGAACTGAAGGCGGGCTGGAAGCCGGATCTCGTCTTCGTCGACGAGAACAACCGCATCAAGGGCAGCCGCGACCACGTTCCCACCCAGAACTGGACCTGAACGCGCGGGCGCGCGCTCAGCGCCCCGCCCACTCGACGATCGGCTGCCACTGCTCCAGATCCTTCTCGACGCGGCTTTTCGCGACGTCCCACACCGTGAGCCCGTGCGCCGCGAGTTGCACGTAATTCTGCGTATCGCGCAAAAATCCCAGCACCGGCAGATCGAGCCCTTCGACGAACCGGTGCAACTGCTCGGCCGAGCGCGTGCGCGCATCCACGCGCATGCCCACGACGCCGATTTCGATCGTGCCCTTTCGCACCGCCTTTTCCTTCGACAATTTCTGCAGGAAATCCTGCGTCGCGAGAATGTCGAACATGGATGGCTGGAGCGGCACGATCACCTTGTCCGCCAGTTCGAGCGCCAGCGCGAGCCGATTGCCGTGAACCCCCGCGGGCGTATCGACGACCGCTTTCTCCAGACCTTTCGGCGGCTTCGCGGGCGCATCGACGTCCAGTTGCCATTCTTCGATTTTCGTCAGCGTGTCCGGCCGCAAGGCGAGCCACGCGTGAGCGGAGCGCTGCTTGTCGAGGTCCGCGAGCGCGACCCACTCGCCGTTCGCCGCGAAATACCCCGCCAGATTGGTCGCGAGCGTGCTCTTGCCGACGCCGCCCTTCGGATTCGCCACCACGATCACCGTCATGAAGTTTCCCGAGTGTTCTGACCACGGCCGGCATCGCCCGGAACTGCGGCGATTCCGCCCGCCGGTTCATTGTTTTGGAACCTGCAATGCGCGAGCCGTTGATATTATCGGTAAAACCGGCGCGACCGGAACCTCTCCCGAACAGCCAACTCGCTTCCCATGACCCTACTTCGTCCCGATGTCACGCTCGATTTCCTGCGCAACCGCCAGCGCGGCTGCCTGCCGGAGCTGTTGGGCGTCGAACTCGTGTCGCTCGAAAGCGGCGCGCTCGTCGGCGAACTGCCGATCCGCCCCGAACTGCTCGCCCCGAACGGCTTTCTGCATGCCGCGAGCGTGATCGGCCTCGCGGATACCTGCTGCGGCTACGCGTGCATCGCGCATCTGCCCGAAGGCGCGAAGAATTTCACGACCGTTGAGCTGAAAAGCAACCACGTGGGGACCGCGCGCGAAGGCAGGATCATCGCGAAGGCAACGGCCGTGCACCTCGGCCGCAGCACGCACGTCTGGGACGCGACGGTGACGAACGCCGACGGCAAGACCGTCGCGCTTTTTCGCTGCACGCAGATGATTCTGTATTGATCCGATCTGATTCGCTCGCGCCGCGTCAGCCGAACGCCGCCGCGACCTTGTCCAGATCGAGCGACGCGGCAAGCGCATCGGCGAGCCGGTCGAGCGACGCTTCGCGCAGCGCCGGATAGTCGAGCGCCTCCGCCCCTTCGACGCCCGCCCACGCGAGCAGCGCCGCGCACGCCTCGGGCGTGTCGAAGATGCCGTGCAGATAGGTGGCCGCGATCTGGCCGTCTTCCGATACGGCGCCGTCCGGCCGTCCGTCGGCGAGCCGCACTGCCGGCCGTGCGAGCGCCGCGCCGCTCGTGCGCCCCATGTGGATCTCGTAGCCGCGCACCGTGGCCGTATCGTTCCCGAAAGCGAGCCGCCCGCCGACGTTCTCAAGCAACTTGTGCGGCGTGAGCGTCGTCGACAGATCGAGCAGGCCGAGCCCTTTTACCCGCCCCGCCGGACCTTCGATGCCGTCCGGATCGTCGATCTCGCGCCCGAGCATCTGCATGCCGCCGCAAATGCCGAGCACCTTGCCGCCATAGCGCAGATGCCGCCCGATCGCGCGATCCCAGCCGTGCTCGCGCAGCCACGCGAGGTCGCGCTGCACGCTCTTCGAGCCCGGCAGCACGATCAGATCCGCCGGCGGCGGCGCCATGCCGGCCCGCACGTATTCGAAATCGACCTGCGGATGGGCGCGCAGCGCGTCGAAATCCGTGTGATTGCTGATGCGCGGCAGCGCGGGCACGATCACCTTCAGCGCATCGCGGGCGCCGCGCGTGCGGGATTCGCGTGGCAGCATGTCCTCGGCGTCGAGCGTGAGGCCGTGCAGATACGGCACGACGCCCAGCACCGGCTTGCCCGTCCGCGCTTCGAGCCAGTCGAGCCCGGGCTGCAACAGGCCGATGTCGCCGCGAAACCGGTTGATGACGAAACCGCGAATCCGCGCGCGCTCGCTGTCGGAGAGACACGCGAGCGTGCCGAGCAGATGCGCGAACACGCCGCCGCGATCGATGTCCGCGACCAGCACGACCGGACAATCGACGCGCTCCGCGAAACCCATGTTCGCGATGTCGCGATCGCGCAGGTTCACTTCGGCGGGACTGCCCGCGCCTTCGACGATCACCGCCTCGAAGCCCGCCGCAAGACGCCCGTAGGACGCGAGCACGGCCTCGAACGCGACGCTCTTGTACTCGTGATACGCCCGCGCGTCGAGGTTCGCGTGCGCGTGGCCGTGGATGATGACCTGCGCGCCGCGATCGCTCGTCGGCTTGAGGAGCACGGGATTGAAGTCGATCTGCGCGTCGACGCCGGCCGCGAGCGCCTGCAACGCCTGCGCGCGGCCGATCTCGCCGCCGTCGACGGTGACCGCGCTGTTGAGCGCCATGTTCTGCGGCTTGAACGGCGCGACCCGCACGCCGCCGCGCCGCGCGAGCCGGCACAGGCCCGCGACGAGCGTGCTCTTGCCGGCATCGGAGGTGGTGCCCTGGATCATCAGCGTGCCGCGCGGGGCGAAGTGCATGGTCGGTTCTCTTTCAAAGCGCTCGTGGGTCAGGCTCGACAAGCCGGGCCCGATATCTTAGCCCGCCGTTACAATGTCGCGATGACCTCCTCAGCTCCATCGCGCGATCTCACCTTCGTGCTCGGCGGCGCGCGCTCGGGCAAGAGCGCGCATGCCGAGCGGCTCGCCATCGAAAGCGGTCTGCCCGTGACCTACGTCGCGACCGCGCATGTCGGCGACGCGGAGTTCGAAGCGCGCGTCGCGCTGCATCGCGAGCGGCGGCCCGCGCACTGGTCGCTCGTCGAGGCGCCGCTCGATCTCGCGGGCGCGCTCGCTTCGGCGGCGCGCGTCGGCCATTGCGTCCTGATCGACTGCCTGACGCTGTGGCTCGCCAATCTGCTGTGCCCCGCCGAAGGCAACGAAGCGGCCGCCGTCCCCGAACACGCCCTGAACGCCTTCGACACCGCGCTCGCCGATGCGCCGGGCAAGATCATCGTTGTGAGCAATGAAATCGGCATGGGCGTCGTGCCGCTCGGCTCCGTGACGCGTCTTTACGTCGACGAACTCGGCCGCCTGAACCAGCGCGTCGCCGCCGCGAGCACCCGCGCGCTCCTGATGGCCGCGGGCCTGCCGCTCGTGCTCAAGGGCTAGGCGCGATGCTCATCCTCTCCTTCTACGCCATGACGATGCTCGCGATTGCGGGCGTCGTCGTCGACCGGCTGATCGGCGAGCCGCGCACACGCCATCCGCTCGTCGGCTTCGGCACGCTCGCGGTGCGCCTCGAAGCGCGCATGAACAGCGGTTTTCGCGCCCGGCCGGCGGGCATTCTCGCGTGGTTCGCGGCCGTGGTGCCGCCCGTCGCGATTGCGTGGCTGCTGGTGAGCGTGCTGCCGTTTGCGCTGGCATGCATCGTCCACGTCGTGCTGCTGTGGTTCGCGCTCGGCGCGCGAAGCCTGCGCGACCACATCGCGCCGATCGCGCGCGCGCTCGGCCGAGGCGACCTCGACGAAGCGCGCACGCTCACCGCGCGCATCGTGTCGCGCGAGACCGCGAACGCCGACGAAGGCGCGCTGTCGCGGGCGGCAGTCGAATCCGCGCTGGAAAACGGCAACGACGCGATCTTCGGCGCGCTCTTCTGGTTCGCCGTCGCGGGCGGTCCGGGCGCGCTCGCGTTTCGTCTCGCCAATACGCTCGATGCGATGTGGGGCTACCGCACGCCGCGCTATCTGCGTTTCGGCTGGGCGGCCGCCCGCTTCGACGACGTCCTCAACTTCGTGCCCGCGCGCCTCACCGCCGCGAGCTACGCGCTCCTCGGCGACACGCGCACAGCCTGGCACTGCTGGCGCACGCAGGCGCCGTCGTGGGACAGCCCCAATGCGGGCCCGGTGATGGCGTCGGGCGCGGGCAGCCTGAACGTGCTGATCGGCGGACCGGCGGTCTATAACGGGACGCTGGAATCGCGTCCCGTGCTCGGCGCGGGAATGGCCGCGATGCCCGTGCACGTGGTCGCGGCGTTAAAGCTCGTCGAGCGCTCGACGGTGCTGTGGCTCGCGCTTTTGCTCGTGGGCGCGTTCATCAGCGTGGGCGCGCATGTCTGAGCCGATTCATGAGCCGATTCATGAGCCGATTCATGAGCCGATCCGCCACGGCGGCAACCTGCGCGAAGCCGCGCGCCGCTATTCGATTCCGCTCGAAGACTGGCTCGACCTCTCGACCGGCATCAATCCGCTCGGCTTCCCGGTGCCGCCGGTGCCGCCCGACGCGTGGCGGCGCCTGCCCGAAGACGACGACGGTCTCGCCGAAGCCGCCGCGCTTTACTACGGCGCGAAGGCGGCGCTGCCCGTGGCGGGAAGCCAGGCGGCGATCCGCGCCCTGCCGCCGCTCCTTGCGCGTGGCACGGCGGCGGTGGCACCACTGACCTACGGCGAGTACGCGCCCGCCTTCGAGCGCGCGGGACATCGCGTCGTGCCGCTCGACGTGTCGGCGCACGAATTGCCCTCGCACGTCGAGCACGCGATCGTCGCGAACCCGAACAATCCGACCGCCGAACGCATCCCGCGCGACACGCTGCTGCACTGGCATGCGCAGCTCGCGAAGCGCGGCGGCACGCTGATCGTCGACGAAGCATTCGCCGATGCCTTCGATCCCGCCGGTCCGCACGCGTCGCTCGCCAACGAGACGGATCGCGAAGGTCTCGTCGTGTTGCGCTCGGTCGGCAAGTTCTTCGGTCTCGCGGGCATTCGCGCGGGCTTCGTTCTCGCCGCCGCGCCGTTGCGCGCCGCGCTCGCCGGGACGCTCGGCGCGTGGACGGTGAGCGGCCCGGCGCGTCACGCGGTCGAGGCCGCGTTCGCGGACCGCGCATGGCAACGCGCGACGCGCGAGCGGCTCGCCATCGATAGCGCGCGTCTCGCGGCGCTGATCGCGCAGCACGGTTTCGACGACGTGAAGTCGACGCCGCTCTTCGTCTGGTTTCAGGCCGCCGATGCCGCGTCGCTGCAACACACGCTCGCCACGCGCGGCATCTGGACGCGCCTTTTCGAGCCCGCCGGAATGACGCCGAGCCTGCGCATCGGCCTGCCCGGCTCCGAGGGCGATTGGGCGCGGCTTTCGCGGGCCTTGTCGGAGCGTCGCGCGTGATGGCGCGATGCTTCGCGATGTTCGCCGCGTTGGCGTTCTGCGTTCAAGCCCAGGCCGCGCTCACCGTCACCGACGACACCGGCGCCGCCGTCACGCTCGACGCGCCCGCGCAGCGCGTCGTGAGTCTCGCGCCGCACGTCACGGAACTGCTCTTCGCGGCGGGCGGCGGCGCGCGGGTCGTCGGCGCGGTGACTTACAGCGATTACCCGAGCGCCGCGCAGTCGATCCCGCGCGTCGGCGACAACAAGGCGCTCGATCTCGAACTCATCGTCGCGATGAAGCCGGACCTGATCGTCGTGTGGCGGCATGGCAATGTGGCGCGCCAGACCGAGCGCCTGCGCGACCTGCACGTGCCGCTCTACTTTAGCGAGCCGCAGCATCTCGCCGACATCCCCGCGACCATCGACCGGCTCGGCGTCCTGCTCGGCACGAAGGAGACCGCGGCGAGCGCATCGAATGCCTTTCGCCGCGACATCGCGCGATTGCGCGCGCGGTATGCGAGCCGTGCGGCGGTCGGCGTGTTCTATCAGGTCTGGGACGATCCGCTGATGACGCTCAACGGCGCGAGCGTCTTCAGCGAAGTGATCGAACTGTGCGGCGGACGCAACGTGTTCGCGAACCTGAAGCCGAACGTGCCGACGATCTCGACCGAAGCCGTGCTCGCGGCCGACCCCGAGGCGATCGTCACGGCGACCGTCGGCGCGACGAATTCCGGCCGGTCGTTGCCGGCGTTCGAGCGCTGGAAGAAGTGGCCGTCGTTGATGGCGGTTGCGCGCAACAACCTCTTCGGCATCGACGGCGACCTGATCAGCCGCCCGACACCGCGACTCGCGCTCGGTGCGGCGCAACTCTGCGAAGACCTCGACGCGGCGCGCGGACGGCGTCCGAAGTAATCACGCGTTCCAGCGCACGAGAAACCACTCGCCGCGCGTGCGCCTGAGCCACACGATGCCGCCATGATCGATCGCCCATTGCAGCACGCTCGCCGTTCTCGCTTCGATCAACCGCGCCGTCAGCACGCGAATCACGCCCGCATGCGTGACGACATGAACGGGCGCATCGCCTTCGCGGCACGTCTCGTCGAACCATCGGCCGACGCGCGCGCTGAACTGCGCGAGACTCTCGCCGCCATGCGTGCGCGCGTGGTCGAGATCGTCGGCCCATGCATCGAGCGACGTGCGATCGATGTCGTCCCACGCGCACCCTTCCCACGCGCCGAAGTCCATTTCCATGAGACGCGCATCGGCGTGCGATGCGCCGAGCGCGTCGGCCAGCAACGCGCAGCGTTGCAGCGGACTCGTATGCCAGACGCCTGCGCACGCAGGCACCTTCAGCGCGCGCATCCGTTCGTCGAGCACGCGCGCCGACGCCGCGACATCGTCCGCGAGCGGCACATCGCTTTGACCGTAGCACACGCCCGCATCGACGCGGACGGCGGGATGACGTATCAGGACGAGATCCATCCGAGTCCGATCAGGTAGATCGCCAGTTCGAAAAGTTGCTGCGCGAAGCCGAGACAATCGCCCGTATAGCCGCCTAAGCGCCGCACGAAGTACCGGCCGATGAGAAAGCGCAGCGCGGCGAGGACGGCGAGCGTCAGACAGCCGAGCCGCCAGTCGGGCCAGAAAAGCCACGGCAGCCCGCAGACCGCCGCGAGCGCAAACGCCGTCGCGCTCATGCGTTGCGCCACCGGCTTCGCTTTGCCTTCGGCGCGCACGTAATCGAGCGTCAACAGATAGCTGATCGCGAACGTGCGGCTCGCGGCGTGCGCGGCGAGCATCAACCATACGGCGCGCGTCGGCGGCAACGCGGCGAGCGTCTGCCACTTCAACGCGAGCGAAACGACGAGCGCAATCGCGCCGAACGCGCCGATGCGCGAGTCATGCATGATGCGCAGCACATCGTCGCGCGTGTAGCCGCCGCCGAACGCATCGACGCAGTCGGCCAGACCGTCTTCGTGGAAGGCGCCGGTCAGAACGAGCGTCGCGGCCATCGAGAGCAGCACGGCGACGCTCGCCGGCAACACGCGCAACGCCGCGAGATAGACCAGCGCGGCAACGCCGCCGACCATCAGCCCGACGAGCGGAAAATAGCGCGCCGCCGCGTTCAGATACTGCCGCTCGAAGCCGACCCAGCGCGGCACCGGCACGCGCGTGAAGTAGCCGAGCGCGGTGAGGAAATAGCGCAGCTCGTCGAGCAGACGCGGCGTGGGATCAGGCATCGCGGTCCGAGACGCCGGCGGATTCGAAGCTCGCCATCTCGTCGACGAACGCGACGGCCGCGCGAAGGAGCGGCAACGCGAGCGCCGCGCCCGTGCCTTCGCCGAGACGCAGGTCGAGTTGCAGGAGCGGCGCGGCATCGAAGTGCTGAAGCATGCGCGCGTGCCCCGCTTCGTTCGATGCATGCGCGAACACGCAGTAGTCGAGCACGTCGCGCGAGATCGCATGCGCGACGAGCAGCGCGGAGCTGGCGATGAAGCCGTCGACCAGAATCGTCATGCGCGCTTTCGCCGCGGCGAGAAAGGCGCCCGCGATCATCGCGATCTCGAAGCCGCCGAAGGTCGCGAGCGTATCGACGGGATCGGCGCTTCTCGCGTGACGTTCGAGCGCCGCCGCGAGCACGTCGCGCTTGTGGCTGACGCCCTCGTTCGACAAACCCGTGCCGCGCCCGACGCAGACGTCGATCGGCAAGCCGCACAGACGGCTCATCAGGCACGCCGCCGCCGATGTATTCGCGATGCCCATCTCGCCGAAGCCGATCACCGTGGTCCCGAGCGACGCGTGATGACGCACGCGCGATGCGCCCGCCTCGATTGCCTGCAAGGCTTCGTCGCGCGTCATCGCCGGTTCGTGCGCGAAGTTGCGCGTGCCGCCGCGCCGGATCGCGATGTCGACGAGGCCGGCGCTTCCGGGCAGCGCCGTCGCGACGCCCGCATCGACCACTTCGAGCGTCATGCCGACCGAACGCGAAATCGCATTGATCGCGGCGCCGCCGGCAAGAAAATTCGCGACCATCTGCACGGTCACTGCCTGCGGATACGAACTCACGCCTTCAGCGGCGATACCGTGATCGCCCGCGAACACGATCATCGCGGGACGTTCGATGCGCGGCTTCGTCGTCTGCTGGATCAGGCCGATTTGGAGCGCGAGCGATTCGAGGCGGCCGAGACTGCCCGGCGGTTTCGTCTTCGTATCGATGATGTGTTGCAGTTCGGCCTGCAAAGCGCGGTCGAGCGGTTGCGGAAGGTCCTGGATGAGCGACATCGGTTCGTCCTTTGAAAGCGGTTCAGTCCGGGAAGCGGGGCACGAGCGCTTCGTGACCGTCCTGGCGGATCAGCGTGAGCGGATAGCCGAACGCGGCGCTCGCGCGCTCCGCGCTCAGTACCTCGCGAGCGGGGCCGGCGTGCGCGCGGCCCGCGCCGTCGAGCAGGAGCGCATGCGTCGCGTAACGGCGCGCGAGGTTGAGATCGTGACACGAGAAGATCACCGTGCGCGTATCGCCGCGCTCGCGCATCCATGCGTCGAGCGCGTGCAGGCAGTCGATCTGGTGATGCAGGTCCAGATGCGAAAGCGGTTCATCGAGCAACAAGAGCGGCGCGTCCTGACACAGCGTCGCGGCCAGCGCGACGCGCTGCCGCTCGCCGCCCGACAGCGACAACACGTCGCGCGCGGCGAACGCAGCGAGCCCGAGCCGGTCGAGCGCCGCGTGCGCGGCGTGGCGGTCCGCTTCGCTTTCCCAGCCCCCGCCGGTCAGATGCGGAAAGCGGTTGAGCATCACGATGTCGAGCACGGTCGCATCGAACGCATCGTGGCTGCTTTGCGGCATCAGCGCACGACGCCGCGCGAGGTCGGCGGCGCGCCAGTCGTCGAGATCGACGCCATCGAGCGATACCGAACCTGCCAGCGCCTTCGACAGACCGGCCAGCGCGCCGATGAGCGTCGTCTTGCCCGCGCCGTTCGGCCCCGCGATGCACCAGATTTCGCCGGGCGCGAAGGTCTGCGTGAGCGATTCGACGAGCGTGCGGCTCGCGGCCTGCAACATGAGGCCGGTGACGCGAAGGCTCGCGTTCATCGCGGCCTCCGCAGCAGCATCCAGAGAAAGACGGGCACGCCGATCAGCGCCGTGATCACGCCGACGGGCAACTGCGCCGGCGCGATGGCCGTGCGCGCGATCAGGTCCGCGCCCATCACCGCGACGCCGCCGCCGAGCGCGGCGGCGGGCATCAGCATGCGCTGGTCGTTGCCGAACGCAAGCCGCAGCACGTGCGGCACGACGAGCCCGACGAAGCCGATCGTGCCCGCCGTCGTCACGGCCGCTGCCGCCGCGAGCGACGCCACGAGATAGATGAAGAGGCGCAGGCGCACGACGGGCACGCCGAGCGCCTGCGCGGCGGCATCGCCGCGCAGCAGCACGTTGAGCTGCGGCGCGACGGGCACGACGACGACGAACGCGACGGCCAGCGCGACGAGCGCGGTCCACGGTGTCGCGACGCCGTTCAGGTCGCCGGTCAGCCAGAAGACCATGCCGCGCAGGCGGCTCTCCGGCGCGAGCGCGAGCATCAGCGTGATGAGCGCGCCCCAGCCCGCGGCGATCACCGCGCCCGTCAGCAGCAGACGCGGCGAGGCGTCCTGCGGCTCGCCGCGCCACAACTCGCGGCGCGCCAGGCCGAGCACGAGCAGGATCGACAGCAAGGCGCCTGCGAACGCGGCCACGTCGACGCTCCACCACGGCATCGACACCAGCATCGCGCCGAGCGCGAAGGTTGCCGCGCCGCCGGACACGCCGAGCACGTAGGGCTCCGCAAGCGGATTACGCAGAAGCACTTGCAGCAGCGCGCCGGCCATCGCCAGCAGCGCACCCGAGGCAAAGCCGGCGAGCGCGCGCGGCAGGCGCAGGCTCAGCACGATCTCGTCGATCACATCGGACGACGATGCGCGCGCATGCAACAACGCGTCGATCACCCGCAGCGGCGGCAGCGCAAAGCTGCCGAGCGCGAGCGACGCCACGAACACGACGAGCGCCGCCACCGCGAGCGCGCTCCAGATCGCGGCGGCGCGGCCCGCGTTCATGCCGCGCGCGGGCGGGCTCCCGGTGCTCACGTCAGCGCGCACCGTTCGCATCAGAGCTGCCGCCAGCCGATCGTGAGATACGCGCCGCGACGCGGCGTGTTGTACGAGTAAGCGAGTTCATAGTCCTTGTCGAACAGGTTGTCGATGCGCGCGTCCACGTACCACGACTTCGTGATGTCATAACGCGCCGACAGGTTCACGAGGCCGTAGCCCGCGAGCGTCGACTCGTAGTCGCTGCGCGCGCCGCTCACGATCCATTCGCCGCCCACGCGCCAGTGGCCGATCAAGCGATGCGCCGTGAACGCCGCGAAACGGCGCGCGCGGCGCGTGAGTTCCTCGTGATTCGTCTCGTCGACGGGATTTTGCAGCGTGAAGCTCGCGCGCACGTCGGTGGCGCCGACCTGCCCCGCCCACGATCCCTCGATGCCCTGCACCTTCGCGCGCCCCACGTTCTGCGCGATATAGAAGCCGCTGCCATCGGCGACATAATCGATCAGGTTCGAATAGCGCGTCTGGAACGCGGTGAGACGCAGCACGCCAAGCGCCGACGACGCGTACTGCAACGCCGCTTCCACCGAATGACTGCGCTCGGGCTGGATCGACGGATTGCCAGAGAACGGATAGTACAGATCGTCGAAGCTCGGGGCGCGAAACGATGCGGCGTAGCTTGCGCTCGCCTTCCAGTGCGCGTCGAAGTTGTAGCCATAGCCGAGATAGTAGCTGTTCGCGCCGCCGAAATCGGAGTACTGGTCGCGCCGCAGGTTCGCCTGGAACTGGCTCGCGCCGATGCGCCCCACATAACCCGCGAACACCGAGTTCACATGACGGTCGGGCGCGTCGAGCTGATCGGAATCGAGCGTCTGGTCCGTGTGCTCGTAGCCGAAGAGCAGCTTGTGACCGGCCGCGAGCCGCACGTCGTTCTGCCACAGGTACTGCCGGTTCTCCGAGTTGAAGCGGTTCGTATAGACGCCGTTCTGTTCGATGTTCGCGCGGTCCTGACCCTGCGCGATCGTGAAGTGCGTCGTCCAGCGGTCGGTCAGCCGGCCGTTCGCAAAAACGGACGCCGAGCGCACGCGGTCGTGCGATTCGTTGAGATCGGACGGGCGGCCGTAGGCGTCGTCAAAACTGTTGATGCCGTTCGACTGCAAGAATCGTACGCCGCCGTCCCACTTATCCGTGAACGCATGGCGCAGCGTCGCGGCGACGCTTTCGTTCAGATAGCCGTTCGCGTTCGGGTTCGCGCCCGGTGCGAGCGCCGGATCGATCGACGAGAAGCTGTCGGTCTTTTCGCGTGAGACGGTGAAGTCGAAGGTCGTGCGGCCATCGCGGTCGAGCGCGCCGTTCACGCCGAATTGCTGGCGCTGCGTGTGATAGCTGCCGTACTCCGCTTCGACGTTCACGCGCGGCGGATGAGCGCCGCCCTCTTTCGTGAAGACCTGCACGACGCCGCCGATCGCGCCCGATCCGTACAGCGCGGACACGTTGCCGTTCACCACTTCGATGTGGTCGATTTCGTCGAGCATCAGTTGCGAGAGCTGTGCGGCGCCGAGTCCCGCCGACTCGACGCGCACGCCGTCGATCAAGACGAGCGACTGCGACGACGCGGCGCCGCGCACGTAAAGGCCCGAGGTCGCGCCCGGCCCGCCGTTGCGCGTGATCTGCACGCCGGGGGCGAGGGCCAGCAGACCGAGCGCATCGGAGGCGTTGGTATCGGCGATGTCCTGCGCGTCGAAGAGCGAGGTCTGCGCGATCGTGTCGGCGAGCGGCTCGCTTGCGCGCGTCGCGGTCACGACGACGGGCGCGAGCGTCGTCGTCCCTGCATGGCCGTCGGCCGGATCGATGGATTGCGCGGACGAAGCGAACGGCATGCCACAGGCGACGAGCAGCACCGGACGCGCCGCGCGGGCGAAGATTGAAGACATGTGTGAAGCGTTTCCTGTCGATGACGAGCGCGGCCCGCTCCCCGCGGGCTTCATGCGCGTATCGGCACGGCGCGCGGAACAAGGCAAAGCGCGACGCACCCGACTCCTGGCCGGTATCCGGGCTGGCGACAGCATCGTCCCGCCTTCCCGCGCGTTGGCGCAGTGGCATTTAACGTTTGCCTCGGCCGCCTGTTTCAAGTGACGAAAAATGCGGGCAAAAACACGGGCAAAACGTATCGGGGACGACTTGCAACTTGCGTTGCGGTCGCTTACCGTTGCGGGGGCAGCACAGGTTGGCTCGTCCTTGCCGGACTTCGCTCCCTGTTTCCCGTTTGACTGCGTCCGCTTCGAAGGCGAACGCGAGCACCAAAAGTGCGGCAAGTTTAGGAGCCACGCCCGCGAGCGTCAAGAAAGCGGCGCGGATGCAAGAGGTCGGCGCGCGCTGCGATTGACGCGACGCAACGACCCGCTCTATCCACACACGTATTGCGCTGAAGAAATGCGTTTTTGCGCATGAAGGCGTGCTGTTACGTCTCGAAACGAGACATTTATCGGAAGCTCGGTTGAACCGCGCTAAAATGCGAGGTCTTTAGAGGACGCAGCACATGCTCAACGAACTCGAATCACTTTCACAGAACATCGGCCGGCTGATCAAGATCAGCGAGCGCCATCATCAGGCCCACCGCGCACTCGAAGAACAACTCGACCAGGTGCGTGCCGACTTCGCCGCCGTGCAGGTCGAACTCGCGCAGGTGCGCGAAGAGCGCGACACGCTGCAGGCGGAACGCGACGGACTCTCGGCGAAGATCGACGACGCGCAGGTGCGCCTGAACGCCATCCTCGAAAAACTGCCGCGCGCGAAAGCCGCGCCCGAGCCCGACAATCAAATGGATCTCCTTGGCCCCGATGCGTCGGCCGATTCTTCGTCTGATGCGCCCGAACACGCGCACGCCGGCGAGATGAACGGTGAACACAGCCACGGAGAAAAAGCATGAGCACCAAACAGATCGAAGTCTCCATTCTCGGCCAGCAATACCGTCTCGCGTGCTCGGCCGAAACCGAAGACGCACTGCGCGAAGCCGTGGCCCGCGTCGATGCAGAGATGAACAAGGTGCGCAATGCAAGCAGCGTGCGCGGCACGGACCGCATCGCGGTGATGGCGGCGCTCTCGCTGGCGTCGGAATTGCTTAAGCTGCAGAACAGCGTGCGTCATGGCGAGGCCTTCCCCGCCGAAGAAATCCGCCACACGGTGCACCGGATGAACGAGCAACTGGGCGCCGTCATCGCGCAATATGAAGCGCAGTGAGCACGGTCTCGCGACGAGCATGCTCATCACATGGCCGCCAGCGTGACAAGCGTTCTTAAATCGCGAAAGCTTAAAGTCGTTGCTGCATCCGACTGGCGATTGGTGTAGAGTTAGTACTCCCTGCCTGGTTCGCCAAGGTCATATATTCCTTGAACCAATGCCATTGTGCACGGTTGCGGAAATTTGTAGCACGGGCGCGCGCGTCACTCTGTCTGATGTACCCGAAGTGCTGCTTACTGCGACCAATCTTGAACCCCGGTTCAGGATGCCGGCCTAGCGGCTGAGGCGGGGACCTTATCTGAAACGGCATCGGTTTTTCCGATGCCGTTTTTCTTTGGCTGCCCGGTTGGCAGGCTGCTCAACACGCTCTCACATTCACATCGATCATGCGTTACTGGCTGATGAAGTCCGAACCGGACGAAGCGAGCATCGATCATCTCGCGCACGCGCCGAAGAAAACCCTGCCGTGGACCGGCGTGCGCAACTATCAGGCGCGCAACTTCATGCGCGACGCGATGCAGGTCGGCGACCGCGTGCTCTTCTATCATTCGAGCTGCCCGCAGCCCGGCATCGCGGGTCTCGCGGAGGTCGTCTCGACGGCGTATCCCGATCCCACGCAGTTCGATCCGAAGAGTTCCTACTACGATCCGAAGTCGACGCAGGAAACGCCGCGGTGGCTTCTCGTCGATGTGCGCTTCGTGAAGAAGACGCCGCTCGTCGCGCTCGCGACGCTGCGCGAACACAAGGAACTCGCCGACATGCAAGTGCTCGCGAGAGGCAATCGTCTCTCCATCACGCCCGTGACCGAAGCGCAATGGCGCTTCATCACCGAGCATCTCGTCTAAACGCGCGCAGGAACTTCGCGCGCTCGCGAGCCGCCTAAGTGACGTCGCAAATCAAGCGATTCCACACTCCCGGAGTTCCACGATGATCAAAAACAAAACCGCGTTCGCGCTCGCGGCCGCCGCCATTTCGAGCGCGGCGCTCACGATGTCGGCGACGGTCGCCGCGCAAACCGTGCTCACGCAGCCACAGCCTTCGGGCGTGCTGTCGCTGTCGGCGCAGGCGAGCACCGAAGTGCCGCAGGACACCGTCAACATCACGCTCTTCTACGAACAGGAAGCGCAGGACGCATCGTCGCTCACGACCACGCTCAACCAGCGCGCCGACGCTGCGTTGCGCACCGCAAAGGGCGTCGAGGGCGTGACGGCGCGTAGCGGCTCGTTCACCGTGTTCCCGTCGACCGATCGCGACGGCCGCATTTCCGCCTGGCGCGGCCGCACCGAAGTCGTACTGGAATCGCATGATTTCGCGGCGGCATCGAAGCTCGCGGGCAAGATGAGTTCGTCGATGCAGGTCGGCAATGTCGCGTTCTCGCTGTCGCCGCAGGCCCAGCGCGCGGCCGCGCAAAAGCTCTCGACGCAGGCGATCGACTCGTTTCGCCAGCAGGCGCAGGCCTCGGCGCAGGCGTTCGGCTACAGCGGCTATTCGATCCGCGAAGTCAGCGTGAATCACGACGGCTCGTCGCCGCGTCCCGTGATGATGATGCAGGCGCGCGCGATGAGCGCCGATGCGAAGATGGCCGCGCCCATGGCCTTCGAGGCGGGCACCTCGACCGTGACGGTCAACGTGTCGGGGTCGGTGCAGATGGCGCGCTAACGGAACGGCGCCTCGCGATGGCGAGGCGTCGTTCATGCGTCAGGCCGCGTTCGCGGGCTTCGACGGCAATCGCCCGTCGCGCCGGTAGGCCCAGATCATCATCGCGATCCCCACGACGATCATCGGCAGCGAAAGCCACTGGCCCATCGAGAAGCCGAGCGCGAGAAGGCCGAGATAATCGTCGGGCTCGCGCGCGAACTCCACCGTGAAGCGCGCCAGTCCATAGCCGATCAGAAAGAGCGCGGAGCCCGCGCCCACGGGCCGCGGTTTGCGCGAGAACGTCCAGATCACGATGAAGAGCACGAGTCCTTCCAGCGCGATCTCGTACAACTGCGACGGATGGCGCGGCAACATGTGATAGCGCTCGAAGATCTCCGTCAGATGCCAGCGCAGGTCCGCTTGCGGGTGCTTGGCGAGCCAGATCGCATCGTCGTTCGATGCGCCCGGGAAGAGCATCGCCCACGGCGCGTTCGGATCGGTCACGCGGCCCCACAGTTCGCCGTTGATGAAGTTGCCGAGACGCCCCGCCGCGAGCCCGAGCGGCACCATCGGCGCGACGAAATCGGTGACCTGCAGCCACGTGCGCTTGCGCTGGTACGCGAAGAGGACCATCGCGAGCGTCACGCCGAGAAAGCCGCCGTGAAACGACATGCCGCCTTCCCACACCTTGAAGATATCGAGCGGATGCGCCGCATACCAGCTCGCCTTGTAGAAGATCACGTAGCCGAGCCGGCCGCCGAGGATCGTGCCGAGCACGCCGTAGAACAGCATGTCGTCGATGTCGCGCACGGTCCAGCCTTGCGCCGCGACATGCGGCAGCCGCAGCCGCAGCCGGCCGACGACCACCGCCGTCACGAACGCAACCAGATACATGAGGCCGTACCAGCGCACGGCGAGCGGGCCGAGATGAATCGCGACGGGATCGAAATTGGGGTGTATGAGCATCGTAAGTTGTAGTAGCGGTTCGAGATGCGCGAACTCTCAAGCGAGCGATAAAGCGTGAGCCATGAGCGCGAACTATGAAGCAGGCACCGCCGCGCCGTGGGCGCGCACGATGTCGATGAAACCGGCGAGCACAGGACTGACCTCCGCCGCGCGCCACACGAGACCGGTCTCGACGAGCGCGCCGTTGCCCGCGCCGGATTCAGCAAGCGGACGATACACCACGCCCGTGCGCCGCAGATTACGCAGCGACTGCGGCACGAGCGCGACGCCCATGCCGGCGGACACGAGGCTCACGATGGTCTGCATCTGGATCGCCTCCTGTCCGATGCGCGGCGTGAGTCCACACGTGCCGTAGCAACCCATAATGATGTCATAGAAACCGGGCGCGAGCCGTCTCGGAAAGACGACGAGCGGCGTGGACGCCAGTTCCTGCAGGCTCACGGGCGTGTCCGCCCATTCGTGCGCGCCCTGCCCGAGTTGCTCGGCGAGTTCCGCCGGCAGCGCGACGACGAGCGGCTCGCGCGCGATCGGCAAGTACGAGAGCGCCGCCACGTGACGCGGCGGCAGCGGCGGAATCACGAGGCCCGCATCGATGCGGCCCGCGATCAGTTCCTCGATCTGCACGTCGCTGGTGGCCTCGGTGAGCTGCAGCCGAACGCGCGAAAAACGCGCGCCGAAATCGCGCAAGAGCGACGGCAGCAGGCCGTAGTCCGCCGTCGAGACGAACGCGAGCGACAGCACGCCCGCTTCGCCGCGCGCGAGCGATTGCGCGAGCGGCCTGAGCGCCTCGGCCGCCGAAAGCAGGCGCCGGACTTCCGGCAGCAGGTCGTGGCCGACCGGCGTAAGCTCGACGGATCGCTTCGTGCGCGCGAAGAGCGCGACGCCGAGCGCCTCCTCAAGCGCGCGGATCGCCTGCGACAGCGGCGGCTGCGTCATCGCGAGGCGCGCCGCCGCGCGGCCGAAATGCATTTCTTCCGCGACGGTCACGAAGTAGCGCAGCAGCCGCAATTCGACGGGGGGATTGCGCGGGTCCATTAATATCTCGTGCGACCTAATAAGCCCTGAATAATATATTGGACAGACACTTGCCGACGCTGCATTCTTCCGGCACTAGACGAAAAAATCCTCAAGGAGCCCCCAAATGGCCTTCAATCGCCGCTCGAAAAACATCACCCAGGGCGTGGCGCGCTCGCCCAATCGCTCGATGTACTACGCCCTTGGCTACAAGGAAGACGACTTCGACAAGCCGATGATCGGCATCGCCAACGGCCACTCGACCATCACGCCGTGCAACGCCGGCCTGCAGCGTCTCGCCGACGCCGCCGTCGAATCGATCCGGAAATCGGACGCGAACCCGCAGATCTTCGGCACGCCCACCATCTCCGACGGCATGTCGATGGGCACCGAAGGCATGAAGTATTCGCTCGTGTCGCGCGAAGTGATCGCCGACTGTATCGAGACCTGCGTGCAGGGCCAGTGGATGGACGGCGTCGTCGTGATCGGCGGCTGCGACAAGAACATGCCGGGCGGCATGATCGGCCTCGCGCGCATGAACGTGCCGGGCATCTACGTGTATGGCGGCACGATCCGTCCGGGCAACTGGAAGGGTAAGGACCTGACCATCGTGTCGTCGTTCGAGGCGGTCGGCGAATTCACGGCCGGGCGCATGTCGGAAGAAGACTTCAAGGGCGTCGAGAAAAACGCGTGCCCGTCCACCGGTTCGTGCGGCGGCATGTACACCGCCAACACGATGAGCTCGTCGTTCGAGGCGCTCGGCATGTCGCTGATGTATTCGTCGACGATGGCGAACCCGGATCAGGAAAAGGTCGACTCCGCCGCCGAATCGGCGCGCGTGCTGGTCGAAGCGGTCAAGAAGGACCTGAAGCCGCGCGACATCATCACGAAGAAGTCGATCGAGAACGCGGTCGCGCTCATCATGGCGACGGGCGGCTCGACCAACGCCGTGCTGCACTATCTGGCGATCGCGCACGCGGCCGAGGTGGAGTGGACCATCGACGACTTCGAGCGCATGAGGAAGAAAGTGCCGGTGATCTGCGACCTGAAACCGTCGGGCCAGTTCGTCGCCACCGACCTGCACAAGGCAGGCGGCATTCCGCAAGTGCTGCGCATCCTCCTTGATGCAGGTCTCCTGCACGGCGACTGCATCACGATCACGGGCCGCACGATCGCGGAAGAACTAAAGGACGTGCCGGGCAAGCCGCGCGCCGACCAGAAGGTGATCTATCCGATCGACCAGGCGCTCTACGACGAAGGCCACCTTGCGATCCTGAAGGGCAATCTCGCGCCGGACGGCGCCGTCGCCAAGATCACCGGGCTGAAGAATCCGGTGATCACGGGCCCGGCGCGCGTCTTCGAAGACGAGCAAAGCGCGATGGAAGCCATTCTCGGCGACAAGATCAAGGCCGGCGACATCGTCGTGATGCGCTATCTCGGGCCGAAAGGCGGCCCCGGCATGCCGGAGATGCTCGCGCCGACATCGGCGATCATCGGCAAGGGACTGGGCGAATCGGTCGGCCTCATCACCGACGGGCGCTTTTCCGGTGGCACGTGGGGCATGGTAGTCGGCCACGTCGCGCCGGAAGCCTTTGCAGGCGGTACGATCGGACTAGTGCAGGAAGGCGATTCGGTCACCATCGACGCCCACAAGCTCTTACTGGAACTGAACGTCGATGCCGCGGAAATCGAGCGCCGTCGCGCCGCGTGGAAGCAGCCGGCGCCGCGTTACACGCGCGGCGTGCTTTCGAAGTACGCAGCGCTCGCGCTGCCCGCGAACAAGGGCGCCGTGACGGGCTGACGTCCGTCGCTGAGATCTGAACGCCGACGAACGAAGGGGCGCACGATGCGAATCGTGCGCCCCTTCTCATTGGGCCGCGTATTGGGCGGCGTATTGGGCCGCGTCTTTTATAATGCCGCGAAAAGAGGTCGGGCGAAGCATCGACGGAGACCACCATGATTTCGATCGGACGATACGCCGCAGCGCTCGCGATGCTCTGCGCGTTCGGCGCGGCGCGAGCGCAAGGCGAAAATTCGATGCTGTCGCTCGCGCAAAGCCGCAACTGCATGAGCTGCCACTCGGTGACGCGCATGTCGATGGGCCCCGCGTTCGACAAGGTCGCAGAGAAGTACGCCGGCGTGGAAGGCGCGCACGCGGCGCTCGCACGCAAGATCGTGGAAGGCGGCGCGGGCGTCTGGGGCCCGGTGCCGATGCCCGCGAATACGCAAGTGACCGCCGCTCAGGCAAGCGCCCTCGCCGACTGGATTCTGTCGCTCCGATAGCGCGCCGCTCAGGCGCCCCGGCGCCGCTGCAGTTCTTCGTCCACCGCCTCGCGCACCCAGTCCGTCATCTCCGCTTCCAGCGCGAGCGCGACCTCGCGCGTGATCTGATGCACGAGCCAGGTCGAATGCTCGCGCAGCGCGTCACGGCAACGCGACTCGATCAACTCGCGGCCATCGCCCGTCAGGAAGTTTGTGAAGCGCCCGTGCAGGCGCTCGGCGATGAATTCCGCGTCGTAATCCGTGGCGTGCGCGGGCGTGCCGGGTCCCGGCGTGCGCGCGTATTGCGCCTTGCCCGGCATCACGACTTCGGTGAGAACGGGAATCGAGGTATCGAACTCTTCTGGCGTTTTGGACACGTTCTGCTCCCTCTCTCTAAAGGTGTGCGGCCGATCTTATCGCGACCCGTCCCGCGACTTATGTTCGGTCAACCGCCTTGCTTGTGCATGTTGAGCGCGTAGCCGCGATCGCGGTAGAAGCGAAAGCGCTGGCGGCCGGCCGCGAGTTCGTCTTCGTCGTCGCCGATGACTTCGATCAGCCGCTCGAACCGCGCGAACTGCGCCGGCACGCTCTGCCCCAGATTGATGAGGATGCGATGGTGCGGCGCGTCATCGAGGTTGGCCGCGAGCACGACCGGCGTTTCCTCCGCGAGCGGGCTGCCGGCCATGCAATGCGGCACGAAGTCGAGCGGCGAGAAGGTCCAGAGTTGCTCGTCGAAGGCGGCGAGCCGCGCGGGATCGGCGAGCACGATGATCGGCTCGCCGCTCAGATACGCCTTGCGCACGAGACGGCACGCGTAAGCTACCGAATCGCCGACGTTCGTATGAAAGTCGATGCGCGTCATGCGTGCGCCCCGCTCAACCACACTGCGCGTGAAAAGCCGGCCGTCATTGGCCCGCGCGGTCGATCAGAAACTGTGCAAGGAGCGGCACCGGACGGCCCGTCGCGCCCTTCGCGGCGCCGCTCTTCCATGCGGTGCCCGCGATGTCGAGGTGCGCCCACGGATAGTTCTGCGCGAAGCGCGACAGGAAGCACGCCGCCGTCACGCTGCCCGCTGGACGGCCGCCGATATTCGCGAGATCGGCGAAATTCGACTTCAGCTGGTCCTGATATTCGTCATCGAGCGGCAGGCGCCACGCCGGGTCGACCGCTTCGCGCGACGCGTCGAGCAGTTCGCCCGCGAGCGCGTCGTCCTTCGAGAACAGGCCCGAGTTGTGATGGCCGAGCGCGATGATGCACGCGCCCGTGAGCGTCGCGATATCGACGACCGCCGCCGGCTTGAAGCGCTCCGCGTAGGTCAACGCGTCGCACAGGATGAGGCGGCCTTCGGCGTCGGTGTTGAGCACTTCGATGGTCGTGCCGTTCATCGCGGTGATGATGTCGCCCGGCTTGAGCGCGTTGCCGGCGGGCATGTTCTCGCAGGTCGGCACGATGCCGACGACGTTCAGCTTGAGCCCCATCTCCGCGACCGCGCGCAGCGTGCCGAACACCGAGGCCGCGCCGCACATGTCGTACTTCATCTCGTCCATGGCTTCGCCGGGCTTGATCGAGATGCCGCCCGAGTCGAACGTGATGCCCTTGCCGACCAGCACGACGGGCGCGCCCGCGTTCTTGCCCGCGCCTGCGCCCTGATATTGCATGACGATGAACGCCGGCGGCTCGACCGAGCCCTTCGCGACCGCGAGGAACGAGCCCATGCCGAGCGCCTCGATCTGCTTCTGGCCGAGCACTTCGACCTTCAGCTTCCAGTCGCGGCCGAGCTTCTTCGCGGTCTGGCCGAGATAGGTCGGTGTGCAGACATTGGGCGGCAGATTGCCGAGATCGCGCGTGAGGTCCATGCCGTTCGCGAGCGCAGCGCCATGCTTCGCGGCGAGCTTCGCCGCCTTTTCTTCGGCCGGGTCGATGCTGAACACGATCTTCTTGAGCGCGCGCGCACCGTTCTCCGGCTTGCTCTTCATCTGCGTGAACTTGTAGGTCAGCTCGCGCAGCGCGAGGATCGCGGCGCGCACGGCCCAGTCGCCGGTGCGCTCCAGCACGGGCAGTTGCGCGAGCGTAAATGTGACCTGCGCGATCTTCGTGCCGAGAATCGCGCGCCATGCCGCGCGTGCGGCTTCGGCATAAGCCTTCTGACTGAAGGCATCCTGCTTGCCGAGTCCGACGAGCAGGATGCGCGATGCGCCGATGCCCGTGATCTCGTGCAAAAAGAGCGTCGTGCCCGCCTTGCCATTCATGTCGCCGGCCTTCACGACACGCGTGATGAGCCCCTTGGTCGCCAGGTCGAGCTCGAGTGCGGCGCCCGTCAGCGTCTGCGCTTCGAACACGCCGACCACCATGACGTCGGCCTTCCCGTTGAGGAAACCATTTGCCGCGCCTTTGCTCCAATCACAGGCTTTTATGCTAAAGTCCATCGCGCTTATCCTCGGATAAAATCTGGGCTGAAGGATGAAAGCCGCAATTATCCGCTATTTTTTCCGCAGCGGTCACAGGCGGGAGTCTCCGGGAACGTTCACATTGCCCGGGCGTCTGTCAAAGCATGCGCTTGCAAAAGCATCGCCGCCGGCCATCGCGCGGTTATCTATGCGGTTATCTGTTACCAATCAATGATCTTCGAACGCTCCCTCCAGCGCGAACTCGCGTATACGGCCGGTGCCGTATTCATGGTGCTGCTCACGATCATGCTGACGACGATGATGATCCGCATCGTCGGCTTCGCCGCGTCGGGAGAAATCGATCCGCGCGATGTCGTCGTGCTGATCGGTCTCACCGTGATCGGCTATCTCGCGGTCATGCTGATCGTCACGCTGTTCGTCTCGATCCTCTTCGTGCTCACGCGCTGGTATCGCGATTCGGAAATGGTCGTGTGGCTCGCCTCGGGCGTGAGCCAGACACAGCTCATCAAGCCGGTCGCCGTCTTCTCCACGCCGATCATCATCCTGATCGTGTTCTTCGCGTTCGTCGGCTGGCCGTGGTCGAACCAGCAGAGCAAACTCATCAAGCAGCGCTTTCAGCAGCGCGATGAAGTGTCGCTGCTCGCGCCCGGCCAGTTCCGCGAGTCGCCCGGAAGCCATCGCGTGTTCTTCATCGAGAAGATGTCGCCGGACCAGGGGCATGTCGAGAACGTGTTCGTCACGAGCACCGAGGGCGGCAAGGTCAACGTGATCGTCTCGAAGACGGGCCACACCGAGACGCACGAGGACGGCGACCGCTTCATCGTGCTCGAAAACGGCCGCCGCTACGACGGCGAACCCGGGCAGCCGAACTTTCGCATCATGGAGTTCGAGCGTTATGGTGTGAAGATACAGAGCCGCCAGGTCGTCAACACGCCGACCACCACCGGCATCTCCACGCCCGACCTGCTCGCCAATCCGACCAACAACAATCTCGCCGAATTCGCATGGCGCGCGGGCCTGCCGCTCATCGCGATCAATCTGATGCTGCTCGCCATTCCGCTCTCGTACCAAAACCCGCGCCGAAGCCGCACGATCAATCTCGTGATGGCGGTGCTCATCTACCTGACGTACTCGAACCTGCTGAACGTGGTGCAGTCGTGGATCGAGCAGGGCAAGATGTCGTTTGGCGTCGGTATTGTCGGCCTGCATGTTCTCGTGGCGCTGCTCGTCGGCTTCATCTTCTGGCTGCGCATTCGCAACCGGCCGCTCTTCAGGCTGGCGTTCTTGCGCCGTTCGAAGGAGGCCTGACGCCATGCGCATCTACGAACGGTATTTCGCGCGCCAGATCTACTTCGCGTTCATCTTCATCCTGTTCGCGTTCTCGGGCCTGTTCTTTTTCTTCGACCTGATCAACGAACTCAACACGGTCGGGCACGGCAACTACAAGTTCGGGCTCGCCGTGCTGCGCGTCGGCCTGCAGACGCCGTCGCGCTTCTACGAGATCATTCCGGTCGCGGCGCTCATCAGCGCGATCTACGTGTTCGCGCAGATGGCCGCGGCCTCCGAGTTCACGATCTTCCGCGTGTCCGGCCTCTCGACGGGACAGGCGCTGCGATCGCTCCTGAAGATCGGCGTTCCGCTCGTGTTCGTGACGTACATCATCGGCGAAGTAGTCGGGCCTTACGCGGATCAATTGAGCGAGCGCGTGCGACTGGAGGCGCTCGGTTCGTCCGTGTCGACGAACTTCCAGTCGGGCGTCTGGGTGAAGGACACGCTCACCGCCCGCGACAACGGCGAGCAGGTCACGCGCTTCGTGAACGTCGGGCAACTGAATCCGGACACGACGATCGCCAACGTGCGCATCTACGAGTTCGACTCGAAGTTCCGCTTGCAGAACGTGCGCATCGCGAAGACGGGCGTGTATCAGCCGCCGGGGCACTGGAAGCTGACGGGCGTGACCGACACGCAACTGATCGACGCGGCGCCGCAGGCGGTGAATCCGGGCGATGCGCTAAACCCTGTGTATCAAGCGAAGCAGACGACGCTGCCCGAATACTCGCTGCGCTCCGAACTCACGCCGCAGATCCTGTCGGTGCTGCTGGTGTCGCCGGACCGCATGTCGATGTTCAACCTGTTCCGCTACATCCAGCACTTGACGGAGAATCATCAGGACACGCAGCGCTATCAGATCGCGTTCTGGCGCAAGATCCTGTATCCGTTCGCGGTATTCGTGATGCTGGTGCTCTCGCTGCCGTTCGCGTACCTGCACACGCGCGCGGGCGTCGTGGGCGTGAAGGTGTTCGGCGGCATCATGATCGGCATGAGCTTCCAGTTGTTCAACACGCTCTTTTCGCACATCGGCAATTTGAACACGTGGCCCGCGCCGGTCACCGCGGCCGTGCCGGCGCTTGCCTATCTCGTGATCGGGCTGGTCGGCCTCAAGTGGGTCGACCGGCACTAATCCACGCGCCGGAGGAAGCATGAGTAAGCACGGCATCATCCTGTTCGGCCACGGCGCGCGCGATGCGCGCTGGGCGGAACCGTTCGAGCGCCTCGCCGCCCGGCTGCGCGCGGCGCGCAGCGAACCAATCTCCCTCGCCTTCCTCGAACTGATGACACCCGACCTGCCGGGCGCCGTCGCAGAACAAGCCGCGAACGGTTGCGACGCGGTGACCGTGGTGCCGGTGTTCTTCGGACAAGGCGGCCACGTTCGACGCGATCTGCCGCAAATCATCGACGCATGCCGCGCGGCGCACCCGGACCTCACGATTCATTGCGCGACGGCAGTCGGCGAAGACGACGCCGTGCTCGATGCGATCGCGGCGTACTGTATGCGGCAGTTGAATGCCTGAAAAAAAACGCACCGTCGAGACGGTGCGTTTCTCATTGAAGCTCGCGCGTTTCAAGCTGCGAACTGCAACGCCTTCAGCTTGATCTTCGCCTTGGCCGATGCGCGCTCGGCAAACGCCTCGCCGATCATCAAAAGACTCGGTTGCGACGCATCGAGCCAGTCCTGCGCTTCGCCGCGCGCCATGCGTTCGAGCGTGAGCGTCAGCGTGCGTTCGCGCGGCGTGCTGCATGCCTCGACGATCGCCACCGGCGTCGATCCCGCGCGGCCCGCGTCGATCAGTTGCTGCGCGATATCCGGCGCGCTGTCGCGGCCCATGTAGAACACGAGCGAATCGGCGCTTGCCTGCTGGCGAATCTCGTCGCTGTCCGGCGCGCGGCTGTGCGTGGCGAGCGCGACGCTGCGCGACACGCCGCGCAGCGTGAGCGAACGCTTGAGCGTCGCCGCGCTCGCGAGCGCCGCCGTGATGCCCGGCACCACTTCGTATTCGATACCCGCCGCTTCAAGCGCCCGCATCTCTTCATCCGCGCGGCCGAAGAGCATCGGATCGCCGCCCTTCAGGCGCACGACGACGTCATGCTCGCGCGCCGCATCGACGATCTGCTTGTTGATGAACTGCTGGGCCGTCGAGCGCTGGCCGCAACGCTTGCCGACCGCGATCCGGCGTGCGTTCGGCGCGTAGTCGAGCATCGCGGGTTCGATGAGCGCGTCGTGCAGCACGACGTTCGCCCCGCTCAGGATGCGCGCGCCGCGAACCGTGATGAGGTCCGCCGCGCCCGGCCCTGCTCCGATCAGATAGACCTTGCCCATCGCTCACCCTTCGTCCGTCAAGCCGAGAACGAACGGATCATGCCGGCCGCGACCGTATGATGCGTCGCTTCGTCGATCAGCACGAACGCGCCGGTGCCCTGATGCGTGTCGTAAGCGTCGGCGACGAGCGGTTTCTGCAGCGTCAGCGCGACGCGGCCGATGTCGTTCATCGCGAGATCGCGGCGATCCACCGCGTGCGAGAGCGTATGCACGTCGAGCACCTCCTTGATGGCGCCGATGCGCGCGAAGACCGTGTTCGTCGTCTGCTTCAGCAGGTACTTGCGTTGCGGCGAGAGCGGCTCTTCGTCGAACCAGCAGAGGTCCGCTTCGATCTTCTTCGCCGGCTCGACCTTCGATGCGCTCGGCACGAACGTATCGCCGCGCGACACGTCGACGTCTTCCGTCAAACGGATCGTCACCGTCTGGCCGGCAAATGCGCGGTCCACTTGCGCGACGCCGCCCGGCACCGGCGCGATGATCTCGGCGACGGTCGCCTCGCGGCTCGCGGGCAGCACGGTGATCGTATCGCCCACGCGCACTTCGCCCGCTTCGACGCGGCCCATGTAGCCGCGGAAGTCGTCGGCCTGGCTGCCGTCCTGGCGCGCCACCCATTGCACCGGGAAGCGCAGCGCCTGATCGGTCGGCTGCGTGACCGGCAGCGCTTCGAGCAGATCGAGCAGCGGCTCGCCCGCGTACCACGGCATGCGCTCGCTGGCGGTCACGATGTTGTCGCCCTTCAGCGCCGACACCGGCACGAAGCGCACATTCGAAATGCCAAGCTGGCGCGCGAGCTCGACATACGCATCGCGGATTTCATTGAAACGCGTCTCGCTGTATTCGACGAGATCCATCTTGTTGATCGCGACGACCACGTGTTGAAGCCCAAGCAGCTTCACGATCGCGCTGTGGCGCTTGGTCTGCGGCAACAGTTGCGCAGCGCCTTCGACGAACGTGACGCGCGTCGCATCGACGAGAATGATCGCGGCATGCGCCGTCGATGCGCCCGTCACCATGTTGCGCGTGTACTGCTCGTGGCCCGGCGTATCGGCGATGATGAACTTGCGCTTCGCGGTCGCGAAGTAGCGGTAGGCGACGTCGATCGTGATGCCCTGCTCGCGCTCGGCTTCGAGGCCGTCGGTCAGGAGCGACAGGTCGATTTCGTCGCCGACGGTGCGCTTGTTCTTCGCACGCGAGATCGCGGAGAGTTGGTCGGACAACACCGCCTTGCTGTCATAAAGCAGGCGGCCGATCAGCGTGCTCTTACCGTCGTCGACGCTGCCTGCCGTGATGAATCGCAACACGCCGAGGTCTTCAGCTTGATAAATGCTCATGATCCGTTTTCCTTTGGCGTGATGCTCAGAAATAACCTTGCTTCTTGCGCTGTTCCATCGCGGCTTCGGACGCCTGGTCGTCCATCCGCGTCGCGCCGCGCTCCGTGATTTCCGTCACGGCCGTTTCCGCGATGATCTTCTCGACGTCATCCGCATCGCTCGCGACCGGGCACGTGCAACTGATGTCGCCGACAGTACGAAAGCGCACCTGCGCGACTTCGGCGGTTTCGCCTTCGCGCAACGGCGTGAGCGGCGTGAGCGGCACGAGCAGGCCGTTGCGGCGGATGATCTCGCGATCGTGCGCGTAATAGATCGACGGCAGTTCGAGCTTCTCGCGCGCGATGTACTGCCACACGTCGAGTTCGGTCCAGTTCGAGATCGGGAACACGCGCAGATGTTCGCCCGCATGCAGGCGCGCGTTGTAGATGCTCCACAGTTCCGGGCGTTGCGCCTTCGGGTCCCACTGGCCGAACTCGTCGCGGAACGAGAAGATGCGCTCTTTCGCGCGCGCCTTCTCTTCGTCGCGGCGCGCGCCGCCGATCATCGCCGTATAGCCGTATTGCTCGATGGTTTCCAGCAGCGTGACCGCTTGCGCGGCGTTGCGCGAATCGGTTTCGCGACGCAGACGCACGGTGCCCTTCTTGATCGAATCCTCGACATGGCCGACCACCAGTTCCGCGCCGATTTCAGCGGCACGGCGATCGCGGAAGTCGATCACTTCGTCGAAGTTATGGCCCGTGTCGATATGCACGAGCGGGAACGGCAGCTGAGTCTTGCGGCCGCCGCCGAGGCCGAACGCCTTCAACGCAAGATGCAGCACGACGACCGAATCCTTGCCGCCCGAGAACAGGAGCGCCGGCTTGCTGCACTCGGCGACGAGTTCGCGCAGGATGTGAATCGACTCGGCTTCGAGCCAGTCGAGGTGGTCCATCCGGGTCGCCGTGTTGGCGATCGGGGCGGTGACGGTTGAGTCGAGCGTGGTGCTCATGTTCGTCGATCCTTTTCTTTGCATCGCCTTCAGCTTGTGACGAAAGCGCTGCGTTTCAATGACAGAGGTGTGATGCGAGGCGCGTCTGGAACACGCGCCTTAGATCGCGGAGCTTGGCGCTTCTTCGACGACCCTGATGTTCGTGATGTGCAGGCCGCATTCCTTCGTGTCGCGCGATTCCCACCACCAGCGCCCGGCGCGGCTGTCCTCGCCCGGACGGATCGCGCGCGTACACGGCTCGCAGCCGATGCTCGGATAGCCGCGCGCATGCAGCGGGTTCACGGGCACGTCGAAGGCTTTCAGGTAGTCCCACACTTCGGCTTCGGTCCAGTCCGCGAGCGGATTGAACTTCGCGATGTTGCGCGGCGCGTCGTGCTCTTCCTCGTGCAACTCGACTCGCGTCACCGACTGTTCGCGACGCTGCCCCGTCACCCACGCGCTCACGTCCTGCAAAGCGCGATTGAGCGGCTCGACCTTGCGAATGCCGCAGCACGACTTGCGCAGATCGACGCTCTCGTAGAACGCGTTCAGACCGTGATCGCGCACATAAGCCTCGACCGCTTCCGGCTGCGGATGAAACTGCTCGATGTCGTAGCCGTAGCGTTCCTGCACGCGATCGAGCATGCCGAGCGTTTCCTGATGCAGACGCCCCGTGTTCAGCGAGAAGATGCCGATTTTCACGCCGCGCGAAAGAATGGCATGCGTGAGCAGCATGTCTTCGGCGGCGAGGCTGCTGGCTAGCTTGACGTTCTCGTGGCGGTGCGCGATCGAATCGAGCAGCGCGTCGAGCCGTTCAACCTTGGCTTGCAGTTCGGGTGTCATCACGCGGCTCCGGAGGCGGCCAGCACGGCGGCACGTCGACGAAAGAGCGGCTCGAGATTGTCGGTTGCGCCCTGATACTGCTCGCTGAATTCGTTGAACGCGTTCAGCGCGTCGTTGATGTCCTTGTCTTCGCGCACGGCGAAGGCGTTAAAGCCGCAGCGCGAGTGGAACAGCAACTGGTCGCGCAGCACGTCGCCGATCGCGCGCAGTTCGCCCGTCCACCGATAGCGCTCGCGCAGCAGGCGGCCGATGGAAAAGCCGCGGCCATCGCGGAACACCGGGAAGTCGACGGCGACGAGCGCGATCCTGTCGAAATCGGCGACGAGATCGGCGGGTTCGTCATCGGGCGCGAGCCACACGCCGAGTTCGTCCTTCGAGCGCGATGCAACGAGCGCGTCCTTGTGCGCTTTCCAGAGCGAAAACGGCACGAGCACGCGGCCGGCGGCAAGCGCATCGATTGCGGGCAGTGCGCCATCCTCGGCTGCACGCACCACGGTCCAGTCGTCGTTCACCACGGCGCGGTTCTTGATAATCAAAGCCATCTGCAATTTCCTCGATGAGGGCCGTGTATTACGCGTGCGCCTGGCGCGACGCGTACACGCGATCCTTGAACGGCGCGATGCCGATGCGGTTGAACGTCTCGATGAAGCGCTCGCCTTCCATGCGGTTGTCGACGAACGTGTCGATCACCTGCGACACCACATCGGGCATCTCTTCCGCCGAAAACGACGGGCCGATTACCTTGCCGAGATGCGCGCCGGTCGCGCCCGAGCTTTGCTCGCCGCCGAGCGTCACCTGATACCACTCCGAGCCGTCCTTATCGACACCCAGCACGCCGATGTTGCCGATGTGGTGATGTCCGCACGCGTTGATGCAGCCCGAGATGTTGAGCGTCAGGTCGCCGAGGTCGTACACGTAGTCGAGATTGTTGAAGCGCTCCTGGATCGCCAACGCGATCGGGATCGACTTCGCGTTCGCGAGCGAGCAGAAGTCGCCGCCCGGGCACGCGATGATGTCCGTCAGCAAGCCGATGTTCGCGGTTGCGAAACCCGTCGCCTTCGCGCGTTCCCACACGGCGTACAGATCGCGCTTCTTCACGTTCGCGAGAATCAGGTTCTGCTCGTGCGACACGCGGATCTCGCCGAGGGAAAATTCGTCGGCCAGGTCGGCGACGTCGTCCATCTGCTTGTCCGTGGCGTCGCCGGGCGCGATGCCCGTCGGCTTGAGCGAGAGCGTGACCGATGCGTAACCCGCCACCTTGTGCGGACGCACGTTGCGCTCGACCCAGCGCGCGAACGGCTTGCTGTCGATCAGATGCTTTTCATACGAGGCGTCGGTGTCCGGCAGCTTCTCGTAGACGGGCGGCGCGAAGAACGTCGACACGCGGTCGAGCTCTTCCTGCGTGATCGTCGACGGGCCGTCCTTCAGGTGCTGCCACTCTTCCTCGACCTGCTTCGCGAATTTCTCCGGCGACAGCGCCTTCACGAGAATCTTGATGCGCGCCTTGTACATGTTGTCGCGACGCCCGTACCGGTTGTACACGCGCAGCACGGCTTCGCAGTACGTCAGCAGATGCTGCCACGGCAAGTCTTCCTTGATCACCGCGCCGACGATCGGCGTGCGTCCCAGCCCGCCGCCCGCGAGAATGCTCGCGACGACTTCGCCCGCCGCGTTCTTCTTCAGATACACGCCGAGGTCGTGAACCTGCACGGCCGCGCGATCCTCGACCGAGCCGTTCACCGCGATCTTGAACTTGCGCGGCAGCCACGCGAATTCGGGGTGGAACGTGGACCACTGGCGCAGGATTTCAGCCCACGGACGCGGATCGACGATTTCGTCCGGCGCGACGCCCGCGAACTGGTCGGCGGTAATGTTGCGGATGCAGTTGCCCGAGGTCTGAATGGCATGCATCTGCACGGAAGCCAGCTTGCGCAGGATTTCCGGCGTTTCTTCGAGCTCGACCCAGTTGAACTGGATGTTGGTGCGCGTCGAAAAGTGGCCGTAGCCGCGGTCGTGCTCGCGCGCGATCGTCGCCAGCACGCGCATCTGGTCGGAGCGCAGGTTGCCGTAAGGAATCGCGATGCGATGCATGTACGCGTGACGCTGCATGTAGAGACCGTTTTGCAGGCGCAGCGGACGAAATTCCTCTTCGCTCAACTCGCCCGACAGCCGGCGGCGGACCTGGTCGCTGTATTGGGCGACACGTTCGTCGACGATGGTCTGGTCGATCTGATCGTATTGGTACATTCGGGGACCCCAAGTTTTTTGTCACACGCGAGCGTCGTGCACAACGCCGCACATCGATACCCATTGAGTCGTTGCGCCGAGCGTCGTTCAGACGGAACGCTCATTAGCTAATGACAAATACAGATATGGATATTGGAAAAATTGGACAAATCGTAATAAACTTTCTTTATATAGCAAACGACTGAAAAATTACTTTGATATGCGGATGGGTTATAAATGAACCTGCATCAGTTCCGGTTCGTGCGCGAGGCCGTCCGGCAGAACTTCAACCTCACGGAGGCGGCGAAGGCGCTGTTCACGTCACAGCCGGGCGTGTCGAAGGCCATCATCGAGCTGGAAGACGAGCTGGGCGTCGAAATCTTCACGCGCCACGGCAAGCGCGTGCGCTCGCTGACGGAGCCGGGCAGGATCATTCTGGCGTCGGTGGAAAAAATACTACAGGAAGTGGAGACGCTCAAACGAGTCGGTAAAGATTACGCGGCGCAGGATCAGGGCCGGCTCGTGATTGCGGCCACGCACACGCAGGCGCGCTACTCGCTGCCCGCCGCGATCGCGGAGTTCAAGAAGCGCTTCCCGAAGGTGCATCTGTCGATTCTCCAGGGCAGTCCGACGCAGGTCGCGGAGATGGTGATCCACGATCAGGCCGATATCGCCATCGCGACCGAGGCGATCGCCAACTATAAGGAACTGGTCTCGCTGCCGTGCTTCCAGTGGCAGCACCTCGCCGTAATGCTGCCGGACCATCCGCTGCTCGAACGCAAGCTGCTCACGCTCGACGACCTCGTCCAGTATCCGCTCATCACCTACGACGCCGCGTTCGCAGGCCGCTCGAAGATCAATCAGGCGTTCGCGCTGCGCAATCTGGCCCCGGATATCGTCCTCGAAGCGATCGATGCCGATGTCATCAAGACCTACGTCGAACTGGGGCTCGGCGTCGGCATCATGGCCGACATCGCGTTCAATCCGGAACGCGACAAGCATCTGCGCGCGATGCCTGTCGGCCATCTGTTCGGCACCAATGTGACGCGCCTCGCGCTCAAGCAGGGGGCGTATCTGCGCAGTTATGTCTACACGCTCGTCGAACTGCTCTCGCCTTCGATGAACCGCAAGCTCATCGAACAGGCGCTTTCCGGGGAACACGAAAGCTACGAGCTGTAAGCGGTTCGATTCATCCATCAACCAACCCACCATCCGCCACGGAGACCAGCCAATGAAGTTGTCGAAGTCCCTTCGCCGCATCGCGCTCGCGAGCGCATTGTCGGCGTTGAGCGCCGCTGCACAGGCGCAACTGAAGGTCGGCATCGACCTGTCGAGCACCGGGCCCGCCGCGGCGATCGGCATCACGAGCAAGAACGCGATGCTGATGTGGCCGAAAACCATCGCCGGGCAGGACGCGCAATACCTGATCCTCGACGACGGCTCCGACCCCGGCGCCGCCGTGCGCAACATCAGGAAGCTGATCACCGAGGACAAGGTCGACGTGATCGTCGGCCCGAACATCACGCCGGCGGCGCTTGCGGCGCTCGATCCGGTTGCCGAGTACGAAACGCCGATGATCACGCTGATCGGCTCGGCGTCGGTCGTCGAGCCGCAGGAAGGCAAGAAGGTGTGGGCGTTCAAGATGGCGCAGACCGATCGCGCGATGGCCGACGTGATGACGCGCTACATGGCGAACCACGGCGTGAAGACAGTCGGGTTCATCGGTTTCGCGGATAGCTACGGCGACAGCTGGTTCAACGAGTTCTCGAAGTTCGCGGACTTGCGGCATATCAAAGTCGTCGCGAGCGAGCGCTTTAACCGCACGGATGCGAGCGTCACCGGCCAGATTCTCAAGCTGATGGCCGCGAAACCCGACGCGGTGCTAATCGCGGGCGCCGGGACGCCGACCGTGCTGCCAGAGCGCACGCTCGTCGAGCGCGGGTTCAAGGGCGCGATCTACCAGACGCACGGCATCGCGACGCCGGAGTTCATCAAGCTCGGCGGGAAGGACGTCGAAGGCACGCTGTTTCCGACGCAGCCGGTGGTCGTCGCGCGCACGCTGCCGGCCGACCATCCGTCGAAGAAGGCGGCGCTCGCGTTCGTCAACGCCTATGAGGCAAAGTACGGTCCGGGCACGGTCACACAGTTCGCGGGCGATGCGGCGGGCGTGTATCCGCGCCTTCAGGACGCCGTCGCGCGGGCGCTGAAGGCCGGCCAGCCGGGGACGAAGGCGTTTCGTGTGGCACTGCGCTCGGAACTGGAGCACGCGCATGAACTCGTGGTGCCGAACGGCGTCGTGAATACGAGCGCGACCGATCACGTGGGGCTGGATCAGCGCGCGAGCGTGATGGGCGTCATCAAAAACGGCTCGTTTACCTATCTGAGCCAGTGAGCATGGGCCGTGGCGCCCTTGCCGCGGCCGAAGTTTTCCGACATAATCGCTGACTTGCCGATCGGCGTGCCTCTTCGTGGTGCGTCGGCCCGGCAAATGAAAATGCAAGTGCCCAGGTGGTGAAATTGGTAGACGCAGGGGACTCAAAATCCCCCGCCGCAAGGCGTGCCGGTTCGATTCCGGCCCTGGGCACCAACAAATTTCCAAGCAACACCCAAGTTTCACAGGAAACCCCGACAGCGCGTAAGGCTCTCGGGGTTTTTTGTTTCCGGCCGGTGCGCAAGTTCTACCATCGACGACGGGGCATTTTCGGGACTTCGCGGGGTGCTCGCCGATTATGCCTCCATAAATACCTATTCCGCTCACGGCGGCGTACGCCATGCCTTCGTCAGCTCGATCAGCGCGGCCTGCTTCTTGATCTCGGTCTCATCGCGAGGAAGTGCGGAGCGCGGCCGGGAATGGTTGCCGTGTTCCTCATCGAGCAGATCGGCTTGCATAGTCGGCGTATTCCATAAACCACTACGTGCGGCAATCTGCTAGGTTTACGTCGTCACAAGCGACGGGGTTGGCGATGGGTGGGACTGAACTGAAGCCGGATTCGTTTCCACGCTGGGTGCTTTCCAGTAAGGACGCCTATGGAAGCGGGCGCATCTTTCTTTCTACCGAGCAGAAGCACGCTGTTGAGGAAGGCAAGAAGTACTTCCAACGCGCGTCCGCCGATGTGTGGGCAAAAGATGCCGCGCTCGTGCAGCGAATCCGCTCGTTCCTCGATACGAATTTTCACTGGCATCAGCGGCCGGCAACGAAAGGCGCTGCGCTTGAGGTCATGCAGACCTCGGCTTGAAGTGTGACTGAGATGATTGATACACCGGAACAGATCAACCAGCGCCTTTCGGTCCTCGTCGGGCTGGATCTCAGCGGCGTGGGACACGTGGCAAACATGCCTACGTTACAGTTCGGACCGATCCGGGAAGTCACGACGAAGCGCGAAACGATAAAACGCGTTGGGGCGCGGTCACTGCATATCCAATGCGGCTGGACAGTCGAGCAACGCGCTACAGTCCTCGCGGCCTATCGTGATTTTGTGATTACAGGTGAGAAAGTCGATCCTTGGTCCTTATCGTGACCGACCGTCGCAAACAAAATCGTCTGGCCGGCGAGTTGCAATGCTTCGTACAACGGTACGGACGCAAGACGCAGAAACAAGGCGATCCAAGTGACCGCCGATACGACAAGAAGATTGAAAAGGCGATGCAACGCATGCAGCCCGCGGACTTGTCCGAGTTGCTAACCGGCGATAACGACGACGAGCGCCACGGTCGAGATTGATGAGCGCCGGTGGTGCGGCACCGGCCCTCTCCCTCGCATGTTCCAACGCGCCCCGCCTCAATTGCGCAAAAACCCGTCCATATCCGCCTGAATCCGCCAATTGTCGGACAAGTGTGCGCGGCCGCGTAGCCGCGCTCGATTTTCGCTGACATACTCGTTTCGCCGCACGAACTCTCGCCGCGATTTATGCGGTGCGGCGAAACTTCGACACGGGCGTGAATGATCAAAAATCTCGCCATTATTGAGAAATTTGCCAGCGAACACGTCGATTGTTCGCCTTCCCGAGTTATTCTGCGGCCAAGTACGTTACGCCCGGCCATTGTCGTCCAGGCGAAAACTCAACGGGTGCGGCATGAGTCGCTCTAAGTATTCACTGCAGCTCGATTCGGTGATCTGCGCGCGCTGCGGCGCTGCGTCGAGAGCCGAAGACGATACCTGCCCGCAGTGCGGCGCCGATCGCGAAGGCGCGATCTTCAGCGCCGACGCCCTGCGCCTCGCCGAAGAGATGCCGCGCGCGGGCTGGCTCGTCACGAAAGTGCGTCGCAATGCGCTCGTGACCTATCCGAGCATCCGCGAAGAGGGCGATGCCGCGCCGGCAATCGAAGCGCCGAAGAAGCGCTCGTTCGTCGGCGGCGTGCTCGCGACAGGCGGCGTCGTCGTGATCGGCTTTGCGGCCGGTGCGTTCATCCTCGCCAACATCGACACCACCATCCAGACGCCGCGCGTCACGGAAGCGCAAAGCTCGGGCGGATCGATCGCGCCGGACCCGCGAAGCCCGGCTATCGCCGCCGCCCGGCGCGCGCCGCCGCCCCTGTCCAGGGGCGCAGTCGCCGCGACCCTGCCCGCTGCGCCGGAACACGTTGCAGCGGCCAGTTCCGCCAAACCGGCGACCACGACTACGACCGCGCTCTCCAACTCGCCCGGCCCTTCCGGCGCATCGTCGGCGCACGCACCGTCGAGTCAGGTCGCGAATGTGCCGCCCGCCGCTACGGCCGCTCCCGCGTCGCCGGAGACCGCGCTCGCCAGCCCGCCGCTGGCGATCGCGCCGCCCGCCGCGCCGCGCACGGCGCCGCCTGCCCCCGTTATCGCCGAGACCGCGCCGCGCGACGCCCAGCCCGCCCGCAGCGCGTCGGCGGCTCGCAAGGCGATCGCCAATCGCGATCTCGCCGCCGCGCGCCGCTACATCGACGAGATGCCGGGCAGCGAGCAAAGCAGCCCGGACGTGCAACGCGTCGCGACGCGCCTCACGCGGCTCGAAAGTCAGCGCGATGCCGCGTTGCAGCGCGCGAAGGCGTGCCCGACGAAGTCGTCGGCGTGTGTCGCGCGCCACGCAAATCAGGCGCTCGCGCTCGACGCACGCAATCCGCAGGCGCTCGCGCTCGCGCGGCGCGTATCGACGCGGACCAAACCCGCGCCGGCGCGGCCCGCCATCGTTGCTGCGTCGCCTGTTCCGGCGCCGGAAGCCCATCCGAATCCGCCAAAACGCAAGCCCGATGCCGCGCCGCAGCCCGATCGCTCGTTCACCTGGTTCGGCTGGGGCGTCCCGACCGTCGCGAAGGGCCGCGGCGACGCGCACTGAATCGAGCACGCGATTGACGCACCGCTTCGCCGCTCGCGCCTGCCCGCCATCCGGATCGCGCCGCACCGCAGCGAGCAAATCTCCCGCCGCACCGGAATAAGCCCCGCCCGGCGTCCGTTTAAAGATGACGACACACACTACGGGCGCGCCTCGCGCCAGGGAGTCGTCATCATGAAACCAGCAGCGCTGCGCGCGCGTGCGGCGATCCTCATCGCATCGGTGGCCGCGGTGGCGGCCCTGTCGGGCCTCGCCTCGTGCGGCGGTTCGGACGACAACAACCCGATGGCGACGCGCTTCAAATCGACGATCCTCGTCTCCGACGGCGCGGTCGCCGCGTCACACACGGACCCCAATCTCAAAAACGCGTGGGGCGTCGCGTTCAACCCGAAGGGCTTCGTGTGGGTCGCGAACAACGCCACCCAGACGGCCACGCTCTACGACGGCAATGGCGTCGTGCAATCGCTCGTCGTCGCAATTCCCGCGACCGCATCCGGCCCCGCCGGCCCGACCGGCATCGTGTTCAACGGCAGCACCACGGATCTCATGGTGTCGCAGGCGGGCAAAACGGGCGCGGCGGCGTTCATTTTCGTCGGCGAAGGCGGCTCCGTCACCGCGTGGTCGCCGACCGTCGATCTGACGCACGCCATCACCGTGTCGGATTCCAGCGCGCAGGGCGCCGTGTACAAGGGCCTCGCGATCGCGACGGCGTCGAGCGGCCAGCGGCTCTACGCGACGGACTTCCACAACAACCGCATCGACGTGTTCGACACGGCGTTCCAGAAGGTCACGCTCGCGGGCGCGTTCCAGGACTCGCAGATACCCGGCAACTTCGCGCCGTTCGGCATTCAGGCGATCGGCCAGAAGCTCTACGTGACCTACGCGCAACAGGACGCGGACGCGCACGACGACGTCGCGGGCGCGGGCCTCGGTTTCGTCGACGTGTTCGATACGGACGGACATCTGCTGCAAAGGCTCGATCACGTCTCGGAGCTCAACGCACCGTGGGGCATCGCGCAGGCGCCGGGCAACTTCGGGACGCTCTCCAACGACCTCCTCATCGGCAATTTCGGCGACGGCACGATCCACGCGTTCGACCCGACGAGCGGAAAGCTCGTCGGCACGGTGACGAACCCGGACGGCTCGACCTTCGCGCAGTCCGGTCTCTGGGGCCTTGCGTTCGGCAACGGGCTCAACGCCCAGCCGACCAACACGCTCTTCTTCGCGGCCGGCCCGAATGACGAAGCCGACGGCGTCTATGGCCGGCTCGACATGCAGTAACGCGAGCGTTCGGTCGGTTTCCCCGGCACGGCATCGGATTCGCGGTTGGAATCCGGTGCACGATGCCCTTGACGCGCCGCCTGCTTACCGGGCGGCGCGTTCTTTTTCGTCCAGATTCATCCGGCCGCCTGGGTCCGGCGCATTGTTAAAATGCGCGACTCACTTCCGACACCTCCGATGGATCTCGAACGCATTCTCTTTTCCCAGGGTTTCGGTACGCGCCGCCAGTGCCGGGGCATCGTCGCGGACGCTCGCGTGCGGGTCGCGGGCGCGCTCTGCACGGACCCCGACGCGGATTTCCCGCTGACCCCGCCGCTCGATTTCGAAGTCGACGGCCAGGCGTGGCGATATCGCGAGAAGGCTTATCTGGCGCTGAACAAGCCGGCGGGATACGAGTGCTCGCGCGATCCGCAGCATCACCTGAGCGTGTTCCATCTGCTGCCGCCCCAGTTGGCGACGCGCGGCGTGCAATGCGTCGGCCGGCTCGATCAGGACACGACCGGGCTCCTGCTCCTCTCCGACGACGGCGCGTTCGTCCACGCGTTCACATCGCCCAAGCGCAAGGTGCCGAAGGTCTATCTCGCGACCACGCGCCATCCGCTCGACGAAGCGCAACTCGGCGCGCTCGCCGAAGGCGTGCTGCTGCACGGCGAATCGAAGCCGAGCGCGGCACTCGCCGCCGTGCGGCGCGACGACCATCTGCTGGAACTCAGCGTGCTCGAAGGCAAATATCACCAGGTGAAACGCATGGTCGCGGCGGCGGGCAACCGGGTGGAAAAATTGCATCGCGAAAGGATCGGCGGCTTCGTTCTCCCGACGACACTGGCCGCCGGCGCCTGGTGCTGGCTCGACGAAGCGGAACTCGCGGCGCTGCGGCGCGACTAGCCGCAAGGCCGCCGCGCGGCGTCGCGGCAGGAAAATCGAACGATCATGCAAGTCCGTAAAACCACCTAGCGCGCTGCGCTGCATCGCAGCATGCCTTATCGCCGGCGGACTCTTATACTTGTCTAACGGGTAGCTGAATAACGACTATCAAAATGGCAGGAGGGCATCATGGGCTCCCACATGACCGTCGCGCTCGTGGCGTTCGTCGCGCTGAGCGCGGTCCTGATCGGCGCTTTGCTCGTCACCATGCATATGCGACACAAGTACGCGCCGAACCTCATCGGCGCGTTGATCGGCGCCTTGCTCTGCTTCGTGCTGCTGGAGACGATCCCTGCGCTCATTTAGCGCGAAGGAAGTCGTCGACGCTCGGATAGCGCAACGCGTAGCCGAGTTCGCGTTTGAGCCGCGCGTTGATCAGGCGGCGCGACTCGCGCATGAACGAAAGCGTCAGCGGCTCCAGTTGCGCCTCGGCGGCTTGTCGCGTGATGCGCGGCACGCGCGGCATGCCCTTCGCGTCCGCGACGCGATCGAAATAATCTCCCATCCGCAGGTCCGTGTCGTCTGTCGCGTTGATCACGCGCTGCGGCTTCGCGCGCCGGATCGCGCGCACGAGGATGGCGGCGAGGTCGTCGGCGTGGATGTGATTCGTGAAGACGTCGTCGCTCGCGATGAGCGCCGGCATGCCCTTTTCGATGCGCGCAAGCGGCAGGCGGTTGGCCGCATAGATGCCCGGAATCCGCACGATGGACACGCGCCAGCCGCCTCGCACGGCGGCGCGCCGCAATTGCGATTCGGCCGACACGCGGCGCTTTGCACGCGCGTTTTCGGGGTGCACCGGCCGTGTTTCGTCGATGAGCGCGCCACCGCAGTCGCCATAGACGCCCGTCGTGCTCGCATAGACGAGGCGGATCGGCGGGCGGCGGCGCGCTATCGCAAAAGGCTCGTCGGGTACAATGGGCGCTGTTCTGGCGGGGTTTTGCGCGCGCGCCGATCTGTCTTCGGCATTCGCGCGAAACCACGCGCGCCACACCCGATGCGGCGCCACGGCGCTGACCGTCGTGCGCGCGACGCTGCGTCGTTTCGCGCAGAGCGCGGCAATGAGCGCCCGCGTGCGGCGGTCGCAGTCGCCTTCCTTCTGCGGCGGCGCGAGATGCACCACGGTCGACGAGAGGCCCGCAAGCCGCGCAAGGCTCGCACGGTCGTCGAGATCGCCGACAATGGGCGTCGTGCCCGCGGCGCGCAGTTCGGCGGCGCGTACAGGATGGCTCGTGAGCGCGATCACGCGAGGCGCTGCCGCCCGCTTCGTGAAGAGCGGCACGGCGCGCATCCCGACATCGCCGCAGCCGACGATCAGGACGCGCGCACGGCGCAGGTTTCGAGTGGCAATCATGCCGTGATTGTAGCCGCGGCATGCGAGGCTCATGCGGCACGCGAGCGCGGTCAGGCCGCGCTCGATGCCGATGAAACACGTATTCGACACACCCCAACACATAACGATCTATGGCTTTCAACGTAACGCTGCGGCAAAGCGGCCGACAGTTTCAAGTAGAACCCGATGAAGCGGTGCTGATCGCCGCGTTGCGTCAGGGCATCGGCCTGCCCTACGGCTGCAAGAACGGCGCGTGCGGGTCGTGCAAGGGCACGGTGGTGAGCGGCGAAGTCGAGCAGGCGCCGCATTCGTCGTCGGCGCTGTCCAACGACGAGAAGACCCGCGGCATGGCGCTCTTTTGCTGCGCGACCGCGCAGACCGACCTCGAGATCGACGTGCGCGAAGTGGCCGGCGTCGGCGACGTGCAGGTGAAGAAGCTGCCGTGCCGCGTCAACGCGCTCGCGCGCTGCGCCGACGATGTCGTCGAACTGAAGCTGCAATTGCCCGCGAACGAACGCCTGCAGTATCTTGCGGGCCAGTACATCGAATTCATCCTGAAGGACGGCAAGCGCCGCAGCTATTCGATGGCGAGCCCGCCGCATCACGAAGGCCCGCTCGAACTGCACATCCGGCACATGCCGGGCGGCACGTTCACGGATCACGTGTTCGGCGCGATGAAGGAGCGCGACATCCTGCGCTTCGAAGGCCCGCTCGGCACGTTCTTCCTGCGCGAGGATTCCGACAAGCCGATCGTGCTGCTCGCCTCGGGCACGGGTTTCGCGCCGATCAAAGCGATCATCGAGCACGCGGCGTTCAAGAACCTCGGCCGCCCGATGACGCTCTACTGGGGCGGCCGTCGCAAGAAGGACCTGTACATGATAGATCTCGCCGAGCAATGGGCGAAGGAAGTGCCGAACTTCAGCTTCGTTCCGGTGCTCTCCGAACCGGACGCCGACGACGCCTGGACCGGCCGCACGGGCTTCGTTCATCGCGCGGTCATCGAGGATCTGCCGGACCTGAGCGCGTATCAGGTGTACGCGTGCGGTGCGCCCGTGATGGTGGAATCGGCCCAGCGCGATTTCACGAATCATCACCGGCTGCCGGAAGACGAGTTCTACGCGGACTCGTTCACGAGCGCCGCCGATCTCGCGCATCCGGTCTGACAGCAACCGTTCGCCGCGCGCGGCGCGGACAAAAAATCCGCGCTGCACGGTTTACACGCACAAACCTCGTATCGTATCCTTCGCGAATGATCGAAATCCAGACCAGCCTCCGACGTCGCCGCTCGCCGCTTCCCTAGGGATGCCGCTGGCTCGTCACGGATTCGCGCTCATGTCTTGATCGATGCGCACGAAATGAAGCCACGGGATACCGTGGCTTTTGTTTTTTTCCGACGCCCTTTTCAACCCTCGTTGTCGCTCTCGTGGAGCCCGCTGTCATGAATTTCAATGAGTACCCCGTCGAATCGCTGATGTTCATCACGAACCGCCCTGAAATCGTGTTCACGCACGGCAAGGGCTCGTGGATCTACGACAACACCGGCAAGCGCTATCTGGACTTCATCCAGGGCTGGGCCGTGAACTCGCTCGGACATTGCAACGACGGCATGATCGAGGCGCTCGAAAAGCAGGCGCGCACGCTGATCAACCCGTCGCCGGCGTTCTACAACGCGCCGATGGCCCAGCTCGCGGACCTGCTCACCGAGCACAGCTGCTTCGACAAGGTGTTCTTCGCCAACAGCGGCGCGGAAGCGAACGAAGGCGCGATCAAGCTCGCGCGCAAGTGGGGCCGCAAGTTCAGGGACGGCGCCTACGAAATCATCACGTTCGACCACAGCTTCCACGGCCGCACGCTCGCGACGATGTCGGCGAGCGGCAAGGCCGGGTGGGACACCATCTACGCGCCGCAAGTGCCGGGCTTTCCGAAGGCCGAGCTGAACGACATCGCGTCGGTCGAGCGGCTCATCACGGAGAAGACGGTCGGCGTGATGCTCGAACCGATCCAGGGCGAAGGCGGCGTGATTCCCGCGACGCGCGAATTCATGCAGCAACTGCGCGCGCTGACGCAGAAGCACAACCTGCTGCTGATGGTCGATGAAGTGCAGAGCGGCTGCGGCCGCGCGGGAACGCTCTTCGCCTACGAACTGTCGGGCGTCCAGCCGGACATCATGACGCTCGGCAAGGGCATCGGCGGCGGCGTGCCGCTCGCGGCGCTGCTCTCGAAGGCGGAGATTGCCTGCTTCGAACCCGGCGATCAGGGCGGCACCTACAACGGCAATCCGCTGATGACGGCCGTCGGTTATTCGGTCATTTCGCAACTGACTGCGCCCGGTTTTCTCGAAGGCGTGCGCGAGCGCGGCGAGTATCTGAAGTCGCAGTTGCTCAAGTTGTCGGAGGAGCGCGGCTTCAAGGGCGAACGCGGCGAAGGCCTGTTGCGCGCGCTGTTGCTCGATGCCGACAACGGTCCGCAGATCGTCGAGAAGGCGCGCGCGATGCAGCCCGACGGCCTTTTGCTGAACGCCGCGCGTCCGAACCTGCTGCGCTTCATGCCCGCGCTCAACGTGACGAACGACGAGATCGACCAGATGATGTCCATGCTGCGTTCCGTGCTGGATTCGCTGTGAAGATCCGCGTGTTCGACGCGCGCGACACCGATCCGGTGATCGCGCTCTGGCGTGAAGCGTTTCCCGAGTACGCGGATGCGTCGAGGCCGCAGCGCGATCCGCGTTTGTCGATTGCGAACAAGCTCGCGACGCAGCCGGATTTGTTCTTCGTCGGCGAGGTGGATTCGCGCGTGATCGGCACGATCATGGCGGGTTACGACGGGCATCGCGGATGGCTGTATTCGCTCGCCGTCGCGGAAGACATGCGTCGGCACGGGTATGGACGAGCGTTGGTGCAGCACGCGGAAAGCGAACTGGCGCAACGCGGATGTCCGAAAGTCAACTTGCAGATACTGACCAGCAAATCCGGCGTGCAGGCGTTTTACGCGAAACTCGGCTACCGCGCGGATGAAGTCGTGAGCTTCGGCAAGCGGCTGCAAAGCGCATAAAAAAACCGCATGCGTTTGGAACGCATGCGGTTTTTTATTTGAAGCGGCGTGGCGCGTTTTACTCGCCCAGATAAGCCGCCCGCACCTTCGGATCGTTCAGCATCGTCTTGGCGTCGCCGGACATCGTCACGAGTCCGGAGTCCATCACGTAGCCGCGGTTGGCCGCCTGCAACGCAAGCCGCGCATTCTGCTCGACGAGCAGCACCGTCATGCCTTCGGCCGAGATCGCCCGTACCACTTCGAAGATCTTCTCGACCATGATCGGCGAGAGACCCATCGACGGCTCGTCCAGCAGCAGCAGCTTCGGGCGCGAGATGATCGCGCGCGCCATCGCCAGCATCTGCTGTTCGCCGCCCGAAAGCGTCCCTGCGTACTGCGACGCGCGCTCCTTGAGTCGCGGGAAGAAGCCGAACATGCGTTCGGTGTCCTTCTGGATCTCGGCGGTGTCGTTGCGCAGGTACGCGCCCATCTGCATGTTTTCCAGAATCGACATGCGCGCGAAGATGCCGCGTCCTTCCGGCACCATCGCGAGACCGCGCTTCAAAAGTTCGTGCGTCGGCACGCCCCTGATCGACTGGCCCATGTATTCGATGTCGCCCGCCGAATACGGCTTGAGGCCCGTGATCGCCTTCATCGTCGTGGTCTTGCCCGCGCCGTTCGCGCCGATCAGCGTGACGAGTTCGCCCTGCGCCACTTCCAGATCGACGCCCTTGACCGCCTGAATGCCGCCGTAATTGACCTGCAGGCCCTTGATTTTCAACATCGCGTTAGTTGTGGACATCAGTGGACCCCCGCACCCAGATATGCCTCGATCACCTTCGGGTCCTTCTGCACGTCCTGCGGCAGACCCTCGGCGATCACCTTGCCGTAATCGAGCACCGTCATGCGGTTGCACAATCCCATCACCAGTTTCACGTCGTGTTCGATCAAGAGAATCGTCTTGCCGTCCGAGCGGATCTTGTCGAGCAGACGCGTGAGTTCGACCTTCTCCGTCGCGTTCATGCCGGCGGCGGGTTCGTCGAGCGCGAGCAGCTTCGGATCGGTCGCCAGCGCGCGCGCGATTTCCAGACGCCGCTGGTGTCCATACGACAGATTGCGCGACGTGTAATCCGCGTATTGCAGCACGCCCACGTATTCGAGCAATTCCAGCGCGCGTTCCTTGATCTCGCGCTCTTCGCGGCGTTCGGACGGCGTCTGGAACACCGCGCCGATCAGACCGTGCTTCGTGCGCACGTGGCGCCCGACCATCACGTTCTCCAGCGCCGTCATGCCGCCGAACAGGCGAATGTTCTGGAACGTGCGCGCGATGCCCGCCTTCGCCACCTGATAGACGGCGGTCGGCGTATAGGCTTCGCCATCCAGCTTGAAGACGCCCGAATCCGGCGTGTAGAGGCCCGTGATGACGTTGAAGAAGGTCGTCTTGCCGGCGCCGTTCGGCCCGATCAAGCCGTAGATCTCGCCTTCCTTGATTTCGAGGCGCACGTCGGAGAGCGCCTGCAAGCCGCCGAAGCGCTTGTTCACGCCCTGCACGGACAATCGAGTTTGTTTATCGCTCATTTGAATTCCCCCGCCTTAGGCGCGCACCGGCTTCTTGCCAGCGCGCTTTGCGATCTTCGCGATCTTGTCTTCGTGTTTCGCGGCGGGCCACAGGCCTTCCGAGCGATACAGCATGATCAGCACCATCGCCAGGCCGTACAGCAACTGGCGGATGACTTCGGTATCGACGATCTGATGGCCGAAGATGGCGTTTTGCAGCGGACCCATCGTCGAGCGCAGGAATTCGGGGAACACGGCGAGCAGCACCGCGCCGAGAATCACGCCCGGAATGTGGCCCATGCCGCCGAGCACCACGCACGCCAGCACGACGATCGATTCCCAGAACGTGAACGATTCCGGCGACACGAAGCCCTGGAACGCACCGAACATCGCGCCCGACAATCCGCCGAAGGACGCGCCCATCGCGAACGCCAGCAGCTTCACGTTACGCGTGTTGATGCCCATCGCTTTCGCGGCGATTTCGTCTTCGCGGATCGCGGCCCACGCGCGGCCGATGCGCGAGTGTTGCAGACGCGTACACACCCAGATCACGAAGAGCGCGCACAGCACGAACAGGTAGTAATACATGTACACGGACGGGAACTTCAGGCCGAACAACGTGTGCGTCTGCGAGAGATTGAAGCCTGCCACCGTCACCGGATCGATGCCGGTAATACCCTTCGGACCGTTCGTGATGTTGATCGGACGATCGAGGTTGTTCATGAAAATCCGCACGATTTCCCCGAAGCCCAGCGTCACGATCGCGAGATAGTCGCCGCGCAGACGCAGTGTCGGTGCGCCGAGCAGCACGCCGAAGGTCGCCGCGAGCGCCATCGCGCAGGGCACGATCAGGAGGAACGGCACGTGCAGGCCGCCGGGCGCGAGTTGCGCGATCCATTCGAACTGGCTCGTGAGCTGCGGCGAGGACAGCAAGGCGGCCACATAAGCGCCGACCGCGTAGAACGCGATGTAGCCCAGGTCGAGCAGGCCGGCGAAGCCGACCACCACGTTGAGTCCGAGCGCGAGCATCACGTAGAGCATCGCGAAGTCGAGCACGCGCACCCAGTAGTTGCCGCCGGCCGCGCCGATCACCATTGGCGCCATGATCACGAGCGCGGCGACCAGGATGGTGATCGCGTAGCTTTTCGCGCCTTTTTTCTCGGGGATGAGCGTCGTCGACGGCTCAATCGGTTGAATCGATGTCATTTTTTTCGCTCCCTGTTATGCGCGGTCAGCCACACGTTCGCCGAGCAAGCCGGACGGACGGAACACCAGCACGATGATCAGCACGACAAACGCGAACACGTCCTGATAGTTACTGCCGAAGACGCCGCCCGTCAGGTTGCCGATGTAACCCGCGCCCAACTGTTCGATGAGGCCGAGCAGCACGCCGCCGACCATCGCGCCGCCCAGGTTGCCGATCCCGCCGAGCACCGCCGCGGTGAACGCCTTCAGGCCCGGAATGAAGCCCATGTAGAAGTGCGCGTTGCCGTATTCGGAGGCGATCATCACGCCGGCGAGCGCGGCGAGCGCCGAGCCGATCATGAAGGTCGCGGAAATCACGAAGTTCGGGTTCACGCCCATCAGCGACGCGACGCCGGGGTTCTCGGCGATCGCGCGCATCGCGCGGCCGAGCTTGGTCTTGTGCACGAGGAGCAGGAGGCCGCCCATCACGAGGAACGCCACCACGATGATCACGATTTCGGTCATCGAGATCACGGCGCCCGGACGCGTTTCCGTCGCGGTGATCACGTTGATCGGGTCGGTCGGGAGGAGCTGCGGGAACGGCAGCGGGTTGCGGCCCCAGATCATCATCGCGAGGGTCTGGAGAAGGATCGAGACGCCGATCGCGGTGATCAGCGGGGCGAGGCGCGGAGCCTTGCGCAACGGCCGGTAAGCAACCCGCTCGATCGTGTAGCCGACCAGCGCGCAGACCACGGCCGCGACCGCCAGTGCGATCACCAGCATGATCGGCCCGGGCAGACCGGGAAAGTGATTCGTCATGACGCCGATCGCGGAAAGCGCCACCATCGCGCCGACCATCAGCACGTCGCCGTGAGCGAAGTTGATGATGCCGAGAATGCCGTACACCATCGTATAGCCCAGTGCGATGATGGCGTAGACGCTGCCTAGCACCAGACCGTTCAAGATCTGCTGGATGAAAATATCCATTAAAAGCTCCTTAGCCCGTGCGACTGGATACCGCTTTATCACCGGCCGATAAACCGGTGTGAAGCGAAATCGAGAACGGCACCGCGCGTACGTGTAAAAAAACCGGTAAGGGTCAATCGCCTCGACCCGCGCCCGCTGCCGGATGTGGCGGCGAACACCTGTCGGACGGATACGGAAACGGCGCCACCGGGTAGCCGGCGCCGTCGAGGCTGCAAACAGGCTGCAAACGCCGCGCCATCACTGCTTCACGACATCGAGGACGTTTCTCTTCTTGTCCTTGAAGTCGTAAAGCGTGATCGTGCCTGCCTTCAAATCGCCCTTGTCGTCGAATGCGATGTGTCCCGTCAGACCGTTGTAGTCGGTCGACGCGATCGCAGCGAGCACCTTGGGCGCTTCGATGGAATTGGCGCGTTTCATTGCGTCGACGATCACGTACATCGCGTCATACGTGAACGGCGCGTAAATCTGCACCGGCGTGTGAAAGCGGGCCTCGTACTTCTGGGCGAAATCCGCTCCCTTGTCCATTTTCGAAAGCGCGAGTCCCGCTTCCGAACAGACCAGGTTCTGTACGGCGTCGCCCGCAAGCTCCGCGATCTTGTCGGTGCACACCCCGTCACCGGCCAGGATCTTTGCCTTGATGCCGGCCGCCGCCGCTTCCTTAATGAAGGGGCCGCCGGTCACATCCATCCCGCCGTACATCACGACGTCGGGCTGGGCTCGTTTGATTTTTGTGAGGATCGCCTTGTAGTCGCGAACCTTTTCGCTGGTCGCCTCGCGCGACATCACCTTCAGACCGCCCGCCTGCGCGGTCTTCGCAAACTCATCGGCGAGACCGCGGCCGTAGGCCGACGTGTCGTCGACGATCACGACTTTCTTCGCGTGCAGCGTTTTCATCGCGTAGTCGGCGAGCACCGGGCCTTGCAGCGCGTCGGTGGCGACGACGCGAAACGTCGTCTTGAAGCCCTGCTTCGTGTAGTCCGGATTGGTCGTCGACGGCGAGATCTGCGCCACGTTCGCGTCGCGATAGATCTTCGACGCCGGGATCGACACGCCCGAATTCATATGTCCGATGACGGCGACCACGTGGTCGTCGACGAGCTTCTGGGCGGCTTCCGTGCCCGTGCGCGGGTCGGCGGCGTCGTCCTGGGCGTCGAGTTCGAGCTTGATCGGATGGCCGTCGATCGTGAGTCCCTGCGCGCTGATTTCCTCCATTGCGAGGCGCGCGCCGTTCTCGTTATCCTTTCCGAGATGCGCCTGCAAGCCAGTGAGGGGCGCAACGTGGCCGATCTTGACGACCGTCACCGCCTCGCTCGCCGGCGACGGTGCAGCCGCCGCGGGCGCTGCCGCCGAACTGGCGGCCGATGCCCCCGTGCCCGCCTCGCCATCGCTCTTCTTGCCGCATGCGGTTGCCATTGCAACCGCAGCCGCGAAGGTCACGGCGTAAGCAAACTTGACTCGCATTAAATAGGTCTCCTGCGCCTCTAAAAGCCGATATTTCAAGCCCTTCCGGGCTGGAACGCGCGCATTGTAACTCTAATTATGGGACGGGCAATATTGTTCTGTGACAGGGGTTTTCCTGCATTGCAACCGCACTTTTCGACCGATTTTCGCGCGGAGGCGCAACCAGGTTGCGATCCGTGTTTGTGCAGTAGTTGCACCAAAAATGTAAGTCTTCGGCAGGCGGCGGATTGTAAGGTTCGGCGAGCCTGCACGGCCTAAGGGAATGCCCTTATTTCGAACCCATGCTCGGTTTGAGCGGAACGCACCAGAAAAGTGCGAATGCTCCGGTCCTTACGTCGAACGCGTCGCGTCGCTTAACCTTTTTTTATCTTGTATAAGATAATTTGGAACCAAAAAGAAACGCCCCGACGGGCGCTTCTATTTTTGCGGCACATTACTGCGGCAATGTCAGTCCGCGCGGCAAGGGGAAGGAAATTGTTTCCTCGATGCCCTCGAGCGGCCGCACGCTGGACACGCCGAGTTCGCGCAGCCGCGCGATCACCGCCTGCGCGAGCACTTCCGGCGCGGAGGCGCCCGCCGTTACGCCGATGCGCTTCTTGCCCTCGACCCATTTCGGATCGATCTGCGTCGGCGAATCGACCATGTAGGCCGGGATGCCGCGCTTTTCGGCCACTTCGCGCAGACGGCTTGAATTCGAGCTGTTCGGGCTGCCGACCACGATCACCACGTCGCACTGCGGTGCGAGAAACTTCACTGCGTCCTGGCGATTCTGCGTCGCATAGCAGATGTCCTGTTTCTTCGGCTCCTTCACCGCCGGATAACGCGACTTGAGCGCGTCGATGATGGCCGAGGCGTCGTCGACGGATAGCGTCGTCTGCGTCACGTAGGCGATGCGCTCGGGATTCGGCAGCGCGAGCGCCATGACGTCGTCGATATCTTCGACCAGATGCATGCCCTCGCCCGACTGCCCCATTGTTCCTTCCACTTCCGGATGGCCCTTGTGGCCGATCATCACGATGTCGAAGCCTTCCTGGCGCATCTTCGCGACTTCCATGTGGACCTTGGTCACGAGCGGACAGGTGGCGTCGAACACGCGCAGGCCGCGCGTTTCGGCTTCCGCCCGAACCGCCTTCGACACGCCGTGCGCGCTGAAGATCAGCGTGCTGCCCGACGGCACGTCCGCGAGGTCTTCGATGAAGATTGCGCCCTTCTTGCGCAGATCCTCGACGACATAGGCGTTGTGCACGATTTCGTGACGCACGTAGATGGGCGCGCCGAACAGCTTGATCGCGCGCTCGACGATTTCGATTGCGCGATCGACGCCCGCGCAGAACCCGCGCGGCTGCGCGAGGAGGATTTCGACATCGGTCAGGGTGTCAGCGAGGCTCATGGCTACAGAATTCCGATGATTTTCACTTCAAACGCCAGCGCCTGGCCGGCAAGCGGGTGGTTGAAATCGAACAGCGCCGAGGTTTCGCCCACTTCCTTCAGCACGCCCGCATAGCGGCCGCCACCCGGCGCATTGAATTCGACGAGATCGCCCGGCGAAAAATCCTCGTTGATCATGCTGTTTTCGCGCAGCGTCGCGAGCGACACGCGCTGGAGCAGCTCGGGATTTCGGGGACCGAACGCCTGCTCCGGCGTTAGCTGAAAGGTCGAATGGTGGCCGACCTTCAGCCCGAGCAGAATTTCTTCGAGCGGCGGAGCGAGCTGGCCTGCGCCGAGCAGGAGCGTCGCGGGCTTGTCGGTGAAGGTATTGACGATGTCGGCACCATCGGCCAGTGCCAGCCGGTAGTGAAGCGTGACGTGCGAACCGGGTTTCACCTCGGAGATATCGATGATGCTCATGTGTATTGGATGTAACCGAACAGTCAGAGACGGCGCGCGCGCAACATGCGCCGCGAATGCCAGGCGCCGCGGCGCGCCAAACCGCCATTGTAAGCCAAGGTCGGCGACCGACGTGCCGCGTCGGATCATCGCGCGCGACGGGCCGTACTATATGGAGGCGTGGCTGTGTCTCACCGTGCGGAGGCCCGCATGACGGCCGCGCTGAGGCTGGTCGGAGGCGCCGACGATTCCGCGAAACCGGTGAAATCCGCGCCGCGCGTGTCCCCGATTCGCGACTGGGCAGAAGGCGAACGGCCTCGCGAGCGGCTGCTCGACGCCGGCGCCGCTTCGCTCTCGGACGCGGAACTGTTCGCGCTCTTCCTTCATTCCGCCATTCCGGGCCGAACCGCCGTCGATCTCGCGCGCGAACTGCTCGCGCATTTCGGCACCCTGCGCAGCGTCCTCGATGCCTCCGCGACACAGCTTTGCGCGCTGCGCGGCATCGGGCCCGCGCGAGCGGCGCAGCTGCTGGCGGTGTCGGAGTTGTGCCGGCGCGCGCTCGCGGAACGCGCCCGGGAGCGCGCGCTGCTGGATTCGCCGGGCGCGGTCGAAGACTATCTGAAGATGCTGATCGGCACGCGTCCGTATGAAGTCTTCGTGTGCCTCTATCTCGACGCGCGCCATCAGTTGCTGCTCGCGGAGGAATCGGCGCGCGGCTCGATCACGCGCGTGGCGGTGTATCCGCGCGAAATCGTGCGGCGCGCGCTGACGCTGAACGCGGCGGGTTTGATCGTCGCGCATAATCACCCGTCGGGCGGCGTCGCGCCGAGCGCCAACGACCGCCGGCTCACGCGCACGCTGCAGGACGCACTGACGCTCATCGAAGTCAGGCTGCTCGATCATCTGGTCGTCGCCTCGAACGACGTATTCTCTTTCGCACGACAGGGCTGGATTTGAGGCAAAAATGCGCGGGCCGGGACGCCATCCCAATTGGAACGAAACCAAAAAGGCTTGATATTGCTGAGTTTTTGCTGCTAGAATCTCGGTTTGCTTCTTTCAACCAACCTGTTCCGAGCGCGGAATGTTAGTGGGGTTGCTCTTTGGTAATGCCGTCAAAGGCATGCGCACCGGGGGTTTCACCAGGCGTTCGAACTCAGAATTTCAGCGTATTAGGAGTGCTCTCATGGCACGCGTATGCCAAGTAACTGGGAAAGCGCCGATGAGCGGCAACAACGTTTCCCACGCGAACAACCGTACCAAGCGTCGTTTCCTGCCGAACCTGCAGAACCGTCGTTTCTTCGTTGAAAGCGAAAACCGTTGGGTCCGCCTGCGCGTGTCGAATGCCGGCCTGCGCCTGATCGACAAGAACGGTATCGACGCTGTGCTCGCAGACCTGCGCGCACGCGGTGAAGTCTAAGGAGCACTGAAATGGCCAAGGGCGCACGCGACAAGATCAAGCTCGAATCGACCGCAGGTACGGGTCACTTCTATACCACGACGAAGAACAAGCGCAACATGCCGGAAAAGATGGCGATCAAGAAGTTCGATCCCGTCGTCCGCAAGCACGTCGAGTATAAAGAAACCAAGATCAAGTAAATCTGGTTTCAGCGAGTTTGACGAAGACAGCAAAAAGCCCCGCGAATGCGGGGCTTTTTGCATTGGCTCGGCAAATGAGCCAGCTATTGAGCGTTCGGCCGACTGTCCGTCCCGGAATTTGCCCGGTATCCTTGCTGGTTCCTGTTCTCCGCGCAATGCGGGCACGAGCGACTACACGGCATAACGACGGAGAAGCGGCAGCATGAATTTCGACGTAGCAATCGTAGGCAGCGGCCTGGCGGGACTCAGCGTCGCGTTGAATCTCGCGCAGACACGGCGCGTCGCGATCATCGCCAAGCGCACCGTCAGCGACGGCGCGAGCGACTGGGCACAAGGCGGCATCGCCGCCGTGCTCGACTCCGCCGACAGTACGGACAACCACGTCGAAGACACGCTCATCGCTGGCGGCGGCCTGTGCGACGAGGCCGCGACGCGCTTCATCGTCGAGAACGGGCGCGCGGCCATCGAATGGCTGATCGAGGAAGGCGTGCCGTTCACGAAAGATGTTTCCGCCGAGCTCGGCTTTCATCTGACGCGCGAAGGCGGCCACAGTCACCGGCGCATCATCCACGCCGCCGACGCGACCGGTCATGCCGTCGTCTCGACGCTCAACGAGCGCGTGCGCAATCATCCGAACATCACCGTCCTCGAGGATCACTACGCGATCGACCTGATCACGTCCGATCGTCTGGGCCTGCCGGGGCATCGTTGTCACGGCCTGTATGCGCTCGATCTCGCGAGCGGCCGCACGGTGACGATCGAGGCGCCGCACACGGTTCTCGCGACGGGCGGCGCGGGCAAGGTCTACCTGTACACGACGAACCCCGACACCGCGACCGGCGACGGCATCGCGATGGCGTGGCGCGCGGGCTGCCGCGTGTCGAACATGGAATTCATCCAGTTCCACCCCACCTGTCTGTTCCACCCATACGCGAAATCCTTCCTGATTTCGGAAGCCGTGCGCGGCGAAGGCGGCATCTTGCGTCTGCCCGACGGCACGCGCTTCATGCCCGCGCACGACGAGCGCGCGGAACTGGCGCCGCGCGACATCGTCGCGCGTGCGATCGACTTCGAAATCAAGAAGCGTGGCATCGACTGTGTGTATCTCGACATCAGCCATCAGCCGCGAGCGTTCCTCGAAGAACATTTTCCGACGATCCTCGCGCGCTGCCGCGAATTCGGCATCGACATCGCGAAGCAGCCGATTCCCGTCGTACCGGCGGCGCATTACACGTGCGGCGGCGTCGTGACCGATCTGGCGGGGCGTACGGATCGCGCGGGCCTGTATGCCGTCGGCGAGACGTCGTGCACGGGGCTGCACGGCGCGAACCGGCTTGCGAGCAACTCGCTGCTCGAGTGCCTCGTCGTGGGCCGCGCGACGGCTCAGGCGATCGAAGCCGCGGGTTTCTCGGCGGGCTGTCACGCGCCGCTGCCCGACTGGGACGAAAGCCGCGTCTCCGATCCGGACGAGGAAGTCGTCGTCGCGCACAACTGGGACGAGCTGCGCCGGCTGATGTGGAATTACGTGGGCATCGTGCGCACCGACAAGCGGCTCGCGCGCGCGCAGCACAGGATTGCGCTTTTGCGCGAGGAGATCCACGAGTACTACGCGAATTTCAAGGTGAGCCGCGATCTGCTGGAGCTGCGCAATCTGGTCGATGTGGCGTCGTTGATCGTGGAAAGCGCGTGTTCGCGGCGCGAAAGCCGCGGGCTGCACTTCAGCCGCGACTGGCCCGACACGCTGCCGAAGGCGCTGGCGACCGTGCTGACGCCGCCGGTAGCCCGCCGGCGTCAGGTCTGAACGGCGCGGTCGGCATCAGACGAGCCGCATCGAATAATCGGTCGCGCGCACGTCTTTCGTGAGCGCGCCGATCGAAATCCGGTCGACACCGGTGTCGGCAATCTGACGAACGGTCTCGAAATTGACGCCGCCGGACACTTCGAGCACGGCCCGCCCGGCGGTGATGCGCACGGCGTCGCGCATGGCGTCGAAGCTGAAGTTGTCGAGCAGGATCGATTCCGCGCGATGCGCGAGCGCCGACTCCAGCTGTTCGAGCGTTTCCACTTCGATCTGGACCGGCACGCCGGCGTTCAGGGCGAGCGCCGCGTCCATCGCGGCGCCCACGCCGCCCGCCGCCGCGATGTGGTTTTCCTTGATCAGAATGCCGTCATAGAGCGCGAGCCGCTGATTCGCGCCGCCGCCGACGCGCACCGCGTACTTCTGCGCGAGCCGCAAGCCCGGCAGCGTCTTGCGCGTATCGAGGATGCGTGCACGCGAGCCCTCGATTGCATCGACGAAACGGCGCGTCGCGCTCGCCACGCCCGAGAGCAGTTGCAGGAAGTTGAGCCCGTTGCGCTCGGCGGTCAACAGCGCGCGCGCCGGACCGTGCAGCAGCACGACCGGCGTGTTCGCGGCCATCCGGTCGCCCTCGCCATACTGCCATTCGATGTCGATCGACGGGTCGACGCGCCGCATCACTTCGTTGAACCACGGCACGCCGCACAGCACCGCTTCCTCGCGCACCGTGATGCGCGCGGTGCGGCGCGTATCGGCGGGGACGAGACGGCCGGTCTGGTCGCCGCTGCCGATGTCTTCGGCGAGCGCATCGGCGACATTGCGGGCCAGCGCGGCGTCGAACGCCTCGCCGTACTGCGCCCGGATCTGCGCGTAGAGCGACGACACGAAATCGCTCGAATCCTTCGCCGCCATCACGCCGCCCCCACGTTCGAGAACAGCGCGCCATCCTTCGCGAGATCGCCGCTCGCCTGCACGCGCTTCTTGTGACGCGCGGCGAAATCGAGCATCCGGTCGATCGGCAGACGCGCGCGCACGCCGATCGCCGGATCGACGACAATTTCGTTGTGGCCGCGCTCCAGCACTTCGGCCAGGTTGCCGAGGCCGTTCATCGCCATCCACGGGCAATGCGCGCAACTCTTGCAGGTTGCGCTGTTGCCGGCGGTGGGCGCTTCGATGAACGTCTTGCCCGGCGCCGCGAGCCGCATCTTGTGCAGAATCCCGAGGTCCGTCGCGACGATGAACCGCTTTGCGTCCAGACGGACGGCGGCGTCGATCAGTTGCGTCGTCGAACCGACCACGTCGGCGAGCGCCACGACCGCTTCCGGCGATTCGGGATGAACCAGGATTTTTGCGTCGGGATACTGGGCGCGCAGCAGGTCGAGTTCGATACCCTTGAACTCGTCGTGGACGAGACACGAACCCTGCCACAGCAGCATGTCGGCGCCCGTCTTCTTCTGGATGTAGCCGCCGAGATGGCGATCCGGCGCCCACAGGATCTTCTCGCCGCGCGCGTGCAGGTCGGCGACGATCTCGAGTCCGATCGACGACGTGACCATCCAGTCCGCACGCGCCTTCACCGCCGCGCTCGTGTTCGCATACACGACGACCGTCCGGTCCGGATGCGCATCGCAGAACGCGGAGAATTCGTCGGCGGGACAACCGAGGTCGAGGGAACAGGTCGCGTCGAGATCCGGCATCAGCACGCGCTTTTCCGGGCTCAGGATCTTCGCGGTCTCGCCCATGAAACGCACGCCGGCGACCACCAGCGTACCCGCCGCGTGGTCGCGCCCGAAGCGCGCCATCTCGAGCGAATCCGCGACACAGCCGCCGGTTTCGTCGGCGAGTTCCTGCAATTCGGCATCGACATAATAGTGCGCGACCAGCACGGCCTTCTCGCGTTTGAGCAATGCCCGGATCTGCTCTTTCAGTTCGCGCTTGCGCGCAGCCGACGGCGCGTCCGGCACTTTCGCCCACGCCTCGCCGACGCCACACGTCAAGCCGTGCGGCCGATCGTATTCGACGCTCCTGATGCTCGCTTCCATGCTGTCCTCTGTCTCCTGTCGACCGGAGTAAGCGCTACGCCTTACTCGAGTCCCGTGCCACGGTTGCTGCCTTCTTTCTCGCGAATTTCGGCCGCCCAAAAACAAAGACCCCGCCAGAGCGGGGTCTTGTGACGTCATCAAATTTTAACGGATAACGCGTACCTGAGCGCGTACCTGAGCGTGTGCCCGGGACAGCGATGCATCAGGCGTAACGGCGCAAGCGAATCGCGAAATCCTGCAGCGCCTTGATGCCGCTTTGTTCAGCGCGATGGCACCAGTCCTGCAATTGCACGAGCAGTTGTTCGCGCGAAGCGTTCGACCGGTCCCACATCGCCGCCAGATCCTTGCGCAGTTCGATGAAAGTGCGCAGCTTCTGGTTGTCCGAGAAGATTTCCGGCAGTTGCTGGCGCTGCGGCTCGTCCAGGCCGTCTTCTTCTTTGTGGAACCACTTGCGCGCGCCGTGCATCAACTGGTACTTCTCGCGGGCGCCGGCTTCCTTCAGCTTCGCGAGTTCCTGGCGATACGCGTGCTTCAGCGTCTTGCCGTAACGCGCCATCACTTCGTAGCGGTTCGCGAGCACCGCCTGCAGCGTGTCGTTGTCGAGCACGGGCTTGGTGGCGGACAGGCGCGGCGTCGGCGCGACCTTCTTCACCTTCGCGAGCTTGAACGCGGACATGATGCGGATATACATCCAGCCGATATCGAACTCGTACCACTTGTTCGAGAGCTTCGCCGACGTCGCGTACGTGTGGTGATTGTTGTGCAGTTCTTCCCCGCCGATGATGATGCCGAGCGGAAAGATGTTCGTGCTGGCGTCGGCGGAATTGAAGTTGCGATAACCCCACCAGTGCGCGAGACCGTTCACGACGCCTGCGGCCCAGAACGGAATCCAGATCATCTGCACGGCCCACACGCTCAGGCCCACGATGCCGAACAGCGCGACGTCGATGACCATCATGATGCTGATGCCGAGAATCGGATAGCGCGTGTAGATGTTGCGCTCGATCCAGTCGTTCGGCGTGCCGTGGCTGAACTTGCGCATCGTCTCTTCGTTCTTCGCTTCAGTGCGATAGAGTTCCGCGCCTTCGAGCAGCACCTTCCAGATGCCGCGCGTCTGCGGGCTGTGCGGGTCTTCTTCGGTTTCGCATTTCGCGTGGTGCTTGCGGTGAATCGCGGCCCACTGGCCGGTCAGCATGCCGGTGGTCATCCACAGCCAGAAACGGAAGAAGTGGCTCGCGATCGGATGCAACTCCAGCGCGCGGTGCGCCTGGCAGCGATGCAGATAGACCGTGACGCCGATGATCGTGATGTGAGTCATCACGAGGGTGAAGAGCAGGATCTGCCACCAGGAAAAGTCGAGCAATCCGTTGGCGAGAAAATCAAGCGAGGAATTCAGCAAGGCAATTTACCTGTTGAGGCGGAAAAATGGCCGGTCGAAAAACATCTTCGACGTGTGTTGGGCGCATGAAAGAAATGCGCAGGAGTTCGATCGCATTCTACTGCAAGCGTTCCAAGTCGTTGTGCCAAAGGATAAATTTTTTGATTGGCGCCAAAATGAGGAAGATTCGAACTGCATCCGGACCGCCCGTTTTCCGTGAGATCGCCGAGATTCTGGCGATCAGGCCGGCGATTGCCGACCGTTTGTGTCGCTGACAGATGCAGATCGAGTCACAATTTCCGAATTGGCCGGGATCGCGTTCGCGCTTTGGACGATTCGGATCTCGCGCTGCGCGTACGGAATTTCAATGCCGTGCTCGGAAAAAAGACGCCAGATATTCCGGTTCACCTGCGATTTCACGCCGCCCGTCCCTTTGGCGGCGTCCTCGATCCAGAAGCTCAGCTCCAGGTTGATGCCGTCCGCGCCGAAGCTCGCGAGGAGCGCGACGGGCGGCGGTTCCTGCAGCACGCGCTCGACGCTTTGCGTGGCGTCGGCGAGCAGTTTCATCGCGAATTCGACGTCGCCCCGGTAGCTGACCTGCACGGCCACCTTCGCGTTGCCGCGCGTCAGGAACGACGAATGGTTCTGCACGACGTCGGTGATGAGCTTTTCGTTCGGAATCAGCGTTTCGATGCCGTCGAGGCCGCGCACGATCGTGTAACGCGTGCGGATCTGCGTGACGGTGCCCTGGAAGTTCGCGACGTTGATCATGTCGCCGAGCCTGAGCGAGCGGTCGAGCAGGATGATGAAGCCGGACACATAATTGCTCGCGATCTTCTGCAGCCCGAAGCCGAGCCCGACGCCCAGCGCGCCGCCGAACACGCCGAGCACGGTGACGTCGATACCGACGATCGACAGGCTGATCAGGATCGCCGCGAGAATCATCAGCGCCCGGCCGACGCGCGCGAGCACGACCTTGACATTGGCGTCGAGCGAGCGCGCGCGCATCAGGCGGTCTTCGAGCGCGGCGCCCGCCCACATCGCGACGATCAGCGTCACGCACACCCAGAGCACGCCCGAGGCGAGCGACAGCAACGTCATGTGCGCATTTGCCACGTTGAAGCGCACGCTCGCCATCCAGCGCACGACGTCTTCCTGGATGCCCATCACGGTAAGCAGCATCGCGACCCAGACCAGCGCCGTGACGACCTTCTCGAACAGAAAGAGCAGCGCGCTCGCCTCGCCGCCGCGGCTGAAGACGCGCCGCGCGACGTAGAACATCGTGTAGATGACGGTGATGCCGAGGAGCGGCACGAGCGCGAGCCGCAGAAGCGCCGTGTGCATGAACTGCGACATCACGACCTGCGCGATCGAGACGAGCACCGTGCCGAGCAGCGGAAAGAGCGCCTTGTTGAGGCTCTCGGCGCCGAAGCGCAGCGCCTCGAAGCGCGACTGGCGCCGTTCTTCGAGCTGCCGCCGCAGGATGCGCGCGAGCCACCACGCCACGACGAGCGATCCGAGCAGCACGATCACCTGCCAGATCGCCGCGGGCTCGCCGAAATCGCGGACGATCCCGCCGAGCATGTGAGGGAAATAGGCGTTCTGCATGCTCGCGGGCACGTCGCTTACTCCGAAGGCGCGTCTTCCGGCGCTTCCGGCGCTTCCGATGTTTCGGCCGCCGCTTGCGCCTTGGCCGGCGCGGGCACGCGTTCGAGCACGGCGGCGAAGAAACCGTCGGTGCCGTGCTTGTGCGGCCAGAGCGACAGATAGTCGCCGGTGTCGAGGTCGATGCGCTGTTCCGCGAGCACCTCGCGCGCCGGAATCAGCTTGAACTGTGGATGTGTCGCGAGAAACTGCGTCACGACGCCTCCGTTTTCCGCCTCGAGCATGCTGCAGGTCGCGTACACCAGCCGCCCGCCGACTTTCACGAGCCGCGCGGCGCTCGACAGAATCGAGAGCTGCTTGGGCGTGAGTTCGGCGACCGAGTCCGGCGACTGCCGCCACTTCAGGTCGGGATTGCGGCGCAGCGTGCCGAGGCCGGAACACGGCGCATCGACGAGCACGCGGTCGATCTTGCCCGCGAGCCGCTTGATCTTCGCGTCGTGCTCGCTGTCGATCAGCACCGGATTCACGTTCGACAAACCGCTTCGCGCGAGACGCGGCTTGAGCTTCGCGAGACGCCGGTCGGAGACGTCGAACGCATAGAGACGGCCGGTCGAGCGCATCATCGCGCCGAGTGCGAGCGTCTTGCCGCCCGCGCCCGCGCAAAAGTCGACGATCATCTCGCCGCGCTTGGGCGCCACGAGCGAACAGAGCAACTGGCTGCCCTCGTCCTGCACTTCGATCCAGCCTTCCTGGAACGCCGCGAGGCGCGTGAGCGCGGGCTTGCCGTCGACGCGCACGCCGAACGGCGCGAACGGCATTTCGCCCGCGTCGATGCCGGCTTCGGTCAGCGCCTTGATGACTGCGTCGCGGGTCGCCTTGATCGGGTTCGCGCGCAGATCGAGCGGCGCCGGGTAGTTCAGCGCGGCGGCGAGCTTCGCGAGTTCCTCGGCGTCGAAACGCTTCGCCATCGCGTCGTAGATCCACTGCGGCAGATTCGTGCGCACGCGCACCGGCAGGCTCGCGGGATCGATCTTCGACACTTGCGTGAGCCACTGATACTCGTCGGCGGAGACGAACGGCTTGATCGCCGAAAGGCCCGCCGTCTGCATCAGGCCGAGCAGCGCGAGACGCCGCGCCTGATTGCCGCTGCCGCTCTCCGCGAGGTGCGAAAACTCCATTTTCCGGCGCAGCACCGCGAATACCGCTTCCGCGATCACGCCGCGCTCGTTGTGGCCGAGCTTCGGATGCGCGCGAAAGAAGCGGCTCGTGGCGGCATCGGCCGGGCCGGAAAACCGCAAAACATCCGCGATCAGTGTTTCAGTTTGTCCAATCAAAAATCCGTGCAGCCTCATACGCCCTCCCCGGCAATGTCGGCAAAGAGCCATTGCGGCTCCGGTGGCGTGAGCACGACGCGCTCGCCGTCGATGGCAAGACGCCCTTCGACGAACCAGCGCACCGCACGCGGGTAAATAGTGTGTTCGACGGCGAGCACGCGCGCGGCGAGCGCGGCTGCGTCGTCGCCGGCCATGACCGGCACGGCGGCCTGCGCGACGATTGGCCCGTGATCGAGCGTCGGCGTGACGAAATGGACGCTCGCGCCGTGCACGCGCACGCCGGCGTCGAGCGCCTGCTGGTGCGTGCGCAAGCCCGGAAAGCACGGCAAAAGCGACGGATGGACGTTCAGCATGCGCCCGGCGTAATGGTCGACGAAACCGTCGGTCAGGACGCGCATGAAGCCTGCAAGCACGACGAGATCGGGCGCAAACTGGTCGATGGCGGCGGCGAGCGCGCGGTCGAAGGCGGCGCGATCGGCGTAATCACGATGATCGACGACCGCGGTCTCGATGCCGTTGGCGGCGGCGAAACCGAGGCCGGCGGCGTCCGGCCGGTTCGATACGACGGCGCGAACCTCGGCCGGCCAGCCTTCGCGCGCAGCAGCGCGCACGACGGCTTCCATGTTGGTTCCTCGCCCGGAAATCAGAATGACGATTTTTTTCATCCGCGGATTTTATCATTCGGCGCTGCGAAAACCGTGCCAAAACAGGGCGCCGGCGCCGGGCGTCCGTGTGAGCGTTTATAATCGAACGCTTTGCTGCATTCGCCCGAGCCCCGGTCCGGCCGAGCCGGCGAAGATCAGCCCAAAGAGCCCAACCACCGACCATCCGCCATCGTGAGAGTCTTTCGCGGCCTACCCAATGCCGAGAGCCGGGCGCCCTGCGCACTGACCATCGGCAATTTCGACGGTGTCCACCGCGGCCACCAGGCGCTGCTCGCGCGCGTGCGGGCCGCCGCCGACGCGCGCGGCCTGCCGGTCTGCGTGATGACCTTCGAGCCGCATCCGCGCGAGTTCTTCAATCCGGCCGGCGCGCCGCCGCGCATCGCGATGTTGCGCGACAAGCTTGAGGCGCTGCGCACGAACGGCGTCGATCGCGTGGTGGTCGAGCATTTCAACCGCACGTTCGCCGGGCAGTCGCCGGATACGTTCGTCGAAAACATCATCGTGAACGGCCTGCACGCGCGCTGGGTCATGATCGGCGACGACTTTCGCTACGGCGCGAAGCGCGCCGGCGATTTCGCGTCGCTCAAGGCCGCGGGCGAGCAGCACGGCTTCGAAGTCGAGCAGATGGCGACCGTCGCGCATCCGAACGGCGCGCGCATTTCGTCGTCGTCGGTGCGGGCCTCGCTCGTCGCGGGCGATCTCGAGGCCGCGCACGTCGCGCTCGGTCGTCCCTATGTGATCAGCGGGCACGTCGTGCATGGCGCGAAGCTCGGCCGCGATCTCGGCTTTCCCACCCTGAATCTGCCGATCGCCCACAAGCGGCCGGCGGCGGCGGGCATTTTCGTCGTGCGCGTGCATGGGCTCGCGCCCGAGCCGTTGCCGGCGGTCGCGAGCCTCGGCCTGCGCCCGACCGTCGACGATTCGGGCCGCGTGCTGCTCGAAGTCCATCTGCTCGACTGGCACGGCGACGCCTACGGCAAGCTCGTGCGCGTCGAATTCCTGAAGAAACTGCGCGATGAGGAGAAGTTCATCGACCTCGACACGCTGACCGCCGCCATCGCGCGCGATGTCGCCCATGCGCGCGAGTATTTCGCGACGAGCGGCGGCCGGCCCGGCGACGCCAACGGCCACGTGAGCGCGTCCACGGGCTCGAGCACGACGAGCAGCGCAAGCGGCTTCGCCACCTCGGCGACCGACCGAATTAGGTGAGCGCGCGGCGCTTTTCCACACGCTCCGCCCGCTGCCTCGCTTAAAAGCCGTCCTCGGCGCGCCAACCCGACAATCCGGCGCCGCCCCACAGCATTCACATTGAGTCATCCATGAGCGACAAGAAAGCCTCTTCGAAGTCCGACGCCAAGCCGCAGTCGAAATACCCGGTCAACCTGCTCGACACCCCGTTCCCGATGCGCGGCGACCTGCCCAAGCGCGAACCGGCATGGGTGAAGGAATGGCAGGAGAACAAGATCTACGAGAAGATCCGCGCGGCGAGCCGTGGCCGCGACAAGTTCATCCTGCACGACGGCCCGCCCTACGCGAACGGCGACATCCACCTCGGCCACGCGGTCAACAAGATCCTGAAGGACATGATCGTCAAGGCGCGCAACCTCGCGGGCTTCGACGCGGTCTACGTGCCGGGCTGGGACTGCCACGGCATGCCGATCGAGATCCAGATCGAAAAGCAGTTCGGCAAGTCGCTGCCGGCCGCTGAAGTGATGCAAAAGGCGCGCGCCTACGCGAGCGAGCAGATCGAGAAGCAGAAGGCGGGTTTCCGGCGTCTCGGCGTGCTCGGCGACTGGGACAACCCGTACAAGACGATGAACTTCGCGAACGAGGCCGGCGAGATCCGCGCGCTCGGGAAGATCCTCGAAAAAGGCTACGTGTTTCGCGGACTGAAGCCGGTCAACTGGTGTTTCGACTGCGGCTCGGCGCTGGCGGAAGCGGAAGTCGAGTACAAGGACAAGACCGATCCGACCATCGACGTGATGTTCGCCTTCGCCGAACCGGAGAAGACCGCGCAGGCGTTCGGGCTCGCGTCGCTGCCGAAGGCGGAAGGCGGTATCGTGATCTGGACGACGACGCCCTGGACCATCCCGGCGAACCAGGCGCTCAACGTGCATCCGGAGATCGTGTACAGCCTCGTCGATACGCCGCGCGGCTTGCTGATCCTCGCTGAAGAGCGCGTCGAGGAGTGCCTGAAGAGCTACGACCTGAGCGGCACGACGCTCGCGACCGCGAAGGGCGAACAGCTCGCCAACCTGCGCTTTCATCATCCGCTCGCTTCAGCCCATCCGGGCTACAAGCGCACGGCGCCCGTCTATCTCGGCGACTACGTGACGACCGAAAGCGGCACCGGCATCGTGCACTCGTCGCCGGCGTATGGCGTGGAAGACTTCGTGTCGTGCAAGGCGCACGGCATGTCGGATTCCGACTTCATCAATCCGGTGATGGGCGACGGCCGCTACATCGAATCGCTGCCGCTCTTTGGCGGACTTTCGATCTGGAAGGCGAATCCGCAGATCGTCGAGGCGCTCGCGGGCGCGAAGTCGCTGCTCAAGTCCGAAAAGTACACGCACAGCTACATGCACTGCTGGCGCCACAAGACGCCGATCATCTATCGCGCGACGTCGCAATGGTTCGCCGGCATGGACGTGAAGCCGCACGACAGCGCGAAGACGCTGCGCGAAACCGCGCTCGAAGGCATCGAGGCGACGGCGTTCTATCCGTCGTGGGGCAAGCAGCGTCTCTACAGCATGATCGCGAACCGGCCCGACTGGACGCTCTCGCGTCAGCGCCAATGGGGCGTGCCGATGGCGTTCTTCGTGCACAAGGAAACGGGCGAACTGCATCCGCGCACGCTGGAACTGCTGGAGGAAGTGGCGAAGCGCGTCGAGATAAGCGGCATCGAGGCGTGGCAGACGCTTGAGCCGCGCGAGCTGATCGGCGACGACGCCAACCTGTACGAGAAGAACCGCGACACGCTCGACGTCTGGTTCGATTCCGGCACGACGCACTGGCACGTGCTGCGCGGCTCGCACAAGGACGCGCTGCAGTTCCCCGCCGACCTTTATCTCGAAGGCTCGGACCAGCATCGCGGATGGTTCCATTCGTCGTTGCTGACCGCCTCGATGCTCGATGGCCGGCCGCCCTACAACGCGCTGCTGACGCACGGCTTCACCGTCGACGGCGAAGGCCGCAAGATGTCGAAGTCGCTCGGCAACGGGGTCGATCCGCATGAGGTATCGAACCGGCTCGGCGCGGAAATCATCCGCCTGTGGATCGCCTCGACCGATTATTCCGGCGAACTCGCGATCTCCGAGGAAATCCTGAAGCGCGTGACGGAGACGTACCGGCGTATCCGCAATACGCTGCGCTTCCTGCTCGCGAACCTGTCGGATTTCGACGTCGAGAAGGACGCGCTGCCGGTCGGCGAGTGGCTCGAAATCGACCGCTATGCGATCGCGCTCGCGCAGAATCTGCAGGACGACGCGCTCGCGCATTACGAAAAGTACGAGTTCCATCCGGTCGTGTCGAAACTCGCGACGTTCTGCTCGGAAGATCTGGGCGGCTTCTATCTCGACGTGCTGAAGGATCGTCTTTACACGACCAAGCCCGATTCGCGCGAGCGCCGTGCCGCGCAGACCGCGCTCTTCCACATCGCGCATGGTTTGCTGCGGCTGATCGCGCCGTATCTGTCGTTCACGGCGGAAGAGGCCTACAAGGTGTTGAAACCCGGTCAGGACACGATCTTCACCGAGCTCTACCACGCTTATCCGCAAGTGCCGGACGCAGGCGAATTGCTCGACAAGTGGACCCTCGTGCGCTCCGCTCGCGGCGACGTGACGAAGGCGCTGGAAGAAGCGCGCACGGCGAACGAGATCGGTTCGTCGCTGCAGGCGGAAGTCGTCGTGCGGGCGAGCGGTGCGCGCTACGACGCGCTCGCGGACCTCGGCGCGGATCTGAAGTTCGTGCTGATCACGTCGGCGGCATCGCTCGTGAAGGTAGCGGGCGAAGCGGAGGAAGGTGTCGAGGTGACGGCATCGAAGTATCTGAAATGCGAGCGCTGCTGGCACTACTGCGCGGACGTCGGCGCGCACGCCGAGCACCCGGGCTTGTGCGGACGCTGCTTCTCGAACCTCTTCGGCGCGGGCGAATCGCGGAGCGCGGCATGACGGCAAGAACGATGACGAAACAAAGCAGTGCTTCTCTTGCGCCGTGGCTCGGCGTCGCGGCGATCGTGATCCTCTTCGACCAGTTGACGAAGATCGCGGTCGCGCGCGTGTTCGCCTATGGCGAGCCGCACGCGCTGACGTCGTTCTTCAACTTGCTGCTCGTCTATAACCGCGGCGCCGCGTTCAGCTTTCTCGCGGCGGCGGGCGGATGGCAGCGCTGGGCGTTCACGGGACTCGGCGTCGTGGCGACGATCGTGATCTGCTATCTGCTCAAGAAGCACGCGGCGCAACGGTTGTTCTGCACCGCGCTCGCGCTCATCATGGGTGGCGCGATCGGCAATGTGATCGACAGGCTCGCTTATGGGCATGTGATCGATTTCCTGGATTTCCACGTGAACACGTGGCATTGGCCGGCGTTCAATCTCGCGGATAGTGCGATTACCGTCGGGGCGGTGCTGCTCGTGTTCGATGAACTGCGGCGCGTGCGCGGAACGAAGTAGGCGCCGGCAAGTTTTTCAGAAGGGTCCACGATGTCACCGTCCGCGTCCGGGGAGGACGAATTGAACACAGCAGAACTGGCAGGCAAGCATCTTCTCTTGGGCCTGACGGGTGGAATCGCCTGCTACAAGATCGCCGAACTGACGCGCCTCTTGACCAAGGCCGGCGCCACCGTCCAGATCGTGATGACCGAAGCAGCCACGCAATTCATCACGCCTGTCACGATGCAGGCGCTTTCCGGCCGCCCGGTCTACACGTCCCAGTGGGACGCGCGCGTGCCGAACAACATGCCGCATATCGACCTGTCGCGTGAGGCCGATGCCATCGTCATCGCGCCCGCTTCCACCGACTTCATCGCCAAACTCGCGCACGGCCTGTGCGACGACCTGCTCTCGACGCTGTGCGTCGCGCGCGATTGTCCGCTGCTCGTCGTGCCCGCGATGAACCGCCAGATGTGGCAGAACGCCGCGACGCAACGCAACGTCGCGACGCTGCGCGGCGACGGCGTCGAGGTGCTCGGGCCGGATTCCGGTCCACAGGCGTGCGGCGAAATCGGCGACGGTCGCATGCTGGAACCCACGGCCACGTTCGAAGCCATCTGCGCGTTCTTCCAGCCGAAGATCCTGCGCGGCCGACGCGTCCTGATCACCGCCGGCCCGACTTTCGAGCCGCTCGATCCGGTGCGCGGGATCACGAACCGCTCGTCGGGGAAAATGGGCTTCTCGCTCGCGCGCGCCGCCGCGCAGGCCGGCGCCGACGTCCATCTGGTCGCGGGACCGGTCGCGCTCGAAACGCCGTGGGGCGTCTATCGTGAGGACGTGCAGACCGCGCAGCAGATGTACGAATCGGTCATGCAGGCGAGCGCCGACGCCGACATTTTCATCGCGGTGGCCGCCGTGGCCGACTGGCGCGTCGATCACGTCGCCGAGCACAAGATCAAGAAGTCGGCCGACGAGACATTGCCTACGTTCAGCTTTGTCGAAAATCCCGACATCCTCGCGGCCGTCGCGAAGCGGCCGAATCCGCCGTACTGCGTGGGCTTCGCGGCGGAAAGCGGCGATCTCGACGTGCATGGCGAGGAAAAGCGCGTGCGCAAGAACGTGCCGCTCTTGATCGGCAACCTCGGCCCGCTGACCTTCGGACTCGACGACAACGAAGTCGTGCTCTTCGAGGCGTCGGGCAAGACGCGCCTGCCGCGCGCCGACAAGAAGCTGCTCGCGCGCACGCTGATCGGCGAAATTGCGAAGCGCGCGCCGCGCGGCGGCTCGATCCTCTCCTGAACGCCTCGCGCACGGCACCGCACGATGACGAAACTCTCCGTTCTCGACCAGACGCCGGTCATCCACGGCCACAGCACGGCCGACGCCATCGCGGCCACGCTCGATCTCGCCCAGCTCGCCGACGATCTCGGCTACACGCGCTACTGGTGCGCCGAACATCACGGGCTGCGCGGCGTGTCGAATCCCTGTCCGGAAGTCCTGCTCGCCCGGATCGGCAGTCTGACGAAGCGCATCCGCATCGGCTCGGGCGGCATCATGCTGCCGTACTACAGCCCGTTTAAGATCGCCGAGCAATTTCTGATGCTCGAAGCGCTGTTTCCGGATCGCATCGACTTGGGCGTCGGACGCGCGCCCGGCGGCGACATGCGCACGGCGCAAGCCGTCGCCGCCGGCGACTACAACCGCGGCGACATTTTCCCGCAGCAGGTTGCGGACCTCATCGGCCTCTTCAACGGCACGCTGCCCGACGATCACCTCGCGCACGGCGTCCTGCTGCAACCGCAAATCGACACGCGTCCGCAACTGTGGATGCTCGGCTCGAGCGACTTCGGCGGTCTGCTCGCGGCGCAGCTCGGCATCCGCTATGCGTTCGCGCATTTCATCAACGCGCAGTATGGACATCGCGTGGCCGAGGCGTATCGCGAGCGCTTCACGCCCGGTAACGAAGCGAAGCCGTATCTCGCCGCCGCCGTGTTCGTCATCTGTGCCGACACCGACGAAGAAGCTGCCGCGCTCGAAAAAGCCGTCGACCTGCGGCGCGTGCAAATGGCCTACGGCCTGAACATGCCGATTCCGTCGATCGAACAAGGCGCCGCCCAGCACTACGGCGAGCGCGAACTGAACGTGATCGCGCGCGAGAAGAACCGCAGCATCATCGGCACGCCGGAACGCGTCACGGAGGCGCTTCATGCGCTGCAAGAACGTTTCGACGCAGACGAACTCATCGTGCTGACCGTCGCGGGAAGCTACCGCGCGCGCAGCCGTTCCTATCAACTCCTCGCCGAAGCGTTCGAGCTCGGCCGCCCGAACTGAACCCATGAAACTCGACGTCAAGATTCTCGATGCGCGCATGCGCGACTTCCTGCCCGCCTACGCCACGACCGGCAGCGCCGGCCTCGATCTGCGCGCGTGCCTCGACGCGCCGCTCGTCCTCGCGCCCGGCCAGACGGCGTTGGTGCCGACCGGTCTCGCGATCCATCTCGGCGATCCCGGCTATGCCGCGATGATCCTGCCGCGCTCCGGTCTCGGCCACAAGCACGGCGTCGTGCTGGGCAACCTCGTCGGCCTGATCGATTCAGATTACCAGGGTCAGTTGATGATCTCGACGTGGAATCGCGGCGACACGGCCTTCACGCTCAATCCGATGGAGCGCCTCGCACAGATGGTGATCGTGCCGGTCGTGCAGGCGAAGTTGAATATCGTCGACGATTTCGACGCAAGCGAGCGCGGCGCGGGCGGTTTCGGCAGCACGGGCAAGCACTGAACTTTCCCGGAAGCAAAAAAAACGGCGCGGATGAAACTCCGCGCCGTTTTTGTTTCAGCGACGCGCCGTCACGGCGCGCCACGTTGCTTTGTCACTCGACCTCGACCGCTTCCGGATTCGGATTGCGCGGCACAGGGTTTTCGTCGAACGTCAGTTGAACCTTGTCGTTCTCGTCCACATCGACGGTCACGCGGCCGCCCGACAGCAGCTTGCCGAAGAGCAACTCGTCAGCGAGCGCCCGGCGGATCGTGTCCTGGATCAGACGCTGCATCGGCCGCGCGCCCATCAGCGGGTCGAAACCGTGCTTCGCCAGGTGCTTGCGCAACGCGTCGGTGAAGAGCGCATCGACCTTCTTCTCGTGCAGCTGATCTTCCAGTTGCATCAGGAACTTGTCGACCACGCGCATGATGATTTCTTCATCGAGCGAGCGGAAGCTGATGATCGCGTCCAGACGATTACGGAACTCCGGCGTGAACATGCGCTTGATGTCGGCCATTTCGTCGCCGGTTTCGCGGCGGTTCGTGAAGCCGATCACGGACTTGTTCATCGCTTCGGCGCCCGCATTCGTCGTCATGATGATGATGACGTTGCGGAAATCCGCCTTGCGGCCGTTGTTGTCCGTCAGCGTGCCGTGGTCCATCACCTGCAACAGCACGTTGTAGATGTCCGGATGCGCCTTTTCGATTTCGTCGAGCAACAGCACGCAATGCGGCTTCTTCGTGACGGCTTCGGTCAGCAAACCGCCCTGATCGAATCCGACATAGCCCGGCGGCGCGCCGATCAGACGGCTGACCGCGTGACGCTCCATGTATTCCGACATGTCGAAGCGCAGCAATTCGATGCCGAGCGTGAACGCGAGCTGCTTCGCGACTTCTGTCTTGCCGACGCCCGTCGGGCCCGAGAAGAGGAACGCGCCGATCGGCTTATCCGTCTTGCCGAGACCGGCCCGCGCCATCTTGATCGAAGCCGACAGCGCGTCGATCGCCGGATCTTGCCCGAACACGACGCTCTTCAGGTCGCGATCGAGCGTTTGCAGCTTGCTGCGGTCGTCTTGCGAAACGCTTTGTGGCGGCACGCGCGCGATCTTCGAGATGATCTCTTCGATCTCGTTCTTGCCGATGGTCTTCTTCTGCTTCGACTTCGGCAGAATGCGCTGCGCCGCGCCCGCTTCGTCGATCACGTCGATCGCCTTGTCGGGCAGATGACGGTCGGTGATGAAGCGCGCCGACAGTTCAGCCGCCGCCGTGAGCGCGCCCGACGAATACTTCACGCCGTGGTGCTCTTCGAAACGCGTCTTCAGGCCGCGCAGGATCGCAACGGTCTGCTCGACGGTCGGCTCGGTCACGTCGACCTTCTGGAAGCGCCGCGACAACGCCGCGTCCTTCTCGAAGATGCCGCGATATTCCGTGAACGTGGTCGCGCCGATGCACTTCAGCTGCCCCGACGACAACGCCGGCTTCAGCAGGTTCGAAGCGTCGAGCGTGCCGCCCGATGCCGCGCCCGCGCCGATCAGCGTATGGATTTCGTCGATGAACAGAATGGCGTGCGGACGCTCCTTCAGTTCCTTCAGCACCGTCTTCAGACGCTGCTCGAAGTCGCCGCGATACTTCGTGCCCGCGAGCAACGCGCCCATGTCGAGCGAATAGACCTGCGCATCGGCAAGAATGTCCGGCACTTCGCCGCGCGTGATGCGCCAGGCGAGACCTTCGGCGATCGCGGTCTTGCCGACGCCGGCTTCGCCGACGAGCAGCGGATTGTTCTTGCGACGGCGGCACAGCACCTGCACCACGCGCTCGACTTCCAACTCGCGGCCGATCAGCGGATCGATCTTGCCGTCCTTCGCGAGCTGGTTCAGGTTCTGCGTGAACTGCGCAAGCGGCGTTTCCTTTTGCGCGGCGGCGTCGTCCGTTTCCGGGTTCGCCTCGCTGCTCGCCTTCGCCGCGTCGCCGCTGTTCGTCTTCGCGATGCCGTGCGAAATGAAATTCACAACGTCGAGCCGCGTCACGCCCTGCTGCTGTAGGTAGTAGACCGCGTGCGAATCCTTCTCGCCGAAGATCGCGACGAGCACGTTCGCGCCGGTCACTTCCTTCTTGCCATTCGACGTCGACTGCACGTGCATGATCGCGCGCTGAATCACGCGCTGGAAACCAAGCGTCGGCTGGGTATCGACGTCGTCCGTGCCGGGCACGGTCGGCGTGTTGTCATGAATGAAATTGCGCAGGTTCTGACGCAAATCTTCTATGTTTGCTGCGCATGCGCGCAAGACTTCAGCCGCGGTCGGGTTGTCCAACAAGGCCAGTAAAAGATGCTCGACCGTAATGAACTCGTGCCGCGCCTGACGTGCTTCCATAAACGCCATGTGCAGACTGACTTCCAGTTCCTGGGCAATCATGCTTCCTCCATCACACACTGCAGCGGGTGCCCCGCTTGCCGTGCATGGCTAACGACTTGCTCAACTTTGGTCGACGCGATGTCCCGCGTGTAGACCCCACAAACTCCCCTGCCCTCGCGATGAACCTTCAGCATGATCTGCGTCGCAGTCTCACGATCCTTGTTGAAATATTCCTGCACGACCATCACGACGAATTCCATCGGCGTGAAGTCGTCATTCAGCAGCACCACCTTGTACATCGCAGGCTGCTTGAGCTTCTGCTCCTGCCGCTCCAGTACCGTGCCGTCCTGCTTGTTGGGATTAGTCGCCATACACCCATTCTAAACAACTCGGACAAGCCCGCAATGCCGCCGGTAACGCCAACCGTCCGGTCGGAGAACTGGCACCGCGATGCCCGCATCGAGCCCATCCTGCCTGAATTCTGCCGGCGCCGTCTGCGCGCCAGCCCGCTTGAACCTTCTGTGAATCCAGTATCGCACAGCTTCAAAAAAACTGACTGCAGGGCGCATCTCGCGACTACCACTCAAGTGAGACGATTATGCGACTTTTCAAGATGCCTTGCTTGCGCGGCCGCACACACGCAAAGCAGGAATAACCCTACGAATGTGCTCTTTACAACGGGCTTATCGACCATCTCAAAATTTTCTTGACACTTGATTTAAGAGATTCAACAATCAAACTGGCACTTTTTTCCGAAGGCCATTCAGGCGAAAAAATGCCGAGGTGAGCTAGTGAGGAGGGCACGGTTCACATAGTGGCCGCTGAGCTTTTCGAGCGTGCTCGTGGAAGCGACGAGAGTTAGAGGGGAAGTAGGTATGTCAACTGGTACGGTCAAATGGTTCAATGACGCGAAAGGCTACGGATTCATCACGCCCGACGAAGGCGGCGAGGATCTGTTCGCACATTTCTCGGCTATACAGATGAACGGTTTCAAGACGCTCAAAGAAGGCCAGAAGGTCAGCTTCGAGATCGTCCAGGGACCGAAGGGCAAACAGGCTTCGAATATTCAGGACGCGGCCTGACCGTTCGATCGCACTTTTTTGCCTCCTGGACCCGGCCTCGCGCCGGGTTTTTTGTTTTTGGAATGCGGATTATGCGCGGGGGGCGGCGTCGGCGATTCGTGGAAAGCGCGGCCGGAAGTTATAAAACCCCGGCGACATCTCCAAGCCAACCAGGGCCATCTGTTCCGTGAAGCCGATCCGCGTCTCGATCATTCTACGTAATTGGGCCGCTACACCTTTATTCAGTATGGCGCGCGCACTTTCAGGCGCACAGATCATCTCGGTTAGCGCGGCGCCCCCCCCCCCGCGCAAACGCCCTGCCTTCGGCGGCTCGATCAGCGCGGCCAGATTCTTTCTCCCGGTCGCCATCGCGGGGAAGCGCGGAGCCGAGTCGGGAACGGGTGTCGTGTCGCTCATCCGACGGTTCGGCGTGAATAGTCGGCGTATCCCATAGACAACTACGCGCGGCAATCTGCTAGGTTTTCGCCGTCGCAAGCAACGGGGCTGGCGATGGGTGGGACTGAACTGAAGACGGACTCGTCTCAACGCTGGATGCTATACCGCAAGGACGCCTACGGAAGCGAGCGCATCTTTCTTTCTACCGGGCAGAAGCAGGCTGTTGAGGAAGGCAAGAAGTACTCTCACCGCGCGTATGCCGATGTATGGGCGAAGGATGCCGCGCTCGTGCAGCGTGTCCGCTCGTTTCTCGGTACGAATTTTCACTGGCATCAGCGGCTGGCAAAGAAAGGCGCTGATCTTGAGATCATAGAAACCTTGCAGTCCATTCGATGATCAATACTCGAAACGAAATTGAGCGGCGCTTGTCGGTGCTTCGAGACCTGGAGTTGAGCGGCTTGAATCGGGCGGCAGACATGCTCACTCTTGGGTTCGGTACACAGCATCCTGTTACCAACTTTAAAGGGGCCGTGAAATATGTCAGTGCGTAGGCGCTGCACATTCAATGCACGTGGAGACTTGAGAAGGCGGCCTGCGTTGTGGCAACCGTGGATGATCTCCGCGGGCCAGATGACAAGGCGCACAGCACTGCGGATCGTCTCCGGGAAATGCTGGTAGAACGCGGCCCCAGCATTGTCGAAAGCGTTTTGGTGGACGAAGCGGGCGGCGTAGTGCTTTCGCTGTCGCGAGGGTTTCGCCTTGTCGTTATCCCGGATGGTATTGAAGGGGACGAAGATTGGCGGTTCTTCGCGCCGGGCGTGAATGCAGCGCACCTGGTGATCGAAGACGGAGCGGTCGCCCCTGAGTCATTCGACTAAAACAAAAACAAAAAGCCGACTTTCGCGAGTCGGCTTGATGCCGCCTTTCCGGCCTTCGGTTCCTGCGGCACGACGCGCCAGTATTTCCGGCCTCGGCGCGTGCGCCGCGATTGCCAGATCGACGATGCAAAAATGACCGATGCGCGCGCGGCTTTATTTCCGGCGTCCAGCGAAAAGATTTTATCCGCTATTTTCCCAAGCGTTGATGCTTAACGATTCTCGATAACGCGCGGCTTTGATTATCGAAAGTCATGAAAAAACCCCGGCGACACTTGCATGCCAGCCGGGGCCTTCTATTGCGTGAAGCCGATCCGCGACTACATATTCTCGATCATCACCTGCCCGAACCCGGAGCACGAGACCTGCGTCGCGCCTTCCATCAGTCGCGCGAAGTCGTACGTCACGCGCTTGGAAAGGATCGATTTCTCCATCGAGCGGATGATCACATCCGCCGCTTCCGTCCAGCCCACGTGACGCAGCATCATTTCCGCCGACAGAATTTCCGAGCCCGGATTTACATAATCCTTGCCCGCATACTTCGGCGCGGTGCCGTGCGTCGCTTCGAACATGGCGACCGAATCCGACAGGTTCGCGCCCGGCGCAATGCCGATGCCGCCAACCTGCGCCGCCAGCGCATCGGAAACATAGTCGCCGTTCAGGTTAAGCGTGGCGATCACGTCGTATTCCGCCGGACGCAGCAGGATCTGCTGCAGGAACGCATCGGCGATCACGTCCTTCACGACGATGTCATTGCCCGTCTTCGGATTCTTGAGCTTCATCCACGGGCCGCCATCGATGAGTTCCGCGCCGAACTCCTGCTGCGCGAGTTCATAGCCGTAGTCGCGGAACGCGCCTTCGGTGAACTTCATGATGTTGCCCTTGTGCACGAGCGTGACCGTGCGGCGGTCGTTGTCGATCGCGTACTGGATCGCCTTGCGCACGAGCCGCTGCGTGCCTTCCTTCGAAACGGGCTTGATGCCGATGCCCGATGTCTCCGGGAAGCGGATCTTCTTCACGCCCATTTCCTCGCGCAGGAACTTGATGACCTTCTTCGCTTCCTCCGACTGCGCAGGCCACTCGATGCCGGCGTAAATGTCTTCGGAATTCTCGCGGAAGATGATCATGTTGATCTTCTCGGGCTCGCGCACCGGCGACGGCACGCCCTTGAAGTACTGCACCGGCCGCAGGCAGACGTACAGGTCCAGTTGCTGGCGCAGGGCGACGTTCAGCGACCGGATGCCGCCGCCGACGGGCGTCGTGAGCGGGCCCTTGATCGAGACGATGTATTCCTTCACCACGTCGAGCGTTTCTTCCGGCAGCCACACGTCCGGGCCGTATACCTTGGTCGCCTTTTCGCCCGCGTAGATCTCCATCCAGTGGATCTTCTTCTTGCCGCCGTAGGCCTTCTCGACCGCCGCATCGACGACCTTGATCATCACCGGCGTGATGTCGAGGCCCGTGCCGTCGCCTTCGATGTACGGAATGATCGGCTGGTCGGACACGTTGAGGGAGTAATCCGCGTTGACGGTGATCTTCTCACCGCCCGTCGGAACCTTGATGTGCTGATACGGCATGGTCGACTCCAAAGAAGGCTGGGCTGGTTGATACCTGGCTTGCGAACTGGCTGAAGCAGATTGCGACGATGCATCAGCTGCGCATTCCGGCGAGCGTCGCCGCGCGCCCCTTGGCCGGCCGGGCATCCAGAATAATATTCTAGCCCACCGGGGCGGGCCGCCACGCAGCGTCCGAAGCAGCGTCGAGCGCGCGCGGGACTGCATAGGCAAAGACCGAATGCAACTCATATGTCTTATATAAGACCTACGCGTTACAGAGTCGGATTATGCATTAATATGCCGCCATCCGCCAGCGCGCAGACGAGCCCGAAGCCAGCCCGAAGGCGCGTGATTCAAGGCCCGGCGCCCTCTTCCGATTTCTCTTCATCCCAGCCATGTCGCTCATTGCCCTCAACAAGCCGTTCGGCACGATCTGTCAGTTTTCCGCGCATGAGACGCGCGCGTCGCTCGGGGACTGGGTGAAAAAGCCGGACGTTTATCCCGCGGGCCGACTCGACGCCGACAGCGAGGGCCTCCTGCTCCTCACCGACGACGGCGCATTGCAGACGCGCATCGCCGAGCCGCGTCACAAGCTCATCAAGCGTTATTGGGCGCAAGTGGAAGGCGCGCCTGACGAAGCGGCGCTCGCGCGCCTTGCGAAGGGCGTCGATCTCGGCGACTACGTCACGCGCCCGTGTCACGCAGCGTTCGTCGATTCGGCGAACGCCGAGGCACGACTGTGGCCGCGCACGCCGCCGATCCGCCATCGCGCGGCGATCCCGACGACATGGATCGAACTGTCGATCACCGAAGGCAAGAACCGCCAGGTCCGGCGCATGACGGCGGCGGTGGGCTATCCGACGTTGCGGCTCGTGCGCGTCGGCATCGGCGCGCTTGATGTGTTCGCGCTCGGGCTCGCACCGGGCGAGTCGACGGAGTTGCCGCCACGCGCGCCGTGGACAGGCGTCGCATGAACTTCGCCGTGCCTGAAACGCCTGTCACGAAAAAGCGCTAATGCACGACGCGCCAAGCGATTTCAATCGATCCGCAATATCAAAAAAGATTTTCGTCAACCGGTTGTCGCCACCCTGCGTTAGTGGTCGCAGATGCCTTGCAAAGCTATCCGGCATTAGCGAATGACCGCATCAAACACCTGCTTGAGACAGGCATTTTGTAAGGTTTTAGCGCTCGCAGCGATACCGGTTTATTTATCGATATCACTGTCAACCGAAAGGTGGATGGCTCGTTTACCGACATGACTCCAATAACCGGGTCGTTTGGTTAATTTACTCAAGCTGAGGATTCACAAGATGAACAAACTGATCGCTGCTCTCGTCGCTGGCCTGTTCGCAACGGCTGCATTCGCACAAGCTTCGGACGCAATGGCTCCGGCGGCTGCACCGGCAGCAGCTTCGACCGCCCACAAGTCGACGCACCACAAGAAGACGTCGCACAAGAAGTCGCACAAGAAGGCAGCTACGTCGGCTGAAGCAGCACCGGCCGCTGCTACGGGCGCATCGCAGTAAGTTTGTTGTAACTCGCTTTAAAGCGAAGCCAGAAAAACAGCCGTACAGCTACCGCAGTACAGCCGTCGCGATGGCGTTAAAAGGCAGAATGCCCTCGGGTACTCTGCCTTTTTCTTTTGCAGGTGCATCGAGTAACATGCGCGGGTCATTTCCGCTTTTTCGGCTTTTTCCCGTTCTTTTCTGTTACCTGGGCTTTCAAGGAGTTTCGTCGTGCGTCTTTCGCTGCGCTCATTTAAACCGCTCGCTTCATTCGATCCGCTCGCCTCGCTTCGCCAGTCCGGTTTCGGCCGGGGTCTCCGCGCGCTGGCCGTCGCGCTCCTTCTGCCGATCGCGGCGATCTCCACGGTGCAGGCGCAGCAACTGCCGGCGGGCGCGAAGCAGCCGGGCGAATTTCCGCGCGCGCGGCTCACGGCCGGCATGTTCGTGATCGACGCAGCGGTCGCGGCAAACGACGCCGATCGCGAGCAGGGACTCATGTATCGCACGAAACTCGCGCCCAACGAAGGCATGCTGTTCGTCTTCAACGAAACCGCCGTGCATTGCTTCTGGATGAAGAACACGCTGATCCCGCTGTCGATCGCGTTCATTCGCGGCGACGGCACGATCACCGACATCGACGAGATGCAGGCCGAGACGACCGACAATCACTGTCCGCGCAACAACGGCGTCTACGCGCTCGAAATGAGCAAGGGCTGGTTCACGTCGAAGGGCATCAAGCCGGGCATGAAGATTCAAGGGCTTCCGGCCGCGCGATAGGCCTGCCGCAGTCGCCCCACGCGAACGCGGTCTGCCGAGCCGGCGCGTCCACCCGACGCGCCGGTTTTTTTTCGCCCGCGGCGTCGCTGCGCCGCAACCGGCCGCGTCGCGCGCCGCGCGCATCGGCGCCCGGGCGCGCCTGGCAGGAATCCTGCAAGAAGCGTGTCGAAGCGCTATCCTAATAGACCGCGAGAGATCAGCGAGACGCTGTCCGGCGCTTTTCCCGGTCGCGCGCGAAGGCGGCGCCAGCCTGCCTTTCGCCGCTTCAGGGAAAGTTTGCCATCCGCTCGCCCCATCCACAGGAGGTTCACGTGCCCCGCAAGACTCCCATCGAGCGCTATCGGAACATTGGCATCAGCGCTCACATCGATGCCGGCAAGACCACCACCACCGAACGCATTCTTTTCTACACCGGTGTGAACCACAAGATCGGCGAGGTTCACAACGGCGCGGCCACGATGGACTGGATGGAACAGGAGCAAGAGCGCGGCATCACGATCACCTCCGCTGCCACGACGGCCTTCTGGAAAGGCATGGCCGGCAATTACCCGGAACACCGCATCAATATCATCGACACCCCCGGGCACGTCGACTTCACCATCGAAGTCGAGCGTTCGATGCGCGTGCTCGACGGTGCCTGCATGGTCTACGACTCGGTCGGCGGCGTGCAGCCGCAATCGGAAACCGTCTGGCGCCAGGCCAACAAGTACAAGGTGCCGCGCATCGCGTTCGTCAACAAGATGGACCGCGTCGGCGCCGACTTTTTCCGCGTGCAGCGTCAGATCGGCGACCGGCTGAAGGGCGTCGCGGTGCCGCTGCAGATCCCCGTCGGCGCGGAGGATCACTTCCAGGGCGTGATCGACCTCGTGAAGATGAAGGCGATCATCTGGGACGAAGCGAGCCAGGGCGTGCTGTTCGAGTATCAGGAGATTCCGGCGAACCTGCTCGCGACCGCGCAGGAATGGCGCGACAAGATGATCGAGGCCGCCGCCGAAGCGAACGAAGCCTATCTCGAGAAGTATCTGGGCGGCGAGGAACTGACCGAGGAAGAGATCAAGAGCGGCATCCGCCAGCGCACGATCGCCAACGAAATCGTGCCGATGCTCTGCGGCAGCGCGTTCAAGAACAAGGGCGTGCAGGCGATGCTCGACGCCGTGATCGACTACCTGCCCTCGCCGGTCGACGTGCCCGCCATCCTCGGTCATGACGAGTACGACAAGGAAGCCGAACGCCATCCGACCGACGACGAGCCGTTCTCCGCGCTCGCGTTCAAGATCATGACGGACCCGTTCGTCGGGCAGCTGATCTTTTTCCGCGTGTATTCGGGCGTCGTGAACTCGGGCGATACCGTCTACAACGCCGTGAAGGAAAAGAAGGAACGGCTCGGGCGGATTCTTCAGATGCACGCGAACGAGCGCAAGGAAATCAAGGAGGTTTACGCGGGCGACATCGCCGCGGCCGTCGGTCTGAAGGAAGCGACCACCGGCGACACCCTTTGCGATCCGAATCACGTGATCATCCTCGAAAAGATGATCTTTCCGGAGCCGGTCATCTCGCAGGCCGTCGAGCCGAAGACCAAGGCCGATCAGGAAAAGATGGGCATCGCGCTCAACCGCCTCGCGCAGGAAGATCCGTCGTTTCGCGTGCAGACGGATGAAGAATCCGGCCAGACCATCATCTCCGGCATGGGCGAGCTGCACCTCGAAATTCTCGTCGACCGGATGAAGCGCGAATTCAACGTCGAGGCGACCGTCGGCAAGCCGCAGGTCGCGTATCGCGAGACGATCCGCGTGCCGATCGAAGATGTCGAAGGCAAGTTCGTCAAGCAGTCGGGCGGACGCGGGCAGTACGGCCACGTCGTCATCAAGATGGAACCGCAGAAGCCGGGCGGCGGCTACGAATTCGTCGATGCGATCAAGGGCGGCGTCGTGCCGCGCGAGTACATTCCGGCGGTCGACAAGGGTATTCAGGAAACGCTGAAGGCGGGCGTGCTCGCGGGTTATCCGGTCGTCGACGTGAAGGTGACGCTCACGTTCGGTTCCTATCACGACGTCGATTCGAACGAAAACGCGTTCCGCATGGCCGGGTCGATGGCGTTCAAGGACGGCATGCGCCGTGCGAAGCCCGTGCTGCTCGAACCGATGATGGCGGTCGAAGTAGAAACGCCCGAGGATTTCATGGGCAACGTGATGGGCGACTTGTCCAGTCGGCGCGGCATCGTGCAGGGCATGGAGGACATCGCCGGCGGCGGCGGCAAGCTCGTGCGCGCGGAGGTGCCGCTCGCGGAAATGTTCGGCTATTCGACTACGCTGCGCTCGCTCTCGCAGGGCCGCGCGACCTACACGATGGAATTCAAGCACTACGCGGAAACGCCGTCGAACGTCGCCGAGGGCATCGTGAACGCGAAGTCGAAGTAAGCTGCGTTGCTGTAACGAGTCCGTTGTATGCCCGTGCTTCACGAGTGGCCGCAACGGACTTTTTTTATCCGCGCGCTTTACCTGACCAGAACGGGAGACGACGATGAGCGACGAACCGAAGATCGACTGGCGCGAGCACGGCGTGAAGGTGATCCGCGCCAGTCAGCTCGATACCAATACGCCGCAGACGCCCGGCATGAATCGCGCGGCCGCGATCGACGCGGCGCGGGTCGGGGCACAGAAGATCTGGGCTGGCACGGTGACGATCCATCCGAACGCGAAGACCGGTGCGCACCATCACGGCGCGCTGGAGAGCGTGATTTACGTCGTGCGCGGCGAGGCGCGCATGCGCTGGGGCGAGCACCTCGAATTCACCGCCGAGGCGGGCCCCGGCGATTTCATCTTCGTGCCGCCTTACGTGCCGCATCAGGAGATCAACGCGCGCACCGACGAGCCGCTCGAATGCGTGCTCGTTCGCAGCGACAACGAGGCCGTGGTGGTGAACCTGAACATCGATGCGGTGGAGAAGCCGGAAGAGGTTTTCTGGGTCGATCCGATCCACAAGCATCCGCACGATCACTGACGCGGCTTTCGCGGCGCGGGAGTTGCTAGCTGTCGCTTTCTGAGCCGGCGCGAAGCGAGTACGGCGAGTCGCGTCGGAGGAATTCTGCCCGGCTACACTGGCGAGGCCCCGGCAGGCCCGGCGAACCGGCGGCGCGTCTGGCGGCGCGTCTTATAACGCCGCCCGCAACAATTACAACAGACGGAACGGAACGCCCACTGATGAAGACATCAACCGATCACGATCAAGCCTTCGACCGCGCCCTCGACGATTCGCGCACCTCGGCCGGCGAACTCGGCAATCACGCCATCGACGAATTCAAGGCCGGCCGGCTCACGCGGCGCGAACTGCTGCGGCACGCGAGCATGCTCGGACTCGCGCTCGCGCTCGGCGGCGCGATCGACATCGGCGGCGGATTGGGCGGATTGAGCGTATTGGGCACACCGCGCGCCCGCGCACAGGGTGCGGGCAAGCCCGGCGGCACGATCCGCGTCGCGCATCTGACGCCCGCGGGCGCGGTCGATCCGCTCACCGTGACGGACGCCGCCGGCCTCGCGCTCATCAACCAGACGGGCGAATTCCTGATCGACGACGACGGCGAGAAGCTCACGCTGCGCCCGGCGCTCGCGCTCTCCTGGAAGTCGAACGACAAGGGCGACGTGTGGACCTTCAAGCTGCGCGACAACGTCAAGTTCCATGACGGTCAGAAGATGACCGCGAAGGACGTCGCCGCGACGTTCAACCGCCTGGCCGACCCGGGCAGCGGTTCGGCGGCGCTGTCGGTGCTGAAGGGCGTGTTGTCGAAGGATTCGGTGAAGGCCATCGACGCGCTCACGGTCGAATTCCATCTCGATGCGCCGAATGGCAACTTCCCGTTCTACGTTTCGTCCGACAACTTCAACGCGGTGATCCTGCCCGCGAACTTTTCGGGCAGCTACGAGAAATCGTTCATCGGCACGGGGCCGCTCAAGTTCGAGAAGTACACGCCGAAAGTGGGCGCGTCGTTCGTGCGCAATCCGGACTATTGGGGCGAAAAGGCGCTGCCCGATCGCGTGAGCTTCGCGTTCTACGCCGACCAGCAGGCGCAACTGCTCGCGCTGCAAGGCCGCCAGGCCGACGTGATGGGCGACTTCACCGTCCAGGGCGGCCTGTCCGTGCTGAACAATCGCGAGTTCAAGGTGCTCGGCGTGAAATCGAGCGCGCATCGGCAGATGCACATGCGCAACGACATGGGACCGTTCAAGGACAAGCGCGTGCGTCAGGCGCTCGCGCTCGCGATCGACCGCGAGATCATGGTCAAGGGCCTGTTTCGCGGCCGCGCCGCGCTCGGCAACGACAGCCCGTTCGCGCCGATGTTCCCGTCGAGCGATACGTCGGTGCCGCAGCGCAAGATCGACGTCACGAAGGCGAAGCAACTGCTCGCGCAGGCCGGCGTGCCGAACGGTTTCGAGATCACGCTCACCACCGAGAAGTACATGGAGATTCCCGATCTCGCCGTGGTGATCCAGAACGCGGCCAAGGCGATCGGCGTGAAAATCTCGCTGAAGGTGGAAAGCCAGGAGCTGTATTACGGCGCGGGCACGTTCGGCAAGTCGGACTGGCTCGATTCGCCGCTTGGCATCACCGACTACGGCCATCGCGGCGTGCCGAACGTGTTCCTCAACGCGCCGCTCGAAAGCGGCGGCACGTGGAATGCCGCGCACTTCAAGAATCCGCAATACGACAAACTGGTCGCCCAGTTCGTCGCGGCGCTCGATGTCGCCTCGCAGAAGAAGTTTTCCGCGCAGATCCAGAACCTCTTGCTCGACGAAACGCCGGTCGTGATTCCGTATTTCTACGACTATCTGGTCGTGACGCGGGCGAACGTCGCGGGCGTGCGCTTCAATGCGAATTCTCAGCTTTATCTCGATCGCGCGACCATCGGCGGCTGATCCGGTGGCTGATTCGTCTCTCGGCCGCGCTTCTCGCGCGGCGCGCAACTGGAGGGCTCCGCGACCATGAACACGGCGACGACAGAAGCGCTCACGCCCACGCGGCGCGGCGGCAGTGCGTGGCGCATCGCGGGTTTCGTCGGCACGCGGCTCGTGCTGGCGCTGATCACGCTGTGGCTCCTTTCGGTGATCGTGTTCGCCGGCGGCCAGATGCTGCCCGGCGACGTCGGCCGCGCGATCCTCGGCCCGCTCGCCGACGCGCGCGCCGTCGCGGCGCTCAATCACCAACTGGGCGTCGACCGGCCGCTTCTCACGCAATACACGGCGTGGATCGGCCATTTCCTCGCCGGCGACATGGGCCAGTCCTACGCGTTCCGCTCGGCCGTCGCGCCGTTCGTGCTCGACGCGCTCGCCAATTCCGCGAAGCTCGGCGCGCTGGCGTTCGTCGTCGTGGTGCCGCTCGGCATCGCAGGCGGCGTGGTCGCGGCGCTGCACGCGGGCCGCTTCATCGACCGCGCGATCAGCATCACCGGCCTCTCGGCGACGGTCGTGCCGGAATTCGTCTCGTCGATCGTGTTGATCCTCGTGTTCGGCGTGTGGCTCCAGTGGCTGCCGATCGAAGCGACCTTCCCGCCCGACGCCAACGTGCTCGTGCAGTTGAAGCATCTGATCCTGCCGGTGCTGCCGCTCGTGCTGGTGTTCTTCGGCTACATCGCGCGGATGGCGCGCGCGGGTACGGTCGAAGCGCTCGACGCCGACTACACGCGCACCGCGATCCTCAAGGGCCTGCCGCGCCGCACGGTGATCTGGCGGCATGTGCTGCGCAACGCGCTCCTGCCGACCGTCACGGTCGCCGCGACGCAGCTCGGCTACATGATCGGCGGGCTGGTCGTCGTGGAAACGCTCTTTCACTATCAGGGCATCGGCTCGCTGATCTACAACGCCGCGAAGGCGAAGGACTTTCCGATGCTCGAAGCCGGCGTGCTGACCGTCGGGGTGATCTACACGGCGGCGAACCTGATCGCCGATGCGCTCTATGTCGTGCTCAATCCGCGGCTGCGCGTGAAGGAATCGCGATGAGCACCCTGCCCTCGCCCACGGTCAAGACGCCGCGCTTCGAACGCTCGGCGGCGCTTCTGCGCTCGCCGGCCTTCCTGGTCGGCGCGCTGATCCTGTTGTTCTGGGTGGCGTGCGCGCTCGTCGGACACGCGCTCGTGCCGCAGGACCCCTACGCCTCCGATCCGCTCAATTCGCTCACGCCGCCCGACGCCGCGCACTGGTTCGGCACCGATCAGCTCGGCCGCGACGTGTTCGCGCGCGTGATCGTCGGCGCGCGCGACATCCTCACGATCGCGCCGCTCGCCACGCTGCTCGGCACGCTCGCGGGCACGGCCATCGGTCTTGTCGTCGGCTATTTCGACGGCTGGGTCGACAACGTGATCGGCCGCGTGATCGACGCGCTGCTCGCGCTGCCGCTCGTGATCGTCGCGCTGCTCGCGCTCGCGGCGGTCGGCGCGAGCAACGCGACGGTGATCGTCGTGATCGGCCTCACCTTCGCGCCGATCACCGCGCGCACGGTGCGCTCGGCGGTGTTCGCCGAGCGCAATCTCGACTACGTGCTCGCGGCGCAACTGCGCGGCGAAAACGCGTTCTACATCATGTTCGCCGAGATCCTGCCGAACGTGCTGCAACCGATCATCGTCGAGGCGACGGTGCGGCTCGGCTACGCGATCTTCGCCGTCGCGACGCTCTCGTTTCTCGGCTTCGGCATTCAGCCGCCGTCCGCGGACTGGGGCCTCGCGCTCTCCGAAAGCTACACGCTGATGGCGGGCGGCGCGTGGTGGACCGTCGTCTTCGATGCCGCCGCGATCGCCTCGCTCGTGGTCGGCGTGAATCTCGTGGCGGACGCCGTCGAAGGCGTGCTCGACCGATGAATGGACCTCCGAGCGCCGCGTTCCCCGCCTTCGATGTCGGCAAGCGCGACCGCGCCGACGCGCTCACCATCGTCGGCCTGACGGTCGCCTATCGCATGCGGGGACGCGAGCGCGACGTGTTGCAGGACGTAACCTTGCGCGTGAAGCGCGGCGAGGCGTATGGCCTCGTCGGCGAATCGGGCTGCGGCAAGTCGACGGCCGCGCTCGCGGTGCTGCGCTATCTGCCGCGCAACGGGCGCGTGAAGGCGGGCAGGATTTCGATCGGCGGACAGGACGTCGCGTCGCTTAACGCCGACGCGCTGCGCCACATGCGGGCCAACGCGGTGTCGATGGTCTACCAGGACCCGGGCCGCGCGCTCAATCCGTCGCTGACCATCGCGCGGCAGGTGTCGGAGGCGTTCGAGGCGTCGGGCGCAACGGCCGCCGACGCGCTCGCGCGCACCGTCGAGATGCTCAGGCGCGTGCGCATCGCGTCGCCCGAGCGCGTGATGGAAAGCTATCCGCATCAATTGTCGGGCGGCATGCAGCAGCGGGTCGTGATCGCGATGGCGCTCGCGTGCAATCCCGAACTGCTGATCCTCGACGAACCGACAACCGGGCTCGACGCCACCGTCGAGGCCGAAGTGCTCGATCTGATCGCGCAACTGCGCGCGGAACTCGGCACGGCGGTGCTCTTCATCAGCCACAACCTCGCGGTGATCGGGCGCATGTGCGACCGCGTCGGCGTGCTGTACGCGGGCAAGCTCGTCGAGGAAGGCGTGACGCGCGACGTGTTCGCGCGGCCGCGTCATCCGTACACGGTCGGCTTGCTGCGCTGCCTGCCGGCCATCGGACGCAGCAAGGACGCCGGCCGGCTCGACACGATTCCCGGCTCGCTGCCGCTGCCGGGCACGGTGACGCAAGGCTGCATCTACGCGGACCGCTGCAAGCTCGCCGACGAACGATGCCTGCGCGACGCGCCGCCGCCTTATCGCGTGACATCTGCGAACGGCGACCAGATGGCGCGCTGCCACTATCACGAACGCGCGATCGAGCTGCCGCGCGCGACGCCCGACGCCGTGAGCGGAACCGCCGCGCCCAAGCGCACGGGCGTCGCGCTGCGCGCGCGCAACGTGTCGAAGACGTTTCGGGTCGGCAACGAAGCGGTGCGCGCGGTGCACGACGTCTCGCTCGATCTCGCGGAAGGCGAGACGCTCGGCCTCGTCGGCGAATCAGGCAGCGGCAAGACGACGCTCGCGAAACTGCTGCTCGGCCTCATCTCCCCCGACGAAGGCGCGACGCTAGAACTCGATGGCGCAGCCCTCCCCGCACGCGTCACGCGCCGCAACGACGCGCAGGTGAAGTCGCTGCAGATCGTGTTCCAGAATCCGGATTCGGCGTTGAATCGCGCGCATTCGGTGCGTCGGCTGATCGCGCGTTCGCTCGCGAAGCTCGCGTCGCTGCGCGGCGCGGCGAAGGAAGCGCGGCTCCAGTCGCTCGCCGAATCGGTGCGGCTGCCCGAGCGCTATCTCGGTTCGCGCACGCGGCAGCTTTCGGGGGGACTGAAGCAGCGCGTCGCGATCGCGCGCGCGTTCGCGGGCGATCCGCGCGTGGTCGTCTGCGACGAGCCGACCTCCGCGCTCGACGTCTCCGTGCAGGCCGCGATCCTCAACCTGCTCGCCGATTTGCAGCGCGAGCGCGGCGTGAGCTATGTGTTCATCTCGCACGATCTCAACGTCGTGCGTTATCTGTCGGACCGGATCGCGGTGCTGTATCTCGGCAGGATCATGGAAATCGGGCGCGCGGCGGACGTCTTCGGCGGGCCGCAGCATCCTTATACGGAGGCGCTGCTGTCGTCCGTGCCGACGCTTTGCGATGGCGCTCAGGAAACGCGCATTCGCCTCTCAGGCGAATTGCCGAGCGCGGCGAATCCGCCTTCGGGCTGCGTCTTCCATACGCGCTGTCCGCGCAAGCTCGGCGCGATCTGCGAGGAACAGGCGCCGCCCGACGCCGACGCGGGCGACGGCCACCGCATTCGCTGTCATATCCCGGTCGAGGAACTGCGCGCGCTGCAAACAGGCGCCAGGGCCGGGGCAGCTTGACGGAAGCAGCTTGACGGAACACAACTTGACGGAACGCAACTTGACGGAACCTATGCCGGCGCCACGCCTCTCATTCGAACACCGTTCGATATGAGGATAAAAATGAAGCGACACATCCCGATTGCTCTCGTCATCAGCGCCGCTTGCGCCACGCTCGGCGTCGCCGCGTCCGCGAACGCGCAGCAGAACGCGTCCGCCTCCGTCGATCCGAGCTTCACCGCCTATTCGCTCGCCCAGCAGTGCGCGCAGAAAAGCGACAACACGGCGCAAGGCCAGTGCGTCGGCGCGGTGCGCGGCATCGTGCGCGGCTACCAGTACGGCGTGCTGTTTCTCGGTCAGCGCGCGTCGCTGCCCGCCAACGAAACCCAGCGCGTCTCGCTCTGCCTGAACGACGTGAAGGTATCGGCGATCGTCGACGACTTCCTCGCCGACGCCAAGCAGGTCAAGGACGACGACCTCAAGCGCACGCCGGCCGAAGTCGCGGTGCTCGGGTCCGTGCATTCGCATCACGCGTGCATGTGACGCTTCACTGAACCTCGGGCGCGACCGTATTGCCGGCCGCCGCGCCCGGCACGCTGACCGACGCGGCCGCCGGCTCTTCTTCGTGCCGGCGCGCGAGGCGCGCGCAGTCGCCCATCGGCAGCCGCCTGACGACTATCCACGCCACCACCATCGCGATCAGTCCGAAGATCGCGCTGCCCACCGCCTGCCCGACGAGCACGCCGATCGGACCGTGCCTGATGCCCGCCGCGACGAACGGCACCGTGCCGAGCGTCGTCCTTCCCCAGTTGAAGATCGTCGAGAAGAGCGGGCGGTCGAGATTGTTGAACGTCGCGTTGGCGACGAAAAGGCATCCGACGAACGCGTAGCTCGCGACGAGCCACGAGCAGAACGTTGCGATAATCTCGGCTGTCACGCCTTGCGCCGAGAATGCGCGGATCAGCCCGTTCTGCGCGAATGCCAGCACGAGCCAGGCGAGCGCGACCGTCGCCAGCACGAAACCGAGACTATTGAGAATAGTCTCGCGGATGCGGTCCGCGCGTCCCGCGCCCAGGTTCTGCGCGACGATCGGCCCGACCGCGCCGGTCAGCGCATAAATCAGCGCGAAGGCGACGGGCGTGATGCGGTCGATGGTCGCCTGCCCCGCGATCGCAGCCGGCCCGAAGCGCGCCATCGCATGCGTGACGTAGGCGCTCGCGACGGGCGTCGCGAGATTGGTCAGCACGGCCGGCAGTGCGATCTTCAGCACGGGCCGGACGTCGTCCCAGGCGCGCCGCGCCTGAAGGCGGCCGATCAGCCGGTTCGCCCGCGCGACGCCGTACAGCCCGACCCACGCGAGCGCGACGCGCGCGATCACGTTCGAAATGGCCGCGCCGGTCAAGCCGAGATGCAGGCCGAAGATCAGGATCGGATCGAGGATCGCCGTGACGATCGCGGCGGTCAGCGTGACCGTCATCGCGCGGCGCGCATCGCCGGTGGAACGCATCAGCGCGGACGTGCACATGCCGATCGCGAGCAGCGGCAAGCTCGGCGCGGTGATGTAGAGGAACTGGCGCGTGAGCTCGCGCGTCTCGCCGGTGGCGCCGAGGACGTCGAGGATCGGTTCGAGCAGCAGCAGTGTCGCCGCGCTCAGCACGACGGTCACGAGCACCATGCACGCGAGGCTCGCGGTCGCGACCTGCCGCGCCTTCGCGCTCTGGCCCGCGCCGAGCAGACGCGCGACCGTCGCGCTCACGCCGATCGTCATGCCGATCGAGATCGCGACGTGAAAGAAATTGATCGTGCCCGCGAAGCCGACCGCCGCCGCAACGGACGTATCGCCGAGCATCGAAACGTAGAACAGGTTCGCGAGATCGACGGCGAAGACGGCCATCAGACCGATCGCGCCCGTGCCGGCCATGACGATCACATGACGCAGCGTCGAGCCGGTGACGAAGCGGGCGGCGTGCGCCGCTGTCTTCGATGTCATTGTGCTGCCTTCATGGCGCTGCCCCGAAATTCGATGTGCGCATCATGGCACGAACGAGCATGCGTCGTGCCGGGCTGGACGCCGTGGAAAGCGTCGCTGCGACCCGCGACATTGCGCTTCGATTGCGGTTAAAGCCCGCCGCGCCAGCCGTTTGTCTTAGAATCGCCGCTTGGCCTCCCTTGCGTCCGCTTTATGAACTCGACATCGGAAGACCGCTGGCGCGACTTGCGCCCGGACCCGGACAGCGACACCCCGCTTTATCTGCAGCTCGCGCGCAAGCTCGCCAATGCGATCCACGACAATCGCTGGAACGCCGGCGAAGCGCTGCCATCGGAGCGCGTGTTGTCGGAGGCGCTCGGGGTGTCGCGGATCACGTCGAGAAAGGCCATCGCGCTGCTCGTCGAGCAGGGGCTCATCCGCCGCACGCAAGGCGCGGGCAGCTTCATCACGCCGCGCTACGAAGACCCGCTTTCGCGCCTGTCCAGTTTCAGCGAGATGCTGCGCCGGCGCGGCTTCACGCCGAGTTCGAAGTGGCTCTCGCGCGTGATCGAGCCCGCCAACCGCGACGAAGTGATCCAGCTCGGCCTCTCGCCCGCGGCGGCGGTGGCGCGGTTGCGGCGGCTGCGTCTCGCTGACGGCATCGTGATGGCCGTCGAGAACTCGACGTTTCCCGCCTCGCTGATTCCCGATCCGCTCGCGGTCGGCGATTCGCTCTACAGCTTCCTCGACCAGCGCGGCCTGTCGATCGTGCGCGCGCTGCAGCATTTTCGCGCGGTCAACGCGAGCGACGAGATCGCGCAGCAGATGGGCATCGCGCCGCATGACGCGCTTTTGCTCATCACGCGCGTGGGCTATACGGCGGACCAGCGCGCGATCGAACTCACCGATACCTACTGCCGCAACGACTACTACGATTTCGTCGCGGAGTTGCGCAAATAGACCGCGCGTTCACCAGCGCGGTTCGTCGGTGCCGATCGGCACCGACGGGCGCGCCCAGCGCGGCGGCGTCGCGGGCATGCGTTCGGCCGGCTGCGTGCAGGTGAGCTTGCCGAAAGGCGAGGCCATCGTCAGCAGCGCGTCCTGCACCTCGTCGAAAGTTGGATCATGGGTGCGCTGGCCGTCGTCGAGCGTGCCCATCGCTTGCAGCCAGCGGCCGGTCTGCGCGAGCGACACCCGCACGAGCCAGCTTCCCCCGTCCCTCGCGCGGCGTTGCAGCGCGACCATCGCGCCGAACGCCGCGAGATAGCCCGTCGCGTGATCGAGCGCCTGGCACGGCAGATGGCGCGGCTTCGCCTGGCCGGCCGCGCGCGCCTCGGTCCACGCGATGCCGCTCGCCGACTGCACGAGACTGTCGAAGCCGCGCCGGGTCGACCACGGTCCTTCGTGCCCATACGCCGACACCGTCACGTAGACGATGCCGGGCCTGATCCGCGCCGCATCGCCGGGGCCGAAGCCGCGCGTCGCGAGCGCGTCGGGCCGGTACGATTGCAGGAAAACGTCGGCCTGGCCGAGGAGCGCGCGCAGCGAATCGCGGCCGTGCGACTCGCGCAGATCGAGCGTCGCCGAGCGCTTGCCGCGCCCGTTGTCGATCACGAGCGGCGCGATGTTCGGCAGATGCGGACCGTTGATCAAGAGCACGTCGGCGCCGTGCTGCGCGAGCGTGCGCCCGCCGACCGGCCCCGCGATGATCCGTGACAGGTCCAGCACGCGCACGCCCGAGAGCGGCGCGGCGCCCGCCGGATCGCCGATCGGCATGGCGGGCGCGTCGCCGATGCGCTCGATTTCGAGGAGCGGCAGTTTCGCCAGCGCCTCTGCCTGCGGCAGCGCGGCCCATTCGTCGGGCGAGCGGATCAGCGCGGCGCAGAGTCCCGCGTCGCCCAGCGCCTGATCGAGCGCGGCGCCGTCGCGGTTTCGGATCGCCGCCGCGACCGACGCGGGATCGTCGGCGCAACCCAGCAGTCTCACGATGCCCGCGCGATGGTGCGCAAAATTCGCGTGAAGCTGGATCCAGCGGCGGTCGCCTGTCTCGAAGAAGCCCGTCAGCGGATCGCGCAGTTCGGGCGCGGGGCCGTCGTCGACCCGCAGATAGCGCTCGCTGCGAAACGCGACGCACGCGCGCCGTGCGTCGACTTCGACGGGCTGCTCGCGGCCCGTGCGCGCGCGAAAGCACTCGGCGGCGGCGAGCGCCTCGGCGGCGATCACGGCCGTCGCAAGCCGCGCCACGCGATATACCGAAGGCAATTGCGGATCGCCGCCCGTCACCGTGACGCGCGACAGCGCGGCGGGATCGCACCGCGCCGCGTGCCAGACCTGTTCGAGCGGAGTCATCGAAATGCCCCTGACGGGTTGCCGGAACCGCCAGTCTACGGGCGGCACGAAGCGCGGATCAACCGTAAAATCATGGGCCTTCGCCCTTCAAAGGCCGCGCCGCGCCCGCCCTCATGCCCGACACCCCGACCTCGCCCGCTCCCGCCACGCCCTCCGACCGGTCGCTCACGATCATGCTGTGGCTCGTCGCGACGGGTTTCTTCATGCAGACGCTCGACTCGACGATCGTCAACACCGCGCTGCCCGCGATGGCGAGAAGCCTCGGCGAAGCGCCGCTGCGCATGCAGGGCGTCGTGATCGCGTACTCGCTCACGATGGCGATGATGATTCCGTTCTCCGGCTGGCTCGCCGACAAGCTCGGCACGCGGCGCGTGTTCTTCAGCGCGATCCTCGTGTTCGCGATCGGCTCGCTGCTGTGCGCGAACGCGCAGTCCCTCATGCAGCTCGTGATCTACCGCGTCGTGCAGGGCGTGGGCGGCGCGATGCTCTTGCCGGTCGGGCGGCTCGCGGTGCTGCGGGTGTTTCCGGCCGAGCGCTATCTGTCCGCGCTCGCGTTCGTCGCGATTCCGGGGCTGATCGGCCCGCTGATCGGCCCGACGCTCGGCGGCTGGCTCGTGCAGATCGCCTCCTGGCACTGGATCTTTCTGATCAACGTGCCGGTGGGCATCGCCGGCTGCATCGCGACACATCTCTACATGCCCGACAGCCGCAACCCGGCGACGCCGCCCTTCGATCTCGCGGGCTATCTGCTGCTCGCCGTCGGCATGGTCGCGCTGACGATCTCCCTCGACGGCCTCGCCGACCTCGGCCTCGCGCACGCGATCGTGCTCGTCCTGCTGATCCTGAGCTTCGGCTGCTTCGTTGCCTACGGTCTGCACGCGACGCGCGCCGCCCAGCCGATCTTCTCGCTCGATCTCTTCAAAATCCACACGTTCAGCGTCGGCCTGCTCGGCAACCTGTTCGCGCGGATCGGCAGCGGGGCGATGCCGTATCTGATTCCGCTGCTGCTGCAGGTGAGCCTCGGCTATAGCGCGTTTCAGGCGGGCATGATGATGCTGCCCGTCGCGGCCGCGGGCATGCTGTGCAAGCGGCTCGTCACGCGCCTCATCGAGCGTCACGGCTACCGGCGCGTGCTCGTCGTGAACACGGTGCTCGTCGGGCTGATGATGGCGAGCTTCTCGCTCGTGAGCGTCGATCAGCCGCTGTGGCTGCGGCTCGTGCAACTGGCGATCTTCGGCGGCGTCAATTCGATGCAGTTCACCGCGATGAACACGCTCACGCTGAAGGACCTCGGCACGGGCGGCGCGTCGAGCGGCAACAGTCTGTTCTCGCTCGTGCAGATGCTCTCGATGAGCCTCGGCGTGACCGTCGCCGGCGCGATCCTCGCAACGTTCACCGGCATCCTGCCGCGCGTCACCGAGAGCAATTCGCTGCCCGCCTTCCACGCGACTTTCCTGTGTGTCGGCGTCATCACGGCGGCGACCGCGTGGATCTTCGCGCAACTCGCGCCGGAGATCCGCGCCGCGGCAAAGCGCAAACCCGATCCGTCCGAATCGAACTAGGCATGCCTGCGAATTCCGCCGTCCGGTCGTGCGCGACGCACACGAACAGTGCGCGCGGCACCGCCTCGCGTCACGGCCGCGCCTCGGTCGAGACAGCGCGCCGGCGCGCATCGCGCGGGCGGCCCAATGAACACACAAATCCGCCCGACGAACGCGAATAAACGCCAAACGCGCATGGTTCTTGCTCGGACGGACAGGCGCCTATCCTGTAAACTCGATCGTTACGTCAATTCGTCAGCGCACCCGACAGCCCCAACACCATGAGCATGGTTGATCTCGACCCTCCCCGCTTCCAGCCGCCGCGCCCCGTCGCCGGCGACGATGGCTCGCGGCGCACCGTCCTGTACGGCGAATACACCGTGTTCAGCGTGTTCCAGCCGGTGTTTTCCGTGTCGCACCGGCGCGCGGTCGGCTATCACGCGTCGTTGCGCGCGCGCGACGATGCCGAGCGGCATGTGCCGTCCCACGAAGTCTTCACCCAGGCCGCCCGGCGCGGCGACCTGCTGGAACTCGGACGGCTCGCGGAATCGCTGCATCTGGGCAACTTCTTCGCCTTCGACAGCCACGACGAATGGCTCTTCCTGAGCCTGCACCCCGCCGCGCTGATGGACATGAGCTACGGCGACGCGCTGCTCGCCGCGCTGAAGGAACTCGGCCTGCCGCCGCAACGCGTCGTGCTGGAAGTGCCCGAGCAGGCGGGCGGCGAGACGACGCGCTTCACGGAGATCATCGATTCGCTGCGCAAGTCGGGTTTCCTGATCTCGCTCGACGGCTTCGGCGTCAAGCATTCCAACATCGACCGCGTGTGGCAGCTGCGGCCGGATATCGTGTCGCTCGACCGCTGCATCCTCCAGCAGGCGAGCGAGCACAAGCACATCGAGCGCGTGTTGCCGGGGCTCGTGTCGCTGCTGCACGAATCTGGGCAACTGGTGCTGATGGGCGGCCTCGCCACCGAACGCGACGCGCTGATCGCGCTGGAATCGAATGTCGACTTCGTGCAGGGCGCCTATTTCGCCGGACCGAACGTCGATGCCGTCAAACCGCAGGCCGCCGCCCATCTGATGGATACGCTGTCGGCCGCGTCACGCGAACGCGCCGCGGCGCGCGAGCGCGCGCAGGCGGCGCGGCTCGAACCGTACGTCAGCGGGCTCGAAGGCGCGGCCGCGCGGCTCGTCGGCGGCGATTCGCTCGCGGCGGCCACCCGCGACCTGCTGCAATTACTCGACACCGCGCGCTGCTTCCTGCTGGATCACGCGGGCCGCCAGATCGGCGACAACGTGGTGCCGGTCGTGCGCACGTCGCAGCGGGCGAAGCGCTTCAGTCCGCTCCTGCACTCCGAGGGCGCGAGCTGGGAGCGCCGTCCGTATTTCATCGAGGCGCTGCGCGCGCCCGGCCGCGTGCATCTGACGGCGCCGTATCTGTCGATCAACGAGGCGCACCTGTGCGTCACGGCGTCGATCGCGGCACAGACGCCGCACGGCCTGCAGGTGCTGTGCGTCGACATCAACTGGGACGCCGCCATCCGGCGCGTCTGAAGCGCGGCATTTCGCGCCATCGTCGTCGGCGGCCCGATGCGCCGCCGACGACGTTCTCACTCCCTTCCGCTCTCACCCGCAAGATCGTCCTAGCGATTCGTCAGATCGTCATAACGCTGCGAACCGGAAGCGCACTACGCTTGGGTTTAGCTTTCGGCCGCCTTGCGCGTCGGTTGCCGGGCTCGATTGACCTTTGATCCCCCTTTGATCCGCTCGCGTTCCGCTTAACGCGACGCGCGAGCGACGCGTCCGAGACAAAGTCGCCCGATGCTTGAGTCGGATCGTGGCCGGGCTTGTCCCAACCCGTTTCATCCGGAGCCGCAAAACATGCCTTCACTCACCACCCTCCTCGATACCCCCGTGCGCTGGACGCAAGCCGCCGTCGACGCCGATACGCGCGCCTTCCTCGACGATCTGCAAGCGAACATCCTCAAGGGCCACGGGCGCCATCACAGCGCGCACGTGTTCATGAGCTTCCAGGGCCTCGACCCGGACCAGACCGCGGGCATCGTCCGCGCGCTGGGGCAGGCCTGCACGAGCGCCTACGAGCAACTGCGCGCCAACAAGCGCCTGCCGCCCTTTCTCGACGGCGGCACGCTGCGAACCCTCTTTCTCAGCGCGAGCGGCTATCAGGCGCTCGGGCCGAACGTCGAGATTCCGCCGGGCGAGGCGTTTCGCGCGGGCATGGCCGATCGCGCCGCGGATCTGGGCGATCCGGATCGCTGCAAGTGGGACCACGAAGGCTGGGCGGACACGAAGCCCGACGCGATGTTCCTGATCGCCGACGCCGACCCGCAAGCCGTCGCGGCCGACGCCGACGCCGTCAAGGCATGGCTCACGCTGACGGGCGTGACCGTCCTCGCCGTCGAGCGCGGCCTGCAGCAGACGCGCCATTTCCGGGCGGGCGTCGCGGAAGGCGTCGAGCATTTCGGGTATGTCGACGGCCGCAGCCAGCCGCTTTTCCTGCAGGAAGACATCGACGAGGAAGCGCTCTCGACGGGCGGCTGGGACTTCCGCTTCAAGCCGTCGCAGTTTCTGGTCAACGATCCGAACGGCAGCGGGCCGATGTCGGCGGGCAGCTACTTCGTGTTCCGCAAGCTGGAGCAGAACGTGCGCGGCTTCAACGCGGCCGAGGATGCGCTCGGGCGCAAGCTCTTCGGCATCACCGCCGAAGAAGGTGATCTCACCGACGCGCAGAAGGTGCAGCTCGACCGCGCGGGCGCGATGGTCGTCGGGCGTTTCGAGGACGGCACGCCGCTCGTGCTCTCGGATCACGAAGCCGGTCTCGCGCCGCCTAACAACTTCGACTATGCCGGCGATCCGAATGCCGCGAAGTGTCCGTTCCACGCGCATATCCGCAAGGTGAATCCGCGCGGCGACATCGAGCGCATCACCGGCGCGATCGATCTGGAACCGGGGCGCCGGCCGATCATGGCGCGGCGCGGCATCACCTACGGCGCGCTGCGTCCGCACAGCGCCGACCTGAGCGAATTCGCCGATGCCGGGCACGAGCCGGAAAAGGACGTCGGGCTGCTTTTCATGGCGTACATGGCGAACATCGAAAATCAGTTCGAGTTCACGCAGAAGTCGTGGGCGAACAACAAGGCGTTCGTGGCGAACATCGTGCCGTCGCAGATGCGGCCGTCGACCGGGATCGATCCGATCATCGGCCAGACCGCCGATGCGCCCAGTCACGAGCACACCTGGCTCGACGGTCACACGCCGGGCGCGCAGCCGCAGACAATCGGCTTCGATGCGTTCGTCACGATGAAGGGCGGCGAGTACTTCTTCGCGCCGTCGCTCACGTTCCTGCGTGGCGTCGGGCTGCAGGCGGTGTAGCGCGCGGCTCGCGATGCCGCTGGTTCGGCGCTTCGGGCGGGCAACCGCCCGAAGCGCTTTTTGTTACGCGCATGGCGGAGTTGGCGGCGTCTCGGGTCTGCGCTGCTGCTTACTTCGCCTCGGGCGCCGTCGGAGGCTCGGTGTGCATCACGACCTCCTTCACGCCCGGCACGGTCTCGGCGGCAACGCGAATGGCGCGCCGTTCTTCGTCGCTGCACGCAATGGCAAAGAGATGCGCGATGGCGTCCTTCACGATCACGCGCTCCCGCGGAAGCGCCCAGCGATGACCCGTCATCGCAACGAGAATGGCGTCTCGCAGACCGGCGTCGTCGCCTTCGGCCACGGCCGGCTGCTTCGGGACCACCGTCACGAGCGCGCGGATCAGGTTGGCACGGCTGACGACACCCACCAGCTTCCCATCGCGGACGACGGGCACGCGCTTGATGCGCCGCGCGTCGAGCAACTCGGCGACCTCGGCGATAGGACACGCTTCGGCGATGGTGACGATGTCGGTGCTCATCACATCCTTGACCTTGGTCGCGTTCTCCTTGACATACATGTTCGCGAGATCGGTGGTCGACGCCAGCGATTCCAGCCACCACGACTGACGTTTGCCGGTTCCGATTTCCTCCCGGCGCATCAGGTCGCCTTCCGTGACCATGCCGACGAGTTTGCCGTCCGGATCGATCACCGGCATGCCGCTGATGCCGGCGAACACCATCGTTCCCGCCGCGATGCGCACGGTCATTTCCGGATCGGCGGTGATGACCGACGTCGTCATGATGTCGACAGCTCGCATGTGCGTCTCCTTCAGTTGGACGGTCCGTCTCGTCGACGGCGTTCGACCTATTGTGCTATCGGAATCGTGCGACGATCAAGCCGCTCGCTTTTCTGTCCGCCGGAACTGAGAGAGTAGAACACGAGTCTGCACGAAGCCAGACGTTTCAAAGACGCCGCGTGCGAATTCGCTCCCGGCGGCGTGCGTTCGTGCCATCATGGATCGTCGGCAATGGAAGGCTCGCGACGAGCAAGCGAACGCGGACCGCCTCTTCAACCGGACACGGAGGAGCGTGAAAATGGTCGAATCAAGATTCGGATTCTGGAGCACGACGGGCGCCATGCTTGCCGCCGCTGGACTTCTGGCGCTATCGGACGCGGCACTCGCCACCACTCAGTCGCAACAACGCCAGCAAGGCAGGAACGCAAACCAGGCTGCCAAGCACGAAGCGCGCACCGGCAAGGTCGACTGCCGCGCCGCAAACCAGAAGAGCAACTCCCAGTGCCGGCAGGACAAGCGCGACACGAAGCAGGAAGGCCGTCAGCAAAAGCGGGACATCAAGTACTGACGAAGCGCGTTGGTCGCATGGCGTGCGCGCTGCGGCGGAACGCATCGGCCGCCCCGCGACAGTTGTGACCGAGCCTTGTGCGTTTCGCCGGGTGCAACACCGCAGGCCGTTGTCTCGCGCCGAAGCGCCATCAGAACTTGAAAATCAGAACTTGAAAGTCACGTTCACGCTCGGGCCGTTAAAGCGCAGCGTTTGCACGAGTTGATCGCCCGAACCGTAGAACGCGAGGTAGCGATAGAGCAGGCCGAAGTCGACGCGCCTCGTGGCGTAGGCCACCCCCGTCAGTGCCTGCCATGTGAACTTCGAGCTGCCCGCCCCCACGTCGAGATAGAACGGGATGTACCACGCGCCGTCCCGCGTGATGGTTGCTCGTCCGCGCACGCCCGCAAAACCATTGAAGAGGTTCTGCATCTGTCCCACGTGGAAGTCCGAACTGGCGCCGGGTCCTGAGCCGACGGTCGCAGCGACGCCGACGTCGAGTGTGCCCTTCACGCCGAGATAGCGCATCCCCGCGACCGCATCGAGGTATCCCCATTCCCGCCAGACGAGCGTGCGGCTGGCGCCCAGCTGAATCAGCGTGCCCGCGAAACTCGTCTGTGCGTCCCGCTGCGTTTCGCGCGTGCCGAGGACACCGTTCGTCGCATTGATGGACGCCTCGTGGCGGCCGAAGTTGAGGTAGATGCCGTCGGCGAAGATGCTCCACTCGCCCTTGCGCGCTTCCCCCTGCAGCATCAGCGCGAATCTCAGGTTCTGCAGATAGTTGTATGGGCCGCTGGACGCGTCGGCGCCGCCGCCGGGCAGCGTGAAGCGCAGCGTCCCGCTCACGTTGGGCAACCAGAGGTACGGTCCCACGGCGAACTGCCACTGCGTGCCGGCATCGACCGGGGCGGAGTCGGCCGCGAACGCCCAGTCGCCTGGCGCAGTGGTCAACGCAGCCGTCGTTAATGCGGCGAAGCATGTCGAGCGTCGAGTCATGATATTTCTCCTGTCTCGCTCCACGCGGATGCGTATTCGGCACGCGCCGGCGCATTGCGGCGCGACCGCCAGCCTGCCAGGCTCGTTCTTCCGGCGGCGCCGCGAGACTAACTCTCGTGGCTCGCCCGGCGCGCCGCCTCCTGCACGCCCCTGACGGCCGCGGCGACGATCAATCCCGTGAACACCATGCCGACGACGCCCAGCAACACCGCGTCGATGCGCCCGAAGGTCGAGGTCGGGACCACGTCGCCGTAGCCGATGGTCAGCGCCGTGATCGCGCAGAAGTACACGGTTTCCGCCATCGGCGAAGGTGTTCGCTTTACCGTCTCGACCGGCGCTCCCATGTAATACATGGCGAGCGTCAGCAGCACGAACAGGACGAGAAGCCCGGCCAGGATCGCTCGCAGATACCAAAGCGTTCTCCCCGATTCCCGCAGGATGTCGCGTGCCCGCAGGTGAACCACCGTGTCGCGCGTCGCATTGCCCATTGCCGGCACCTCCCTCATCGCGCGCGGCTGCGCTGCTCGAAAATCAATAGCATCAGACTCGCGTAGACCGTGACCGCCACGAAGAGCCCCATGCGCACCGCGAACGCCGTGTAGACGTCCTTTCCCGCAGCGCTGTCCTGCACCGACTGGCCGAGCAGGATGATCATCGTGATCAGGCTGTTCAGCCAGAAGCCCGTCGAGTAGCGCGTCGGGTCGATCCCATAGAGCTTGCGCCCCACCAGCAGGCCGAACAGCAGCATCCACAAAAAGAACATCCATAGATGCACGAAGAGCCTGAGCGCAAACCAGAACGCAATCGCGAGCAGACCTCCGAGCAGCGTGGAACCGATCAGATCGCGCGCCGCGCTGCGAGCGGTCGTGGTGCAGCTTTGTCTGCCGAGACTGACGGACTTCATGATGATCGGCATGTAGCTCGCCGGATCGGCCATCGCGAGCAAATACGCCGGCATGACCACGAGCGCGGCGCGCAGCGCGATGCGCACCGCCTGATCGTCCGGCATGGCCCGGGCGGCGGGCGGCCCCCGCGCGCTCGCGGGCTCGGGAAACAGCATGTGAGTGACGCCCGACACCAGCACGGCAAGCACGAGTCCCTGCACCAGCGCGCCGACGACCGTCGCGGCCAGCTGGAAGTCGGCGGTTCCGGCAGCGGAGATCATCGTCAGTCCGGCCGCGAGGAACGTCGAGACCAGATTGTTCCCGCCGCGCAGACCATAGCGAAACGCGAGGAAAAGCAAGAGGCCGACGAGCATCACGCCCGCGAACGCGTAGTGCCGAAGCAACGGGACGAGCAAGAGGCCGCTGCCCGTCGTCAGCGCGACGACCAACGCGAGGGCCACGCCCGTCTTGATCGACAGCGGGCGCGTCTGCGTGGCGAGCAGAAAGACGGCGAAGACCGGCGCGACCACGGGAATCGGCAGGTCGAGTGCAAAGCTGATCGAGAGACACAGCGCGGTCCCGACGGCCATGCGCAACGTTCGATAATCAGGGTGCCGAAGCTCGCGTTGCATGGGCGTCTCAGTAGAGGTACGAAAACCAGCTCATCACGCGCAGGAACACGCGGCCGAGCGGATTGAGCGGATTGCCCGAACCGGGAAACGCCATCACCTCGGCCTGCCCGCCGACACGAACGTTGTGCAGACGCGCCCGCTCACCCTGATCGAACTCGACAATCACAGGAAAGCGTTGCGCGGGGCGCAGCCAGTCGCGGCTGTTCTGCACGGTCGGCAGGCTGCCGGGCGGCGTAGGCTGCCCCACGCTCACGCCATATCCGATACTGCGAATCCGCCCCTGGAACACTTCGCCCGGCAGTGCGTCGAGCGCAATCGACACGGCCGTGCCGGGCTGCAGATGCGCCAGATTGTTTTCGGTCATGTCCGCGCTGACCCACACATCGCGGATGGCAATCAGCGTCATGACGGGGTTGCCGGCCGCAGCGAACTGGCCGACCTCCGCGCGCAAATCCGTGATGACGCCACCCGAGCGCGCCGTGATGCGCGTGTTGGCAAGGTCGAGTTCGGCCTTTTCCAGCCCGGCGGCGGCGGCGCGCAACTGCGCGTTCTCCGACTCGCCGCCGCCCTGCTGCTCGCGTGCCCGCTCCACTTCGGCGCGAGCCGCGACGACCTGGCTCTGGGCCTGCTCGTGCGCCGCGCGCGCCACTTCGAGGCGTCGCAGGGAGACGGTGCCTTCGTCGTCGCGGTACAGCCTGTCGAGGCGCTCGCTGTCCTGACGCGCCTTGATCTCATTCGCGATGGCCGCGCGCAACGATGCGCGCGCCGCATCGATCCCGGCCGTGCCCGCGCCGATCTGCCGGCGCGTCGACTCCAGGTCGGCCCGCGCGCGATCGACGGCGATCCGGTAAGGCTCGCCGTCGATCTCGAAAAGCACGTCGCCCGCGCTGACTTCCTGATTGTTGTGCACGAAGACGCGGGTCACGCGCCCCGACGCTTCCGCCGCGACCGACACGACATACGCCTGAACGCGCGCCTGTTGCGTGTAAGGCGTAAAGCGATCGGCGAGCAAATACCAGATCAGGCTGACGACGATCACGCACACCACCACCTTCACCGCTTTGCCCGACGGCTCGGTGGAAGGCGCCGGCGGATTCGGCGGCGTGGCGGCGGGCTCGGGCTTGTCGCTCATGGGGACGATTCTTTAGACGGACTGCCGGTGGCGGACGCATCCGGCGCGTCCAACAAGTCGCCCCAGTCGGTGCGTTGCTGCATCTGCCGGCGCGTCGCGGCATCGACGAGCGGCTGTTCCGAATACCAGCCGCCGCCGAGCGCCTTGTAGAGCGCGATCAGGCCGCCCACCGCGTTGCTGCGGTTGACGACGAAGCTGTCCTGTTGCGCGAAGAGCGCACGCTGCGCATCGAGGACGCGCTGGAAGTCCGAGTACCCTTCGCGGTAGATCGTATTGGCGAGCGTGAGCGAGCGTCGCGCGGCCCCTTGCGCGTCGTTCAGGATGGTGTCTCGCTGCAAGGCGGCGATCAGCGCCGTGGCGGCGTCGTCGGCCTCGCGCGCCGCTGCCCGCACGGTGTTCTGGTAGGCGACGGTCAACTGCTGCAGGCGCGCGTCCTGCACGCGCACGTTGTTGGTGATTCGCCCGTGATCGAAAATGTTCCATGTGACGCTCGGGCCGGCAACCAGGGCCAGCGTGTTTGGTGAGCCAGTCAGCGAACTCGCGCTCCAGACGAGCGAGCCGAGCAGCGAGACGGACGGATAGAGATCGGCTTTCGCCACGCCGATGAGCGCCGATTGCGCGGCCATCTGGTACTCGGCGGCGAGAACGTCGGGGCGACGCAACAGCAGATCCGCCGGCACGTCCTGCAACACCACATGGTCCACCAGCGGCACGACGCCCTCCTTTCCGGACTGCACGTCGAGTTCCGGCAGCGGGCCGGGCGGCCGTCCGATCAGCGCGGCCAGCGCGTGATGCGCGAGCACGATCTGGCTTTCGAACTCGGGAATGCTGCTCAGTGTCCCCAGGTACTGCGTCTTTGCCTGCTGAAGATCGAGTTCGTCGGTCTCGCCGCTCTTGAAAAGTTTTTGGGCGATGTCGAAGCTGCGCTTTTGCAACCGGGCGTTCTCGCGCGCAATGCGCAGGCGCGCCTCGGCCGTGCGCAGCGTGAAATACGTATCGGCGACCTGCGCGTGCATTAGCACCAGCGCCGCATCGCGGTTGGCTTGCGCGGCGAAGAACGCGGCGTCGGCCGATTCGATCGCGCGGCTAAAGCGCCCCCAGAAGTCCAGTTCCCAGCCGATGCTCAAGCCCGCGCCGTACTGCCAGTAACCGCCCGAGCGGGTGTTGAATCCATCCGAACGCCTGCCCGCCGAGTAGAGCACATCGGCGTTGGCCTGCTGCACCTGCGGGTAGCGTCCCGCGAGCGCGATGCCGAGTTGCGCGCGGGCCTCGATGACACGCAGGCCGGCGATCTTCACATCGCCGTTGTTGGCATCGGCTTGCGCGATCAGGCGCTCGAGGTTTGCGTCGCTGAAAATTTGCCACCACTGCCGCACGTCGGGCTGCGCCGCCTGTTGCGTGACCCGCGCGATCGACTCGCTGCTCCAGTGCTCGCGCAATCGCTCATGCGGCGGCTGAAAGTCCGGACCCACTCGCATGCATCCGCTCAGACATGCGCCGAGCAGCATCGCCAACCCGTAAGAGCGCATGAAAGGCGACACGGAAACGTCCCCGCAGCTTCAAGACTGCTTCTGTTCCTGGATCTCGACGGGCGGCGGCTGGTACGGGTCTCTCACCCATCGCCAGAACAGTTGATACCCGACTGCCAGCATCACGGGTCCGATAAACAGGCCGATCACGCCGCCCGTCACCATGCCGCCGAGCGCGCCGATCAGCACCACGGGCATGGGGACGGCGACCCCGCGGCCGAGCATCATCGGCTTGAGCACGTTATCGGCGAGCCCCGCGACGAACACATAGACCGAGAAGATGATCGTCATGACATTCGCGCCTTCCGTGACGATCACGAAGGCGATCACGGGCACGGTGATGAGCGTGGCGGGCAACTGCATGATGCCGATCAAGAGCACCGCGAGCGCGAGCAGACCCGCGCCCGGAATACCCATGACGATGAACGCGACACCGATGAGCAGCATCTGGATGAACGCGATCCCGACCACGCCCTGAGCGACTGCGCGAATGGTGGCCGTGCAAAGACCGGCGATCTGCGAGCCGTTTTCCGGGCCGAAGATGCGCGCGGCGATCTCCACTGCGCTCTTGTGGCCCAACGCGCCATACGCCATGAGAATCCCGGCGACGATCAAAGCCGCGAAGAACAGCAGCAGCCCCGCGCCGAGACCGGTAATGGTTCCGAGCAGCGCGAGAGCGGCCTCCTTGAGCTGCGGCGCGAACTTCTGCGCGAGACCGGTGAGGTCCGTCGATGCCTGCTGCCAGAAGTCATGCACCTTCTGGCCGACGAGCGGCCAGCTCGCCACCGAGTCGGCCGGCGGCGGCACGTGGAAGCTGCCACTTTTGAACATGTCTTTTGCATGCTCTATCGATTCGCCTACCGCGACGCCGAGCAGATATGTCGGCACGAGAATCACGACAAACGCGATGAGGATGATGAGCGTGGCGGTCAGTCCGTCCTTGTCGGCGAACCTGCGCCGGAGTCTGGCCTGAAGCGGATACAGCGTGATCGCGAGGATCAACGCCCAGACCATAAGGTTGAGGAACGGGGCGAAGATCCTGAAGCAGAACATGGCGAGAACCGCCACGAGCCCCGCGCGAATCAGGACATCGAGCAGTTCCTTGGACAGCACCCGCCGGCTAGTCGGTGTGAGCAGCATGACGTTTCTCCCGGCCTTCGAAGCTAAAATTCGCCATCAGGCCGGTGTTGGTCAGCACGTAACCGACGATGGGCGAATTCGTCGTCGCGATGTCGAGTGCACCGTTGGCGCCCGTCTTCGCCACCGCCACCGAGCCATCCACGCCGGCGGTCCAGCCCTTGTCGCTCGTGCGGGATTTGTTCAGCGCGCCGTCGGTCATGATTGAAATGCAACTGATTCGGTCCTCGCGCATCGGAGATTGCCGCTCACGCATCGTGCAAATCACGCCAAACGGACAACAGCCGCAAAGCGGCCGTTGAACTTGTCAGGTGAATCTCGTAACAAAACACGTCGGGTCAAGAATAGGCCTGACGCACGTCGGCAGGTATTGGACTTTGGTCCAAGGTCACGGAGGGGATGCGAGCCGACGTGACGCAATGCTTCACCCACTCGCGGTGCTCGCGTTGCGGCGAATCCGAATGAAACAGCGAACGTGATCTAGAACCGCCCGCGCCGGTCGCGTTCGTACCTCGGGTCGGGCGACTTCTGCGTCTCTCGCAGGACGCCCTGATTGTCAAACGAGAAGTTGTAGATCAGGTGATCGATGTTGTTCTCCATGTACCGATACGACCACACCTGCCGGTCCGTGCGCTTGAAGTAGGCCGTCTCGAAGGGCTTGCCGAAGTTGACGAGCACGTCGTTGCGCGTCCATTTTCCGACTTCGGCGCGATAGAACTCCGTTTCCTGCAGCACCTGGCGAACGCTGACCACCTTGCCCGACGCATCGACGTCCGCTGCGGTGGTCGTCGAACCCATCGGCTGGGTCGGCCACATCAGGCGCTTGCCGCCATTCTGGAGGTCGTAGGTTTCGCGCGGCGGTCCGAGGCGCGCGATCAGCGCAGACGAATCCTCGCCCGGCGCGACCTGCTCGTGCGGCTGCGCGCAGGCGAAGAGCGCGAGCGCCCCGAACGAGACCAGCGAGCTTGCGAATCGAATCGACATGGGTTCTCTCCCGCAATGGCGCCGCGACGGATTCAGGCACCCGTCCGCCGCTTTCTCAATCGCATAAAAGTCTTTGAAAAAGGCTCTTTGCTAACGCGATGAGCCTTTATACACTGTCCGTTAGTGCCAGCTTCCTATCCTGAGGAGGTTCGTCCCTCGTTGGACTTCACGTCATGGACAGTCAGCGTCCGTTGCCGGCCGAGGATTTCCGGCTTCTGTTCGAAGCGATACCCAGCCCGCTGTTGATCTTGCGGCCCGACTGCGCCTTCACGATTGCCGCGGCAAGCGACGCGTATCTCCAGGAGACGCTCACGGTCCGGGAAGACATCGTCGGGAAAGGCGTCTTCGACGTTTTCCCCGACAATCCGGCGGCGCCCGAGGCGAGCGCCACGACGAACCTGCGCGCTTCGCTCGCGGCCGTCGTCGCCACGAAAAAGCCCCATGTCATGGCTATTCAGCGGTATGACGTGCCCAATCGGGCGAAAGGCGGCTTCGAATTTCGATACTGGAATCCCGTAAACGCTCCGGTGCTCGCCGCCGACGGCCGCTTGCTCTATATCGTCCATCGCGTCGAGAACGTGACGGCGTATGTGCACAGTCTGGAGGCGAACGAAGCCCTCCGCGAGCGCTCGCGCTTGCTTCAGGAAGAACTGAGCAAGAGCGAAGCGCAGGTGTTTCGCCACGGCGAGGCCCTGAATGCCACCACGCTGGCGCTGCAAAAAGCAACCGAAGAAGCAGACGCATGGCGGCTCGGCGAAGAAAAATTCCGGCTGATCACCGACGCGTTGCCGCAAATCGTCTGGACCGCGCGACCGGACGGATCCGTCGATTACTACAATCAGCATTTCCGTGATTTCGCCGGTGCGCGTCCTTCGTCACCTGCCGGCACAGCGTGGGAAGAGTTCGTTCATCCAGACGACCTCGCGAGCGTGAACACCGCCTGGAGCCGCAGTGTGACGACGGGCGATCCCTACGAAACGATGTTTCGCGTGCGTCACCATTCCGGAGCATACCGGTGGACACTCGCTCGCGCGGTTGCGGTCCGGGACAGCGACGCCGCGATCGTCAAATGGATCGGCTCGAATACGGACATCCACGAAAAGGTTCTGGCCGAGCACGAGCTGCGCGAGGCGCATCGACGCAAGGACGACTTTCTCGCGATGCTCGCGCACGAATTGCGCAATCCGTTGGCGCCTATCGTCGCCGGGGCGCAGATGCTGTCGATGCTGCGCCCCGAGGATGCGCGCGTCGTGCAGGTCGGCGAGGTCATACAGCGGCAAATCGGTCATATGAAGAGCCTGATCGACGGCCTGCTCGATGTCTCGCGCGTGACGCGAGGTCTGATATCGCTCGACAAGCGCGTCCTCGATATTCATCAGATCGTGTATGAGTCGGTGGAGCAGGTCCGGCCGTTGATCGAGGCACACAAGCATCGCCTGACGCTGCAACTGGCCGCGGAAGTCCTCTGCGTCTGTGGCGACCACAAGCGCCTGGTGCAGCTTCTGAGCAATCTGCTTAACAACGCGGCGAAGTACACCGCGGACGGCGGCCGGCTGATCCTGACGACGAAAGCTTCGCCGACCGAAGTGATCGTGAGTGTCGAGGACGACGGCATCGGCATGACGCCCGACCTGCTGCAAACGGCGTTCGATCTGTTCCAGCAAGGCGGACGGACCGCCGTGCGCGCCGAGGACGGCTTGGGCATCGGGCTCGCACTGGTGAAGAGTCTGGTCGAGCAGCACCGGGGAACGATCAGCGCAACCAGCAAAGGGACCGACCAGGGCAGCGAGTTCATCGTCCGGTTTCCACGCGTGGAAGGCGAACCTGCCGGCGTGATCGACGACGAGCGCAAACCTGTCCACCTGGAAGCCAGGTCGCGCCGCGTTCTCGTCGTTGACGACAACGTCGATGTGGCCGACTCCCTCGGCATGGTGCTGGAGGTGCTCGGCAACGCGGTCGTGGTGGAGCACGAGGCGCAAAGCGCCATCAGACGCGCCCGCCATGAACCATTCGACGTGTTCATTCTGGACATCGGGCTGCCCGGCATGAACGGCTACGAACTGGCTCGCGAGCTTCGCGCCGTGTCGGGCGCCGAAGACGCCATCTTTGTCGCGTACACCGGATACGGTCAGGACGAGGACCGCCGGCTGTCGGACGAAGCGGGGTTCGCTCATCATCTCGTCAAACCGGCCGGGATTCATGAATTGCAACAGGTGCTCGCGGATCATGGCGACTAGTCGTCTCGCGACCGTCACGTCGCGCAGAACCTTTCTCTCGATGATGCTGGCCTCGGCCGGCAGCGGCGTACTCACGGCGTGCGGCGGGGGCGGCGGCGGGCCGTCCACGGACAACGTCGGCAAGGCGCCCCAGCCGGTTGCATCGGCGCAAGGTCTTTTCTACGGCATGAACGGCCACATGGGATTTGGCACCGGCATCTATAAGACGATGTCGGCCGCCGAGCAACTCGCCATCCTCAAGGATCTGGGCGTGACCAATTACCGCTGCGACGTCGCGGGCAGCGTCATGTCGCAGGTGCTCGCCGACGCGTTGAAGGGCGCGTTCGCGGGCAGCGGCGTCTCGATCCTGCCCATGCTCAATCCGTACTCGGCCGGCTGGGACTGGAGCAGCACGGAATCGGCGGCGTACACGCTCGGCCACGACCTGGGCGTGAACTGCGCGCGGCCGCTCAAGGGGCTCGTGACGCACATCGAATGCGGCAACGAACTCGACGTGCCGCTCAAGATCGGCGGCGACGGCAGTCTCTCCTCCGACTGGAACCCGGCCTTCTGGCCGTCGTTTCGCGGCGCGCTGCGCGGGATGATCGACGGCGTGAAGTCGATCGATCCGTCCATCAAGTGCGGCGTCAACGTCGGCATTCCGATGGCCTATCGCGCGTTGCAGATGTTGTGGAACGGCGTTTCGCCCGATGGCAGCGCCGCGGGTGTGTCGGGCGCGGCGGCGCTGCGCTGGGATTTCACCACGTATCACTGGTACAAGAGTTCCGGCGACATCCAGTGCGGCGGACGTTTCAACGCCTGCGTGGACGTGTTGCAGGTGCTGAAGGATTCCTTCGGCGTGCCGATCTGGCTGACGGAGTGGGGCTGGGCCGGCAGCGGGGACACGCAGCAGTCGGCCGCCGACTACGTGACGAAGGCGCTCAGACAATACCGGTCGATCAGGGACAAGTACAACATCGAATCGGTGATGATGTACTGTGTGATCGATCCGGACTACGGGCTGATCCAGGCGGACGGCAAGTCGAAAAATCCCGCGTACTTTGCGTTCAGAGACTTCGTCGCGGCGAATCCGGCTTGAGTCGAAAGGACTTTGAACAAGTGCATCGACGTTCACCAGGAGACGCATCATGTGTCGTTGGCTCGCCTACCAGGGCAACCCCGTACAACTCGAAGCGGTGCTGTTCCGCGCCCAGCATTCCCTGATCGATCAAAGTCTGCATTCACGTCTCGGTCATACGACCACCAACGGCGATGGCTTCGGCGTCGGCTGGTACGCCCCTGCGTCGGACACCCCGTTTCGCTATCGCTGCGTGCAACCGGCCTGGAGCGACCGCAATCTGCGCGAAGCAGCGCGCGCCATCCGCTCGCCGCTTTTCGTCGCGCACATTCGCGCCGCCACCGATACGCCCGCCCAGGAAACCAACTGTCATCCGTTTCGCTACGGACGCTGGCTCTTCATGCACAACGGCCTGATACGCGAGTACCCCAAGGTCAGACGCGACCTGATGCTCGCGATCGACCCGGAACTGTTCGCGTCGGTCGAGGGTTCCACCGATTCCGAAGTCATGTTCTTCCTTGCGCTCACGTTCGGCCTGCAAGCCGAACCGGTTCAGGCGCTGGAGCGCATGGTCGCGGTCATCGAGGCAACGGGGCGACGACATGGCATCGAACATCCGCTCAACATGACCGTCTGCGCGACCGACGGCGAGCAGATCGTCGCCGTTCGCTATTCGAGCGAGACAGAGTCACGCTCGCTCTTTCACAGTACCTCGTTTCGGCATTTGCGCGAACTGTATCCCGACGATCCGCGCATCAAGGTGGCGGGCGACGACGCCTTTCTGGTCTTGTCGGAGCCGCTGGTCGATCTTCCCGGCGCATGGCAGGAGATAGCCGAAAGCGCAGCGCTCGTCGCACGCGGGTCGAGCATCGAACATCGTGCATTCACGCCTGCGCTGCCATGATCGGTGCGCGCGTGCGTCGCATAAAAAAGCCCTCACGTCGGAGGGCTTTCAAACACGCTACATCTTTCAAATTCTGTCGCGGATCATCCGCTGAACAAACGACTCAAGCGCCGAAATTCTTCGTGGCGAAGTCCCAGTTCACGATGTTCCAGTAAGCCTCGATGAACTTCGGACGCGCATTGCGATAGTCGATGTAATACGCGTGTTCCCACACGTCGATCGTCAGGAGCGCCTTCGAGTCGGTGGTAAGCGGCGTGGCGGCGTTGCTCGTCGACACGATGTCGAGCGTGCCGTCCGCCTTCTTCACGAGCCATGCCCAGCCGGAGCCGAACGTCGCGATGGCGACCTTCGCGAATTCTTCCTTGAACTTGTCGTAGGAGCCCCACTTGGCGTTGATCGCGTCGCCGAGCGCGCCCGACGGAGCGCCGCCGCCGTTCGGCGACAGGCTGTTCCAGAAGAACGTGTGGTTCCAGACCTGAGCCGAGTTGTTGAACACACCGCCCGACGATTTCTTCACGATCTCTTCGAGGGGAAGGTTCTCGAATTCGGTGCCCGGAATCAACTTGTTCAGGTTCGTCACATAGGTCTGGTGATGCTTGCCATAGTGGTACTCAAGCGTTTCTTCCGACATGTGCGGAGCGAGCGCGTTCTTGTCGAACGGCAGCGGCGGGAGCGTATGTTCCATGGTGCGAGCTTCCTTCTATGTTGATTTGTGGGGACTGTGAGGAGTGAGGCAGTGGAGCAATGGATTGTAGGCGAGTTGGAATAACCCCGCAAACCGCATGCCTTTGCGAGCAGGATCGCTTTCGGCGCCTTCTGCGCGGCGTAAATAATGCTCGACTGCGTCGTTCGAGAGGCGTCAAAAATACATTCGCAGATGCAGAAAACGCATCCTTCAGAACTCGTCGGAGAGGCGGGGCTGCACATCGGCGATGAGAACATCCGCGCTGCCTTCGGCGAGATGCACGGTCAGCGCGCGCTTCGGTTTCAGCGCGCCCGGCGCGCGCAATGCACGGCCCGTCTGTGTATCGATGAGCGCCGCGTAGCCGCGTTCCAGTGTGCGCCGCGGACTCAGCACCTGCAAGCGCGCCGACAGTTCCGACACGCGCGCCGCCTCCCGCTCGTGACGCCTGCCCTGTGCCGTGCGCAATCGCTGCGCCACCCGCATCAGGTGCTCGCGTTCGGCGTCGAGATCCGGGCGCAGACGCTGCCAGCGCAATTGCGCCATCGCGAAGCGTGCGCGCGCTTCGCGCGCCGGACGCGCACCCGCGGAGACGAGCCGCATCGCCAGTTGCCGAAGATGCACGCGCTGACGCTCGAGCCGCTCGGCCGGGCTCACGAGCCGTCGCGCGAGCCAGTCGAGCTGCTGCTCGCGGCGCTCCATCATGCGTCCGAACGCGCGCGCGAGCGCCGCGTGCCGGTGATCGAGATCGCGCAGCAGCAGCACGCGCTGCGGACTGACGAGTTCGGCGGCGGCGGTCGGCGTCGGCGCGCGGACGTCGGCGGCGAAATCGGCTATCGTGAAATCCGTCTCGTGCCCGACGCCGCTCACCACCGGCAGCGCGCTCGCCGCGATCGCGCGCGCGAGCACTTCCTCGTTGAACGCCCACAGGTCTTCGATCGAGCCGCCGCCCCGGCACACGATCAGCACATCCACTTCGCGCCGTGCGTTCGCCGCCTCGACCATCGCGGCGAGCTTCGCGCCGACGCCCGCGCCCTGCACCGGCGCCGGATAGACGACGACCGGCACGTGCGGCGCGCGGCGGCATAGCGTGGTGAGGACGTCGCGCAGCGCGGCGGCCTGCAGCGACGTCACGATGCCGACCGCGCGCGGATGCGCGGGCAACGCGCGCTTTCGCGCGGCGTCGAAGAGGCCCTCGCTTTCGAGTTGCGCCTTCAGGCGCAGGAACGCTTCGAAGAGCCGTCCCTGCCCCGTGCGCCTCACCGCTTCGACATTCAACTGCAATTCGCCGCGCGGCTCGTACATCGTGACGAGCGCGCGCACTTCGATCTTGTCGCCCTCGCGCGGCGTAAATTCGGCGTACTGCGCGCGGCCGCGGAACATGACGCAGCGCATCTGCGCCTGCGCGTCCTTGATCGAGAAGTACCAGTGGCCGCTCGCGGCGCGGGTGAAATTCGACACTTCGCCCGACACCCACACGAGCGGAAACGACCGTTCGAGCACGGTGCCGATCGCGCGATTCAGCGCGGAAACGGGGACGACGGCATCGCCGCCTGGCGACGACAAGGGATCGGAATTCATGGCAGCGCGCAATGTTCGTAGACCTGCCGGACGATACGCCATTCGGCCAGGGCACGTTAAAAAAGGACTCGGAGTGTATCAAGTGTCCACACGGCAGGACTTACCGACGTGCGCCGCAAAGTCAGTCCGGAAGCCCGTAGCATGGGGATAAATATTTGATTTTAAACGATAATATTTATGGAACCGTTCGCATTGCCGGAGCAACTCTTTCCTGACGCGGTTTTCGGCGATTTCGGGCGCAAGTTCTTCACAGAGTTATCCACAGGCTGTGGATTCCCGCGCGGCGCGGTCCGGCCGGCCATTACCGCCAGTTTTCGCGACTGGCGCGCGCGGCCCGCCCGCGCTAGAGTGCCGGGTTCGTGCACCGGTCGCTCTCGCGAGCGGTCGAGCAAGTCTCCCGGAGATCCATGCCGATGCTGAATCCGTCGCACCCTTTCACGCCGGGCGCCCCTGCGCGCTTCAACGTCAACATCGACGTCCACGGCCGCCGGGCGGTCCATGTCTGATCTCAAGCCGCCGATCGAAACCTTCCTCGCGCGCGAATGGCGCAAGCGCGGCTACGTCGCGTGGGCGCTCACGCCGTTCGCCTGCGTGTTCGGCGCCATCGCCGCGACGCGCCGCGCGCTCTTCGAGCTCGGCTGGATGAAGCGGGTCGATGTCGGCGTGCCGGTCGTGATCGTCGGCAACGTGACCGTCGGCGGGACCGGCAAGACGCCGACCGTGATCGCGCTCGTCGAGGCGCTGCGCGCCGCCGGCTTCCAGCCGGGCGTCGTGTCGCGCGGCTACGGCGCGAAGATCGAAGCGCCGACCGCCGTCACGGCATCGAGTTCGCCGGACAAGGTCGGCGACGAACCGCTCCTGATCGCGCGCCGCACGCATGCGCCGGTCTACGTGAGCCCGGACCGCGTCGCGGCGGCGCAGGCGCTGCTGAAGGCGAACGCCTCCGTGGACGTGATCGTGAGCGACGACGGCCTGCAGCATTACCGGCTCGCGCGCGCGTTCGAACTCGTCGTGTTCGACGACCGGCTCGGCGGCAACAACTTCCTGCTGCCCGCGGGCCCGCTGCGCGAACCGATGTCGCGACGCCGCGATGCGACGCTCGTCAACAGTCCCTACGAGCGCACGCTGCCGCCGTGGCCGAACACGTTCCCGCTCGAGCTCATGCCCGGCGACGCGTGGCTCCTCGACGATCCGTCCATGCGCCGGCCGCTCGCGCAGTTCGCGGGCGAGAAGGTCGTGGCGGCGGCGGGCATCGGCTCGCCCGAGCGCTTCTTCGCGACGCTGCGCGCGGCGGGCATCACGCCCGCGACGCGCGCCTTCCCGGATCACTACTCTTATCGCGAGAATCCGTTCGCCGGCATCGACGCCGACGCCATCCTGATCACCGAGAAGGATGCAGTAAAATTCGGGGCCTGGCGCGACGCGCGCATCTGGGTCGTCCCAGTGGAAGCCGTGCTGAAGCCCCGCCTCATCGCCCTAGTTGTGGAGAAACTCCGTGGACGCACGCCTCTTTGAAATCCTCGTCTGCCCGATCTGCAAGGGTCCGCTCAACTACGATCGCGCGGCGCAGGAACTCATCTGCAGCGCGGACAAGCTCGCCTATCCGATCCGCGACGGCATCCCCGTGATGCTCGCCGACGAAGCGCGCCAGACCGTCGAAGGCACGCCCGTCGAGCCGCTCAAGCCCAGCGGCAACTGAGCGCCGCGAACGATGAACGCTCCCGTCCATTTCGTCGCCGTGATTCCGGCGCGGCTCGCGTCCACGCGGCTGCCGAACAAGCCGCTCGCCGACATCGGCGGCAAGCCGATGGTCGTGCGCGTCGCCGAGCGCGCGCGGCTTTCGGGCGCGCAGCAGGTGCTGATCGCGACGGACTCGCCGCGTGTCGTGGAGGTCGCGAAAGAACACGGGATCGACGTGCTGCAAACGCGCGCCGATCATCCGACCGGCACGGACCGGCTCGCTGAAGTCGCGACGCATTTCGGCTGGAGCGACGACACCATCGTCGTCAACGTTCAGGGCGACGAACCACTGATCGACCCGCAACTCGTGCGCGATGTCGCCGCGCATCTCGCGGCGCATCCGTCGTGCGCGATCGCGACCGCCGCGCATCCAATTCATGATCCCGCCGACGTCTTTAGCCCGAACGTCGTGAAGGTCGTGCTCGACGCGAAGAGCGTCGCGCTCTACTTCTCGCGCGCGCCGATTCCCTGGTCGCGCGACGCGTGGCAGGCGCGCTGGCCCGACGTCGGCGCGCTCGCCGCGCTGCCCGCCGTGCCGCCGAACGTGCTGCGCCACATCGGCCTCTATGCGTATCGCGCGAAATTCCTGCGCGTCTATCCGACGCTCGCGCAGGCGCCGATCGAAGAAGCCGAAGCGCTCGAACAACTGCGCGCGCTCTGGCATGGCGAGCGCATCGCCGTGCTCGTCACGAACGACGCGCCGCCGCCGGGTGTCGATACGCCCGCCGATCTCGCGCGCGTGCAGGCGCTTTTCGACCGCGGAAACTGAACGCGCGAAGGCGCACGGCGCGTCTTTGGCACAAGTCGTGTAAACCCCCGCTCTCGCCCGAATAACGGGCATCACAGCCGTTTTTAACGGTCGCGATTATGACGAGCCGTGGCATAATCAGGCGATTAGCGCGAGCCATCCGGTCAGCGCCACGCTTAAACATTGCGCCGCTGTCGACTGGTGCCGCGCCGTCTCTCCGACCGGCTGCGCCGCCACGCTTGACGCCGCATGAGCGCGGCATCACCGGATGCATGTCAAGCCTCGCGACGCAGGTTTCAATACGATTCGGAGATATCACCATGCGTTTGATCCTGTTGGGCGCACCCGGCGCGGGCAAGGGCACCCAGGCAAACTTCATCAAGGAAAAGTTCGGCATTCCGCAGATCTCGACGGGCGACATGCTGCGCGCCGCGGTCAAGGCGGGCTCGCCGCTCGGCGTCGAGGCGAAGGGTTTCATGGACGCCGGCGAGCTGGTTCCGGACACGCTCATCATCAATCTCGTGAAGGAACGGCTGCAACAGCCGGACTGCGCGAACGGCTATCTGTTCGACGGTTTCCCGCGCACGCTGCCGCAAGCGGAAGCCATGAAGCAGGCGAACGTCGCGATCGACTACGTGCTCGAAATCGACGTCCCGTTCGACGAGATCATCGTGCGCATGAGCGGGCGCCGCGTGCATGCGGCGTCGGGGCGCACGTATCACGTGAAGTTCAACCCGCCGAAGAACGACATGGTCGACGACGTCACCGGCGAACCGCTGATCCAGCGCGACGACGATAAAGAAGAGACCGTGAAGAAGCGGCTCGACGTGTATGTCGCGCAGACCAAGCCGCTTATCCAGTACTACAACGAATGGGCGCAGCACGGCGACGCGAGCGGTCTCAAGGCGCCGCAGTACCGGAAGATCTCGGGGCTCGGCAGCGTCGACGACATCCGCACGCGCGTGTTCGATGCGCTGAAATAAGCGTCTTCGATTTCTGATTTGCATTGGCAAACCCGCTCCCTGTGAGCGGGTTTTGTCTTTCTGCGCATGACGAAACGAAGTGCGGCATACGAGCGGATACAATCGTCCGGCCTCAAAACACGCATAGAGACACTCGAGCAAAGGAGCAAGACATGGACATCCAGGATAACGTCTTTTTGATCACCGGCGGCGCATCGGGACTCGGCGCCGCGACCGCGCGGCTCGTCGCGGAACACGGCGGCAAGGTCGTGCTCGCCGACATGAACGAAGCCGCGGGCGAAGCGCTCGCGAAGGAACTCGGCGGCGTGTTCGTGAAGTGCGACGTGAGCCAGGAAGCGGATGGCAAAGAGGCCGTCGAGGCCGCCACGCAACTCGGCAGCCTGCGCGGCCTCGTGAACTGCGCGGGCGTCGCGCCGGCATCGAAGACCGTCGGCCGGGAGGGCCCTCACCCGCTCGATCTGTTCTCGAAGACGATCGCCGTCAACCTGATCGGCACCTTCAACATGATCCGGCTCGCGGCGGCGGCGATGTCGAAGAACGAGCCGAACGCGGCGGGCGAGCGCGGCGTCATCGTCAGCACGGCGTCGGTCGCGGCTTTCGACGGACAAATCGGGCAGGCGGCGTATGCGGCATCGAAGAGCGGCGTCGCGGGCATGACGCTGCCGATCGCGCGCGATCTCTCGCGCAATGCGATCCGCGTGATGACGATCGCGCCGGGTATCTTCGAGACGCCGATGCTGCTCGGCATGCCGCAGGACGTCCAGGACGCGCTCGGCGCAATGGTGCCGTTTCCCTCGCGGCTCGGCAGGCCGGCGGAATTCGCGATGCTCGTCAAGCAGATCTTCGACAATCCGATGCTCAACGGCGAAGTGATCCGGCTGGACGGCGCGATTCGCATGCAGCCGAAATGAAAGACGGCGGCCTTCGCGGGCCGCCGTCTTCGTTCTGCTGCAAGGCGCACTTCAGTCGCCGTCGTGCTGGGTGCGCTGCCTGAGTTCGTGCAGTTCCGTTTCCACGACGGTCGCGTCTTCCGCCTCGGGCCGGTCCTCGAGATAGCGCTGCAGGTCTTCCAGCGCCGGGCGCAGGTAGTCAAGCCGCGCGTACGCGAAACCGCGATCGCGCACTTCCTCGATGCTCTCGGGCAGCAGAATCACGAGACGCTGCTGGACGGCGAGGAGCCGCTGCCAGCGTTCCGTCTGCAAGTAGACGCTCTTCAGGTTGCGCAGCATCCGCGCGACGATTTCACGGCGCGTCGCGGGCTGCAACAACACGCGCAGCGCGCTCCCCAAGGATTCGCCGACGCGCTGCACATACGGCTCCAGCATCTCCACCATCTGCGATTCCGACAGATAGTGGCCCGTGGTCGGATCGAGCATCACGTCGCCGTCGGGCGCGCTGACGCGCAGCAGGAAGTGTCCCGGAAACGACACGCCGCGCACCGGAATGCCGAGCTGCTCGGCCATCTCCAGATAAATCACCGCAAGCGAAATCGGGATACCGCGCCGGCGCTTCAGCACGACGTTCAGATGGCTGTTGTCCGGATCGTAATAGTCGTTGAGATTGCTCGTGAAACCGAGCTCGCGGAAGAAATAGCGATTCAGCACGCCGACTTTCTGCTTGATGTCGGCGTCGTCGGGCATGCGGCGGCGCACCCGCAGGACGAGTTCGTCGACTTCGGCGAGCACGCCCTGCAAGTCGAGATCGGGATAGGCGTCCTGCGCCAGCGACAAAGCCGACTCCGTGAGCGGCAGCGTTTCATCTTCCGCCACGAGCGAGCTGAAATAGTCGAGGATGCGCGTTGTCGTCATCAGAGCGTTCGCCTTCGGAAATACGCGTATTTAAAGCCCATCGCGGAGAGCATACCGAAATATAGCGCGGCGAAGATAACCAGGCTCGCTCCGAGCAGCACAATTCGTGCGAGCGGCGTCGCGCGCATGCCAATCCAGTCGAAGTTCGCCGACACCCAGTGCATCACGCCCGCGAGCACGAGACACGCGCCCAGCAGTTGCACGAAAAAGCGCGTCCAGCCCGCCGACGGCTGATAGATTCCGCGACGGCGCAAGCCGAAGAAAAGCAGGAGCGCGTTGGCGAGCGCGCCGAGACCGATCGAAAGCGTCAGGCCCGCGTGCGAAAAAACCGGTACGAAAATGTAATTGCTGACCTGCGTCATGATGAGCACGCCGATCGCGATCTTCACCGGCGTCTTGATGTCCTGTTTCGCGTAGAAGCCGGGCGCGAGAATCTTGATCAAAATCAGCCCGATCAGCCCGATGCCATACGCCGAAAGCGCGCGGCCGACCATCACGACGGAATGCGCGTCAAACTTGCCGTAGTGGAAAAGCGTCGCGGTGAGCGGCTCGGCGAAGAAAAACAGCGCGACGGCGCTCGGCGCGGCCAGCAGGAATGTGATGCGCAAGCCCCAGTCGAGAAGCGCGGAATATTCGACGGGATCGGCATCGACGTGCGCTTTCGAGAGACTCGGCAGCAGGATCGTGCCGAGCGCAGCGCCGAGGAGCGCGGTCGGGAATTCCATCAGACGGTCGGCGTAGTTGATCCACGAGACGGCGCCCTGCCCGATCTGCGACGCGATATTCGTGTTGATGATGAGGCTCAACTGGCCGACGGAGACGGCGAACGTCGCCGGAACCATCTTGAGGAGCACGCGCTTCACGCCGGGATGCCGCAGCGCGCGGAAGAAATTGAGCCCGACGCGCGGGATCATGTCGATTTTCTTGAGCCCCGGCAGTTGAACGAGAAACTGCAAAACCCCGCCGACGATCACCGCGTATGCGAGCGCGAACACCGGCATTTTCAGGTGCGGCGCGACGAACACGGCCGCGCCGATGAACGAGACGTTCAGCAGCACCGGCGCGAACGCGGGCAGCGAAAACTGCTTGTAGGTGTTGAGCACGCCGGACGCGAGCGTCGTCAGCGAGATCAAGATGATGTAGGGGAACATGATCCGCGTCATCGAGACGGCGAGCACGTAGGCCTGACCGTCGTGCTTGAGCCCCGACGCCACCGCGAACACCACCCACGACGCGCCCGCCGCGCCCGCGAGCGAGAGCACGGCGAGGCTCCAGGCGAGCACGGTGGACATCGCGTCGACGAGCGCCTTGGTCGGGTCGTGCCCTTCGGTATTCTTGAACTCGGCGAGGATCGGCACGAACGCCTGCGCGAACGCGCCTTCCGCGGACAGACGCCGCAGCAGGTTCGGTATTCGGAAGGCGACGTAAAAGGCGTCGGTGAACTGGCTGGCGCCGAAGGCTCGGGCGATCAGCGTTTCGCGGACCAGGCCGGTCACGCGCGACAGCAGCGTGAAGCCGCTGACCGTCAAAAGGGCGCGGAATAGATTCATGGGGCGCTTATTATACGGGCGGCACGCGCCGGTCTCAGATCGGCTGCGCACAAAGACGCGAGCGCCACCGTTGCCCCGCCCGGCGGGGCTTCGGGCACCCGCGCGGCGCGCGGCCCGAATCGGCGCTTGTCACATCTTGTGGTTGCTTGCTATACTCGTCGGTTTCGAAGCTCCGCAAAGGCAGCTTCACGTGTTTTTTCCACGATTTTTGCGCTCTTGGGCAATCGTTCCCGGGAGTTCCGATCAAAGCAGCGCGTTGGAAACCACCTTCGCACTCTCGTCTGGTCCGCGGCCAGGGCAGTAGCGAGAGGGGTGAACACTCGCTGACACAAGTAAACAGCTGGAACAGGATAAGGAACCGTCATGGCAAATACCGCACAAGCTCGCAAGCGCGCCCGTCAGGCCGCCAAAGCCAACTCGCACAACTCGGCACTGCGCTCGAAGTTCCGCACCGCCATCAAGGCAGTTCGCCGTGCAATCGACGCCGGCGACCAGGCTAAGGCTGCTGAAATCTTCAAGTCGTCGTCGAAGACGATCGACATCATCGCCGACAAGAAAATCGTTCACAAGAACAAGGCCGCTCGCCATAAGAGCCGCCTGGCTGCAGCCATCAAGGGTCTGCAAGCTCCCGCAGCCCAGTAATTCCGGCTCGCTGCCGGCCGTATCCGCCGCCGGGCGCGCATTCACTGCGCACTTCTGGCGCCAGCGCGATTCAGCCGGCTGCTGCTTCCTGTTTCCGCTGTCGCAGCATCGAAAAAGCCCGCTTTCGCGGGCTTTTTTGTCGTCGACAGCGCGTCTCGATTCGTTCAGCGCTGATTCGTCTGCGTGCCGTGATGCGGCGGCAGTTCGCACGCTTCGGTGACCACCAGGTCGTTGTCCTTCGCAAAGTTCATCACGAAATCGAATGCCATCGGTTCGACGTCACGCAGGCGCGAGTCGAGGATCACCGTCTTCACGTTGCCGAGCATTGTCGGCCGGACGTACAACGAATATTGCAGGCGCGCATTCGGTCCCCTCGCCCCCGGCCCGAACGCCGACATCACGCCGCACAGTCGCTCCGACCAGTCGCTCGGGCGAAAGGTCTTTCCGCTCTTGGTCACGCCTTGAATGAAGTACTCGGTTGGGGTTGCTTCGGCCATGTAGGAATACCTGTTTGACGGCCGGCTGGCACGCCGGCGAACGCGCACGCATCATGCACAAACCGCGTCGGCGGGCGCTGCCGATGCGGTTTCATCGGATACGGCCTTTCGTGGTTCTGTCGGTTCCGGGCTCGTGGTCTCGGCCGGACCGCTTCGGACATCCGGCGCGACGCTGCATTTGAAAGCGTGCGCGTCATGCGCATTGGACCGCGCGTTTCGGCCAGTCGACCTGCGCCGCGAACACGCGTTGAAAGCTGCGAAATGTCAGTGATGTGTTGAAAAAACCAGCGCAATTATACAGCAGCGGACCTCGTTCCGCAGTGCACACAAACGGCCAGATGCCCTGCTCTCGCGCCTTGCGGCGCGGTTCTGCGCGTTTTGGTCAACTCGTCAAACAGGGCGAAATCCTTTATGCTCAAATGTGATACCACCAACGACGGCGGCGCCGTCCGGCTCATTCCGGCCCGGGTCGAAGCCGCCGTATGCGTTTCATGACCTCCAAAAAAATTCGCCACTATCTGCAGTTCAAGGATTTCTCGCTCGACGATTACGACTACGTCCTCGAACGCGCGCGCATCCTGAAGCGCAAGTTCAAGAGCTATGAGACCTATCATCCGTTGCACGACCGCACGCTTGCGATGATCTTCGAAAAGAATTCGACGCGCACGCGTCTTTCGTTCGAAGCCGGCATCTTCCAGCTCGGCGGCCATGCGGTGTTTCTCAGCACGCGCGACACGCAACTCGGTCGCGGCGAGCCGATCGAGGACGCGGCGCAGGTCGTCTCGCGGATGGTCGACATCATCATGATCCGCACGTTCGGGCAGGAGATCATCCAGCGTTTCGCCGAGAATTCGCGCGTGCCGGTGATCAACGGTCTGACGAACGAATATCACCCTTGTCAGGTGCTCGCCGACATCTTCACGTACTACGAGCATCGCGGGCCGATCCACGGCAAGACGGTCGCGTGGGTCGGCGACGCCAACAACATGCTCTACACGTGGATCGAGGCGGCGCAAATCCTCGGTTTCAAGCTGCGCCTCTCGACGCCGCCGGGCTATCAGCTAGACCGCGCGCTCGTCTCGGCCGAAGGCGCGCCGTTCTACGAGGAATTCGACGATCCGAACGAAGCCTGCGCTGGCGCCGACCTCGTCACGACGGACGTTTGGACCAGCATGGGCTTCGAGGCGGAGAACGAGGCGCGCAAGAAGGCGTTCGCGGACTGGTGCGTCGATGCCGAAATGATGGCGCGTGCCAATCCCGACGCGCTTTTCATGCACTGCCTGCCCGCGCATCGCGGCGAGGAAGTGAGCGCGGAAGTGATCGACGGTCCGCAGAGCGTCGTCTGGGACGAGGCGGAAAACCGTCTGCACGTGCAAAAGGCGCTGATGGAGTACCTGCTGCTCGGCAAGCTCAATCACTGATTCGACGCGAGCTTCAACGTAAAAACCCGCTGGCGACGGCGGGTTTTTACGTTCTGCGACAGCGCTTCAGAGACAGACCGGCTCGGCTTCCAGTTCGACATCGAAGCGCGCGAGCACATCGCGCTTGATCGCGTCCGCGAGTTCCAGCACTTGCGCCCCCGTCGCGCCGCCGCGGTTCACGAGGACGAGCGCCTGCCGGTCGTGCACCACCGCGCCGCCGATCGAGCGCCCTTTCCAGCCGCAACGGTCGATCAGCCAGCCGGCCGCGAGTTTCGCCGATCCGTCCGGCTGGCGGTACGACACCACGCCGGGTTCGCGCGCCAGAAGCGCTTCGAACGCGCCCGCGCTCACCACCGGATTCTTGAAGAAACTGCCCGCATTGCCGAGCACGGTCCAGTCGGGCAGTTTCGCCCGCCGCACCGCGACTACCGCATCGAAGATCGCCTGCGCATCGCGCTTGCCCGAGCCTTCGAGCGCGCGCGCGACGTCCGCGTAATCCGCGCGCGGCGTCCACGCTTTCGGCAGCCGGAACACCACCGACGTGATCACGAATCGCCCGCGTCCGGCGCGCTTGAAAAAGCTGTCGCGATAACCGAATGCGCACGCGTCGCGGTCGAATTCGTGCGCAACGCCTGTCGCCAGTTCGATCGCTCGCAGACGCTCGAAGCGCTCGCCCATTTCGAGCCCATACGCGCCGATGTTCTGGATCGGCGCCGCGCCGACCGTGCCGGGGATCAGCGCGAGATTTTCGAGCCCCGGCATGTCTTGAGCGAGCGTCCACGCGACGAAGTCGTGCCAGTTCTCGCCCGCGCCGGCCTCGACGAGGTACGCGTCGCCGTCTTCGCCGATCACGCGCTTGCCCGGAATGCCGACCAGGAGCGCGACGCCGTCGAAATCGCGCGTCAGCACGACGTTGCTGCCGCCGCCGAGTACGAGCCGCGGCACGCCCGCGATGCGCTCGTCGCGCGCGAGCGCCGCGACTTGCGCTTCGCTTTCGAGTTTCATCGCGTAACGCGCGCTCACGTCGAAGCCGAACGTGTTGTGCGGACGAAGCGAATAATGGTCGACGAGGGACGGGAGCATGAAAAACCGCGTGCGGAGAAGAGGCGTCCTTGGGCAAAGCGGGACGCATCGGTAGAATGACGATGGTCCGTGATTATAGCGAGTGCGCGAGTGCGTTTCCGCGCCTCGCCTCAACGAAGGGGAATGCAGATGCCATCGTTTGACGTCGTCAGCGAAGCAAACATGATCGAGGTGAAGAACGCGATCGAGCAGTCGAACAAGGAAATTTCCACGCGCTTCGACTTCAAGGGTTCCGACGCGCGCGTCGAGCAGAAGGAGCGCGAACTGACGCTCTACGCCGACGACGACTTCAAGCTCGGTCAGGTGAAGGACGTGCTGCTGTCCAAAATGGCGAAGCGTAACGTCGACGTGCGTTTTCTCGACTACAAGAAAATCGAGAAGATCGGCGGCGACAAGGTGAAACAGGTCGTCGAGATCAAGAAGGGCGTGACGGGCGACCTCGCGAAGAAGATCGTCAAGCTTGTGAAGGACAGCAAGATCAAGGTGCAGGCGAGCATTCAGGGCGACGCGGTGCGTGTGTCCGGCACGAAGCGCGACGACCTGCAAAGCACGATCGCGATGTTGAAGAAGGACGTGACGGACACCCCACTCGACTTCAACAATTTCCGCGACTGAGGCTTTAGCCGCGCAAAAGAAAGCCGCCTTCGGGCGGCTTTGTCGTACTTATTGCCCCGCCTGCGCAGCCCGCTTCTTCTCGCCGATGCGGCTTTCCTGCCCGTTGAGCAGCTTCTTGATATTGCCGCGATGGCGCCAGATCAAAAGCGCGCTCATTGCGGCGACCGCGAGCGAAATGCGGCTCGGCCCGAACAGAAACACCTGAAAGAACGGCGCGAACACCGCCGCCACGAGCGCTGCGAGCGACGAATAGCGGAAGAAGAACGCGATGATGAGCCACGTCAGCAAGGTCGCCAGCCCGAGCGCGGGATGAATGGCGAGCAGCACGCCGGCCGCCGTCGCCACGCCCTTGCCGCCCTGGAACCGGAAGAACACCGGGTACAGGTGGCCGAGGAACACGGCGATGGCCGCGAGCGCGATGGCCGTCGAGTCGAGACCGAAGCGCGCGCCGAAATGCACGACGAGCCACACGGGCAGCCAGCCCTTGAACGCATCGCCGAGAAGCGTCAGGACGGCCGCGAGCTTGTTGCCGGTGCGCAGCACGTTGGTCGCGCCGGGGTTGCCGGAGCCATACGAGCGCGGATCGGCGAGACCCATCGCGTGGCTCACGACGACGGCGAACGAAATCGAGCCGATCAGGTAAGCCGCGATCGCGACGATCAGATTGTTCATGGGTTCAGCTCATTCAACAAAGGCGGAAGTGGCGCGCATTTTAATCGACGCTCGCGCACTGCACGGGTTTCGCGCGCAAGAGATCGGTCAGCACCGACGGCCTGATGCTCACGAGATAGCCGCGCCGCCCGCCGTTCAGGTAGATCGTGTCGAGTTCGAGGATGCTCGATTCGACGTACACCGGCATCGCCTTTTTCGTGCCGAACGGCGACGTGCCGCCGACCAGAAACCCGCTGTGCCGGTTCGCGACTTCCGGCTTGCACGGCTCGATGCGCTTTGCGCCCGTCTGCCGCGCCAGGTTCTTCGTCGAGACGGTGCGGTCGCCGTGCATCAGCACGATGAGCGGCTTCGCGTGCTCGTCTTCCATCACGAGCGTCTTGACGACGCGATGTTCATCGACGCCGAGCTGCCGCGCCGATTCCTCGGTGCCGCCGTGCTCGACATACTCATACGGATGCTCGCCGAATTCGACCTGGTTGCGCCGCAGGAACTGCGTCGCCGGCGTTTCGGACACGTGTTTCGCTTTGGACATGTGCGCATTGTAGCGGCGGCGATTGCCCGCCACCATCGGCCGAACGGTCTATTGCGCCAGCTTGGGGCCGCGTGGCACGATCGTTCGAAAGGGTCGCCTAGCCGCGCGGATGATGCTGCTGATGCAGCGTCTTCAGCCGCTCGCGCGCGACGTGCGTATAGATTTGCGTCGTGGAGATGTCCGAGTGACCGAGCAACAGTTGCACGACGCGCAGGTCCGCGCCGTGATTGAGCAGATGCGTGGCGAACGCGTGCCGCAGCGTGTGCGGCGAAAGCGGCGCGTTCACGCCGCCTGTCAGCGCATGGCGCTTGATGATGTTCCAGAACTGCTGGCGCGTCATGCCCTCGCCGCGCCCGGTGACGAAGAGCGCATCGGCGGCACGCGCACCGAGCAGCGCCGGGCGCGACTCGCGCAGATAGCGTTCGATCCAGCTTTGCGCCGTCTCGCCGAACGGCACGAGCCGCTCCTTCGAGCCCTTGCCCATCACTCGCAATACGCCGTCGTTCAGGCTGATCTCGACGCTCTTCAGCGTGACGAGTTCGGTCACCCGCAGCCCGCTCGCGTACATCAGTTCGAGCATCGTGCGATCGCGCAGGCCGAGCGGTGTCTCGATGTCCGGCGCGTGCAGCAGCGCTTCGACCTGCGATTCGTTAAGCGTCTTCGGAAAGCGCGGCGGCTGCTTCGCGGAGCGTAGCTTGAGCGTCGGATCGGCGGCGGCGCGGTGTTCGCGCAGCGCCCAGCCGTAGTAGCGGCGAAACACGGAAAGCCGCCGGTTCGCGGATGTCGCCTTGTCGCCGCGGCGCACGGCCATATAGCGGTTCAGGTCGGCTTCGGTCGCGCTGTCGATCGAGCCGCCGCGCGTCTTCGCGAGCCAGTCGCCAAAGAGCGTGAGGTCGCGCCGGTACGCTTCGAGCGTGTTCTTCGCGAGGCCGTGCTCCAGCCAGAGCGCGTCGCAAAAGAGATCGATCGATGCGTGGCTCGCGGTGAATTCCGGTGTCTGCGTGGCTTCAGTGAGTTCGGTGCTCATGCGATCTTGACGCCTTCGTGCGCCAGCAGCCAGCGCTTGATGTCGGTGAAAAAATTCTGGCCCGCGTGATGCGCAAATCCGCCGAGCCCGTTCGATCCCACCACGCGATGGCACGGCACCACGATCGGCAGCGGGTTCGATCCGCACGCCTGCCCGACCGCGCGCGGCACGCTGCCGATCGATTGCGCGAGCTGGCCGTAGGTCCAGACTTCGCCCACCGGGATGCTGCTGATCGCGTGCCACACGCGCCGCTGGAACGCGGTCCCGCGCGACGCGAGCGGAAGGTCGAAATGCATCGAGGCCTCTTCGAAATAACGGTGAATCTGCGCGGCGGCCTCGCGGGCGAGCGGCGTATCCGGCGCGAAACCGGCCGTCGACGCCGGCAGGTAGACGATTTCGCGCACGAGCGAAGCTTCGGTCCGGATGCCGATCTTCCCGAAAGGCGCATCGACTATCGCGTTGAACATGATCGCATCACTCCTCGAGCGCTGCACCGCGCAATGCCCACTCGACATGCTCGCGCACGAGCGCCGACGCATCGTCCGCGCGCGACTGCAGCGCGTCGACGATTTCGGCGCGCCGCGCGGGGTCCAGCGTCGCGCGCAACGCATTGCCCATCGCCACCGCGATATTGCGCGACCACCGCTCGTACCCGATGCGCCGGATCGCGCTGCCCTGCATCCTGACATCGAAATCGGCGGCGCTCCAGCGGAACAGATCGACGAGCGACGCCTCGTCGAGCCCGTGGCGCACGTCGAAATCCGCGACGGGCGCGGCCTGCGCGAACTTGTTCCACGGACACACGAGCTGGCAGTCATCGCAGCCGTACACGCGGTTGCCGATCAGCGGACGCAGATCCTCCGGGATGCTGCCCGCCAGTTCGATCGTCAGGTACGAAATGCAGCGCCGCGCATCCACGCGATACGGCGCGACGATCGCGCCGGTCGGGCACGCCGCGATGCATCGCGTGCACTGGCCGCAGTGCGCGCCTTCGTGCTCGGGCGCGCTCGACGGATGCGTTTCAGCGTCCGTTGGCAGCGGAATGTCGACGTAGATCTCGCCGAGGAAGAAGAGCGAACCGGCGTCGCGCTGGAGCAGCAGCGTGTGCTTGCCGCGCCAGCCGACGCCCGCCTTCTGCGCCAGCTCGACTTCGAGCACCGGCGCCGAATCGGTGAACGCGCGATAGCCGAAGCGCCCGATTTCCGCCTCGATGCGCTCCGCCAGTTGTTGCAGCCGATTGCGCATGACCTTGTGATAATCGCGTCCGCGAGCGTAGACCGACACGACGGCGGCCGCCGGATCGGCAAGCCGCGACCACTCGACTGCGCGCCAGTCGTTGCGTCGGCCGTCGCCTGTCATGATGCTTTCGTCGCCGGTGGATTCGCGCGTCGAAGCCGGCAAATAAGCGATGCGGGCCGTGATGACGCGTCGCGTGCCGGCCACAAGCTCGGCCGGCCTTGCGCGTTTCATGCCATGTTTCGCCATATAATCCATTTCGCCGTGATAGCCTGCTTCGAGCCATGAGGCGAGGCCTTTCTCGGCATCCGTCAGGTCGGCATCGCTGATGCCGACGGCACCGAACCCCAGCTCGCGCCCCCACGCCTTGATGCGTTGCGCGAGTTCCGCCAGCGCGGCTTCATCGCGGATATCGAAGGCGCGCACGTCGTCGGCGGCGTTCCCGGACGCGGCCGCGACTTCAGTGGAGTGTTCCGGCAATCGGTTCATCACGACATTTTACGAGCAATGCCCGCAGCCCAAGCACGATCGACGCATCCTCTTTCCCCCGCGCTATTCGAACGCCGCTTCGAACTGCCGGACGAAGACGCGACGCTCGCCTTCGGCTCGCGCTTCGCGCAGGCGCTCGACGCTGTCCGTCACGCTTCAGCTTCTCATTCAGATAACGAACGTTTCGCCGGCCTGCAGGTCCAGTTGACTGGCGACCTCGGCGCGGGAAAGACCACGCTCGTGCGCGCGACGCTGCGCGCGCTCGGCCATCATGGACGCGTGCGCAGCCCGACCTACACGCTCGTCGAGCCTTATTCGCTCGAAACGAAGGCGGGCCCGCTCGATGTCTATCACTTCGATCTCTACCGCTTCGCCGATCCCGCCGAATGGGCGGATGCCGGCTTTCGCGAATACTTCGACCGCGGCGCGGTCTGTCTTGTCGAATGGCCGCAGCAGGCGGGCGGCCTGCTCGGCGTGCCCGATCTCGAGTTCGCGCTGGATATCGAGGGAGAAGGCCGCGTTCTGATTGCGCGGGCGTTTAGCGAAACAGGAAAGACATGTCTCGAAAGATGTTGATCAAGCCGTTCCATTCGATCGAATCGACGGCCACCGCCTCGCACAACTGGAAGCGCCGTCAGGTGCTACGCGCGGGCGTCTCGACGATCGCGCTTGCGCTCGTCGCGCCGCGTCTCGCGCACGCGAGTTCCGTGCTCGGCGTGCGCGTGTGGCCGGCACGCGACTACACGCGCGTCACCATCGAATCCGACCAGCCGCTCGCGAACAACCAGCAACTGCTGCAGGGACCGGACCGGCTCGTCGTCGATCTGAACGGCCTCGATCTCGACCAGGAACTGAAGGACCTCGTCTCCAAGATCACGCCGAACGATCCGCAGATCCAGGCCGTGCGCATCGGGCAATATCAGCCGCATGTCGTGCGCATGGTGTTCGACCTGAAGGGCTCGGTGAAGCCGCAGGTTTTCACGCTGACGCCGATCGGCAGCTACAAGTACCGGCTCGTCTTCGACCTGTACCCGGCCGTCGCGCCCGATCCGCTGATGGAACTGCTCGCGCAGTCCGAGCACAAGCAGGAGGCGTTCGACAAGTCGAATCCGAATCCCGCGCCGCCGCCCGCCACGCTGAGCGGGCCCGCGCAGCCGCAGCGCTCGCCCGCGCCCGACAATCCCGACGATTTCTTCCAGAAATACGCGGACAACACCGACCTGCCGCGCCCGGCCGCCCCGGTCATGCCGGCGCCGAAACCATCGGTGAGGCCGGCCGTTCCGCTCGCGCCGCCCGTCGCAACGCAGAACGACAGCGACGACGATACCTACGCCTTTTCCGCGCCCAAGAAAAGCGGCAAATCCGCGACGACGCGCCTTCTGACCGTCGCGATCGATCCGGGTCATGGCGGCGAGGATCCGGGCGCGATTGGCGGCGGCGGAACCTACGAGAAGCACATTGCGCTCGACATCGCGAAGAAGCTGCGCGCGAAGATCGACGCCCAGCCGAACATGCGCGCGATGATGACGCGCGACGCCGATTTCTTCGTGCCGCTCAATGTGCGCGTGCAGAAGGCGCGGCGAGTCGAGGCGGACCTGTTCGTGTCGATTCACGCCGATGCGTTCACGTCGCCGGAGGCGCGGGGCTCGTCGGTATTCGCGCTGTCGGATCATGGCGCGTCGAGCGCTGCCGCGCGCTGGCTCGCGAACAAGGAGAACGAGTCGGATTCGGTCGGCGGGATCAACGTGCGCTCGCAGGACGTGAGCGTGAATCGCGCGCTGTTCGATATGTCGACGACCGCGCAGATTCGCGATTCGATGCGCTATGGCAATTTCGTGCTGAACGAGATCGGCGGCATCAACAAGCTGCACAAGGGGTCGGTGGAACAGGCGGGGTTCGCGGTGCTCAAAGCGCCCGACATTCCTTCGATTCTTGTCGAAACCGCCTTCATCAGCAATCCGGACGAGGAAGCGCGGCTCAACGACGACGCCTATCGCGAGAAGATGGCGAACGCGATTCTCAAAGGAATCAAGCGGTATTTCGCGGCGAATCCGCCGCTCGCCAAGGGTCGTATGACCTGAGTTGTCAGGCGGGTGCGCGGGGCGGCTCGCTCACGGCGTCGTGGCAAAAAACCTCTGCACGATCCACCCGCCGAATACGTTCACGGCGAGGCCCGCCATGACGAGCGCCGCGCCCGCGATCTGCACGGGCGTCAAGGCCTCTCCCAGCAGAACGGCCGCGGAAGCGAGCCCGATGATCGGCACGAGCAGCGAGAACGGCGCGACCTGGCTCGCCGGATACCGAGCAAGCAACTTGCCCCACAGGCTATAACCGATCAGCGTGGCGACGAACGCAAGATACGCAATCGCGAACACCGAGAGGGCGGAAATCGATTGCAGACTCGCCTCGATCCGTTCAGGTCCCTCGAAGATCAGCGACAGCGCAAGGAAAGGCAGCGGCGGAATCAGGCTCGCCCACACGACGAGCGACACCAGGTCCACCTTCCCCATCCGCTTCGTGACGACATTCCCGAGTCCCCACATCGCGGACGCGACGATCGTCAACGCAAAGCCGGCGAAAGTCATCGCGTGGCCGCCCTGCGCGCCGATCAGCGCGAGTCCGCCTGCCGCGATCGCGAGCCCGACGAGATTCGCCGCCCGAATGCGTTCGCGAAGGAACATCGCGGCGAAGATCAACGTGAAGAACGCCTGCGCCTGAAGCACGAGCGATGCGAGTCCCGCCGGCATGCCGACGTACATCGCGTAGAAGAGAAACGCGAACTGACCGAGCGATATGGATAAACCGTAAGCGAACAGCCAGCGCAGCGGCACCTTGGGCCGCTTGACGAAGAACACCGCCGGAAAGGCGGCGAGCGTGAAGCGCAGCGCGCCGAGCAGCATCGGCGGGACACCGTGCAGTCCCACCTTGATGACGACGAAATTCACGCCCCACGCGAGAATGACGATACAGGCAAGCAGCAAATCCTTGGGCGACATCCCCGGCTCCGTAGTTGGCCTCGTTGCGCAAACGGGCAGTTTAGCGGAGGACTTTACGGCAAGCCTGTAAAAATGCGTGGGGAGAACGTACGCGATGGAGCCGCCCGGCCGCGGCCATCCATCGCGATTCCGTTTACTTACCCTGGCCGTTCTCCGTGCCGGCGGCACCGCCGGCCGTCGTCTGGTCCGGGGTCTTCTTGCCGGTCGAAGGCGCGTGGCTGCTGGTGTGATGGCGCTTCGACTTGTGCTTCGAAGACGTCCCCGACGACATGTTGTCCTGCATCGGCGATGCGGTCGGCCCGGCGGTCGCATTCGACGAGTTGCCCGACGACGTCTGCGCGATCGCACCAGTTGCTGCAAAAAGTCCCGCGGTGATGGCGATCAAAAGCTTGCTCTTGCTCATTTTCAAACTCCTATCAAGGTTGCCGAAACTCACTCGTTGCTCACTGTTACTGCGTCGATAACCGAAACCCGCTTGCAGGACGGCTCCGCCCGCAGCACGCTCCGCCACGAACACCGCGATGACGGTCCCTCGTCGGACGAACGCTGCGCCGCGCCGGTTCGGCCAGTAGAATCGGCAGTTCCAGGACTCATTGCGGCGGCTCCCATGTCTTCGACCATCCACGTCTCTCTCAAGCCGCATCAACATGACGTCGGCGGCCTCACCGTGCGGCGCGTGCTGCCTGCGCTCGCCGTGCGGACCGTCGGCCCGTTCATCTTCTTCGACCACATCGGACCCGCAACGCTCGTGCCCGGCAAAGGCCTCGACGTGCGCCCGCATCCGCACATCGGGCTCGCCACCGTCACCTATCTTTTCGACGGCGCGATCATGCATCGCGACAGCGTCGGCTCGGTGCAGAAGATCGTCCCCGGCGATGTTAACTGGATGACAGCCGGGCGCGGCATCGTCCATTCGGAGCGCACGCCCGACGAGGAACGCGCGTCCGGCCAGTCGATGCACGGCATCCAGACGTGGGTCGCGCTGCCGGTCGCGAGCGAGGACGTCGAGCCGTCGTTCGAGCATCATCCGGGCCCGACCCTGCCGCAGATCGAGCGCGACGGCGTGACGTTGCGCGTGATCGCGGGCAGCGCGTTCGGCGAGACGGCGCCGACAAAAACCTTCTCGCCGACGCTCTACGTCGCCGCGCACTTCGCCGCCGACGGCGAGATCGCGCTCGACACCGAGCACGAGGAGCGCGGCGTCTATCTGGTGGAAGGCGATCTTTCGATCGACGGCACGCCGGTTGCCGAACGCGAGATGGCGGTGCTGACGCCGGGCGCGAGCGTGACGCTCGCGAGCGCGAACGGCGCCATCGCGATGCTGCTCGGCGGCGCGCCGCTCGACGGCAAGCGGTTCATCGAATGGAACTTCGTGTCGAGTTCGCGCGAGAAGATCGAAGCCGCGAAGCGCGCGTGGAGCGAGCAACGCATGGGCCAGGTCCCCGGCGAAACCGAGTTCATCCCGCTGCCGCCGCCGCGCCGGGAGGACAAGGCGCCGGAGGCCTGAGCGCCGGATTCGAAGACCTGCGAGTTGATAACTGCGCAACGCGCCCCAACATGAGCGCCAATCGAAGCGCAAAGGAAAGGAGAACATCATGGATACGACGCTGGCAACTTTCGAAAACGATGTGATCGCGGCCTCGATGCTCGCGCCGGTGCTCGTCGATTTCTGGGCGCCGTGGTGCGGCCCGTGCAAGACGCTCGGGCCGATGCTTGAACGGCTCGAAGCCGAAGGCGCGGGCAAGTGGAAGCTCGTGAAGGTGAACGTCGACGAGAATCAGGAGCTAGCCGGCCACTTTCAGGTGCGCAGCATTCCGCACGTCATCGCGTTCGCGGACGGCCATGCGGTCGATCAGTTCGTCGGCGTGCTGCCGGAAGGCCAGTTGCGCGCGTTCCTCGACAAGCTGGTCCCGGACGGCGCCGACGCCGAGCGCCGCGCCGCGCACGGAATGTGGGCGGCGGGCAACAAAGCGGGCGCGATCGACCAGATCAAGGCCGCGCTCGCGCTGGACCCGGGCTACGACGAGGCGCGTCTCGACCTGATCGAGTGGCTGCTCGCCGAGCGCCGCACCGACGAGGCGCGCGAGGAAGACAAGCTGCTTTCGCCGAAGACGACGCAGGGCATCGACGCGCGCTACAACGCGCTGAAGACCGAGCTGGACGCCGCCGACGCCGCGGCCGCGCTGCCGCCCGCCGACGCGCTGATCGAAGCGGTGCAAAAAAATCCGGAAGATCTCGACGCGCGCTTCGCGCTCGCGAACCGGCTGATTGCGGGCCGCGACTATGGCGGCGCGCTGGAACATCTGCTCGAAATCGTCCTGCGCGACCGCGCTTTCATGGACGACGTCGGTCGCAAGACGATGCTGTCGGTTTTCGACCTCGCCGCGAATCAGCCGGAAATGGTCGCGCAATGGCGGCGCAAATTGAGCGCGGCGCTCAATTAATCGACGTCAATAAAAGCTTTCAGTTTTATTAATCCGCGCGTTTGAAAAGAATCGGCCGCCTTTCATGAGGCGGCCGATTTTCATTTATCCGGGCTTTCAAACCCGCTTTGCCAGATCGCGCAAGACATAGGCGACGGCCGCAAACCCGAAACTTGCCGTCACGCAGACGCTCGATCCAAAGCCCGCGCAGTTCAGACCGACCGGTCCCACGTAGCCCGGCGCGGTTTCGAAGTGCTCGGACGCTTCGCCGATATCGCAGGCGGGCGCCTCCGGGTAGATCAGCGGCTCGTCCGAATAGACGGCGTTCACCTTGAACTTCGACTTCGGCCCGCGGGGAAAGCCGTGCAGCTTGCGCAACTGGCCGCGCACCTTGGAGAGCAGCGGGTCCTGGATCGTCTGCGCGAGATCGTCGATACGGATGCGCGTCGGGTCGAGCTGGCCGCCCGCGCCGCCCACGGTAATGAGCGGCTGCCGGCGCTCGACGCACCACGCGATCAGCGCGGTCTTGGTGCGCACGCTGTCGATCGCGTCGATCACGAAGTCGAAGCCGCCGCCGAGCACCGCGTCGAAATTCGACGGCTCCACGAAATCCTCGACCTGATGGACTTCGCACGCCGGATCGATCGCGTGGATGCGCTCGGCCATCGCGGTCACTTTCGCCTTGCCGTAGTTGCCGTCGAGCGCGTGGATCTGCCGGTTGGTGTTGCTTTCCGCGACGTTGTCCAGGTCGATCAGCGTGATGCGCCCGACGGCGCTGCGCGCAAGCGCCTCCGCCGCCCACGAGCCGACACCGCCGATGCCGATCACCGCGACGTGCGCGCGTTCGAGCGCGGCGAGCGCGGGTGCGCCATATAGCCGCGCGATGCCGCCGAAACGCCGTGCGCGGTCGGCCTGCGCTGTGGTGTCGTCGGCGGGATCAAGCTTGGAATCGGATGGCACGGTCATGGGAGGTCGGAAGCATGGGCGGCAGTGCGCTCGGGGCGCGTCACGCATTATCTGCAGGTTTTTATCGGATTGCGTATTCTGCCTTAACGCGCTCCCTAAAGCGCTCCCTAAAGCGCCCCCTCAAGCGCTGCCTTAGCGCCGATTCGCGGCCTGGCGGACGGCTCGCCATTCGTACATTGACGCTGGATTTACGCCGGGCTTTGCGCGCGCGACAATGGTCGCATGGGGATGTATCGGGGCACGAAAGTCCGGCCTTGGCTATACTGATGCGACTGTAGCGTTTGCCTAAAACATGACGACTCTCGCCGATCTTCGTAAGAGCTATACCCTCGGATCGCTCGACGCTGCCGACGTCGATCCGAATCCGGTTCGCCAGTTCGAGACATGGTTCGCCCAGGCGCTCGACGCCAAACTGCCCGAGCCGAACACCATGACGCTTGCCACCGTCGACGAACGCGGCCGGCCGTCGGCGCGCATCGTGCTGATCAAGGCTGTCGACGAGCGCGGGTTCGTCTTCTTCACGAATTACGAGAGCCGCAAGGGCCGCGAGCTGGCCGCCAATTCCGCCGCGAGCCTCCTCTTCTACTGGATCGAACTCGAGCGCCAGGTGCGCATCGAGGGCTCCGTCGTCAAGACGAGCGCCGAAGAAAGCGACGCGTACTTCGCGTCGCGGCCGCTCGGATCGCGCATCGGCGCGTGGGCATCGGAGCAGAGTCAGGTGCTCGAAAGCCGTGCGGCGCTCGAAGCCCGCGAGCGCGAAGTGATCGCGCAATACGGCGACAGCCCGCCGCGCCCCCCGCACTGGGGCGGCTACCGGCTCGTGCCCGACACCATCGAATTCTGGCAAGGCCGTCCTTCACGGCTGCACGACCGCATCGTGTACCGGCGCGAAGACACGGGCGGCGATTGGAGCATCGTCAGGCTCGCGCCTTGACCCGGCTTTCGCCGGTCGAAAGCGCGCGCGCGTTGCATCGCCCCCGGTCCATCGCGGACCATGCAGTTTCATGCGCACCGCAGCGTAACCGTGACGATGCGAGTAGCGGTGCGCGTGGCCCGTTGGTCGTTCACGGAGCGTAGAAGCAGAAGATCAGGACGAACTGAAGATGCGAGCCTTCCCTTAATTTCATCTAAGCGCGGAGAAACAAGCATGTTCTGGGAGAAGAAGCTGACGCAGTGGGTGCAGGACGTTCGGGACCGGGCCAACCTGCCCGCGCGTCTGGTGTTGTGGGACGGACAGCAGCATGACTTCGGCAGTTTCGCCGCGCCGCAGGTTACGCTGCACGTGAAGAGCGCCACCGCGCTGCCCTACCTGCTCGAACCTAGCCTCGACAATCTCGGCGAAGCCTACGTGAAGGGCAAGATCGACATCGAAGGCAAGCTGTCGGACATCATCAACATCAGCTACTCGCTCGCCAAGAGCACCGTCACCAGCGCGAGCAAGCTGGCGCGCGTGCGGCGCTACTTCACCCATTCGAAGTTGTCGGACAAAAAGGCGATCCAGTATCACTACGACGTCTCCAACGACTTCTACCGCCTCTGGCTCGACCGCAACATGGTGTACTCGTGCGCGTACTTCGAGAACGGCGACGAAGACATCGATACCGCGCAGTTGAAGAAGATCGACCACATTCTCACCAAGATCCAGTTGCAGCCCGGCCAGCGTCTGCTCGATATCGGCTGCGGCTGGGGGGCGCTCGTCATCCGCGCGGCGCAGAAGTTCGGCGCGAAATGCGTCGGCGTGACGCTGTCGCAAAACCAGTTCGATCTCGCGACTCAGCGCGTGAAGGAAGCCGGCCTCGAAAGCCAGGTCGAGATCCGCCTGCAGGACTATCGCGACGTCGACGGCCAGTTCGACCGCATCACGAGCGTCGGCATGTTCGAGCACGTCGGGCGCAAGAACCTGCCGGTGTATTTCCGCAAGGTCTGCGATCTCCTGACCGACGACGGCGTCGCAATGAACCACGGCATCACGTCGACGGATGCCGACAGCGGCGAAACCGCCTACGGCGGCGGCGAATTCATCGACCGCTACGTGTTCCCCGACGGCGAGCTGCCGCACATCGGCCTCGCGCTCGAGTCGCTGCAGCGCGGCGGACTGGAGGCGATCGACGTCGAAAGCTTACGGCGTCATTACGCGCGCACGCTGAACGCGTGGGCGGAGCGCTTCGAGTCGAACGCGGAACAGGCAAAGCAACTCGTCGACGATGAAAAATTCCGCATCTGGCGCGTTTATCTCGCGGGCTGCGCGTACGCGTTCGAAAACGACGACGTGTCGATCTACCAGATCGTGTGCCGCAAGGCCGGCCGCAACGCGAAGACACTGCCGTGGTCGCGCCGCTACATGTACGAGAAGCCGCTCTGAACGGGACGCCCGACGAGCAAGGCGATTTGTTCGGTGGCTCGGCCGCGCCTGAAGCCGCAGTCGAACCCGCGCCTCGAGAACCCGCGCCCCGCAAGCCGCGCGGCGTGCTGCCCGCGACCGTCCCGCCCGAACTCGACGCGCTTTCGCGGCGCCTTTCGGCCAGCGTGCATCTGGGCACGTCGACGTGGTCGTTTCCCGGCTGGCGCGACATCGTCTACGGCGACGATTACTCGAACACCAGGTTATCCCGCGACGGCCTGAACGCTTACGGCGCGTATCCGCTCTTGAAATGCCTGTCGATCGACCGGTCGTTCTACGCGCCGCTCTCGCTCGCGGAATACGCGCGCTACGCGAGTCAGGTGCCCGGCCGTTTCCGCTTCATCGTGAAAGCGCCCGCCTCCGTCACCGACGCCGTGCTGCGCGGCGAACGCGGCGTGCCCGCGGGCGACAACCCGGCGTTCCTGAACGCGCAAATCGCCGTCGACGAATTCGTGCGGCCGTGCATCGGCGGCCTCGGCGCGAAAGCCGGCGCGCTCGTGTTCCAGTTCTCGCCGCTGCCCGATGCGATGATCGTCGAGCCGTCGCTGTTCATCGACCGGCTTGCCGCGTTTCTGCGCGCGCTCCCGCCGCTCGAAGGCGAAAGCCGCTACGCGGTGGAACTGCGCGACGCGGTCATGCTGACGCCGCGCTTCATCCGCGCACTGCGCGACGCGAATGTGCGCTACTGCATCGGCGTGCACGCGCGCATGCCCGAAACGTGGCGCCAGGCAAAGGCGCTCGCGCTGCTGGACGAAAAAGAACTGGGGCCGTTGATCGTGCGCTGGAGCCTGCACAGCGGCTTCAAGTACGAGCAGGCGAAGTCGAAGTACGAGCCGTTCGACAAGCTCGTCGACGAAGACCCGGACACCCGGCGCGACCTGGCGGAACTGGCCGCGCGCTATGTGTTCGCGGGCCAGCCTGTTGTGATAGCGGTGAACAACAAGGCGGAAGGCTCGGCGCCGCTCACTTGCTTCAAGCTGGCAGAAGCGATCGCGCTCGCTTGCGAAGAGCGGCGCGAAGCATGAAAAACGGCGCTGCGCGGCGCCGTCGAAGAGAACATCAGCGTTTGAGCCGGCTCGCGAACTTCTGCCGGAACTTCGCCACCTTCGGCGCGATCACGAACGAGCAGTAGCCCTGGTTCGGATGCTGCGCGAAGTAGTTCTGGTGGTAGGCCTCGGCGGGGAAGTAGTTGCCGTCGAGCGGCGTCACTTCGGTCACGATCTTGCCGTCGTAGACGTCCTCGCGCTGTAGCGCGTCGATCACGTCGAGCGCGACGCTGCGCTGCTCTTCCGATTCCGTGAACACGGCCGACCGGTACTGGGTGCCGACATCGTTGCCTTGCCGGTTGAGCTGCGTCGGATCGTGCGTCGCGAAGAAGATCTCGAGGACCTCGCGATAACCGATCACCGACGGGTCGAACTCCACCTTCACCACTTCGGCGTGACCGGTGTTGCCGTCGCAAACCTGCTCGTAGGACGGATTGCGCACCTGGCCGCCAGCGTAGCCCGACTCCACCGACAACACGCCCTCGACACCGAGAAACACCGCCTCCGTGCACCAGAAGCAACCGCCGCCGACGACGGCCGTCTCACGCGAGGCGGGCTGATTCTGCTGGTTTTGTTCAGTCATGGTTCGCTCCGGTTGTGCGCATCGGTGACTTATATGGGTGCGCGAACTGAGTCCTCAAGCCGGCGAGCTTACTGTCTTTTCAAAAGCCACGCCGGCGACGCGGACTTCAAAAGCCGCGGCAAAGGCGATTCCGCTAGAATCCAGACAATTCGAATTTTCCTTACATGACTTCAGAAAAAGTCCTTCCGTCTCCCGCGCGACAAGCGGCCGGTCCGGTCGTACACGACACAGTTGCTCCGATGAAACGCGCCAAATCCCCGAATTTCGACCACCCCGCGTTTCGCGACGCCCTAAGCCAGTTCGCGACGGGCGTCACGGTCATCACGACGCGCGCGCCCTCCGGCCAGTTGATCGGCATCACCGCGAGTTCGTTCAATTCCGTGTCGCTCGATCCGCCGCTCGTGTTGTGGAGCCTCGCGACCAAATCGGCGTCGATGCCGGTGTTCCAGTCGAACAGTCACTACGTGGTGAATGTGCTGGCGGCATCGCAGATCGACCTGTGCAAGCGCTTCGCCACCGTCAAGGGCGACCGCTTCGCGGGCGTCTCGCACGCAGCCGGCGACACCGGCATGCCCGTGCTCGACGGCGCACTTGCCTGGTTCGAATGCCACAACCGCAGCCGCTATCAGGAAGGCGACCACGTGATTTTCGTCGGCGAAGTGGAGCGCTGCGGCGTGCATGAGAACGCGAAGGAAATCGCCCCGCTGGTCTTCCAGGCGGGGGCGTTCCACACGATCAAGCCGATCGGCTGATCCCGGCTACGGGCGCGGCTGTTCGATCAGCGCGACCGGCACGCCGCCTTCGTCCTTCATGGTCTGCAGGACGATGTTCGAACGGATGTCGATGACGCCCGGCGCCTTGTACAGCTTGCTCAGGATGAAATCCGAGTAATGCTTGAGGTTGTGCGCGAGCACGCGCAGCACGTAGTGCGTGTCGCCCGTCACCACGAACGCGCTGACCACTTCCGGCCATTCCCGCACGGCCGCCGCGAAAGTCTCGTGCCAGTTTTCCTGGTCGTTGCGCATCGAGACGTGGACGAACGCTTCCAGTTCGATGCCGAGCCGCTCGCGATCCAGACACGCGCGGTAGCTCGCGATGACGCCCTCTTCCTCCAGAAGACGCATCCGGCGCAGACACGCCGACGGTGACAGCGCGATGCGCTCCGCCAAATCCAGGTTGCTGATCCGTCCGTCTTCCTGCAGTACCGCCAAAATACGGCAATCCGTTGCATCGAGCGTGAACCCAGTCATTTTTTAGTCTCCTGGCCCGTTTCATCGAATTATGTTCTAAGACGCGCCGTTTTGGGTGGTTATTTAGCAAGCACTTTTCAGGGCTTGACGACTATGATTTGACGCATATTCACAATTCTGCCAGGCGCCGCGCAATGACTATCCTCTGGGACATTTCCCCGCCGATCCGCCCGGAAACGCCCGTCTGGCCGGGCGATACGCCGGTCGGCGTCGAGCGCGTCTGGCGCATGGAGGCAGGCTCGCCCGTGAACGTCGGGCGTCTGACGCTTTCGCCCCACACCGGCGCGCACGCCGATGCCCCGCTGCACTACGACGCCGAAGGCGCGCCGATCGGCGAAGTCGCGCTCGACACCTATCTCGGCCCGTGCCGCGTCATTCACTGCATCGGCGCGGCGCCGGTCGTGACGCCGGAGCAGATCGCGCGCTTTCTCGGCGACGCCCCGCCGCGCGTGCTGCTGCGCACCTACGAGCGCGCGCCGCTCGACGCCTGGGACCCGCACTTTTGCGCGGTCGCGCCGGAAACCGTCGATCTGCTGGCGAAAAGCGGCGTGCGCCTGATCGGCATCGATACGCCCTCGCTCGACCCGCAGGCGTCGAAGACGATGGACGCCCATAAGCGCATCCGCGCGCATCGCATGGCGATTCTCGAAGGCCTCGTGCTCGACGCGATCGCGCCCGGCGACTACGAACTGATCGCGCTGCCGCTCAAGTTCGCAACGCTCGACGCCAGCCCCGTGCGCGCCGTGCTGCGCCCGCTTCCCTGATTTTCATGACCCAACCGGACTTTTCGATGAATCATCGTGACGATGCAGCGGCCCTCGACCGCGACGACCCGCTTCACGCCCTGCGCGACCAGTTCGCGCTCCAGCGCGACGTGATCTACCTCGACGGCAACTCGCTCGGCGTTCCGCCGAAAACGTCCGCCGCGCGCGCCGCCGCCGTCATCGCCGGCGAATGGGGCGAAGGACTCATCCGGAGCTGGAACACCGCGGGCTGGTTCGCGCTGCCGAAGCGCCTCGGCAACAAGCTCGCGCCGCTGATCGGCGCGGGCGCGGACGAAGTCGTCGTCACCGATACGATTTCGAGCAACCTCTTCAAGGTGCTGTCGGCGGCGTTGAAGATGGCGAACGCGCGCGATCCGAAGCGTCGCGTGATCGTGTCGGAGCGCTCGAATTTCCCGACCGACCTGTACATCGCGCAGGGCCTCATCGAGCAACTGGATCGCGGCTATGAACTGCGCCTCGTCGACGATCCCTCGGAACTCGCCGCCGCGATCGACGACGACACCGCCATCGCGATGATCACCCACGTCAATTACCGCACCGGCTACATGCACGACATGAGCGCCGTCACGCAACTGATCCACCGCGCGGGCGCGCTCGCCGTGTGGGATCTCGCGCACTCGGCGGGCGCGGTGCCGGTCGACCTGAACGGCGTCGGCGCGGATTACGCGGTCGGCTGCACGTACAAGTACCTGAACGGCGGTCCGGGTTCGCCCGCGTTCGTCTGGGTGCCGAAGCGCCACCAGAACGCGTTCTCGCAGCCGCTCTCCGGCTGGTGGGGCCACAGACAACCGTTCGAGATGAGCCCGACCTATCGTCCCGACGACGGCATCGGCCGCTTCCTGTGCGGCACGCAGCCGGTGGTGTCGATGGCGCTCGTCGAATGCGGGCTCGACGTCTTCCTGCAAACCGACATGGCGACGCTGCGCCGCAAGTCGCTCGCGCTCTCCGATCTGTTCATCCGGCTCGTCGAGACGCGCTGCGGGAAGTTTCCGCTCACGCTCGTCACGCCGCGCGCGCATCACGAGCGCGGTTCGCAGGCGAGCTTCGAGCATCCGCACGGCTATGAGGTGATGCAGGCGCTGATCGCACGCAACGTGATCGGCGATTATCGCGAGCCGCACGTGCTGCGGTTTGGCTTCACGCCGCTTTACACGCGCTTTGTCGACGTCTGGGACGCCGTGGAAGTGCTGCGCGACGTGCTCGAAACCGAAGCGTGGCGCGCGCCCGAATTCGCCGAGCGCGGCGCGGTGACCTGAGAGAGATCGACATGACACAGACCACGACCGGCTGCCCAATGGGCCACGGCGCCGCCGCGCCCGCGCAGGAAGGCTGGCACGACGCCCAGCTCGATTTCTCCGACTCGATGAGCTACGGCGATTACCTCTCGCTCGATGCGATCCTCTCGGCGCAACATCCGCTTTCGCCCGATCACAACGAGATGCTCTTCATCGTCCAGCATCAGACGAGCGAGTTGTGGATGAAGCTCGCGCTCTACGAACTGCGCGCGGCGCTCGCGTCCGTGCATCGCGACGAGTTGCCGCCCGCGTTCAAGATGCTCGCGCGCGTCTCGCGGATCTTCGAGCAGCTCGTGCAGGCATGGAACGTCCTCTCGACGATGACGCCGTCCGAATACACGGCGATGCGGCCTTATCTGGGCGCGTCGTCGGGGTTCCAGTCGCATCAGTACCGGCAGATCGAGTTCCTGCTCGGCAACAAGAACGTTCAGATGCTCAAGCCGCACGCCCACCGGCCGGCCGTGCTCGCCGAGGTTCAGGCGACGCTTGCAGCACCCTCCTTCTACGACGAAGTCATCCGGCTGCTGGCGCGGCGCGGTTTCCCGATCGCGCCCGAACGGCTCGAACGCGACTGGACCCAGCCGACGACCCACGACGCGTCGGTCGAAGCGGCGTGGCTCGCGGTTTATCGCGATCCCTCGAAGTATTGGGAGCTGTACGAGATGGCCGAAGAACTGGTCGATCTGGAAGACGCATTCCGGCAATGGCGCTTTCGCCATGTGACGACTGTCGAGCGGATCATTGGCTTCAAGCAGGGCACGGGCGGCACGAACGGCGCGCCGTACCTGCGCAAGATGCTCGATGTCGTGCTGTTTCCGGAGTTGTGGCACGTGAGGACCGTGCTCTGAGCATCACGCGAGCCGCGCCGCCAGCGCCCTGAGCCTCGGCGCGATGACCTCGCGAAACATCGCCTCCCCCATCGACGACGCCGGCCCGCTGCTGCTCAAGACGAGCCAGCGGCCATTCCTCACGTCGCGAAACGGCGCGGCGATCGCGTTGACGTCGTCGTGCCAGTCGCGAAAGGAGTAGCAACAGCCGTCGCGGGCGAAATCCTCCATCGCCACTTCCGCCGCCTTCACGAGCGTCGCGCCGTCCGCGCCGGCCGCCGCCGATAGTTCCGCAAGCAACGCCGCGCGCGCCGCCGGCTCCTGCACCGCGAGATAAGCGCGGCCCATCGAACTCGTCAGCATCGAGAGCCGCGAGCCGGGCGCGAGACCGAGCGTCAGCGCGGTCTCGCTGCGGATCGTCTCCAGATAGATCATGTCGAGCCCGTCGCGGCATCCGAGCGACACCGCCGCGCCGATCTCCCGCGCGAGTTCGCGCATGTGCGGGCGCGCGAGTTCGAGCGTGTCCGCGCCCGCGAGCAACGCGAATCCGAGCGACAGCACGCCCGTGTCGAGCGCGTATTTACCGGCCGCTTCGTCGAAACGCAGATAGCCGAGCGTCGTGAGCGTATAGGCGAGCCGGTTGACAGTCGCCTTCGGCAGACCGGTGCGCTCGGCGAAATCGCGATTGCCGAGCAGCACTTCGCCCGGCCGGAACGCGCGCAGCAATTCCAGCCCGCGAGCGAGCGCGACGACGAACTTGCGCTCGTCGAGCGCTTCCGGCGACGCGAAATTGCGGATGGAATCCGACGACATCGGGTGCTAGACTCCAGGTTGATTTTGCAAAACATTGTTCCGCACAGCGGAATTCAAGTCAAGCGTCAGGCATTACCGAAGCCGGCGCGTTTTTCAGGAAAGTCAGGAGAAAGCACATGGCCGACGCCGCCCGTTTCAACTGGGAAGACCCGCTCTTGCTCGATCAGCAGTTGAGCGACGAAGAACGCATGATCCGCGACGCCGCGCGCGCCTACGCGCAGGACAAGCTCGCGCCGCGCGTCCTCGCTGCGTTTCGCGAGGAAAAGACCGATCCGGCGATCTTCCGCGAGATGGGCGAAATGGGTCTCCTCGGCCCGACGATTCCCGAGCAGTACGGCGGCCCCGGTCTCAATTACGTGAGCTACGGCCTGATCGCGCGCGAAGTGGAGCGCGTGGATTCGGGCTATCGGTCGATGATGTCGGTGCAGTCGTCGCTCGTGATGGTGCCGATCAACGCCTTCGGCAGCGACGCGCAAAAGGAAAAATATCTGCCGAAGCTCGCGACCGGTGAGTGGATCGGCTGCTTCGGCCTGACCGAGCCGAACGCCGGCTCCGATCCGGCCAGCATGACAACGCGCGCGAAGAAAGTGAGCGGCGGCTATTCGCTGTCGGGATCGAAGATGTGGATTTCGAACTCGCCGATCGCCGACGTGTTCGTCGTTTGGGCGAAGCTCGAAGAAGACGGCCGCGACGAAATCCGCGGCTTCATCCTGGAAAAAGGCTGGAAGGGGCTGTCGGCGCCCGCGATTCACGGCAAGGTCGGCTTGCGGGCGTCGATCACCGGCGAAATCGTGATGGACGAGGTTTTCGTCCCCGAAGACAACCTGATGCCCGACGTGCGCGGTCTCAAAGGTCCGTTCACCTGCCTGAATTCGGCGCGCTACGGCATCGCGTGGGGCGCGCTCGGCGCGGCGGAGGCGTGCTGGCACACGGCGCGTCAATACGTGCTCGATCGCAAGCAGTTCGGCCGGCCGCTCGCCGCCAACCAGTTGATTCAAAAGAAACTCGCGGACATGCAGACCGAAATCACGCTCGGCCTGCAAGGCGTGCTGCGCCTCGGTCGCATGAAGGACGAAGGCACGGCGGCCGTCGAAATCACGTCGATCATGAAGCGCAATTCGTGCGGCAAGGCGCTCGATATCGCCCGGCTCGCGCGCGACATGCTCGGCGGCAACGGCATCTCGGATGAATTCGGCATCGCGCGGCATCTCGTGAATCTCGAAGTGGTGAACACCTACGAAGGCACGCACGATATCCACGCGTTGATCCTCGGTCGCGCCCAGACCGGGATTCAGGCGTTTTTCTGACGCTGCGCCCTTTCCTGCCCTGCCGAAAATTCGGAAAGCCAGCGCGATGCGCTGGCTTTTTCTTATTGAAAGACCGATTTAGCAGCGCGGCGCCCCGCCCGCGACGTTTGTTGTAATTTTTCGGCCGCCCGCAGGAAACTTTTACGGGCCAGATCGTCTCCATTCCTTTCATGCGCATCGTGCAGCGCTGCCCGGGCGGCCATCCGGCGGGAACAAAACGTGCGTATCGAGTTTTTCAAGACGCCTGAGGGCGCTCGTCAGCGACCGCATCTTTGGTTACGATTCGCGTAGCCTCACCCGATTGGAGTCATCAATGTCAGAAATCAATAAGGAGCGATTCATGTCGGATATCAAAACCGTTCTCTCCGATGCCGAGGACCTGCTCAAGCAAGCAGCCAGCGCCACCGGCGAGCGTGCATCCGAATTGCGCGAGACCGCTCTGACCCGGTTGAAGCAGGCGAAGGAGAAAGCAGCGGACGCGCAGGTCGTGGTCGTGGAGCGCGGCAAGAAGGCAGCGCGCGCAACCGACGACTACGTGCACGAGCATCCGTGGGCATCGATCGGTATCGCGGCGGGCCTGGGCGTGATGATCGGTCTCTTGATCAACCGCCGCTGACCTTCCATCCTGAAGCGGCAACCGTCGCAACTGTCTGGTAACGGGTGGCAGCGACCGTGTGGGCAGCGAAGCGATCCTTCGCGATAGCCGGCAGTGGCCTGATCATTGCTAAGACCGTTGCCAATGCTTCGAATCGGGTTCGAACCGGTTCGAAGCCCTCGCGCCGGTGGTCCTCGACGAGGTCCGCCGGCTCCACTCAGCGCTACTCAACGCGCCTCGCGCCCACGCCATGACGACTGAAAGGCCCTCTCCGCAATCGTCCCCCGGACCTTTGCGACGTATCGTGAGTTCCGCGTTCGCCATCTTCGAGACGCGTCTGGAACTGCTCGGCATCGAGCTTCAGGAGGAGAAGGAGCGTCTGATCGGCGTGCTGTTCCTTGGCCTCGCCGCGATGATGCTGACGATGATGGCATTGATCACGCTGACGGTGCTGATCGCCATCTTCTTCTGGGACACCTACCGCTGGCAGTCGCTCGTGGGCGTAACAATCGCTTATGCGCTCGTCGCGCTGTTCTGCGGCTTGCGGGCGAGAAGCGGCCTGCACGACGCGCCGAACATGTTCGACGAAACGCTCTCGGAATTCCGCAAGGACCGCGACACGTTCCGCTGAGCCACGCAACGCAACGCTACGACACGTCGCCCCGATATCGCGCCGCATTCTCAACCGCCGACCCCGAACGAGCCGCCCGACATGAGCCAATCCGACGACGCCTTCAAGGCGCAAAAGCGCGCCCAGGCGCACCAGCTGAGCACGCCGCACATGCGCGCGCTGCGCAAGGAACTGCTGATCGCGCGCGCGGACGTCGAGCGCATGGAGATCGCGCAGGCGAGCGCCGACCTGCGCCACTCGGTGACGCACTTCAGCTTTCTCAAGTTCCTGATTCCGCGCCGCGCCGCAGGCGGCTTTGGCCGCAACCGCGCGGCAGGCGGTGGCGGCGGCATCGCTTCGCTGCTGAGCGGACTCCTTTCCGGCGGCGGTGTCAGTTCGCTCCTGAGGCAATACCCGATCATCGGTTCGCTCGCCTCGCTGGTTTTGACGAAACCGGTGCTGAGCAAGCTCGCGCGCGGTGCGAAGCCCGCGCTCAAGTGGGGCGGACTCGGGTTGCTTGTCTGGGAAGGCTTTCGCGTCTGGCAGCAGATGAAGACCACGTCCACTGAAACCTCGACCGACGCCGTCGATCCGACCGTCTTCTGAGCGTGTACATTCACCGGCCGCTCCAGCAGGCGGCTGAGTCGACCATCCCGGCCGACGCCGGTGCGCGGTTCGATCGCGCGCCGGTTGCGTCGACGACAAAGACGCCACAGGCATCGTCCTGCATCGCGCCGGGCGCGACCGGCTCGGCCTCGATCGCGTAGCCGCCATTGGTCGCCGATTCGGACGTCGCGCGCAGCCGGTACACAGGCGTTCCGTTCGCGGGCGCCTGATCGAAACCGGCGGGCAACGAAGGCGCGTCGGCGTTTGGCGCGGGTTGCGCCGCGCGAGCCGTCTCGATGAACTGCGCGGCGCGGTGCAGCGCCGCCGACGCCTCCATGCGGTGCGCCTTCGCGACGTGTTCGCGATATGCGGGAATCGCAAACGTCGCGATGATCGCGACGACTCCGAGCGCGATCATCAGTTCGAGCAGACTGAAGCCCGCCCGGCGCGTACTCATCGGGTTCATGGGAAATTCCCTCAAAACGGTTTGGCGACGACGCGTCGCCAGCGGCGCGTGACGCTGTTGCCGGCTACTTCGATTTCGAGTTGCAGCCAGCTTTCCGCATCGGCGGACGCGCCGAAGCCGCGCGCCGTCACCAGATAGGAGCGCGTGTCGGTGTCGCCGGAGCGGGACCAGGGCTCGATCAGGCACTGCGGAACGCGCCGCGCATAAGGCCACGCGACGAACGGCGCAATCGCCGACGCGCCCGCTCCTTCGAAAGACGCCTTTGCGCGCCAGCCCGCCGGCTCGTTCGCGGAAGCGTTTTGCGGCGGATCGGGCGAATCGACGGCCATCCGGCCACAACGGGCGAGCGCGCTGTCCGCCGCATGAAACGCCTGCACCCGATCGCGCACGCTCGCGGCCGCGCGCGTCGCGACGATCGAGGATTCCAGCCACGCGCCTGCCGTCACCAGCATCATCGATGACAGCAGCAGCACGATCGGCAGGACCGTGCCGCGCGATTTTGAACGCGGCGTCATGAGGACCTCCCGCTGTCGGCCGTGACTGCATTGCGGATCGCCACGCGCCGCCAGAATGCCTGCCGGGCGCGCGAATCGGTGGAAACGGCGAGCGAGCCGTCGCAATCGACGTAGCTCGTGCCCTTCGCCGATACGAGCGGATCGCCGCGCACCAGTACACAGAGGTCGGCGGCGACCACCGCCGGCCAACGTTCGCGCGGAACGCTTGCGGCATCGACGGCCGTTGCCGCGTTGTCGAGCCAGTACGTGAGGCGCAGCCGTTCGATGCCTTCGACCATCGGTTGCGCCTGTCGGCCGACGCCCTCGCAGTACAACTCCGGCTCACCGGTCGAGGTGCTGGCCTTCGCGTAGAAGCGCCCGACGACATAGGCGGCGGCGGCTTGTCCCTGGCAGTCGGTCGGCGCGCCCGACGACGACGGCCACGTCGCGACGGCATCGGCCGCGTAGCGGACCATCACGCCGTCCGAATGGCTCGCGAGCGATTCGCACGCGGGCGCATCGTCCGGGCCGACCGCGCGCCCTTGCGAGCAGCCGAACAATCCGACACCTGCCGCGCTCCCGAGCGGCGCGAACGCGACCATCTGCACTTGCTGGCCGACGAGATCGAGCGCCGCGGTCGCCGCTTCGTGCATGCGCACGATGTCGGCGGCGCGATCGTGCGACGCGCGCTGTCCGCGATAAAGCACCAGCGCCGCAACCACGACGAGGAGGCCGAGCGCCATCGCGATCGCGAGTTCGAGCAGCGTATGGCCGCGAGGGACGGGACGACGACCAGGCGCGCTCATCGTGCGAACGCCACTGCGACGCACGCCGATTTCGGCTTCGCCTGCGGTTCGACGCAGCCTTCGGCCGAGTCTTCCGCTCGCCAGCTCACGACCGCGACGCGCACGCCGTCCGCCCGGTCGAACACGTCGACGTCGCCCTGCGGCAGGGTCGACGCCGCTCGCGGACGCCATCGCGACATCACCGGTTCGCGATCTTCCTCGCGCCAGATGCCCTCGGCGACGGAATCGGCAATCCGCATCGCCCTCTCGCGCGCCAGCACCATCCGTTCGCTGCGCGCGAGCCACGTTTGCGCCGCGATCAGGCCGAGCGTCGTGATCGCGATGAGCGACAGCGCGATCATCACTTCGATCAGCGAGTCGCCGCGCTGCCCTCGCTGTTGCATGTCAAGGACGATCATGCCGCCGCTCCACAGGCGCCCTGCGTCATGCGTGCGCGGCCGCCGGTCGCAAGGCGGATGCAGCGGCCGGAACGCGCGGTCGTCACGAGCTTGCTGTTGCGCGCGCTGAAGTCAAAGCTGCGGAAGCCGCCGATCACCTGGCCGGCCGGTGGTGTGAACGAAAGATCGGTCGTCGCGCCGGCGATGGCAATCGAAGGCGAAGCCGATTGCGCTCGCAACAGCACGGCGGCGCCGTCGCGTTCGACGAAGAGCGCCCAGCCGCACGACCAGTCGGCCGCGCCCGAGTCGCAATTCTTGCCGGGCGCGAGACAGTGGCGCGCGGCGTCGATCCGGCACAGCGTCACGCGCGCGCCCCGCTTCGCGGCTTCGGAGCGCGCGAGCGAGAGCGTGGAAAAAAGCGCCCGGGCGCGCGCGTCGACCTGGTCACGCAGCTGCCAGGCGAGAAAAGAAGGCGTCGCGAACGTCGCGACGATCGCCATCACGGCGAGCACCACGGACAGTTCGACGAGCGTGAAGCCGCAAAAGCGAAGTTTCATTCGCATCCCTCATCGATCGAGTGAGAACAGCGCTCAATCTAGAGAGAAATGCCGGCGGCCGCCATCGGCCGAATGGCCGACTACCGGACGCGCGAACGCCGCGACAGACTCTTTTCTTCGTCGTCGGTTCTCAATGCACGGGAAGGGAAAATGCAGAAACGCTCAGCGCTTGCGGGATGTCGATTTCTTCGGCGCGGCACGCCGGAATTCATCGAGCACGTCTTCGAACTCGGAGACGTCTTCGAAGCGTTTATAGACGGAGGCGAATCGCACGTAGGCGATGGTGTCGAGCTGGCGCAACTCGTTCATCACGAGTTCGCCCAAGCGCTCGCTGCGCACTTCGCGCTCGCCGCTGCCGAGCAGCTGGTATTCGATGCGGGCGACTGCCGCGTCGATAGCATCGGCTGCAACCGGCCGCTTTCTGAGCGCCAGTTGCATGCTCGCGACGATCTTGCGGCGATCGAATTCGGTGCGGCTGCCATCCTTCTTCACTACCGACGGCAGCGCCAGCTCGACCCGCTCATACGTCGTGAAACGCTTGTCGCAGGACGGGCAGCGCCGCCGGCGCCGGATCGCGGCGCCGTCTTCGGACACGCGCGAATCCACCACTTGCGTGTCGTCGTGACGGCAGAAGGGGCAGCGCATCGTACTTTAGCCGTAGACCGGGAACTGCTTCGTCAGCTCGGCGACCTTCGCGCGCACGCGCTCGAGATTAGCCTGATCTTCCGGGTTGTCCAGCACGTCCGCGATCAGGTTGCCGACGATTTCCGCTTCCTTCACGCCAAAGCCGCGCGTCGTCATGGCGGGCGAACCGAGCCGCACGCCGCTCGTGACGAACGGCTTTTCCGGATCGTTCGGAATCGCGTTCTTGTTGACCGTGATGTGCGCGGCGCCGAGCGCGGCTTCCGCGGCTTTGCCGGTGATCTGCTTCGCGCGCAGGTCGACCAGCATCACGTGGCTTTCCGTGCGGCCGGAGACGATGCGCAGGCCGCGCTTCACCAGCGTTTCGGCGAGTACGCGCGCGTTGTCGACTACGCGCTGCTGGTATTCCTTGAATTCCGGCGACAGCGCTTCCTTGAACGCGACGGCCTTCGCGGCGATCACGTGCATGAGCGGGCCGCCCTGGATACCCGGGAAGATGGCCGAGTTGATCTGCTTCTCGAACTCGGACTTCATCAGGATCACGCCGCCGCGCGGGCCGCGCAGGCTCTTGTGCGTCGTGGTCGTGACGAAATCCGCGTGCGGCACCGGATTCGGATAGACGCCCGCGGCGACGAGCCCCGCGTAGTGCGCCATGTCGACCATAAAGTACGCGCCGACGCTCTTCGCGATCTGCGACATGCGCTCGAAGTCGATCTTCAGCGCGAACGCGGACGCGCCCGCCACGATCAGCTTCGGCTTGTGTTCCTTCGCGAGCTCTTCGGTTCGGGCGTAGTCGATGTCTTCGGCTTGGTTCAGGCCGTAGCTCACGACCTTGAACCACTTGCCCGACATGTTCACGGGCGAGCCGTGCGTGAGGTGGCCGCCTTCGGCGAGGCTCATCCCCATGATGGTGTCGCCGGGCTTGAGCATCGCGAAAAAGACGCCCTGATTCGCCTGCGAGCCGGAGTTCGGCTGCACGTTCGCCGCTTCCGCGCCGAACAGCTGCTTCACGCGGTCGATGGCGAGCTGCTCGACGATGTCGACATACTCGCAGCCGCCGTAGTAGCGCTTGCCGGGGTAGCCTTCTGCGTACTTGTTCGTGAGCTGCGAGCCCTGCGCTTCCATGACGGCGGGGCTCGTGTAGTTTTCCGACGCGATCAGTTCGATGTGATCTTCCTGGCGGCGGTTCTCCAGTTCGATGGCCTTGAACAGTTCGGGATCGACGTTGGCGATGGTGCTTTGGGCTCTGTCAAACATACGTTTTCCGTTAGATCTAAACAGGTTGACCGGATCGCGCGTGCACGGACGTTGGCGCTTGCGGCGCGGAGCGCGGGATGGGTCCAGGCGTGGGAGGAATACTGCGTTCACGCGAGACGGACAGCCACCGGCAGCGCAGCGACGGCGCGCGGATCTCAGCTGCCCAGGCGAACGGCAAAACGATGCTCCGCGCTTCCCGGTGGGTCGTTCCACCTTGAATCCGAAGATTCTATCGCCAGTCACGCGGAGTTTGAGCGTTGTAGTGTAATGGGGCGTCCTGGAATAGGCAACCAAGCGCAAAGGCCCGAAACCCTCGGAATTGAACGACCGTTCGTATCGGCGGGCGCGCTCGGCCACGCGGTGCCCGCGACTTGCCGCGTCGCACCAATGGAAGTACGCTTTGCGCCGTCGCAAGGCGCACCCAGGCGCCGCGCGAACCTCCTTTCCTTACCTCAACTCCGGAATCCGCTCATGATCGTATTCGTCACTGGCGCGTCCGCCGGCTTCGGCGCCGCCATCGCCCGCACTTTCGTGAAAGGCGGTCACCGCGTGATCGCCTGCGCCCGGCGCCGTGACCGGCTGCAGGCGCTCTCGAACGAACTCGGCGACGCGCTCCTGCCCCTCGAACTCGACGTCACCGACGACCGCGCCGTCGCCGCCGCCATCGCGTCGCTGCCGGAAGCGTTCTCGCAGATCGACGTGCTCGTCAACAACGCCGGCCTCGCACTCGGCCTCGAACCGGCGCAGCGCGCGAATCTCGACGACTGGAAGAAGATAATCGACACGAACTGCGCGGGCCTCGTCTCGGTCACGCATGCGGTGTTGCCGGGCATGGTCGAGCGCAACCGCGGCCATGTGTTCAATATGGGGTCGGTCGCGGGCACCTATCCGTATGCGGGCGGAAACGTCTACGGCGCGAGCAAGGCGTTCGTGCGCCAGTTCAGCCTCAACCTGCGCGCGGATCTGGCGGGCACCGCGCTGCGCGTCACCGATATCGAGCCGGGGCTCGTCGGCGGCACCGAATTTTCGAACGTGCGCTTCAAGGGCGACGACTCGAAAGCGGCCAACGTCTACCAGAACGTTCAGGCGCTCACGCCCGAAGACATCGCCGACGCCATCTACTGGATCGCGACCCGTCCGGCGCACGTCAACGTCAACGCCATCGAGATCATGCCGATCGCGCAGACCTTCGCACCGTTGCAAATACATCGCGGTTGAATGCCCGATTTCGCGTCAGATGCGTAGCTTCCGGTAAAATGCGCGGATGAATATGTCTAGCAGCGAAAATCAGCCGGCGAACGATCCGCTGACTTTCGAGTGGCCGATTCGCGTGTATTACGAGGACACCGACGCCGGCGGCATCGTCTTCTACGCGAACTACCTCAAGTTCTTCGAGCGGGCGCGCACCGAATGGCTGCGCGCGTGCGGCATCGACCAGCAAAAGCTGCTCGATACCGCTGGCGTCGCGTTCGTCGTCAAGCGCACGGCCGTGGATTATTCGGCGCCGGCGCGGCTCGACGACATCGTACGGGTCGTCAGCCGGATCGATCGCCTCGGCCGCGCCTCGGTGGATTTTCATCAGGAAGCATGGCGCGGCGAAGTCCTGCTCGCATCCGGCGACATCCGCGTGGCGTCGGTCGATCACGCGTCGATCCGCCCGGTCGGCATTCCGGGCGCGGTGCTCGCCGGACTGAAGCGCGGGCCCGTGACACCTTCCGTGACGGCTGCATGAGGGCCGCATGAGCATCGGATCGAGCGCCGGCGGAAAACCAATGAACTCGTCGTGACTCTGAGAACACCAAGCCTCAGTTGCAAGGCAAGCAGCATCGAGCATGAGCCGGCAAGAGCCGGGACTTTCGAAATTTTCACGAAAGCCTGACACGCTCCTGACCGGACGCCCCATTCGGGACGTAACAGCGAACCTTTATGAACAATACACAAGACCTGTCGATCGTTTCCCTCGTCATTCACGCGAGCCTGCTCGCGCAGGCCGTCATGGCCCTGCTGCTGATCCTGTCGCTGCTGTCGTGGACTTTCATCTTCCGCAAGTGGTTCGCCATCCGGCGCGCCCGCGCGCAGACCGAGCGCTTCGAACGCGACTTCTGGTCCGGCGGCGACCTGCAGGCGCTCTATCAGAGCGCGGCCAACAACCGTCACACCATCGGCGCGCTCGAGCGCATTTTCGAATCCGGCATGCGCGAGTTCCTGAAGGGCAAGGAACGCCGCATCACCGATCCGAGCGCGATCCTCGACGGCTCCCGCCGCGCCATGCGCGCCGCCTTCCAGCGCGAAATGGACGTGCTCGAAGCGAACCTCGCGTTTCTCGCGTCGGTGGGTTCGGTCAGTCCGTATATCGGTCTCTTCGGCACGGTCTGGGGGATCATGAATTCGTTCCGCGGCCTGGCGAACGTGCAGCAGGCGACGCTCGCGAACGTCGCGCCGGGCATTGCCGAGGCGCTCGTCGCCACCGCGATCGGCCTGTTCGCCGCGATTCCGGCGGTGGTCGCCTACAACCGCTACGCCCACGATATCGACCGTCTGGCGATCCGCTTCGAGACCTTCATCGAAGAGTTCTCGAACATCTTGCAGCGCCAGGCGCATTAAGGAGTCCGCGATGGCCGGAGGCACCACCCGTTCCAGCATGCGCGGCAGTTCGCGCCGTGCGATGTCCGACATCAACGTCGTGCCGTATATCGACGTGATGCTCGTGCTGCTCGTCATCTTCATGGTGACGGCGCCGCTCGTCTCGCCGTCGATCATCAACCTGCCGACGGTCGGCAACGCGCAGCCGCAGGAGCAGACGCCGCCGCTCGTCGTCAACATCAAGGCGGACGGCAGCATGAACGTGCGCTACAAGGAAGACGGCGGCGCGGCGCAGCAGCAGAACATGACGAAGGACGAGCTCAACTCGTTCGTGCTGAACCGGCAGGAATCGCATCCGGACCAGCCCGTCGTGATCGCCGCCGACAAGACCGTGAAGTACGAAGTCGTGATGAACGTGATGTCGGACATGAAAGCGCGCGGCGTGAAGCGCGTCGGCTTGCTGGTGAAATCGCAATAACGCAATGATCGATCGGCATACCCGGCAGACCCGCGCCCGACCCATCCGCCCGCCGCGCGAGCGCGGCACGTGGAAAGCGTTCGCGCTCGCCGCGCTGATGCACCTGCTGCTCGGCTGGCTGCTCTATCACGGCATCAACTGGCAGAACAACACGCCCGCCGGCTCGGAAGCGGAACTCTGGACGGAGATTCCTGACCTCTCCACGCCGACGCCCCGCCCTGTCCCGCCGCCGCCCGCGCCCGTCAAGGTACAGCCCGCGCCGCCGCCCGCTAAGGACGAAGAAGCCGACATCGCGTTGCAGGAAAAGAAACGCAAGCAGCAGGAAGCCGCCGCGCGCGAGGCGCAGCTCGCGGAGCAGCGCCGCCAGCAGGAAGAGGCGCAACAGGAAGCGGAAGCGAAGCGTCAGCAGCAGCTCGCCCAGCAGCAGGCGGCCATGGCCGCGGCGCAGAAGGCCGCGCAGGAAAAGCAGAAGCAGGTTGAGAAGCAGAAGCAGCTCGACCAGCAGAAGGCCGACCAGCAAAAGCAGCAGCAACAGAAGGCGCAGCAGCAGAAGGAAGCCGACGCGGCTAAGACCGAGCAGTTGAAGGAACAGAAGGAAGCGAAAGAAAAAGCGGACGCGCAAGCCAAGGCCAAGGCGGACGCCGATGCGAAGGCCAAGGAAAAGGCCAAGGCCGACGCCGCCGCGAAAGCCAAGCTCGATTCGGAGCGCCGCGCGCGTCTCGCGCAGTTGCAAGGGCAAGCGGGCGGCGGATCGAGCGACAGCGGCGAGGGGTTGGCGAAGGGTGGGACGGGCCGCGGCGCGGGTGGCAACGCGACCTCGCCGGGTTATGCGGAGAAGGTGCAGCGCCGCGTGCGTCCGAACATCGTCTGGGCGGGCGAAACGGCCGGGCTCGAGACCGTGGTCACCGTGCGTTGCGCGCCCTCGGGCACGCTGCTTTCGTCGTCGATCTCGCGCTCGAGCGGCAACGATCAGTGGGACGAGGCGGCATTGCGGGCGGTACGGCGCTCCGACCCGATGCCGGTCGACATCAACGGTCAGGCTCCGGCGTCCTTTACCATCACGCTGCGCCCCGCTGGCGGCTGATTGCAGGGCTTGCAAAACGGGAACGAATCGTGCTGCCGCCGGTCTGTTCTGAAGTTTCGGATAGTTTGAAATTCGGTTTGAAAATCGCTTCTTGGGAACGAATACAGCATGAGTTTGATGACAAAGCTTGGCCTGAGGACGCTCATCGCGTCCTGCCTGATCGCCGCGAGTACCGCGCACGCGGAACTCAACGTGCTCGTGACCGGCGTCGGTTCGACCCAGTTTCCGATCGCGACCGCCAACTTCGCGAACGAGGCGAATTCGCCGCAACAGGTGAGCGCCATCGTGCGTCAGGATCTGGCGCGCAGCGGCAAGTTCAACAACATCGATGCGGGCGGCACGCCGGTATCGGAGACCGATTCCGTCGATCTCGGCAGCTGGAAGGCCAAGGGCGCCGACGCCTTCGTGTCCGGCAGCGTGACGAAGCTCTCGAACGGCCAGTACGAAGTGCGCTTCCGCCTGTATGACACGGTCAAGCAGCAAAGTCTCGGCGGCCTGTCGCTCGTCAGTCCCGAGAGCGGCCTGCGCATGAGCGCGCACAAGGTCGCCGACTACATCTACGCCAAGCTGCTCGGCGGCCGCGGCGTGTTCGCGACGCGTCTTTCGTATGTGATCCAGACAGGCGGCAAGTACCAGTTGCAGATTTCCGACTCGGACGGCCAGGACGCGCGCATCGCACTCAACAGCCCCGAGCCGATCATCTCGCCGGCCTGGTCGCCCGACGGCACGAAGGTCGCGTATGTCTCGTTCGAGAAGAAGAAGCCGGTCGTCTACATCCACGACCTGCCGACGGGCAAGCGCGTCGTCGTGTCGAATCAGAAGGGCAACAACAGTGCGCCGGCGTGGTCGCCGGACGGCCGCAAGCTCGCGGTCGCCCTGTCGCGCACCGGCAATACGCAGATTTTCGAAGTCAACGCCGACGGCAGCGGTTTGCGCCGCCTGACGCAAGGCAGCTCCATCGACACGGAGCCGGCCTACTCTCCTGATGGCAACTCGATTTATTTCACGAGCGACCGCGGCGGCCAGCCGCAAATCTACAAGATGCCAGCGGGCGGCGAGAGCGCCGGGGCAGCGCAGCGTGTCACGTTCACGGGCAGCTACAACACGAGCCCGCGCGTGAGTCCGGACGGCAAGCAACTCGCGTACATTTCGCGTACTGGCGGCGGCTTCAAGCTGTACCTGCAGGACCTCGGGTCCGGCACGGCGACTGGCCTGACCGACACGACGCATGACGAATCGCCCAGCTTCGCGGCGAATGGTCAGTACATCCTCTACGCCACCCAGGTGAACGGGCGTGGCGTGTTGGCAGCCGTTTCGACCGACGGTCGGACGCGGCAAGTCTTGTCCGTGCAGGGCGGCGTCGTACGCGAACCGTCCTGGGGTCCGTTCATGCAATAACCTCATGCTTTACGTAGATTACGTTGCGCAATAACACAAGGAGAGTAACCATGATGTCGAAACTTCGTGTCGGCTTTGCAATCGCGATGGTCGGAGCACTCGCCGCCTGTCACTCGGGCGTGAAGCTCGATGAAGGCGCGAACAAGGGTGCAGGCACCAACCAGCCGAACCCGAACGCCGTGGCGACGGTCAACGTCGACCCGCTGAACGATCCGAACAGCCCGCTCGCCAAGCGCAGCATCTATTTCGACTTCGACAGCTACGCCGTCAAGGACGAATACCAGTCGCTGGTCCAGCAACACTCGACGTACCTGAAGGGTCATCCGGAGCGGCGCGTGCTGATCCAGGGCAACACCGACGAGCGCGGCACGAGCGAATACAACCTCGCGCTGGGTCAGAAGCGTGCTGAAGCCGTGCGTCGCGCGATGTCGCTGATGGGCGTCGCCGACACGCAAATGGAAGCCGTGAGCCTCGGCAAGGAAAAGCCGACGTCGACGGGTCATGACGAAGCTTCGTGGGCCGAGAACCGCCGCGCCGACCTCGTCTATCAACAGTAACGTAACCAGTCACGGGTGAGTCGCCCTATGTTGTATCGCTTCCCCTCGCTGCGCATCGTCGCAGCCGTTTGTGTGGCCGGTTCGGCGCTCGCGGGCGCGCCCGCGCATGCGGGTGTCTTCGACGACAACGAAGCGCGCAAGGCCGTGCTCGACCTGCGCACGAAATCGGACAGCCTGACGAGCCAGTTGTCCGCAGCCCAGCGCACGATCCTCGATCAATCGAATCGTCTCGACCAGCTGAACCAGCAGGTCGCGACGCTTCGCGGTCAAAATGAGGATTTGTCCAACGAGGTCGCCACCCTGCAGAAGCAGCAGAAGGACTACTACGCCGATCTCGATGCGCGGCTGAAGAAGTTCGAGCCGCAGCAGCAGACGGTCGATGGCATGCAGGGCACCGTGCAGCCGGGCGAGACGGAAGCGTTCAACGCGGCGTCGAATCAGTTCCGTGCCGGTGACTTCAAGAGCGCCGCGGCGTCGTTCAAGACGTTCGTGGCGAAGTATCCGCAGAGCCCGTATCAGCCGACCGCGCAGTACTGGCTCGGCAATGCGCTGTATGCCGAGCGCGACTACAAGGGGTCGACCGCGATCTGGCAGAACCTGGTGAAGACGTATCCGACGCATCCGCGAGCGCCCGAAGCGTTGCTCGCAATCGCGAACAACCAGATCGAACAGGGCCAGAAAGCTGCTGCGAAGAAGACGCTGGAACAGATCATCTCGCAGTACAGCGGCACCGAAACTGCGCAGACCGCGCAGAGCAGGATGTCGCAGGTGAAGTAAGCGAAGCTTCTTCATTGGAAATTCGCGCCTCTCGCTGAAAGGGCCCGCTGCTTGTTCGCCGCGGGCCTTTTCTTTTGACGGCGCGTGAGCGAGTGCTTGTCGGATGAATTCGTTCCTGGTCGATGTTGACAAATTCCGTGTCGAATGACTATAATTTCGGCTCTTTGGGTCGTTAGCTCAGCTGGTAGAGCAGCGGACTTTTAATCCGTTGGTCACAGGTTCGAATCCCGTACGGCCTACCAAAGATCAAAAGGGTTACAGGCGAAAGCCTGTAACCCTTTTCCGTTTGAGCGTTTGGGCCCTCGCAAGCGCTGCTTGCCGAGCGCATCGTCCCTTCCTTCCTCACGTCTCAAAGCATCCCGGGGTCATCCTGCCCCCCGTGTCCGATGCATACGGCTACATGCGCCCCTCGCTAAAATATACGCAATCCTGATTAACGGATTCCGTCATTCGCCCCCTTCCTCACGGATGACATTCATCAACAATCTCCGCGCGCACTGGCACCAGAATGGATGTCCAACCTTGTCCCCAGTTGCTGCACGCCGCCTTCGAATGACCATCCGAATCGCATCGACGCAACGAGGACGCATCGCAAGCCAGCCGGATACGACATGGAAGATCGAACGCAAGCCCACGAACATCCCGCGCCCGTCGAATACACGCGCACGGGCCGAACCCGCAGAAAAGTAAAACAAGGCGACGTCATCCACACTAACTCGCCGCTCGCCGCGCAACGCGACGAGGTCGGCAATGCGGTCGAGGCCGCCGGGGCGCTCGTCGTGAGCAGCATGCAGGACATTCTCGCGAAACATGCCTCGCAGGAACCCGCGAGCCTCATCGATACCGTCAAGACCTTGATGGCCGGTCTCTCGCCCGACGAAGCCGCGCTCCTTCGCACCGAGTTGCTGACGGGCGAACCCAATGCCTGGCATGCAAACGTCGCGCGTCATCCGGACGAGGAACTCGCCTCCGGATGGCGCGAGGGCGAATATCCCTACCGACATCTGATGTCGCGCCGCAATTACGAAAAGCAGAAGTATCAGTTGCAGGTCGAACTGCTGAAGCTGCAAGCGTGGGTTCGCGAGACAGGCCAACGTCTCGTCGTGGTGTTCGAGGGACGCGACGCCGCCGGCAAGGGCGGCGCGATCAAGCGCTTCATGGAGCATCTGAATCCGCGCGGCGCGAGAGTCGTCGCGCTCGAAAAGCCGACCGCGACCGAACGCTCGCAGTGGTATTTCCAGCGCTACGTGCAGCATCTGCCGACCGCGGGCGAGATCGTGCTCTTCGACCGCTCCTGGTACAACCGCGCGGGCGTCGAGCGCGTGATGCGCTTTTGCTCCGACGAGGAATACACCGACTTCATGCAGCAGGTGCCGGAATTCGAACGGCATCTCGTGAGAAGCGGCATTCATGTCGTCAAATTCTGGTTCTCGGTGAGCCGTGAAGAACAGCGTCGCCGTTTCAAGGAACGGCAGGTCCATCCGCTCAAGCAATGGAAGCTGAGCCCCGTCGACCTCGCTTCGCTCGAAAAATGGGACGAATACACGCAAGCGAAGGAAGACATGTTCGCGCGAACCGACACCGCCGACTCTCCGTGGACCGTCATTCGTTCCGATTGCAAGAAGCGCGCGCGCCTGAACGCCATGCGTTATCTGCTTCACAAGCTGCCGTATGCGAACCGCGATATGAAGACCATCGGCCCCGTCGATTCGCTGATTGTCGGCCGGGCGCTGTAGGGCTGCGCGAACTGCGCGGCGTCCGGCACGCCCGGCGACGCGCATCCAATACGGCACCCCGGTGCGCCGGTCCGTGTGCCGAATCGCCGGCCTGAGCGCACTCCGACGCGCTCGCGACGACCGTCCGTTCGTTTAAATTCCCCGCATTAACCCACATTTGCCGGACAAGAAGTTCGCAGAACTGTCTTACAACTTCTTTTGGATCGGCGTATCTTTCTTGGCAGCGCACCCGCAGGGTTCGCCCGTCCACCGCGCGGCCATCGCGACCGAAGCGCGCGGAATTCCACAACCGTTTCGGCGGGCCTCGACAGCGCCCGCTGCAGGGGAATCGCACCACCGCACTACGCAGCCGTGCCGATTGCGTGCCCGCGCGGTATCGTCGTCCGGGCCGTTTGAAGATTTCGTCAAAGGAGAATCGCAGTGAATGCACTGAAACCACTCAAGTTGGCGGCCGGCGTTCTCGTCGTCATGGCGTCGTTCGGCGTTGCGTCCATCAGCGCTCACGCGCAGTCGAGCGACGCAGCCGCGGCGCCCACCGCGAAATCGTCGAAGGCGTCGAACAAGGCGCTTTCCAAGGAAGTGCGGCGGGCGATGTCGAAGACGAAGGGTCTGACTTCGTCGAACATCAATGTTCGCGTGCGCGATGGCGCAGTGACGCTCGCGGGCACCGTGCCCGACAACTCGCAAATCGAAAAAGCGACGGAGGCCGCCAAAAGCGTTCCCGGCGTGACATCGGTGAAAAACGCGATCACGATCCGCGAGATCGGGCAGTAAGCGCAGCAACAGCCTCGCGGCTTCGGCGCCGGTCGCGCACGCGTGACGAGCGTCGAAGCCGCGATTCCGTCGGCGCGCGAGAAACGCGACGTCACGCGTTGCATCGTCCGACACAAACAGCCTCACGCAGCGCCGGCGCCTGAACCATCCCGCCCACCGTCGATAGAGCCACTTATCATGAAGGCGGACAACGCCCGATAAAAAGCGAGGTGCGACGTGGAATTCGTCAGAACGCTACTCGAACAGCAGCCGTTGATGGCCGTGTTCCTCACCATCGCAATCGGCTATCTCGTCGGCGAAATCAACATCAAGGGCTTTTCGCTCGGCGTGGGCGCCGTGCTCTTCGTCGCGCTCGGCGTCGGCTGGTTCGCACCCAAGGCGGCGCCGGCACCGATGATCGGCACGCTCGGGCTCGCGCTCTTCCTCTATACGGTAGGCGTCCAGTACGGCAAGCAGTTCTTCCTCGGCCTGACGAGCGCGAACGGGCGCCGCGCCAACCTGATCGCGCTCGTCGGCGTGCTGGTGGCCGGCGTCGCGAGCATCGTCATCCAGCACGCGATGAATCTCCGGCTCGGCTACGCGCTCGGCCTCTTCGCGGGATCGGGCACGAGCACGGCGGCGCTGCAGGCGACCATCGCGACGCTTAACAACGACGACGCCGCCGTCGGCTACTCGGTCTCCTATCCGTTCGGCGTCGCCGGGCCGATCCTGCTGCTCTACCTCGCGTTCATGTTGAAGAAGCCGAAAATCGACATGGCGGCGGGCGCGGGCCTCGAATACGTCGAGATCGCGCTCGCCAATCCGGCGCTCTTCGGCAAGACGCTCGGCGACGTGACACCGCTGCTCCCCGCCGACGTGCAGATCATCGCGCGCCGCTCGGCGCACCACAACGAACCGGCGACGCCGGCCATCGTGATCGGCGAGAACGACGTCCTGCTCGCCGTCGGGCCGAGCCGGGCGACGCTCGAGCGCGCGCGCGAAGTCCTCGGCGTGGCGGCGCCGGGGCGCGTCATCCGGGATCGCAGCGATCTCGACTACATCCGCATTTTCGCGTCGCGCGCGACCGTGGTGGGCCGGCCGCTCGGCGATCTGCAACTGCCGGGCGACAAGGCGTCGATCGTCGCGCAGGTGCGCCGCGGCGACACCGACATCCTGCCGAGCGCCGAACTCGTGCTCGAATTCGGCGACCGCATCGGCCTGCTCGCCTGTCGCAGCGATTTCCCGGCGCTGCGCAAGTATTTCGGCGATTCGATCAAGGGCACGGCGGAGTTCAGCTATATCTCGATCGGCCTCGGCATGGCGCTCGGCTTTCTGCTCGGCGCGGTGCAGATTCCGTTGCCGGGTATCGGCAAGCTCGCGCTGGGGCTCTCGGGCGTGCTGATCGTCGCGCTCGTGCTGGGGCGGCTGCGGCGCACGGGCGGCATGAACTGGACGATCCCGCTCTCCGCCAATCTCGTGATGCGCAACCTCGGTCTCACGCTCTTTCTCGCGCAGGTCGGGATGGCGTCGGGGCCGAAGTTCGCCGCGACCGTCACCGAGACGGGCTTGCTGATGCTCGGTCTCGGCGCGATCGTGCTGCTCGCGCTGGCGGTGCCGGTGCTGGTGCTCGGGCTCGTCGTGTATCGCATGCCGTTCGACGAAGTGGCGGGCATCGTCGCAGGCGCGTGCGGCAATCCGGCGATCCTCGCGTTCGCGAACAAGCTCGGTCCGACCGAGCGCCCCGACATCGGCTACGCGATGATCTTTCCCGGCATGACGATCGTGAAGATCCTGTTCGTCGACATCGTCGGCGCGCTGATGTAGCGCGCGTCAGGCGAAGCCGTCGCGCAGGATCTGCGCGGTCAGCGGGCGATTCTTCCAGTGCATGTTGTGGATGCGCTTCTGGAACTGGCCGAGCGCGTTGGGATCGATGCTCCGGTAGGTCAGCACCGCGGCCGGGCGCGAGCCTTCGCCGGGCGCGCGTTCGATCTCGTCGAAAGGCGGAAAGCCGTACTTCGCGAGGAACTCGCGGATTTCGTCGTCGGATGTATCGGGGTCGAGGTTGCCGAGAAAAAGACGTGCCATCGCAATACTCCTGTTGATCGGCCGGGCTATGACGATGCAAGGCGCGTCGCGCGTGCTGCCGTCGTTCGCTTTCACGGACCTCGTGAACTCATAGTAGGCAATGCGTCCGGGGGCCGCAAATCGGTGTGCGCTCATCGGACGCCGTCCGCTGAAGCCGCACGCCGGTGGAAATCGACCGCTTGGTCGAGGTTGTGGAACATGCGTTCCCGGCCGAGCGTTGCGCCGAGCGGCGATCGCTGCACCATCTCCAGCACGCCCGGATTCAGCCCGACCAGCCACAGCGACACGCCCGCCTGGCGAAAGTGCGCTTCGGCCTGCGTGAGCATCTTGAGCGCGGTGTATTCGATGTCGAACACGCCGCCGAGATCCAGCACCACGACGCGCGGCTCGGCCTCTTCGATGAACGCGCGCATCTTCTGCCCGACGAGCTGCGCGTTGGCGAAGAAGATGCGGCCCTCGGGCCGCAGCACCAGCATGCCGGCAATGGCATCGTCGCCCGGGTGCGCCGCCGACGACGGCCGGAACACGTTGGTGCCCGGCTTCCTCAGCAGGACGTAGACGGGCGGATTCGACACCTGGTACGCCAGCGCCACGAGCGACACGACGATCGCCACGACAATCCCCTGCAACGTGCCGAGCAGCACGACGCCCGCCAGCGCGACGAGCGCCCATACGAGCTCCGTGCGCCGAATCCGCACGATCGCGCGAAACTCGGCGGGATCGAAGAGGCCGACCGAGTACACGACGACGACGGCACCCAGCGTCGCCTGCGGAATCAGCCCGATCAGCGGCGCGAGCAGCAGCATCGAGCCGAGCGCGACGGCCGCCGTCACGAGTTCCGCCGCCTGCGTGAACGCGCCCGCGCGGCGGTTGACCGCCGTCTGCGTGGTGCCGCCGCCGGCGGGCATCGCGCCGGTGAAGGCGCCCGCGAGATTCGCGAGGCCCGTCGCGAACAGTTCCCGGTTGGCGCGCGGCGTCGGCTCGCCCTCGCGCACGAACGCGCGCCCCGCCGCGATGGTCTCCGTGAAACTCATTAGCGCCGTGCCGAGCGCGACGGGCCAGAGCATCTCGATGAGCGCGAGATCGGGCATCGTCAGCGTCGGCAGTCCGGTCGGGACATGGCCGACGGTTTCGACGCCGTGCGCCTGCAACCCGAGCACGCTCACGCCCGCGATCGCTACCGCCACCGCGACGAGCGGCGCCGGCAGGCGCGGCGTGAAACGCTCGAACGCGAGCAACGCGGCAGCCGTCGCGGCGCCGACGGCCATCGTCGTCATGGAGGCATGCGGGACGCCCTGCACGATCGCCAGGAGGTTGTAAAAGAACGAGCCCTTGGTGAAGTGAATGCCGAGCAGCTTCGGAATCTGATCGACGACGATAACGATCGCGATCCCCGCCTTGAACCCGACCAGCACCGGCTCGGAGATGAAGTTCGCGAGAAACCCGAGCCGCAGCAGCGACGCCAGCACGAGAATCACGCCGACGAGCGCGGTCACCGTCACCGTCGCGCTCACGAGCTGGGCGGCGTCGCCGTCGGGCACCGCGCGGCCGAGCGCCGAGGCGACGAGGATCGCGAGTGTCGTCGTGGTGCTGACACTGAGCGGCCTCGATGTTCCGAAGAGCGCGTAGATCACCATCGGCACGAAAGCGGTGTAGAGGCCGATCTGCACGGGCAGGCCCGCGACCGTCGCGTAGGCGAGCGCTTTCGGAATCACAACGGCGGCCGCGGTCAATCCCGCGATCAGATCGGGCTTCGCCCACGCCATGCGGTAATGGGCGATCCAGTCGGGCACGATGCCCGGCGAGGCGCGTGCGGCATGATCCGGCGATTGCTGCGCCATGACTCGGCCCATCCAGAAAGATCAGGCACGTGGAGCGCCGATGCGTCGGCAGGCGGCGTTGCTCAGAACGTCTCCGGCACGTACCTGTACGAATAATCCGGCTCGCGATAGCCCTTGGGCGCCTGCCGCTTCGGCAGCGTGATCTTGGGCCGCGGCATCGCTTCGTAGGGAATGCTTTTCAGCAGATGCGTGATGATGTTGAGCCGCACGCGCTTCTTGCTGTTGGAACGCGCGACGAACCACGGCGCGAAATCGGTGTCGGTAGCGGCGAACATGTCGTCGCGCGCGCGGGAGTAGTCGTACCAGCGGCTGTACGAATCCAGATCCATGCGCGAGAGCTTCCAGACCTTGCGCCCGTCGTGGATGCGCGCCTGGAGCCGCCGCGTCTGCTCTGCTTCGCTCACTTCGAGCCAGTACTTGATGAGCGTGATGCCCGATTCGACGATCGCCCGTTCGACGAGCGGCACCCCTTTCAGAAACGATTCGCACTGTTCCTTCGTGCAAAAGCCCATCACGCGCTCGACGCCCGCGCGGTTGTACCAGCTGCGATCGAAAATCACGATCTCGCCCGCGGCCGGCAGATGCGGCAGGTAGCGCTGCACGTACATCTGGCTCTTCTCGCGATCGGTCGGCGCAGGCAGGGCGATCACGCGAAACACGCGCGGGCTCACGCGTTCGGTGATCGCCTTGATCGTGCCGCCCTTGCCCGCGCCGTCGCGCCCCTCGAAGACGATGCAGATCTTCGCGCCCGTCTGCACGACCCACTCCTGAAGCTTCACCAGTTCGACGTGCAGCCGCGCAAGCTCCTTGTCGTAGGCCTTGTTCGACATCGGGGCTTCTGGATCGTCGCTGGCTTCGGTTTCGCGCCTGCTTTCTTTGCCCATGATCGTCTCTCTTGGAGTCGTGAGCGCGTCCGCATCGCCGTCAGCGTCGACCACGCGAGCGGACGCGTCGTATCAGCACTTCGCCGCCGTGGTCTTTTCGTCGGCGTGGCCGTGCAGCGTCGGCGCGGTCGCGCTGCCGCCGTGCTGCTCCAGATACTTGCACGCACCGATGATGTCGCGCGCCAGAATCATCGCGACGTTGTGGTTGATGTGCGGTCGCACGACCACGCGCAGGCTTCTCACTTCCTGCGCATCGGGCGGCATCGAATACGCCGACAGCACCCAGCCCTTCTCGCGCACCTTGTTCGAGACGTCGAACTCGTTGAAGTTTTTCACCTTCGGATCGAGCGTGACGGCCACCACCGGAATGCGCTGCGTCTCGTTCATGATCGTGAAGTAGCCGCTGTCCACGAGCGCCTTGCGCAGCGCCACGGCGTTGTTCAGCGTGTGCGTCATGCCGCGCTTGTATCCGTCGAAGCCGAGCCGCAGGAACTGGTAGTACTGCACGGCGATGGGCGCCGCGTTGCGGCTGAAGTTGAGCGTCGCGGTCGGCATCTCGCCGCCCAGATAGTTGACGTAGAAGATCAGGTCTTCGTTGAACACCTTGCGCTCGCGGAACACGACCCAGCCGAGGCCCGGCGGCGTCAGGCCGAACTTGTGCCCCGACGCGTTGATCGACTGCACGCGCGGCAGCCGGAAGTCCCACTTGTAGTCGGGATACAGAAACGGGTTGACGAAGCCGCCGGACGCGCCGTCGATATGCATGGGAATCGAGATGCCCGTCTTCTTCTCGTAGGCGTCGAGCCAGTCGTGGATCTCCTGGATGTCGTCGTCCTCGCCGGTGAAAGTCTGGCCCGCGATCGCGACCACCGCGATGGTGTTCTCGTCGACGAACTTGTCGAGATGCTCGGCGGTCAGGCGATAGTTGCCCGGCTTGAGCGGCACGATACGCGGCTCGACGTCGAAGTAGCGCAGGAACTTCTTCCAGACGATCTGCACGTTGCCGCCCGTGACCATGTTCGGGCGCGTCGCGTCGCGACCCGCTTTCTCGCGCGCCTGCCGCCAGTTCCACTTGTGCGCGAGGCCCGCGAGCATGCACGCCTCCGACGAGCCGATGGTCGCGGTGCCATAAGGCTCGACGCCCTTCGGTCCGTTCCATAGCTGATGCAGCCACTTCACCATCCGCGTTTCCATCGCGAAGACTTGCGGGTACATGTCGTGGTCGATGTAGTTCTTGTACATGTTGCGCTTCGCGACCTCGACCGCTTCCGGCTCCGCGAAGGTCGTGACGAACGACGACATGTTCAGCATCGGATTGGTGTCGGTCCATTCCTCGCTGACGACGAGCGCGGCGGCCGCGCGCGCCGAGATGCCCGACTGCGGAAACTCGTCCTCGGGTATCGGGAGATTGAATTCGTCGTAAGGCGTGACTTTGTCCATCGATGTGGTCATTTGCTTCTCCTGTGGAAGATGCAAGTCAGAGCACCTTGCTCCTGTCGAGCTTCTTGCCGGTTTCGGCGTTGTAGCGCTCCACGTACTCGCCGAGCAGAGTGCGGATCGCGCGGCCGATCTTCATGTAGTCGCTCTCGTTGAGGTTCGCGAGCGACACGCGTCCCGACGGATGCTGCGTACCGAAGCCGCGTCCCGGCAAGAGCACGACGCGCGCGTCCTTCGCGAGCCGGAACAGCAGTTCCGACGTCTTCGTGTTCTTGATGAGCCAGTCGACGAACTCGCGCCCGTATGCGCGCTCGCCGAGGAATTCGAGGTCGAGGATCGTGTAGTAGTCGACCTTGTTGACGTCGTTGTCGTCGAAGGTGATGCCGATCTCGCGATAGAGCGCCTGCTTGCGGCTGCGGATCAGGCGCTTCAACGCGTTCTTGTAGGCGTCGGGCGTGTCCATCAGCGAGAAGAGCGAGAACAGGACCATCTGCACCTGCTGGGGCGTCGAGAGTCCGGCGGTATGGTTCAGCGCGACCGTGCGGCTGTCGGCCACCAGGCGGTCGATGAACTTGAGGTTCTCCGGCTCCGTCGTGATCGACTCGTAGCGTTCGTGCAGTTCGCTTTTCTGCTCCTTCGACAACGCCGCGATCTGCTTGTCGAGCACGTTTTCGCGATGCGTCGCGATCGCGCCGAGCCGCCAGCCGGTCGCGCCGAAATACTTGGAGTACGAATACACGAGGATCGTGTTCTTCGGGCACAGCGCGAAGAGCGAGACGAAGTCGTCGGCGAAAGTGCCGTAGACGTCGTCGGTCAAGAGGATGAGATCGGGCCGCTCCTTCACGATGTCGGCGATGTATTCGAGGCTCTCCGTGTCCATCTTCACCGAAGGCGGATTGCTCGGATTCACGAGGAAGAACGCCTTCACCTTCGGGTCGCGCAGCTTGTCGAGTTCGCTCTTCGAGTACTGCCAGCCGTTCTCGACATCCGCTTCCAGATTGACGACGTTCAGCCGGTAGTCGTTCAGGCGCGGAATCTCGATGTACGGCGTGAAGATCGGCGTGCCGAGCGCGATGGTGTCGCCGGGCTTGATCAGATGGTTCTCGCGCATCGTGTTGAAGATGTACGTCATCGCGGCCGTGCCGCCTTCGACGGCGAACACGTCGAAATCGCCGATGAACGGATACGAGCCGATCATCTCGCGCCGCAGATACTGCGCGACGATGACTTCCGAGAGCTTGAGCATCCGGTCCGGCACCGGATAGTTCGATGCCAGAATGCCCTCGCACATCTCGTAGAGGAAGTCGGTGGCCGAGAGGCCCATTTGGTCGCGCACATACGACACCACGCCGCGCAGAAAGTCGATGCCCGGCACGCCCTTGTTGTCGCGCGCGAAAATCTCGAAGCGCTCTTCCAGCCCTTCGCGCTTCGGAAAGCCGCCGAGCCCTTCGGGCATGTGCGCAAACGAGCGCTCCGATTCGCGCATCGCGAAGAGGCCGAGCTGCCAGAAGCCGTGACGCGGAATCGTCGCAAGGAAATTCGGATTGCCGCGGCCGGCGTTGAGCATCGACAGGTTCGCCGGGCGATCCACCGCGCCGCCGCCCGCCGCCTTGATGAGTTCGTCCTTCAGTTCGAACGGGCTCAACGAGGCCATCTTCGAATCGGCCGCGATGCCCGGCGCGGAGTCTGCCTTGCCCGACTTTGCTGACTTCTCTGACTTTGCCATCCAACACCTCCAGATTAGGGTGGAACTGCAAGAATCGAATTCGATGAACGGGTGAATCGCGCTATGTCGATGCACCGAACTACGTGAGCATCATCACGATCACCATCCCCCAGATCGTGAGCAGCGTGTTGCCGACCGCGTAGGTGACCGTATATCCGAGACCGGGCACCTGGCTCTTCGCCGCATCGCAGATCATGCCGAGCGCCGCGGTGGTCGTGCGCGAGCCCGCGCAGATGCCGAGCAGGAGCGCCGGATGAAACTTGAACACGTATTTCGCGATGAACATGCCGATGATGAGCGGCACGGCGGTCGAGACGATGCCCCACAGGAACAGGCTCACGCCCAGTTGCTGCAATCCCGCGACGAACCCAGGCCCCGCCGTGATACCGACCACCGCGATGAACACGTTCAGGCCCACGGAATTCATGAACCAGATGGTCGGCTCGGGAATGCGGCCGAAGGTCGGATGGATCGCGCGCAGCCAGCCGAACACGATGCCGGCGATGAGCGCGCCGCCCGCCGTGGACAGCGTGATCGGTACGGCGCCGACCTTGATGACCACCGCGCCGATCAGCGCGCCGAGCGTGATCGCGAAGCCGACGAACGCGATGTCCGCCGCACTCGACGGCCGGTCGATCACGCCGAGCGCCTTCGCGGCCGCCGTCGTGTCCTGCGTGCGGCCGACGAGCGTCACGGTGTCGCCGCGATGCAGCCTGGTGCTCGGCAGCACCGGGATCTGCGTTTCGGTGGCGCCGCGCTTGATCTTGCGCAGGAACACGCCGCGCGCCGCCGGCAGCGTGGCGAGTTCCGTCAGCGTCTTGCCGTCCACGGCCTTGCTCGTGATATAGACGTCGACGCCCTCGGCCGGCACCGCGAGCAGTTCCGGATCGTCGACCTCGGCGCCGCGCGGCCCGACGATATCGACGAGCTGCTCGCGACGTCCGCCGACCGCGACGATGTCGCCCGCCTGCAGCACATCGTCGAGCTTCGCGTCCTGCACGGTGCCCCCGCGCCGGATGCGTTCGATGAAAAGCCGTGCGCCGGCCGGCGCGCTGGCTTCCGCCTGCCCGACCGACTTGCCGACGATCGGCGCGCCGTCGGCGATCCGGTACGCGCGCAATTCGTACTTGTGCCACGCCTGACCCGCGCCGCCGACTTCTTCCTTGCCGCCGAGCGTCGCCTCGTATTCCTTGCAGGCGGCGACCAGGTCGATGCGCAGCAGCAAGGGGCCGAGCGTCGCGAGAATGATCGCCGAGCCGATCGTGCCGAAGATGTACGTGACCGCGTAGGCGGTCGGCATCGCGTCGAGCAGCGCCTTGGTTTCGCCGGGTGGTAGGCCGATCCGGTTGATGGCGTCGGTGGCGAGGCCCATCGAGGCCGAGATGGTCTGCGAACCCGCGAAGAGTCCGGCGGCCGAACCGACGGTGTAACCCGCGAGCTTCGCGGCCGCGAAGGGCGCCGCAAGGCAGAGCACGCACTGCACGACGGAGAACAGCGCCTGCGGCACGCCGTCCTTCGCGATGCCGCGCACGAACTGCGGGCCGACGCCATAGCCGACCGCAAACAGAAACATCAGAAAGAAAACGGATTTGACGTTCGGGGAGATCGTAATTCCGAGTTGCCCGATCGCAATTGCCGCAAGGAGCGTCGCGGTGACGGCGCCGAGACTAAATCCGCGATAACTCTTGCCTCCTACCCAATACCCTATCCCTAACGAAAGAAAGATGGCGATTTCCGGATAACTGCGTAGTGTTGCGGTAAGCCATGACATACGCACTCCTTTGGGCTGAGTTTCAGGCAGCGAATTACATGGTAAGCAAAATGGAGGAATAGGTGAAGGTAAAGCGTCCAGTGCACGCTCTGTGCACCGATACGAAATGTCCAAACCAGCACATTTACCCGGCTTTCCGCGGTGCGGCTAATGGAATGATCGAGCGAAACGTTGCGTCGTTTGGCATGACGAGAGTCTCCGATCCACAATTTGTTCGACTATAGCCGATTTATCTTAGGCGCACGTCTCGGACTATTCAACTTACGGGGGCAGTTTTTTCAGTTCTTGCTTACAAAAAAACCGACGAATCCTTCGGACGGGCGACATGACATGGCCGGAAAAAAGCGCAATCGTGGCGCTGGGTTGCTGCGCGCATCGACATTTCTTAGTACGCAACGATAATACGGGCTACGACTTGAAACGAGCGAGCGATAAAGCCTTTGTTACACATAACTTCCAAATCGTAGGACATAAAACATCAGTCCCCGGTGGCCGCACATCATCAAAGTTAATAATCGGCGCGGATTTTTTGAGGAATCGTCCGCGATATACGAAAGCCACGCGCCATCGGCGTTTGAACCAAATTCCGGCACGGTCATTTTCCATTTGACGCACACCTGATTTGTGTTATTGGTATTAAATCCAATGAATCGAACACGTCGTTCGTAACGTTTCGGATTGAACCGAAAACCGAAATTCCAGCCGGCATCGCACATCGGTGCGACGCATAAAAAGCTGTCCGGGAGGTTTTCACGACCATGAGACCGATCCTCGTCTGCCTCGCCAGCGCCCTGGTCTTTCTTCCGCGCGTCGCCGCCGCGCACGCGTCCAGCGAGACCATCGACAAGATCGCCGACTGGCTCGCCATTTTCGTCATTTGCGTCGTGCCGGTCGCGGCTGTCGCGATCCTGCTGATGATTCACGTGCTGCCCGAGAAGATCGCGGAGAGGCGCCATCATCCGCAGAAGGACGCGATCCAGATGCTGTGCTTCCTCTCGCTCGTGTTCGGCGGCCTGCTCTGGCCGGTCGCGTGGCTCTGGACCTACTTCAAGCCGCTTGGCTACCGGATGGCCTACGGCACCGACAAGCACGACGACTACTTCTTCCACGCGCGGGACCTGGCGCGGCGCGGCGAACTGCCGTCCGACGAACTCGGCTACGTCCTCGGCGAACTCGACAGCATCGCCGCCCGTCGCATCCTGCCGCCCGAGCTGCAACGCGTGCGCGACGAGCTCGAAGCGCTGCAACCGAGCGCGCCGCCGCCACGCCCGCACGACGTCGCGCGCGGTGACGAGCGGAAAGGAGATGCCTGATGGAACTCCTCCTCCTCGCCTTTTACGCGTTCATCGCGTGGCTGATCTTCGGCAAGTTCAGATGGCTGCCATGGAATATCGTCACGGGTTCGATCACGATCGTGCTGCCGATCATCGGGCTCACCGTGCTCATCCTGACGCTTAATATCGTCGCGCCCGCCTCGGAAGACGTGCGCGTGATCCGCTATGTCGTGCAGATCGTGCCGCAGGTGCGCGGCCGCGTGATCGACGTGCCGATCGCCGGCAACACGGCCATCAAGAAGGGCGACGTGCTCTTCAGGATCGATCCGACGCCGTTCAACCTGCAGGTGAAGGCGCTCGAAGCGCAACTCGTCAACGCGCAGGGCTCGGCGCGCAAGCTCAACGAGGACCTCTTGGCCGCGACCGCGAAAAGCGACGCCGTGCGCGCGCAGATCGACCTTGCGAAGCGGCGCGTCGTGGAGAACCGGCAACTCGTCGAGCGCGGCGCCGGTGACCGCTTCGCGCTCGAACAGGCCGAGACGAACCTGAAGTCGTTTCAAGCCGACCTCGCCGCCGCGCGCGCCCAGGAAGCGCAGGTGCGCGCGGTGCTCGGCGCGACCGTCGACAACGATCAGGCCGAAGTCGCGCAGATCCGCGCGCAGCTCGAATCGGCCAAATGGGACCTTTCGCAGACGACGGTCATCGCGCCTGCCAACGGCGTCGCGATCAATCTGCAACTGCGGCCCGGGTCGATCGTGACGCCGTTGCTGCAGAACCCGGCGATGAGTTTCGTCGAGGACGACTATCAGGTGATCGCGCTCTTCGACCAGAACGAACTGCGCATGGTCGTGCCCGGCGACGAGGCCGAAATCGCGCTCAAGACGATTCCCGGCAAGGTGCTGAAGGCGCGCGTGGTGTCGGTCGTGTGGGCGCAGGGACAAGGCCAGCTCACGCCGAGCGGCACGCTGCCGATCACGGGCAACGAGCCGACGCCGGCCGCGCGCTTCGCCGTGAGGCTTCAGCTCGACGAAAAAGAGCGCGACGTGTTCCTCGCCGCCGGCGCGCGCGGCCACGCAGCGATTTACACCGATCATCTCGAGGAAATCCAGATTCTGCGCAAGGTGATCATCCGCGTCGGCGCGTATATCAACTACCTCGTGCTGAAGGTGTGATGATGCGCACGCGTCGTTTCGCTCTCGCCGCGCTTTCGCTGCTGTGCTTCACGAGCGGCTGCGCGCTGAAGGACCCGCCCGATGCCGCGGCCGTCCAGCGCGACAGCATGAGCAACACGCGCGTTCCGCCCGCGTGGACGGCAGAGGGCGCCGTGCCCGGCCCCGTGCGCGCCGACTGGATCGACGCCTTCGGCGATCCGGCGCTGAGCGCGCTCGTCGCCGAGGCGATCGCGTACAACACGAATCTGCGGGTCGCGGCGGCGCGCGTCGCGCAGGCTGCCGCGCTCGTCAAGGTGGCGGGCGGCGAGCTCTATCCCGCCGTGAGTTTTCTGGCGCGCCCGGGCGGCAAGCTCGGCGGCGACGGCTCGGGCCTGAAGGGGTGGCTCTTGTCCGCGTCGTGGGAGATCGATCTCTGGGGACGCGTGCGCTATGGCGCCCGCGCGGCGGAGGACCAGTACGCGTCCGCGCAGGCCGACGCCGAGTATGCGCGGCAGTCGATCGCGGCGCTCGTCGTCAAGGCGTGGTTCGGCGCGATCGAAGCGCAACTGCAATACGCGATCGCCATCGACATGGTCGGGCACGCCGACGAACTCCACGACCTCGCGCAGCATCGCCTGCGCGTGGGCAACGGTTCGCAGATCGAGGTGACGAGCGCGGCGGTCGCGACGCAGACCTATCGCGATACCGCCCGCCAGCTGAAGCTCGCCCGCGAGCAGTCGCTGCGCGCGCTCGAATTGCTCGTCGGGCGTTATCCGTCGGCGGAAGTCGCCGTGTCCGACGCGCTCGGACCGTTGCCGTCGATGCCGCCTTCCGGCGTGCCCGCCGACCTGCTGGAGCGGCGGCCCGATGTGATCGCGGCGCAGCGGCGCATCTCGGCCGCCTTCGACCTCGCGCGTCAGGCCGACGCCGCGCGGCTGCCGCGCGTGACGCTGAGCGCGGGGCTCCTGAGCGTATCGAGTGAACTGTTCCTGCTTCAGGATCGCGACAACCCGAGCTGGAGCGTTGGCGCGGGCATTCTGCTGCCGCTCTTTCGCGGCGGCGCGCTGAAGGCACAGGCCGAGTACCGCACGGCCGAACAGGATCAGGCGCTCGCGAGTTACGGACAGATCGCGCTTCAGGCGTTCGGCGAAGTCGAGAACGCGCTCGCCGCCGAGGCCGCGCTGCATGAGCGCGAAGCGCTGCTTACGCGCGCCGTCGCGGACAACGCGAGTCTCTTCGACTTGCAGACGGTGCGCTACAAGATTGGATCAGGCGATCTGATCGCCGTGACGCAACAGGAGCTTGCCTACGCGTCGTCGCGTTCGGGCCTCGTGCGCGTGCAGAGCGAGCAGCGCATGCAGCTCGCGAATCTGTATCTCGCGCTGGGCGGCGGCATCGACGCGGTATCGAACGTCGCCGATTCGGGCGGCGCGCCGGCTTCCGCCGCCGCGCCGCCATAGACGCGCCGCGCGCAAGCGGCGCGGCCGGTCAGAACAAGTGCCGCAGGCCGAACATCACGGCCGTCGTCGCCATGCGCGGCGCGACCGGCTGGCCGTAGGCGATCGTCTGCGTCATCGTGCCTTTGTTGTTCACGTGACCGACTTCGCCATAGACGATCGTCGCCTTCGAGAGGCTGTATTCGGCGCCCGCCGCGACTTCAGTCGACTTGTTGGCCGAATTGTTGCGATCCTTCAGGTAGTAGACGCCGCTCGTCACGCGGAAAGCCGGCGTGAACAGATAGCCGAGACCCGCCGTGTACATGTCGATGTTGACCTGATTCGAGCGTCCCGGATTCTTGCCGTTGCTGTACGACGCCGACACCGAGAAGTCGTGGAACGTGTAGAGCGCGCCGAGATAAACCATGCGATTGTTGGCGAAGCCCGTCGGCACCGCGTTCGGCGCGGGGTTGGTGTCGTGGCCGCTGTAATACGCCGCCGAAAGCCGCAGACCGTAGCCCGAATACTTCAGCACCGCCGATTCGCGCGTGTTGCCCTGAAAGCTCCCCGCGACGCCGCCCGGCGCATATTCGAGCAAGCCCTTCACGCCGCCGAAACTCGGCGATTCGTAGATGATCGCGTTGCTGTCGTACAGCGCGCCGAGCGGGCCGTTGGTGCTCGCGCCCTGCCAGCCTGCCGCCTGGTTCATGCCGAGCCACGAAGTCAGGATGCTGCCGAACCAGCGTCCGCCACGCACGTCGGTTTCACCCATCGCGATTGCGATCGGTGCGATCTGGCGGCCCAGGTTCAACGTCCCGAACGGGCCCGCGACACCTACGCTCGCGATCTGGTTGAACTCGCCCGAGACGCCCGGCGTGTCGCTGAGGCCGGCCTTTCCGGTACCCGAATCGAACGTGCCTTGCAGTTTGAAGTTCACGCGATAGCCGCCGCCGATGTCCTCGGTGCCGGTCATGCCAAAGTTGCTCGAATAGATGCCCGCATCCTTGAAGCGGTACAGCTTGCCGAGATTGCGCGACGCCGGATTGAACGACGCCGCCGACGTGCTCTGGTACATCAGCCCCGCGTCGACGACGCCATAGAGCGTCACCGACGATTGCGCGTGCGCCGTGCCACCCGCCGCGGCGAGCGCGGCCAGGCCCATGCCTTTCAAATTCGACTTCCACTTCGACTTCATTTCGTCTCCTGCCTGATGTAGTTGTGTTGAAACTGCCACTTCCTGCAATCGGCGCGGCGCTTCGATGGCGCCGTCGCCGAATTCCGTTCGATACGTTCTTGTCCGCGAGCCCTGCGCGACTTCAGTTCACGACGGCTGGCTGCTGCGCGGCCGCGACCCGCCTTCTGCCGGCGCGGGTTCGTTCGCGGCCGGCACGGCGCCGAGAAACATCCGCAATGCCAGCCGCTGCACGAAGCTGCCGTAGGGCGGATGAAACAGCTCGATCGGGAACCAGCGATGCTCGGCGAACACCGACTTCCCATGCGACAGTTCGCGAAATCCTTCTTCGCCGTGATAGTTGCCCATGCCCGAGCCGCCGATGCCACCGAACGGCATGTCGTGGTTCAGCACGTGCCAGCCCCAGTCGTTGAGCGTCACCCCGCCGGCGTGCGTGCGCTTGAGCAACGCGTCGGACTCCGCCTTGTCATGGCCGAAGTAATAGAGCGCGAGCGGCCGCGTGCCCGCCTGGATCTGCGCGATGGCAGCCTCGAAGGTGCGATAGGTGAAGACCGGCAGAATTGGACCGAAGATCTCCTCGCGCGCGATGCGCATCGCGGGCGTCACGTCGAGGACCACGTGAAGCGGCATGCGCCGGCCGCCCGACGGCATCGGGCAGACGAAGACACTCGCGCCGTGCGCGCGCGCATCGTCGATCAGGGCTTGCTGGCGCTCGTAGGCACGCTCGTGGATCACGGCCGCGTAGTCCTCGCTGCCCGCCGGGTGCATGCGCGCGGCCGCTTCCATCACGCGGCGGGCGAACGCTTCTTCCTCGCCTTCGGGCACGAGCGCATAGTCCGGCGCCACGCAGATCTGCCCGGCGTTGACCGTCTTCCCATGCGCGATGCGGCGCGCCGCCACCGCGAGGTCGGCGGACTTCGATACCACCGCGGGCGACTTCCCGCCGAGTCCCAGCGTGACGGGCGTGAGATTGTCGGCGGCGGCGCGCATCACGTGGCGTCCCACTTCCGGCGAACCGGTGAAGACGATGTGATCGAACGGCAGCGCGCAGAAGGCCCGCGCCACGGCGGCGTCGCCTTCGACGACCGCGACTTCGTCTTCCTCGAAGACGTCCGCGAGCATCGCGCGCAATGCGTGCGACGTATGCGGCGCGAACTCCGATGTCTTCACCATGCAGCGGTTGCCCGCCGCGAGCGCGGTCGCGAGCGGACCCAGCGCGAGATAGACCGGAAAATTCCACGGCACCACGATGCCGACGACGCCTTTCGGCTGATACATCACGGCGGCGCGATTGGTGAGGAACAGCCACTCGGTATGGCGCCGCGACGGCTTCATCCAGCGTCGCAGGCCGCCGAGCAGGTGATTGATGTGAAGCACCGAAGGCAGTACGTCGACCATCATGGTCTCGGCATGCGCGCGCTCGCTGAAGTCGCATTGCGCCGCCGCCGCGAGCCGTCCCGCGTGCTCGCGGATCGCCGCGCGCAAACGACGCAGCACGCCACGCCGCTCGGTGAGTGTCGGATACGGGCGCGCCACGAACGCCGCGCGCTGACGGCCGAGAAGACTCGACAGGCCGTCGGTGTGGCGCATTTCGCCGGTCGGGCGATCATCGAAATGTGTCATCGTAAGTACCGGGTTCAGGCAGCCAGGGCGTCGCATACGCCTGCCACCGTGTCATGCATGCGCTCGCGATATGCGATCAGGTCGCGGATCGTGACGATCGGCAGGCCGTGCTGGCGCGCGAAGGTGATCAGTTGCGGCAGGCGCGCCATGCTGCCGTCGTCGTTGACAACCTCCGCGAGCACGCCGCCCGCGCGCAAGCCCGCGAGCCGGCACAGGTCGATCGTCGCTTCCGTGTGTCCCGGCCGTTCGAGCACGCCGTCCGGCATCGCGCGCAACGGAATGAGATGGCCGGGGCGGTTGAAGTCGTCAGCGCTCGCGCGCGGATCGACGAGAGCACGGATGGTGATCGCGCGATCGGACGCCGAAATGCCGGTCGTCGTGCCGTGCCGGTAGTCGACGGTCACCGTGAACGCGGTCTGCATCGCTTCGTTGCCGCGCGGGACCATCAGCGGCAGCCGCAGCGCGTCGAGCCGTTCGCCCGGCAGCGCGACGCACAGCACGCCGCTCGTGTAGCGGACCATGAACGCGACGGCCGCGGACGTCGCGAACTCGGCGGCCATGATGAGGTCGCCTTCGTTCTCGCGATCCTCGTCGTCGACGACCACGACGAGCGAGCCGCGCCGAATCGCCTGCAACGCATCTTCGATGCGGTCGATTCGATCGATGCCCTCGGCACTGACTTTGTCGGTCTTCATACTTTGTCTCTGCTCAAAACGGAATGGGAACGTGCTTAAGCGTCGGGATTGCGCTCGAAGCAGACGGCACCGTCGTCGATGCTCACCCACTCCTGCGCCGACGAACGCCAGATGTGCATCTGCGGCTTCAGCCACGAGTTGTCGTCGAGCATGCCCGCCTTCACCGCGACGACGCCCGGGTTCGCTTCCAGCTCCGTGTACAGCGGCGACCCGCAGCCGTTGCAAAAGTGACGCTTGACCGCGAGACCGCTCGCGCCGACGTCGTCGAATGTCGCGAGCGTCGCGCCCGTGACTTCGAATCCCGCCGCCGGGACGAGGACGTTCATCGAGAACGCGCTGCCCGACTGCTTCTGACAATGGACGCAATGGCAGATCGCGTTCATCAGCGGCGCCTGCGAAGATTCGTAACGAACGCTGCCGCACAGGCAGCCACCCTTGATCCGATTCATGTTTTCTCCTGTTTGACCGATTTCAACGTCACGCGACGAACAGCACGTTCGCGTATTCACGACGCAAGTCCATCTTCTGCACCTTGCCGGTGGCGCCGAGCGGCAGGCCGTCGAGGAAGATCACCTCGTCGGGCAGCCACCACTTCGCGACCTTGTCCGCAAGCCAGTCGAGCATGTCCGTCTTGTCGACGTCGTGCCCCGGCTTTTTCACGACGAACAGCACCGGCCGCTCGTCCCACTTCGGATGCCGCGCGCCGATCACCGCGGCCATCAGCACCGCCGGATGTCCGGCGGCGGCATTTTCCAGATCGATCGAGCTGATCCATTCGCCGCCCGACTTGATCACGTCCTTCACGCGGTCCGTGATCTGCATGTAGCCGTCGGCGTCGATCGTGGCGATGTCGCCGGTCGGGAACCAGCCGTCGCGCAGCGCGGGCTTGTCGTCCCTGAAGTAGCTCGCCGCGATCCACGGCCCGCGCACCTGAAGCTCGCCGGCACTGACGCCGTCGCGCGGCTGCTCGTGCCCGAGCGAATCGACGATCCGCATCTCGACGCCGAACACCGCCCGCCCCTGCTTCGCGCGCTGCGCGCACTGCTCGTCGGAGGAAAGCGCCGCGTACTTCGGCAGCAGCGCGCCTTGCGTGCCGAGCGGGCTCGTCTCGGTCATGCCCCACGCATGTCGCACCTCGACGCCGAAGCGCTGTGTCCACATGCGGATCTGCGTCTCGGGCATCGCCGAGCCGCCAACGACCGTGCGCGTCATCGTCGTCGGCTTGAGGCCGCGCTGCTCCATGTGCTGCGCGAGACCGAGCCAGATGGTCGGCACGCCGGCGCTGCAGGTCACGCGCTCGCTTTCGATCAGCTCGTAGAGGCTCGCGCCGTCGAGCTTCGGCCCGGGCAGCACGAGCTTGCAGCCGTTCATCGCGGCCGCATATGGCAGCCCCCACGCGTTGACGTGAAACATCGGCACGACCGGCAGCAGGCAGTCCCCCGCGCACAGGCCGAGCGAATCCGGCAGACTGACGGCGAAGGTGTGGAGGATCGTCGAGCGGTGCGTGTAGAGCACGCCTTTCGGATTGCCCGTCGTGCCCGACGTGTAGCAGAGCGTGCTCGCGGTGGTTTCGTCGAATTCGGGCCAGACGAAGTCGTCCGCCGCTGCGGCGAGCAAGTCTTCGTAGCAGAGAAGACCCGGCACGCGGCTCTCCCGCGGCATGTCCGACGCGTGGCCCATCAGGACGTAATGGCGAATCGCGGGACAGCGCGGCGCGACGGCTTCCACGAGCGGCAGGAAGCTGATGTCGAAAAACAGCACCTCGTCGTCCGCGTGATTGAGGATGTAGGCGAGCTGCTCCGGATGCAGACGCGGATTGCACGTATGCAGCACCGCGGCGCTGCCCGACACGCCGAAATACGCTTCGAGATGCCGGTGGTTGTTCCAGGCGAGCGTCGCGACCCGCGTCCCGTGGGCGACGCCCATCCGTTCGAGCGCCCCCGCAAGCTGACGCGCGCGTTTCGCGGCATCGCGAAAGGTGTAGCGATGCAGCGCGCCGCTCGTCTCGCGCGACACGATCTCGGTGTTGCCGAACTGGCGCTCGGCGTGCACGAGCAGCGACGAGACCAGAAGTGGCCGGTTCATCATCGATCCCAGCATGATGTTAGTCCTTCAGAAAATTGATTCGGGTGAACGTGCGCGACGATCTTCTTCAGGCGTCAGACGCCGGCGATCGCGCGCACGCATCCGCGCGCGGGACGCGCGGTGCGGTCGACCTGTAATAGGGAGAGTGAAGCGATACGTCGAAACGTCAGGGCTTCAGTGCGCGACGGCAGCCGGTTTCCGGGTGTCCGCCGCGGTGTCGACGACCGGCGACGCTCGCCAGTTGGCAGCGTTGCGGAGCGTCTCGCGATACGACTGGAAGCCGTACCGGAACAGCACGCACGCAATCGCGCCGAACACGACGCACACGATGGCGATCGAGTGCCCGATCGCCGCCGGGTTGCGCAGAACGTAGTCGGTCAGCGCGCCGACCGCGACGGGGCCGCAGCCCGCGCCGAGCAGGTTCAGCAGGCCCGTGTACAGCGCCGCGCACTGGCCGCGCATCGGCGCGGGCGTGACCTCCTGGATCGCGGACGGCCCGGCGCCGAACAGGAAGAACGAGAACAGCGACAGCAGCCCGACGAACACGAGCGCGATGCGGGGGTCATGCGTGGCCGCCATGCCGAGCGTCGAGACCGCGAGACCCACACTCGCCACGAGTGCGACACGCAGATAGCCGTGTGCGACGCCGCGACGCTTCCAGAAGTCGCCGAGCCAGCCGCCGAAGATCGCGCCGACCGGACCGACGAACGCGAGCAGCAGACCGAGCGCCTTGCCGATTTCCGAGTATTTCCAGCCGAATTCGCGAACGAAATACGTCGGCACCCAAGTGGACCAGCCGTACACGCAGGTATAGAAAAATCCCGCGCCGAGCATGAGGCACAGCATCGTGCGGCGGTTCTGCCCGATGTACTGCCTGACCGCTGCAACGCTCACGCCTACGCGCGCCGCCGGAGCGGCGCTTCCCGACGGGTCGCGCGCATTCCTCGGCTCCGTCACGAACAGCATGCACAGCGCGACGACGAGGCCGGGCAGACCGAGCGCCATCATCGTCGCCTGCCACGGGTGCAGGGCGCCGAAGCCGGGCAGCACGGGCGGCGCAAGCGTGAAAATGCCGAGAATCAGACCGCCCGCGATCAGGCCCGCGCCCGAACCGAACGGCCCGCTCGCGCCGAATACGCTCATCGCGCGGCCGCGGCGGTTGGCGGGAAACAGGTCCGCGATCAGTGAGACGGCGCCCGGCAGCAGCACCGCTTCGCCGACCGCCACGCCGATGCGCGCGAGCAGAAGATGCCAGTACTCGGTGGCCAGTCCGCCGGCCGCGGTCGCGAGACTCCACAGCGCGATGCCGATCGCGATGATGAGCCGCCGGTCGCCGCGATCGATGATGCGTGCGATCGGCAAGCCCATCAGCGCGTAGAAAGCGGCGAACGTGAAGCCGTGCAATACGCCCATCAGCGTGTCGCTGACGTGCAGCGTCGCCTGGATCGGACCGACCAGCAAGGTGAGGATCTGCCGGTCCATGATGGAAAAGATGTACGCGACCAGCAAGACACCGACCGCGTACCAGGAACGGCCCGCGCCGATGTCGGGAACGTCCCGCGCGGCGCCGGATTCGAACCGGTCCGCTTCAATGGATTCTGCTTTCATACTTGTCTCCCCCGTTGAGTCGATCGCCTGGTTTTTTTTGTGCGATCTATCGGGTCATTGTCCACTCGCGTATCAAGCGCGAGGGACGGTGAACTGGGCCTGCCTCGTTCGATATCCGGTCCGCTCAGGCGGCGTCCGACGCCACCGGATCGCGCCAGAGATGCTCGTCGCGCCAGAACTGATCGCGGCGCCAGTGGTCGGGAAGCGCTGCGCTCGTCGAATCGATCACGCGCTTGAGCAGGAGCTTGAGCACCTGCGCCTCGCGATAGTCGAGCTCGCGCTCGGCGTCGCTCTCCGCCGCCTTCGCGATGGTCAGCAACTCGATGGCGTAGGAGCGGCCCGCTTCCGTGAAGCGCACGACGCGCTTCTCCGCCTGCGCGTTCGCTTCCACCGCGACGATGCCGCGCGCCACGAGCGCGTCGACGTCCTCTGGCGTGACCCGGAAGCCCGAGATCGTCTCGAGCTGGTCGAGTTCTTCGATCGTGCGCCCCGCGCCCGTGCTGAGCACGGTGAGAATGTTGTAGTCGACGTCCTGCAGACCCCTGCCGTTCAGATTATTGCGTACCGGCACGAGCAATTGATAGTAAGCGCGCGCGAGCAAAAACCCGAGCCAGCCGTCGCCGAAACCGGATGCCGCGTGTGCCGCCGCTTCGCCCTTTTTCATCAGGAGGCCGTAGTTGCCGCCGTGGAAGACGAGCGGCGCGTGATCGAAGCTGTCGAAGTTCATCACCTCGCCGACGAAAATCACGTGGTCGCCGCCTTCGTAGCGATGCACCACACGGCACTCGAAGCGCGCGGAGCAGCCGTCGAGCAACGGCACGCCGCCGTGACCGCGCGTGAGTGCGCAGCCGGCGAACTTGTCGGTGCCGCTCTTCGAGAACTGGTTCGACACCGCTTCCTGATCGGCGGCAAGGATATGGACAGCGAAGTGGTCGGTCGCCGCGAAAACCGGCAGGCTGGACGATTTCTTGCCGAGGCTCCAGAGGACCATCGGCGGGTCCATCGACACCGAATTGAAACTGTTCGCCGTGAGGCCGTAGTCCAGGCCGTCGGCGCCTTGCGTCGTGACGACGGTCACGCCCGTCGTGAACGAGCCGAGCGCCTTGCGGAACTGGCGCGCGTCGATTTGCGTTGTCATGCTTTGTCTCCTGCTTCATGCCCCGGCCTTTTGATTTTTTTTAGCCGGGACGCCATGCTTGGTTGGATTGGGTCAGCGCATCAGAAGCGGCATGACGAGCCGCCCGAAGCGCTCGGCCTCTTCGTGATGCGGATAGCCCGAGAGGCAAAAGCCGCTGCAGCCCACTTCGATGAACTCACGCAACTGCGCGGCCACCTGTTGCGGATTGCCGACCACCGCGACGCCCGCGCCGGGCCGCACTTCGGTGATGCCGGTCCACAGATGCGGCGTCATCTTGCTGCCGACCGTCTTCGACAATTCCTGCTGCCGCTGGTTGGCAACCGAATCCATCGACATGTGCTTGACCTGCTCTTTCCATTCCTGCGCGCCCGACACGAGTGCGTGCGCGGCTTCCCACGCTTCGTCCTCGGTCTCGCGGCACACGATCTGCAGGCGCATCGCGAAACGAAGTTCATTCTCGCGACCGTACTTGGCGGCACGCGCGCGCATTTCCTTGATCTGCTCGCCGATGCGCTCCGGATAGTCGCCCCAGAACAGATGGACCGCCGAATGACGCGCGGAGATTTCCGCCGCCTGTTCGGAGCCGCCGCCGAGGAAGAATGGCGGAGACGGCTTTTGCACCGTCTTCGGAATGATGGTCGGCTGGTCGACGTGGTAGTACTTGCCGCTGAACTGAACCTTCTCCTCCGACAGCAGCCGCTTGATCAACACGACTTCTTCTTCGAGCTGCTCGTAACGCGCTTCCTTCGAAGCCAGTTGCCCTTCGGCGACGGCGTCCTTCTCGCTGATGCCCGCAATCAGGTTCATGTAGATGCGTCCCTGCGACAACTGGTCGAAGGTCGAGATCATCTTGGCCTGCGCGACCGGATGGATGAAGCCCGGCTTCATCGCGACGAGCGCCTTCAGCTTCTTCGTGCGGCTCACGACGAACGAAGCCGCGACCCACGCGTCCCAGCAATGCGCCGAGACCGGGACCAGCATGTAGTCGAAACCGGCGTTTTCGGCGGCCATCGCGACGCGCTCGAAGTGTTCCATCGACTGGGGAAAGGCTTTCGAGGCATCGCCGAATGCGCTCGTGTCGCCGAGGGTCGGGCAGAACCAGCCCATCGACAGGGGTGTCTTGCTACTCATGTTCGTCTCCTTGGTTGCGGCTTTTTTGCTATATGAACAGGAGCAGTCTTATAAGTAAAATGAAGTGTTATTATTCGACGCATGCACAAAATTAATATCGCCAGCTTCGATCTGAACCTGCTTTCGATATTCGTGATGCTGTGGGAGACGCGCAGTGTCACGCGGGCGAGCGACCGCCTCGCGCTGACGCAGCCTGCCGTGAGCCACGCGCTTCGGCGTCTGCGCGATGCGGTCGGAGACGAACTGTTCGTGAATGCAAAAGGCGGGCTCGTGCCGACCGCGCGCAGCGAAGCGCTGATCGGCCCGGTCCGCGAGGCGCTGGAAAAGATCGGGCTTGCGCTACAAGGTCAAAAAACGTTCGTGCCGTCGCTCGCCGTGCGGCAGTTCAACATCGCGGCGGGCGATCTGGTCGAGTTTTCGATCGTGCCGCAACTGGTCGAGCATCTTGGAAAGGAAGCGCCGGGCATCGTCGTGCGGATGCATCCCGTGCCGGAGGGCGAGCTGGCACTGGCGCAACTGGAGTCGGGCGAGGTCGATACGATCATCGGCGGCCATCCGCAGAAGGGCATGGGCGTGCACAACGAAACGCTCACGGAGATCAGGATCGCGACGCTCATCTGGAAACAGGAAAAGCTCAGGAGCCGCCGTTTCCCGCTCGATCTTTATCTGGATCGGCCGCATGTGATCATTCAGTTGCCGCCGCGGCAGGAATCGATCGTCGATCAGACGCTTTCGAGCCTTGGTCTGCAACGGCCTATCGGGGCGGTCGTGCAGAACTTATGGCGATGCCGATCATCGCGGCGCGCACGGGCTACATCTGCAATGTGCCGAGCCGCATGGCCGGCGCGTTCGCCGAGCGCTTCGGCCTGTCCGTGCACGAGCCGCCGGTCGACTTCGCCGCGACGCCGCTCTACATGTCGTGGCACAAGCGGTTCGAGGCGGACCCGGCGCACGCCTGGCTGATGCAGCAGTTACGGGACATGGCGCAGAAACCGGCAAGCGGCCCGTCTGGCGAATGAATCAGGGCGGGCTAGCCGCGCTGGACGCTCGACACTCCGTCGTAGACACGCTCGCGCACGCAATCCAGACACCATTCACGTTCGATCGCGTCCGCGCGCGCTTCCCACGCATGTCCGAATGCGCACTGCCAGCGCAGCGGCGTATGCGCATCGACGTAGCATTCCGACAGGAGCGCGCCGCCGCGCAGTGCTGCGAATTCACGCAGGCGCTGCGTCTCCAGCTCACGGCGTTGCGAAGCGCAGTTCATGCAGCGCACGTTCTGTGTGACGCTCAAGGCGTCGTCCCAGGCGTGGCCGCGTGTGCAGTTCCACGAAACGCCGGGCTTCGCGGCGGGCTTCTGCGCACGCGCTTCCCGGTACTGTCCCGCCTGTTCCATCAGCGCACGACGCTCGCGCACCGTCCGTCTGAAATGATTGCAATAGGTCTTGTGGTCCATCGTCCCGCCAGAGTTCCTGCCATCGACGCCCGGGTCGCTGATCCGCCACGCCTTCAGTGCTTGCCGCCGCCCTCTGCTTCCGAGCGCGATGTCGTCGTCACGATGCCGTCGGGGCCGAAGTGCGCGTTGAACATCGCGTCGCGCGTCACGCCGCCCTCTTCCCAGTGCCAGCTCCAGACGCGCTCCTTCTTGAGCGGATACTCCGCCACGGTGGTCGGCTTGCCGAGCAGACGCCGGACTTCGTCCTGCGTCATGCCCGGCCGCACTTTCGCGATGTTCTCGGCCGTCAGCACCTGCGTGACCGAGACGAAGCGGCCGTTCGCATCGAGATCGACCATGTAGGTCGCCGTGCCCGCCGGACCGCGCGGGTACTCGAGCCGCTTCGAGCCGTCCGTGAACGCGCGCGCGGTTTCGGGTTCGCCCATTTGGTCGCGGATCTCGGCTTCGGTCGTCACGCCCGGCTTCAGGTCCTTCAACAGCAGGGCGTCCGGCTTCACCGAATTGAAAAACGACTTGAGCTTGTTCATGGCGTCATCGCTTTGCTGCTGGTCGCAGCCGCTCAGGAGCGACGCCGCGCAAAGCACGGCAAGCGCGATTCTTTTCACGAGCGGCCTCCCTGCCGTCTGGTTCGATCGGGTTCGATCTGATTTCACTCTGGCTCGCATCGCCGCGCGCAGGGCGCGGCGCGGGCCGTCACTTGAGGAGCGGCACCGGATCGACCGCCTGACCCGACTTGCGCAGCTCGAAGTGAAGCACGGCCTTGCCGTCCGGACCAGTGCCCATGTCGGCGATGGTCGTGCCCTGCTTCACCGTATCGCCTTCGTGCACGAGCAGCTTGCTGTTGTGCGCGTAGGCCGTGAGGTAGTCGCCGCCGTGCTTCACGATGATCATCTGGCCGTAGGCGCGCAGGCCGCTTCCCGCATAGACCACCTTGCCCGGCGCCGCCGCCTTCACGGGCGACCCGAGCTTGCCCGAGATATCGATGCCCTTGCTGCCGCTCGCGCCGAACTTCGTGACCACGTCGCCCTGGGTCGGCCACGCGAGCGAAATGCCCTTGCCGCTCGCTTCCGGCTCCGCAGCCGATGGCTCAGGCGCCGGCTTGGGCGAAGGTGTCGCGGAAGGCGCGGGTGTCGTGGCGGCCAGCACCGGCGGTTGCGCCGTCTTTGCGGTGGCGGGCGCCGCGACGGACTTGCTCCAGTCGTCGGTGGCGGCGAGCGCCGCGCCCGGCGGCGCGATGCGCAGCAACTGGTCGATGTTGACCTGCCGGCTCTCCGGCAGGTTGTTCCACTTGACGATATCAGCCGGCTTCTGCTTGTACGTGCGCGCGATGCCAAAGAGCGTATCGCCCGGTTTCACGCGATAGAACCCCGGCCCGGCCGGCGCCACGGCCGGCGCTGCCGAGGCGAGCGGCGACGCGGGCGCAGACGCCGCCGACGTGCCGGCGGTTGGCTGAACCGCCGTGGACGCATCGCCGCCCGTCGAGCGCTCGACGACCGGCGCCGGCACGAGCGCCGATGAACACGACGCGAGCCCTGCTCCGCAAACGACGGCCCACGCCGTCAACCTGAATAATCCTGAACGCATCACCGCCATACTTCCGAACCCTGCCTGTTTGTTTTATCGACGTTCCGACGACCACCGCGCCGCTCAGAACCGCATGCCGGCGCCGCAGCCGCCGAAAAAGCCACCGTTCGACGCCGCGCCGCCGCAACCGAAGATGCTGCATCCGGACAACATCGCCGCCAGCCCGAGCGCCACGACCGCCATGCGGGCCCGACGCCACCCATTCATTTCACTGCTGCCTGCCACCTTCGATTCGACTTTCCACTTCACGCCTGACACATCCCCGCGAGCATAAAACATTTAACGATGATTCACGATTCCGGACGCCAAATTCACCACATCGGGCGCTGTCACTGCGTCGAAAAGGCCCCGAAACTTTGGCGTTCTAACGTTTTACGTTATCACAGGGAATCGCGTGCTCGCATCTGCGTATGTCCGAATAACCGGCTGGCGCAGGCGGCATTTTATCGGCTACCTGGCCGAATGTCGGCGCGATCGGTGTTCTGACAATGCTTGACATTTCCGGGCCTCCACGGCATGCGCGCATCGGCTACATTCACCGCGCTCGATGCGGGTGCATCCTGCATTTTCACTTTACGGAGATTGACGCATGGAATTCATGCAACACGGACTCGTTTGGGCGCTGATCATCGGCGCGGTGGCGGGCTGGCTCGCAGGCCTGCTCGTCAAGGGCGGCGGCTTCGGCCTTTTGGTCGACATTCTGGTCGGCATCGTCGGTGCGGTGATCGGCAGCTGGCTCTCGGGCGTGATCGGCATTTCGTTCGGCGGCGGCCTGCTCGGCTCGCTCATCACGGCGGTGATCGGCGCGGTCGTGCTGCTGTTCGTCCTGCGGCTTTTCAAGCGCGGCTAAACATCGCGCGATCCGCGGAAACGACGAGGCCGCCCGCAAGGCGGCCTCGTCCGTTTCATGCCGATGCTGACGCCAGCGAACGCCGCTCAGACCTTCGACGACTTGCGCCGTGTCATCTTCCACAGCGCGCCGAGCGCGATGGGAATGACCGCAGCGCCGATCCCAACGAGCACGATCACGTTCAGGTATTGCCGGATGAACGGAATATTGCCGAAGAAGTAGCCGAGCAGCACCAGCAACAGCACCCAGATCAGCGCGCCGAGCACGTTGAACACCTGAAAACGCGTGGCATCCATCGCCGACGCGCCCGCGACGAACGGCGCGAACGTGCGCACCACCGGCACGAAACGCGCGATGACGATGGTCTTGCCGCCGTGCTTTTCGTAGAAGTTATGGGTCTTCTGGAGCGCGGCGCGGTCGAGAAAACGTTCCAGAACCGGAATGTTCGAATGGAACACTTTCGGTCCGACCGCGCGCCCGATCCAGTAATTCACCGTGTTGCCGCCGATGGCCGCCACCAGCAGCAGCACGATCAGCACGCCCAGATGCATCGAGCCGGTCGCGGCAAACGCGCCGCCGATGAAAAGCAGCGAATCGCCCGGCAGGAACGGAAACACGACCAGCCCGGTTTCACAGAACACGATCAAGAAGAGCACCGCATACACCCAGCCGCCATAGTGCTGGATGAAGTAGCCGAGCGATTTGTCGATGTGGAGAATGAGCCCCAGAAATTGCAGCAGTGTGTCCAAAAGCGTTCCTTGAAATGATTGAGACGGCGCGCTGCGGCCGTGCGTGACGGGCATCGAAGGCGCTCGAAAAGCGGTCGCGTCATGATACCGAAAGTCGAAAGCCGGAAACTTAGCGCGCCTGCATTTGGCGGCACGGAGCCGATACCGTGGCGGTCGAAGCCGACTGCCGAGTGCGCCTCGCACGCGATCGCTATAATTTCGCCATGCCCGATCTCACCGATACCCCCGCCGCCGCGCCCGTCGACGGCGCGCGCCGCCTGCGCGCAATCCAGCCGCTTCCCGACCAGCTGATCAGCCAGATCGCGGCGGGCGAAGTGGTCGAACGCCCCGCGTCCGTCGTCAAGGAACTGCTGGAGAACGCGCTCGACGCCGGCGCCACGACCCTGCGCATCACGCTCGACGAAGGCGGCGTGAAACGCATCGTGATCGCCGACGACGGCTGCGGCATGCCGCCCGATCAACTGCCGCTCGCGCTCCTGCGCCACGCGACGAGCAAGATCCGCTCGCTCGCGGAACTCGAAGCGGTCGCGACGCTCGGCTTTCGCGGCGAGGCGCTGGCGTCGATCGCGTCGGTGGCCGAACTGTTCATCACGAGCCGCACGAGCGACTGCGCGCACGCGATGCGCATCGACGCGCAGACGGGCGCGCTCTCGCCGGCGGCGGGCACCGTCGGCACGACGATGGAAGTGCGCGAACTCTACTTCAACACGCCCGCGCGCAGAAAGTTCCTGAAAAGCGAGCAGACGGAACTCGGCCATTGCCTCGAAGTGATCCGGCGCGTCGCGCTCGCGCGGCCCGACGTCGCAATTTCAGTGATGCACAACGGTAAGGCCGTCGAGCACTGGAACGCGAGCGATCCGCAGGCGCGCGTCGCGAAGATTCTCGGCGAAGTGTTCGATACGGCGCATCTGCCGCTCGACGAGCGCGCCGGGCCGCTCGCGGTCTACGGCTGCGCCGGTCTGCCGACCGCGAGCCGCGGCCGCGCCGACCAGCAGTATTTCTTCGTCAACGGCCGCTTTGTCCGCGACAAGCTGCTGACGCACGCCGTGCGCGCCGCCTACGAAGATGTGCTGCATGGCAATCGCTATCCGTCGTATGTGCTGTTTCTCGACCTGCCGCCCGAATCCGTCGACGTGAACGTGCATCCGTCGAAGATCGAAGTGCGTTTCCGCGATTCGCGCTCGATCCACCAGTTCGTGTTTCACGCCGTCCAGCGCGCGCTGGCGCGGCACGCGGGGGCGTCGCCGGAAACGACATCGGGCGCGCACGCCGCGCAATTGCAGCCGAGCGGTCCAGCTTCGTTCAGCGCGCGGCCGCTCGCGGGCGCGGGCGTGCTGGGCGCGAACGCGGCGCAAGAAAGCGCGAAAAGCGAAAGCGGCACGACCTGGCTGCGTCAATCGCGGATGACGCAGGGCACGCTGCCCGTCGCGCAGCCGCTCGCGCTTTACGACGCCCTCTTCGGCCGCAAGGACGCGTCGCCCGCGCCGACCCAATGGGCGTCCGACAGCGCGCCCGCCGCTCTCGCTCACGCCGATCACGACGACCAGCCGCTCGGCTTCGCCCTCGGCCAGATTCACGGCATCTACGTGCTCGCGCAGAACGCGCAGGGGCTCGTGATCGTCGACATGCACGCGGCCCACGAACGCATCCTTTACGAGCAGTTCAAGAACGCGCTCGCGAATCGGACGATCGCCGTGCAGCCGCTTCTGATCCCCGTTGCCATCACGGCGGAGCCGGTGGACATCGGCGTCGTCGAGGAGGAGCGCGCGACGCTCGATGCGCTCGGCTTCGACCTCGCGGTGCTCTCGCCGACGTCGATCGCGATCCGCGCCGTGCCTGCGCTCCTCAAGGACGCCGATCTGCAATCGCTCGCGCGCGCCGTGCTCGCCGATCTGCAAGCCTACGGCGGCTCGCGCGTGTTGACCGAGCGCCAGCACGAACTGCTCGGCACGCTCGCCTGCCATCACGCGGTGCGCGCGAACCGGCGCCTCACGCTCGACGAAATGAACGCGCTCCTGCGTCAGATGGAAGCCACCGAACGCGCCGACCAGTGCAATCACGGCCGGCCGACCTGGTTCCAGCTGACGCTCGGCGACCTCGACCGCCTCTTCATGCGCGGACAATGAGCGATTCGCCGACGAAGCAGATCGCCTGTCTGCTCGGCCCGACGGCGTCGGGCAAGACCGCCGCCGCGCTCGCGTTCGCGGCGCGGCGGCCGGTGGAAATCGTGAGCGTCGATTCGGCGCTCGTCTACCGCGAGATGGACATCGGCACCGCGAAGCCGAGCGCCGATGAACGCGCGGCGGCGCCGCATCATCTGATCGACATCATCGATCCGGCCGAGACGTATTCCGCAGCCGAGTTTCGCGCCGACGCGCTGCGTCTCGTCGGCGAGATCGAGGCGCGCGGGAACGTGCCGCTCCTGGTCGGCGGGACGATGCTGTACTACAAGGCGCTGACGCAGGGCCTGAACGACCTGCCCGCGGCGGACCCGGAGGTTCGCGCGGCGCTCGATGCCGACGCCGGGCGCGACGGCTGGCCCGCGCTGCATGCGCGGCTCGCCGAGATCGATCCGGCAACCGCTGCGCGGCTCGCGCCGAACGACTCGCAGCGCATCCAGCGCGCGCTCGAAGTGTTCATGCTGAGCGGGCAGCCGATGTCGGCGCTGCTCGCCGCGCCGCGCCGCGAGCAGGAGCCGGCGCGCTGGCAATTCGTGCCGATCGCGCTGGAACCGTCGGACCGCAGTGTGCTGCACGCGCGCATCGCCGCCCGTTTTCACGCGATGCTGGCGCACGGTTTCATCGACGAAGTGAAGCGCCTGCGCGCGCGCGGCGACCTGAATCTCGCGATGCCTTCGATGCGCTGCGTCGGCTACCGGCAGGCGTGGGACTATCTCGACGGCGCGACCGACCACGACACGATGCGCGACAAGGGCATCTTCGCGACGCGCCAGTTGTGCAAGCGCCAGCTGACGTGGCTGCGCGCGATGCCGGAGCGCATCGTGATCGACTGCTGCGCGGACGATGCCACCGCGCAGGCCCTTCAGGCAATCGAACGCGTGAGCCAATAAAAAACCGCTCCCTGGGGAGCGGTTTTCATGCGGCGGCGCATGAAACTCAGACCACGACGGTCTGCGCCTCGCCTTCGCGGCTTGCGCGCACCGTGCCGATCGTCCAGACCTGCTCGCCGGCAGCCGACAGCAAACCGGTCGCCGCTTCCGCGTCTTCGGCGGCGACGACCACCGCCATCCCGATCCCGCAGTTGAACACGCGATGCATTTCCGCATCCGCGACGCCGCCGTGCTTCTGCAGCCACGAGAAGAGCGGCGGCAGCGGCCACGCGCGATGATCGAGTTCGGCGGTCAGCCCTTCGCGCAGCACGCGCGGAATGTTTTCAACCAGCCCGCCGCCCGTGATGTGCGCCATGCCCTTCACCGTCACGCTTTGCATCAGCGAGAGGAGCGGCTTCACGTAGATGCGGGTCGGCGCCATCAGCGCGTCGGCGAGCGGCCGGCCGTCGAAGTCGGCGGCGAGGTCCGGCTGCGCGCGCTCGATGACCTTGCGCACGAGCGAGTAGCCGTTCGAATGGATGCCGCTCGATGCCAGCCCGAGCACCACGTCGCCCGGCTTGATCGTGCTGCCGTCGATGATCTTGCTCTTTTCCACCGCGCCGACCGCGAAGCCCGCGAGATCGTATTCGCCGTCCGGGTACATGCCCGGCATTTCCGCCGTTTCGCCGCCGATCAGCGCGCAGCCCGCGTACTCGCACCCTTGCGCGATGCCCTTGACGACGGTCGCCGCCGTGTCGACGTCGAGCTTGCCGCACGCGAAGTAGTCGAGGAAGAAGAGCGGTTCCGCGCCCTGCACGAGAATGTCGTTCACGCTCATCGCGACGAGATCCTGCCCGACCGTGTCGTGCTTGTTCAGTTGGAACGCAAGGCGCAGCTTGGTGCCGACGCCGTCCGTGCCCGACACCAGCACCGGCTCCTTGTAGCGCTTCGGCACTTCGAACAGCGCGCCGAATCCGCCGATGCCGCCCAGCACGCCATCGCGCATCGTTTTCTTGGCAAACGGCTTGATCCGGTCGACGAGCGCGTCGCCGGCATCGATATCCACGCCCGCGTCGCGATAGGACAAACCTTGGGCGTCGGGGGCGGTTTTCGGCTGATTCATGGGGGATGAGCGAGAAGGTCGGTAAAATACGATTTTACCCGATGACAGCCCTGCGGCTGGAATTCACGCGTTTCGCCGCGCCTCGTCCCGATCACGTCCGAATCGTTTTCAGGATCGGGGGGAAGCGCGAAACGTCCGGCGCCCGGCGCGAACCGTACCGCGGCACGACCCGCACCCTGCATTTCAAGATACGCCCCGACGGAACCGACTGCCCGTGCAACGCCAACTGACGCTCGATCTCGGCACGCCGCCGCCTGCCACCTTCGACAATTTCTTCGCCGCGAGCAACCACGAACTCGTGACGCGCCTGCGCGAGCTGGAAGGCGCGCTCGCGGCCGGCCCGGTCGCGGACCGCACTTTCTACATCTGGGGCGAGCCGGGCAGCGGCCGCAGCCACCTGCTGAAGGCGCTCGTCCATGAAGCAACCGGCCGCGCGCGTTTTCTGAGCCCGCAAAGCGCGCTGACCGCGTTCGTCTTCGATCCGCGCGTGACGCTTTACGCCATCGACGACTGCGACGGCCTGTCCGGCGCGCAGCAGATCGCGCTCTTCAACCTCTTCAACGAAGTGCGCGCGCATCCGACGAGCGCGCTGGTCGCCACCGGCAGCGCGCCGCCGATGGGTCTCGAAGTGCGTGAAGACCTGCGCACGAGGCTCGGCTGGGGGCTGGTGTTCCATCTCGCCGCGCTCACGGACGAAGGCAAGGCGTCGGTGCTGAAGCACGCGGCGCGCGAGCGCGGCATCGCACTCGCGGACGACCTGCCCGCCTACCTCCTGACGCATTTTCGCCGCGACATGCCGAGCCTGATGGCGCTCCTCGACGAACTCGACCGCTTTTCGCTCGAACAGAAACGCGCGGTCACGCTGACGCTCCTGCGCAACATGACGCGGAGCGCGCGCGCGAGCGACGGCGAGGACGCGCCGGCAGACGCGCCGCCCGGGCATGGCGCGAGCGCGCCGGACCCCGCGACGACCGACCTGCTCGGCGATCCGCTGAGCCTCGATTCCGTCTCGGCGCCGCCGGAAACGGCTTCAACCCGCTTCAAGTAAAATGCGCTCCCATGAACCTCGCCCTCTTTGATCTCGATCACACGCTCATCCCGACCGACAGCGACCACGAATGGGGTCGCTTCATGGTGAAGCTCGGCATCGTCGATGCGGAAAAGTTCGCGCGCGAGAACGACGCGTTCTACGCGGACTACAAGGCGGGCGTGCTCGACATCGACGCCTACCTGCACGCGATGCTCGCGCCGCTCTCGAAATATTCCCGCGAGCAGCTCGCCGACTGGCACGTGCAGTTCATGCACGAGGTCATCAATCCGCGCATCGTCCCGGCCGCCGTCACGCTCGTGCGCGAGCACCAGGACAACGGTGACCTCTGCTGCCTCGTCACCGCGACCAACGCGTTCATCACCGCGCCGATCGCCGAGGCATTCGGCATCGAGGCGCTGATCGCGTGCGAAGTCGAAACCGTCGACGACCATCCGCACGGCGCCTTCACCGGCCGTCCGAAGGGCACGCCGAGCTACCGCGAAGGCAAGATCGTGCGCGTCGAGGCGTGGCTCGAATCGATGGGCAAGACACTCACGGACTTCAAGCACAGCTACTTCTACAGCGACTCGCACAACGACATTCCGCTGCTCGAGCAAGTCACCGACCCGATCGCGACCAACCCCGACGACCTGCTCCGCGCCCACGCACAAACCCGCGGCTGGCGCATCCTGGACCTCTTCAATTCACAGTGATCAAAAAACTCATCCGCAAGCTGTTCGGCCAGGATAGCGCCGCATCCAACGATGGCGCATTGGCCGACGCGGCATCGTCGGCGACCTCGCCGGCCGACTCATCCGCCCGGGCGCCGGCCCGCAAAAGCACGCGCAAGAAACCCGCCGACGCACCGGCCCCGAAGCGCGATCCCAGCGTGCCGGTCATCCTCTCCTCGGACATTCACGGCATCGATCCGTCGCTGATCTCGAAGAACGCCGTTCGCGTGACCGACGCTTTGCAGGAAGCCGGCCACCGCGCGTTCATCGTCGGCGGCGCGGTGCGCGATCTGCTGCTCGGCGTCGCGCCGAAGGACTTCGACGTCGCCACCGACGCCACGCCCGATCAGGTGCAAAAGCTCTTTCGCCGCGCGCGCATCATCGGGCGGCGGTTTCAGATCGTCCACGTTCAGTTCGGGCAGGACATCATCGAGACGTCGACCTTCCGCGCGCTCGTCGACGTTCCCGCGGACGCGCCGCCCGCCGAGCCGCCGCGTCGTCTGAAGCGCGGCGAGCTGGACGCGCGCACGCACGCGGTGGATGCGAGCGGCCGCGTGCTGCGCGACAACGTCTGGGGCGAGCAGCACGAGGACGCCACGCGCCGCGATTTCACGATCAACGCGATGTACTACGATCCGGCGACGCAAACCGTGCTGGACTATCACGACGGCATGGCCGACATCCGCGCGCGCCTGTTGCGCATGATCGGCGATCCGGCCACGCGCTATCGCGAAGACCCGGTGCGCATGCTGCGCGTCGTGCGTTTCGCGGCGAAACTCGGCTTCGAGATCGAGGACGCGACGCGGGCCCCGATCAAGGAACTCGCGGACCTGATGAACAACGTGCCGGCCGCGCGTCTCTTCGACGAGATGCTCAAGCTGCTGCTGTCCGGCCACGCGCTCGCGTGCCTCACGCGATTGCGCGCGGAAGGCCTGCATCACGGCGTGCTGCCGCTTCTCGATGTTGTGCTGGAACAGCCGCACGGCGAGAAGTTCGTGACGCTCGCGCTCACCAATACCGACGAACGCGTGCGCGCCGGCAAGCCGGTGTCGCCTGGCTTTTTGTTCGCCACGCTCCTGTGGCACGACATGCAGACGCGCTGGCAGCAGTTCACCAACGCGGGCGAATATCCGGTGCCCGCGCTGCATCGCGCGATGGACGACGTGCTCGACATGCAGACGGAAAAACTCGCGATCCACAAACGCTTTTCGTCGGACATGCGCGAGATCTGGGGCTTGCAGCACCGGCTCGAAAAACGCTCCGGCCGAAGCGCGCTGAAGCTGCTGGAACACCAAAGGTTTAGAGCGGGTTATGATTTCCTCTTGCTGCGATGCGAATCCGGCGAACTCGATCTGGAAATCGGCCAGTGGTGGACGGATTTCATCGACGGCGACGCCGCCGCGCGCGAAGCACTGCTCTCGCAAGGCGGCAAGGACCGCGCACCGAAGAAGCGGCGGCGCCGCAGCAGCAACGCGAAGAGCCGCAGGACGGGTGACCCGGCGGACAGTGGCGCCGCCGCCGCGGAACGTGAAGGCGGCGAGCATCGTGACGATGGCGACGCGCGCGAAGCACGCAACGAAGCACGCAACGAAGCAGGCAACCAAGCACGCAACGACAGCCACGACGATTGACGCAACCGGAGCGTCGGCCGTCACGCTGGCCGCGCAACGACAGTCGTAGGACTTATGCCATGACGGTAGCTTATCTGGGTCTCGGCGCGAATCTCGGCGACGCGCGCCAGACCCTGAAAGACGCAGTCGTGTGTCTTGCTCAGCAACGCACGATCACCGTGCTCGCGAAATCGAGCCTCTATCGCACCGCGCCCATCGACGCCGGTGGCGACGACTATTTCAATTGCGTCGTGAAGCTCGAAACGTCGTTGCCCGCGCGGCAGTTGCTCAGGCTCTGCCATACCGTCGAAGAGCAGTTCGGGCGCGAGCGGCCGTATCGCAATGCGCCGCGCACGCTCGACCTCGACATCCTGCTTTACGGCGACTCCAGCATCGACGAAGCCGACCTGATCGTGCCGCATCCGCGTCTCGCCGAGCGCGCGTTCGTGCTCGTGCCGCTCCTCGAACTCGACGGCGAATGCATCATCCCGTTGCGCGGCCGCGCCGAAGCGTTCCTCGCCGCCGTCGCCGATCAGCGCATCGAGAAGGTCGCGACGTGCCAATGTCCCTTGCTCGGCACGCCAGGTGTCGACAAGACCGCCTCCTCCACCGCATCCAACAAGCCCCACTGCCGATGAGCGCCGCTCCGCCCCTGACCGTCACCGCGCCGCAGACGCGCCCGCCGCATCGTTACATCGCGATCGAAGGTCCGATCGGCGTCGGCAAGACGACGCTCGCGACGCTGCTCGCCGAGCGCTGGTCGATGCGCACCCTCTTCGAGCGTCCGCAGGACAACCCATTTCTCGAACGCTTCTATCGCGACACGACGCGCTATGCGCTGCAAACGCAACTGAGCTTCGCGTTGCAGCGCCTTCAGCAGACGCGCGAAGTCGCCGACGCGCTGTCCGGCCACGCGCCGCTCATCGCCGACTTCATCACGCAGAAGAGCGAACTCTTCGCGCGCCTCACGCTGCCCGACGACGAGTTCCAGCTGTATCGCGACATCGCCTCGCGCATCGATACAAGCGCGCCCGCGCCGGACCTCGTCGTGTATCTGCAGGCGAGCCCCGAAGTGCTGTTCGCGCGCATTCAGAAGCGCGCGGTGCCCTCGGAGCTGCAGATTTCCGACGCGTATTTGCGCGCGCTCTGCGACGCGTACAACGACTTCTTCTATCACTACGACGCGACGCCGCTGCTCACGGTGAACGCCGAGCACCTGAATCCGCTCGATTCGCACGCGGACCTCGCCCTCTTCGCCGAGCGCATCGAGTCGATGCGTGGCCGCAAGGAATTCTTCGTCAAGGGCATGTCGGTCTGACGGCCTGCGGCTTCAAGACGATTCACCCTTCTCTGGAAAGATCATGGCGTACTTGCAGGAAACCGCGCGCAACGCGATCACCGTCCCCAAGCTTCAGGCGATGCGCGACGCGGGTGAAAGAATCGTGATGCTGACGTGCTACGACGCGAGCTTTTCCGCGCTGCTCGACCGTGCGGGCGTCGATGTGATGCTGATCGGCGATTCGCTCGGCAACGTTCTGCAGGGTCACAGCACGACGCTTCCCGTCACGCTCGCGGACATCGCTTATCACACGGCGTCGGTGGCGCGCGGCAACAAGAGCGCGCTGATCGTCGCGGACATGCCGTTCGGCACCATCGGCTCGCGCGAGGAGGCCTACGCGAACGCGGTGCAACTGATGCGCGCGGGCGCGCAGATGGTGAAGATCGAAGGCGGCGAATGGCTCGCCGATACGGTGCGCTTTCTCGTCGAACGATCGATTCCGGTGTGCGGGCATGTCGGGCTCACGCCGCAGTCGGTGCATGCGTTCGGCGGCTTCAAGGTGCAGGGCAAGACCGACGCGGCCGCGGCCCAGATGCGCCGCGACGCGCTCGCGCTCCAGGAAGCGGGCGCGCAACTGCTCGTGATCGAAGCGGTGCCGACGCTGCTCGCGCGCGAAGTGACGGAGCAGGTCACGATTCCGACGATCGGGATCGGTGCAGGCATCGACTGTTCGGGACAGGTGCTGGTGCTGCACGACATGCTCGGGATTTTCCCCGGCAAGCGGCCGCGCTTCGTGAAGGATTTCATGAACGGACAGCCGTCGATCTTCGCGGCCGTCGAAACCTATGTGCGGTCCGTGCGGGACGGAAGTTTTCCCGGCCCGGAACATACGTTCTAGGCGTGGGCGACGGACTTACTTCGCGCCCCTGAGTTGCGCCTTGACCGCGCCGCGCAGCGCATTGCTCAACATCAGCGCTTCGGCGCGTTCCAGATCGTTGCGCGTGATCGTGCGTTCGGCCACGTCGAGTTCTTCCACCAGCACGGCGCGCATCACGCCCGGCAGGACGCCGGCGTCGATCGGCGGCGTGTACCAGCGGCCTTCGAGCTTGACGAAGACCGTCGAGCGAGCGCCTTCCGTCACTTCATCGCGTTCGTTGAAAAAGATCATGTCGAAGGCGCCCTGCGCTTCCGCCGCCTTCCAGGCGCGATCGTAGTCCGCGCGACGCGTGGTTTTGTGGCGCAACAGCGGATCGCTCGACGCTTGCGGCGCGAAGCCGTGCTCGGACGCGAGCAGCACATCGACGCTATCGGCGGCCAGCGGGGCAAGCGGCGCGCTCGTCAGCGTGATCGTGCCGTCCTTGTCGAGCGCGATTCGCAGACGATACGGCGCGCCCGCGTCGAACGTTTTGCATCGCTCGTCGATGAGCCCGCGCAGCCTTTGCGGCTCCAGGGAAAAATCCAGATACCGCGCGCTATGCGCAAGGCGCGCGAGATGGCGTTCGAGATACCGCACGCCCTCGCCGCGCGTCGCGTACAAGGTCTCGAAGAGTTCGAAGCCCGGATCCGCGCCCGTCAGAAACGACGCTTTCAAGCGGCACTCGGCATATTCGTCGTCGGCGACGCTGTCGAGGACGATGCCCGCGCCGATGCCCATCGTCCCGCGTCCGTCGCCCGTGACCAGCGTGCGAATCGCGACCGAAAGACAGAAGTCGCCGCCATGATCGAGCCAGCCGATCGCACCCGTGTACAAGCCGCGCGGCGTGCTCTCGATTTCGTCGATCAGTTGCATCGTCCGGTACTTCGGCGCGCCGGTGATGGAGCCGCACGGAAAGAGCGCGCGGAAAATGTCGGGGAAAGCGACGCCCGGGCGCACGCGCGCCTCGATGGTCGACGTCATCTGCCACACCGACGCATACGGTTCGACCGAGAACAGCGCCGGCACATGCACCGAACCGGTGGCCGCCACGCGCGACATGTCGTTGCGCAGCAGGTCGACGATCATCACGTTTTCGGCGCGATTTTTCGGATCGTTGTGGAGAAGTTGGGGATCGGTTTCGCGCGGCGCGGTGCCTTTCATCGGCCGCGCGCGCAGAACGTCGCCCTGGCGCTCGACAAAAAGTTCGGGCGAACACGAGATCACGGCATCGCCGTTCGGCAAAGCGATCAGCGCGCCGTAGCGCACCGGCTGCCTCGCCCGCAGCCGCCGATAGAGCGCGAGCGGCGTGCCGAACACATCGAACGCGAGCCGGTACGTGTAATTGACCTGATACGAATCGCCGGCGCGCAAAGCGTCGTGCACGGCGGCGATCGCCCGATCGAACGCGTCGCGCGCGACGCTCGCCTCGATACCCGCGACCCCCGCCGCCGACGGCACCGCCGCGCCGTTGTCCCGCGAGGCGAGCCACGCATCGGCTTCATCGCGCGAGAGAAACACACAATCGCGGAACAGCAAAAAGCGCAGCGCGGCATCGCCGGGCCGCGCTTTTTCAGACAACTGCAGATTGCGGCCGAATTCGTAGTCCGCGACGAGAACCGCATGGAAACCGTTGCGCACGTCGGCTTCGACCTCCGCGCACAGGGAGTCTAGCAAGGCGCCGTCCGTCGCGGAACGATCGTGCGCGAAGCCGGTGTAGAGACGAGTGGACCGTCTGTCGGCGGTCGACTCGCAATCGTCGAGCAGCGCGAAGACCGCGCTGCGTGGGTTTGACGTCAATGAGCTTGGCGTCAATGAGTCGGACGCCAACGAATCGGACGTCATTGCATCGACCGGATTAATGAAGCATCAATCGAAAAAGCTCTTCACGCGATCGAACCAGCTCTTGCTCTGCGGACTATGCCGCGAGCCGCCCTCGACCAGAGACTTCTCGAACTGCTTGAGCAGATCGCGCTGCTGGTCGGTGAGCTTGACCGGCGTTTCGACCTGCACATGCACGTACAAATCGCCCGCGATGCTGGAGCGCAAACCCTTGATGCCCTTGCCACGCAGACGGAACGTCTTGCCCGACTGCGTGCCCTCCGGCACCGTGAAGCTCGCGCGGCCCGCGAGTGTCGGCACTTCGATTTCGCCGCCGATCGCCGCCGTCGTGAACTGGATCGGCATCTGGCAATGGAGGTCGTCGCCGTCGCGCTCGAACACCGAGTGCTGCTTGATGTGAATCTCGACGTACAAATCGCCGCTCGGGCCGCCGTTGATGCCCGGCTCGCCGTTGCCGGCGGAGCGGATGCGCATGCCGTCGTCGATGCCCGCCGGGATTTTCACTTCCAGCGTCTTCGTTTCCTTCACCTTGCCCGCGCCGTGGCAGTGCGCGCACGGATCGGGAATATAGCTACCCGTGCCGTGGCACTTCGGACACGTCTGCTGGATGCTGAAAAAGCCCTGCGACATACGCACGGTACCGTTGCCGTGACAGGTCGGGCAGGTTTCCGGCTTGGTGCCGGGCTTCGCGCCCGAGCCCTTGCAGACCGTACAGTTCACCCAGCTCGGCACGCGAATCTGCGTGTCGTAGCCGTGCGCGGCCTGCTCGAGCGTAATCTCCATGCTGTAGCGCAGATCGGCGCCGCGATAAACCTGCGGACCTGCACGCCCGCGCGCGCCCGCGCCGCCGGCTTGCTGGCCGAAGATGTCGCCGAAGATATCGCCGAACGCATCGGCGAAGCCGCCGAAACCTTGCGCACCCGCGCCCGCCATGTTCGGATCGACGCCCGCATGGCCGTACTGATCGTAAGCCGCACGCTTTTGCGAATCCGACAGCATTTCATAGGCTTCCTTCGCCTCTTTGAAATGGTCCTCCGCATTCTTGTTGTCCGGATTCCGGTCGGGGTGGTACTTCATCGCAAGCTTGCGATACGCCTTCTTGATCTCGTCGTCGCTCGCGTTCTTCGCGACGCCCAGAACCTCGTAGTAATCCCGTTTCGCCATATCGGTTCGATGCCGCCGCACGCGACGCGCGCCGGCTCCCTCTCGGATGCTCGAGTCTTGCGACCCGTGTGTAACTTCGACGCCGCGCGTTCCTCGTCGACGCATTTCGTCGATGAAGGCGGCGCCCTCTAAAAAAACAACGTGCCCGGAAAGCCATTTGGCTCGCCAGGCGCGTCTTCAAACCTGCTTCGTCTCGAACGGCCGGCTTCGTGCATCATGCGATGCGCGCGAAACCGGCTCCGGCCGTGGCGATGAATCGCTCGTCGCGGTCAATCGGATTAGTCCTTCTTCACTTCCTTGAAATCCGCGTCGACCACGTCGTCGTGCTGCTGGCTCGCGCCCGCCGACGATGCACCCGCTTCCGCGCCCGCCGCGCCCGCCGCAGCACCTGCCGCGCCCTGTGCCGCCTGCATGTCGGCGTACATCTTCTCGCCGAGCTTCTGCGATGCGGTGGACAGCGCCTCGATCTTCGCATCGATCGCGGCCTTGTCGCTCGAACCGCTCTTCAGCGTGTCTTCGAGATCCTTCAACGCGGCTTCGATCTTTTCCTTCTCGGACGCATCCAGCTTCTCGCCATATTCGGCAACCGCCTTCTTCGTGCTGTGAACGAGCGCGTCGCCCTGATTGCGCGAGTCGGCCAGTTCACGAAGCTTGTGATCTTCCTCGGCGTTGGCTTCGGCGTCCTTCACCATCTTGTCGATCTCGGCATCCGACAAGCCCGAGTTCGCCTTGATGGTGATCTTGTTTTCCTTGCCCGTCGCCTTGTCCTTCGCGCCGACGTGCAGGATGCCGTTCGCGTCGATGTCGAAGGTCACTTCGATCTGCGGCGTGCCGCGCGGTGCGGGCGGAATGCCTTCCAGATTGAACTCGCCCAGTAGCTTGTTGCCCGCCGCCATCTCGCGCTCGCCCTGGAACACCTTGATCGTCACGGCGCCCTGGTTGTCGTCGGCCGTCGAATACACTTGCGCGTGCTTCGTCGGGATCGTCGTGTTCTTGTTGATCATCTTCGTCATCACGCCGCCGAGCGTTTCGATGCCGAGCGACAAAGGCGTCACGTCGAGCAGCAGCACGTCCTTGCGGTCGCCCGACAGAACCTGGCCCTGAATCGCGGCGCCAACGGCGACGGCTTCGTCCGGGTTCACGTCACGGCGCGGGTCCTTGCCGAAGAACTCCTTCACCTTTTCCTGCACCTTCGGCATGCGCGTCATGCCGCCGACGAGAATCACGTCGTCGATGTCGCCGACCTTCACGCCCGCATCCTTGATCGCGATGCGGCACGGTTCGATCGTGCGCTCGATCAGTTCCTCGACGAGCGCTTCGAGCTTCGCACGCGTAAATTTCAGGTTCAAGTGCTTCGGGCCCGACGCGTCTGCCGTGATGTACGGCAGGTTGATGTCGGTCTGCGCGGTCGACGAGAGTTCGATCTTCGCCTTTTCCGCCGCTTCCTTCAGGCGTTGGAGCGCGAGCACGTCCTTCGACAGATCGACGCCCTGCTCCTTCTTGAACTCGCCGATGATGTAATCGATGATGCGCTGGTCGAAGTCTTCACCGCCGAGGAACGTGTCGCCGTTGGTCGAGAGCACTTCGAACTGCTTTTCGCCGTCCACGTCCGCGATTTCGATGATCGAGACGTCGAACGTACCGCCGCCCAGGTCATATACCGCGATCTTGCGGTCGCCCTTTTCGGCCTTGTCGAGACCGAACGCGAGCGCAGCCGCCGTCGGCTCGTTGATGATGCGCTTGACTTCCAGGCCCGCGATGCGGCCGGCGTCCTTGGTGGCCTGACGCTGGCTGTCGTTGAAGTACGCGGGAACCGTGATCACGGCTTCCGTGACCGGCTCGCCGAGGTAGTCTTCAGCGGTCTTCTTCATCTTGCGCAGCACTTCTGCCGAGATCTGCGGCGGCGCGAGCTTCTGGCCGTGCGCTTCCACCCAGGCGTCGCCGTTGTCGGCCTTGACGATCTGGTAAGGCATCAACGCGATGTCCTTCTGCACTTCCTTTTCTTCGAAACGGCGGCCGATCAGGCGCTTGACCGCGTACAGCGTGTTGCGCGGGTTGGTGACCGACTGACGCTTCGCCGGCGCGCCGACCAGAATCTCGTTCTCGTCGACATACGCGATGATCGACGGCGTGGTGCGCGCACCTTCCGAGTTCTCGATGACGCGAACCTGATTGCCTTCCATGATCGCCACGCACGAGTTGGTCGTGCCGAGGTCGATGCCGATGATTTTGCCCATTTTTGTAATCTCCAGAACTTTGATCGCAGCGGGGCCGGTCGTTCGAATCGCCGGTTTTTACCGCAGATTCATTGGGCCGACGCCCTAAAATTCATACCTATTCGCAAGATAAGTGCGCTCGCACCGTTTTCAAGACCCTGAATTCGATGCGGTCTTTCTTTTTTGAACCTTTTCGCTGCGCCGGCTTACGCTTTTTCGTCGAGTGCGCGCATTTTTTCGCGCGCGGCTGCCACAGCCGCCTCGAACTGCCCGAGACCGTGCCAGCCAGTCGCCCGGCCGAGGCGCTTTCCGCGGCAGAAGAAAAACCACGTCGGCACGCCATGCAGCACGAAGCGGCGCCCCAGTTCGCGATGCTCATAGACATTGCTATGGAACCACTTGAGGCCAAGCGCGCGGATTTCGTCCGGCTTTGCGAGCATCGCTTTCTTCGCGATCTCGCAATTGAAGCAATCCACGCCCCAGAAGAACACGACCGCCAGTTCTTCCTCCGCCGACGCGAGCCCGGCGTCGAAATTTTCCGCGCTCAGTTCCTGCATGTTGAAGACGGAGAACGCGGTGGCGTCGACCGGGACGTTAGCCATGGCGTTCGCCGCTGCGCTATTTCGGCGCGGCGACGGTAACGAGCGCCGGGCGCAGCACGCGATCGGCGATCACATAGCCCTTTTGCAGCACGTTCACGATGGTGTTCGCTTCCTGCTCCGCCGGAACCATCGAAATGGCCTGGTGGCGATGCGGGTCGAATTTCTCGCCGACCGGGTTCAACGCGATCACACGGCCCTTTTCGAGCGCGCCGGTCAACTGGCGCAGCGTCAGTTCGACGCCTTCGCGCACCTTGGCGATATCGGTCGACGAATCCGCGAGCGCGGCTTCGAGACTATCGAGCACCGGCAGCAGGTTTTCCGCGAAGTTTTCGATGGCGAACTTGTGCGCCTTCGACACGTCTTCCTGAGCCCGGCGGCGAACGTTCTCCGTTTCGGCCTTGGCGCGCAGGAACTCTTCCTGGAGCGCGGCGACCTTCGCCTGTGCTTCGGCGAGTTGCGCTTCGGTTTCGTTCGCCTGAGCGGCTTCCGGCGCCGCTTCCGCGGGCTGTGCCGGCTGTGCGTTGTTGACGCCGGACGCGTCGGCGGACTGGCGCGCTGTGTCGTCGGCGGGCGTGGGGTTCTGGCTCGCTGGATTCTCTTGCGTGTTTTCCATGTCGCTGAATGTCTTGCTGAGGGTTGATTCGGATACGAACCGCGGGATGAACGCCGGAAGAAGCGGCCAAACCGCGTTGCAAAAATACAACTAGGGAAACGCGGACACCGATGCGTTCCCGCACCAGCGACTCATCTAGGGCTCGCGCCGGCATTTTCAAGAGCCGTTGCTCGATTTTTCGCCATTTCGGGTGCGACCGAAACACGCGGCAACAAGCAATTGACGGCTTCCTGCAGATTCACATTGAGCCCGTGGCGCCGGTCGCCTACACTTCGATCAGGCTCTCGTCGGCACAGGTTAACCCTAATCCTACGGAAGCATTTCAATCCGCTCAAGCCCTTGCCCGTTTCGCCCGCTCACCGGGGGTACCATGAAACTGACCTTTGCTATTGCGGTGGTCGCCCTGGTACTGGTTGCGGGAACCACGACCATCTGCATGTCCGGCGCCGTAACGGCGCGCAATACCGAATACGGCGGCATTCATGCCACCGTCGAGCAGTATTTCAATCCGGACCTGAAAATTTGTCGATGATCCGGCGATCGCGCTTGGTCGGCCGGCCCTGAAGCTCGGCCGCCGGCTCGCGATACGTCTTGCGCCGCTCGGTTTCCGCCAACCGCTTCTCGCGGCCTTCCTGCGTTTCGGCGTAGAGCGTCTGCGCGACCGTGGCCGGTCCGCGCACGTCGCAAATTCCCAGCACTTCCACTTGCCAGACGATCGGTTCGATGTCGATCTCCACGAGGTCGCCGACGCGCACGTCCTTCGACGGCTTCACGTTCGCCCCGCCTATCCTCACGCGGCCTTTCTCGACGGCGTCGCTCGCGAGCGAGCGCGTCTTGAAGAAGCGTGCCGCCCAGAGCCATTTGTCGATGCGAAGACGCGCACCGGGTTCAGTCGAAATCTTGTAGTTCATGAGAGTTCGGATTCCGTCAGGCGACCGCGCTCAACGGCTGAACCGTCTGCACCGGCCAGCCCTGCAGATGTTGCGCGACGATCTCGCCGAGCGCCTTGATCCACGCCGGCGACGCGTTCAGACAAGGAATGCGGTGAAACTCCTTGCCGCCCGCTCGCAGGAATTCGTCGCGCACCTCGATGCCGATTTCCTCGATGGTCTCCAGGCAATCGGCCGTGAAACCCGGGCAAAACACGTCCACGCGCTTCACGCCGCCCGCGCCCAGTTCGGCGAGCGTCGGCGCCGTGTACGGCTGCAGCCATTCCGCCCGGCCAAAGCGCGACTGAAACGTCACGCGGCATTCAACGGGCGTGAGCCCGAGCGCCGCCGCGAGCAGCGAGCCCGTCCGCTGGCACTGGTCGTGATAAGGATCGCCGAGATCCATCGTGCGCTTCGGCACGCCGTGAAAACTCAGCACGAGCTTGTCGCCGGCGGCGAAGTCCGGATGTCCGTGATGACGCCAGTAATCGCGCACTTGCTCGGCGAGCGCGCCGATGTAGGCCGGATGGTCGGCGTATTGGCGGATCGTGCGGATTTCGGGCTGATTGCGAACGCGTTTGAGCGCGTTGAAGGCGTCGTCGAAGGCGGTTGCGGTCGTCGACGACGAATATTGCGGATACATCGGCACGAGCAGCACGCGCTCGGCGCCTTCCAGCTTCAGTTGATTGAGCATCGCGGGAATGCCCGGCGTGCCATAGCGCATCGCGTAATCGACGATCACGTGGTAGTCGTTCGCCGCGAACAGGCGCCGCAACTGCTCGACCTGCCGCTCGGTGTACACCCGCAGCGGCGAGCCTTCCGGCAGCCACACCTGCGCATACTTTTTCGCCGACGCGCGCGAACGGAACGGCAAAATCGCGAGCCGCAAAATCAGTTGCCACACGATTTTCGGAATCTCGACGACGCGCGGATCGGACAGGAACTGCGCGAGGTACTTGCGCACGGCGCGCGGCGTGGGCGCATCAGGCGTGCCGAGATTGATCAGCAGCACCGCGACCCGACGCGAGGCGGCGTGCTGCGAAGGCAACTCGAGATCGAAACGCATGAAGGAAGCGGCCGGATGAGCGACGTCGTGAAGTGAAGACCATTATAGCGGCGCGGCTCGCGACGCAGCATCGGCCGAACGGCCTAGTGGCGCTTGCGTGCGCGGCGGCGCAAGATCTCAGCGAGACGGCGCCGTTACTGCTGGCTGAGCGACATGGAAAGCAGCCGCGCGGTGATGTCGACGATCGGGATCACGCGGTTGTAGGCCATACGCGTCGGCCCGATCACGCCGAGCGTGCCGACGATCTTGCCGTTCACTTCGTATGGCGCCGTCACCACGCTCATTTCCTCGATCGGCACGAGATTCGACTCGCCGCCGATGAAAATCTGCACGCCTTGCGCGTGGCTCGATACGTCGAGCAATTGCAGGAGACTTGTCTTTTGGTCGAATACATCGAAAAGCTTGCGCAGCCGCGCCATATCGGACGAAAGGTCCGCCACTTCCAGCAAGTTGCGTTCGCCGGAAATCAGGAGCGTGTCGCCGGGATCGGTTTCATCCGTGCTGGCGGCCACCGCCGCGTGCATCAGCGTGGTCATGTCGCCGCGCAACTGGTCGATTTCCTCGCGAAGTCGGCGACGTACCTCGTCGAAGGAGAGACCGGCGAAGTGCGCGTTGATGTAATTCGACGCCTCGGTCAGCTGCGACGGCGAATAATCGCGCTGGGTCGCCATGATGCGGTTCTGGACGTCGCCTTCCGGCGTCACGATGATGAGCAGGATGCGCTTGTCCGACAGCCGCATGAACTCGATCTGCTTGAACATGTGGCTGCGCCGCGGGGTGAGAATCACGCCCGCGAACGACGAGAGATTCGAGAGCACGCTCGCCGCCGCCGCGACGATCTTCTGCGGCTCCTCGCCCTGCAGGCGCGTCTTGACGGCGGTGGTCATCGCCTCGTCTTCCGGCGCCTCGACCGTGAGCATGGTGTCGACGAAGACGCGATAGCCGCGCGGCGTGGGAATGCGCCCCGCCGAGGTATGCGGGCTCGCGACGAGTCCGAGCTCCTCCAGGTCCGACATGACGTTGCGGATCGTGGCCGGGCTGAGTTCGAGGCCGGAGTAGCGCGACAACGTGCGCGACCCCACCGGCTGACCTTCGGCGATGTAGCGCTCGATCAACGTCTTGAGGAGGGTTTGTGCACGTGGGTCTAGCATGGGCAAATTTTAGCTCAACGCGTCATCGTACGGCGAGCGCGCCGGCGCCTTCGCCATGACGCACCCGAATTCATGATGTGCTCCATTCTAGCCACAAACAATCCGGACGACGGACAAGCACGCGCGTGCTGAGAGCCGGGTTCGCCCACGGTTCTTTTCGACCTTCACCTATGGTGTAATGCCGGCATGGAAATAGGCCAATTCAAGACCGTCGCGCTCGTGGGGCGCACCAACACACCCGGCATCGAAGAGCCGCTGGCTTCGCTCGCCTCGCTGATCGCGAGCCAGGGCTTCGAAGTCGTGTTCGAGGCGCAGACGGCCAAGGAAGTCGGCGTGAGCGGCTATCCCGCGCTTTCGACGGCGGAAATCGGCGCGCGCGCGAATGTCGCCGTGGTGCTCGGCGGCGACGGCACGATGCTCGGTCTCGGCCGGCAGCTCGCGCCGTACAAGACGCCGCTCATCGGCGTGAACCACGGGCGGCTCGGCTTCATCACGGACATTTCCCTCGCACAGATGCGCGACCTCGTCCCGCAGATGCTCGCCGGCAGTTTCGAGCGCGAGGAGCGCACCCTGCTCGAAGCGCGCATCGTCCGCGACGGCAAGCCGATCTACCACGCGCTCGCGTTCAACGACGTCGTCGTCAACCGCAGCGGCTTTTCGGGCATGGCGGAACTGCGCGTCTCCGTGGACGGCCATTTCATGTACGACCAGCGCTCCGACGGCCTGATCGTCGCAACACCAACCGGCTCGACCGCTTACTCGCTTTCCGCCGCCGGACCGATCCTGCATCCCTCGTTGCAGGGCTTTTTGCTCGTGCCGATCGCGCCGCATTCGCTCTCGAACCGGCCGATCGTGCTGCCGGACGACTCCAAGGTCGATATCCAGATCATCGGCGGGCGCGACGTCAATGTGAACTTCGACATGCAGTCGTTCACCGCCGTCGAGCTGAACGACACGATCGAAGTGCGTCGCTCGCGTCATACGGTGCCGGTGCTGCATCCGGTCGGCTACAGCTATTTCGCGACGCTGCGCAAGAAGTTGCACTGGAACGAGCATCCGTCGCAGGAAGACGCTTCTTAAACAGCATCCAAGCCTTCATCCATGCTCCGTCATCTCTCGATTCGCGACTTCGTGATCGTCGCCGCGCTCGACCTCGAATTCGACAGCGGTTTCACGGTTTTTTCGGGTGAAACCGGCGCCGGCAAATCCATTCTGATCGACGCGCTCGCGCTCACGCTCGGCGCGCGCGGCGACGCGAGCGTCGTACGCACGGGCGAAGCGCGCGCCGACATCACCGCCGAGTTCTCGACGCACGAGGGCGTATCGCACTGGCTCGAGGAGCACGCGCTCGCGGCGGACGAGTCGGACACCGTGATGCTGCGCCGGGCCGTCGATTCGAACGGCCGCTCGCGTGCATTCATCAACGGTACGCCGGCGACGCTCACGCAGTTGCGCGAAGTCGGCGAGATGCTCGTCGACATTCACGGGCAGCACGCGCACCAACTCCTGATGCGCCCGGACGCGCAACGCGAACTCTTCGATACCCACGCGGGCCTCACGGAGACCACCGCTTCCGTCACGCGCGCCTATCGCGCGTGGCGCGAGGCCGCGCAGGCGGTCGATGCAGCGCAGAGCCGCGACCGCGAGCTGCAACTGGAGCGCGAACGGCTCGCGTGGCAACTGAGCGAATTCGACAAACTCGCGCCGCAGCCCGGCGAATGGGAGGACGTGAGCGCGGAGCATCATCGGCTGTCGCATTCGGCGAGTCTTATTGACGGCGTGCAGGGCGCGCTCGACGCGCTATCCGAATCCGACGAAGCGATGATCACGCAACTCGCCGCGATCATCTCGAAGCTGCGCGGTCTCGCCGACATCGACCCGGCGCTGTCGGACGTGCTCGCTTCGCTGGAACCGGCGGAGATCCAGTTGCAGGAAGCGTCGTATTCGCTCTCGCACTATGCGCAGCGGCTCGAACTCGACCCCGACCGGCTCGCGCAGGTCGAAAAGCGCATGGACCAGTTGCACTCGACCGCGCGCAAGTTCCGCCTGCAGCCCGAAGCGCTGCCCGAGGAACACGAAGCGCGCCGCCAGCAGCTCGCGCAGCTCGATGCCGCCGCCGACCTCGATGCGTTGCGCGCCACGGAGTCGAAAGCGAAGGACGCGTATCTGGCCGAGGCCAAGGTGCTGTCGAAGGCGCGCGCCAAGGCGGCGAAGGCACTCGGCGCGGCGGTCACGGTCGGCATGCAGGAATTGTCGATGGCGGGCGGCCGCTTCGACGTCGCGCTGGTCCCGCTCGCCGAAGGCGGCGCGAACGGGCTTGAACAGATCGAATTCCGCGTCGCGGGCCATGCGGGCGTGGCGCTGCGGCCGCTTGCGAAGGTGGCGTCCGGCGGCGAACTGGCGCGCATCAGCCTCGCGCTCGCCGTGATCGCGAGCACCGCCAGCCCCACGCCGACGCTGATCTTCGACGAGGTCGATACCGGAATCGGCGGGGGTGTCGCGGAGGTCGTGGGACGGCTGCTGCATCAGCTCGGGCGCGATCGTCAGGTGCTGTGCGTCACGCATTTGCCGCAGGTCGCGGCGCGCGGCGATCAGCACTTTCAGGTCGCGAAGGCGGGCGATTCGAATGGCGGAACCGTCAGCACGGTCACGGCGCTCGACAAGGCGAAGCGCGTCGAAGAAGTCGCGCGGATGCTCGGCGGGATCGAGATTACCGCGACGACGAGAAAGCACGCGAAGGAGATGCTGGCGGCCTGATGCGAGCGGGCGAGCGATGAATCCGGCGGATTCGCAGCCCCTCCCACCCCGATGCTCAGACACTCCTGCGAAAACCGGCGCGACCAGGTCGAACCCGCTACGTCGGTTCGCACGAAAGCGCGTCGTGCTTCGCGAACACTTCCTTCGCGGCGAAAAGACCGTTGAGCGCCGCGGGAAAGCCCGCGTACACGGCCATCTGCATGATGACCTCGACGATTTCCTCACGCGACACGCCAACGTTCAGCGCGCCCGCAATGTGAACATTCAGTTGCGGCGCCGCGTTGCCGAGCGCGGTGAGCGCCGCCACGACGGCAAGCTCCCGCGCCTTCAGATCGAGACCCGGTCTCGAGTAGATATCGCCGAACGGAAACTCGATCAATAACCGGGCAAAGTCCGGTGCGATAGCGCTCAGGCTGGCAATGACCTGCTCGCCGGCATGTCCGTCGACTTCCTTGAGTTTCGCCCAGCCCCGCACATAACGCTCGTTGTCCATTTCGTTCCTCCTGTTGAATTGAAGGACAATTTACGGCGGCCCGACTGGCTCGGCCAATACCATTTTCGTGATACTTTTTAGGTATGAATACGTCCATCGACCTTCGGCAGTTCCGTTATTTTCTGGCGGTCAGCGAAGAACTGAACGTCGGCCGCGCCGCGCAGCGTCTGCACATGTCTCAACCGCCGCTGACCCGGCAGATTCAGCAACTGGAAGATTCCCTCGGCGTGGCGCTTTTTCGGCGCAGCAAGCGCGGCGTCTCGCTGACGGAAGCGGGACTCGCGTTCCTGCCCGAAGCGAGGCGAACGCTTGCACAGGCGGAAAAGGCGGTCGCGGCGGCGCAGGCCGCGCGCCATTCCCAGGTCGGACAGTTTTCCATCGGCTACACCACCGTATTCGATCGAAGTACGATTCCCGATGTCTCGGGCGCGCTGCAGCTGGACTTTCCCGACTGGAAGATCGTCGTCAAAGGAAAGCATTCGATCCGCCTGGTGCAGGACTTGAGAAAAGGCGTCATGGACGCGGCGTTCATCGGGTTGCACACGGAGGCTCAAGGCCTGAACGTGGAGACGATTTTCGAGGAACCGCTCGTCATTGCGTTGCCCGCCGCACATCGACTCGCCAAAAAGCGCCGGCTCGACTTCGACGATCTGCGCGACGAGCCGCTCTTCTGGTTCGAGCGCCGCCTGAACCCGGGTTTCTACGATTACTGTCAGGCGTTCTTCAAGCGCGTCGGTTTCGAACCGACTACGATCGCCGAGCCGGCCGATCACCACATCCTGCTCGGGCTGATCGCGGAAGGACAGGGCATCGCGCTGGTCGCCGCGTCACTGAAAAACGTGAGGCGCAAGGGCGTGACTTTCCGCGCATTCAACGAGAAATCGCGCGGACTTTGTTCAGGTATCGCCGTCGCGTATTCGGAGCAGAACCGTTCGCCCGTCTTGCGCACGTTTCTGGAACGTGCCCGACGTGACGCGCGGCCCATCGCCGCCCCCTGACCACGCTGCGCCGCCAGGCGATCTAAACCAGCCCCGCAAACACCCGCTCCCACCACGACACCACCGCGGCCCTCTCCGCCGCCACCGTCTCCGGCTCGACCCGCGCCTTCTCCATCCCGTCGAGCCTCAGCTTGTGCTGCAGCTTGCGATACGACCGGTATGCCGCGCCAAGCGTCTCTGCCTCCTCGTCCGTCATCAATCCGCACTGCGCCGCGATCCGCAGCAGCGAAATGTTCCCGGCGTTGCGCACGAACTCGCGATGCTCGCGCGCATGCAGCAGCACCCAGTACTGCACGATGAATTCGATATCGACCATTCCGCCGCGATCGTGCTTCAAATCGAACAAGGCCGTCCGGTTCGGATGCCCGGCAAGAACCCGCTCGCGCATCGCGACGATCTCGCGCGCCAGCGCCTCTGCCTCCCGCGGCATCACCAGCACGTCCGCGCGGATCGCCTCGAACTGCTCGCCGATCGCGGCATCGCCCGCGCAATAGCGCGCCCGCGACAGCGCCTGATGCTCCCAGACCCAGGCGGTGTTGGCCGCGTCGCCTTCGCGGATCTGATAGGCGCGAAACGACTGCAGGCTCGTGACGAGCAACCCCGATTCGCCGTTCGGCCGCAGCCGCAAGTCGACGTCGAAGAGCGTGCCGGCGCCCGTCGCCGTCGTGAGCCACGTGATCAGGCGGCGCGCGAACATCGCGTAGACGTCGGAGGCGGCGTCGTCCGGGTCGTCGTAGAGAAAGATCAGGTCGAGGTCGGACGCATAGCCCAGTTCCTTGCCGCCCAGCTTTCCATACGCGATGACCGCGAACTTCGGCACCTCGCGATGCCGCTTCGGAAACTGCTTCCAGACCGTTTCGACCGTCACGTCGAGCACCGCATCCGCGAGTTCGGAGAGCCGGTCGCTCACGTGCTCGACGGTGAGCTTGCCCGCCAGATCGATCAGCAGGATGCGGAACACTTCGGCCTGATGCGCGTGGCGCAGCAGATCCATCTGCTGCTCGGCGCCGTCGGCGGCGGCGAGGCTCGCGCGCAGCGACCGCTTGAACTCGGGCCAGTCGAACGGGCTCGCGATGGCTTCGTCGTCGAGCAGTTCGTCGAGCAGTTGCGGATGGCGGATCAGATAGCCCGACGCCCAGCGCGAGCCGCCGAGCACCGACAGCACGCGGTCGAGCGCCGCCGGATATTCGGTCAGAAGCGCGAGATACGCGCCGCGTTTGCTGATCGCTTCGAGCAGATCGAAGAGACGCATGACGGTGTCGCCGCGCCGCTCGGGCGGCTCGATCGACTGCGCCGCGGCGAGCGCGCGCTGCGCGACGATGTCGAAACGCTCGCGGCTCTTCGCGGGCAAGCCCGCATAACGCGCCGACTTCCAGACGCTCGTGAGCCGCTCGAGCAGCCCGGCCGGGCTGGTGAAGCCGAGTTCCGCGAGACTCGCGACCAGTTCCTCGCTCGCGCTTTCGTCGCCGAGCGCGCTGCTCCAGACCCACGACGCCACCGAGTCGTCCGGCACGCCGCAGCCGCCCTGACCGCTCACCTTGTCGGCGAAAATTTCGTCGAACTGCTCTTCGACGACTTCCCGGTGCGCATCGAGCGTCGCCATCAGCGCGGCATAGTCGGCAAAACCGAGCGATTCGGCGAGGCGCACGCGTTCTTCGGGCGCGACGGGCATCGCGTGCGTCTGGGCGTCGTTGCGATACTGCAGCCGGTGCTCGACCGTGCGCAGGAACAAGTACGCTTCGCTCAGCGCCGTGCAGACCTGCGTCGAAATCAGGCCGTGCGCAGCGGCCCGCGCGAGCACGGCAAGCGTCGGACGAATGCGGAACTCCGCTGCTTGGCCGCCGCGGATCAACTGGAATACTTGCGCGCTGAACTCGATCTCGCGGATACCGCCGCGCCCGAGCTTGATGTCGTCGGCCTTGTCGGGGCGCATCGATGCACGCCGCTGCGCTTCCTGGCGGATCTGCGCATGCAGCGAGCGGATCGCGGCGATCACGCCGTAGTCGAGATAGCGGCGATAGACAAACGGCGTGACGATGGCCTCCAGCTGCTTCGCGAGCCGCTTCGCCGCATCGCTCTCGCCTTCCGACACGAGCCGTCCCTTGATCCACGCGTAGCGCTCCCACTCGCGGCCCTGCACGTAGAAATACTCTTCGAGCATGCCCAGGCTGCATACGAGCGGTCCGGAATCGCCGTTCGGCCGCAGCCGCATGTCGACGCGAAACACGTAGCCGTCCTGCGTGAGTTCGGCCAGCGCGCCGATCAGCCGGCGGCCGAGCCGTGTGAAGAATTCCTGTGTGGTGAGCGGCGCGCGCTGGCCGCCGGCCGTCTCGCCGTCTTCCTCGTAGACGAAGATCAAATCGATATCCGACGACGCGTTCAGCTCCCGCCCGCCGAGCTTGCCCATCCCGACGACGCCGAGCGTCAGCCGTTCGCCGTCCGGCCCGCGCGGCTCGCCGAAGAGCGCTTCCAGATCCGCCGAGAGCACCGCGAGCGCGCGCTGGATCGTGAGTTCTGCGAGGTCGGTCATCGCGCCGGTCACTTCGGCGACGTCGGCGTGACCCGCGAGATCGCGCTCCATCACCGTGCAGAAGACTTCGGTGCGCAGGCGGCGCAGCGCGGTCTTGAGCGCGGCTTCGTCGAGCGTGCCGTCAGCCGCGCAGGTCGCGCACAGCGCGTTCAGACGCGCTTCGATCCAGGCACGCGTGACGCGTGAGCCCGCCCACTCGGCCACCTGCGCGAAAAGTTCGGGACGCGCCGCGTACGCACGCGACGCATAACTGGAATAAGCGGAACTGCGAAGTGCTGCGGGAGTCATCTGAAGTCGGGCTCGCTCGTTGCTTGGGTGTTCGTTGCTCGATTGGGTCGAGGAGGGCCGAAACGGCGTCGCGCATCCCCGGCGCGCTCGCTCGCAAATCGCCCAGAAGCAGTCCGGGCATGGCTTTGCGGCAGGCACCCGAAGGCGCGCGCACGGCCGGAAGTGCGGCACCCTGTGTTACATTCCATCGTCAAACACGCAAAACTACCATATCGCAGAAACGCCGCAGCATGTCCGACAGCAAGGAATCCGTCGACCCTCTCGAAGTTGGACAAGCGAAGCCCAGCGGCACTGCCGAGCGCGCGCTTTCACGCGTCCTGAAGATCATCCTGGTGCTCGGCGTCGCGATCTATTTCGTGATCGCGGGACTCTATCTCGGGCTGCGTTACGCCGTCCTGCCGCAGATCGACGCGTTCCGGCCGCGCATCGAACAGCTCGTCTCCTCGAAGATTCACGCGCAACTGCGCATCGGCAGGCTCACGTCGCACTGGTCCGGACTGCAGCCGGTCATCGAACTCGACAACCTGCGCATCGACGCCTCCGACGGTTCGCCCGGCCTCGCCGTGCCTCACGCGAGCGCGAGCCTCTCGTGGGCCTCCGTGTTCAAGCTCGCGCCAGCGCTCTCGAACCTCACCGTCGACGGTCCCGACGTGATCGTCTCGCGCGCGACAGACGGCACGATCCGCGTCGCGGGCGTGCCGATTCCGGCACGGCGCACGAACGAAAGCGCGTTCACGACGTGGCTGCTCAAGCAGGAGCACATCGTCCTGCGCGACGGCACGCTGCGCTGGCGCGACGCCGAGCGCACGGCGCCCGAGATCGCGCTCAAGCGCCTCAAGCTCGTCGTGCTCAATGAAGGCATCCGTCACCGGCTCGCGCTCGATGCGCCCGCCGACGGCGACGTGCTGCACGGCCCGCTCGATTTACGCGCCGACTTCCGCCACCAGCCGTTCGCGGCGATCGGCGCGCCCGCGCACTGGACGGGCCGCGCGTATGTTTCGACCGGCCCCGTCGATCTGCCGACGCTCGCGCGCTACGTGAAGATGCCGTTCGAGATGTACAGCGGCCAGTTCGACAACCGCATCTGGCTCAACTTCGCAGGCGGCAAGCTGCAGACGGCGAGCGGCGACGCGTCGGGCGGCCAGATCGCGCTGCGCGTGCGGCCCACGCAGCCGCGCCTCGACCTGCCCGTCGCGCGGTTCGGCTGGGCGATCGAGCAGAACGACAACGAATACACGCTGCATCTGTCCGACCTGCGCGCGGAGTTCGGCCAGCCGCCGCTCGACGACGGCACGCAGCTCACGCGCCTGCTCGCGTTCCGCACGCTGACGGGCACGTATCGCGCGGCGTCGGCGAATCGCGGGCAGGTCTTCGGCGTGTCGGGCGACCGTGTCGACGTCGGCATCCTCGCCGAGTTCGCGCGCGCCCTGCCGCTGCCGCGCAAGGTGCTGACCGAGCTCCTGCTGTTCAATCCGCGCGGGCTCGTCGCGAATTACACGCTGCGCACGGAACGCGCGGCGCCGAAAAGCGACGAAGAAGCCGAGGAGCAGCGCGCGAAGGGCGAGGCCACGCCGCTCAAGAGCTACACGGTCAAGGCCGACCTGCAAGGCATCAGCGTGCAGGCGCAGGAGCCGCCGCCCGGCCTCACCGTGAACAATCACCCGCGCGCGGGGATTCCGGGCGTCGAGAACCTGTGGGGCAAGATCGACGCGGACCAGTCGCAAGGCTCCATCACGATCGACACGAAGAACGCGGCGCTCACCATCCCCGGCGCCTTCGACAACCCGCGCCTCACCTTCGATTCGCTTAACGGCCGCGCGTCCTGGACCATCGCCGACGCCCCCGCGCCCGGCGAGCCGCGCCGTGCTTTCACGATGCGCGTCGAGACGCTGCACGTGAAGAACGCCGACGCCGAGGGCGAAGCCACCGCCTATTACTGGAACCAGGGCCACGGGCGCGGCTCGCTCGATCTCAAGGCGAAGGTCGCGCGCCTGAAGGTGACGAGCCTCGTGCGCTATCTGCCGACGAGCCTCTCCGAACGCGTGCGCATCTATCTCGGGCACGCGTTGCAGGCGGGCATCTCGCGCGGCGGCACGATCGAAGTGCACGGCGACCTCACCCGCTTCCCCTACGCGAAATTTCCGAACGACGGCATTTTCCGCATCGAAGCGCCGTTCACGGGCGGCAAGTTCGATCCGACGCCCTTCCCGCCGCGCAAGATGAGAAACGGCCTGCCGAACATCTGGCCGGGCTTCGAGGGCATCGACGGCAAGTTCCAGCTCGCGCAGAACAAGCTGCGTTTCGACATCGACCGCGCGCACTATCGCCGCGTCGCGATCACGAAGACGAGCGGGCGCATCGAGGACACGGGCAATCGCGAGTCGCTGTTGCTGATCGACGGCAACGCGCGCGGTCCGCTCGCCGACATGCTCCAGTACGTCGACGACAGCTCGCTCGGCCTGATCGCCAAGCACGCGACGCGCAAGATCCGCGCGAGCGGCGACGCGACGCTCGCGCTCAAGCTCGGCATTCCACGCATCCGGCTGCCGAAACCGCACGTCGACTACGAAGGCTCGCTCACCTTCGCCGACAACGAAGTCGCGTATGAAAACCTGCCGCCGCTCTCGCACGTGCGCGGCCGCGCGCGCTTCGCTGAAAAAACCGTCATGCTCGACAACCTGAGCGGGCGTTTCCTCGGCGGCGAAGTGCGCGGCACAGGCGGCGTCAAGCCGGACGGCAGCTATGCACTCGATGTGAACGGGCGCATCGGCACGGACGCCGCGCAGGGGCTCAACATGCGCATCAGTCCGCAAGTCGCGCAGGTGCTCAGGCACGTGAGCGGCACGGCGCCCTACCGGATGCAGGTGCGCGGCATGAAGAGCGCGCTGCCGCGCATCGAGGCGAGTTCCGACCTGACCGGGCTCGGACTCGACTTCCCCGCGCCGTTCGCCAAGCCGCAGGGCACGCCGATGCCGTTCGCCCTGAGCTTCGAGCCCGCCGCGGGCGAAGCCGGCCGTCACGACGCGAGTCTCACGCTCGGGCCGGTTGCGGCGCACTACCTCGTGCAGCAGGTCGGGAAGACGCAGTTCAACGTCGTGCGCGGCGCGATCGGCGTGAACAAGCCGGCCGATCTGCCGTCGCAGGGCGTCGCGGCCAACATTGAACTCGACGACCTCGACGCCGACGCCTGGCGCCGGCTCTTCGCGGAACTGAGCCCGCCGCCGGCGCCAGCTACGGCGCGGGCGCCGGCGCCCAGGCCGCCGATGAGCGAGAACGTCAGGCAGTTCATCCCGACGCGCGTCGCGCTGCATCTCACGACGCTCAAGCTGCTCAACCGCCACTGGGAAAATGTCGTGATCGGCGCGAGCGAGTCCGAGCGCAAATGGCAGGCGAATATCGCGTCGAATCAGGTGTCGGGCTATGTTTCCTGGACGCCCGGCGCGACCCGCGACAGTCCCGGCGCGTTGCAGGCGCGCTTTGCGCAAGTCGTGATTCCCGAGAAGGCGGAGAACGACCTCGTCGGACAGGTGATCCGCCGACCGCCGCGCAACATGCCGACGATCGACCTGATCGTGAACGAAGTGGTCATGCGCGGCCGCACGCTCGGGCGGCTCGAAGTCGACGCGAGCAATGGCGTCGAGAACGGCATGCCGGTGTGGCAGCTCGACAAGTTCGAGTTCGCCAATCCCGACGCGACGCTCACCGCGACCGCGAACTGGCGTGCCTTGACTGCCACGGACGACGACGCCGACGACAATGCCCCGCGCCGCACCGCGCTCGATTTCAAGCTGGACGTGAAGGACGCGGGCGCGCTGCTCGATCGCTTCGGCCTGCCACGCACGGTCAACGCGGGCAAGGGCTCGATTTCGGGCAAGGCCGCCTGGAACGGCAGCCCGACGGTGCCCGACCTGCCGTCGCTCGACGGCGAACTCGCCGTCGACCTGCGCCACGGCCAGATCCTCAAGGTGAATGCGGGCGCGGCGAAACTGCTCGGCATCCTCAGCTTGCAGAGCCTCGCGCATCTCTTGACGCTCAATTTCCAGGATGTCGTCGGCAAAGGGCTGCCGTTCGAGAAGATCACCGGTACGGCGAAGATCGAGGACGGCATCGGACGCACCGACGACTTCACGATGGTGACATCGCCCGCGCGCGTCGAGCTAAAAGGGCTCGTCAATCTGCCGACGCAGTCGCAGGACCTGCACGCGCGCGTGATCCCGACCGTGAGCGCGGGCGCGGTCGCGCTCGGGGCGGCGGTCATCAATCCGCTGCTCGGCCTCGGCACGCTCGCGGCGGACCTGGTGCTGTCGAAGTCGATAGGAAAGGCGTTCGCGCGCGACTACGCGATCACCGGAACGTGGTCGAAACCGGTCATCCAACGGGTGAAGGGCGATCAGGGTAAGATCGAAACTCCTGCCGCCGCTGTCACCGACTGAGGCCGACAGCGTCGCGTTTTGTCCCCGAGAGAAGCCCCCGACGCAACCGGACACCGCAAGCAGACATGAGCGAAAGATCAAGCGAAAACCCCGCCGGGCCGTTCCGGGTCGCGGCGCTGCAGATGGTCAGCACGCCGGATCGCGAGCGCAATCTCGCCGAAGCGGGCCGGCTGATTGCCGAAGCGGCGCGCGACGGCGCGCAGATGGTGCTCCTGCCCGAATACTTCTGCTTCATGGGCTTCAAGGACACGGACAAGCTCGCCATCCGCGAAACGCCCGGCACCGGCCCGATCCAGCAATTTCTCGCCGACGCCGCGCGCGAACATCGCGTCTGGGTGATCGGTGGAACGCTGCCGCTCGAATCGCCGGAGCCCTCGCGCGTGCTGAACACGACGCTCGTCTTCGATCCCGCGGGCAACGAGGCCGCGCGTTACGACAAGATTCATCTGTTCAATTTCGAAAAGGGCGAAGAATCTTTCGACGAAGCCCGCACCATCTGTCCCGGCGGCGAAGTGCGCACCTTCGACGCGCCGTTCGGCCGCGTCGGGCTGTCCGTGTGCTACGACCTGCGTTTTCCCGAGCTGTATCGCAAAATGGGCGACTGCGCGATGATCGTCGTTCCCTCGGCGTTTACTTACACCACCGGCCGCGCGCACTGGGAAACGCTGCTCAAGGCGCGCGCTGTCGAAAACCAGTGCTATGTGCTGGCGGCGGCCCAGGGCGGCAAGCACGAGAACGGCCGCCGCACATTCGGCCACACCATCCTGATCGACCCGTGGGGCGAAACGGTCGCCGTGCGCGAGGAAGGCGCGGGCGTCGTCGCGGGCGACATCGATCCGGCCCGCATCGCGGCCGTGCGGCAGAGCCTGCCGGCGTGGCGCCATCGCGTGCTAGGCTGACGCTGTCGACGAACCCTCAGACCAGAAGACCCACGCTCCGGGCTTGAAAGCGCGCTTTTTCCCCCGCAGATAGCTCCCCAGACACCGACGCTAGAATACTCATACCCGTCACCGATACAGCCACAGGCACCGCATGAACATCATCGAACCCGGCATCCGCAATCTCGTCACCGCGAAGGACGTTCTGCTCACGCCGTATGGGCTCGACGAGGCGCTCATCACGCGCACGCTCGCCGAGATCTTCACGCACAAGGTCGACTACGCGGACCTCTACTTCCAGGCGACCCGCAGCGAGGCATGGAGTCTCGAAGAAGGCATCGTCAAGTCGGGCAGCTTCAGCATCGACCAGGGCGTCGGCGTGCGCGCCGTGTCGGGTGACCGCACGGCCTTCGCCTACTCCGACGACCTGTCGCCCGACGCGATCCGCCAGGCGGCCCACGCCACCCGCGCGATCGCGAAGGCAGGCGGCGGCAAGCACAAGATCAAGTCGGCGAGTTCGCTGACGGGCGTCTCCGGCCGCGACCTCTACTTGCCCGCCGACCCGCTCCATTCGCTCGACGCCGCCGCGAAAGTGAAGTTGCTGGAGCGCGTCGAACAGATGGCGCGCGGCCGCGATCCGCGCATCACGCAAGTGATGGCGGGCCTTGCCGGCGAATACGACGTCGTGCTGGTCGCGCGCAGCGACGGCGCGCTCGCCGCCGACGTGCGCCCGCTGGTGCGCGTGTCCGTCACGGTGATCGCCGAGCAGGACGGACGCCGCGAGATCGGCAGCGGCGGCGGCGGCGGACGCTTCGACTACGGCTATTTCACCGATGCGGTTTTGTCGAAATACGTCGACGACGCCGTGCATGCCGCGCTCGTCAACCTCGAAGCGCGCCCCGCTCCGGCCGGCGCGATGACCGTCGTGCTCGGGCCAGGCTGGCCGGGCGTGCTCTTGCACGAGGCGATCGGCCACGGGCTCGAAGGCGACTTCAACCGCAAGGGATCGTCGGCGTTCGCGGGACGCATCGGCGAGCAGGTGGCGGCCAAGGGCGTGACGGTCGTCGACGACGGCACGCTGCCGAATCGCCGCGGCTCGCTCAATATCGACGACGAAGGCAACCCGACGCAGTGCACGACGCTGATCGAGGACGGCATCCTCAAGGGCTACATCCAGGATTCGCTGAACGCGCGCCTGATGAAGATGCCGGTGACGGGCAACGCGCGCCGCGAATCCTACGCCGCGCTGCCGATGCCGCGCATGACCAACACCTACATGCTCAACGGCGACAAGGACCCGGGCGAGATTCTCGCGTCGGTGAAGAACGGCCTCTACGCGGTGAACTTCGGCGGCGGCCAGGTCGACATCACCAACGGCAAGTTCGTGTTCTCCGCCTCCGAGGCGTACATGATCGAAAACGGCAAGATCAGCTACCCGGTCAAGGGCGCGACGCTGATCGGCAGCGGCCCGGAATCGCTCAAGTACGTGACGATGATCGGCAACGACATGGCGCTCGATTCGGGCGTCGGCGTGTGCGGCAAGGAAGGCCAGAGCGTGCCGGTCGGCGTCGGCCAGCCGACGCTGCGCATCGAAAAGATGACGGTGGGCGGCACGGTCTGACGCGCGTGCATCATGCGGTTTTACCGCATGATGCACGCTCGTTTCATGCGATTTTGAACGACCGCGTGCGGATTCGCCGCGTTTTGACGCTCGATGGCTTGCCAGTCGAGCATTCCAGAGGTTATAAAGGCAGTCACCTGTTTTTCACGACACCCATTCGAACCGCCATGTCCGCCAAGTTTTATTTTTATTTCTTTTGGCATCTCAAGCCGCTGGCGGATCGAGAGGGGTGAGTCGTAGGTACGCAGAACCCGAAATTCCCGAAAAACCGCCAGCCGAGTCTGGCGGTTTTTTTTCGCCCCGGCCCGGCACAAGCACTCAAGAAATCGACGCTAACGAGCGTTCCTGGAGAACCGTAATGCCCCCGCATAACACCGACGACGTCCGTATCCGCGAATTGAAAGAACTGACCCCGCCCGCGCACCTGATCCGCGAATTCGCTCTCGGCGAGCCCGTATCGGAGCTGATCTACACCGCCCGGCAGTCGATGCACCGCATCCTGCACGGCATGGACGACCGCCTGATCGTCATCATCGGGCCGTGCTCGATCCACGATCCGAAGGCGGCGCTGGAATATGCGGGCCGGCTCGTCGAGCAACGCAAGCGCTTCGCCGGCGAACTGGAAATCGTGATGCGCGTGTACTTCGAAAAGCCGCGCACGACGGTCGGCTGGAAAGGCCTCATCAACGATCCGCATCTCGACAACAGCTTCAAGATCAACGACGGTCTGCGCGCCGCGCGCGAATTGCTCTTGAACATCAACGAGATGGGCCTGCCCGCGGGCACCGAATACCTCGACATGATCAGCCCGCAGTACATCGCCGACCTGATCTCGTGGGGCGCGATCGGCGCGCGCACGACGGAATCGCAAGTGCATCGCGAGCTAGCGTCGGGGCTGTCGTGCCCGGTCGGCTTCAAGAACGGCACGGACGGCAACGTGAAGATCGCCGTCGATGCGATCAAGGCCGCGTCGCAGCCGCACCATTTCCTCTCGGTGACGAAGGGCGGCCATTCGGCGATCGTCTCGACGGCCGGCAACGAGGACTGCCACATCATCCTGCGCGGCGGCAAGACGCCGAACTACGACGCGGCGAGCGTCGATGCCGCCTGCAGCGACATCGGGAAGGCCGGACTGGCGGCGCGCCTGATGATCGACGCGAGCCACGCGAACAGCTCGAAGAAGCACGAGAACCAGATTCCGGTGTGCGCGGACATCGGGCGGCAGATGGCGGCGGGCGACGAGCGGATCGTCGGCGTGATGGTGGAATCGCACCTCGTCGCCGGGCGGCAGGATCTGAAGGAAGGCTGCGAGCTGACCTACGGGCAGAGCATCACCGATGCGTGCATCGGCTGGGAGGAAAGCGTGAGGGTGCTCGAAGGTCTGGCGCAAAGCGTGAAAGAGCGGCGCGTCGTGCGCGGCGGAGGGAACTGAGCGCGTCAGCACTCGCGATGCAAAAGGGCTGCGACATTCGCAGCCCTTTTGTCATTTGAGGCGCGTCAGTCGAGCATGCCCGAGCCGAAGATCTCGGTATGAATGCGCTCGGCGCGAATGCCCGCCGCGTGCAGCGCCGCGACCTGCTCGCGCATGAACGCGAGCGGGCCGCAGACGTAATAGTCGGCGTCCGGCAAGAGCGCGAGGCTCACGAACTTCGCCCACGCCATGCGCCCGTCGAAATCGAAATCCACGCCTTGACGGTCGGCCGCACGCGGCGACTCGTAGAACACCGTCCGCGAGACGCTCGGATGCCGCGCGACGATCTCCTTCAGCCAGTGTTTGAACGCGTGCACGCCGCCGTGCCGGCACGCATGCACGAACGCCACCTGCCGCGCGCTGCCCTCGCCAGTGAGCGACGCCAGCATCGACACCATCGGCGTGATGCCGACACCGGCGCTCATCAGCACGACAGGCGTCGTCTTCGAACGATCCAGCGAGAATTCGCCCATCGGCGCGCTCACCTCGACGATCGAGCCGGCGACGACATCGTCGTGCAGACCGTTCGAGACATGTCCGGCGGGCCGTTCGGCCGGCTGCTCGCGCTTCACCGAAATGCGCAGCCACTCGCCGTTCGGGGCGTCGGAGAGCGAATACTGGCGCGGCTGATCGACACCGACCGCCTGCACGAAGCGCTTCACGCTCACGTACTGGCCGGGCGCGAAATCGCAGACCTTGCCGCCGTCGGACGGCTTCAGATAGAACGACGTGATTTCGTCGCTTTCCATTTCCTTGCGCACGACGACGAACGGCCGGAAGCCGCTCCACGGCGCGCCGTCATAGAGCTTTTGCTCCGCGCCGATCAGGATGTTGGCAAGCTGGCCGTAGGCGGCGGCCCAGGCGTCGAGCGTCGGCTGGTCGGCGGCGTCGCCGAGCACTTCGGAAATCGCCGCGAGCAGATTTTCGCCGACGATCGGGTAATGCTCCGCGCGGATGTTCAGGCTCGCGTGCTTGTGCGCGATATGCGCGACGGCGCCGCCGAGCGCCCCGAGATTGTCGATGTTGGCCGCGTAAGCGTAGACCGCGCGCGCGAGCGCTTCGGGCTGGCTGCCGCTTTGCTGGTGCGCCTGGTTGAATACGTTCTTCAACTCGGGATGGTTGGCGAACATCCGCTTGTAGAAGTGCTTCGTGATGGTCGTGCCGTATTCGGCGAGAACCGGAGCCGTGGCCTTGACGCGGGCGATCTGGTCGGCGGTCAGCGTGGTCATGCGTGCAATCTCCTTAAAAGATGCGCTGATGCTACATCTTTTAATCAGGCGCTGATTGCGCGATCTTGTCGCAGCTGCACACCGCCGGCCGGCTCATTGCCTACTTGCGCCGCTCGTGCTCCCACAGCACATCGGTGCCGCCATCCACGCGATTCATCACGCGCGCGAAGACGAACAGCAGGTCCGACAGCCGGTTTACGTACTGCCGCGGCGCGTCGTTGACCGTCTCGACGCGCCCGAGCGCCACGATCGCGCGCTCTGCCCGCCGGCACACCGTGCGCGCGACATGCAGGAGCGCCGCCGCGCGCGAGCCGCCCGGCAGGATGAATTCCTTCAGCGGCGGCAGCGTCGCGTTGTAGTCGACGAGCCATTCGTCGAGCCGCGCGAGATGCGTTTCCTCGATCATCGAATGCCCCGGGATGCACAGCTCGCCGCCGAGATCGAAGAGATCGTGCTGAATATCGACGAGCGCCGCGCGCACGTTGCCCGGCAGCGGCTCGCACAGCAAGACGCCGAGCTGCGAATTCAGCTCGTCGACGTCGCCGATCGCCGCGATCCGCGCGTCGTCCTTCTGCACGCGGCTGCCGTCGCCGAGACCGGTCGTGCCGTCGTCGCCGGCGCGCGTCGCTATCTTGCTCAGGCGGTGGCCCATCGCTTCTCTCCGATCATCGTGAATGCGCGGTCCATTATAGGTGCCGCGCGAGGGGCGGCGGGCGAGGGTGTATCGGCGTAAAATGGTCGGAAAATATCCTTTAGGCGCCCAGGCGTTTGTCGAACGTGCGCCGGCGCCGTACGCGAATAAAAAGCATCGCCCAATAACAGGGCCGCCACGCCACGCGCGGCCGCCGTCCGGAGACAACAACGTGAATCACCCCGTACCGCCACTGGCCGTCCGTCGCCCGTTCCCCGCCGCGCTCTTCGATGCGCTCAAGTCCCGCTTCGGCGAGCGCGCAACCAGCGCCCACGCCGTGCTTGAACATCATGGCCGCGACGAATCCCCGTTCGACCCGCAATTGCCCGATGCCGTCGTCTACGCGCGCAGCACGGAAGAAGTGCAGTCGATCGTGACGCTCTGCGGGCAATACGACGTGCCGATCATCCCCTACGGCAACGGCTCGTCGCTCGAAGGCCATCTGCTCGCGGTGCAAGGCGGCGTGTCGATCGACCTGTCGGAAATGAACCAGGTTCTTTCGATCAACGCCGAAGACCTGACCGTCACCGTGCAGCCGGGCATCTCGCGCAAGCAGTTGAACGAAGCGCTGCGCGATACCGGCCTCTTCTTCCCGATCGACCCGGGCGCGGACGCGAGCATCGGCGGCATGGCCGCGACGCGCGCGTCGGGCACCAACGCCGTGCGCTACGGCACGATGCGCGAGAACGTGCTCGCGCTCACCGTCGTGCTCGCCGACGGCCGCGTCATCAAGACCGGCACGCGGGCGCGCAAATCGTCGGCGGGATACGACCTCACGCGTCTTTTCGTCGGCTCGGAAGGCACGCTCGGCGTGATCACCGAAATCACCGTGCGCCTTTATCCGCAGCCGGAAGCGGTGTCGGCGGCCGTGTGCGCGTTTCCGTCGATGGGCGATGCGGTGCGCGCCGTCATCGAAACCATTCAGATGGGCGTGCCCATCGCGCGCGTCGAGTTCCTCGATTCGCTCGCCGTGCGCGCGATCAACCGTCATTCGAACCTCACCTTCCGCGAATCGCCGATGCTGTTCTTCGAATTCCACGGCTCGGAGGCGGGCGTCGCGGAACAAGCGGGCATTGTGCAGGACATCGTCGCGCAGAATTCGGGCGCGGACTTCGAATGGGCGACGCGTCCCGAAGACCGCAGCCGTCTCTGGAACGCGCGCCACAACGCCTACTTCGCGATGCTGCAACTGAAGCCCGGCTGCCGCGCGGTAACGACCGACGTCTGCGTGCCGATTTCGCGGCTCGCCGAATGCGTGGTGGAGACGGAGCAGGATCTGTTGAAGTCGTCGCTGCCCTGTCCGATCGTCGGGCACGTGGGCGACGGCAATTTCCACGTCGCGATGCTGCTCGATCCGGCGAAACCGGAAGAGATCGAGGAAGCCGAGGCGATCAATCACCGCATCGTGCAGCGCGCGCTGCGCATGGGCGGAACCTGCACGGGCGAGCACGGCGTCGGGCTGCACAAGATCGGCTTTCTCGTCGAGGAGCACGGCGAGGACGCGATCGGCGTGATGCGCGCCATCAAGCAGTCGCTCGATCCGAAAAACCTGATGAATCCCGGCAAGATCTTTTCCTTCGCGGCATAGGGGCGTGGCCTTCAGCCGCAGACGCGCCGCAACGCGCATGACGGGCCGGCGAGCGGCATCACTGGCACCGGCCCGATTCGAAATCAAGCGCCTGGAGGAGACATGAACGCACCCACCGAGCTCACGCCGGATGTGCTGGAACAGCGCCAGCGCGAAGTCGTTCAGGCGCTGATGGCCGTGCTTCCCACGCATTGCCTGCTGTTTCGCGACGAAGACACCGCCGCCTACGAGTGCGACGGTCTCGCCGCGTATCGCCGGCTGCCGCTCGCGGTCGCATTGCCGGAGACCGAGGCGCAGGTCCAGCGCGTCGTGCAGATCTGTCATCGCCTCGACGTGCCGATCGTCCCCCGCGGCGCGGGCACGGGCCTCTCCGGCGGCGCGATGCCGATCCGTCACGGCATCGTGCTGTCGCTCGCGCGCTTCCGGAAGATCGTCGAAGTCGATCCGTATGCGCGCACCGCGACCGTCCAGCCGGGCGTGCGCAACATTTCGATCTCGGAAGCCGCCGCGCCCTATGGCCTCTACTACGCGCCCGATCCGTCGTCGCAGATCGCGTGCACGATCGGCGGCAACGTCTCCGAGAATTCGGGCGGCGTGCATTGCTTGAAGTACGGCCTCACCGTCCACAACGTCCTGCGCGTGCGCGCGGTGACGATGGAAGGCGATGTCGTCGAGTTCGGCTCGCTCGGGCCGGATGCGCCGGGGCTCGATCTGCTCGCGGTGCTGATCGGCAGCGAAGGCATGTTCGCGATCGTCACCGAAATCACCGTCAAGCTGATCCCGAAGCCGCAGACCGCGCAAGTCATCATGGCAAGCTTCGACGATGTCGTGAAAGGCGGCAACGCGGTCGCGGCGATCATCGCGGCGGGCATCATCCCCGCCGGCCTGGAGATGATGGACAAGCCCGCGACGCGCGCCGTCGAGGAATTCGTGAACGCGGGCTACGACCTCGACGCCGCCGCGATCCTGCTCTGCGAATCCGACGGCACCTACGACGAAGTCGCGGAAGAGATCGTCCGGATGACGGCGGTGCTGCGCGAACATGGCGCGTCGCGCATCCAGATCTCGCGCTCCGAAGCCGAGCGGCTCAAGTTCTGGTCGGGGCGCAAGAACGCGTTTCCGGCGGCGGGCCGCATCTCGCCGGACTACTACTGCATGGACGGCACCGTGCCGCGCCGCGCGATCGGGCCGCTGCTCGCGCGCATCGAGGAGATGGAGAAGAAGTACGCTCTACGGTGCATCAACGTGTTCCATGCCGGCGACGGCAACATGCACCCGCTCATTCTCTTCAACGGCAACGACCTCGACGAATGGCACCGCGCCGAGGCATTCGGTTCCGACATCCTGGAGACGTGCGTCGAACTGGGCGGCACGGTGACGGGCGAGCATGGCGTCGGCATCGAGAAGATCAATTCGATGTGCGTGCAATTTTCGCCGGAAGAACGCGACGCGTTCCACGCGGTCAAGCGCGCGTTCGACCCGCCCGGTCTGCTCAATCCCGACAAGGGCATTCCAACCCGCGCGCGCTGCGCGGAGTACGGCAAGATGCACATTCGCGGCGGACTGCTGCCGCATCCGGAGATTCCACGCTTCTGACGGGATGCCGCCACGCTGCTATCCACGTTTCACCCGAGGCGTCGGGGCTGAACCGGCCGGTACAATCGATCGACGAGCCACGAGAAGCAGGACACCATGGAACACGACGACATCGTCGCCGGCTGGTCGGAACAGATTCGCCATGCCACCGGAACCGGGACGCCGCTTCGCATCCGCGGCGGCGGCACGAAGGACTGGTACGGTCAGACGCTGCAAGGTGAGGTTCTCGAAACGCGTGCGCATCGCGGCATCATCGCCTACGACCCGGCCGAACTCGTCATGACCGTGAAGGCCGGCACGCCGCTTGAAACAGTCGAAGCAGCGCTGCTCGAATGTGACCAGATGCTGCCGTTCGAGCCGCCGCACTTCGGGCGCGACGCGACCATCGGCGGCTGCATCGCGGCGGGCATCGCGGGCCCGCGCCGCGCGTGGACCGGCGCCCCGCGCGACTTCGTGCTCGGCGCGGTCGTGATGAACGGGCACGGGCAGGTGCTGCATTTCGGCGGTCAAGTGGTGAAGAACGTCGCGGGCTACGACGTCTCGCGCCTCCTCGCCGGTTCGCTCGGCACACTCGGGCTGATCCTCGAACTGTCGATCAAGGTGCTGCCGCGGCCGGTCGCCGAAGCCACGCTCAAGTTCGACATGCACGCGACCGACGGCGTGCGCAAGCTCAACGAATGGGGCGGTCATCCGTTGCCGATCACCGGCAGCGCCTGGCGCGACGGCACGCTCGCGCTGCGGCTCGCGGGCGCGGAGGCGGCGGTGAAGTCGGCGCGCACGTCGCTCGGCGGCGAAGTCGTCGATGCGGTGGAGGCCGATCGCTTCTGGATCGGCCTGCGCGAGCAGACCGATCCGTTCTTCGCCGTGATCGAGCCGAAGTCGGCGCTCTGGCGTCTCGCGCTGCCGTCGATCGCCGAGCCGCTGCATCTGCCGGGCGCGCAACTGATGGAATGGGGCGGCTCGCAGCGCTGGTGGATCACCGACACCGATCCGCAGACCGTGCGCATCAGCGCAAAGCAGGCCGGCGGCCACGCGACGATCTTCCGCGCGGGCAGCGCCTACGATCGCAACGCGGGCGTCTTCACGCCGCTGCCCGCGCCGCTGATGAAGATACATCGCGGCCTGAAAGCCGCTTTCGATCCCGCGCGCATCTTCAATCGCGGCCGTCTCTATCCCGACTTCTGAGCCGACGAACCCCAAGCGATGCAAACCAATCTCGCCGATTTCATCCGCGATACGCCCGATGGCGACGAAGCCGATGCCATCCTGCGAAAGTGCGTTCACTGCGGCTTCTGCACGGCGACCTGTCCGACCTATCAACTGCTCGGCGACGAACTCGACGGCCCGCGCGGACGCATCTACCTGATGAAGCAGATGTTCGAAGGCGCGCCCGTCACGCGCAGCACGCAACTGCATCTGGATCGCTGCCTCACCTGCCGCAATTGCGAGAGCACGTGCCCGTCGGGCGTGCAGTACGGACGGCTCGTCGAGATCGGGCGCAAGGTGGTCGAGGAGAAGGTCGAACGGCCGCTCAGGCAGCGCGTGCAACGCAAGCTGCTCGCGAACTTCCTGCCGAACAGCACGCTCTTCACGCCCGCGATGAAGCTCGGACAGCAGTTCCGGCCGCTGCTTTCGCGCAAGCTGCGCGCGAAGATTCCGCAGGCCGAGCGGCCGCTCGCGATCCCCACGCGCAAGCACGAGCGCAAGATGCTGATGCTGTCGGGCTGCGTGCAACCCGCGATGATGCCGAACGTGAACACGGCGACGATGCGCGTCTTCGATGCGCTCGACATCGAGATCGTCACGGCGCCCGATGCCGGCTGCTGCGGTGCGATCCGCCTGCATCTCGGCTACAACGACGACGCGCTCGACGATGTGCGCAACAACATCGACGCGTGGTGGCCGTATATCGAGAACGGCGTCGAGGCGATCGTGATGAACGCGTCGGGCTGCGGCGCCACGGTGAAGGAATACGCGCACCTGATGCGCAACGACCCGGCATACGCGGAGAAGGCGCGGCGCATCGTCGACCTTACGCGCGATCTCGCCGAAATCCTGCCGCTTTACGCGGAACAACTCTTGACGCTCGCGCGCCGCCGCGGTGTCCATACGGTCGCGTTCCATCCGCCCTGCACGCTGCAACACGGCCAGCAGATTCGCGGACACGTCGAGCAATTGCTGACCTCGCTCGGCCTCGAAGTGCGCCTGCCCGTCGACAGCCATCTCTGTTGCGGGTCGGCCGGCACGTATTCCGTGCTGCAGCCGAAGCTCTCGTACCAGCTTCGCGACCAGAAGCTCGACAAGCTCGACAAGCTGGAGACGCAACTGATCGTATCGGCGAATGTCGGGTGCATCGCGCATTTGCAGAGCGGCACGTCGACGCCCGTCACGCACTGGATTCAACTGCTCGAACATCTGCTTTACGGGTGAGGTCGCGCGCCGGGCGTTCCGTATAATCGACGCTTTGCAACGCCTGAAGCCGCACTTCGCCATGTCCGATATTGCTCAACATCTCGATGAAGTCCGGCAGCGCATCGCGCAGGCAGCCGCTGCCGCGTCGCGCGATCCGGCTTCGATCGCGCTTCTCGCCGTTTCCAAGACCTTCCCCGCCGACGATGTCCGCGCCGCGTTCGACGCCGGCCAGCGCGCATTCGGTGAAAACTACGTGCAGGAAGCGCTCGCGAAGATCGAGGCGCTCGCTGAATTGCGCGGCGAGATCGAATGGCATTTCATCGGGCCGCTGCAATCGAACAAGACGAAGCTCGTCGCGGAGCAGTTCGACTGGGTGCATTCCGTCGACCGGCTGAAGATCGCCGAGCGGCTCTCCGATCAGCGTCCGCAAGGCGCGCGCGCGCTCAACGTCTGCCTGCAGGTAAACGTGAGCGGCGAGGAATCGAAGAGCGGTGTGGAACCGGCCGAAGCGGTCGCGCTCGCGCACCGGATCGCCGCCCTGCCCGGCCTGCGGCTGCGCGGCCTGATGGCGATTCCCGAGCCCGCCGCGACGCTCGATGCGCAACGCGCCCCGCACGCCCGGCTGCGCGCGCTGATGGAGACATTGCGCGCCGACGGGCTCGAGCTCGACACGCTGTCGATGGGCATGTCGGCCGATCTGGAAGCGGCCGTGCTCGAAGGCGCGACGATGGTCCGCATCGGCACGGCGATCTTCGGCGCACGCGATTACTCACACTGACGTTTCACTGAACTCACCATGAAAATTGCCTTCATCGGCGGCGGCAACATGGCCGCCGCGCTCATCGGCGGACTCATCAAGCGCGGCGTCGCGCCGGCGGATCTCTACGCGATCGACATCAACGACGAAGCCCGCGCGCGCACGGCGCAGCAGTTCGGCATCGCGACGGGCGGTGCCGTCGACGGGACGCTCGCCGGGTTCGACGCGATCCTGCTCGCCGTCAAGCCGCAGGTGCTGAAAGAGGTGGCTTCGTCGCTGGCGCCGCATCTGTCGCGGCAACTCGTGATCAGCATCGCCGCCGGGATTCGTGCGAGCGATTTGTCGCGCTGGCTTGGCGGCTATGCGCGCATCGTGCGCACGATGCCGAATACGCCCGCGCTGATCGGCATGGGCGTGACGGGACTGGCCGCGCTGCCGGGCGTCGACGACGCCGCAAAGGCGCTGGCGTCGCAGGTGCTGGAGGCGGTCGGCTCGACAGTCTGGTTCGACGACGAAGCGAAGATCGATGCGGTCACGGCCATTTCGGGAAGCGGGCCGGCTTACGTGTTCTATTTCATCGAAGCGATGCAGGAAGCGGCGCGCCAGCTCGGCATGGACGAAGAGCAAGGACGCGCGCTCGCGGTCGCGACATTCACGGGCGCGGCGCAATTGGCGGCGCAGTCGGGCGAGCCGGCAAGTGTGCTGCGCGAGCGCGTGACGTCGAAGGGCGGCACGACGGCGGCGGCGCTGGCTTCGTTCGATGCGTCGGGCGTCAAGGATGCGATCGTGCGCGGCGCGCTCGCGGCCGACGCCAGGGCGAAGGAAATGGGCGACGAGTTGGGCAACGCTTGAGGCGAGCCTGGCGCTTTACGTGACGAAGCCGTTCTGGGGCGCAGGTCGCAACCGCTCATGCGCCCCAGACGATCGAAGCGTAATCCGCCTCGCGTTTTAACCGCGATTACTGCGCAGCCGGCGACTTAACGCTCGGGGTCGCGAGCGTGTTGTTGCTCGGGGGAGCGCTGGTGCCGGAGGTCGCGCTGTTGTTGTTGCTCGGCAGGCCCGAATTCGGCGACATGGCGCGCGCACCGCTATCCGAGTTCGTCATGCCCGGCGTGCCGTAGCCGCCCGTAGCGCCGTTCATCTGGCCCGGCGCGGCGTTCATCTGATTGGACGGACTGGCCGTGCTGCCTGTCGAACCGCTGCCGCTCGATCCGCCGGCCGCCTGTGCATAAGCACCGCCCGACAGCGTGAGTGCGGCGAGGGCCGCGATGAATGTGCTGGTTGCCTTGCTCATGATCCGTACCTCCTTGATCGGACTGGAATATAGACACAGACGATCGACGCCTGCTTGTCCATGAGTGCAGCAAACGCCGTGCCGCGTGCGCTATGTGCGTCGCCTGCCTGTTGCGTCGTTCCGACCCCTCAACCGTCCCGCGCGCGCCATCACGCTCCCAGCGCATAGTGCAACGCGATCCCCGCAAACAGCATCCCGCCCAGCCAATTGTTGTGCTTGAACGCAGCGAAGCAAGGCATGCGTTCGCGGTTGCGAATCAGCCCGTAGTGATAGACCGCGCATCCCGCCGCCGCCGCCCAGCCGAGCCAGTACATCCAGCCGAACTTAAGCGCAATCCCGATCCCCACGTAAATCGCCAGCGTCACCGCATAGCAGACCATCACGGCCAGCACGTCGTAGCGCCCGAAAGTCAGCGCGGACGTCCGAATGCCGATCTTGATGTCGTCGTCCCGATCGACCATCGCGTATTCGGTGTCATACGCGACCGACCAGAACACGTTGGCGATCAGCATGATCCACGCGAGCATCGGCACCTGGTCCTGGACGGCGGCGAACGCCATCGGAATGCCGAATCCGAACGCGATGCCGAGATACGCCTGCGGAATCGCGAAGAAGCGCTTGGTGAACGGATAGGTTCCCGCGACGAAAAGCGCGAACACCGAGAGTTCCTTCGTCAGCGTGTTGAGCGGCAGAATCAAAAGGAACGCGACGATCGAAAGCGCCGCCGCGAGCACGACCGCTTCCCACGCCTGAATCTTTCCCGACGTCAGCGGCCGGTTCTCGGTGCGCTTCACATGGCGATCGAAGTCGCGGTCGGCGTAATCGTTGATCGCGCAGCCGGCCGAGCGCATCAGGATCGTGCCGACGATGAAGATGACGAGCAGCATCGGCGAAGGATGGCCGTCCGACGCGATCCACAGCGCGTTGAGCGTCGGCCACAGGAGCAGCAGGCTGCCGATGGGCTTGTCGAGGCGCACGAGGCGCAGGTAGAGCGGAAGGCGGGCGAACATGGGCGCGGACAATGAGGGCGATGCCGTATTTTAGAGCAGCGCGAAACCGCCGCCCCAAAAGCAAAAACCCCCGCACTCCAGCGAGCACGGGGGCCTGTGAACCGCAACGTCGAGTCAAATCATCAAGCGAGCATCGCGCGCAGCATCCACGCGGTCTTCTCATGCGTCTGCATGCGCTGCGTCAGCAGATCGGCGGTCGGCTCGTCGTTGGCGGCATCGGTCGTCGGGAAAATCTCGCGTGCCGTGCGCACCACCGCTTCCTGTCCTGCCACCAGCTGGCGGATCATCTCTTCGGCCGCGGGCACGCCATCGGCTTCCGGAATCGACGAAAGCTTCGCGAACTCGCGATAGCTGCCCGGCGCATGCACGCCGAGCGCGCGGATGCGTTCCGCGATCTGATCGACGGCCAGTGCCAGTTCGTTGTATTGCGTCTCGAACATCAGGTGCAGCGTGTTGAACATCGGCCCCGTGACGTTCCAGTGGAAATTGTGCGTCTTCAGATACAGCGTGTAGGTATCCGCGAGCAGACGCGAGAGGCCGTCGGCGATCTTCTTCCGATCCTTGTCGCTGATACCGATGTTCACAGCCGGTGCAGTTTCTTTCTTCGCCATGATGACTCCGTGAGAGAGTGATACGAACGGTGCGAACGCGCCGCGCCTCGCCGGTTGTTCCAGACGCAGCCGTTCGAGCGTTCGACAGTTTATCTTAGAAACGTTGGCCGCCTGGCTGCCCGCCTGGCTGCCCGGCGAGGCCGCAAGCCTTGCTGCGACGCGCCTTTGCGGCGCATCGCGTGCCGCCGGATTCAGGCGAACGCACCTGCGCCGCCCGCGCGCAACGCCTCGACGACGATCGCGCCATACCCTGCCGCGATCATCCCGAAAGCCAGCGCGACGCGCACGCCGCGCGACGCCCTGCGGCTTTTTGCCTCGATCCGCTCCACGGCCTGTTCGATCGTCATCAGCGCTTGGGTCATTGCATTCTCCTTAGGTCATGCAAGATCTTAACAAATTCTATTCTCATTTCGAATTCGATAAATTTTATCTATTCGATAGACGCCGACTCACGCGATGAAAACAGGAAGCGCATGAAAAATCGCGCCTCGAACGAGGCGCGGCGTGCGGTCAGTTGACGGCGACAGGCATATCGAGTTTCTTGACGCCGGGCAGATCGCAGGCGGCGATGGCGTCGGAGATGGCGTCGATGGCGGCCATCCGCGTGAAACTCTTGCGCCACGCGAGCACGACCCGGCGGTCCGGCACCGGCTCGTCGAACGGAACGTAGCTGAGAAGGCCCGCATCGATGCCGCCCGCATGCGGTTTCACTTCATGCACCGACATGCGTGGCAGCACGGTAATGCCGACACCGCTCGCGACCATATGCCGGATCGTCTCGAGCGACGATCCTTCGAACGTCTTCTGAATGCCGTCGGCGTTCTGCGAAAAGCGCATCAGCTCGGGACACACGCCGAGGACGTGATCGCGGAAACAGTGACCGCTGCCGAGCAGCAGCATGGTTTCCTGCTTCAGATCGTCGGGATCGATCTTGCTGCGGTTTTCCCACGCGTGCCCCGACGGCATCGCGACGACGAACGGCTCGTCGTAGAGCGCGCGCACCATCAGGCCGGTTTCGGGAAACGGCAGCGCCATGATCGCGACGTCGATTTCGCCCTGTTTCAGCAGCTCGATCAGCTTGAGCGTGTAGTTTTCCTGCAGCATCAGCGGCATCTGCGGGACGTTGCGGATCATTTGCTTGACGAGCGTCGGCAAGAGATACGGCCCGATCGTGTAGATCACGCCGAGACGCAGCGGACCCACGAGCGGGTCCTTGCCCTGCTTGGCGATTTCCTTGATGGCGAGCGTCTGTTCGAGCACGCGCTGTGCCTGAGTGACGATCTGCTCGCCGATCGGCGTGACGCTGACTTCGCTCGTGCCGCGTTCGAAAATCTGCACGTTGAGCTCGTCTTCGAGCTTCTTGATCGCCACCGACAAGGTCGGCTGGCTGACGAAGCATGCCTCGGCGGCGCGGCCGAAGTGCCGTTCGCGGGCCACCGCGACGATGTACTTCAATTCAGTGAGCGTCATTGGGGACCAATGAAAGACGTTGAGTCGATAGGTTTGACTTATACACCCGCGAAGACGATTCGCCAACTGATCGGCCGTGCGGGCGCGGCGCCGGGTGAAATAGGGACCGACACGCGCGCGCCGAGTTCAACGCCTATGCCTTCAGGTACTGTTCGCGCGCGCCGAGCCAGCGGGTCAGATGGCGCGTGACGGCCTCGGGGAACTCCTTGAGCATGTGGTCCGCCGCCGCGCGCGCCGGGTCGATTAGCCAGCCGTCGTTCTCCAGGCTTGCGAAACGCAACATCGCCTCGCCGGACTGGCGCGCGCCCAGAAATTCTCCGGGACCGCGAATGTCGAGGTCGCGCCGGGCGATTTCGAAGCCGTCCGTGGTTTCGCGCATCGTCTGCAGGCGCGCGCGCGCGGTCTGCGAGAGCGGCCCCGCGTACACCAGCACGCACACGGACGCGGCGCTCCCCCGCCCGACCCGCCCGCGTAGCTGATGCAACTGCGCGAGCCCGAAGCGCTCGGCGTGCTCGATCACCATCAGCGACGCGTTCGGCACGTCCACGCCCACTTCGATCACCGTCGTCGCGACGAGCAGTTGCACCTCGTTGCGCGTGAAGGCGTCCATGACGGCGGCTTTCTCGGCCGGCGCGAGCCGCCCGTGAACCAGCCCGACGCGCAATTCCGGCAACGCGGCGGAAAGCGTCTCGTAGGTTTCGACGGCCGTCTGCAATTGCAGCGTCTCGCTCTCCTCGATCAGCGGACACACCCAGTACACCTGGCGCCCCGTGAGCGCCGCCTCGCGCACGCGGCCGATCACTTCGTCGCGGCGGGCGTCGGAGACGAGCTTGGTCAGGATCGGCGTGCGGCCGGGCGGCAGTTCGTCGATGGTGGAGACGTCGAGATCGGCGTAATAGGTCATCGCGAGCGTGCGCGGGATCGGCGTCGCGGACATCATCAGCTGATGCGGCTGGAAATCGCGCCGGCCGTCGGCGGCGTTCTGCGCCTTCGCGCGCAGTGCGAGCCGCTGCGCGACGCCGAAGCGATGCTGTTCGTCGACGATCACGAGCCCTAGACGCGCGAACTCCACCGCGTCCTGGATGATCGCGTGCGTGCCGATCACGAGTTGCGCGCCGCCCGAGGCCGCCGCAGCAAGCGCCTCGCGCTTGTCCTTCGCCTTCAGGCTGCCCGCGAGCCACGCGACCGTCACGCCGAGCGGTTCGAGCCAGCCGCGCAGCTTGCGCGCGTGCTGCTCGGCGAGGATTTCGGTCGGCGCCATCAATGCGGCCTGATAACCGGCGTCGATCGCCTGCGCCGCCGCGAGCGCCGCGACGATGGTCTTGCCGCTGCCGACGTCTCCGTGCACAAGACGCTGCCGCGGATGCGGCAGCGGCCGGTCGCCCGCGATCGCCGCGCACACGCGCTGCTGCGCGCCGGTCAGTGCGAACGGCAGCGCTTTCAAAAAGCGCGCCGATAGCGACGCGGGTTCGTCGAGCGAGCGACGCGGCATCGCCGGCGCGGCGCGCGTGCGGCGCTCCTCGTGCGCGCGCTTGAGCGACAGCTGCTGCGCGAGCAGTTCCTCGAACTTGATGCGCGTCCACGCCGGATGCGTGCCGTCGACGAGCGCGGTTTCGTCGGAATCGGCGCGCGGATGATGCAGCGTTTTCACGGCATCGAGCAGTTCGGGCACGCCGAGCGGCTGCAAGTACGCGCGCGCGATCTTCTCCGGCAGTAGTTCCGGCAGCGAAACGCGCTTGAGCGCGCTATCAATCGCCTTCCTCAGATACGCCTGCGACACGCCCGCCGTGCTCGGATAAACCGGCGTGAGCGCCTGCGGCAGCGGCGCGTCTTCCTCGACGGGACGCAGCGCCGGATGCACCATCTCCAGTCCGAAAAATCCGCCGCGCACGTCGCCGCGCACCCGCAGGCGCACGCCGACCGCCATCTGCTTGACCTGCGAGCCGTAGAAATTGAGAAAGCGCAGCGTGAGCTGATCGCCGGCGTCGTCCTGAATTTTCACGAGCAACTGGCGCCGCGGCCGGTACGCGATCTCGTTCTCGAAGACGACGCCTTCCGTTTGCGTGTTGTCGCCGGGAATCAGTTCGCCGATGGGCGTGAGCGTGGTTTCGTCCTCGTAGCGCATCGGCAGATGCAGCACGAGATCAATGTCGGATTTGAGGCCGAGTTTCGCGAGCTTGTCGGCGGGTTTCGACGGCGGCGCCGGCTTTTTGAGCGCTTCAGCCGGTTCGACGCCGCCCGTTTTTGTCCGTCCGCGCGGCCTGGCGACCGGCGTGCCGGGATCGTCGGCTGCGTCGGGAGCGTCGGGTACGGAGGCCAGGCGGCGGTCGGACAAGGGCATCTAATCTCTTCGCAAGTACAATATCGGGCTTATTCTCAGGCTTCGGTTCGCCGCGGTGGCGCTTTTAGAAGCGGTACGCGCGACTCGTGCCGGCTGCAACCGCGCGTTTGCACCGCGCTCCAACCCGCATCCCATGTTCACGCTTTCCGATTTCGATTTTAATCTGCCGCCCGAGCTGATCGCGCAAACGGCGCTCACCGAGCGCAGCGCGAGCCGTCTGCTCGACGTCGACAACCGCGCGACGCCCGCCGCGCTCACCGACCGCCAGTTCGCCGAATTGCCGACGCTGATCGAGCCCGGCGACCTGCTCGTTTTCAACGATACCAAAGTCCTGAAGGCGCGCTTCCTCGGCAAGAAGGCCAGTGGCGGGCGCATCGAGGTGCTGGTCGAGCGCCTGACCGGGCCGACCACCGCGCTCGCGCAGATCCGCGCGAGCAAGAGTCCGGCGCCGGGCACGGTGCTGACGCTCGCGGATGCGTTCGATGTGACCGTCGGCGAGCGCGTCGAGCCGTTCTACACGCTGCATTTTCCCGCCGAGTGCCTCACGCTGATCGAACAATACGGCCGGCTGCCGCTGCCGCCGTACATCGAGCACGACCCCGACGCCATCGACGAAACGCGTTATCAGACCGTCTATGCGGCCAATCCGGGCGCGGTCGCGGCGCCCACGGCGGGCCTGCACTTCGACGCCGCGCTGTTCGAGCGGCTCGACGCACGCGGTGTCGAGCGCGCGACCCTCACGCTGCACGTCGGCGCGGGCACGTTTCAGCCAGTGCGCGTCGAGAAGATCGACGAGCACAAGATGCACAGCGAGTGGTATCAGTTGCCGCAATCGCTCGTCGACAAGATCGCGGCGACCAAAGCGCGGGGAAACCGCGTGATCGCAGTCGGCACGACCTCAATGCGCGCGCTCGAAGCCGCCGCCCGCGACGCCGCGAACGAAAGCCGTCCGCTCGCGGCCGCCGTCGCGGAAACCGACATCTTCATCACGCCGGGCTATGAGTTTCGCGTCGTCGACCGGCTGGTGACGAATTTCCATCTGCCGAAGTCGACGCTCCTGATGCTTGTGTCCGCGTTCGCGGGCATGGAGACGATCCGCGACGCGTACCGGCACGCAATCGAGCAACGCTACCGCTTCTTCAGCTACGGCGACGCGATGCTGCTCACCCGCCAGCTACGCTGACTTTCAACCCACTTGCGCCGGACTGTTTTCCGGTGGCACAGGAGCTTTCTCCATGACCGACGGTCATCATCCGCCCGAAAACGGGCTCAAGTTCGACCTGCTCGCAACAGACGGCCAGGCGCGCCGCGGCCGCCTGACGCTCAATCACGGCGTCGTCGAAACGCCGATCTTCATGCCGGTCGGCACCTACGGCACCGTGAAGGCGATCCAGCCGCGCGAACTCGAAGAAATACACGCGCAGATCATCCTCGGCAACACGTTTCACCTGTGGCTGCGTCCCGGGCTGGAAACGATCGGCGCGCACGGCGGCCTGCATCAGTTCATGAACTGGAAGCGCCCGATCCTCACCGATTCCGGCGGTTTTCAGGTCTTTTCGCTCGGCGACCTGCGCAAGATCACCGAGGACGGCGTCACGTTCGCCTCGCCGATCAATGGCGACAAGCTGTTCCTCTCGCCCGAAATCTCGATGCAGATTCAGAAGGTTCTGAATTCCGACATCGTGATGCAGTTCGACGAATGCACGCCCTACGCGACCAACGGCGTGCCGACCTCGCACCAGGACGCTGCCGAGTCGATGCGCATGTCGATGCGCTGGGCGAAGCGTTCCATCGACGAATTCGGCCGCCTCGGCAATCCGAACGCGCTCTTCGGCATCGTGCAGGGCGGCATGTTCGAGGATTTGCGCGACGAATCGCTCGCGGGCCTCGCGGACATCGGTTTTCACGGCCTCGCGATCGGCGGGCTCTCGGTCGGCGAGCCGAAGGAAGACATGATGCGCGTCTTAAACCACATCGGCCCGAAGCTGCCCGCCGGCAAGCCGCATTACCTGATGGGCGTCGGCACGCCGGAAGATCTGGTGGCGGGCGTGGCGGCGGGCGTCGACATGTTCGACTGCGTGATGCCGACGCGCAACGCGCGCAACGGCTGGCTCTTCACCCGTTTCGGCGACGTGAAGATCCGCAACGCCACGCATAAGAACTCGCTGAAACCGCTTGACGAAACCTGCGGCTGCTACACCTGTGCCAATTTCACGCGCGGATATCTGCATCACCTGCATCGCGTCGGCGAGATTCTCGGCGCGCAATTGAACACCATCCACAACCTGCACTACTACCTGCAATTGATGGCCGAAGTGCGCGAATCGATTGAAAATCACACGTTCGACGCGTTCAGGAAGCAGTTTCAAGAAAACCGCGCGCGCGGCATCGACTAGCCAAGCCTACAAAACCTTTACAATCAGCGGGCGCCGAATGGCCTGAAGCGGCCGCGCGCGATGCATTAACAGCTTGATCGCAAAGCGCTTCCGGCGCGCTCGCGCCCTTGCCCGGTGTAGAATACCGGGCTAATTTTCTGAATCAGTCGTCATAACGGAGAGACCAACGTGTCGTTTATTTCCAATGCGTTTGCACAGGGCACATCAACGGGTGGCATCGAATCGAGCGTCATGCAGTTCCTGCCGCTGATCCTCATGTTCGCGGTGCTGTACTTCATCATGATCCGCCCGCAAATGAAGCGTCAGAAGGAACATCGCAACATGCTCGCCGCCATGGCGAAGGGCGACGAAGTGGTGACGAACGGCGGCATCGTCGGCAAGGTCACGAAGGTCGGCGAAGCCTACGTGGGCGTCGAGATCTCCGAAGGCACCGAAATCACGGTCCAGAAGGCATCCGTCACGACGATTCTCCCGAAGGGCACGATCAAGTCGCTGTAAGGCCAGTTTCTCCCGCGTCCGGCGCGGCCTCGCCACCTCACGGGCCGCTGTCAGCCACGTCTGCCGGCTCGTCGCGCTCAACGCCGGACGCACCCCGCTCTTCTCAAGCCAACTTTGCCGTTCGGCCATCCCCATGAATCGTTACCCCCTTTGGAAATATGCCGTGATGCTGGTGGCGCTCGTCATCGGCCTCGTGTACACGCTGCCCAATTTCTTCGGCGAAGCGCCGGCGGTGCAGGTGTCGAGCGGCAAGGCAACGGTCAAGCTCGATTCGTCCACGCTCGATAAAGTCGAGAGCGCGCTCGCTGCCAATCAGGTGAAGCCCGACGAAGTGACGTTCGACAATTCGTCGACCAACGCGAACATCCGCGTGCGCCTGAAAGACACCGACACGCAGTTGCGCGTGAAGGACCTGCTGCAAAAGTCGCTGAACAGCGATCCGGCGGACCCGGTCTACATCGTCGCGCTGAACCTGCAAGCTGCGTCGCCCCGCTGGCTGACCGCGCTGCACGCGCTGCCGATGTATCTCGGCCTCGACCTGCGCGGCGGCGTGCATTTCCTCTTGCAAGTCGACATGGCCGGCGCGCTGAACAAGAAGCTCGACTCCGACGCCGCCGACGCGCGCGCGCTCTTGCGCGACAAGAACATCCGCGATGGCGGTGTGAACCGCGTGGCGCAGTCGGTCGTCGTCAATTTCTCCGATCAGGCAGTCGCCGACAACGCGCGCCAGGCGCTCACGAACGGCGTGAGCGAACTGCAATGGGCGACGCGTCAGAACGGCGACGGCTATCAGGTCGTCGGCACGTTCACGCCAGCGGCGCAGAAGCTCGTCGAGGACGGCGCGCTCAAGCAGAACATCACCACGCTGCATAACCGCGTGAACGAACTCGGCGTCGCGGAGCCGGTGATCCAGCAGCAAGGCGCCGACCGCATCGTGGTCGAACTGCCGGGCGTGCAGGACACGGCGAAGGCGAAGGACATCATCGGCCGCACGGCGACGCTCGAAGCGCGTCTCGCCGATCCGACCAACACGCATCCGAATCCGAACGACCCGGTGCCGCCGGGCGATGAACTCTTCACGCAAGGCAACTCGGCGCCGGTCCTTTTGCGCAAGCAGGTGATCTTCACCGGCGACCGCATCATCGACGCATCGGCGAGCTTCGACGAGCATCAGCGTCCTTCCGTGAGCATTCGCCTCGATGCGGCGGGCGGGCGCGCGGTGAGCAGCGTGTCGCGCGACAACATCGGCAAGCCGATGGCGATGGTGCTGTTCGAAAAGGGCAAGGGCGAAGTGCTGACGGTCGCGACGATCCAGTCCGAACTCGGCGACCGCTTCCAGATCACCGGCCAGCCGACGCCGCAAGCCGCCACCGATCTCGCGCTGCTGTTGCGCGCCGGTTCGCTTGCCGCGCCGATGGACATCATCGAGGAACGCACGATCGGCCCGAGCCTCGGCGCCGACAACATCAAGAAGGGCTTCGATTCGGTCGTGTACGGTTTCACCGCGATCGCCGTCTTCATGATCGCGTACTACATGCTGTTCGGCCTGATCTCGATGCTGTCCTTGTCGGTGAACCTGCTCTTGCTCGTTGCAATTCTCTCGATGCTGCAAGCCACGCTGACGCTGCCGGGCATCGCCGCTATCGCGCTCGCGCTCGGCATGGCGATCGACGCGAACGTGCTGATCAACGAGCGGATCCGCGAGGAACTGCGCAACGGCGCGCCGCCGCAACTCGCGATCCAGAACGGCTTCTCGCACGCCTGGGCGACGATTCTCGACTCGAACGTGACGACGCTCATCGCCGGTCTCGCGCTGCTCGCGTTCGGCTCGGGTCCGGTGCGCGGCTTCGCGGTCGTGCATTGCATCGGCATTCTCACGTCGATGTTCTCGGCGGTATTCTTCTCGCGTGGTCTCGTGAACCTCTGGTACGGCGGCAAGAAGAAATTGCAGACGCTCGCGATCGGTCAGGTGTGGCGTCCGGAAGGCGGCGACACCGCTGCCGCGACCGCCCACTATCTGGCGATGCAGCGCGGCGACGACTCCCCCGTCGACGAAATCGTCCAGCCCGCGAAGGCCCGCGCGAAAGCGCCGGTTCCCGCGCGTTCGGCCAGCCAGGCCGATGCGCCCGCGCGCACCGGCAAGCCGGTCGCGCGCCGCCGCTCGGGTCCAGGCGTCGATCAAAAGAAACCGGGTTCGTCCCGCTGAGTCCCGGAGCATAAATCATGGAATTTTTCCGCATTCGTCGTGACCTGCCGCTGATGCAGCGCGCGTTGATCTTCAACGCGATCTCGCTCATCACTTTTCTCGCGGCCGTGTTTTTCCTCGTGCATCGCGGGCTGCATCTGTCGGTGGAATTCACCGGCGGAACGGTCGTCGAGGTGCAATATCCGCAGGCCGTGCCGCTCGAACCCGTGCGCGACACGATGGCGAAGCTCGGTTACGCCGACGCGCAGGTGCAGAACTTCGGCACCTCGCGCGACGTGCTGATCCGCCTGCCGTTGAAGCAAGGGCTCACGTCCGCGCAGCAGAGCGAACAGGTGATGACCGCGCTCAAGGGCCAGGACGCGCAGGCGCAGTTGCAGCGCGTCGAGTTCGTCGGGCCGCAGGTCGGCCGCGAGTTGGTGACGAACGGTCTGCTCGCGCTCGCGTGCGTGGTGATCGGCATCATCGTGTACCTGTCGTTCCGCTTCGAGTGGAAGTACGCCGTGGCGGGCGTGATCGCCAACCTGCACGACGTCATCATCATCCTCGGCTTCTTCGCGTTCTTTCAGTGGGAGTTCTCGCTCTCGGTGCTCGCGGCGATTCTCGCGGTGCTCGGCTACTCGGTGAACGAATCGGTCGTGATCTTCGACCGGATTCGCGAAACCTTCCGCAAGCAGCGCAAGATGAGCGTGATCGAAGTGATCAACCACGCGATCACGAGCACGATGTCGCGAACCATCATCACCCACGGCTGTACGGAAATGATGGTGCTCTCGATGTTCTTCTTCGGCGGCCCGACGCTGCACTACTTCGCGCTCGCGCTGACGGTCGGTATCCTGTTCGGTATCTATTCGTCGGTGTTCGTGGCGGCGGCGATCGCGATGTGGCTCGGCGTGAAGCGCGAGGATCTCGTGAAGGAAAAGAAGACCAAGTACGATCCGAACGATCCCAACGCGGGCGCGGAAGTCTGATCCTCCGCGTCTTGCAAGGTGAAATGCAAAAGGCCGGTTCGCGATGAACCGGCCTTTTGTTGTTTCAGGCGATGAAGCTTACTGCTTGATGCCTTCTGCCTGGATATGCAGCACGGTCTTCAGGCTGAAACCATAGGTCTTGCCGTAGTCCATGCCGAAGTCGCCGCGATCGAACGTCGCCGTCGCTTCCGTGCCGCACACTTCCTTCTTCAGCATCGGGTTCTGGAAGCACTTGAACGACTCGATCGTCAGATTCATCGGCTTGGTGACGCCGTGCATCGTCAGCGTGCCTTCCACTTCCACCGGCTTGTCGCCGTCGAACTTGATCGACGTGCCCTTGTAGACGGCCGTCGGGAACTTCGCCACATCGAAGAATTCGGCCTTCTGAAGGTGCTCGTTGAGCTTCTCGTTGCCCGTGTTGATCGATGCCACGTCGATCGTCACGTTCACCGTGCCGGTCTTCGCCGCGCGATCGAGCGTCACCGTGCCGCTCGACTTGTTGAACTTGCCGCGCCACGTCGACACGCCGCCGAAGTGGTCCGACTCGAAGCTCGGATAGGTGTGGTTCGGGTCGAGCTGATACGTGTCGGCGGCCATCGCGCTCATTGACGTCATCGCTGACATGCCCGCGACCAAAGCACCCGCTGCGATCAAAAGTTGCTTCTTCAAGTTCTTCTCCTGGCTGGTTGTGCCGCTCACTTCTTCGCGGCGACGATGTGAAATTTGATGACGACGTCGTCCGCCACCACCGAAGTGTCTTTCCATTCCCCGGTTCCGATGTCGAACTGCGTGCGCTTGATCGGCAGCGAGCCGTCGAAGGTTTCGGTCGCGCCCTGCTGCGTCACGGTCACGGGCACCGTCACCGTCTGCGACTTGCCCTTGATGGTCAGCTTGCCCGTGACCTTGTACTGGTTCGTGCCGGCCGGCGCGATGGCCGTCGACGCGAAGGTCGCGTTAGGGAAAGCGGCGCTGTCGAACCATTCCTTGCCGCGGACCTGCTTGTTGTACTCGTCGTCGCCGAGATCGTAGCTGCCGGTGTCGATGGAGAGGTTCGCGCTGCCCGCAGCCGGCTTGGCCGGGTCGAAGCTGATCTGCGCGGTGAACTTCTTGAACTTGCCGTCGACGGGCACGTTCATCTGCTTCGACGTCGCGACGACCGTGCTCTTCGCCGCATCGACCTGAGCGTGAGCGGCGACGGCCGCCGCGAGCGAGGTGGCGGCGACGCCTGCCAGGACCCAACGTTGGAGATTCGCTTTCATGTCTGCCTTGTTCTTTGTTGATTCACGCCAATGAGCGACGCATAAAGAGATGCAACCTGTATTGAAATGCAAAAAGCGGTCAAAACAATCCGCAGCCGGGAAATGCGCCGCCAACGGGCGGGAAACAGTGTCCGGCTATTTCATAAACGGAAGCATGCGTCCGAGCAGGCCGTCGCGATCGACGAAATGATGCTTGAGCGCCGCGAGCACATGCATGGCGACGAGCGCGAGCAGCGCGTAGTTGAGCCATACGTGCACGAGCCGCAGCGTGCCTTTGAGCGCCTGGTCCGGACCGATGATCGTCGGCAGCGGCAGCACGCCGAGATACACCACCTGAATGCCCGCAGCCGAACTGTAGAAATAGCCGGAAATGGGGACCACGAGCATCAGCAGATAAAGCAGGACATGCGTGAGGTGCGCGGCGCCCTTTTGCCAGTTCGCCATGCCGTCGGGCATCGCGGGCGCGCGATGGTTGATCCGCCACAGCACGCGCACGGCGGCGAGCACGAACACCGTCACGCCGATCCATTTGTGCCACGAGAAATACTTGAGCTTCGTCGGCGTGAAACCGGGGATGTCCGTCATGATCCAGCCGAGCCAGAACCCGCCCACGATCAGCAACGCGATCAGCCAGTGAAGACCGATTGCCGTGCCGCTGTAGCGGGTCGTCGGCGAGAGATTGGCGTTGCCTTGCACGCTGCTTTCCATGGAGGACCTGACAGAAGGATTGCGGGATTGCGAAAAAAACCAGTCGGTCTTCCCCGACCGGTGTTCAAGGCCGCCATCGTACCCGAACGCAAACGAACGGGCATGACGCCCGCAAACACCCGCCTCGCTGGCGCGCATGCCCGCCGGCATTGGCTTTGATGGCTTTTCTGCGCTCATTCTCGCAGCCGCGTTCTGCTGCTGCAACGAACTATTCCACCGGTGCAACGCTGCAAAGCGCCGCGAGCCCATTGGCGGCCACATGGACTAAACGCATGAATCCTTGTATTCATTCCGAAACGGCGGGACGACGCGTATGCGGATTGTGTCATTTGGTACCATGCGCACTGGCCCGCCGCTTGCTAGAAACGCCGGTCGCCGCTGAATCGGCTTTGGAATGCACGCCTGAGGAGCCTTGGCATCTCGCCCATGAAAGAAGCAGAACAGAAGGACACAGTCGATCTGATCGCATGTCACGAGTGCGATGCACTCCTTTCCAGACGCAGCCTGCCCCGCCGCACGACGGCGCGATGCCCGCGCTGCGGCAGCCTGCTGTATCGCGCGCTGTCGTCGAATCTCGACCGGGTTTGTGCGATCACGCTGGCCGCGCTCATCACGTTTCTCATCGCGCAGGCGTTCCCGATCGTCGAACTGGATGCGAACGGCCTCGTCTCGCAGACGACGCTGATCGGCGCGATCGTCGCGCTGTGGGACGAGAACATGCAGGTGGTCGCGGTGCTCGTGTTCTGCTCGACGATTCTCTTCCCGCTGACCGAACTCGTCGCGCTCCTCTACGTGCTCGTGCCGCTGCGCGCGGGCTACGTGCCGGGCGGCTTCAACATCGTGCTGCGCGCGATCCAGGCCGTGCGGCCGTGGGGAATGATCGAAGTGTTCATGCTCGGCATTCTGGTCACGCTCGTGAAGATGGTGAGCATCGCGCGTGTGATTCCCGAAGCCGCGCTCTTCGCGTTCGGCGCGCTCACGCTGATGATCGCGGTCGTCGTGAGTTTCGATCCGGGCGTGCTGTGGGATCTCGCCGAGCGCCTGCCGCGACGCCGCGCCGCGCGCGTCAGGGCGAAGCGCATGCGACGCAACCGGGAAACCGCCGGCTCCGCGACGAAACACGGATGAGGAGCACGCCACAATGAACGATTCCACCGATCCGAGCGGCGAGGCGGCCGCGCCGGAGCTGCACTACACGACAGCGTCGCGGGCGGGGCTCGTCGCGTGCCATTCGTGCGGGCGCGTGCAGCCGCGTGCGTACACCGTCGAAAAGCAGCGTTGCGCGCGCTGCGACGCCACGCTGCACCGGCGCCGTCCGGACAGCATCGCGCGCACCTGGGCGCTGCTCATCACGGCGGCGATCCTCTATATCCCGGCGAACCTGTATCCGGTGATGCATACCGCGTCGCTCCTCGGCTCCGAGGACGACACGATCCTGAGCGGCGTCGCGCTCTTCTGGAACGACGGCGACTATCCGCTCGCGGCGGTGATCTTCATCGCGAGCATTCTCGTGCCGATGCTGAAGCTCGGCACGCTCGCGTTCCTCGCGTGGACCGTGCAGACGCGCTCGACCTGGCGCCCGCGTCAGCGCACGACGCTCTATCGCGCGGTCGAGCGCATCGGCCGCTGGTCGATGCTCGACGTCTTCGTCATCACGCTGACGGTCGCGCTGGTGCGCTTTCGCTCGCTCGCCGTCATCACGGCGGGGCCGGGCGCGCTCGCGTTCGCGGCGGTCGTCGTGCTGACGATGCTCGCTTCCATGCAATTCGATCCGCGCCTCATGTGGGACAACATCGAACCCTCAGGAAAGAAATATGACTAGTCGAGAAGGGCCGAACGAGCCTGACAACGAACCCACGAACGGCGGCAACGGCGGCGGCCTGCCGCCCAACCTGCCCGAACCCGTCATCGAGCCGAGGAGCCGCTGGCTGCCGTCGCTCGTCTGGGTGATTCCGCTCGTCGCCGCGCTCGTGGGCGTGCTGCTCGTGGTGAAGACGGTCGCCGGCCGCGGCCCGACCGTCACGATCAGCTTCGTGAGCGCCGAAGGGCTGGAGCCGGGCAAGACGAAGCTCAAGTACAAGGACGTCGACGTCGGCACGGTCAAGACGATCACGCTGTCGAAGGACCATTCGCGCGTGCTCGTCGACGTGCAGTTGACGAAGGAAGCCTCCGATTTCGCCGTGAAGGACACGCGCTTCTGGGTCGTGCGTCCGCGCGTGGCGGCAAGCGGCGTGAGCGGTCTTTCGACGCTGCTGTCGGGCGCGTATATCGGCGTGGACGCGGGCAAGTCCGACGAGGACCGCACGGAATTCGTCGGGCTGGAGACGCCGCCGGCCGTCACCGGCGACCAGAAGGGCCACAAGTTCACGCTGCGCGGCGAGTCGCTCGGCTCGATCGACATCGGTTCGCCGATCTACTACCGGCGCGTGCAGGTCGGCCAGGTGACCGGCTTTTCGCTAGACAAGGACGGCACCGGCGTCACGATGCAGGTGTTCGTCAACGCGCCCTACGACCAGTACGTCGGCGCGAATTCACGCTGGTGGCACGCGAGCGGCGTCGATCTGCGGCTCGATTCGAGCGGTTTCAAGCTCAACACGCAGTCGCTCGCGACGGTCGTGCTCGGCGGCATCGCGTTCCAGACGCCGCCGAACCAGCAGCCGGGCCAGCAGGCCGAGGACAACATGACCTTCCGCCTCGGCTCCGACGAAGCCGACGCGATGCGCGACCCGGACGGCACGCCGCTGCGCGTGGTGATGAACTTCAACCAGTCGCTGCGCGGGCTGTCGGTCGGCGCGCCGGTCGATTTCCGCGGCATCGTGCTCGGACAGGTGACGAACATCGGTATCGAATACGATCCGAAGGCGCGCAATTTCATGATGCCGGTCACGATCAACCTCTATCCGGACCGGCTCGGCCGCCGCACCCGCGACGCGCTGCCCTCGCCCGGTTCGACGGCGAGCCAGGAACTGCTGCAACGCCTCGTCCAGCATGGCTTGCGCGGACAGTTGCGCACCGGCAACCTGCTGACGAGCCAGTTGTACATCGCGCTCGATTTCTTCCCGAAGGCCGCGAAGGTGAAGATCAACGCGAGCGCCGATCCACTCGAACTGCCGACCGTGCCGAACACGCTCGACGAATTGCAGCTGCAAGTTGCCGATATCGCGAAGAAGCTCGACAAGATCCCGTTCGACGAGATCGGCGCGAACCTGAACAGCTCGCTCAAGAACGCGAACAGTCTCTTCAAGCAGCTCGACACGCAGGTCGCCCCGGAAGCGCGCGACACGCTGTCGGCCGCGCGCAAGACCTTCGCCGACGCGCAGTCGACGCTGCAGCAGGATTCGCCGCTGCAAACCGACGTGCATCAGGCGCTGCAGGAACTCACGCGCACGCTGCAATCCCTAAATGCGCTCTCCGATTATCTGGAACGTCATCCGGAATCGTTGCTGCGCGGCAAATCAGGAGACAAACCATGAGGTCCGGCGCGCTTTTCACCATGACGGCGGGCATTGTCGCGCTGCTGGCGGGCTGCGCTTCGTCGCCGTCGAGCCGCTTTTACACGCTTGGCGGCGATGCCGCGCCCGCGGCGGCGTCGATGCCCGCTTCGTTCTACGTCGAAGTGCCGCCCGTCGACATGCCGCCGCAGGTCGCGAAAAACCAGCTCGTCGTGCAGACGAGCCCCGCGCAGGTCCAGGTGCTGGAACAAGAGCGCTGGGCGTCGCTGCCCGCCGACGAAGTGCGGCGCGCGCTGTCGGCGGATCTCACGCGGCAGCTCGGCGCGATCGACGTCTACAACACGCCGCGTCCCGACTCCGTGCCGGTGTATCGCGTGAAGGTGAACGTGCAGCGCTTCGAGTCGTGGGCGGGCTCGCAGGCGGTCATCGACGCCGTCTGGAGCGTGCGCGCCGCGGGTTCGCCGGCGGTGCTCACGTGCCGGACCGTGGCGCAGCAGCCCGTCGGCGCGGGCTACGACGCGCTCGTCGCGGGGCATCGGAAAGCGGTCGACCAGCTCGCCGCCGAGATCGCCGCGGGCGTGCGCGAAGTCAGCACGATTCACGCGCCGGCGGCAGCGGTTGCCGACGGCGCTTCGCCGGCGCAGGCCCAGGCGAAGCTGCGGCAGCCGGTAGCGGCGCGACCGCTGCCGTGTCCGGTGGCGAGCGCCTCGACAATTGCGCCGGCCAACTGAAGCGCCGAACCGGAAGCAGAACTGACGAGCCGCGCCGGCGGCTCGTCGCATGTGTTGTCGCCCAGCCACAACGCTGTTATCTCGAAATCACCTTGCGGCAATGTCGGGCGGTTAAGATCGTTCTCCACGATCAATCCCGCGCAAAACCGCAAGAAGAGATGATGAAACTGATCGGTTCGCTAAGCAGCCCGTTCGTCCGCAAGGTGCGGATCGTGATGGCGGAAAAGAAAATCGAATGCGAACTGGTGCTCGAAAACGTTTGGGCATCCGATTCGAAGATCCACAGCTACAACCCGCTCGGCAAGGTGCCGTGTCTCGTGCTCGACGACGGCGAAGCCGTGTTCGACTCGCGCGTCATCTGCGAATACGTGGATACGCTCACGCCCGTGGGCAAGCTCCTGCCGCAGGAGCGCCGCGAACGCACGGAGGTGCGCTGCTGGGAAGCGCTGGCGGACGGCATGCTCGACGCCGCCGTGCTGATCCGGCTGGAAGGCGTGCTGCGCGAGGAAGCCCATCGCAACGACGGATGGATCGCCCGTCAGCAGCACAAGATCGACGACGGACTCAAGGCGATGTCGAAGGGGCTCGGCTCGAAAACCTGGTGCTCGGCGAATCACTTCACGCTGGCGGACATCGCGTGCGGCTGCGCGCTCGGCTACCTCGATTTCCGGATGCCCGAACTGAACTGGCGCGACGCGTATCCGAACCTCGACAAGCATTTTCAGCGGCTTTCGCAACGTCAGTCGTTCAGCGATACGCTGCCGTCCTGAAAATCTGAGCGGTTTTCCGGTTGAAAAGCCACCCTCCGGGTGGCTTTTGCGTTTGCGCCGCCCCCGTCAGACAACGTGCGCTACCGATCATAATTAATCTACTCATAGATAGAATGGCTGGCGGAAAAAACCGAAAGCAAGGTCTGCGCCTTTCTCCCGGCCGCGATTTTGCAGTATCGAGGCTAGGAAAAACGGCTACGAGCCGGCCGCTCGGAAACGTGCGCCAAAATCTACCTATCTGAAGGTAGGCAAATCCGACTATTGCGATCGTAGTTATCCACAATTTCTGGTTTTGACGACCAGCGCGATGTCTTCGAGACGCGTCTTCGTCTGAAAAAGACGGCTCGTCAGCAAACTGCCCTGATACGCCGCATAGAGCGCGCGCGCCGCAGCTTCGGGTTGGCCGTTCGCCTGCAGCGTTGCCTGCATTTCGCCCTCGGCGAGCACCTTGGCAAGCCAGTTCTCGTTCGCCTTGTAAAACGCCTGGATCGCCCGCCGCACCTTGTCAGGAAGCGCCGCGATGTCCGCGGCGAGCATCGCGCACAGGCAAATCTGGTCGCCCTCGCCCAGCATCCGGCCGATCACCTTCGCGTAGCGGTCGAGCTTTTTGTCGGCGGGCGCGGAACTGTCGATCGCGTAGATCGACGACATCACATCCGCGCTGTAGGCGTTGACCGCCTCGAAGGCCAGGTCTTCCTTCGACGGAAAATAGTAGTGAATGCTCGACGTCTTGACGCCGACGAGCGCCGACAGATCGCGATAACTGAAGCCGTTATAGCCTCGCGTCATCAGGAGCGTTCGGGCGTGGTCGAGCAGTTGGTCGCGCACTGGGTTTCTGTCCATCTTCACATCATTATCTACTGCTAGGTAGACGGTCAAGCGCTTGTATCAAAAAAGGATTCCGGTTTTGAAATGAGCGTCACGCGCGGAAAGAGCAAAGCGGCCCGTGGCCCGCTTTGCCCCGTTCAGCGTGCGCCAAGCAGCGCCGCTTCTGCACTTTCGCCGGCCGGCGCGGCGGTCGCCGCCCGCTCGATGATGCCGCCGCCCAGACACACGTCGCCCTGATACAGCACGGCGGATTGCCCGGGCGTCACGGCCCATTGCGCGTCGGTGAAAGAGAGCGCGAAGCGGCCGTCGTCCGCCGCGCCGAAGGTGCAGGGCGCATCGGCCTGACGGTAGCGCGTCTTCGCGCCGCAAGCCGCGCCGTCCTCGGGCGCCGCGCCCGCGACCCAGCTCGTGTTGCCCGCGACTAGCGTCTGCGCGAGCAGCCACGGATGATCGTGCCCCTGGACGACGTAGAGCGCGTTGCGCTCCATGTCCTTGCCCGCGACGAACCACGGCTCGCCGCTGCCGTCCTTCGCGCCGCCAATGCCGATGCCCTTTCGCTGTCCGAACGTATAGAACGCGAGGCCGATGTGCTCGCCGATCGTCTTGCCGTCGGGCGTCTTCATCGGGCCGGGCTTGGTCGGCAGATAGCGATTCAGGAATTCGCGAAACGGGCGTTCGCCGATAAAACAGATGCCGGTCGAATCCTTTTTCTTCGCGTTCGGCAAGCCGATTTGCGCGGCGATCTCGCGCACGCGCGTTTTCGGCATCTCGCCGAGCGGGAAAAGTGTCTTCGACAACTGCTGCTGGTTCAACCGATGCAAGAAGTACGACTGGTCCTTCGTGTGGTCCGTCGCCTTCAGCAGTTCGAAGCGTCCGTCGCGTTCGCGCACGCGCGCGTAGTGACCGGTCGCGATGGTTTCCGCGCCGAGCGACATCGCGTGATCGAGGAACGCCTTGAACTTGATCTCGGCGTTGCACAGCACGTCCGGGTTCGGCGTGCGGCCGGCCGAGTATTCGCGCAGGAACTCGGCGAACACGCGGTCCTTGTACTCGGCGGCGAAGTTGACTGCCTCGACGTCGATGCCGATCAGGTCCGCCACCGACACCACGTCGATCCAGTCCTGACGCGTCGAGCAGTATTCGCCGTCGTCGTCGTCTTCCCAGTTCTTCATGAAGAGACCGACGACGTCGTAGCCCTGCTCCTTCAGCAGCCACGCCGTCACCGACGAATCCACGCCGCCCGACATGCCCACCACCACTTTTTGCTTGCTCATGTTGCTACCAGTTTGCTGATTGGCGCCGTGGCGGGCATCGAAGGATCAAGCCCGCACCACTGGCGCGACGGAATGCGTATGAATGAAGTCGAGCGGCACGCGCCGCCCGGAGAGGTAATCGTCGACGCACTTCATCACGAGCGGCGTCCGGTGCCGCGCCGATGCCGCGCGCAAATCGTCGGCCGTGAGCCACATCGCGCGGACGATGCCTTCGTCGAGCGCGCGGCCTTCGACTTCGCCCGCTGAACGGCCACAGAACGTGAAGCGCAGATACGTAACCGCGCCGTGCGGCCGCTCGAAATGCGTCATGTAGGCGCCGACGAGCGCGTCCGGCACGAAGCGATGCGCGGTTTCCTCGAGCGTTTCGCGGATCACGGCCTGAGCGAGCGTCTCGCCGGCTTCCAGGTGACCGGCCGGTTGGTTGATTCTGATGCCCGCCGACGTGTGCTCTTCGATCACGAGAAAGCGCCCGTCCCGCTCGACGATGGCCGCGACCGTCACATGCGGTGCCCAATGTTCTGGTTTCATGGGTCGCCATTTTACCGTTTCGTGCCATTTCACGCCGCAGCGCCGAACGGGCATCCCGCGCGCCATCGCTCCGACTGATGCACACGAGAAATGAGTCGGTCGAAATGTCCAAATAAATGCGCCAAACAGGTGCCAGAGCGGATTTTTGTGTGGGCTTTCTTCGGTTACAGTTGCGGTAGCCGTTTGCCCCAAGCATTTGAATATTCTTTCTCAGCCTTAAATCCACGCCTCCTCAGGGAACGCGTGCGTACAAAAAACTGGAGGATTCAAAGATGCACATCGGAGTGCCTGCTGAAACGCGGGCGAACGAGGCGCGCGTCGCCGCCACGCCCGAGACGGTCAAGAAGCTCGTGTCGCAAGGTCACCGGGTCACGGTGCAGAGCGGCGCGGGCCTGCCGGCGAGCTATATCGACGATGCTTACGCGCAAGCGGGAGCGGATATTGTCGATGCGAACACTGCGTTTGCCGCCGAGATCGTCCTCAAGGTCCAGTCACCGAGCGAAGCCGAATTGCCGCTGCTGAAGTCAGGCAGCGTGCTCGCCGGCATGCTCGATCCCTTCAACACCGAGAACACCGCGCGGCTCGCCGCGGCGGGCGTCACCGCGTTCGCGCTCGAAGCCGCGCCACGCACGACGCGCGCGCAGAGCCTCGACGTGCTGTCGTCGCAGGCGAATATCGCGGGCTACAAGGCGGTGCTGGTCGCGGCCAATCTGTATCAGCGCTTCATGCCGATGCTGATGACCGCCGCCGGCACGGTCAAGGCGGCGCGCGTGCTGATTCTCGGCGCGGGCGTCGCGGGCCTGCAGGCGATTGCGACGGCCAAGCGTCTCGGCGCCGTGGTCGAAGCGTCCGATGTGCGTCCGGCGGTGAAGGAGCAGATCGAGTCGCTCGGCGCGAAGTTCGTCGACGTGCCCTTCGAAACCGATGAAGAGCGCGAAGCGGCGGAAGGCGTGGGGGGCTACGCGCGTCCGATGCCGCCAAGCTGGCTCGCGCGACAGGCCGCGCAGGTGCACGAGCGTGCGAAGCTCGCCGATATCGTGATTTCCACCGCGCTGATCCCGGGCCGTCCCGCGCCGACGTTGCTGTCGGTCGAAACGGTCAAGCACATGAAACCGGGCTCCGTGATCATCGATCTCGCGGCCGGACGCGGACCCGAGTACGAGGGCAAACGAGGCGGCAACTGCCCGCTGACGGTCGTCGATGAAGCCGTGATGAAGCATGACGTGCATATCGTCGGTTATACCAATCTGGCATCAATGGTGGCCGCCGATGCGTCCGCGCTCTACGCGCGCAATCTGCTCGACTTCCTCAAGCTGATCATCACGAAGGAAGGCACGCTCAACATCGATCTCGCGGACGACATCGTCGCGGCCACGCTCCAGTGCCGCGACGGACAAGTCACGCGTCCGGCATCGGCGTAAGGGGACATAGACATGGAAGTGGACATCATCAACCATACGGTGATCAACCTGATCATCTTCGTGCTGGCGATCTACGTCGGCTATCACGTCGTGTGGAACGTCACGCCCGCACTGCACACGCCGCTCATGGCCGTGACCAACGCGATCTCGGCAATCGTGATCGTCGGCGCGATGCTCGCTACCGGCCTCACGATCGGCGGCACGGCCAAGTTCTTCGGCACGCTGGCCGTCTTGCTCGCGGCGGTGAACGTGTTCGGCGGCTTTCTCGTCACGCGGCGCATGCTCGAAATGTTCAAGAAGAAGGAGCCCAAGAAGCTCGTGAGCAAGGAGGGCGCGCGATGAGCCTCAACGTCGTCACACTGCTTTATCTGGTCGCCTCGGTGTGCTTCATCCAGGCGTTGAAGGGCTTGTCCAATCCGAAGACCGCGCGGCTCGGCAACACGTTCGGCATGACCGGCATGGCGATCGCGATCCTCACGACGCTCGCGCTGATCGTCAAGCAGGCCGCGTATCTCGGCTCGAATCTGGGCTATGGCCTCGGCCTCCTGTTCGCGGCGCTGATCATCGGCGGCGCGGCGGGCGCGTACATCGCGGCGAAAGTCGAGATGACGAAGATGCCGGAACTCGTCGCGGCCATGCACTCGCTGATCGGTCTCGCGGCGGTGTGCATCGCGTATGCGGTGGTCGCCGAGCCTTCGGCGTTCGGTCTCGCCGCGCCCGGCTATCCGATTCCGTACGGCAACCGCGTCGAGTTGTTCATCGGCACGTTCGTCGGCGCGATCACGTTCTCTGGTTCGGTCATCGCGTTCGGCAAGCTCTCGGGCAAGTACAAGTTCCGGCTCTTCCAGGGCGCGCCGGTCGTGTACGCGGGCCAGCACATGATCAACCTGCTGCTCGCAATCGCGATGCTCGGCTTCGGCATCATCTTCATGATGACGCAGTCGTGGCTGCCGTTCGTGATCATGACGCTGATCGCGTTCGCGCTCGGCGTGCTGATCATCATCCCGATCGGCGGCGCGGACATGCCGGTGGTCGTGTCGATGCTCAACTCGTACTCGGGCTGGGCGGCGGCGGGCATCGGCTTCTCGCTGAACAATCCGATGCTGATCATCGCGGGGTCGCTCGTCGGTTCTTCGGGTGCGATTCTTTCGTACATCATGTGCCGTGCGATGAACCGCTCGTTCTTCAACGTGATTCTCGGCGGCTTTGGCGGCGAGGCGGCCGCGGCGACGGTGGGCGGTTCAGCGGAGCAGCGTCCGGTGAAGTCCGGTTCCGCCGACGATGCCGCGTTCATGCTCGGCAATGCCGAAAGCGTGGTGATCGTGCCGGGTTACGGTCTTGCCGTGGCGCGTGCTCAACACGCGCTGAAGGAACTGACCGACAAGCTGGTCGAGAAAGGCATCGACGTGCGTTACGCGATTCACCCGGTTGCCGGGCGGATGCCGGGGCACATGAACGTGCTGCTGGCGGAAGCCGAAGTGCCGTATGAACTCGTGCACGAGATGGAGGACATCAACAGCCAGTTCGGCCAGACCGACGTTGTGCTCGTGCTCGGCGCGAACGACGTGGTGAATCCGGCCGCGAAGACCGATCCGAAATCGGTGATCGCGGGCATGCCGATTCTTGAGGCGTACAAGGCACGCACGATCATCGTGAACAAGCGGTCGATGGCGGCGGGTTATGCCGGACTCGACAACGAGTTGTTCTATATGGACAAGACGATGATGGTCTTCGGCGATGCGAAGAAGGTGGTGGAGGATATGATGAAGGCGGTGGATTGATCTAGAACCGCGAGCATCGCAAGTACCAGGCAGCGCCGCCGAGGCCCCGCAAAGCGGGGCCTCGGCGTTTCAGGCTCGGCGCACCGAGGCTGCACGGCGCGCCCCCGCGTACAATGTCGCCTTCATAGACCCCACCTCTGCACCGCACCATGGCCCCTCCCCTTTTCGACTGGTTTGTCCCCTGCCCGCGCGGCCTCGAAGCGCCTCTCGCGGCCGAACTCGCCGAAATCGGTCAGCGCCATCTCTCGGGCGCGCCATTCAAGGCGGGCGCGCAAGTCCCCGGCGGCGTGCACTTTCGCGGCGGCTGGGCGGCGGGCATGGCGGCCAACCTGCATTCGCGCATCGCGAGCCGCGTGCTTCTCAAGATCGCGCACGGCCCGTATCGCAGCGAAAACGACATCTACGAACTCGCGTATCAGCAGCAATGGGAACAATGGTTCACGCCGAACCAGACGATGCGCGTCGACATCACCGCGATCAAATCGCCGCTGCGCAGCCTTGAATTCGCGACGCTGCGCGTGAAGGACGCCGTCTGCGACCGTCTGCGCGAACTGAGCGGCTCGCGTCCGAGCATCGATACCGCGCAGCCCGACGTGCGCGTCTTCGCGTTCCTGACGATCAACGAATGCACGCTCTATCTCGACACCTCCGGCGACCCGCTCTTCAAACGCGGCTGGCGTCTCGACAAGGGCGCGGCTCCGTTGCGTGAAAATCTCGCCGCCGGCATCCTGCGCCTGACCGGCTGGACGCCCGGCACGCCGCTCTACGATCCGATGTGCGGCAGCGGCACCTTCCTCGCCGAAGCCGCGCAAGTGGCGCTGAACATCGCGCCGGGCGTCGAGCGGCGCTTCGGCTTCGAGAAGCTGAAGCAGTACGACGTCAACGCGTGGCAGAAGCTGAAGGTCGCCGCCGTCGACGCAAAACGCGCCGCGCGCAATTCGCGCGCCGACTTGCAGATCTTCGGCAGCGACATCTCCGGCGACATGCTCGACAAGGCGCGCGCGAATCTCGACCGCGCCGGTCTGCCCGACTTTCCGCTCAAGCAGATCGACGCGCGCAACATGACGCCGCCGTCGGACGCGCCCGGCATCCTCGTCGCGAATCCGCCTTATGGCGAGCGCATCGAGGTGCGCGGACGCGGCCCGCGCGGCGAGATCCGCGATACGGGGCGCGGCCGCCGCGAACGCGACGACGAAGACGACGACGCCTTCACCCGCGCCCAGCCCGATCCCGCCGACACGGAGTTCTTCATTTCCTTCGGCAACGCGTTGAAGCAGCGCTTTCCGGGCTGGCGCGCCTACGTGCTGACTTCGGACCGCAAGCTCCCGGGTCTCATGCGCCTGCGCGAATCGACGAAAACGCCGCTTTTCAACGGCGCGCTCGAATGCCGCCTGTTCCGCTTCGACCTGATCGCGGGCAGCGTGCGCAATCGTCCGGCGAGTCCGGACGCGCCTCGCGAGGAATGACGCGGCGGCGCCCGCGAACGATTCAGGCGGGCGCTACAATCGCTTCATGAACCCTCAGACCGAATCCGCCATCGACGTCTACCGCGCCCGCCGCGCCCGCGTTCTTGCAGCGCTCGCGGCAGCGGGCGGCGGCGTCGCCATCGTGCCGACCGCGCCGGAAGTCATGCGCAACCGCGACACCGACTATCCGTTCCGCCACGACAGCTATTTCTACTACCTGACGGGCTTCGCCGAACCCGAAGCGACGCTCGTCCTCGACGCAGGCGCCAAGGACGGCGAGCCTTCGTCGATCCTCTTCTGCCGCGAAAAGAACGTCGAGCGCGAGACGTGGGAAGGCTTTCGCTTCGGCCCGGAAGGCGCGCGCGAAGCGTTCGGCTTCGACGCCGCGTTCCCCATCGATTCGCTCGACGAACACATGCCGCGCCTGATCGCGGAGTCGCCCGCGCTGCACTATGCGCTCGGCGCCTCTGCGTCGCTCGACGAGAAAGTGCGCGGCTGGCTCGCCGCCGTGCGTGCGCAAAGCCGCATCGGCGTGCGCGCGCCGTCGTCCGCGCACGACCTGCTGCCGCTCCTCGACGAAATGCGCCTCGTCAAGGACGCGCACGAAGTCGCGATCATGCGGCGCGCGGCATCGATTTCCGCCGAAGCGCACCGTCGCGCCATGCAGTCCTGCCGTCCCGGCATGCGCGAGTACGAAATCGAAGCCGAACTGCTCTACACGTTCCGCCGGCATGGCGCGCAGGCGCCGGCTTACGGATCGATCGTCGCGGCGGGGGCGAACGCCTGCGTGCTGCACTACCCGGCGGGCAACACGGTCGTTCAGGAAGGCGACCTGATCCTGATCGACGCCGCCTGCGAACTCGACGGCTACGCGTCCGATATCACCCGCACTTTCCCGGCGAGCGGCCGCTTTACGTCCGCGCAGCGCGAGCTTTACGACATCGTGCTCGCGGCGCAGGCCGCCGCCGTCGACGCGACGCGCGCGGGCGTGAGCTTCGACGCGCCGCATCAGGCCGCGTTGCGCGTGCTGTCGCAGGGATTGCTCGACACGGGCATCGTCGACAAGACGCAGTTCGCCACCGTCGACGACGTGATCGCGCAGCGCGCCTACGCGCCTTTCTACATGCACCGCACGGGCCACTGGATCGGCATGGACGTGCACGACGCCGGCAACTATCGCGATCACGACGGCCCGCTCGACGAAGCGGGCGCGCGGCCGTGGCGCACGCTCGAGCCGGGCATGGCGCTGACGATCGAGCCGGGCCTCTACGTGCGCGCGGCCGAGGGCGTGCCGGAGCGTTACTGGAACATCGGCATTCGCATCGAGGACGACGCCATCGTCACGGCCACGGGCTGCGAGTTGCTGACACGCGACGTGCCCGTCGCCGCCGATGAAATCGAAGCACTGATGAGGCGCACATGAGCGACATCGCCCACTACGATTACGACATCGCGATCGTCGGCGCGGGGCCGGTCGGGCTCGCGCTCGCAGGCTGGCTCGCGCGGCGCAGCGCGACCTCGCGGCTGTCGGTCGCGCTCGTCGACGCGCGCACGCCCGAGGCGGCGTCGGGCGATCCGCGTTCGCTCGCGCTGTCGCACGGCAGCCGCACGATGCTCGAACCGCTCGGCTTTTCCGCCGACGCCACGCCGATCCGCCGCATCCACGTCTCGCAGCGCGGCCACTTCGGGCGCACGCTCATCGAGCACGACGAGCACGAACTGCCCGAACTCGGCTATGTCGTGCGCTACGGATCGCTCGTCGGCGCGCTCGCGAACGGCGTGCGCGCGACCGGCGTGCACTGGCTCACCGAAACGACCGCGCTCCGGCCGATCCAGGATCACGAAGGCGTCACGCTGCCGGTCCAATCCGCGAGCGGCGAACGGACGATCCGCGCGCGCGTGCTGGTGAATGCGGAAGGCGGGCTGTATCAGGACACGCGCGAACACGCGCGCGACTACGGCCAGACGGCGATCGTCGGCACGGTGAGCGTGTCCGCGCCGCATCCGAATGTCGCGTGGGAACGCTTCACGCCCGAAGGCCCGATCGCGTTGCTGCCAAGCGGCGGCGCGCGTCACGCGGACTACTCGCTCGTCTGGTGCTGCACGCCGGACGAGGCCGCGCGCCGCGCGGCGTTGCCCGACGAAGCCTTTCTCGCGGAACTCGGCGCCGCGTTCGGCGAACGCATGGGGCGCTTCACACGCATCGCGGGCCGCGCCGCCTTCCCGCTCGGCCTGAACGCGCTGCACGCGCTCGTGGACCGGCGCACGGTCGCGATCGGCAACGCGGCGCAGACGCTGCATCCGGTCGCGGGACAGGGTCTGAACCTCGGCCTGCGCGACGCGCACGCACTGTGCAACGCGCTTTCCGCCTACGGCGCCACCGCGCTCGCGCTCGCGCACTTCGCGAAGGCGCGCGCACTCGACCGGCGCCTGACGATCGGCGCAACCGACACGCTCGCGCGCCTCTTCACGGTCGACTTCCCGCCGCTCGCCGCGCTGCGCGGCCTCGCGCTCACCGCGCTGGAATTCGTGCCGCCGGTGAAGACCGCACTCGCGCGCCAGATGATGTTCGGACAGCGGCGCTAAGTCGCGCGCACGTCGCGGGCTCGGCCATCCGGGCCCGCAAGCGCCACTTATCCTCAATGAAGGTCCCGACTTTCATAGAAGATTTAACGACTTGCAGTCGATTGCACTTAAATTCAGCAAGCCGTTCGCGCTAAAATACGCGTTTTCCTACAGCATTATTGCGTCCGCCGTGTCATGCGGGCGCGGCTCGCGTTCATGCCCAGCATCGGTTCCCACGTTCTTCGCAACAATCTCTTCGTCGCCCCGATGGCGGGCGTCACCGACCGCCCGTTCCGGCAGTTGTGCAAGCGCATGGGCGCGGGCTACGCGGTGTCGGAGATGGTTGCGTCGAACGCGCAACTTTGGAAAAGCGAAAAGACGATGCGCCGCGCGAACCACGCGGGCGAAGTCGAGCCGATCTCCGTGCAGATCGCGGGCGCCGATCCGCGGATGCTCGCCGAGGCCGCGCGTCACAACGTAGCGAACGGCGCACAGATCATCGACATCAACATGGGCTGTCCCGCGAAAAAGGTCTGCAACGTCGCGGCCGGCTCGGCGCTGCTGCAAAACGAGCCGCTCGTCGCGCGGATCGTCGAGGCCGTGGTGCAGGCGGTCGGCATCGGCCCGGACGCCGTACCCGTCACGCTGAAAATCCGCACCGGCTGGGATCGCGAGAACAAGAACGCGCTGACCATCGCGCGGATCGCGGAAAACGCCGGCATCGCGATGCTGACCGTGCACGGCCGCACCCGCGCCGATCTGTATAAGGGCTCTGCGGAGTACGAGACCATCGCGGCGGTGAAAGCGGCGGTTGCGATTCCGGTGGTCGCGAACGGCGACATCGGCACGCCCGAAAAGGCGCGCGACGTGCTCGCCGCCACCGGCGCCGACGCCATCATGATCGGCCGCGCGGCGCAGGGCCGTCCGTGGCTCTTTCGCGAGATCGAGCATTTCCTTTTGACGGGCGAGCGCCTCCTGCCGCCGCGCATCGACGAGATCCAGCAGGTGATGAACGAGCACCTCGAAGATCACTACGCGTTCTACGGGGAATTCACCGGCGTACGGACTGCGCGCAAGCACATCGGCTGGTACACTCGCGGCCTTTCTGGCGCCAGCACGTTCCGGCATCGCATGAACACGCTGGACACCACACGAGAACAACTGCTCGCCGTCAATGAATTTTTCGACGCCCAGAAGGCATTGTCCGACCGGCTCGTCTACGTGGACGACGCAGCCGACCCGGAAGCAGGCGCCGAAGAGCCATCGTGCGACGGGCAAAACAACACAGACCGACTAGCCGCATGAGCAGAAACAACATCGAACAATGCGTCCGCCAGAGCCTGGACAATTATTTCCAGGACCTGGACGGCTCGAATCCGCACGACGTCTACGACATGGTGATTTCGTGCGTCGAAAAACCGCTGCTCGAAGTCGTGCTCGAGCAGGCGGGCGGCAACCAGTCGCTCGCGGCCGAGTATCTCGGCATCAACCGCAATACGCTGCGCAAGAAGCTGCAACAGCACGGACTGATTTGATTCTCCGGGGCCGTCGCGACGGTCCGCCCCGCATTTCCACTTCGCCTACTTCGGTTTCAGCCTTCATCATGATCAAGCAAGCGCTCATCTCCGTCTCCGATAAATCCGGCATCGTCGATTTTGCGAAATCGCTGTCGGATCTCGGCGTCAAGATCCTGTCGACCGGCGGCACGGCGAAACTGCTCGCCGACTCGGGTCTGCCCGTCACGGAAGTCGCCGACTACACCGGCTTCCCGGAAATGCTCGACGGCCGCGTGAAGACGCTGCATCCGAAGGTGCACGGCGGCATCCTGGCGCGGCGCGACTTGCCCGAACACATGGCCGCGCTGGAGGCGCACGACATTCCGACGATCGACCTGCTCGTCGTGAACCTGTATCCGTTCGTGCAGACGGTATCGAAGGCGGAGTGCTCGCTGGAAGACGCGATCGAGAACATCGACATCGGCGGCCCGACGATGCTGCGCTCGGCGGCGAAGAATCATCGCGACGTGACGGTCGTGGTCGATCCCGCCGACTACGCCACGGTGCTCGACGAAATGCGCGCGAACGGCAACGCGGTCGGCTACGCGACCAATTTCAAGCTCGCGACAAAGGTGTTCGCACACACGGCGCAATACGACGGCGCGATCACGAACTATCTGACGAGCCTGACCGAAGAACTGCGTCACGCGGACCGCAACACGTATCCGTCGACGTTTAATCTCGCGTTCGAGAAGGTGCAGGACCTGCGCTACGGCGAAAATCCGCATCAGAGCGCGGCGTTCTATCGCGATCTCACCGCGCCGGCGGGCGCGCTCGCGAACTACAAGCAGTTGCAGGGCAAGGAACTGTCGTACAACAACATCGCCGATTCCGATGCCGCTTGGGAATGCGTGAAGACCTTCGACGCGCCCGCGTGCGTCATCATCAAGCACGCGAATCCGTGCGGCGTGGCAGTCGGCGCGAGCGCGCACGAAGCGTATTCGAAGGCGTTCCAGACCGATCCGACTTCCGCGTTCGGCGGCATCATCGCGTTCAATCGCGAAGTCGACGAAGCCGCGGCGCAGGCCGTGGTGAAGCAGTTCGTCGAAGTGCTGCTCGCGCCTTCGTTCAGCGCTGCCGCTAAGGCCGTGTTCGCGGCAAAGCAGAACGTGCGCCTCTTGCAGATCGCGACGGGCGACGGCCACAACGCGTTCGACCTGAAGCGCGTCGGCGGCGGGCTGCTCGTGCAGTCGCTCGATTCGAAGAACGTGCAGCCGCATGAATTGCGCGTCGTGACGAAGCGCCATCCGACGCCCAAGGAAATGGACGACCTGATGTTCGCTTGGCGCGTGGCGAAGTACGTGAAGTCGAATGCGATCGTGTTCTGCGGCAACGGCATGACGCTCGGCGTCGGCGCGGGTCAGATGAGCCGCGTGGATTCGGCGCGCATCGCGAGCATCAAGGCGCAGAACGCCGGTCTCACGCTGACGGGCTCGGCGGTCGCGTCGGACGCGTTCTTCCCGTTCCGCGACGGCCTCGACGTGGTGGTGAACGCGGGCGCGACGTGCGTGATCCAGCCGGGCGGCTCGATGCGCGACGACGAAGTGGTCGCCGCCGCGGACGAGCACAACGTCGCGATGATCCTGACCGGCACGCGCCACTTCCGGCACTAAGCCACGCATGACCGACGCGTGGCGCCTGCTGGTGCGCCGCCGCGCGACGGTCGCCGGCGTTGCCGCAATCGCGCGCGACACCGACAATACGTTCGTGTCCGACTCCAAAAAGAGAACCGCCGTGCGTGACAACCGAACACCAGCGAGCCCATGCGAATCCTCGGCATAGATCCGGGCCTGCGCGTCACCGGCTTTGGCGTCATCGATCAAACCGGCCACACGCTGACCTACGTGACGAGCGGCATCATCAAGACCGCCGATGCCGACCTGCCGTCGCGCCTGAACACGATCTTCGAAGGCATTTCGACGCTCGTCAGGCAACACAATCCCGACCAGTCGGCGATCGAAAAAGTCTTCGTCAACGTCAATCCGCAATCCACGCTGCTGCTCGGCCAGGCGCGCGGCGCCGCGATCTGCGGGCTGGTCGCGAGCGGCGTGCCGGTCGCCGAATACACGGCGCTGCAACTGAAGCAGGCGGTCGTCGGCTACGGGCGCGCGACGAAGGAACAGATGCAACAGATGGTCGTGCGCCTTTTGAGCCTCTCGGGCGTTCCCAGCACCGACGCCGCCGACGCCCTCGGCATGGCGATCTGTCACGCGCACGGCGGCGGCGCGCTCGCGACGCTCGGCGGCATCGCGCCGTCGCTCGCGAAGAAAGGCTTGCGCGTGCGGCGCGGCCGTCTCGTCGGATAACTCCACTTCGAATCTCTCACCATGATCGGTCGCATCGCCGGCGTTCTGCTGGAAAAAAACCCGCCGCACCTCATCGTCGACTGCAACGGCGTCGGCTACGAACTCGCCGTGCCGATGAGCACGTTCTATAACCTGCCGCATACCGGCGAAAAGGTCGCGCTGCTCACGCAACTGATCGTGCGCGAGGACGCGCATCTGCTCTACGGCTTCGGCACGCAAGAGGAGCGCAACACGTTTCGCGAGTTGCTCAAGATCAGCGGCATCGGCGCGCGCATGGCGCTCGCCGTGCTGTCGGGCATGAGCGTGCAGGAACTCGCGCAGGCGGTGACGTTGCAAGACGCCGCGCGCCTCACGCGCACGCCGGGCATCGGCAAGAAGACGGCCGAGCGGCTCTTGCTCGAACTCAAAGGCAAGCTCGGCGCCGAACTGGGCGCGGCGGCGGGCGCGGTATCGGCGTCGGATCACGCGGGCGACATTCTGAACGCATTGCTGGCATTGGGTTACTCCGAGAAGGAAGCGCTCGCGGCGGTGAAGAACGTGCCCGCCGGCACGGGCGTGTCGGAAGGCATCAAGCTCGCGTTGAAGGCGCTGTCGAAGAGCTAGAACGCACAGCTTCGCACGGCCGCGCGCGCCGCGACACTAGGCCGTTCGGCCAGCTTTGCGTGCAACGGGCACGCTGTACAATCGAAGCATGATCGAAACCGACAAACTCGCCGCCGAACGCATCATTTCGGCCACGCCCGTCTCGCCGAACGAGGAAGCGTTCGAGCGCGCGCTGCGTCCGCGCCAGCTCGACGAATACGTCGGTCAGGAGAAGGTGCGCGGCCAGCTCGAAATTTTCATCGAAGCGGCGAAACGCCGTTCCGAAGCGCTCGACCACGTGCTTCTGTTCGGCCCGCCGGGCCTCGGCAAGACGACGCTCGCGCACATCATCGCACGCGAAATGGGCGTGAACTTGCGGCAGACGTCGGGTCCGGTGCTGGAACGCGCCGGCGACCTCGCGGCGCTCCTGACCAATCTCGAAGCAAACGACGTGCTGTTCATCGACGAGATTCACCGGCTGTCGCCGGTCGTCGAAGAAATTCTGTATCCGGCACTCGAGGATTATCAGATCGACATCATGATCGGCGAAGGGCCGGCCGCGCGCAGCGTCAAGCTCGATTTGCAGCCGTTCACGCTGGTCGGCGCCACGACGCGCGCGGGCATGCTGACCAATCCGCTGCGCGACCGCTTCGGCATCGTGTCGCGGCTCGAGTTTTATAACGCGAGCGAACTGGCGCGCATCGTCATGCGTTCGGCATCGCTTTTGAAGGCGGAGATCGTGCCCGAAGGCGCGCTCGAAATCGCGAAGCGTTCGCGCGGCACGCCGCGGATCGCGAACCGGCTGTTGCGCCGGGTGCGCGACTTCGCCGAAGTGAAGGCGGACGGCAACATCACCGCGCCGGTGGCGGACGCCGCATTGAAAATGCTCGACGTCGATCCGGTCGGCTTCGACCTGATGGACCGCAAGCTGCTGGAAGCAATCCTGCACAAGTTCGACGGCGGTCCGGTGGGCGTCGACAATCTCGCGGCGGCGATCGGCGAGGAGCGCGACACCATCGAAGATGTGCTCGAACCGTATCTGATTCAGCAGGGCTTCCTGCAACGCACGCCGCGCGGACGCGTCGCCACGTTGCTGACGTATCGCCACTTCGGTCTCGCCGCGCCCGATGCAGGCCCGGTCCGCGATCTGTGGGACACGAACGGCTAGGCGGTCTTCCGGAGGCCGTCGTCGCTGGTATCCGTGGATAGATGCGCGATGTCACCCCACGCCACGACCGACGCCGTACCGGGTTCGAAATCCGCGATATTGATGCTGCAATTGAGCAGCGGCCACTTGCGCGGCTCCTGGAGCGCCACGCGCATCGCGAACCGGTAGACACAATCGAGCACGCCGCCATGCGCGACGCACGCGACGCGCCCGCCCGGATGCGCCGCCACGATCGGCTCGACCGCATGCAGCACGCGATGATAGAAGGCGCGCTGCGACTCGCCGCCCGGCGGCGCAAAGCCGGGATCGCGCGTCTGCCATTCGGCGTATTCGTCGGGAAACTTCTGGCTGATCTCGTCGCTGTCGTGGCCCTGGAACGCGCCGTACCAGCGCTCGCGCAATCCTTCGCTTAAGTGCAGCGGCAAGCCGAGCGCGTCGGCGAAAGGGCGCGCGGTCTGCTGCGCGCGTTGCAGGTCGCTCGAATAGACCGCATCCAGCCGCGCGCCCGCCTTCACATCGCGCACGATGCGCGCCGCGAGTTGCCCGGCTTGCATCAAACCGTGCGCATTGAGCGGAATGTCAATGTGGCCCTGAATGCGCTTGATGCTGTTCCAGTCGGTTTCGCCGTGCCGGATAAAGAGGATTTGCGTGGTCATGAGCGCCTGGATTGGGTTATCGATGGTCGACGATCACGGGCGCACTTGCAGCCAGAACGTGACCGGCCCGTCGTTCACGAGCGACACCTGCATGTCGGCGCCGAATTCGCCCGTCTCGACGACCGGATGGTTCGCGCGCGCCTTCGACACGTAGTAGTCGAAGAGCCGCTTGCCTTCGTCGGGCGGCGCCGCGGGCGTGAAGCTCGGACGCAGGCCGCTCGACGTATCGGCAGCGAGCGTGAATTGCGAGACGAGCAGGACGCCGCCATTGACGTTCTGCACCGACAGATTCATCTTGCCCGCCGCGTCGCTGAATACGCGATACGCGAGCATCTTCGCGAGCAGTTTATTGGCGACCGCTTCGGTATCGCCGCGTTCGGCGCACACGAGCGCGAGCAGGCCCGCGTCGATCGCGCCCGTCACGCGCTCGCCGACGCGCACTTCCGCGCGCCGAACCCGCTGGATCAGCGCGATCACCGCTTACGCCGTCAGCGTGACGCGCGCGAAGCGGCGCTTGCCGACCTGCACAACGAATTCACCCGCTTCGACTTTCAGGCCCTTGTCGGAAACCGTCGCACCGTCGATCTTCACGCCGCCCTGCTCGATGTTGCGCAACGCCTCGCTCGTCGACGGCACGAGTCCCGCCTGCTTCAGCAACTGGCCGATCGCGACCGGCGCGCCCGCGAGCGTCACCGACGCAATATCGTCCGGCACGCCGCCCTTCGCGCGACGGTTGAAGTCGTCGAGCGCGAGTTCCGCATCGGCGGCCGAATGGAAGCGCGTCACGATTTCCTGGCCGAGCATCACCTTGAAATCGCGCGGATTGCGCCCTTCTTCCGCTTCCTTTTTAAAGCGCGCGATTTCTTCGATGCTGCGAAACGACAGCAGCTCGAAGTAACGCCACATCAGCGTGTCGGAGATGCTCATCAGCTTGCCGAACATGTCGGCGGGTTTTTCGCTAATGCCGATGTAGTTGTTCTTCGACTTCGACATCTTTTCGACGCCATCGAGCCCTTCGAGCAGCGGCATCGTCAGGATGCACTGCTGTTCCTGACCGTACTGCTTCTGCAATTCACGACCGACCAGCAGGTTGAACTTCTGGTCCGTGCCGCCGAGTTCGAGGTCGGCGTTCAACGCGACCGAGTCGTAGCCCTGCATCAGCGGATACAGGAATTCGTGGATCGAAATCGGCACGCCGCCCTGAAAGCGCCGCGTGAAGTCCTCGCGTTCCAGAATGCGCGCGACCGTGTAGCGCGACGCGAGCTTGATCATGCCGTCGGCGCCGAGCGGCATCGACCATTCGCTGTTGTAGCGAATCTCGGTCTTCTCGCGGTCGAGCACGAGCGACGCCTGATCGAAATACGTCCTCGCATTCGCTTCGATCTGCTCGCGCGTGAGCGGCGGGCGCGTCGCGTTGCGGCCCGACGGATCGCCGATCAGCGAAGTGAAATCGCCGATCAGGAAGATCACCGTGTGCCCGAGATCCTGCAACTGCCGCATCTTGTTCAGCACGACCGTATGGCCGATGTGGATGTCCGGCGCGGTCGGATCGAGGCCGAGCTTGATGCGCAGCGGCTTGCCCGTCGCGGCGCTTCGCGCGAGCTTCTGCGCGAATTCGTCTTCGATCAGCAGTTCGTCGCAACCGCGTTTGGCGATCGCGAGCGCAGCGCGGACGTCGTCGGTGATGGGGAAAGCTTGCGCCGCGGGCGCGGAGGATGCGGTGGAGTCAGTGGTCATGCTCGCGACTTGTGAAATGAAAATGGTTCGAAGGCCGTCTCGCGGCCCGGCCGGGCGATCCGGCATGAAAGCCGATTGGCCGACGCTGGCAGATGATGCTGCAAGGCAATTGCGTAAAGTGAATGCAACTGCTTGTTCAGGCAAAGGATTTTACGCGATGACGCCACGCTTCGCCCCGTTTTTGCCCGTGGCACGCGCATAACGAGGTACTCGGCCAATTCTGACGCACCTTAACGATTCGCCCCGATGCGCGGATAATCGCGCTTGATCGACGAAACCGGCATCGGCCGCAACTATGTGCATGGGACCAGACAGGAGACGAGCGTGGGACGAAAACCCGAGGCAATCGAAGCGGGCAAGGCGGACGGCGTTTATTTCGGTCTGATGTCCGGCACGAGCATGGACGGCGTCGACGGCGTGGCCGTCCAGTTCGTGACCGGCAAGCCTCCGGTCGTATTGGGCGAAGCGCACGTGAGCTTTTCGCAAGGCCTGCGCGACGCGCTGTTCGCGCTGCAGGCGCCCGGCGAGAACGAAATCGAACGCGCGGCGCTCTGTGCGAACGCGCTCGCGACGCGCTACGCCGTCTGTTGCCACGAACTGCAGAGCATGAGCAACTGCTCGGCGACGAAAGTGCGCGCGATCGGCGTGCACGGACAGACGGTGCGGCATCGGCCGGAGAAGGGCTACACCACGCAGATCAACAATCCCGCGCTACTCGCCGAAATGACAAACATCGACGTAATCGCCGATTTTCGGCGCCGCGATGTCGCCGCGGGCGGCCAGGGCGCGCCGCTCGTGCCGGCGTTCCACGCGACGGTGTTCGGCGCGAAGGGCGAGACACGCGTCGTCTGCAATCTCGGCGGCATCAGCAATATCACGATTCTGTCGGCGGATGGCTCGGTGCGCGGCTTCGATTGCGGACCGGCAAACGCGCTGCTTGACGAATGGGCGCACCGGCATCTGCAAAAGCCCTACGACGAAGGCGGTCATTTCGCGGCGCAGGGCGAGGTGAACCGCCCGCTTCTGAACGCGTTGCTCGACGAACCGTTCTTCGGGCAATTGCCGCCCAAGAGCACCGGGCGCGATCTGTTCAATCCGCCTTGGCTCGATGCGAAGCTGGCGGCGTTCGCGGGCGTCGCACCCGCCGACGTGCAGGCGACACTCGTCGCGCTGACGGCGGTGAGCGTCACTCGCGAGATTCAGCGGCATGCGCCCGACACGCGCGCCGTCTACGTCTGCGGCGGCGGCGCACGCAATTCCGTGCTGATGAGCGCGATCCAGCAGGCGCTGGAAGAGGTCGGCGTGCCGGGCGTGCCGGTGATGACGACCGAAGCGCTCGGCGTGCCGCCGCAGCAGGTCGAAGCCCTCGCTTTCGCGTGGCTCGCGATGCGATGCGTCGCGCGCGAGCCCGGTAATCTCGCGGCCGTGACCGGCGCTTCCGGCGATCGCGTGCTGGGCGCGATTTATCCGCATTGAAGCGGCTTCGGTTTCATCGGCGCAATAAAAAACGGAGCCCAGAGGCTCCGTTTTCTCTACCGCGTCCAGCGCGGAACGATCACACCGAGAAGGACGAGCCGCAGCCGCAGGTCGTCGTCGCGTTCGGGTTCTTGATCACGAACTGCGCGCCGTTGAGGTCGTCCTTATAGTCGATCTCGGCGCCGACCAGATACTGGTAGCTCATCGAGTCGATCAGGAGTTGCACGCCGCTCTTGTCCATCACGGTATCGTCTTCGTTGACAGCTTCGTCGAACGTGAAACCATACTGGAAACCCGAACAGCCGCCGCCCTGCACGAACACGCGCAGCTTCAGCTCCGGATTGCCTTCTTCGTCGATCAGTTGCTTGACCTTGTCGGCGGCGGCGTCGGTGAAGACGAACGGCAACGGCATTTCGGTCGTGGGGGTGTCGGTGACAGCGTTCATTCGAACTCTCCAAAAAAGCTTCTATCCGTCATTGTAGGGCTGATCTCAATATTGTGCTGGAAGTCCATGTAATCAATGGGCTATATGCACAGTCGCCGAATCGCCCGCTCCAATGAAAAAAGCCGCCAGGCGCATGACGCCGGCGGCTTTTCGCAGCAGGTTCGCTTTCGACCAGCAAAGCGAAACGCGCAGATACGGCTTAACGCTTCGAGAATTGCTTCCTGCGGCGTGCCTTGTGGAAACCGACCTTCTTACGTTCCACTTCACGCGCATCACGCGTGACGAAGCCAGCGTTCGACAGTTGCGACTTCAGCGTCAAGTCGTAGTCCATCAGCGCGCGAGTGATGCCGTGGCGAACCGCGCCGGCCTGACCCGTTTCGCCGCCGCCCGACACGTTGACCTTGATGTCGAACGTGACAGCGTGGTTCGTGAGTTCCAGCGGCTGACGCACGATCATCAGCGACGTTTCGCGCGAGAAGTAATCAGCGATGGGCTTGCCGTTGACAACGATGTCGCCCTTGCCTGCCTTGATGAAGACACGTGCGACGGCGCTCTTGCGGCGGCCCGTACCGTAGTTCCAGTTACCGATCATGTGGGCTCCCCTTAGATCTCGAGCGCTTTAGGCTGTTGAGCCGTATGCGGATGCGTTGCGTCGGCGTAGACCTTCAGCTTCTTGATCATCGCGTAGCCGAGCGGACCCTTCGGCAGCATGCCCTTCACGGCCTTCTCGAGCGCGCGGCCCGGGAAGCGTTCTTGCATCTTGCCAAACGTCGTTTCGTAGATGCCGCCCGGGTAACCCGAGTGACGGTAGTACTTCTTGTCCGTGGTCTTGTTGCCCGTGACCTTCAGCTTGCCGGCGTTGATGATGATGATGAAATCACCAGTGTCGACGTGCGGGGTGAACTCGGGTTTGTGCTTGCCGCGAAGACGGCGTGCCACTTCGCTGGCGACACGGCCGAGAACCTTATCCGTCGCGTCAATCACGTACCATTCACGCGTCACCTCATGGGCTTTTGCGGAAAACGTCTTCATGATCGATCCAAAAAAATAACTGTGCCCTTGATGTCCCGCTTGTATGAATGTTGCGCATCGAGGCGCGTGCAGGCTCTCCCTGAGCTCCCTCCGCGGGCATGGTGCGAAGAGAACTTTGAATTATAAGGGGTTTTCTGGTATCGAGTCAAAGCTTGCTCGAATGCGCTGCGTGCGCGAGGGAAAAGGCGAAAAAAAGCCCGGGCAGCTGAGGCTCGGGCTTAATCCACCAAAGGAGGAGTGGAGGAGACGCGGTAGAGATGTCGAACTGCGACAACCAATGAGCCGAGTATAGGCAGGCGGTTACTGTAAAGCAAGAAATTTTGCATGGTGAGAGCTGATTTCATAATTCGAAATTCGTGACATATGCGTGACAGCGATTGTTTTCCTTTTTAAAACAACCAACTAGATTCGCTCCACGCTGCTCGTCCAAGCAGATCGACGCATTAGAGGACCTGTTCAGTCTGACGAGCCGCTCCACGCTGCTCATACCGCACGGTTGATATCCGCGCCGTCAACCCGTATATGCGCTTATCGGCGGCGTGCCGGAAACGACCGACCCGTTACAATGTAGTTTTGTAAAACAACGTCTTGAGTTGCGCTGGAGCCTGAGCATGGAATGCAAAGTAAGCTGGATGGGACAGGATGGCATGGCGTTCGCAGCCGAAACCGGCAGCGGCCACCTCGTCACGATGGACGGCGCACCCGACGGCGGCGGCCGCAACCTGGCCCCGCGTCCGATGGAAATGGTGCTGCTCGGCACGGGCGGCTGCACGGCCTACGACGTCGTCATGATCCTGAAGAAGAGCCGTCAGGAAGTCGCCGGATGCTCGGTCACGCTCAAGGCCGAGCGCGCGAGCGAAGACCCGAAGGTCTTCACGAAGATCCACTTCCACTTCACGGTGACGGGCAAGAACCTGAATCCGGCGACCGTCGAGCGGGCGATCAACCTGTCGCACGACAAATACTGCTCGGCGTCGATCATGCTCGCGAAGTCGGCCGAATTGACTCATTCGTTCGATATCGTCGCGATCTGATCGCAGCGAAGCAGGCCAGATGCAAAAAGCCGGCGTCATCACTGACGCCGGCTTTTTGACTTTGAGCGAAGGCAAAGCAGGCCGATAAGCCGGATTCTGTGCACGCAGCGCATCCGAAGACGCGCTGTGCGTGGCAGTCATTCCTCTAGACGCGCCATTGCTGACGCGTTCAAGCTTCCTACCCGCAGACGAAACGGGGGCCCCGTCCTGCATCCCGAAGATGCGCGCCTGCCTACTTGGAATTGCTCCGGGTGGAGGTTACCGTGCCGGTCTGTCTCGCGACAGCCGCGGTGCGCTCTTACCGCACCGTTTCACCCTTACCTGATCCCGATTTGCATCGGGCCATCGGCGGTTTGCTTTCTGTTGCCCTGTTCCGCGTGTCGCCACGGATGGCCGTTAGCCATCACCCTGCCCTGTGGAGTCCGGACTTTCCTCGCCCTTCCCGGCCGAAACCGGAAAAGCCGCGACTGCCTGGCCTGCTTTGCTGCACGAATTTTAACATGGGGTGGAAGCCGACCCGTCGCGAACGCGCGGTTCACCGGTGGCGCCGGCCGGGGCGGAATACCGAGACATCGTCGTAGAACGCCGTCGATTCGTTCGCCGGCCACCAGCCCGGCACGCCCAGAACGGGCAGCGGCGCGAAATCGCGGCTTGTCGGCGGCGTGGCGAGCAGCCTGTCCGCGATGCGCTCGTCGAGCAGCGCGCGACGTTGCGCTTCGTCGGCGGAGAAATAGGCGGGCGGCACTTCGACGATCCACGCGTGGCCCGTGCACGCCTTGTACGGCCCGACCAGCTTTTCCAGCAGCGCGTGGCCGAAAACGCGCGATTCGCAGCGTTCGCCCCACGCGTCGCGGCCGTTCACGAAGAGCGACTGCCAGTCGAACCCGCGCAGCGCTTCCGACACACCCGCGTCACATGACGCAAAAAGCACCGCGTTTTCGTCGAAGAGCGTGAGCGCGTCGCGCAGCCCGCCGCGCGTCGGTCCGATGCCGAGCGCGTCGATTTCCCCGGCTTGCAGCGCATTCAACGCCGCCTTGATCCGCGGATACTGGAACCACATCGACGCGTTGAAGAAATCGTGCAGATTGTGGCGCGTCGGGACGCAACCGGTCGCGGCAATGTGTCCTTCGTAGGACGCGCCCGGCGGCAGATCGTCCTGTGCGATGAACGACAGCGCCTTGCCGCGGCCAGTCGAAAGCGCGGCGCGGCGTGCGTCGACGTTGAGCGCGCTTAGATAGGTGGCGTAGTCGATAAGCGCCGCTGTCTGCCAACGCGCGCCCCGCTCGGCGAGCGGCGCAAGCCACGGCTGGCTCCAGTCGACGCGCGCAAACGCCGTGTATGGATCTGCGGCGGTTTCCTGCATGCCCGAACGATCCACAAGCGCTTAAACCTGCCGCCAGCCGATCGACTCGCCGCCGCGCAGCGGCACGACTTCCGTGTCGCCGGCGGCGAACTGGGCCGGCAGCGTCCACGATTCGCGACGCAGCGTCACCGTCTCGGTGCTGCGCGGCAGACGATAGAAATCGGGGCCGTAAAAGCTCGCGAAACCTTCCAGCTTGTCGAGCGCGCCGGCCTGATCGAAGGCTTCGGTGTAGAGCTCCAGCGCATGCAGCGCCGTATAGCAACCCGCGCAGCCGCACGCGTGCTCCTTCAAGCCCTTCGGATGCGGCGCGCTGTCGGTGCCGAGGAAAAAGCGCGGATTACCCGAGATCGCCGCTTCGACGAGCGCCACGCGATGCGTCTCGCGCTTCAACACGGGCAGGCAGTAATAGTGCGGACGAATCCCGCCGAGAAAAATCGCGTTGCGGTTGTACAGCAGGTGATGCGCGGTGATCGTCGCGCCGAGGGTGCCGTCCGGGCCGCTCGCGTCGCGCACGTACTCGGCGGCGTCTTTCGTCGTGATGTGCTCGAACACCACCTTCAGCGCCGGAAAATCGCGGCGCAACGGCGTCATCACGCGGTCGATGAAGACCTTCTCGCGATCGAACAAGTCGATCGCGGGGTCGGTCACTTCGCCGTGCACGAGAAGCGGCATGCCGGTTTCCTGCATCGCTTCGAGCGTCTTCGCGCACTTCGCCAGGTCGGTCACGCCCGCGTCCGAGTTGGTCGTCGCGCCCGCCGGATACAGCTTCACGCCGTGCACGAAGCCGCTTTCGCGCGCGCGACGGATTTCGTCGGGCGGCGTGTTGTCGGTGAGATAGAGCGTCATCAACGGTTCGAAGCGCGCGCCGGGGCCGTCCTTCGGCAACGCGGCCAGAATCCGCTCGCGATACGCGGCGGCCATTTCCGTCGTCGTCACCGGCGGGCGCAAGTTCGGCATGATGATCGCGCGGCCGAACTGGCGCGCGGTGTGCGGCAGGACGGCGGCGAGCATCGCGCCGTCGCGCACGTGCAGATGCCAGTCGTCGGGGCGCGCGATGGTGAGCGTGGCGGGAGACTGCGATTCGGAAGCGGCGTGTTGAGCGGACATGGCGGTTTTGGCGGCGAAGACGATCGGTTTGCGGGACACGAGCCTTCAGCGATATCGATAGCGGCGCGGCGCGTGATGGAAGCGGCACGGGAGCGGCATCGAAGCGATATCGGGAAAAATCGCCGTGGAAAATCAGCAACGATGCCCGCGGGCAGCCGGATGATCGATATTTTCGGGCGTGGGCTCGGTGATATGCTTGTGAGACAGCATTGTAACAATTCGCTCCAACACCCAGCCTGCAGCCCCAGCAACATGTGCCAACTTCTTGGAATGAACTGCGCGGAGCCGACCGACGTGACGTTTTCGTTCACGGGTTTCGCGGCGCGCGGCGGCGTCACCGATCACCACGCCGACGGCTGGGGCATCGCCTTCTTCGAAGACAAGGCATGCCGACTGTTCATCGACCATCAATCGTCGGCCAGCTCGCCGCTCGCGGAGATGGTCAAGCGCTATCCGATCAAGTCGAAGAACACGATCGCGCATATCCGCAAGGCGACGCAAGGGCACATCCTGCTCGAAAACTGCCACCCGTTTTTGCGCGAACTGTGGGGCCGCCACTGGATCTTCGCGCACAACGGCGACCTGAAAGGCCATGCGCCGCAGTTAGGAGGCGTCTACCAGCCGGTCGGCACGACCGACAGCGAACTCGCGTTTTGCGCGTTGCTGCAAGGCTTGCGCGAAGCGTTCCCCGGTTCGCAGCCGCCGCTCGACGAACTCTTCGACGCGCTCGCCACGCTCACGCGCGAGATCACGCAGTACGGCGTGTTCAATTTCCTGATGTCGAACGGTCAGGCGCTCTTCTCGCATTGCTCCACGCATCTCTATTATCTGGTGCGCAGCTGGCCGTTCTCGACCGCGCATCTGATCGACGCCGACATGTCGATCGACTTCGCGAAGTACACGACGCCGGAAGACCGCGTCGCGGTGATCGCGACCTCGCCGCTCACCGACAACGAAATCTGGACCCGCTTCGCCCCCGGCGATCTCGCGATGTTTCAGAAAGGCGCGCTGCAGAAAACCGTGAATATTCCCGTGCCGGAAGAGGTGGCGAAAAAGGCCGCCGAGCCGCTTTGCAAGGTCTGCGTGGAATCGGCGTTGAAGATCGAAACGAGCGCGGCGGTCGAGACGGCGCTCGGCATCGAATAGCATCGACTGGTTGCGTCGAACCCTCCGACTCAAGCTTCATCCACCGCGAAAGGAAGCGCCATGTCAGGAAAATTCGTGATCGACAAAGCGAGCAACGGGCAGTTCTATTTCAACCTGCGCGCCGGCAACGGCGAACCGATCCTGCGAAGCGAGTTGTACGTGACGCGCGCGTCGGCGGAGCACGGGATCGAATCCGTGCGCAAGAACGCGCCGCTCGACGAGCGCTATCAACGCAAGGACAACACCAAAGGCGAACCGATGTTCACGCTCAAGGCCGGCAACCACGAAGTGATCGGCGTGAGCGAAAGCTACAGCAGCGCGTCGGCGCGTGACAACGGCATCGAGTCGGTGAAGAAGAACGCGCCCGACGCCACCGTTCAGGACAATACGAAGTAACGCTCACAAGAAAACGGCCTCTTTTGCAAGAGGCCGTTTTTCCATTGCAGCGAGCGAAACGAAGCTCAGTGCAGGATCTTCGCGAGGAAATCCTTCGCGCGATCCGACTTCGGGTTCGCGAAGAACTCTTCCTTCTTGTCGTCTTCCACGATGAGCCCCTTGTCCATGAAGACCACGCGATGCGCGACCTTCTTGGCGAAGCCCATTTCGTGCGTGACGCACATCATCGTCATGCCTTCCTGCGCCAGTTCGACCATCACGTCGAGCACTTCGTTGATCATCTCCGGATCGAGCGCGGAGGTGGGTTCGTCGAAGAGCATCGCGATCGGATCCATCGACAGCGCGCGCGCAATCGCCACGCGCTGCTGCTGACCGCCCGACAACTGGCCCGGATACTTCTCGGCGTGAGCACGCAATCCGACGCGATCCAGGAGCTTCAGCCCCTTCGCCATCGCTTCGTCGTTCGAGCGGCCGAGCACCTTGATTTGCGCGAGCGTCAGGTTCTGCACGATCGACAGATGCGGGAACAGTTCGAAGTGCTGGAACACCATGCCGACCTTCGAGCGCAGCTTCGACAGATTCGTCTTCTTGTCGCCGACGGACTGGCCGTTGATCGTGATCTCGCCCTTCTGGAACGGCTCCAGGCCGTTCACGGTCTTGATTAGCGTCGACTTGCCCGAGCCCGACGGGCCGCACACGACGACCACTTCGCCCTTTTTCACTTCGGTCGTGCAGTCGGTCAGCACCTGGAACGGGCCGTACCACTTGGAAACATTTTTCAAAGAGATCATCTTGCGACCTTTTTCTGAAGACTTTTGACTAGGGCCGATGCCAGCACGCAGACCACGAAATAGCATGCCCCGGCGAAAAGGACCATCTCGACGGTCGTGCCGTCACGGTCGCCCACGTTCGTCGCCGTGCGGAAGAAGTCCGCGAGGCTGATCACGTAGACGAGCGACGTGTCCTGAAAGAGCACGATGGCCTGCGTGAGCAAGAGCGGCACCATCGCGCGGAACGCCTGCGGCAAAACGACGAGCTTCATCGCCTGCGCGTAGGTCATGCCGAGCGCGAACGCCGCGTTCACCTGTCCGCGCGAGACCGACTGAATGCCCGCGCGAATGATCTCCGAATAATAAGCGGCCTCGAAGAGCGAGAACGCGACCATCGCGGAGGCGAGCCGGATGTCGATGTCGGCCGAGAGCCCGAGCACATTCTGCAGGAACTGCGGCACGATCAGGAAGAACCACAGCAGCACCATCACGAGCGGAATCGAGCGAAACAGCGTGACGTAGATGTTCGCGAACCATTCGAGCGGCTTGACGCCCGAGAGCCGCATCAGCGCGAGCACCGTGCCCCAGACGATACCCACGACGATGGCGAGCACCGTGATCTGCAGCGTGATGATCGCGCCGGTCCAGAGCGTCGGCAAGGCGCCGATGACGCCACTCCAGTTGAAATGATGCATCACTTGCCTCCGATGTAGCCGGGCAACCGGGTCTTTGCTTCGACCCAGCGCATCAAGAGCATGACGATCAGGTTGATCAGCATGTAGGCGAGCGTCACCGCGATGAACGACTCATACGTCTGCGCCGTGTAGTCGACGAGCTGGCGCGCCTGCGCCGACAAGTCGAGCAGACCGATGGTCGACGCGACCGCCGAGTTCTTGAACACGTTGAGGAATTCCGACGTGAGCGGCGGCACGATGATGCGGTACGCCACGGGCATCAGCACATAGCGATACGTCTGCCACTGCGTGAGCCCCATCGCGAGGCCGGCGGCGCGCTGGCCGCGCGGCAGCGCGTTGATGCCCGAGCGCACCTGCTCGCACACGCGCGCGCCGGTAAAGAGCCCGAGACAGATGATCGACGACGAAAAGAACTGCGCGGTCGGCGGCAGTTGCTTGAACCAGTTTCCGATGGAAGGCGGCAGCAGTTCCGGAATCACGAGATACCAGATGAAGAACTGCACGATCAGCGGAATATTGCGGAAGATCGCCACGTAGACCGTGCCGATGCCCGCGAGAAAGCGATTCGGGACCGTGCGCAAGATGCCGAACAGCGAACCGATCACGAGCGCGATCACCCACGCGGCGAGCGACACCGTGACGGTCACCCAGAAGCCGGAAATCAGCCAGCCAAGGTAGGTCGTGGGCTCCCCGGTCGATACCGGACTCAGCAGGATGCCCCAGTTCCAGTGATAAGACATGGACTCACTCCAAAAGAAAACGGAAGAAGCGCGACGCTCCTTCCGTTCCGTTCACCCGATACCCGGACAGGTTAGTCGATTGCCTTGTCATTCGGGCTCTTGAAGAGAGCCTTGATGTCGTCGCTTTCGGGGAAGTTGAGGTTCAGGCCCTTCGGCGGAATCGGGCTTTCGAACCACTTCTTGTAGATCTTGTCCGCGTCGCCCGAGGTTTCGACCTGCGCGATCGCATCATCGACGACCTTCTTGAACTCCGGATCGTTCTTGCGGATCATGCAGCCGTAGGCTTCATGCGACTGCGGCGCGCCGACGATCACGAAGTCGTTCGGCGTGTTCGACTTCGCGCGCTCGCCTGCGAGCAGCGCGTCGTCCATCATGAACGCCACGGCGCGGCCGGTCGACAGCGTCAGGAACGACTCGCCGTGATCCTTCGCGCTGATGATGTTCATGCCCATGTTCTTGTCCTGGTTCATCTTGCGAAGCAGGCGCTCGGACGTGGTGCCCGCGGTCGTCACGACGGTCTTGCCCTTCAGGTCGGCCCAGTCCTTCACGCCCGAATCCTTCTTGGTCATGAGGCGCGTGCCGATCACGAAGATCGTGTTCGAGAACGAGACCTGCTGCTGGCGCTCGGCGTTGTTCGTCGTCGAGCCGCACTCGATATCGACCGTGCCGTTCTGCACGAGCGGAATGCGGTTCTGCGACGTGATCGGCGTGAGCTTCACCTTCAGGTCGGACATGCCGAGCTTCTTCTTGACGGCGTCGACCACCTTCAGCGCGAATTCATGGGAGTAACCGACGACGTTCTGCTTGTCGTCGTAGTACGAAAACGGAATCGACGATTCGCGGTGACCCAGCGAAATCACCCCGGTGTCCTTGATCTTCTTCAGCGTGCCGGCATCCTGAGCGTAAGCGCCCGTGGCGAGAAAACCCAGTGCGGCGAGCGTGAGCGCAACTTTTTTAATCTTCATTTGTTCGATCTCCTGTGGCGAAAACGGGGCAAGTTTAGCAGGGTAATTATTCTGAAAGAATGATTGTTAACCACACGTCTCAAAATTTGAATCCACCGCGCCACACGCCCTGCGACGCGCATTCTAACTGTAGTTTCCATGCAAAAGCAGGCGGCATTCCGCGCGGGATGCCGCCTGCTTTTTTAAAGGGCGCGAACAACGCCTTGCGCGCCCGTCCATGCGGCGCACGAAGGCGAAACAATGCGCGCAAACTGCGCAGTCGATCACGGATAAAGACCGCGCATCTCGCGCGCCATCAGGATCCGCGAACAGGCGACGATGAACGCGGCCGTGCGCACAGACACCTTGTGTTCGCTCGACACTTGCCAGACCGCGGCGAACGCCTCGCGCATCACGCGTTCGAGCCGCTGGTTGATTTCGTCCTCGGTCCAGAAGAAGCTCGAGAAATCCTGCACCCACTCGAAGTACGAGACCGTCACGCCGCCCGCGTTCGCCACCACGTCCGGGATCACGAGGATGCCCTTGTCGTGGAGGATGTCGTCCGCGGCGGTGGTCGTCGGACCGTTCGCGCCTTCCACGACGATCTTCGTCCTGATCTTCGACGCGTTCTTCTCGGTGATCTGCCCTTCGAGCGCGGCCGGAATCAGGATGTCGCTTTCGATCGTCCAGAACTCGTCGGCGGAAACCGGGTCCGCGCCGGTGAAGCCGCCCACGCCGCCGTGCTTCGCGACGTGATCGAGCAGCGCGGCCGTGTCGATGCCCTGCGAGTTATGCAGCGTACCCGTGTGGTCCTGCACGGCGATCACGCGCGCGCCGGCTTCCTGGAAGAGCCGCGCCGCGATGCCGCCGACGTTGCCGAAACCCTGCACCGCGATGCGCGCGCCTTCGATATCGAAGCCGATGCGCCGCGCCGCTTCCGTGCCGACCACGAACACGCCGCGTCCGGTCGCTTCCTTGCGGCCGAGCGAGCCGCCGAGCGAGATCGGCTTGCCGGTCACGACGCCGGTGGCCGTGCTTCCCTGGTTCATCGAGTACGTGTCCATCATCCACGCCATGATCTGCTCGTTCGTGTTCACGTCCGGCGCGGGAATGTCGGTGTTCGGTCCGATGATGATGCCGATTTCGCTGGTGTAGCGGCGCGTCAGGCGTTCGAGTTCGCCGCGCGAGAGCGTGCGCGGATCGACGCGGATACCGCCCTTCGCGCCGCCATACGGCACGTTCACGGCCGCATTCTTCACCGACATCCACGCGGACAGCGCCATCACTTCCGAGAGCGTCACGTCCTGGTGGTAACGCACGCCGCCCTTGCCGGGACCGCGCGACATGTTGTGCTGCACGCGATAGCCCTCGAAATGGGCGACGGTGCCGTTATCGAGTTCGATCGGGCAATCGACGATGAGAATGCGCTTCGGACGCTTGAGCGTTTCGATCCAGCGCGAGAGGGAACCGAGATACGGCGCGACGCGGTCGACCTGCTTCAGATAGTTGCCCCACGGGCCGAGATCGTCGGCGTGAAGGTACGACGGAATGGCGTGTTGGGCGGCGGGTGACGGCAGGTCGTGCTTCGGAGATGACATTTACGCTCCAGCGTTTTGGGCAATGCGCACATTGTCGAAAAACGCTGTTTCGAAATCCAATGCCGTTTCCTTATCCGATTATGCGTTTCGCGCATAACGTCGGAGAAGCTTATCCTGCCTGGTTTTCCGGCGATGCCTTCAGCACTTCCTCGCCTACTGCGTCCCACAGGCTGCGCGTGAGCGCCTGGCGCGGATCGTCGCCTTGCGAAGCGAGCTTGTCGCGGTAAAGGCGGATTTCCATCGTCAGCGTGAACTGACCGGCGGGCACGCCGCGCGTTCCCCGGTCGAGCCGGATCAGGCGCCCTTCCTCGACCGCATCCTCGACGGCGCTGTGCGGCAGGAACGCGATGCCGTGCCCCGCGAGCGCCATCGCCTTGAGGCCTTCGGCCATGTCGGTTTCATAGACGCGGTCGAGATGCGGGCGGGTCGGCGCGGTCGCGATGATCACCTCGGTCATGCGGCCGAGATAGGCATTGGGCGTGTACGACAAATACGGCGCCGGCGCTTCGGCGCTTGCGGGCAGCGTGTAGCGCGCCCGGCCGCCTTTGCCGACCGCCGAGAACGGACTGATCGGCTCGGTGCCGAGCGTGAGCATGTCGTAGCGCGCGGGATCGAGCGCGACCGGATGGCTCGGATGGTGATAGCCCATCACGAGATCGCAGCCGCCTTCGACGAGCGACAGCACCGCATCGTGCACGTTCAGCGCGCGCAGTCGCGTGTGAATGCGTCCGAGCCGCGCTTCGATGCGTTGCAGCCAGCGGGGGAAATAGGTGAGCGAGAGCGTGTGCGGCACGGCGAATTCGATCGTCGCGGCGGGCGCGCCGCCTTGGCCGCGCAGGAGCGTGCGCGCCTCATGGAACTGCGAGAGCATCGCGAGCGCCTGCTCATAGAAGACCTGACCGGCTTGCGTGAGGCGCGTCGGATACACCGAGCGGTCGATGAGTTCCGTGCCGAGCCACGCTTCGAGCGCCTGGATGCGCCGGGAGAACGCCGGCTGCGTGATATGGCGCAGTTCCGCCGAGCGGCTGAAGCTGCGCGTCTCCGCGAGCGAGACGAAGTCTTCGAGCCATTTGAGTTCCATGCTGGGTCCTTTCCCTCATCCGCGCGGCCGGCGGCGAAGCCCGCATTTTAGCGGCGCGCGGCCGGGTCCCGCACCGCCCGGCGATGCGTCATCGCACCATTCTCACGCAGCGCGCACCCGGGCGGTGCCGCGGCGCAGCGTCGACGGTGCGGCCGGATGCGCGACGCCATGCCACTGGAGCCGCGCTGGAACCCACGCCAACATTCGCTTCCGGCGATCCCTCGAAAAGATGCACGACATTGGCATGATGCTTGCAATTTCGGGGACCGCCCGCGCGCGAGAACGAACGACCACAGACGCATCGCGCCGCCCCACTCGAGGACCCTTGATGAAGAACCTGACGACATCGCTGAAAACCGGCAACTGGCGCTCGCTCCTCGCCTGCTTCCTGTACTTCGATACCGGCTTCACCGTCTGGGTGCTGTACGGGCCGCTCGCGCCGTTCATCAGCAAGGACATCGCGATGACGGCCGCGCAGCAGGGCTTTCTCGTCGCAGTGCCGGTGCTGGCTGCCGCCATCCTTCGCGTGACGCTCGGCAACCTGTACCAGTCGACCAACGGACGGCGCGTCGCGCTGATGGGCGTCGTGCTCTCCTCCATTCCGACGATCGTCCTGCCGCTGCTGCCGGGCGTGCCGTCCTATTCGCTGATGCTCGTGCTGGGCGTGTTCCTCGGCATGGGCGGCGCGAGCTTCGCGGTCGCGCTGCCGATGGCGGGCAGCACCTACGCGCCGAAGGTCCAGGGCCTCGTGCTCGGGCTGGCCGCGGCGGGCAACATCGGCGCGGTGCTCGACGGCTTCCTGTTCCCGCATCTCGCCGAAGCGTTCGGCTGGAAGGCTTCGACCGCAGCCGCTTTGCCGCTTCTCGCGATCACGGCCGTGGCGCTCTATGCATGGGCGGCGGATGCGGGAGAAAAGACCGGCAGTACCCTGCGCGCGCTGACGGGCTTCGCGGTGACGCTCGTCGGGCTGATCGTGCTCGTGCTGGCCGTGTACGGCGGCGTGTTCGGCACGGGACGCACCGGCGTGCTGATGTTGCCGGTGATCGGCGCGCTGCTCGCCATCGCGGTGCTGCCGAAGCGCTATCGCGCGGTGCTCGGCGAACGCGATACCTGGGTCGTCATGCTGATCTACAGCATCACGTTCGGCGGCTTCGTCGGCATGTCGTCCTACGTGACGCTGCTCCTCACGACGCTCTATCAGATGCCGAAGATCGAAGCCGGCCTCTTCATGGCACTGCTGGCGTTTCTCGGCGCGATCGTGCGACCGTTCGGCGGCTATGTCGCGGATCGCGTGACGGGCGTGCGCGCGCTTCTCGTGCTGCTCGCCGTGATCGCCGTCGCCGACTTCACCTTCGCGATCTGGATGCCGCCCGTCGCCGGCGGAATCGTGCTGCTGATCTGCCTCTACATCGCGTTCGGCCTCGGCAACGGTTCGACCTTCCAGCTCGTGCCGCAACGCTGGAAGGGCAAGACCGGACTGCTGTCGGGGATCGTCGGCGCCGCGGGCGGGATCGGCGGCTTTTATCTGCCGGTGATCATGGGGATCGCGAAGGAAAGCACCGGCAGCTATCAGATGGGCTTCGCGACCTTCGGCGTGCTCGCGACCTGCGCGTTTGGCCTCCTGGTCGCGCTGCGCTCGCAATGGCTGCGCTGGGCGGCGCCGGCGATGGCCGTCGGCAGCGCGCCGGGCGGCATGACGATCTCGACCGCGCACGCGACGGAGTAACGCTCGCTTCGCGCAACACAAAGCGCCGATGCCGCGAGGCACCGGCGCTTTTTCATGCCCGCGCGGTGTCCTGCGCGATGTCGTGTGCTGTGCCCTGCTGGTCGGCCGTATCCCGGTCGGCGCGCGGCTCTTCTGCCCGCTGCTGCTGCAGCGCCCACATCTGCGCGAAGAGACCGCCGGCGAGCAAGAGATCGGCGTGCGTCCCGCGCTCGACGATCCGCCCATGATCCATCACGATGATCTGTTGCGCGTGCACGACCGTCGACAGCCGGTGCGCGATGATGAGCGTCGTGCGCTCGCGCGCGATCGAATCGAGTTCATGCTGGATCGCGCGTTCGGATTTTGAATCGAGCGCGGACGTCGCTTCGTCGAAGATCAGAAGCGGCGGGTTCTTGAGCAGCGTGCGCGCAATCGCGACGCGCTGCTTCTCGCCGCCCGAGAGCTTCAGCCCGCGCTCGCCGACCGGCGTCTCGTAACCGGCCGGAAGGCTTTCGATGAAATCGTGGATATGCGCGGCCCGCGCCGCCGCGATCACTTCGTCGCGCGTCGCCGACGGACGCCCGTAAGCGATGTTGTAGTAGATCGAATCGTTGAAGAGCACCGTGTCCTGCGGCACGATGCCGATCGCCGCGCGCAGCGAGTCCTGCGTGACATCGCGAATGTCCTGGCCGTCGATCAAAATGCGCCCGCCGTGCGCGCGGTCGAGATCGTAGAAGCGAAAGAGGAGCCGCCCAAGCGTGGACTTGCCCGAGCCGCTGTGACCGACCACCGCGGTCGTCGTGCCCGCGGGAATCGTGAAATCGACGTCGTGCAGGATCGGCCGGGCGGCTTCGTAGCCGAAGCTGACGTTCTCGAAGCGCACCGCCGCGCCACCGACAACAAGCGCCTCGGCACCGGGCGCGTCGGGCACCTCGCGGCCGGCCGCGAGCAGCGTGAACATGCGGTCCATGTCGGTGAGGCTCTGCTTCAACTCGCGATACACCACGCCGAGGAAATTCAGCGGAATGTAGAGCTGCAGCATGAATGTGTTGATCAGCACGAGATCGCCGAGCGTGAGGCGTCCCGCCATCACGCCCTGCGTCGCGCGCCAGAGAATGAACACGAGCCCCGTGCCGATGATCGACTGTTGCCCGAAATTGAGCATCGACAGCGAACGCTGCGACTTGATCGCGGCCGTCCGGTAGCGCTTCAGGTTTTCGTCGTAACGCTCGGCTTCCCACTGCTCGTTGCCGAAGTACTTCACCGTTTCGTAATTCAGCAGCGAATCGATCGCGCGCGAGTTCGCCTTCGAATCGAGATCGTTCATCGTGCGCCGGAAGTGCGTGCGCCACTCGGTCACCTTCACCGTGAACACGATATACACGACGAGCGCAATGAACGTGACGATCGCGTAGTACGCCTCGTACTTCGTCACGAAGAAGCCGAGCACGAGGCCGACTTCGACGAGCGTCGGCAGGATGCTGTAGAGCGAATACGACACGAGTTGCTGGATGCCGCGCGTGCCGCGCTCGATGTCGCGCGACATGCCGCCCGTCTGCCGTTCGAGGTGAAAGCGCAGCGACAGTGCATGCAGATGGCGGAACACGCGCAGCGCGAGCGTGCGCACGGCGCTCTCGGTCACCTTCGCGAAGAGGATCTCGCGCAGCTCGGTGAAGAGCGACGTGGAAAGCCGCACGACCGCATACGCCACGACGAGCAGCCCGATGCCGCCGATCAGCACAATGCCGGGCGAATCGTTCGCGCGGCCGAGCGCGGTGAGATGCTGCACGGAGGCGAGGCCATCGACGATCTTCTTCATCACGATCGGCACGCCCAGATTGGCGACCTTCGCGCCGATCAGGCAGGTGAGCGCGAACGCGACCCGCCACTTGTAGGTCGCGAGATACGGCAGCAGCGAGCGGATGGTCTGCCAGTCGTTGCGCGGGCCTTTCTGGAGCGGCGCTGGCTCGGCGTAGGAGGAACTGGACGAACTGGATGAGCGGCGCATGAATTCTGGATCGGCATGGGCACGCGGCGCGCCGGTCGTGACCGGTGCGCGGGCAGCGCGGTATCGCGGTATCGCGGGGCGGGAGCACGTCGAGGGCGCATGCTTTCCCGTACAATCCGATGATCCGCGCGGCCATCGCGCATTTCATCGCGCGGCCGTCGCGGCATCGTTTCATGCGTTCATTGTCGCAGATGGCGGCATCCACCGCTCACGCTGACCGAAGCGCCCCTACCGGACTCCACCGATGACCGACCCAATGCAACTTCCAGACAAGCCGGTCGCGCTGCGCGTGATGCCGCAGCCCTCCGATTCGAACGTCCACGGCGACGTGTTCGGCGGCTGGATCATGGCGCAGGTCGACATCGCCGGATCGATTCCCGCCAGCCGTCGCGCGAACGGGCGCGTCGCGACCATCGCGGTGAACTCGTTCATCTTCAAGCAGCCGGTGTTCGTCGGCGACCTGCTGAGTTTCTATGCCGACGTCGTGAAGACGGGCAACACGTCGGTCACGGTATCGGTCGAGGTGTACGCGCAGCGCATGCGCCTGAACGGCGAGGTCGTGAAGGTGACGGAGGCAATGCTCACCTACGTCGCCACCGATCGCGACCGCCGTCCGCGCGCGTTGCCCGCCATCGACTGAAGACCGCCGCGCTCAGTTCAGTGTGATCCCGTGCTGCAACAGCCCGGGAATGTCGTCGCGCGGCATCGGGCGCGAAAAGTAGTAGCCCTGCATCTCGTCGCAGTCGCGTGCGCGCAGGAATTCGTGCTGCGCGGACGTCTCGACGCCCTCGGCGATCACCTGCAATTCCAGCGAATGCGCGAGCGCGATGATTGCCGAGGTGATCGTTTCGTCGTCGCCGCACGTGCCGATGTCGGCCACGAACGAGCGGTCGATCTTGAGCCGGTGCACGGGGAAGCGCTTCAGATAGGCGAGGCTCGAATAGCCGGTGCCGAAGTCGTCGATCGCGATGCCGATGCCGAGCGCCGACAACTCCGCCAGCATCGTGATCGCCTCCTCGGCGTTGCGCATGATGGTGCTCTCGGTGAGTTCGAGTTCGAGGTATTTCGGCTCAAGCCCGGTTTCCTCCAGCACCGACGTCACGAGCCGCGCGATATCGCGTTGCTGGAACTGCCGCGCCGAGAGATTCACCGAGACTCTCGCGGCAGGCAATCCGGCATCCTGCCACGCCTTGTTCTGCCGGCACGCCTCGCGCAGCACCCACTCCGAGAGCGGCCCGATCAGCCCGCTTTCCTCCGCCACCGGAATGAACGACGCCGGCGACACGAGCCCGTGCTCGGGGTCCATCCAGCGCACGAGCGCCTCGATCCCGACGATGCCGCCCGTCGTCATGTCGACCTGCGGCTGGTAATGCAGGATGAACTCGCCATCGCGCAGCGCGCGCCGCAGCCGCCGCTCGACGTTCATCCGCGCACCGACGCTCGCGTTCATCTCCGGCAGGTAGAACTGGAAGGTGTTGCGGCCCATGTCCTTCGCGCGATACATCGCCAGGTCGGCTTTCTTCAGGACTGTTTCGGCATCGTCGCCGTCCTGCGGGAAGAGGCTCGCGCCCATGCTGCAGCCGACATACAGTTCCGTGCCGTCGAGCCACACCGGCTCCGAAATCGCCGCACGCACGCGCTCCATCCACGCGATCAGCGCCGTCTCGTCGGCGAAGCCGGGCAGCACGATCACGAACTCGTCGCCACCGTGACGCGCCACTGTATCGCCCGCCCGCGCGCAACGCGCGAGACGTTCCCCGACCACCGCGAGCAGCCGGTCGCCGACGCTGTGGCCGAGACTGTCGTTGACGTTCTTGAATCCGTCGAGGTCGATGAACACGACCGACAGCTTCGTGTCGTGCCGGCGCGCGTGGTCGATCGCCTGCTGGAGGCGCTCGCGCAGCAGGTTGCGGTTCGGCAGGCGCGTGAGCGTGTCGAAGTTCGCCTGATATTCGAGTTGTTCCTGATAGCGGATCAGGTCGGTGACGTCGTTGATCACGCCGATGTGATGCGTCGTGTGGCCGTTCACGTCCGGCACGGGCGCGACGAACAGCTGGTTCCAGAACAGCGCGCCGTCCTTGCGGTAGTTGCGCAGCACCGCGCTCACTTCGCGATTGGCGTCGAGGCCGCGGCGAATCGTATCGAGCCCTTCCTGCTCGGGATCGTTGCCATGCAGAAAGCGGCAATCGCGGCCGATCACTTCGGCCGGATCGTAGCCCGTGATGCGCTTGAACGCCGGATTCGCATACTCGATCACGTTGCCGCCGTTCGCCGGGCCGGTGATCAGAATGGCGTTGACGCTCGCGTCGAGCGCGCGGCTTTGCAGACGCAGCGCAAGCTCCGAGCGCTTTCTCTCCGTCACGTCGTGATAGGAACCGAGCACGCCGATGATCTGTCCTTCGCCGTCGGTGAGCGGCAGCTTGCTCGCGACCACGGTGCGCAGCGTATCGCCGACCATGATGTCCTGTTCGAAGTGCATCTTCGGCACGCTCGTCGTGATCACGTCTTCGTCGTCGGCGCGCAGCACGTGGGCGAAGGCGCCCCACGGCAGTTCGTCGTCGGTCTTGCCGATCACCTGCTCGTTGTAGGCGAGGCCGGCGTCGCGCGCGAACGCGTTGTTGCAGCCGAGATAACGCGACTCGCGATCCTTCCAGAACACGCGCTGCGGAATGTTGTCGATCACGGCTTCGAGCATCTCGTTCGAACGCCGCGCCTCGGCCTCGGCGTTGATGCGGTCGGTCACGTCGTTCGCGAGCATGAAGAGGCCCGGCCGGCCCGAATAGACGAGCGCGTGATACGAGACGTCCGCGCTGATCGACGAACCGTCCTTGTGCCGGTGCCGCCATACGCCCGCCGCGCGCTGCCCCGGCGCCTCGTCGTTCGCGCCTCGCGCGAGCCGCGCCGCGAACAGGGCGAAGTCTTCCGCGCCATGCAGGTCGCGAAGCGTCAGGTCCATGAACTCGGGTTCGGTGTAGCCGTAATGCTGGAGCGCCGCCGGATTCACGGCGACGAAGCGCATCGTCTCGCTGTCGACGATCCACATCGGCACCGGATGCGAGTCGAAGAGCCCGCGAAAGCGTTCGTTGCTGCGCTGCATGGCGCGGGCGATGCGCAGCTTGCCGCGCGCCGAGCGCTCGTGGCTCGCGAAGGTGTAGATCAGCACGCCGCTGCCCGCGAGCATCGTGACGATCAGAAGCAGCATCGCGTGGCCGGATGCCTCGGTCGAGACATCGAGCGCCGAGGTCAGCGCGATGTCCTCGCGGGCACGCAGCGCGGCGAGTTCTTCGTCGACGGCCTGCTGGTCTTCCGCCATCTGCGCAAAGAGCGCATCGACCCAGTCGCGCGACGCGCCGGGTCTCGCCTTCACCGCGCGTTCGAACGCGGCATGCGAGTCGCGCTTCATGACGGCGGCTGCGCGCGCGAGCGCGTCGAACGCGCCGTCCATGCCCGGCTCGATGGCGAACTGGGCGCGCAGGCTGCTTTCGAGCGCGTCGATGTGCGCGCTACGCGCTTCGCGCACCGCGGCCGATTCGAGCGTGCCGGTCGCCTCGAAGCGGCTGAGCGCGGTCAGGTTTTCGCCGAGCGTGCCGCGATAGGCGTCCAGGTCGCGCATCAGGCTCATCGAGCGGAGCGTGCGCGCGTCGGCTTCGCCCTGACCGCTGATCTGCCGGTAAGCGACGAACGCATTCGCGCCGAGCGCGAGCAGCACGACAGCGACATTGACCAGCAGGCGCCTGGAAAAGAATGGGATCATGGGCTACGGGCGTCATCCGTGAAAGCAGGCGCGGAGGCGGTTTCGCGAGCCGCCGAAACGGCGCACGAAACCGGCGCGCGGACCTGTCGTCCACGCCGCGATCTCTGGATAACGGCAGCCAGGGTGCCGGCTTTAGGGCAGCGGCAAAAAAAATCCCTAAGCGCTTAAATGCAGCGCTTCAGATGGTCAGCGATGACCGCGCTTTGGCGTCATTCCGCGAGTCCGAACTCGCGCATCGCGGGCAGGAAGTCGTGATTCAATTCGTCCGTGCGGCGCGCGAGCTTGGCGAGCGCGTAACGCTGGAACGGGTCGAGCGCGCCCCAGCGCGACAGGCTCGGCGCGCTCACTCCCGCGAGACTGCTCTGCCGGATGACGGTCTCCGGCACGGCGTCGGCGTGGGCCCAGACCGGATCGGCGTCGGGCGTAAACTTCTCGGGCGCGGCGTTCGCATGCGTGCGCAACATCTCGTCGATCGCGCGATCGAAGTTCGGTTCGATCTCGCTGTCGACTTCGACCGGGAAGCGCGCGAGCAGCACGCGGTCGTCGTGCGGGAGCATCTGCCATTGATCGAGCGTTATCCGCAGACCAAAGCGATCGAGGTTGAAACGCACGGCAAGGGGAATGAAGCGCAGATTTTCGGACGACTCGACTTCGAATTCGAACAGACGCGCGGCGTCGTAAAGTCCCATGACAGTTGCCTCGTTGGCGTGATGGCGAGCATCGGCATGCTTCGCCGGCTTAAGTTATTGTAGGGCCTCGGACGACAAATATACCCACAGTTGCGGCGCCCCTGCATGGGGTCGCGCACGCTCCTTCGTCGATTCGGCAGCAAACGTTATGCCCGTGTATCGCGCGCGGGCTGCTCCAGGGAAAACAGCAAAGTGAACGAACTCGACACGGACGACCAGCCCGGATACATCGAGCGCCAGGTGCGCCGCCATCGCATCGGCGATACGACGATCGCCTCGGACAACGTCGGGCAGGAATGGCCCGTCGCGCTCGTCTTCAACGGCATTTCACACGCGGTGATGATGTGCACGCCGCGCGACCTCGAAGCATTCGCGGTCGGCTTCTCGATCACGGAAGGGATCGTCGAGCGCGGCAGCGACATCCACGACATCGAAGTGTTCTTCCGCGATAGCGACGACGCCGTCTTGCCGCATGCGGAAGTGCATCTGCAAGTAGTGCAGCAGGCGTTCGTCGCGCTGAAGGACAAGCGGCGCGCGCTCGCCGGCAGAACGGGTTGCGGCGTATGCGGCATCGAGAGCATCGAGTTGCTCGACCTGCAACCCGAGCGCGTGCCGGACACGGGCTTTCTCGCGCGCGTGGCCGACGACGCGATCGCTCGCGCCGCGCGCGAACTGCCCGCGCATCAGCAGTTGACGAAGCTAACGGGCGGCCTGCACGCGGCCGCCTGGTGCGACGCCGACGGAGCGGTGCGCTACGCGTTCGAGGACGTCGGCCGGCACAACGCGCTCGACAAGCTGATCGGCCATCTGATCCTGAACCGCGAAGACACGACGCAAGGTTTCGTGTTTCTGTCGAGCCGCGCAAGCTATGAACTCGTGCGCAAATCGGCGCGCGTCGGCGTGCCGATGGTCGTCACGATTTCGGCGCCGACGTCGCTCGCCATCGCCATCGCGAAAGAGGCGGGCTTGCGGCTCGTCAGCTTCGCGCGGGAGAACGGCTTCGTCGAGTACGGCGCGGAGTGATCACTCGAAGCGGCTGAAGTCCGGCTTGCGCTTGTCGAAAAAGGCCTGGAACGCCTCGCGCGCTTCCGGCGCCTTCAGCATCGTGCCGAAGTGCCCGGCTTCCTCGTCGATGCGATGCGCGATAGCGGCGGCATCCGCGCTTTTCATCAGCGACTTGGAGAGGCGCAGCGACGAAGCGGGCAGCGACGCCAGTTTCTGCGCTTGCTGCAACGCAAATGCATCGACTTCGGCGGCGTCCAGCACGCGATTCACGAAGCCCATGCGGACGGCTTCCTGTGCGTCGAACGCTTCGCCGAGCAGCAGCTTTTCCGCCGCGCGCTGATAGCCCGCGACGCGCGGCAGCAACAGGCTCGACGCCGCTTCCGGGCACAGCCCGAGTTGCACGAACGGCATCGAGAATTTCGCCGTGGATGCTGCGTAGACGAGATCGCAGTGCAGCAGCATCGTCGTGCCGACACCGACCGCCGCGCCCGCCACCGCCGCCACCACGGGCTTCGGTGCGCTGCTGATGCGGCGCAGGAACTGGAGCACGGGCGCATCGTGGTCGGTGTTCGGCGCCTTCATGAAGTCTTCGAGATCGTTGCCCGCGCTGAACGTACCGCCGTTGCCGCGAATCAGCACGACTCGCACGCTCGCGTCCTTCTCCGCTTCGAAGAAGGCGTCGGCCAGTTCCTGGTACATCGCGGCCGTGATCGCGTTCTTCTTGTCCGGCCGATTGAGCGCGATGGTCAAGACGCCGCCGTCGCGCTGGATGAGAATGTCCATCTTTGTCCCCTATGTAAAAGGCGGTTCGCGAGCGCCTGCCCGCGAACCGCCATGTCATATCGACAGCAAGATCACAGACGCTCGATGATGCCCGCCGCGCCCATGCCGGTGCCGACGCACATCGTCACCATGCCGTACTTCAGATTGCGCCGGCGCAGGCCGTGCACGACCGTTGCCGCGCGGATCGCGCCCGTCGCGCCGAGCGGATGGCCGAGCGCAATCGCGCCGCCCATCGGATTGATCTTCGACGGATCGAGCCCGAGGTCTTGCGTGACAGCGAGCGCCTGGGCCGCGAACGCTTCGTTGAGTTCGATCCAGTCGATGTCGTCCTGCTTGAGACCGGCGGCCTTCAGCGCGGCCGGAATCGCTTCCTTCGGACCGATGCCCATGATCTCCGGCGGCACGCCACGCACGGCGAAGCTCACGAAGCGCGCGAGCGGCGTCAGGTTGAATGCTTTCAGGATCTTCTCCGACACGACGATCAGCGCGCCCGCGCCGTCGGACGTCTGCGAGCTGTTGCCCGCCGTCACCGAGCCTTTGTTCGCGAACACCGTGCGCAGTTTCGCGAGACCTTCCATCGACGTGTCGGCGCGCGGGCCTTCGTCGAGCCGGATCTCGCGCGCATTCACGCGGACCTCGCCGGTCGCGAGATCGGGGAAGCGTTCGTTCAGCATGAACGCGGCGATCTCATCGTCGAATTCGCCCGACTGTTGCGCGGCAAGCGCCTTGCGATGCGACTCGACCGCGAACGCGTCCTGGGCCTCGCGGCTGATCTTCCAGCGCTCGGCCACCTTCTCCGCGGTGAGGCCCATGCCGTAGGCGATGCCGACGTTCTCGTCGCGATCGAAGATATGCGGCGACAGCGACGGCTTGTTGCCCATCATCGGCACCATGCTCATCGATTCGCAGCCGCCCGCGATCATCACGTCCGATTCGCCGACGCGAATGCGGTCCGCCGCCATCGCGAGCGCGGTCACGCCCGATGCGCAGAAGCGGTTCACCGTCACGCCGCCGACCGTATTCGGCAGGCCGGCGAGCAGCGCGCCCATGCGCGCCACGTTCAGGCCCTGCTCCGCCTCGGGAATCGCGCAGCCGATGATCGCGTCTTCGATCAGCGACGTATCGAGCCCCGGCACCTGCGCCACGGCCGAGCGGATCGCGTGAACGAGCAGTTCGTCCGGGCGCGTGTTCTTGAAGACGCCGCGCGGCGCACGGCCGATCGGCGTGCGGCTCGCAGCGACGATGTATGCGTCTTGCAGTTGTTTAGTCATGTCCGACTCCAGTGTTTGCGCGCGCTCAGTTGCGAACCGGCTTGCCGGTCTGCAACATGCCCATGATCCGTTCCTGCGTCTTTGGCGTGCCGAGCAAGTCGACGAACGCCTGACGTTCGAGCTTCAGGAGCCACTCTTCGTCGACGAGACTGCCCGCTTCGACATCGCCGCCGCACACGGCTTCTGCGATACGGCTCGCGATCATGAAATCGTGCTCGCTGATAAAGTGCCCGTCGCGCATGTTGACGAGCGACGCCTTGATCGTCGAGATGGCCGAGCGGCCCGCGACCGGAATCTGCTTCGCGCGCAGCGGCGGACGATAACCCGATGCGCTCAGCGCGCGTGCTTCCTTCTTCGCGATGTCGAGCAGTTCGTGCACGTTGAAGACGATCGTGTCCGACGGCTTCAGATAGCCCATCGCGCGGGCATCGAGCGCGGAAGTCGACACCTTCGCCATCGCGGCGTTCTCGAACGGCTTCTGGAGGAATTTCAAAAGATCGCTGGTCGCATTGACGGCGCTGGCCGCTTCCGCCGCGCGCAACGCGGCTTCCTTCAGCCCGCCGCCCGCCGGCACGAGACCGACGCCCACTTCCACGAGCCCGATATAGCTTTCGATGTGCGCGACGCGTTTGGCCGAATGCAGCACGAGTTCGCAGCCGCCGCCGAGCGCGATGCCCGATACCGCCGCGACGACCGGCACGCTCGCGTACTTCACGCGCAGCATGCCCTGCTGGAACTTCTTGACGAACGGTTCGATCCCCTTCGCGCCGCCCATCATGAACGCGGGCATCGCTTCTTCGAGATTCGCGCCCGCCGAGAACGCGCCGCCCGGATTGCCGAGCTTGAGCGCGCTCGTCTGCCAGATCACGACGCCCTTGTAGTCCTTTTCGGCGAGTTCGATCGCCTGCGTAATGCCGTCGATCACCGACGGTCCGATCGTGTTCATCTTGCTCTTGAACGAGACGATCACGACGTCGTCCTCGCCCGCGCGGTCATCGACCCACGCGCGCACGGCTTCGGTTTCGAAGAGCGTCTTGCCGCAGGTTTTCGGATCGGCGCCCGTTTCGCCCGCGAGCGGCGCGCGGAACACCTGCTTGCCGTAGACCGGCAGATTCGAGCGCGGCACGAACTTGCGTGCTTCGGGCGACCACGAGCCTTCCGCCGTATGCACGCCGCCCTTCTCCGCGACCGGACCGTCGAATACCCACGACGGCAGCGGCGCGTTCGACAACGCCTTGCCCGCGTCGATGTCTTCCTGCACCCACTTCGCGATCTGCTGCCAGCCCGCCGACTGCCAGCCTTCGAACGGACCTTCGTTCCAGCCGAAACCCCAGCGGATCGCGAGATCGACGTCACGCGCGTTATCGGCGATCGATTCCAGATGCACGCCGATGTAGTGGAACACGTCGCGGAAGATCGCCCAGAGGAACTGCGCCTGCGGATGCTCGGATTCGCGCAAGAGCTTGAGGCGCTCGGCGGGCGGACGCTTCAGGATGCGGCCGATGAGTTCGTCGGCTTTCGCGCCGCCATCGACGTAGCCGCCCGACTTCGGATCGAGCACCTTGATCGCTTTACCTTCCTTCTTGTAGAAGCCCGCGCCGGTCTTTTGTCCGAGCGCGCCCTGCTTCACCAGTTCCGCGAGCACGGCGGGCGTTTCGTAGACCGGGAAAAACGGATCGCCCGCGAGGTTGTCCTGCATCGTCTTGATGACGTGCGCCATCGTGTCGAGGCCGACCACGTCCGCCGTGCGGAACGTCGCCGACTTCGCGCGACCGAGGCGCGCGCCCGTGAGATCGTCGACTTCGTCGAAACGCAGGCCGAACTTCTGCGCTTCCGCGATCACCGCGAGAATCGAGAAGATGCCGACGCGGTTCGCGATGAAATTCGGTGTGTCCTTCGCGCGCACGACGCCCTTGCCGACGACGCTCGTCAGGAACGTTTCCAGTTGATCGAGAATCTCGGGACGCGTCGATGCGGTCGGAATCAGTTCGACCAGATGCATGTAGCGCGGCGGATTGAAGAAGTGCACGCCGCAAAAGCGCGCCTTCAGTTCATCCGAAAAACCGTTCGACAGTTCGTTGATCGACAGCCCCGACGTGTTGGTCGCGAAGATCGCGCGCTCGCCGATATACGGCGACACCTTCTTGTACAGATCGTGCTTCCAGTCCATGCGCTCGGCGATCGCCTCGATCACGAGATCGCATTCCTTCAGCTTCTCGATGTCGTCGTCGTAGTTCGCGGGTTCGATGTACTGCGCGTCTTCCTTCACGCCGAACGGCGCGGGCGACAGCTTCTTCAGGTTCTCGATTGCCTTCATCGCGATGCCGCTTTTCGGGCCTTCCTTCGCGGGCAAGTCGAACAGCAGGACCGGCACCCGCGCGTTGACGAGGTGCGCGGCGATCTGCGCGCCCATCACGCCGGCGCCAAGCACGGCCACCTTGGCGATATTCAGGTTGCTCACGTTTTATCTCCGGGAGTATTCATTCGATGCGCTTCGTCAGAAGCGGCTTGAGAGACCGGCGCGCCGCAACGCTCAAAGCCGCGGCGCGCTCGCGAAAGGCGTTTAGAACAACGCCTCGTCGTAGTCCATCAGCGTCTTCGATCCGGCGCGCGCCGCGCGGATCGTCGATGCCGTTTCGGGCAAAAGCTTCGCGAAGTAGAAGCGCGCGGTCGCGAGCTTGGCCTTGTAGAACGGGTCGCCTTCAGCTTGCCTGTCGAGCGCGACGCGTGCCATGCGCGCCCAGAAGTACGAGAAGACCAGATGCCCGACCGTGCGCAGATACGGCACGGCAGCAGCGCCGACTTCGTCGGGGTTCTGCATCGCCTTCATGCCGATTTCCATCGTCAGCTTCTGCACCTTGTCGCCGATATCCGCGAGCGGATTGATGAACTCCTGCATCTCCGGCTTCACGCCTTCCTCTTCGACGAAGTCCGTCACGAGCTTGCCGAACTTCTTCAGCTTCGCGCCCATGTCGCCGAGAATCTTGCGGCCGAGCAGATCGAGCGCCTGAATCGAATTCGTGCCTTCGTAGATCATGTTGATGCGCGCGTCGCGCACGTACTGCTCCATGCCCCACTCGCTGATGAAGCCGTGGCCGCCGTAGATCTGCATGCCCATGTTCGTGCCTTCGAACGCGTTGTCGGTCAGGAAGGCCTTGATGACGGGCGTCAGCAGCGCGACGAAATCGGCGGAATCGCGGCGCACGGATTCGTCCGCGTGCGACAACTCGCGGTCGATGTTGAGCGCCGCCCAGTACGTGAACGCGCGGCCGGCTTCGGCATACGCCTTTTGCGTGAGCAGCATGCGCCGCACGTCGGGATGCACGATGATCGGATCGGCGGCTTTCTCCGGCGCCTTCGGGCCGGTCAGCGAGCGCATTTGCAGACGCTCCTTCGCGTAGACGAGCGAGTTCTGATACGCGATTTCGGTAAGCCCGAGCCCCTGCATCCCAACGCCCAGACGCGCCGCGTTCATCATCACGAACATGGCGTTGAGTCCCTTGTTCGCCTCGCCGACGAGCCAGCCCTTCGCGTTGTCGAGATTGATGACGCAGGTCGAATTGCCGTGGATTCCCATCTTGTGCTCGATCGAGCCGCACTTCACGCCATTGCGCTCACCGGGCTCGCCCGCATCGCTCGGGACGAACTTCGGCACGATGAAAAGCGAGATGCCCTTGGTGCCCGCAGGCGCGCCCGGCAGGCGCGCGAGCACGAGGTGAACGATGTTCTCGGCGAGATCGTGTTCGCCGCTGGAGATGAAAATCTTCGTGCCGCTGATCGAGTAGGAGCCGTCGCTATTCGGCTCGGCTTTCGTGCGCAGCATGCCGAGGTCGGTTCCGCAATGCGGTTCGGTCAGGCACATCGTGCCGGTCCAGACGCCGGAGACGAGTTTCGGCAAATAGACCGTCTTCTGCTCGGGTGTGCCGTGCGCGTGCAGGCATTCGTAGGCGCCATGCGAAAGGCCGGGATACATCGTCCACGCCTGGTTCGCGGAGTTCAGCATCTCGTACATCGCGTTGTTCACGAACGCGGGCAGGCCCTGGCCGCCGAATTCGGGATCGCAACCGAGCGCGGGCCAGCCCGCCTCGACGTACTGGCGATACGCCTCCTTGAAGCCCGCCGGTGTGCGCACGACGCCATCGCCTTCGTAGGTGCAGCCTTCGCGGTCGCCGCTCTGGTTGAGCGGGAAAATGACTTCGGAGCAGAACTTGCCGGCTTCTTCGAGCACCTGATTGATGGTGTCGGCGTCGAGGTCGGCATGCTTCGGCATGTTCTTCAATTCGGCTTCGACATTAAGCACTTCGTGCAATACGAATTGCATATCGCGCAGCGGTGCGGCGTACTGTCCCATGAGTTTCTCCAGATGTTCAATCTTGGTGCCGCGCGCCGCCGCCGAATTCCGCCTCGATCGACTTCGCTAACGGCTGTTGCTTTCGCTGTTGCTTTCGGTTTTGTGTTCGCTCTTGCTCTGATACGAAACGATCGTTTTTTCCAGCGCGTCCCGCGTCAGTTGCACGGCGTCCGGCAAGTGCAGGAAGCGCGCGTCGTGATGCAGTCCGAGCGTGAAGCTGTACAGTTCGAAGAGCATCAGCGCCGGATCGGTCTCCGGCTTCAGGTGCCCTTCGTCTTTCGCCTGCTGAATTGCACGCAGGAGCGCCTCGCGCCACATCGTCACGCTATGGACGAGTTGCTCGCGTACTGCGCTCGCCGCGCGGTCGTCGTACTCGACCGCGCCGCTGATGTAAATGCAGCCCGTGGTCACTTCCTGGATACGGCGCTCCATCCAGCGATTCATCATCGATCTGAGACGCGGCAACCCACGCCCTTCGCGCAGACTCGGGAAAAACACTTCGTCCTCGAAACGGCGGTGGTATTCGCGCACCACTTCCACCTGCAGATCCTCGCGCGAGCCGAAATGCGCGAACACTCCGCTCTTGCTCATCTGCATTCGCTCGGCGAGTAGACCGATGGTCAGCCCTTCGAGCCCGTCGCGGCTCGCGAGGTCCAGTGCTGCATCGAGAATCGCGACTCGTGTCTGTTCGCCTTTTCGCATGATGTCTCTACCGTTCTTATGTGACCGATTAAAAATCGAACGGCCGTACTATTATTGTAGTCGGCCGTTCGTGAAACAAGCTATTTATTAGAAACCCATGTCTAACCGCCAGTGATGGTCAATAGGAATCAGCGTAAATCTTGTGCGCGCTCATTGTCCCTTTTAAATCACCGCCTGCCAGTTAGTGCCTGCCCGAGTTCCCAATTCTTGGGAATCAGTCGTATTGGCCGATCGTGAGCAGCTTCATCATCGTTCGATAGGTGTTATAGGCGAGCCAGCTCAACATGCGTTCGCCGATCGGCCGCGCGGCATAGTGTTTTTCGTCGATGCAGCGGCCTTCGTCGAAGGCCGTCAGGATCTTGTCGCGCAGCGCGGCGATCTCCTCGTGATGGACGAGCACCATGTTCGCCTCGTTGTTCAGCACGAGACTGAGCGCATCGAGGTTCGACGAGCCGACGGTGCCCCAGGCGGAATCGACGACCGCGACCTTGCCGTGCAGCATCGTTTTCTCGTATTCAGCAATCCGCACGCCGTGCTTGAGGAGGTTGTCGTAGAGGAAGGGGGTGGCGTAATCGAGCGCGACGAATTCCTTTCGGCCGATCACCAGATTCACGCGCACGCCACGCCGGGACGCGTGCACGAGCGCGCGACGCAGTTTTCGTCCCGGCATGAAGTAGGGATTGGCGAGCAGCACTTCGCGCTCGGCACGCGCGATCGCGCGCAGGTAGGCCTTTTCGATCGCGCGCCGGTTCAGCAGGTTGTCGCGCGCGACGAAGGCGACACACGGCTGGTCGACCGCGTGAATCTCGCCGAGCCGCGCACGACGCTTCGCGCGCGCGGCCCGCCGCGCCGCGCCGCGCGCGACGGTCGGCGCGCCATTTTTGCCGGATTGCGGATCGCAGCCCGGCTGACGCGGCTGGCTCGGCTTGACGCCGAGCCGGATACGCTGCCATTGCAGGTCGAAGGCTTCGCGCACGTCGGCGACGACCGGGCCCTTGGTTTCCAGCGCGAAATCCCAGCGCGGCGATTCGAGGCGCACGCCGTCCTGGTCGAAATCGTCGACGATATTGATGCCGCCGCAAAACGCATGCGTCTCGTCGATGACGGCGAGCTTTCGATGCGTGCGCGAAAAACCGAGCGGTCCGAACAGATGCGGGTTGTAAATGCGATGCTCGACGTTCGCCTCCTCCCACGCCGTGAACATCGGCAGGTTCTTCGCGGTGCCGATGCCATCCGTGATCACACGCACGCGCACACCGCGCGTGGCCGCGCGGACGAGCGCTTCGGAGACGGCGCGGCCGGTGTCGTCGTTGGCGAAGATGTAGGTTTCGAGCGCGACGTCGCGTTGAGCGCTGTCGATACGTTCGAGCAGCGCCGGAAAAAATTCGACGCCGCTTTTGAAGAGCCGCACCTCGTTGCCGACCGTGAAGCAGAGCCGCGGCGGCCGGCGGCCGGAGAAGAGCGCCGCCCGCAGGCGCGTGAACCGGCGCCGCGGGCCGAATCCCATCATCGGTTGTGCGCCGCGAGGCGCTCGGGCAACTGCAGGATCGCCTCGCGATTCGACCACGAGAAGCAACGATCGGCCGCTTCGCGAAACGGCAGCCAGAGGTGCGACGTGTGCTCGCGCGGCGCGAGCGTGATTTCGAGACAGTGCGGCACGAGCAGGCTGAACTGATGCTCGGTGTTGCGCGTCACGCCCTCGGCGTAGCGATGCCGCCATTGCGGATAGATGTCGTACTGAATTTCGTGATGCCAGTCGACGAGGCACCGCTCGGGCACGAGTTCGCTGCCGATCACGATGCCGGTTTCTTCGGCCACTTCGCGCGCGGCCGTTTCGGCGACCGGCTCGTCGATGCGGTCCTTCGAGCCCGTCACCGATTGCCAGAAGCCCTTGTGATCGGCGCGTTCGATGATGAGGACGTCGAGTTCCGGCGTATGGATCACGACGAGAACGGATTCGGGGATTTTCGGCGGCTTGTTGTTGAGCATGTTGACGGCGCGCGCACATTTTTGCGATACGGCCAACGACTGTAACTCAAAAAATGAAAAAGGCGCCATCGGCGCCTTTTTCATGGGTGCGACACGAGACCTTACTGAACCTTCGGCTCCGGCTGACGCAAGCGGATATGCAGCTCGCGCAACTGACGCTCGTCGACTTCGCTCGGCGCCTGCGTGAGCAGACACTGCGCGCGTTGCGTCTTCGGGAACGCGATCACGTCGCGGATCGAATCGGCGCCCGCCATCATCGTGACGATGCGGTCCAGACCGAACGCGATCCCGCCGTGCGGCGGCGCGCCGTACTGCAGGGCGTCGAGCAGGAAGCCGAACTTCAGGCGCGCTTCCTCGGCGTTGATCTTCAGCGCGCGGAACACCTTGCTCTGCACCTCTTCCTGATAGATGCGCACCGAACCGCCGCCGATTTCCCAGCCGTTCAGCACCATGTCGTACGCCTTCGCGAGACAGCGGCCCGGATCGGTTTCGAGATATTCGAGATGTTCGTCCTTCGGGCTCGTGAACGGATGGTGCGCGGCCACGTAGCGGTTCTCTTCCTCGTCGTACTCGAACATCGGGAAGTCGATCACCCACAGCGGCTTCCAGCCGGTTTCCAGCAGGCCGTTCGCCTTGCCGAATTCCGAATGACCGATCTTCAGACGCAGCGCGCCCAGGCTGTCGTTCACGACCTTCGCGCGGTCGGCGGCGAAGAACACGATGTCGCCGTTCTGCGCGCCGGTGCGCTCCATGATCGCGGCAATCGCGGCGTCGTGCAGGTTTTTCACGATCGGGCTTTGCAGGCCGTCACGGCCCTTCGTCACGTCGTTGACCTTGATCCACGCGAGGCCCTTCGCGCCGTAGATGCGCACGAATTCCGTGTAGCCGTCGATGTCGCCGCGCGAGAGTTCGCCGCCCTTCGGCACGCGCAGCGCGGCGACGCGGCCGTCCTTGGAGTTCGCCGGCGTGCTGAACACCTTGAAGTCGACATCGCGCACGGCGTCGGTCAGATCGGCGAATTCGAGCTTCACGCGCAGGTCGGGCTTGTCCGAACCGAAGCGGCGCATCGCTTCCGAATAGAGCATCACCGGGAATTTCTCGGCGAGCGACACGTTCATCGTTTCCTTGAACACGTGACGGATCATCGCTTCGAAGAGATCGCGGATTTCCTGCTCGTTCAGGAACGACGTTTCGCAGTCGATCTGCGTGAATTCCGGCTGACGGTCGGCGCGCAGGTCTTCGTCGCGGAAGCACTTGACGATCTGGTAATAGCGGTCGAAGTTCGCGACCATCAGCAACTGCTTGAACAGCTGCGGCGACTGCGGCAGCGCAAAGAACTGGCCGGCGTTCACACGCGAGGGCACCAGATAGTCGCGCGCGCCTTCCGGCGTGCTCTTCGTGAGCATCGGCGTTTCGATGTCGATGAAGCCTTGCGCGTCGAGATACTTGCGCACTTCCATCGCGACGCGATAGCGCAGACGCAGGTTCTGCTGCATCTGCGGGCGGCGCAGGTCGAGCACGCGATGCGTGAGGCGCGTGGTTTCCGAGAGGTTGTCGTCGTCGAGCTGGAACGGCGGCGTGACCGATGCGTTCAGCACGGTCAGTTCGTGGCACAGCACTTCGATCTTGCCGCTCGTGAGACCGGCGTTCGCCGTGCCTTCCGGACGGCTGCGCACAACGCCCTTCACCTGCACGCAGAATTCGTTGCGCACGCCCTCGGCGACCTTGAACATGTCGGCGCGATCCGGATCGCAAACGACCTGGACGAGGCCTTCGCGATCGCGCAGGTCGATGAAGATAACGCCGCCGTGATCGCGGCGGCGATGTACCCAGCCGCACAGCGAGACGGTTTGGCCCAGACGGGCTTCGGTCACCAGACCGCAGTATTCAGATCGCATCGACATGATGTTGTGTCTTTCGTTGTTTCATTAATCAACGGCGCGCGTGCGAAAAAGATGGCGTTTCGCAGCGCGTGCCGGCATTACAGCGGCGGCTCGGTGGGGCGGCGCGCGGGGGCCACCGGCGCGGGCGGCGCGTTCGGCGCCACCACACCCATCGAGACGATGTACTTCAGAGCGGCATCGACGGTCATGTCGAGCTCGATCACTTCGCTTTTCGGCACCATCAGGAAAAAGCCGGAAGTGGGATTCGGCGTCGTCGGCACGTAGACGCTCACGTGATCTTCCTTCAGATGGTTCACGACGTCACCGCCGGGAATGCCCGTCAGGAAGCCAATGGTGTAGGAACCCTTGCGCGGATACTCGATCAGCAGCGCCTTGCGGAACGCGTTGCCGCTGCTGGAGAGAAGCGTGTCCGACACCTGCTTGACGCTGGTATAGAGCGGGCCGACCACGGGAATATGGCGCACGACCACGTCCCACCATCCAACGAGCTTTTGCCCGATGAAATTCTGCGTCAGCAGACCGACGATGAAAATGAACGCAAGCGTCAGCACGGCGCCGAGACCCGGCAAATGGAAGCCGAAGAGCCGCTCCGGCTGCCATGCGAGCGGCAGAAGCAGAAGCGTCTGGTCCATGGTCCCGATCACGAGCCCCAGCACCCACAGGGTGATGGCGAGCGGCACCAGCACGAGCAGGCCGGTGAGGAACACGGATTTCAACGTAGTCTTTTTGGTCGTCATTGACACAGCCGGAAGGCCGCCCCGCGATGAGGCACGGTTTGGCAGGTTTGCCGCCCCGGTGCATTCAAAAGCGGTGGGCGGTCGTCTTCTTGCGTGAGTGTGGACAGATCGGCGACGGCGCTGCGTCTTACGCGGCGCCGGACGATGCGGACGTGCCCGTCGAAGCGGCAGCGGCGCCCGACGACGACTCCGTCGGAGCGCTCGCGGCGGCCGGTTTCGAGCCGGAGTCGGCGGTGGCGCTTTCGGACTTCGCGGCCTCGGCGCCGGTACTTTCCGTCGCCGCCGGGGCGGATTTGCCGCCGTTGTTGCCGCCGCGGAAATCCGTGACATACCAGCCGGAGCCCTTCAGCTGAAAGCCGGCAGCAGTCACCTGCTTGGCAAAAGTGTGTTTCCCGCACTCGGGACACTGGGTGAGCGGCGCGTCGCTCAGCTTGCGGAGGATGTCTTTTCCGAAGCCGCAGGACTCGCAGCGGTACGCGTAGATCGGCATGGCACTGTTCCTACATTAATCTGTCGGCGCTTGCAAAGCCTTGAATTATAGCCGCAAACCATTTTCGACCCGCGATTTTCAGGGCGCCGGGGCGTGCGGGCGGACTCTCAAATGCGGTCCAGTCGACCGTAATTCAAGCTCGAAGCGGAGCGAAAAGCGCCGACAACCCCACCGAACTGTCGAAGTCAGGCGCGCCGACGCCACGTCAGCCAGCGCTCGCGCCCGGCGAACACGGCGATCGAGTCCGTCACCTCGTGGTCCTCGACGAGTTCGAAGCGCGGGGTGAGCCAAGCGTCGAGCGCGTCGCGTTCGATGCCGAACGGCGGCCCTTTCGGCGTCGTGCCGAGAAAGAAAAAGCCGGCGAGCAGCGCCCCCGGCCGCAGCAGCGCGGCCATGCGCGCGGCGTAGTCGGGCCAGCGCTCAGGCGGCAGCGCGCAAAAAAACGCGCGCTCGTAGACCCAGTCGACGGCAAACGGTGGCTCATAAGCAAAGAAATCCGCCTGTTCGACGACCTCCGCGTGGTTCTTGAGCTGGACTCGCGCCGCCGCGACCGCACTCGGGGAGAAATCGATCGCGCGGACGGGCCACCCCGCCTCCGCGAGCAGCGACGCCTCGTATGCACTGCCGCACCCCGGAATCAGAACGTTGCAGCGCGCGCGCCCGCTGACGAACGTCCGGAACGCGTGAGGCACGCCCGCCTGATCCCACGGCGTGTAGTGCTGGTCGAAGCGTTCGTCCCAGAATTCAGGCGAATTGGGATCGCGCGACTCGAACGAAGGTGCGGCAGGATCGCTCATGGGTCAGCCTCCGTAAGCGTAGCTCAGCCAGAACTGTGTGATGACCGCGCCCGCTCCCACCGCCAGCCCGAAGATCAAGAGCGCCTGCAGGAGCCGGTTCGTCCGCTTTTGCTCGACGAGAATCGTGCGCACCAGTTCGTCGTTGCCGGCGACGCCCGGCAATTCGTGGCGCTCCGCAAGCAGATGATGAATCAGCCGTGGCAGTTGCGGCAGCGTCTTGCTCCACTGCGGCGCTTCCATCTGCAGCCGCTCATACCAGCCGCGCCAGCCGATCTGCTCGTTCATCCAGCGTTCGAGATACGGCTTCGCGGTCTTCCACAGGTCGAGTTCGGGATCGAGCGAGCGGCCGAGCCCTTCCACGTTGAGCATCGTCTTTTGCAGCAGCACGAGTTGCGGCTGGATTTCGACGTTGAAGCGCCGCGACGTCGAAAAAAGGCGCAACAGCACTTGGCCGAGCGAAATGTCCTTCAGCGCGCGATCGAAATACGGTTCGCAGACCGCGCGGATCGCGCTTTCCAGCTCCTCGACGCGCGTGTTGGACGGCACCCAGCCCGACTCCAGATGCAGCGTCGCGACCCGGTGATAGTCGCGCTTGAAGAACGCGAGAAAATTCTGCGCCAGATAATTCTTATCGAAATCCGACAGCGCGCCGACGATCCCGAAATCGAGCGCGATATAACGCCCGAAATGCACCGGGTCGAGGCTCACCTGAATGTTGCCGGGGTGCATGTCGGCGTGGAAAAAGCCGTCGCGGAACACTTGCGTGAAGAAAATCTCGACGCCTTCGCGCGCGAGCTTCGGAATGTCGACGCCCGCCGCGCGCAGCGTCTGCACCTGGCTGATCGGCACGCCGATCATCCGCTCCATGACGAGCACGGTGGGCGCGGAATAGTCCCAGTACATCTCGGGCACGAGCAGCAGATCGAGCCCCGCGAAATTGCGGCGCAACTGGCTGCCGTTCGCGGCCTCGCGCATCAAATCGAGTTCGTCGTGCAGGTATTTGTCGAATTCCGCGACCACCTCGCGCGGCTTCAAGCGCCGTCCGTCGGCCCAGAGACGCTCCGCCCAGATCGCGATGTCGCGCAAGAGCGCGAGGTCGGAATCGATCACCGGGAGCATGCCCGGGCGCAGCACCTTCACCGCGACATCCTTGCCGGCATGCACGCCCGTGCGGATCTTCGCGAAGTGCACCTGCGCAATCGATGCGCTCGCAATCGGCACGCGTTCGAAATCGTCGAAGAGCACGTCGATCGGATTGCCGAGCGATTTCTCGATGATCGAGATCGCCACGTCCGAATCGAATGGCGGCACCTGATCCTGAAGCTTCGCGAGTTCATCGGCGATATCGACCGGCAGCAGGTCGCGGCGCGTCGAGAGCACCTGGCCGAACTTCACGAAAATCGGCCCGAGGCTTTCCAGCGCGAGCCGCAGACGAATGCCGCGCTGAATGTCGAACTTGCGTCCGAACGTGGTGATGCGCATGAGAAAGCGCACGCGGCGATCGTCGATGCCGCTCATCACTAGTTCGTCCAGCCCGAAGCGAACAATCGTGAAAAAAATCTTGAGGAAACGCAGAAAACGCATGGTCAGCCCGTTAGCCCTTTATTGCCTTTAAGTGCGCGTGCCGCGCGGGAGTGCGGCGGCGCCGGGCGCACAGGCGCCACGGGCTTCGGCTGCCGGCTGCATGCGCTCGAGCCGCTCGATGCGCTTTTCGACGCGCGCCAGCGCATCGCGGGCGCGCGACAGGTCGGCGTTGAACGTGTCGAGCGCGCTGCGGCGCACGAGTTGCGGCTTTTCATCGAGCAGGTATTCGGCGACCGTATCCAGCACGTTGCGCCCGGTCCGAAGCGCCTGCTCGTGAACCGTGCGCACGACCGCGCCGATGCGGTACGCGGGCGCATCGCCGATCACGCGCGCGAGATCCTCTTCCGGCTCCCAGCGCAAATGCTCGGCGAGTTTCGCGATGGTCGTCGCGAATTCCGCATCGCCTTCGATCCTGACGTGTTTCATCACGGCCGCCTGACCGCCCTGCACGAAGGCCGGCAGCGCGTCGGGCGGCACCGAGATCGTGACGTCGAAGAGCGGCGCCTGCGTTTCGTCGATACCGGCGATCAACCCGTCCGGCTGCACCACGAGCGCCAGCGCGAAAGGCGGCGAGGCGAGCCGGGCGGTCTTGCCGGCGTAGGGCTTGAAGCGCTCGCGAGCCCACGACTCGCGGGCGAGCAGATGATTGACAGCGGCCGCGAACGCTTTCGATGCGGTCTTGACGGCGGGACTTGCGGGAAAACGGGCGGATTCGTCTGCGTTCGTCATCGGCTATGAGATGAAAAAACCCGCGCAAGCGGTAGCTCGCGCGGGTTCCTATTCTACCTTCGTACCTTCGCAACCGGCTGGCCGCCGGAGGCGCATTCCGCGCGTCGGCCATTCGGCCGATGCGCCGCAAACGCCGTCAGTTGACTTGCTGGATGCCGGCCAGCAACCAGCCTTCGTTGCCCGCCTTCTGCTTCGACAGGTTCCAGATCTCGACGAACGGTTCCGCCGACGCACCTTCCGACTCGCGGATCAGCCCGTGGAAACGCACGCTCGCCAGATACTCCGAGCCGCGATCCTCGACGCCGAGCAGATCGCCGTTCAACTGCACGACGTCCGTGCGATTCGGCTGGCCGTTGCGCGCGTCGATGTCGAGTTTCACTTCGGCGAACATCTCGGGTGTCGTGAATTCGCGGATGTCGTTCACGTTGCCGCGATCCCAGGCGTCCTGCAGGCGCACGAAGTAGACCTTCGCGTTGCGCATGAAGGCGTCGGTGTCGAAACCCGCCGGCACGGTGACGGCCGGCGCGACATCCATCGCGCTCGCCGCGCTTTGCGGGATATAGCCGCCCGACGACGGTGCCGTGTACCCCGGCTCCTGATTCAGCGCGGTGCGCGCCGAACCGCCGAACGGCGACGAACCCGCGCCCGCATTGGCATACGCCGGCGTGTTGCCCGCGGCGCGCTTTCGCATGATGAAGCGGAACAGCATGACGGCGGCCATCACGATCAACGCGATGATGATCATGTTCGCCATCGCGCCGGCGAACGCTTCGCCGAGCCCGAAGTGCGACAGCAACGCGGCAATACCGAGACCCGCGGCCAGACCGGCGATCGGACCGAGCCAGCGGTTGCGCGCCGGCTGCGCGGCAGCGGCGCCCGGCGCGGCTGCGGGCGCGCGCTGGGCCTGTGCGGCCTGACCTTGCTGCATCGACTGGGAAGGCGGCGTCGCCTGATGCTGCTGCGTCGCGGTGGCGGACTGACGGCCCATGCTGCGGCCGCCGCCCATGCGCGCGGCTTCCGCATCGTCGGTGATGATGGCGCCGGCCATGATTACGCCAGCCAGCGCCAGAAGCCCGGCTTTCCTGAAAAGCGTCTTCAGGAAACCCCGAGACTGGGGTGAGCGCGAATCGGACATTTCGAATCCTTTAAGAAAGAGTGGAACACTAGAATTTGGTCCCGACGTGTAACGCTACCACGCCACCTGACAAATTGTAATATTCGACTCGATCTAAGCCTGCTTGTTCCATCATCGTCTTCAAAGTTTCCTGGTCGGGATGCATGCGGATAGATTCCGCCAAATAGCGGTAACTCTCCGCATCTTTCGCGAACTTATCGCCAAGCCAAGGTAAAACCTTGAAACTATAGACATCGTAGGCTTTTTTCAGCGGGTCCCACACCTTGGAAAACTCTAATACGAGCAAACGCCCGCCGGGCTTCAAAACCCGTCGCATCTCCGTCAACGCACCATCTTTGTGCGTCATATTACGAAGCCCAAACGCGACCGTAACCACATCGAAATAATTATTCGGGAACGGAATTTTCTCAGCGTCGCAAAGAAGCGCGGGAGTGATCACGCCCTTGTTGAGCAGCCGGTCACGCCCGACGCGCAGCATCGATTCGTTGATGTCGGTATGCCACACCTCGCCCGACGGCCCCGCCTGCTTGGCGAACGCCATCGCCAGATCGCCCGTGCCGCCTGCGATGTCGAGCACTTTGTAGCCCGGACGCACTTTCGCCTGGCCGATCGTGAAGAACTTCCACACGCGATGCAGCCCGCCCGACATCAGGTCGTTCATCAGGTCGTAGTTGCTTGCGACGGAGTGAAAGACGCCCGCCACTTTTTTTGCTTTTTCCTGTTCGTCGACCGTTTCGAAACCGAAGTGGGTCTTGCTCATCGCGCTCGTCCTCGCCTGTTTTTCGTTGTATGCCCGCGCCCGGAGCGCCGGCTGGTGCGGCAAAACGCCGCGCTATCCCGATGACGGTGTCAGTGACAGTGGCCGCCCGACGCCTTCGCCGCCGTCATCGGCGCATCGCGATCGACGCCCGCCGCTTCCAGTTTGGCGAAATACTCGCGCCAGAGTTCATCCTGGCGCGCGGCCAGGTCGTACAGGATGTCCCAGGAATAAATTCCGGTGTTATGACCGTCGGAAAAGCTCAGTTGCAGCGCGTAATGGCCGACCGGCTCGACGCCGATCACCGTGACGTCGCGCTTGCCGGTCTGCAACGTTTCCTGGCCGGGGCCGTGTCCCTGCACTTCCGCCGAAGGCGAATACACACGCAGCAGCTCGAACGGAACGCGATAGTTCTCGCCGTTCGCGTACTGAAGTTCGAGCGCGCGCGATTTCGAATGGACGACGACGCCGCTCGGGATCGGCGTCTCTCGGGTAAGTCCGCTCATGATGAGCCTTGATGGTTGGGGTTCAGTTCTGGCCGAACGCGTGGTCCAGTTCGATGCGCACGGCTTCGCGCAAGAGCGTGGCCTGCGCGCGCCATTTCGACAGTCGCGCCTCGGGCACCGAGCGCTGGCGCGGTGCCCAAATCGGCAGAGGAAAACGTGAATCGTTGGAGCGGCGCGGAATGACGTGCCAGTGAACGTGCGGAACCTGGTTGCCGAGGCTCGCCAGATTCACCTTCGCGGGCGAAAGAACGCGCCGCATCGCGCGCTCGACGCCGTTCACGGCCGTCATGACCCGCAGGCGCGCCTGATCGGAGAGATCGGACATCTCGGCGACGTGCGAATTCCAGATCACACGGATAAGTCCCGGCCAGTCGGGCTCGTCGGCGAGGACGACACGCAGCGTGTCGTCCGACCATAAAACCTCGCCGCCGTCTTCACGGCAAAACACACAGTCCATCGTCAACCTCTAGCGAAACAATCCTCGATTTCGCTATTACACCAGCACGCGCTCGATACCGCCATCGTTCGCGCGCTCGACGTAGTCGGCCATCCAGTTCTCGCCGAGCACCTTGCGCGCGATTTCGACGACGATGTAATCCGCTTCGATGTCCGCGTCCTCGTTGTAGCGCGAGAGGCCTTGCAGGCAGGACGGGCAGCTCGTCAGGATCTTGACGTCGGTTCCGCTCGATTGCGGGCCGTCGCCGGCCTTCAGCACCGAACCGGGCGCCGCACCCGCCGAACCGGCCGACGCGTTCGCTGGATTGATCGCGTTCGCGCCCGCCTCGGCGACGAGCGGAATATCGCGCAACTTCGCCGCGCCCTTGCGGATCTCCTCTTCCTTGCGGAAACGAACCTGTGTCGAAATGTCCGGACGCGTGACCGCGAGCGTGCCCGATTCGCCGCAGCAGCGATCGTTCTTCTCGATCTTGTAGCCGTCGTTCTTCGAGCCCATCAGTTCGTTCACGAGCTTCACCGGGTCCATCGTCTTGATCGGCGAGTGGCACGGGTCGTGATACATGTAGCGCGTGCCCTTCACGCCTTCCAGCCGAATGTTCTTTTCGAGCAGGAATTCGTGGATGTCGATAATCCGGCAGCCCGGGAAGATCTTCTCGAATTCGTAGCCCGCGAGCTGGTCGTAGCAGGTGCCGCACGATACGACCACGGTCTTGATGTCGAGATAATTCAGCGTATTCGCGACGCGATGGAACAGCACGCGATTGTCCGTCACGATCTTCTCGGCCTTGTCGTACTGGCCCGAACCGCGCTGCGGATAGCCGCAGCACAGATAACCCGGCGGCAGCACGGTCTGCACGCCCGCTTCCCAGAGCATTGCCTGCGTCGCGAGGCCGACCTGCGAGAAGAGGCGCTCCGAGCCGCAGCCGGGGAAATAGAACACCGCTTCCGTATCGACGGTGGTCGTCTTCGGATTGCGGATGATCGGCACGATCTTGTTGTCTTCGATGTCGAGCAGCGCGCGCGCCGTCTTTTTCGGCAGATTGCCCGGCATCTTCTTGTTCATGAAGTGGATCACCTGCGTGACCACGGGCGGTTTGCCGACCGTCGCGGGCGGTTTCGCCGTCTGCTTCTTCGTGAACTTCTTCAGCACGTCGTTGCCGAGGCGCTGCGCCTTGTAGCCGATGCCCATCATCGCCGTGCGCGCGAGGTTGATCGTCTGCGGGTTGGTCGCGTTCAGGAAGAACATGCCGGCCGCGTTGCCCGGATTGAACTTCTTCTTGCCCATCTTGCGCAGAAGATTGCGCATGTTCATCGTGACATCGCCGAAATCGATCTTCACCGGGCACGGCGTCACGCATTTGTGACAGACGGTGCAGTGATCGGCGACGTCGTTGAATTCGTCCCAATGCTTGATCGACACGCCGCGGCGCGTCTGCTCTTCGTACAGGAACGCCTCGACCAGGAGCGACGTGGCGAGAATCTTGTTGCGCGGGCTGTAGAGCAGGTTCGCGCGCGGCACATGCGTCGCGCAGACCGGCTTGCACTTGCCGCAGCGCAGGCAATCCTTGATCGAATCCGAAATCGCGCCGATGTCGCTCTGCTGCATGATGAGCGATTCGTAGCCCATCAGCCCGAAGCTCGGCGTGTACGCATTGCGCAGATCGGCGCCCGCGAGCAGCTTGCCCGCGTTGAAGCGTCCGTTCGGATCGACGCGCTGCTTGTACGCGCGGAATTCGCCGATTTCGTCTTCCGTCAGGAATTCCAGCTTCGTGATGCCGATGCCGTGTTCGCCGGAAATCACGCCGTCGAGCGAGCGCGCGAGCTTCATGATGCGCGCGACCGCGTGATGCGCGTCCTGCAGCATCTCGTAGTTGTCGGAGTTGACCGGGATGTTCGTGTGGACGTTGCCGTCGCCCGCGTGCATGTGCAGCGCGACGAACACGCGGCCGCGCAGCACCTGCTTGTGGATGTTCTGCGCTTCGTCGAGGATCGGCTTGAATTCGCCGCCGTTGAAGATCTGCCGCAGTTCGGCGCGGATTTCCTGCTTCCACGAAACGCGCACCGTGCGGTCCTGCGCGACGTTGAAGACGGTCGCGCCGGCTTGCGCATCGACGCGGTCGGCGAGCTTCTCCGCGAGCCCCTCGTAGCCGAGCCCGACCATATAGTGCTGCGCCTCGCGCAGCGGCAAATCGAGCTTCTCGCCGACGAACGTCCAGCGCGCCTTCACGCGCTTGAGCAAATCGAGCGCCTGTTGCACGCGGTCTTCGAGCAGTTCGGCGCTCGGGATTTCGTTGGCGTCGTCGCTTTTGCCGAGCGGCAGCTTGCCGGTGCGGAAAAACGCGTCGAGCGCGTCGACGAGTTGCAGCTTGTTCTTGATCGACAACTCGATATTGATGCGCTCGATGCCGTCCGTGTATTCGCCCATGCGGTTGAGCGGGATCACGACGTCTTCGTTGATCTTGAACGCGTTCGTGTGCTTGGCGATCGCCGCCGTGCGCGAGCGGTCGAGCCAGAAGCGCTTCCTCGCTTCGGCGTTCACCGCGACGAAACCTTCGCCGCTCTTGCCGTTCGCCATGCGCACGACTTCGGAGGTTGCGCTCGCGACCGCATCGGCATCGTCGCCGACGATGTCGCCGATCAGCACCATCTTCGGAAACGCATTGCGCTTGCTCTTGGTCGCGTAGCCGACCGCGCGCAGATAGCGCTCGTCGAGATGTTCGAGACCGGCGAGGATCGCGCCGCCCTGCTTCGACGTCTCGAACAGATAGTCCTTGATCTCGACGATGCTCGGAATCGCGTCGCGCGCCTGGCCGAAAAATTCGAGGCAGACGGTGCGCGTGTGCGCGGGCATCTTGTGCAGAATCCAGCGCGCCGACGTAATAAGCCCGTCGCAGCCTTCCTTCTGCACGCCCGGCAGGCCGGACAGGAATTTATCGGTCACATCCTTGCCGAGCCCTTCCTTGCGGAAGGTGCGTCCCGCGATGTCGAGCGCTTCGGTGCGGATCAGCTTTTCGCCCGGCGCGCGCGCGCCGTCGAACCAGTCGAGCTTAAAGCGCGCCACTTCGATGTCGTGAATCTTGCCGAGGTTGTGGTCGAGCCGCGTGACTTCGAGCCAGTTGCCTTCCGGATCGACCATGCGCCACCAGGCGAGGTTGTCGAGCGCCGTGCCCCACAGCACGGCCTTCTTGCCGCCCGCGTTCATCGCGACATTGCCGCCGACGCAGGACGCATCGAGCGAAGTCGGATCGACGGCGAACACGAAACCCGCCTGCTCCGCCGCTTCGGTCACGCGCCGCGTGACGACGCCCGCGCCGGAAAAGATCGTCGCGACACGGCGATCGACGCCGGGCAAGTCCGTCATTTCGACCGGGCCCAACTGTTCGAGCTTTTCCGTGTTGATGACCGCCGAAAACGGCGTGAGCGGAATCGCGCCGCCGGTGTACCCGGTGCCGCCGCCGCGCGGAATCACGGTGAGTCCGAGTTCGAAGCACGCCTTGATGAGCCCCGCGATTTCCTCTTCCGTATCCGGCGTCAAGACGACGAACGGATATTCGACGCGCCAGTCGGTTGCGTCGGTGACGTGCGAGACGCGCGAGAGGCCGTCGAACTTGATGTTGTCCTTCTGCGTGCACTTGCCGAGCACCTTCGACGCTTTCCGGCGCAACTCGGCCATGCGGCCGAACTCGTCGGCGAATTCGTCGACGGCGCGGCGCGCGGCCGACACGAGAATTTCGACGCGCGTGGCGCGGTCGTGGCCGGCGGTGTCGCCGTGTTCGGAGAGATCGTCCCGGCGACGCTTCTCGATTTCGTGCAGCCGATGGTTCAGCGCCTCGACGAGCAGCGCGCGGCGCTTCGGATTGTCGAGCAGGTCGTCCTGCAGATACGGATTGCGGCGCACGACCCAGATGTCGCCGAGCACTTCGTACAGCATGCGCGCCGAGCGGCCGGTGCGGCGTTCGAGACGCAACACGTCGAGCGCGGCCCAGGCTTCGTCGCCGAGGAGCCGCATGACGATTTCGCGATCGGAGAACGACGTGTAGTTATAGGGAATTTCGCGCAGGCGCGGTTCGGTGTCCAGCGCGACAGCGGCGGCGGCGCCCTTCGGGTCGAAGGCTTGGGGTGCGTTCATATTCGGCGGTTCGGTAGGCCGGCGCATGCGCCAAGAGGAGCGCAATGCCCGACGATGCGCGTGGGGGCGCAAATTTTCGAGGAAGACTTGGTTTTGGGAAGGCGGCCGGTCATTCGATTGATAAGCGGCTGACAATCGCCTTCGGGGTGCCCGGAATCAGCGCCACGATCGCGCGTGACGCGCATGCCGCTCGGCCGCAGGATGACACTCGCGCGGGGCCTGCGTGAACGATTCGATCCGAGGCTGCCGTTGCATCTTCCGATCCTGATTCGAAAAGAGAATTCTAACCCATCGCGAAAAACGCCGTTCGCCGTGGCTAGCGCGCCGAAGGGGCATTTGCCAGCGCGTTTTCGCCGGATTTCCAACGTTTTGCGCCCGGGCTATCCGCGACCGACCGGTCGGTGAAAGCCGTTCCCGGCCGATCCGCAAGAGGTTGGCGCTATCATTGATGTTTTCGCTCTCAAAAATGGCGCGCAGTCGCAATGCGCGACTCACCCGGCATGGCACACCCCGACTACCTGAAGAAAGTCTTGACCGCCCGCGTCTACGACGTCGCGCGCGAAAGCGAACTCGAACCCGCGCGCAATCTGTCGGTGCGGCTTTCGAACCCGGTTTTCCTCAAGCGCGAGGACAACCAGCCGGTGTTCTCGTTCAAGATTCGCGGCGCGTACAACAAGATGGCCCAGCTTCCCGCCGATGTGCTCGCGCGCGGCGTGATCACGGCGTCGGCGGGGAATCACGCGCAGGGCGTCGCGTTTTCGGCGGCGCGGCTCGGCTGCCGCGCGGTGATCGCGATTCCGACGACCACGCCGCAAGTCAAGATCGACGCGGTGCGCGCGCACGGCGGCCCGACGGTCGAAGTGGTGCTGGCGGGCGAATCGTTTAGCGACGCCTACGCGCACGCGCTGAAACTTCAGGAAGAACGCGGCCTGACCTTCGTCCATCCGTTCGACGATCCCGACGTGATCGCCGGACAAGGCACCGTCGCGATGGAAATCCTGCGCCAGCATCAGGGGCCGATCCACGCGATCTTCGTGCCGATCGGCGGCGGCGGGCTGGCGGCGGGCGTCGCGGCTTACGTGAAAGCGGTGCGGCCGGAGATCAAGGTGATCGGCGTGCAGACCGACGATTCCTGCGCGATGGCGCAATCGATCAAGGCCGGCGAGCGCGTCACGCTGCCTGAAGTCGGCCTGTTTTCGGACGGCACGGCGGTGAAACTCGTCGGCGAGGAAACGTTCCGGCTCTGCCGCGAACTGCTCGACGAAGTCATTACCGTCGATACCGACGCGCTCTGCGCCGCGATCAAGGACGTCTTCCAGGACACCCGCAGCGTGCTGGAGCCGGCCGGATCGCTCGCGGTCGCGGGCGCGAAGCTGTATGTGGAACGCGAGGGCATCGAAGGGAAAACGCTCGTCGCCGTGACGTCGGGCGCGAACATGAATTTCGACCGGATGCGCTTCGTCGCGGAACGCGCCGAAGTCGGCGAAGCGCGCGAGGCGGTCTTCGCCGTGACGATTCCCGAGGAGCGCGGCAGCTTCCGGCGCTTCTGCGAACTCGTCGGCACGCGCAGCGTGACCGAATTCAACTACCGCATCGCCGATGCGAACGCCGCGCATATCTTCGTCGGCGTGCAGATCAAGACGCGCAGCGAATCCGCGCAGATGATGAGCGCGTTCGTCGAGCACGGTTTTGCGACCGTCGATCTCTCGCACGACGAGTTGTCCAAGCAACATATCCGCTACATGGTCGGCGGCCATTCGCCGCTCGCCCGCGATGAACGCCTGTTGCGCTTCGAATTTCCCGAGCGGCCGGGCGCGCTGATGAAGTTCCTGTCGTCGATGGCGCCGAACTGGAACATCAGCCTCTTTCACTACCGCAATCAGGGCGCGGATTACAGCTCGATTCTGGTCGGCATTCAGGTGCCGTCGGCGGAAAACGCCGAATTCGAGCGCTTTCTCGCGACGCTCGGCTATCCGTGGTGGGACGAAGGCGCGAATCCGGTTTACAAGCTCTTCCTGGCGTAACGCGATGGCGTTCACGCTCGAAGACAAGCTCGTCGTCGCGATTTCGTCGCGTGCGCTTTTCGACTTCGAGGAAGAGAACGAAGTCTACGAAGCCGGCGATCTCGCCGAATACGAAGCGTTGCAGCGCTCGCGGCTGAACGTGCCGGCGAAACCGGGCGTCGCGTTGGCGCTGATTCGCAAGCTGCTCGCGATGAACGTCGGCGCGCAGCATGTCGAAGTGGTGATTCTGTCGCGCAGCGATCCGATCAGCGGCCTGCGCGCGTTCAGTTCCTGCAAGGAACACGGACTCGCGATCGAGCGCGGCGTGTTCACGCGCGGACGCGCGCCGTTCGGCTATTTGAGGCCGCTCGGCGCGTCGCTGTTTTTGTCGGCGAATCCGGACGACGTGCGCGCCGCGCTCGACGCCGGCTTTCCCGCCGCGCGCGTGCTTCCCGAGACGGCGCGCGCCGCGAGCCAGTATCCTGACGAAATCCGCATCGCATTCGACGGCGACGCCGTGCTCTTCTCCGACGAAGCAGAGCGCGTGTTCCAGTCCGACGGTTTGCGCGCGTTCGTCGGCCACGAGACGACGAAGAAGGATTCGCCGCTCGCCAGCGGACCGCTGAAGCCGCTTCTGGCGGCGCTTCACAAGCTGCAAAAAATCGCCGACGACGCCGCGCCGATGCGCATCCGCACCGCGCTCGTCACCGCGCGTTCCGCTCCCGCGCACGAGCGCGCGATCCGGACCCTGATGGCCTGGAACATTGAAATCGACGAAGCGATGTTCCTCGGCGGACTCGACAAGGGCGCGTTCCTGCGCGAGTTCGAACCCGACTTTTTCTTCGACGATCAAATGCGCCATTGCGAATCGGCCCGCGTCGTCACCGCGACCGGGCACGTTTTGAGTGGCATATCGAACGCATCATGACACCCGACCAATCTCCGCTCGGCAAGGCCGTCGTCTACACCGAACAGTACGATCCGATGCTGCTGTTCCCGATCGAACGCAAGAGCGCGCGCGATGCCATCGGCGTCGGCGCGCGGCTGCCGTTCTTCGGCACCGACATCTGGAACGCCTACGAACTGTCGTGGCTGAACCGGCGCGGCAAGCCGCAGATCGCCGTCGCCACGTTCTTCGTGCCGGCCGATTCGCCGAATATCGTCGAGTCGAAGTCGTTCAAGCTGTATCTGGGATCGTTCGCGCAGACCGCGTTCGATTCCATCGACGACGTGAAGGCGGCGATCAAGCGCGACGTGTCGGCGATTTGCGGCGCGACGGTGTCGGTGCAGCTCGCCGCGCCGGGCGATTTCGGCAAGCTCGCGATGGAGGAATTCGACGGCTTGTCGCTCGACCGGCTCGATCTCGATACCGATGTGTATTCGCCGGACCCTTCGTTATTGACGGCGGTCCACGATGAAGCGCCCGTCGACGAGACGCTGTTTTCGAACTTGCTGAAATCGAATTGCCCGGTGACGGGGCAGCCGGACTGGGGCAGCGTGCAGATCCGTTATTACGGCGGGCAGATCGATCACGCGGGATTGCTGCGGTATATCGTGTCGTTTCGCGAACATACCGGGTTTCATGAGCAATGCGTCGAGCGCATTTTCATGGACATCATGCGCGAATGCCGGCCGGAACGGCTTGCCGTTTATGCGCGCTACACGCGGCGCGGCGGGCTCGACATCAACCCGTTCCGCACCAATTTCAATTTGTCGATGCCGGACAATGCGCGGCTCGCGCGGCAATAGCACCGAAACGTCCGACGACTCACTGATATGCCATCGTGAATACCGCTAACGCCTTCACTGTGCCTGTTGTCAGAGTCGGACCGTTTCTGACGTAGCGCGCGTAAAAAGGAACGCTGACCACGCCCGAGCGTGCGCCGAGCTTGACCATGTTCGAAGTGGACGTGCCGCCTGTCGAATACGAGGGCGTCGGGGCAAACACGACCGGCGCGTTTCCGTAGACAACCTGAACGCCGACGCCCACGGCGGAAGAACCCGGTGCAAGTGTGAGATCGGTGGACTGATTCGTGGATGTCGTCGCATCGGTCATGCTGATCTGAGGCTTCGCGCCGCTTTCGCAGTTCAGGCCCAGTCCGAACGGCGCGGAGCCTGAAACCGCTCCCACGGTTGCCAGAGAACGCGCGCTGACCGCCGGCAACGTCACCGCGACGGCGGTCTGCGTCACGCTGCAGGAGCCCACGGTCGCCGTTTGCATCGTGTAGGCGAAGTTGACCTGACTCAGCGCACCCGTGCCGCCATTCGCCCATTCCCAATTGGACACGCTCAAACCAGCGGTGAAACTCACGCTTCCCGCAACGATCGTACTCGCCGTTCGCACCAGCTCGATCGAAAACTGGATCGTGTTGGCTCCGTTTGCCGCACTCCCGACGGTGAAATTATTGCTTGTGGCAATGACCGGAGTACCGTCGCTGCCTCGAATGCGAAAGCCGATGCCAGCTTGCATCGCAGGGACGGTGTACACGTCCGTGAAGCCTGCCACCAGGGTCGGCGTGGAGTTGGTAGCCAGTGTCCAGACGCTCGCCGCCGGCACGTTGGTTCCTGCGCACGTGAGGGGTATGTTGAGTCGCGAGATCGCACCGGGAACGGTTTGCCCGATTGCGAGACTGCTCGGGACCGAGACGCTTGGCAAGTTGAGCGTCGCGGGCAGAGGGCCGGAGCAGTCGTTATATCGCGCCATGGCGCCCTTCGCGCCGAACACGATCAGCATTGCGCACACGAGATGGATGAGACGACGGAGATTGCAAAAGCGCATGAGGACATCCGGACGCACACAAGAATTTGCGGCAGATCGCCGGGATCTACCGCGCCAGGTCCGTAATGTGCCAGATATTGCAAGAAGGCAATGTAGGAGAAGTCGTATTTTGAGATTGGTCAAATTTTGACCTCTCTCGTTGGGCGCCGAAAAACCATCGCGCCCGCGTTCCTCTTACGGCGCCTTATACGCGACGCAATCCACCTCGACCTTGCAATCAATCACCATCGACGACACGACGCAAGCGCGCGCCGGCGGATTCTCGCCGAAGTATTCCTTGAACACCTTGTTGAACGAAGCGAAGTCCCGCGGATCGTCGAGCCACACGCCACAGCGCACCACGTGCTCCGCGCCGTATCCCGCTTCCTTCAGGATCGCGAACACGTTCTGAATGCACTTGTGCGACTGATCGACGATCCCGCCGTTGATCACCTCGCCATTTTCCATCGGCGTCTGTCCGGAGACGAACAACCAGCCGTTCGCCTCGACAGCCCGCGCGAACGGCATATGCGCGCCGCCCTGTCCCTTACCGCCTTCCACGCCATATCGCTTCATCTTCGACTCCTTGAAAACTTAAAAAGCGCCGTGTGCATCCAGCTTCGAAGCTGAACCACGCGCCACGAATTGCCCCGCACGCTCGCCGGTCACCGCCCGCTCGCTGTACGACAATACCCCGTTCACCCACACCGCATCGATGCCGTCCGCCGGCTGCTGCGGGTCCGCGAAAGTCGCGGCATCGCGGACCTTTTCGGCGTCGAACATCACCAGATCGGCGTGAAAGCCCACCTTCAGCTCGCCGCGCTCCACGAGCCCGAACCGCCGCGCCGACAGGCTCGTCATCTTGCGCACCGCTTCCTCCAGCGAAATCAGCGCCGTATCGCGCGCGTAGTGCCCGAGCACGCGCGGAAACGCGCCCCACAGACGCGGATGCGGCAGCGGATCGTTCGGCAGGCCGTCGGAGCCGACCATCGTCGCGGGATGCGAGAGAATGCGCCGCACGTCGTCCTCCGACATGTTGTGATACACCGCGCCCGCCGGTTGCAGCCGCTTGCCCGCTTCCTGCTGACTCACGCCCCACTCGGCGGCGACCTCCCGGATGAGCTTGCCCGCCATCTCGGGATGCGGTTCCGACCAGGTGATCGTGATGTCGATGTCGCCTGTCACCTGCTTCAGGTCGAGCGTCGACGAACTGCGGTTGTACGGATAGCAGTCGCAGCCGACCGGCTGACCGTCGCGGGTCGTGTCGAGCGACTTCAGCACCTCGACGCTGCGTCCCCAGTTCGACGGCCCCGCGCACTTCAGATGCGAAATCACGACCGGCACGCGCGCGTGGCGGCCGACCTGATACGCCTCGGTCATCGCGTCGAGAATCGCGTCGAATTCGGTGCGCATGTGCGTGGTGTAGAGCGCGCCCGCGCGGCCGAGCGGTTCGGCGAGCGCCTTCACCTCTTCCGGCGGCGCGCTGAACGCCGAACCGTACGCGAGCCCGCTGCTCAATCCGAGTGCGCCGTTATCGAGCGCTTCTTCGAGCTGCGCCTGCATCGCCTCGATTTCCGCCGATGTGGCCGCCCGGTCGAGCCGGTCCATGTGATTGTTGCGCAGCGCCGTATGGCCGATCAACGCGCCGACGTTCACCGCCGGCCGCGCCTCGTTGACCGCGTCCACATAGGACGCGAAAGTCGGATAGAGGAACGCGCCGGCGTCGCCGAGCAGGTTCATCGGGTCGGGCGGATCGCCGTTCAGCGTCACCGGCGACACGCTGATCCCGCAATTGCCCACGATCACCGTCGTCACGCCCTGCGTGAGCTTCGGCAGCATCTGCGGCGAGCGGATCACGTGGGTGTCGTCGTGCGTGTGGACGTCGATGAAACCGGGCGCGAGCACGCGCCCCGCCGCTTCCACGACTCGATCCGCGCGCCAGCCCGCGAGCGCGCCCGGCGCCGCGATCGCGACGATTCGGCCATCGCGCAATGCGACGTCGCGTTCCGACGCCGGCGCGCCCGTACCGTCGATCACGCGCGCGCCGACGATCAGCGTGTCGGCCTTGGCCGTCTCCAACTGCGATTCCATATCAGTCTCCCAGAGGTTGGCGCTCGCCGCCGCCGCGATGCGCATCGAGCGCGTGCTTCATGCGGCGCAGCAGTTCGCGGCTGTGGCTCGCCTGCTTGACGGCCAGTTCGGTGACGAGCAGGTCGAGCGCCATCATCATCGCGTAACGCGACGACGACGGCTTGTAGATGAAATCCGTTTCGATCGCGATGATCGGGATCAGCCAGTCGGCGAGTTGCGCGAGCGGCGAAGCCGGCGCGGTCAGCGCGATCACGCGCGCGCCGTATTCGCGCGCGAGCCGGCAGCTTTCGACCATCTCCGGCGTCTGTCCCGTCACCGACAACGCCACGACGACGTGCTCCTTCGACAACGTCGCGGCCACCATGCGCTGCAGCAAACCATCCTGATACGACGCGACCGGCCGGCCGAGCCGCACGAGCCGAAAGCGCATCTCGTCGGACAGCGCGGTCGAGCCGCCGCCCATGCCGAACACGTAGATCATCGCGGCTTCGCCGAGCGCGTCGGCGGCGGCTTCGATCGGCGCGGCGCGCAGCGCGCCCTGGTTGTGTGCGAGCGTGGTCTGCACTTCCTCGAAGATGCGCGTCGCGAGCGAATCGGGCAAGTCGTCGGGCTCGCGCTTCAGGAAACGCTGGCCGACCGCCGCCGCCTGCGCGAGCCGCAGTTTCAGTTCGCGCACGTCGTCGCAGCCGACCGCCTTCGCGAAGCGCGTCACCGTCGCGATGCTGACCTCGGCCTTTTCCGCGAGCGCGCCAATGCTCGCGCGCGACGCGCCGGTGAGATCGTCGAGGATCAGCGCCGCCACCTTGCGCTCGGCCGAACGCAGTTCGGGCGCGCGCTCGGCGATCCGGGCGACGATATCGAAGCCAAGCGTTTCGGAGGAAGCATTCATCCAGGCAAAAAATCAGAAAAAGAACGGTCTTGGTACTAAATAACAATTTATCACGCATCGTACTTTCGGTACCATGTTGACGTCAACCTTGGCGCCAGTTAAGCATCGACAGAACTCTATTTAAACGGACGATGGAGTAGCAGCACATGAAAGTTACAAACTATCAGAACGCGACGATCGACCCGTTCGGCAAGGGTCTCGGCATGGTGCCGGGCACGGGCATCAATCTCGGCGATGCGGGACGTCTCGACTGGAATCTGCTGGAAGAAGACGTGAGCCTGCCGGCCGCCGTGCTGTACGCGGACCGCATCGAGCACAACCTGAAGTGGATGCAGGCGTTCGTCGCGGAATACGGCGTGAAGCTCGCGCCGCACGGCAAGACGACGATGGCGCCGCAACTGTTCCGCCGCCAGCTCGAAACGGGCGCGTGGGGCATCACGCTCGCGACCGCGCATCAGGTGCGCGCGGCGTATCGCGGCGGCGTGCATCGCGTGCTGCTCGCGAACCAGCTCGTCGGACGCCGCAACATGGGCATGATCGCCGAGCTGCTGACCGATCCGAATTTCGAGTTCTTCTGTCTGGTCGATTCAGCGGACGGCGTCGATCAACTGGGCGAATTTTTCAGCAGCGTGAAGAAGCCGTTGAACGTGCTGATCGAACTCGGCGTGCCGGGCGGACGCACCGGCGTGCGCGATAAAACCCAGCGCGACGCCGTGCTGGCCGCCATCGCGCGCTGGCCGGATACGATCCGTCTCGCGGGCGTGGAACTGTACGAAGGCGTGCTGCAGGACGAGTCGAAGGTGCGCGAATTCCTTCAGGACGCGGTGACGATCACGCGTTCGCTCGTCTCCGAGGGCAAGATCACGCGCAAGCCGGCCATTTTGTCGGGCGCGGGATCGGCGTGGTACGACGTCGTCGCCGATGAATTCGCGAAGGCGAACAGCGACGTGATCGAAGTCGTGCTGCGCCCCGGCTGCTATCTCACGCACGACGTCGGCATCTACAAGAAAGCGCAGAACGAGATTTTCGCGCGCAATCCGATCGCGAAGAAAATGGGGCAGGGATTGAAGCCGGCGCTGCAACTGTGGGCTTACGTGCAGTCGATTCCGGAGCCGGATCGCGCGATCATCGGGCTCGGCAAGCGCGATTCCGCATTCGATGCCGGCATGCCGGAGCCAGCGCGGCATTATCGGCCGGGCAACGACGCGCCGCGCGACGTCGGCCCCGACGACGGCTGGGAAATCTTCGGCCTGATGGATCAGCACGCGTACCTGCGCATCAAGCCGGGCGACGACGTGAAGGTCGGCGACATGATCGCGTTCGACATCTCGCACCCGTGCCTGACCTTCGACAAGTGGCGCCAGGTGCTCGTCGTCGATCCGAAGTTCCGTGTGACGGAAGTGATCGAGACGTTTTTCTAGACGTCGTCGCTGGCGGCGTTCGACGCCGTCACCGTCTGGATGCGCTGCTCCAGCATGCGCAGCGCATCCGACAGCGCGGCGATGGCGTCGTCGGGCAGCGACGCCATGGTGTCGTGCAGGAACGCGTTCCTGCGCGGCAGGCTTGCATCGACCGCGGCGCGGCCGTCGTCGGTCAGCACGACGTTGGAAATGCGGTTGTCGCGCGCGTCGACGCTGCGCGTGATCCAGCCGAGCGCCTCGAGCGCCTTCAACTGACGCGTGAGCGCGCCCGGATCGACGCGCAACTGCTCCACCAGCTTTTTCTGCGACAGCACGCCCGCGTGCTCGTGCAGCGCGCGCAGGATGCGCCAGCGCGGCATCGGCTGGCCGACCTGCGATTCGAACGCCGACATGAACGCGCGGTAAGTGCGCCCGAACTGCTGAACGACGGCGATACGGTCCTGTTCTTCCATGCTCTGTCTTCCGGCTGTGCTTTCCAGCAAGTTCATTCGGCGGCGACCGTCGGTTCGACGGGCCCCTTCAGGCGCACCGGCGGCACGCGGCGCGACTGCCACAGCGAAATCACCGCGACGACCGCCGCGAGCGCAAGCCCGATGTGAATCGCGGCGACGAGCGCCTCGCGCGCCGCTTCGAGCAGCAGCGCGCCGTTGTGTCCGGCGGCACTGAGCTGCGCGAGGAGCGTGTCCTGAGCGTCGCGATTGATGAGGATCTGCGGATCGGCGAGTTCGGCGAGCCAGTGCGTCGCGTGATCCTTTTCCAGCGCGAGCTGCACGCCGCTCGCGTAGAGATGCGTGACGAGCGTCCCGGTCAGCGCCGTGCCGATCATCCCGCCGATCATCCGCAGCGATTGCAAAAGCGCCGTGGCGATGCCGAGATGCTGGCGGCCCGCCGTCTGCTGCGCGAAGACGGTCAGGTTCGGCATCACGAAGCCGAGGCCGAGACCGCCGATCAGCATGAACGTCATCAGGATCGGACGCGGCATCGCGCGCGTCGCGATCACCGTGCCGAGACACGCGATCACCAGAAGCCCGAAGCCGACGTAGAGCATCGCGTTCGGATTCTTCACACGCGTCACGATGCGCCCGTTCGCAATACTGCCGATCGTGATGAACACGACGAGCGGCGTAATCATCAGCCCGGCGTCTTTCGGCGACATTCCGAAGCCGCCCTGAAACAGGAGCGGCGCGTAGAACAGCAGCGAAAACATCGTGAAGCCGCCGAGAATCCCGAGCGTGAAGAGCGCGGCGAGGCTCTTGTTGCGAAACATGTCGATCGGAAGAATCGCGTAGGTGCAGCGCTTTTCCCACATCCACAGCGCGATCGCGCTCGCGACGCTCACCGCGATCAGCGCGGCCGTCTCGAGCGTCAGGCCGTGCTTCGGCACGGTTTCGACGAACATTTGCAGCGAGCCGAGCGCGACGGCGATCAGCGCGGCGCCCGGCCAGTCGAGCCGCATCTTCCCTTCGTGCGCGACGTGTCGCAGATGCGGCAGATATCGCCAGACAAAAAAGAGGGACACCGCGCCGACCGGCAGATTCACGTAGAACACCGAGCGCCAGCCGTAGTATTCGGTCAGGAAACCGCCGAGCGACGGCCCGACCGCGTTCGCGATGCCGAACGCCGAACTCATCAGGACCTGCCAGCGCAGACGCACGACGTTGTCGGGGAAAAGATCCGCGATGCACGCGAACGCGGTGCCGACCAGCATCCCGCCGCCGATTCCCTGCAGGCCGCGCGCGAGCACGAGGAACATCATGCTGTTCGCGAGCCCGCACAGCACCGACGCCACGGTGAACACGACGATCGACGCGATCACGAACGGTTTGCGCCCGTAATAATCGCCAAGCCGGCCGAAAATCGGTACCGTGATGACGGACGTGAGCAGATAGGACGTGGCGACCCACGCGTACAGGTCGAAGCCCTTGAGTTCGGCGACGATGGTGGGAAGCGCGGTGCCGACGACGGTCTGGTCGAGCGCGACGAGCATCGTCACGAACGAGATGCCGAGCATCGCCATCAGCGATTCGCGAAACGGGAGAACCTGGGAACTGGAATGTTGCGCGGCTGTATGAACGGCCATTTTTGATACCGCAATGATTGACTAGTCAACGGAAAGCGAATCTTAGCATGTGAAAGCGCTCTAACCGTTCCGGATTCACTCTTTTCACTATTTCAAGAAGCCAAAAATGGAACCCACGCCGATCGCCACCACGCCCCTTTCCTCCGACGATCTCAAATCCCTCCGGCGCGCAAAAGAGGCGCTCGAAAGTCCGTCGCTGACGATGAAACTCGCGAGCGTCGTCGGCGCGCCGATCGAAAAACTGATGGCGAAAATGCCGGGCGTCGCGCAGGAGAAAATCGACGAAGCCACGCAGGTCGCGCTTCGAAAATGTCTGCAACTCGCGCTGCGCACACTCGGCAAGACCGGGCCGCACGATTCGCTGATGGCGCCGCCGCCCGACAAGCCGCACAACCTGATGCACAAGCTGGCCGTCGCAACGACCGGCGCCGCGGGTGGCGCGTTCGGACTTTTCGCGCTGCCGGTCGAGCTGCCGGTCACGACGACGCTGATGTTCCGCTCGATCTGCGACATCGCGCGCAGCGAAGGCGAGGACATCCATCGCATCGACACGCAACTGCAATGCATGATGGTGCTCGGCATGGGCGGCCCCGCCAAAAGCGACGACAACGCCGACATCGGTTATTTCATCGTGCGCGGCGCGCTGGCGCAGTCGGTTTCGCGCGCGACGAACGAGATCGCCGCGAAGGGCTTGAGCAGCCACGGATCGACGGCGCTCATCAAGTTCCTGCATACGATCGCGTCGCGCTTTTCGGTTCAGGTCAGCGAACAGGTCGCGGCCAAGTCGATTCCGGCGATCGGCGCGGTGCTCGGCGCGATGGTGAACACCGTCTTCATCGACCACTTCCAGCAGATGGCGCACGGCCACTTCGCCGTGCGCCGGCTGGAGCGGCAGTACGGCCAACTGGCCGTCGAGCGCGCGTATCAGACGATCGACGTTTCAGGCAGCCGTTGAGGCGCCTTGCCGCTCGTGCTTTCGCGGATGAACGCCGCCGCGCGGGCAAGCGCCCTGTTCGCCTCGGGCATGAAGGGCGCGCAAAGCTGAAAGCAGTGCGGCACGTTCTTCCAGATGTCGAGATCGACGATCGCGCCGGCCGCGCGCGCTTTCTCCGCGACGCGCACGGAATCGTCGAGCAGCACTTCGGTTTCGCCGGCCTGGATCAGGAGCGGCGGAAGATCGTCGAAACGGCCGTATAGCGGCGACGCACCGGGATTTGCCGGATCGGCATCGCCCAGATACAGCTTCGCCGCGCGTGCGAGGGCCGCGCCGTGGAACATCGGATCGCGGCCATCGTTGGTCACGATGGATGCGCCCGTCGAGGCGAGGTCCGTCCAGGGCGAAAACAGCACGGCGCAGGCGGGCAGCGGATCGGACGCGTCGCGCAACGCGTGGAGCATCGCGAGCGCGAGACCGCCGCCGGCCGAATCGGCGGCAATCGCGATCGACCGGGCCGGAATGCCGTCGGCGAGCAGACGGCGGTAGGCGGCGACGGCGTCGTCGAGCGCGCATGGGAAGCGGTGTTCCGGCGCGAGCCGATAGTCGAGAGAAAAAGCGCGCGCGCGTGCCAGCATGGCAAGCGGGAACACCACCGACCGATGGCTGCGCGGCGAACAGAAGTAATAACCGCCACCGTGCAGATACAGGATGGTGGCTTGCTGCTCGGCGACGGTTTCCGGCGTCAGCCACTCGCCGCGCAGTGGGAGGTCGCGGGCGGCGTAGTGTTCCGTCAGGCGCCAGTCGGCCGGGACTTTCGGCGCCCAGACGCGCCGCGCCGCGTACGCCCGCGCGCGCGCAACGTCGATCACCGGTTTCGCGGTCTCTGGCCGCAATCGGCGACGCACGATCCAGCACGCCAGCGCGCTTTGCCAGCTCATTTGGAACGCTCCGCGTCGTGTTGCTCGTGCGTCGGCATCGATGCGGCTTCAGTTTGCCGGAACGACCTGCCCGCGAATTTCGCCCGATGGATTCTCGGCAGTGTGGACGTTGAAGTACCACTGACCGGCCATCAGATCCGTGATTTGCTGGTCGGTGAGCGTGGCCTGCCCTTTCATGGGACTCGCGAGCGCACTCTTGTCGACCGTCACCTGAGGCTTGGCGTTCTGCCCAACAGGCGCGGGGCCGTGAAAATGCGCCATCGTGACCGGGCCGGAGAGTTCGTCGTAGCTGGCGGTCCACGTCAGCGTCTTGGTGGCGGTATCGAACTTTGCGTCGACGATGCCGTGTCCCTTGCTCACGCGCGGCGGCACTTCGGCCGACGGTTGCAGATTAGCTTTCAGCGCGACCGTGTCGGCAAACACAGCCGTGGATGTCGACAGTGAAAACACCAGCGCGATCGCCAAGCCGAAATACGGTCTGAATGCTCGTTTCATGCTTCTTCTCCTGACGGCGAATCGGCCGCCTGAAGGGTGAAGCGCGCGGCCTTCGTCTGCATGGTAGAGCATTCCGGGGCTGCATCGGCCGATTGCAGTAGCATTGCGCCTTGTCGACGGCCGCAATGCAGAAGGGCGCCTTGCGGCGCCCTTCTGTGTTTCTGTTACTGCTTACAGCTCAAACCGCTTTAGAAGCGGTGACGGATACCAGCCGACACCACGACCTGGTGGTTGCTCGACGAAGCATCCGTGCCGAAGATTTGAGCCTGAACGCCCGAGCGCGTGGTCTCCACGACGCCTTCTGCGTAGATGTCAGTACGCTTCGACAGCAGGTAGTCGGCTTGCAAACCGAACTGATGGTAAGCGTACCGATGGTTGTCGTTCACGCCGTCGAACCTTGCGCGGGTGTACGTGTACGCGCCGCCCAGTGCAAGTGCCGGCGTGACGTGGTAGCGGGCATTCAACTCAAAGTTGTTGAAGCTACCGTTGCCGAACAACACCGACTCGTCGAGGCGAGTCTGCGTCCACACGCCGCCGAACACCAGCGCGCCGACCGAGTAGTTCGCGCCCACGCCGTACGTACGCGTGCGGCGGCTGTCCGACGCGAGCACCGGATCAGCGATCGCGCCGCCATCGGTTGCCGCGCCACCTGCACCTTGCGTCTGCAGGTAAGCTGCCGCGATCTTGAACGGGCCGTTCGCGTACTGCATGCCGGCGCTGTATGCGCGGTTGTTCGCAAAGCTGCCTGCGTCATTCGAGAAGCCGTACAGGCCGCCGAACGTGAAGCCGCCGTAGTTCACGCTCTGGTACTTGATCGCGTTGTTCACACGGAACGAGTTGTTCGTGTTGTCGTTATCGAACGGATGCGAGAAGTACGTGCCGCCCCAGCTGCCGTTCGACGTGATCGGGCCCAGATAGTCGACGACGGAGTCGTACTGGCGACCGAGCGTCACGGTACCTCCAACTGCGCTCGAGAGGCCGACGTACGCCTGACGGCCAAACTGACGGCCACCTTGGGAAGCCGTGCCATTCGTGATGTTAAAGCCGTTTTCCAACGTGAAGACGGCTTTCAGGCCACCGCCGAGATCTTCCTGACCGCGCAGGCCCCAACGGCTGCCTTGCAGGTTGCCGCTCGTCATGCCGAACTTCGACACCTGTTGATCCGGGCCTGCGCCCGGGTTTACGACGTTGTTCGTGTAAGCAAAACCTGCGTCGATGAGGCCATACAGCGTCACGCTGCTCTGCGCACTCGCGGCAGTGGCGAACGAAGCGGATACGGCCGCCACAATCAGAGTCTTTTTCATGTGTGATCCTTTGAATGAGTCTCGCGACTCGATTTGGTTGCTCAACGCGGCGTTGCTTCGCACGGCGATTCGCCTGGCAAACCACTGAGCACCGCGCCTCCGGTTCTTCCCGGACACCGTTATTCGGCAGACCAAAGTTTATGGCGCAGGCAATTCCAGCCACCACCAAAGGACGCACAAAAATGCTTTCGAATAAGTCGAATAATGCAATTTTGATACGGGGAAACCCTGACTTCCCATAGACTTGCGTCTATCTTTAAATAACCTCTGTATTCCGAATTATTCATTCCAGTTGCGCGCATGCCACAGTGGTTTGTCTGCGACACACCGCCGACTTCGGATTATTCGTATTCACACGAACGCAGCGTCAACCTACCATCGCGCGCGCATCGGTACTGCGCCTGCCGACGCCCTTCCAAACTCCAACGCGGCACCCCTCCGATGGCGCTCCATCGCACGTCCTAGCAGGCACGACCATGAATCATTTGCAAGCCATCCGCGTCTTCCTGAAAGTCGCCGAGTCGGGCTCGTTCGGGCGCGCCGCCGCGAGCTTCGAATTGTCCAACGCGGTCATCACGCGCTACGTCGCGTTGCTCGAAGCGCATCTCAACACGCGCCTTCTGAACCGCACCACGCGCAGTGTCTCGCTGACCGAAGCGGGACGCACCTACGCGCTCTCCTGCAAAGCGGTGATCGACCAGCTCGAGGAGATCGAAGCCGCCATTTCGAGCAGTTCGACCGATCCTTCAGGCACGCTCCGGCTGGTCGCTTCGGCTTCGTTTTCGCTGCTGGGTCTGACGCCCCTGCTCGGCGCCTATCGCGAGCGCTATCCAAACGTGAAACTGCGTCTCACCTTGCTGCATCGTCCGGTGGATCTGGTCGACGAGGGGTTCGACGTCGGCATCGTCGTGCCGCGGCTCATCAATAGCGGCACGCTCATCAACCGCCCGCTCTTCAAGGTGACGCCGGCGGTCGTCGCCGCACCGGCCTATCTCGAGCGGCACGGCACGCCAACGCGCCCTTCCTGTCTCGCGACGCACACGTTTCTCGCGCCATCGCCCGACATTCACGGCGCGATGTGGACATTCACCTCGCCCTCGGGCGATGACGAAGAGGTCTCGCTCGATCCGGCCTACACGGTCAACAATTCACAGATGCTGCGTCAGGCGGCCATCGTGGGAATGGGGGTCGCCGTGTTGCCGGAGAGCCATGTCGCGAGCGACATCGAAAGCGGCGCGCTCGTGCGTCTCTTGCCCGGGTTCTCGGTGAAGGACGCGGACAAGGAAGTCTCGCTGGTTTATCCGGGACGGCGGCATGTCTCGGCGAAGACGCGATCGTTCGTCGACTTCGCGCTCGCCTACTTTCGCAGCGACGCGGCAGCGCAGATGCAGCCGCCGGTTGTCTGCTGATCCTCGGCTCCGCGCAAACGAATATGAAAACGCGGCCGTTTGGCCGCGTTCATCCGTGAGCCATTCCCATTCACGCTTCTACACCAAAGCACTGCAACGCGCCTCGAGGCGCTCGAGAAGAACCTCGCAGCGAGCGATCAGCGCGATGCCGTCCTCGCGACGACGCGCCGGCGGCTTGTCGCACAAGTCGCGCCTGAAGATTTCCAGCGCGTCGAGCAGCGGCCGATACTGGAGAACGCTCGCGGCTCCAAGCACACGATGGTGCCAGTCACGCAGACGCCCGATCGAGCCATCGTCGAGCAGCGGCCCGAGCGCCGCGAGGTCGTCCCGAAACGACGAGACGAACGAATGAAGCAGCGCCTTCACCGTCGATTCGCTTCCCCACAGCTGGGTCATATACGTGAGATCGAGATCCTCGCCCGACGCGTACACGAGGCTCGCCGCTGGCACGCGCGTCTCGATCGGCTGGACGACGGCCTCCGAGCCTTCCGGAGCACGCCACCGGTTCAGGTGATCGCGCAACGTCGCGAGCCGGGTCGGCTTGACGAGACAGTCGTCCATGCCGGCCTCACGGCACATCGTGAGTTCCTCGGGCGCCGTGCTCGCGGTGATGCCGAGAATCGGCAGCCGCTTCTCCATGCCGAGTTCCGATGCCCGGACTCGCCGCGCCAGTTCGTAGCCCGTCATGTTCGGCATATGGCAGTCGGTGATAAGAAAGCCATAGCGCGTATTCTTCAGCGCGGTCAGCGCCTCCACGCCATCGTGCACGACATCACATGCGAATCCGAGGAGCGACAACTGATGCCGGATCAACTCCTGGTTCACCGGATGATCCTCGGCGACGAGCACGAGCCTGCCACCCTTCAGCGCCTTCTCGCGGTCGGGCGCTTCCATGGGCGCTTCGACGCCACCGGTCGCGTGCGAAACGATCTGCGGCAAGCCGGTCAGCGCGGCCACGCACGCCGCACCCAATCCGCGCCACGAGATAGGGTTCACGCTCACGCGGATGTCGTCATCGAGGATGCGGTAGCCGGTCGGCTTCGGTTTTTCCGTCACGTGGATGACGCGAGACTTCACGGGCAGCGATTCCCGGTGCGCATCGCTCAGGAACACGAGTTCGACGCCGTCGAACGTCGCCGGGCGCTGGAGCGCGGCGTCGTTTCGGGACACGATGCGCATCACGAGTCCGAGCGCCTGCCCGTAGTCGACGAGCGCTCGCGCCACCCGCGCGTCGTCGATCGCGATGAGCGCCCGCTTGCCGCGCAAGCCTTCAATCTGATAGTGCGCCGTTCCCACCGGCATCGCGAGCCGCACGGTCATGCGCGTACCGACGCCGACTTCGCTTTCGAGATGGAGCGTGCCGCCCATTAGTTCCACGAGCTTGTGGCAAATCGTCAGCCCGAGACCCGTGCCGCCGAAACGCCGCGTCGTCGAGTTCTCGGCCTGCACGAACGGCTCGAACAGACCCGCCTGCGCATCGGGCGCGATGCCGATGCCGCTGTCTTCCACGCACAGTTCGAGCAATTGCTCGTCACCGTGATCCTCGGCCATCCGCACGGACAGCGCGACTTCGCCTTTCATCGTGAACTTGATGGCGTTGCTCATGAGATTGAACAGCACCTGACGCAAGCGCACGCTGTCGCCCCGGACACTCGCCGCGACGTCCGGCGCGACGTCGCAACGCACGCGCAATCCCTTTTCGTGGGCGCGGCCTGCGAGCAGTCCCACGGCGTTGTCGACCAGTTCGCGCAGGTCGATCGGCGTCGACTCGATGCTGAGTCGCCCCGCTTCGATCTTCGAATAGTCGAGCAGGTCATCCAGGATCTGCAAAAGCGCGCTCGCGGAATCCTGGATCATGCCGAGCATCTGCGCCTGGTCGGGATTGAGCGGCGTGTTCTCGATCACCTCGACAAGCCCCAGCACGCCATTCATCGGCGTGCGGATTTCGTGGCTCATCATCGCGAGGAAGTCGTCCTTCGCCCGCGACGCCGCTTCGGCCGTATCGCGGGCACGCGCGAGTTCGTCGGCTCGCGCACGCTCGACGCTTGCATCGACCCAGTATCCGCTCCAGACGACGGCGCCGTCGTCTTCACGGCGTGCTGCGAGAACCGCGCGCACCCAACGCTCGCCGTGATCGCCGTTCGAGCGGAATTCCGCGTGCACCGGTTCGAGCGTCAAAGCGGAGCGCTCGATGACTTCGCGCAGCGTGCCCATGTCTTCGTGATGAATCTGCGACAGACAGCCTAACTGGTTCTCGTCGGCCCTGGACAGATCGACGCCGAACAGCGGCCGCGTATCGCCGCCGATGTAGGGGAAGTTGTAGGTGCCGTCAGGCGTGCGGCGCAACTGGAAAACGACGGCCGGCAGCGAGCGCGTGACATCGTGCAGACGCCGTTCGTTTTCTCGCGCGCGCATTTCCGCGTCGCGAATGTCGGTGATATCGACCATCGTGCCGACGATACCCGCCATCGCGCCATCCGCGGACGTGAACGTGCTGGTCCAAAAGAGCCCGTGACGCGCCTCACCGTGGCGACCGCGAAATTCCAGTTCGACTTGCTGGCGCTTATCGGTCGCGATGCTCAGGGCCGCGAGTTCGTGCATCTGCTTGCTTTGGTTCGCGCCCCACGGCATGCACTCGACCGACGTGCGGCCGATGATCTCTTCGCGTCGCACGCCGAGCGCTTCCTCGAAAGCGCGATTGACGGCGATATAGCGATTCTGCAAATCCTTCGCGACGAGCGGATACGGCACGACTTCCATCATCGTGCGCTGGAAGCTCAGTTGCGTGGCGAGGCGCTCCTCCATTTCGACGCGCCGGGCCATTTCGCGCTGCAGGAGGACGAAGGCTCGCAGCGTGACGAAGAGCACGACCGCGACCGCGATGAGCGCAGGCAGGAGTCGCAGCGCGTTGACGCTCCATCCGCTTTGCGGGTCGCCGAGCGCGGCCTGCCGGGCGACGTTGATTTTCTGCCTTTCGGCCTCCGGCATGGCGTCCAGAGCGCGGTCGATGAGGTTCGCCAGTTGCGACGACTGCGGTCGCAAAGCGAAGCCGATATGCTCGAACGTGCCCGTCGGACCCAGAATCTTGAGCGTCTCGCCGTATTGCGACGACAGCGCCACATCGATGGACGCCACGTCCCCGACTGCGGCATCGGCCTCGCCTTTCGCCACGCGCTCGAGCGCGTCGTTCAGTTTGGGCACGACAACGAACTCGGCGTGCGGAGCAAGACCTCGCAGTTCGCCGTCTGCCGCGAGGCGTTTGCTCACCGCAATACGCGGCAACGGGAGATCGTCGAGGCTTTTCACCGCGGCCTGACCGTGCCGTCCCACGATGACGAGCGGATACTGGTCGCGCGGATCGGTCAGGACGTTACCGGACGCCGAGTCCCGAACGCGCTCGGCGGTGAAGATCATGTCGACGTCGCCACGCGCGAGCGCGCGTGTGACAGCCGCCGAATCCGCGTAGGCGCGTCGATCGAACGTCACGCCGAGCGTCTTGGAAAGGTATGCGAGGTAGGCCGCGCCGATTCCGCTCGCATGTCCGTTCGAATCGACGTAGCTGAAGGGCGCCCAGTCGGCATCGAATCCGACGCTGACCGAAGGCAACGAGGACAGATAGTGCCGCTCCGCGGCGCTCAGAACCAGAGGCATGCCCGAACGCCTGCCGCGATCTTGTCGTTCCGATAAAACCGGGTGAATGGAATGCAGCCGGTCGGCATCCAGCGCGAGAAGGCGGTCGTTGAGGTCGTTGCGCAGCGAGACGTGTTTGGATGGAACGGCAAAGCGCGACTCATTGAGCTCGCCGCTTTCAGTCTGCACGAGCCCGAGGGACGCGAATTCCGGTGAATCGAGGAGGCGGGCCGCGCCCGGCGCGATTCCGAAATACAGATCGGCGCCGTTCCGGACGACTGCCTGCAATGCCTGGCGTTCATCGCGAAAGCTCCGGATCTTCGCATTGGGCATGCGTTCGCGAATCAACTGCTCGAGTGCATAGCCCTCTTCCACGGCGACGACGGGCTGACGCGTGCCGCCTTGCGTCATCCTGGCGAGGTCGACGGTGCGTCCGATCATCACGGACTGGCTGTAGGAATACGGGACGGTGAAGGTCAGGCATTCATCGTGGTCGGCCGCACGCGAGACGTTGGCGATCACGTCGATCTCGCCCGCACACGCTGCCTGAATCAGGTCGGCCATCGTCGCGTAGCTGCGTGCGTCGAAACGGATGTTAGGGCCGGTAAGTTCGCGCAGCACGTCGATGCTCGTGCCGGCGGGCTGACCATCACGCATCGTGACGGACGAATCGGCACCCGCCGACAGCACGCCGACGTTGAGGACCGTGTAGTCCTTGAGGGACCGGCTGGCGCTGATCGCCTGTGCCGGATCGACATGCGCGAACAGCGTTGCGGGGAACAACATCGCGACGAGCACGAGTCGCGCCCAACAGCGCGCCGTGCCTGAAGCGAAGAGAAAAGACCGGAGTGTCGACATGGCGCTGATCAACCTCGAAGCGCGCTAGTGCTGTGGCACGTCGTTGACCTCATGCGCGGGGCCACGTGCATCGACGCTCGCCAGTTCGCGATGGAAGACCGGGTAGCACAGGCCGGCGAGCACGCCGCCCGTCAGCGGCGCCGCCCAGAACAGCCACAGCTCGTCGAGCGCCCAGCCGCCTGTGATGAGCGCGGGTCCCGTCGAGCGCGCCGGATTGATCGATGCGCCGGTGACGGGCGCCGTAAAGGCGTAGATCATGATCAGCGCCAGCCCGATGGCAAACGGACTGCATGTGCTAGAGGCGCGTCTTCCGGCGAGCACCAGATTCATCGTCACGAACACGAAGGTCATGGCCGCTTCGACGATAAATGCGGCCTGCAGCGTGAAGCTTCCCGGCGAGTGACTGTCGAACCCGTTCGCACCAAGACCCGACTGATAGAACTCAAAGCCCGGTCTTGCGCGCATCAAGAGATAGAGCAAACCGGCGCCCGCGACCGCGCCGACGACCTGCGCGAGAATATAGGGCACGAGGGAGCTGATCGGAAAGCGATTGGCCGCCGCGAACCCGACCGTCACAGCGGGATTGAAATGGGCGCCCGAGACAGGGCCGAGTACATAGGAAGCCGTGATGAAAGCAAACCCGAACATGAAGGGTTGTCCCAAGAGCCCCGGATAAGAGGCGAAATAACCGGAGGCAAGCACGCCGGAGCCGCATCCCATGAAAACGAGCCAGAAGGTTCCCGCACATTCTGCTGCCAGTATTCCAATCAGGTTCTTCGTCGGGGTCATCGGCCACAAGCGATCCAGCAGCGGAAGCGAACGCGTCCGCGCGGGCATCAAGTTAGTGAAACCAAGAGTTTGACCAGACATCCGAATCCGCAACATCAGATTGATCCGAATATGGTCTTATCGTTGATATGGGACATCCGAATGCACCATTCAGGCGAGTCCGATCTGTTGCAAATAGGCGATCAGCTCGAACTCGTTTTCAAGACCCAGCTTGCGCATGGCGCTGCGTCGTTGCGTGGCGATCGTCTTGTTGCTCCGTCCGAACTGACGCGCGATCTCGGCCATTCGCATGCCGCTCGCGTATAGCCGAAAGACTTCCCATTCGCGCGCGCTCAAGGTGCCGGCACGAGCGGGCGCCCACGCCGGTTCGGCGGCCAGCAACTCGGTTGCGTGCGCCGACGCGAATCGCCGCCCGCCACTGATCGCCGTGATCGCCTCGCTCAACGAAGGCAGTGTGTCGCGCTTGTCGACGACGCCTTCCACGCCCAGATTGAGCAACCCTGCCAGCATCTGCGCATGCGCGATCATGGTGACCGCGACGATATGAGGACGTGGCACCTGCCGGACCAACCGCTTGAGGAACGCGATGGAGTTGCTCTCGCCGTTCACGCCCCGCATGCCGATGTCCGAAAACACAAAGTCGCACGGGACGTCCGAAACAAGCGTGGCGAGCCCTGCCGCGTCCCTGGCGGTCGCCACGACCTCGACCCGCCGGTCTTGTCGCAGATACGCACAAATTCCATCCAGGACCACCGGATGATCGTCGGCAACAATGACTCGGATTTTCTTATCCATTGTTTTTGTCGTTGTCGGTGCATCGAAACGGCGAGCTTTCTATCTGGACCGCCTCTTGTCTCCGTCCAGCTCGCCGCATGAATCCATGATTGCCCGCGCGGCACGCGGGTTCGTGCGAACCTACGTCCGGCGCAGTTGCACGAGTCCGCTGTCGAAGGCGAACCGATAGAGCTCCGCGTCCGTCGACAGATCGAGCTTGCGCATGGCCGCGCATTTCTGCGCGCTGATCGTCTTCACGCTGCGCCCGAGTTCCTTCGCGATTTCCGTCACGTTTCCACCCTTTGCGTAGCGCGCGATCACGTCGAGTTCCCGGCGGGTCAACTTCTTGCGGATCAGATCCACTCGATTCGCCACGTTCGCGTCGGCGAGCAGCGCGCGCACGGACGGCCCGAGGTAGTCTTCCTGCGCCAGTACGGTGACGATGGCAACGTAAATCAGTTCGAGCCGGTCCTGCTTGCTCACGACCGCATTCGCGCCCGCTTCGAGCGCCTGCCCGATCAGATCGGCGTCGGTCATCATCGATAGAACGACTTTCGCCGCCTGAGGATGACGGCTCGTGAGGTGCCTGATGAGGGCGAGTCCGTCGCCGTACTTACCGCCGGGCATGAAGAAATCCATGATCACGACGTCGCACTCGACAGTCGCAAGCGCTTCTACCAGCTCGGTTGCGTCCTTTGCCCGACACACGATCTCGATGTTCGGAATGTTGGCAATCAACTTCTCGATGGCGAGGATGACGAGCGGATGGTCGTCCGCTACCGCGAGTCGAATTCTCTTATTGAACGCATGCATTTACCCGCTCCTCATTCCGGGTGTTTTCTGGATTACCTTCGTCGCCCAGAACACAATGAAGCTTGGACGCCGCGGGATAAAACGCGCGTAAGCATCAGACGTCGACGCATCCTCGAACGGAAGAAACGTCCCAAAATTGCTAAGAATTTTCATAACTTCAGGTCAAGCCGTGGGCACGCGCGAACGCAAACAAGCCGGGGTCGTTGCGCACGCCGAGCTTGCTCATCGCGTCGCGTTTCTGGCGGCTGATCGTGCGAACATCGCGATCCAGTTCCCGGGCGATCTCGGTGATCGACATTCCGCTCGCGAACATCCGGACGACCTCCAGTTCTCGCGGCGACAGTCGCGGCCCTTCCGCGAGCGCATCTGTTTCCGCACCCGCGACCGCCAGAGCCGCAACGATGGACGTACTCAGATACCGCCGCCCGACGCCAGCAAAGCGGACAGCGGCGGCCAGTTCGTCCATCGACTCGACCTTGTTGAGCAGGCTGAGCGCACCGGCGTTCAGGATGGAACGCAGGATCGCGACGTTGCTCATGCTCGTGAGCACGACGATACGGATGGCGGGCCAATCCCGGCACACGCGGCGAATCAGACGCAGGCCATCCTCTGGCTGCGAACCTTGCTCCGGCATGGCGAAATCGGTCACGAGCACATCGCAAGGCGTGGTGCTGAGCAACGAAATCAATGCCGTGGCATTCACGGCCTCACCCACGATGGTCAGGCTCTCGTCGGTGTTGAACGTCGCACGAATTCCGAGTAGCACGAACGGATGATCATCCGCCAAGACAACACGTAACTTCAAAGCTGCCCTCTCAGTTTCTTATTTTGTTTTTCACCAATCCGAGCTTCAATCCAAAGGACAGTGTGTTTAGTCAATTGCGTTTTCATCAGTAGCCTAAGAAATGCGCTGATTGGAATCATTTCAGGCCACTCAGGAGCACGCATTTGCAAAGAAACGCCCTGCCGTTGGTTCTGCCAGAGTAGACGTCGGTAATTTTCTTCTCCATACGATTTCTCCTATTTCCGAACGGCTATCCGTGTCAGGTCCGTCGGGGAGACGCTAATATAGGAGGCCGTCGCCGACCAACCTATAAGCAAAGGACTATTCGATGTGCGCGCTTAAAAATGCCGCCGGATAATCGATCAAATCGACATCAACTGTCACAGACTCGTCAATTTTTTAGGCGAATGCGAATGCGCGCGTGGTTTTAAAGAGGATACCCAAGCTATTTCACGGCTCGAATACAACGATTAAGACCGCATAGGAATTTGTCAAAAAGAGAGTTAAAAAAAGCCCGTGACGATGACGTCACGGGCTTTTCAAGAATGCGTAGCGATTTAGAACGGGATGTCGTCGTCCATCTCGTCGAAGCCGCCGCCAGCCGGCGCGCTCGGACGGCTCGATCCGCCGCCGCCACTTGCCGGACGGCCGGCCGCGGGCGCGCGACCGCCGCCGCCGCTGCGTTCCGCGGGCGCGCTGCGGCTGTATCCGCTGTCGTCGGCGCCGCCCGCACCGCCGCGGCCGCCGAGCATCTGCATCTGATCAGCGACGATTTCGGTCGAATAGCGTTCCTGCCCCGCCTGATCCGTCCATTTGCGCGTGCGGATGCGGCCCTCGATATACACCGACGAACCCTTCTTCAGGTACTCGTTCACGATTTCCGCGAGACGCCCGAAGAACGACACGCGATGCCACTCCGTGAGTTCCTTCATTTCCCCGGACGACTTGTCCTTGTAGCGGTCGGTCGTCGCGAGACGAATGTTGGCTACGGCGTCGCCGCTCGGCAGGTAGCGGGTTTCCGGGTCGGCGCCCAGATTGCCGACGAGAATGACCTTGTTGACGGATGCCATGATTTCTCCTGTTGATTCGATACTTTGCCGCCGGCTGCGCCGCACGATGCGCAAGAGACTTCGCTACTCCGAAGTCCCGCTTTTCGTCGCCGCACCGGCTTGAATCCGATTGACTGTGATTGCGATTAAACCGTGCGCTGGACCTTGCGCGGCGGCGCCTTCATGTTCGCCGCCACCACGAGCCACGCGAGCACCAGCGCGGAACACGCGTAGAACACCGCGCTTTGCCCGTCCACCTTCAGCAGCCAGCCCCCGATCACGCCGCCGAGCGCGAGCCCGATCGACTGAGTGGTGTTGTAGACGCCCGCCGCCGCGCCCTTGCGCGTGCCGGGCGCGAGCTTCGACACGAGCGACGGCTGCGACGCCTCCAGCACGTTGAAGCCGAGAAAGTACACGAACAGAATCGCGGCCACCGACCATAGCGTATGAGGAGCGGCGCCCAATAACAACTGGCCGATCAGGATAAGCGCGATCGCGCTCAGCATGACGCTCTTCATTTTTCCACGTTTCTCGGCGGCGATGATCGCGGGCACCATCATCACGAACGCGAGCCCCATCACCGGCAGGTAAATCTTCCAGTGCGACGCGACCGGCAGGCCGCCCGCTTCCAGAATGCGCGGCACGACGAGAAAAAGCGCCGTCTGCGTGGCGTGCAGCACGAGCACGCCGAAGTTGAGACGCAGCAGTTCGACGTTGTGCAGCACTTCGGCGAACGGCGCCTTCACGTGGACGGGATGCGTCGGCGGATCGGGTACGACCCACAGCACGACGCCCACCGCGAAAATCGACAGCACGCCGATCACCGTGAACAGTCCGCTCATGCCGACCCAGTGGAAGACGATCGGCGCGCCCACGATCGCCACCGCGAACGATACGCCGATGCTCGCGCCGACCATCGCCATCGCCTTGGTGCGGTTTTCCTCCGACGTGAGATCGGCGATGAACGCGATCACCGCCGACGACACCGCGCCCATGCCCTGGATCACGCGCCCGGCGATGATCCACGTCATCGAATGGCCGGCGGCCGCGACGAAACTGCCGATCGCGAACACGACGAGCCCGAACGCGATGACCGGCTTGCGGCCGAACTTGTCCGAGACCCAGCCGTAGAAGATATAGAGCATCGACTGCGTGACGCCGTAGGCGCCGAGCGCGAGACCGACGAGAAACACGTTGTCACCGCCGGGGATGGTTTTCGCGTAGATCGAAAACACCGGCATGATCATGAAGAGGCCGAGCATCCGCAGCGCGAAGATCGCGGCGAGCGACACGGTCGCGCGAAGTTCGGGCGCGCTCAGACGTGAAGACGTGGCAGACGGATTGGACATCAGAAGCGGGAAATGTAAGGGAAACGCGTTGGCCCGAAACGCAGAAGCTCGATGAAACCGGGCGCGGCCGCCTTGTCCTCGGTCGAAACGGCACAATATGGGACGCACTGCACTGGCGCACCGCGCAGCCGGCAAGGTCTTCGCTCGAAGCCCGCCGGATCCCCGCGAGCAGCCGTTCCGGCGCTTGACTGGCGCTCTCGGGCGCAGGTACGGCGCCCTTGAAAAGTCGTTATAGTAGCAGGTTTAGCCCCCTCACTTTCCGCCCGGTTCATGGAAGAAATCCGTATTCGTGGGGCTCGCACCCACAACCTCAAAAACGTCAGTCTCGACCTGCCGCGTCACAAGCTGATCGTGATTACGGGCCTGTCCGGATCGGGCAAGTCGTCGCTCGCGTTCGATACGCTGTACGCTGAGGGTCAGCGCCGCTATGTCGAAAGTCTGTCTGCTTACGCCCGGCAATTCCTGCAGTTGATGGAAAAGCCCGACGTCGATCTGATCGAGGGCCTTTCGCCCGCCATTTCGATCGAGCAGAAGGCCACGTCCCACAATCCGCGCTCGACGGTCGGCACCGTCACGGAAATCCACGACTATCTGCGCCTTTTGTATGCGCGCGTCGGCACGCCTTATTGTCCCGATCACCACATTCCGCTGGAAGCGCAAAGCGTCTCGCAGATGGTCGACGCCGCGCTCGCGCTGCCCGAGGAAACCAAGCTGATGATCCTCGCGCCCGTGGTCGCGGACCGCAAGGGCGAGCATGTCGAGCTGTTCGAGGAAATGCAGGCGCAGGGTTTCATCCGCTTCCGGATCCGCTCGGGCGGCGGCACGGCGAACGAAGGCGTCGCGAAAATCTACGAAGTCGACTCGCTGCCGAAGCTGAAGAAGAACGACAAGCACACGATCGACGTCGTCATCGACCGGCTGAAGGTGCGTCCCGACATGAAGCAGCGGCTCGCGGAATCATTCGAGACGGCGCTGCGTCTCGCCGACGGCCGCGCGATCGCGCTCGAAATGGACACCGACCGCGAGAAGCTCTTCAGCTCGAAATTCGCGTGCCCCGTTTGCTCGTATTCGTTGCAGGAGCTGGAGCCGCGGCTCTTCTCGTTCAACAATCCGATGGGCGCGTGCCCGGAATGCGACGGACTCGGCCAGATCACCTTCTTCGACCCGAAGCGGGTGGTCGCGCATCCGTCGCTATCGCTCGCGGCAGGCGCCGTGAAGGGCTGGGACCGGCGCAACCAGTTCTATTTCCAGATGCTGCAAAGTCTCGCGGCATTCTACGAATTCGACATCGAGCAAGCGGTCGAGGACCTGCCCGAGAAAGTTCGCAAAATCCTGCTGTTCGGCTCGGGCAAGACGCTCATCCCGTTCTCGTACATCAACGAGCGCGGCCGGACCTCGGTGCGCGAGCACGCGTTCGAAGGGATCATCCCGAATCTGGAGCGCCGTTATCGCGAAACCGATTCGACCGCCGTGCGCGAGGAGCTCGCCAAATACCAGAACAACCAGCCGTGCCCGGCCTGCGAAGGCACGCGGCTGCGTCGCGAAGCGCGTCACGTGAAGGTCGGCACCGGCGACGAAGCCCGCGGCATCTTCGAAGTGAGCGGCTGGCCGTTGCGCGACACGCTCGGCTATTTCCAGACGCTCACGCTCGAGGGCGCGAAGCGCGAAATCGCCGACAAGGTCGTGAAGGAAATCGTCGCGCGGCTGTCGTTTTTGAATAACGTCGGGCTGGATTACCTGTCGCTCGAACGCAGCGCCGAAACGCTGTCCGGCGGCGAGGCGCAGCGCATCCGGCTCGCGTCGCAGATCGGCTCGGGGCTCACCGGCGTCATGTACGTGCTCGACGAGCCGTCGATCGGCCTGCACCAGCGCGACAACGACCGGCTGATCGGCACGCTCAAGCATCTGCGCGACATCGGCAATTCGGTGATCGTCGTCGAGCACGACGAGGACATGATCCGCATGGCCGATTACGTCGTCGACATGGGCCCGGGCGCGGGCGAGCACGGCGGCGTGATCGTGGCGCAAGGCACGCCGGCGCAGGTTCAGAACGATCCGAACTCGGTCACCGGCCAGTATCTGTCCGGCAAGCGCGGGATCGGCTATCCCGCCGAGCGCACCGCGCCCGACGAGCGGCGACTGCGCATCGTCGAGGCCTACGGCAACAATCTCAAGAACGTCTCGCTCGACCTGCCGGTCGGCCTGTTGACCTGCGTGACGGGCGTGTCCGGCTCGGGCAAGTCGACGCTCATCAACGACACGCTCTACCACGCGGTCGCGCAACACCTGTACGGCTCGGCGACGGAGCCGGCGCCCTACGAATCGATCGAAGGGCTGGAGCATTTCGACAAGGTGATCGCCGTCGATCAATCGCCGATCGGCCGCACGCCGCGCTCGAATCCGGCCACTTACACCGGTCTTTTCACGCCGATCCGCGAACTGTTCGCGGGCGTGCCGGCGGCGAAGGAGCGCGGCTACGATCCCGGCCGCTTCTCGTTCAACGTGAAGGGCGGCCGCTGCGAAGCGTGCCAGGGCGACGGCGTGCTGAAGGTGGAAATGCACTTCCTGCCCGACGTCTACGTGCCGTGCGACGTCTGCCACGGCAAGCGCTACAACCGCGAGACGCTCGACATCCAGTACAAGGGCAAGAACATCAGCGAAGTGCTCGACATGACGGTCGAGTCGGCGCACGAATTCTTCCGGCCGGTGCCGGTGGTCGCGCGCAAGCTGAAGACGCTGCTCGACGTCGGGCTCGGCTACATTCGCCTCGGCCAGTCGGCGACCACGCTGTCGGGCGGCGAAGCGCAGCGCGTCAAGCTCTCGCTGGAACTGAGCAAGCGTGACACCGGTCGGACACTCTATATCCTCGACGAACCGACTACCGGGCTGCACTTCCACGATATCGCGCTGCTGCTCGAAGTGATTCACCGGCTGCGCGATCAAGGCAATACTGTCGTCATCATCGAGCATAATCTCGACGTGATCAAAACCGCCGACTGGGTCATCGACCTCGGGCCGGAAGGCGGAGCCGGCGGCGGGCAGATCATCGCCCAGGGGACGCCGGAGCAGGTCGCGAAGTCGAAGGCCAGTTTTACCGGCCGATATCTGGCACCGCTGTTGCAACGGGCGAAATCGGCGGCCTGATGTGCAGCCGGGTTGCCGCCTGAGCGTCATGGGCGGCGGCGCGGGGAAACTGAAGCCCGGCTGCATGAGCAAGCGACGAAAATGAGCCGCACCTCCGGGTGGCGGCGGTGATAAACGCTGTTGGCGTCAGGAGATGGGAAGCGGTCATGGCAAAGCGCAACGAAGCGCCCGACGAGCGGCGGGTCCGGGACCTGCCCGCCCGGCCGGTCAGACTGACGAGCGACATGAGTTTGCCGAAGCTGTCGGCGGTGGAAATCGGCAGCTATCTCGTGGCGTTTCTTGCCATGTACCTCGTGTTGCAGCTGAAGCTGCTCGGCGGCCTGCTCGCGGGGATGCTCGTCTACCAGCTCGTGCACATGATCGCGCCGTTCATCGAAAAGCGGATGACGAGCGGACGCGCGCGGCTCGTCGCGGTGGTGCTGCTCTCCGCCGTGATCATCGGCGGGCTGACGGGCGCGACGGTCGCCACCATCCAGCATTTCGAGCACGACGTCCCGAGCCTGCAAAAGCTGCTCGACCAGTTGCTCACGATCACGTCGCACGCGCGCCTGCGCGTGCCGGAATGGGTCGGCAACTATCTGCCCGTCGATTCCGAGCAGATGAAGGACAAGGCCACTCAGCTGATGCATCAGCACGCCGAGCAATTGCAGCAGGGCGGCAAGGAGATGGCGCGCGGCTTCGGGCATATCCTGATCGGCATGATCATCGGCGCGATCATCGCGGTGGGCGCGCCGAAAACCTCGCACCGGCTGCCGCTTTCCACCGCGCTCGTCACCCGCGTCTCGCGCTTTTCCGACGCCTTCCGCCGCATCGTCTTTGCGCAAATCAAGATTTCGGCGATCAACGCCGTATTCACCGCGATGTATTTGCTGATCGCGCTGCCGATCTTTCACGAGCGCCTGCCGCTCTCGAAGACGCTCGTCCTGGTCACGTTCATCGTCGGATTGCTGCCGGTGATCGGCAATCTGATCTCGAACACGATCATCGTCGCGATTTCGCTTTCCGTGTCGTTCGGGACGGCTGTCGCGTCGCTCGCGTTTCTGATCCTGATTCACAAGCTCGAATACTTCCTGAACGCACGGATCATCGGCGGACAGATCGAGGCGCGCGCGTGGGAACTGCTGCTCGCGATGCTCGCGATGGAAGCGGCGTTCGGCTTGCCCGGCGTGATCGCCGCGCCGATCTTCTACGCCTATATCAAGCGCGAACTGATTTATCTGCGGCTGGTTTGAGCTTCACGCAGCGTCGCGCGAAAAAAATGGCCGCCTTTCGAAGGCGGCCATTTTCATTGCGACGGCAAAAATTCAGCGGAACACCACCGTCTTGCTTCCGTTCAACACGATGCGGTGCTCGACATGCCATTTCACCGCGCGCGCGAGCGTCACGCATTCGACGTCGCGGCCGATCGCCGTCAGTTGATCCGGCGCCATGCTGTGATCGACGCGCTCCACTTCCTGCTCGATGATCGGACCTTCGTCGAGATCCGTCGTTACGTAGTGCGCGGTCGCGCCGATCAGCTTCACGCCGCGGTCGAACGCCTGGTAATACGGCTTCGCGCCCTTGAAGCTCGGCAAAAACGAGTGGTGGATATTGATCGCGTGGCCCGCGAGCTTCTCGCACATTTGCGGCGACAGAATCTGCATGTAGCGCGCGAGCACGACGAGATCGACGTCATGCTGTTCGACGATTTCCATCACGCGCGCTTCCTGCGCGGCCTTCGCCTGCGGGGTGGACGACGTCAGCGGCAGATGGTGAAACGGAATGTCGTAGCTCGCGGCGAGCTGATAAAAATCCTTGTGATTCGAGACGATCGCCGGAATCTCGATCTGCAACTGGCCGGTGCGATAGCGAAACAGCAGGTCGTTCAGGCAATGCCCGATCTTCGACACCATGATCACCACGCGCGGCTTCACCGACGCGTCGTGCAATTCCCAGCGCATGCCGAACTCGTCGGCGAGTTCGGTGAACGACTTGCGCAACGCCTCCAGCCCCGGATCGCCGCCGACCTGCTGGAAATGCACGCGCATGAAGAATTCGCCGGTGTGGCTGTCGCCGAACTGCGCCGAATCGAGGATATTGCTGCCGAGGTTGAACAGAAACCCGGACACCGCATGCACGATGCCGGGCCGGTCCGGGCACGACAACTTCAAAATGAAACTATGTTCGGTCGACATGAACCGGTCACTCCTGGCGTGATATTTAGAACTCGGGCGAGGCGTAGATCGCCGCGATGCCTTCGCAGGCTTCCTCGTCGATCCAGCGGCGCCGCAGCAGGCAATCGAGCGTCGCGAGACTTGCGTCGACGGTGAGCGCGCCCTCTTCGATCCAGCGCGCCACTTCGTCGATGCGCGCAAGCCGGTGTTCGCCGACTTCGCCGTCCTGGTTGCGCGGTGCGAAATCGGCGGGCAGCGTGACGTCGAAGACGAAAATCTGTTCCGCCTGCGTGCCTTCCGGCAGCGTCTGCAAAACGTGAAACGTGCCGCCGCGCGTCGCGCGCGCCGCGAGTTCGGGCGTCATGCCCGCTTCTTCCCAGCATTCCTTCGCGAGCGTCGCCTCGATGCCCATTCCCCAGCCGATGCCGCCCGCGACGACGTTGTCGAGCATGCCGGGATCGGTCGCCTTGGTCTCGCTGCGGCGCGCGATCCACAACTGCGGCGCGCTATCGTCATATTCTACGATGCCGTTCAGATGCACCGCGTAGGTCATCGTCCCGAAGAAGCGCGACGCCGCGCGTTCGATGAACGCGAGCGGCGCGGCGTCGAAGTGGTTGCGGATCGCGTAGGTTTCGTCGCGCCAGCCCGGGATGCGGCCTTCCGCGGCGAGCATGCCGATCACCGCGCCGAGCGCGGCGCTGCGGGCGCCGACGGAATCGAACGAGTGAGAGAGCCGAACGGACGAAGCGTCGATTTCGAAGACGTCTGGCCAGCACGCGAGCAAATCGACATCGCCGCGACGCACCCAGCCGACGCGCTCGTCGCCGATGAAAAACGGCCGATGCGCGGCGGGATCGAAGCGGCGGGCGGCGGCGATCGAAGGCAGGGACATGGAAACTCCGGCGGCGCCAGGCGGCGAAAAGCCGGCAATTGTAGCGTGCGAGGCCTTCCGGCGACGCGCGCTCAGTCCTTCAGCGCGACGCGAATCCCGAGCGCGATGAACGTCGCGCCTGCCAGGCGGTCGAGCCACACGCCCACGCGCGGCCGGCGCTTGAGCCACGCGCCGATCATCCCGGCGCAGAAGCCGAACGCCGAAAACACGACGACTGTCTGCAGCATGAACAACGCGCCGAGTTCGAACATCTGGAGCATCACGCTCTGGCCGCCGTGCGGATTGACGAACTGCGGCAGGAAGACGATGAAAAAGAGCGTCACCTTCGGATTCAGCATGTTGCCGATCACGCTTTGCCGGAACACCGTCGACAGCGCCTGCGCGGGGCGTTCGTGCGCGGTGGCAAGCCCTCGGCTCGTCAGCGCCTTGATGCCGATCCACACGAGATAGGCAGCGCCCGCAAGCTTCACGACTTCGAACGCGACCGGCGACGAGCGCAGCAACGCCGCGACGCCGAGCGCGGCGAGCGTCGTGTGGAAACTGATGCCGGCGGCGAATCCGAGCGCCGCGACGAGCCCGGCCGCGCGTCCCTGCGAGATGCCGCGTGCGAGCACCTGGAGATTGTCGGGACCGGGCGCGACCGTGATCGCAACCGATGCAGCGAGAAAGAGCAGGAAATTCGGCATCGCTTCAGTGCCCCGCGAACTCGCACACGGTGTAGAGCGGCACGCCGCCCTCGCGCAAGAGCGCCGAGCCGCCGAGATCCGGCAGATCGATGATCGCCGCGGCTTCCACGACCGTCGCGGCCAGGCGCTTGAGCAAGCGCGTGCCCGCCATCATCGTGCCGCCGGTCGCGACGAGATCGTCGACGAGCACCACGCGATCGCCCGGCTTCACGGCGTCCTCGTGGATTTCGACGGTCGCGCTCGCGTATTCCAGTTCGTACGACTCCGAGAGCGTCCTGTACGGCAGCTTGCCTTTCTTTCTGATCGGCACGAAGCCGAGGCTCAGTTCATACGCGAGAATCGGCCCGATGATGAAACCGCGCGCGTCGAGCCCCGCAATGGCGTCGAGCTTCGCGTCGATATAGCGCTGCACGAACAGGTCGATCAGCGTGCGCAGCGCGCGGCGGTCCTGCAGCACCGGCGTGATGTCGCGGAACTGCACGCCCGGCTGCGGCCAGTCGTCGATCGTGCGCACGCGGTCCTTGATGAATTGCGCGGCCTCGCGCGCGGCGGTCGATGGGATGCTCGACATGGTGTCTCCGGGGAACATGGCGCTCGGCATTCGAGCGTGCGGAATCAGGCGGCTCGGCGATGGCGCGACAACCGCTCTTCGGCCTGCGCCAGTTCTTCGGGCAGGCCGCGCAACACGACGATGTCCTTCGCGCGCAGCTTGGTTTCGGGGTCCGGCTCGACGCCGCGAATGCCGTGACGCCGGATCGCGGTCACTTCGATGCCGTCGCCGACGAGCCCAAGCGTTTCGAGCGTCTGGCCGACCGCGTCCGAGTTCTCGTCGATCGGCACCGATTGTAGCCGCACCTGCTCGTGACCATCGTCGTCGTCGAGGTCGTCGGCGCCGCGGAAATAGCCGCGCAGCAGGCTGTAGCGCTCGTCGCGCATTTCCTCGACGCGCCGCACGACGCGCCGCATCGGCACGCCCATCAGCACGAGCGTATGCGACGCGAGCATCAGGCTGCCCTCGACGATCTCCGGAATCACTTCCGTCGCGCCCGCCGCGATCAGCTTTTCCAGATCGGCGTCGTCGACGGTGCGCACGATCACGGGCAACGTCGGCTGAAGCTCGTGGATGTTGTGCAGCACGCGCATCGCGGACGGCGTGTTCGCATACGTAATCGCGACCGTCGCCGCGCGGTGCAGGCCCGCGGCGAGCAACGATTCGCGACGCCCGGCGTCGCCGAATACGACCGATTCGCCCGCCGCCGCGGCCGCCGCGACGCGATCCGGGTCGAGATCGAGCGCCACATAGGACAAGCCCTCGTGCTCCAGCATCCGCGCGAGATTCTGCCCGGCGCGGCCGTAGCCGCAGATGATCACGTGGCCGCTCTGCTTGAGGCTCTGCGTCGCGATCTTCGTCATCTGCAACGATTGCAGCATCCATTCCGTCGACGACAACCTGAGCACGATCCGGTCCGCGTTCTGGATGATGAACGGCGCGGCGAGCATCGAGAGCAGCATCGCGGAGAGGATCGCCTGCAGCAGCACCGGCTCGACGAGATGCGCGTCCAAAATCAGGTTCAGCAGCACAAAGCCGAATTCGCCCGCCTGCGCCAGATAAAGACCCGTGCGCATCGCGACGCCCGGCCGCGCGCCGAAGAGCCGCGCGAGCCCGGTGATCATCACGGCCTTCAGCAGGATCGGCACGATCAGGAACGCGAGCACGAGGAGCGGATGCTCCCAGATCACGCGCGGGTTGAGCAGCATGCCGGTCGTCACGAAGAAGAGGCCGAGCAGCACGTCGCGAAACGGCTTGATGTCCTCTTCCACCTGATGCCGGTAAGGCGTCTCGGCGATCAGCATGCCCGCGATGAACGCGCCGAGCGCGAGCGACAGCCCGAACTTGTCGGTGATGAACGCCGCGCCGAGCGTCACCAGCAAGAGGTTCAGCATGAAGAGCTCTTGCGAGCGCCGCCGCGCGACGAGATCGAACCAGCGCGTCATGAACTTCTGGCCGATGAAGAGCAGCACCGTCAGCGCGACGACGATCTTCACCGCCGCGATGCCGAGCCACATCGCGAGCTGCGACGACTGGCCGTTGCCGAACGCCGCGATGATGATGAGCAGCGGCACGACGATGAGGTCCTGGAACAGCAGCACGCCGAAGATGTTGCGGCCGTGCTCCGCTTCGAGTTCGAGCCGCTCGGCGAGCAGCTTGCTGACGATCGCCGTCGACGACATGGAAAGCGCGCCGCCGAGCGCGAAACTCGCCTGCCACGACATGTTCATCCAGAAGCTCGCGATCCAGCCGAAGAACATCGCGAAGGCGATCGTCCCCGCAACCTGGCACGCGCCGAGTCCGAACACGATGCGGCGCATCGCGCGTAATTTCGATAGCGAGAATTCCAGCCCGATGGAAAACATCAGGAACACGACGCCGAATTCGGCGAGATGCTGCGCGCCGCCGCTGTCCGGCACGATGCGCAGCGCATTCGGCCCGACGACGATGCCGACCGCCAGATAGCCGAGCATCGGCGGCAGGTTCAGAAACCGGAACACGACGACTCCCGCCACCGAGCACAGCAGCAGCAACAGCGTCATTTCAAGCGGCGATGTCATCCGTCTAGCGTCCTCGTTTGTCGGCGGAACCGCTCGCGCGGCACGCGCGCAGTTCTCGGGGATGGCCTTTTGCGGCAGGCCTTTCGGGGGGCGGATGAGCGGCGGCGAGCCGCTGGGTGTCCGGCGCGGCGAAGAAACGCCTTTGTTATACTCCGCGAATGATAGCGAAAATCAATGGCGACCGGGCACTCGCGCTGGCTCGCACCGTACTCGACATCGAAGCCGACGCCGTCCGCGGGCTCGCAGATCTTCTCGACCACAACTTCACCGGCGCCGTCGAACTGCTGCTCGGCTGCCGCGGCCGCGTGGTCGTGTCGGGTATCGGCAAGTCGGGGCATGTGGCGCGCAAGTTCGCCGCGACGCTCGCCAGCACGGGCACGCCCGCGTTCTTCGTGCATCCCGCCGAAGCCAGCCACGGCGACCTCGGCATGGTCACCTCCGACGACATCTTCATCGCGATGTCGAACTCCGGCGAGACCGAAGAACTCGTCGCGATCCTGCCGCTCATCAAGCGTCTCGGCGCCAAGCTGATCGCGATCACGGGCCGTCCCGAATCGAGCCTCGCGCAACTCGCCGACATGCACCTGAACGCGCGCGTCGAAAAGGAAGCTTGCCCGCTGAATCTCGCGCCCACCGCCAGCACGACCGCGGCGCTCGCGCTCGGCGACGCGCTCGCGGTCGCGGTGCTCGACGCGCGCGGCTTCGGCCCCGACGACTTCGCGCGCTCGCATCCGGGCGGCGCGCTCGGCCGGCGCCTGCTCACCTACGTGCGCGACGTGATGCGCGTGGGCGACGACGTGCCGCAAGTGCCGCTCGATGCAACCGTCGCCGACGCGCTCTTCCAGATCACCGACAAGCGCATGGGCATGACGGCCGTCGTGAACGCGAAAGGCCACGTCGAAGGCATTTTCACCGACGGCGACCTGCGCCGCGTGCTGCAGCGCGACGGCGATTTCCGCGCGCTGTCGCTCGTCGACGTCATGACGCGCAACCCGCGCACGATCGCGCCGGACCATCTCGCCGTCGAGGCCGTGGAACTGATGGAGCGCCACCGCATCAATCAGATGCTGGTCGTCGATGAAAACGCGACGCTGATCGGCGCCCTGAACATGCACGACCTCTTCTCCAAGAAGGTGATTTGATGGCGCAGAAGCCTTCCGCCGCCAGCGCAGCGCCGGCCGCCACGGGCACGGCAGCCGAGCGCGCGAGCCGCATCAAGCTGATGATTTTCGACGTCGACGGCGTTTTTACCGACGGCAGCCTCTTCTTCAACGCCGACGGCGACGCGATGAAGTCGTTCAATTCGCTCGACGGCTACGGCGTGAAGATGCTGGAACGAATCGGCGTGCAGACGGCGATCATCACCGGGCGCCAGTCGGGCATCGTCGCGGCGCGGGTGCGCGAACTCTCGATCACGCATCTCTATCAGGGCGTGGACGACAAGACCGTCGCGCTCGCCGAACTGCTGCAGAAGACCGGCATCGCCGCGTCCGAATGCGGCTACATGGGCGACGACTGGCCCGATCTCGCGGTCATGCGCTTGTGCGGCTTCGCGGCCGCGCCGGCCAACGCGCATCCGGAAGTGATCCAGCGCGTGCACTGGGTCGCCGAGGCGCGCGGCGGCCACGGCGCGGTGCGCGAAGTGTGCGACGCGATCGCGCGCGCGCAGCATCGTTACGACGAACTGCTCGCCGCCGCGATGGGAGCCTGACGCGATGCAGCGCCCAGGCCGACTCACTTCGCTCCTGCCGCTCGTCGCGGTGGCCGCGCTCGCGGGCATCACGTACTGGCTCTTGCAGGCGACGCTGCCACAGTCGGGGCCGGCGCCCGAGCAGCCGAAGCGCCACACGGCGGACTATTTCGCCGACAACTTTTCCGTCTCCGAACTCGACACGACCGGCACGACGCAATATCGCCTCACCGCGAAGTCGATGGTCCATTATGAAGACGACGAGAACAGCGACCTCACGCTGCCCGCGATGCGCATGTTCCAGCCGCAGAAGCCGCAAGTGACCGCGACCTCCGAGCGCGGCACGGTGAACGGCGACGTCTCGATCGTCGATCTTTACGACAACGCGCGCATCCTGCGCGTGGCGGGCTACGGCGATCCGCAGATGCAGGCCGATTCCCAGCATTTCCGTATCTTCGTCAATGACGATGTCATCGAAACGGAAAAGCCGGTTAAACTTCAGCGCGGTCCGTCCGTGATGACGGCCAACGGCATGAACTACAACAACGTGACCCGGGAAATGAAGCTCTTTGGTAACGTGCGCGGCGCGATCGCCTCGACCGATATCAACGGCGGCTCTTCCAAGTAATCCCGGCAATCCCATCCCAAGTGTGACTGCATGAACGAAACGTTCCCTCGTCCCGATTCCGGCTGTCCGCGCGAGGCGCTTTCGCGCCGCGCGCGCCGCGCCGCGCAGCTCGGGCTCGCGGCCGCACTCGTCGCGCTGCCGATCGCGGGCTTTGCCCCGGCAGCCCACGCGGAACGCGCCGACCGCGACAAGCCGCTCAACATCGAAGCGGACAACATGTCCTACGACGACCTGAAGCAGAAGAACATCTTCATCGGGCACGTCGTCGCGACCAAGGGCACGATCGTGATCAAGGCCGACCGTGTCGAAGTGACGCAAGACCCGCAGGGCTACCAGTACGCAACCGGCACCTCGACCGGCAACAACCTGTCGTACTTCCGCCAGAAGCGCGACGGCCTCGACGAGTACATCGAAGGCAATGCCGTGCGTATCGACTACGACGGCAAGCAGGACCTGACCACGCTCACGACGCGTGCGGTCGTACGCCGGCTGGTCGGCCTGACGAAGATCCAGGACGAAGTCCACGGCAGCGTGATCACCTACGACGGCCAGAAGGACTTCTACACCGCGAAGGCGGGCTCCGACGTCGCAGGCCCCGGCAACCCGACCGGCCGCGTGCGCGCCATGCTCTCGCCGCGCAACGGCAACGCCGCGCCGCTCAACGGGTCGCCCGCCACGCTCGCTCCTTCCACCACCATTCAGGGAACGCCGCAGCAGTGAACTCGCCCGCCATGCCCCATCGCAAGCCGGCCGGTGAATCGAGTTCGCTCGCCGTCCGCAATCTTAAAAAGCGCTACGGCTCGCGCACGGTCGTCAAGGACGTGTCGCTCGACGTGAAGAGCGGCGAAGTCGTCGGGCTGCTCGGCCCGAACGGCGCGGGCAAGACGACGTCGTTCTACATGATCGTCGGCCTGGTGCCGCTCGACGAGGGCGAAATCGCGCTCGACGGCACCTCGATCAGCCTCCTGCCGATTCACCAGCGCGCGAAACTCGGGCTGTCGTATCTGCCGCAGGAAGCCTCGGTTTTTCGCAAGCTGACCGTCGAGCAGAACATTCGCGCCGTGCTCGAACTGCAAACGACCGAGGCCGGCAAGCGGCTCACGAAGGACGCCATCACGCAGCGCGCCGAAGCGCTCCTCGACGAACTTCAGATCGCGCATCTGCGTGACAATCCGGCGCTGTCGCTCTCCGGCGGCGAGCGGCGACGCGTCGAAATCGCCCGCGCGCTCGCGACCAATCCGGCGTTCATCCTGCTCGACGAGCCGTTCGCGGGCGTCGATCCGATCGCCGTGCTGGAAATCCAGAAGATCGTCAAGTTTCTGAAGCAGCGCAACATCGGCGTACTCATCACGGATCACAACGTGCGCGAAACGCTCGGCATCTGCGACCACGCGTACATCATCAGCGACGGCAGCGTGCTCGCCGCCGGCGCGCCGAGCGAGATCATCGAAAACGAAAGCGTGCGCCGCGTGTATCTCGGCGAGCACTTCCGCATGTGACCGGTGCACCGCCGCGGATTACTGCACCGCGGCATCGCGAGTTGCAAATCTTACGTGCCGCCCGCGAGCGGGCACGGCTGTTTTTGCGAAATCCCGCGAGGTTTCGCGCGCGTGGCAAACTCTCTACAATGATTAAAACTTTGCCATGAAAGCCAGCCTCCAACTCCGCCTATCGCAGCATCTTGCGCTGACCCCGCAACTGCAGCAGTCCATCCGGCTGCTACAGTTGTCGACGCTCGAACTGCAACAAGAGGTCGCGATGGCGGTCGCGCAGAATCCGCTGCTCGAAAACGAGGACGACTGGATCGCCAGTCCGCTGCGCGTCGCCGCCGACGGCTCGCTCATCACCTCGGCGAACACGTCGAGCGCGCCGCCCGAGCCGCTGATGAACAACGGCTCGACGAGCAGCACGTCCACATCCGAACGATCGGAAAACGGCGAGCCACAGGGCGTCGACGAATACAACGGCCTCGGCGCGGACGGCGCCGCGGATTCGAATTCGTGGAATCTGGAAGACTACGGCCGCTCGAACACCGGTTCCGACGACGACGATCTCCCGCCGCTGCAAATCCACGAGTCCACCACCACGCTGCGCGATCATCTGACCGCGCAGTTGCGCATGACGCAGGCGAACCAGCGCGACCGCGCGCTCATTACGTTCCTGATCGAATCACTCGACGAAGACGGTTATCTCACTTCGTCGCTGGACGAAGTGCAGCAGGATTTGCCGGACGAACTCGAAGTCGATGTCGACGAACTCAGCGCCGCGCTGGCGCTCCTGCAAAGCTTCGATCCGCCGGGCGTCGGCGGGCGCTCGGCTTCGGAATGCCTGAAGCTGCAGTTGCTGCGGCTCGATCCATCAGCGACGCGCACGCTCGCGCTGGAAATCGTCACACATCATCTCGAACTGCTTGCCGCGCGCGACTTCACGCGTCTGCGCAAGCAACTCAAGGCCAGCGACGACGCCCTGCGCGATGCGCACGCGCTCATCCGGTCGCTCGAGCCGTTTCCGGGCGCGGCGTACGGCAAGAGCGAAGCGGATTACGTCGTGCCGGACATTCTGGTGCGCAAGACCACGGGCGGCTGGACCGCCGAACTCAATCCGGAGATCGTTCCGCGCCTGCGGATCAACCATCTATACGCGAACATTCTGCGCAACAACCGGGGCGATCCGGGCAGCGGATCACTGCGTCAGCAGCTTCAGGAAGCGCGCTGGCTCATCAAGAATATTCAGCAGAGGTTTGAGACAATTCTGCGTGTCGCGCAGGCAATTGTTGAGCGTCAAAAGAACTTTTTTGCACATGGCGAAATTGCCATGCGGCCCTTGGTTTTGAGGGAAATTGCTGATACGCTGGGTTTACACGAGTCGACGGTTTCGCGTGTGACGACCGGCAAGTACATGCTCACCCCATTTGGGACGCTTGAATTTAAGTACTTCTTTGGATCGCACGTTTCGACCGACACAGGAGGCGCGGCATCGTCCACGGCGATCCGGGCCCTCATCAAGCAACTGATAGGAGTGGAAGACTCCAAATCTCCTCTTTCAGACAGCCGCATCGCCGAACTGCTGGCGGAACAGGGATTCGTGGTCGCGCGGCGCACTGTCGCGAAATATCGCGAAGCTCTGAAAATCCCCGCGGTGAATCTGCGCAAGTCTCTGTGACACGTCTCTGTAGCCCGCTGCATTTCGCGGCGGGCCTTTACCGGCCGCATCGCGGTAAGCGCGAACGAGCCGGCCGATGCGTCCCGTTTTTCACGCGCGCCCGGACGGCGTAGCAAACGGGCAGCAGGGCCGACCGGTTTCAGCCGCGCTGTCGCGATCCACGGCCACTAGCTTGGAGAGCAACTATGAATCTGAAGATCAGTGGACACCACCTCGAATTGACGCCTGCGTTGCGCGAGTACGTGATCACCAAACTCGACAGGGTGCTCCGTCATTTCGATCAAGTGATCGACGGCAATGTGGTCCTCTCGGTCGACAATCATAGGGAAAAGGACAAGCGGCAAAAGGTGGAAATCAACCTGCACCTGAAGGGCAAGGACATTTTCATCGAGAGTTGTGACGCTGATATGTACGCAGCGATCGACCTGATGGTGGACAAGCTGGACCGCCAGGTCATCAAGCACAAGGACAAGATTCAAGGCCACGCGCACGAGGCCGCGAAGTATCGTGCGGAACCCCAGGAACTCGAAGCCCCGTCGCCGTGATTTTGCCGGCCAAACGAAGCGCCTGATGCATCGCGCAACAATTCGAAGGATTATTCGAATTTCGTGATTGAGCAAAGGAAGGGTGCAACCTGGCACGAGCCGCCTGAACCCAGGCGGCTTTTTTGTTGCACGCCAGGTTCAAGTCGTTGATTTCCGGGCGAATTGACCGTTGCGAAAAGGTGCCCGAAGTCGATGGCGCGCTGCACCATCACGATTGCGCTGTCATATAATGAACCGGTTATTATCGAATTCCACTATCGGACCGCGCCAGCGAGCGCTGTTCCTTCCAAACATCGCCGTGAGCGCTTTCGATCAGTCGCCACGATGAGGAGAATTCAGGCCACGCATCAGCCTGCCAACATGAATCGTTTAGCCAAATTTCTTCCCCTCGAAAACGTCGTTCTCGGACTGACCGTCACCAGCAAGAAACGCGTATTCGAGCAAGCCGGGCTGATTTTCGAGAACCAGAACGGCGTCGCCCGCAGCACCGTCACGGACAATCTTTTCGCACGCGAGCGCCTCGGTTCGACCGGTCTCGGCGAAGGCGTCGCGATCCCGCACGGGCGCATCAAGGGTCTGAAGCAGCCGATCGCCGCCTTCGTGCGCCTGGCCGAACCGATCGCATTCGAATCGCCGGACGGCCAGCCGGTGTCGCTGCTCATCTTCCTGCTCGTTCCCGAGCAGGCCACGCAGCAGCATCTTGAAATTCTGTCGGAGATCGCACAACTGCTCTCCGACACGCAAGCGCGTGAACGCCTCAACAAGGAAGAGAATCGTGAAGCGCTGTATCAGGTGCTCACGCAGTGGCAGCCGTAAATCCAGCTTCGGCGGCACGCACGGCCTGACCGGGCGGCCGCGGGCCGGCTCGCGCGGGCCGGGCTTCTGGGGCACAATCGGTTCAATGGAGCGGACTGCGATGGGCTCGGGTGCGAGCCCCGGAACAGAAGCCCGCTCCCGGCTTCCAACGGAGTTCCGGACTCATGGATACGTCCAGCATCAACGCCCAGAGCATTTTCGACGACAACGCGGCCGCGCTGAAACTCAGCTGGCTGACGGGTCACGAAGGCTGGGAACGCGGCTTTTCGAGCGAGACGGTCGCGAACGCTACATCGAGTGCCGATCTCGTCGGCCACTTGAACCTGATTCACCCGAACCGTATCCAGGTGCTCGGCGACGCCGAGATCAACTACTACCAACGCCAATCCGACGAAGACCGCTCGCGCAACATGGCCGAGCTGATCGCGCTCGAGCCGCCGTTTCTCGTGGTCGCGGGCGAAGTCGGCGCACCGCCGGAACTGGTCTTGCGCTGCACCCGCTCGTCGACGCCGCTTTTCACCACGCGCATGTCGGCGGCAGCGGTCATCGACAGTTTGCGGCTCTACATGTCGCGCATTCTCGCGCCGCGCGCGACGCTGCACGGCGTGTTCCTCGACATCCTCGGGATGGGCGTGCTGCTCACCGGCGACTCCGGCCTCGGTAAGAGCGAACTGGGGCTGGAACTGATCAGCCGCGGCCACGGGCTGGTGGCGGACGACGCCGTCGATTTCGTGCGCCTCGGCCCGGATTTCGTCGAAGGGCGCTGCCCGCCGCTGTTGCAGAATCTGCTCGAGGTGCGCGGCCTGGGCCTGCTCGACATCAAGACGATCTTCGGTGAAACCGCGGTGCGGCGAAAAATGAAGCTCAAGCTGATCGTGCAACTCGTGCGCCGGCCGGACGGCGAATTCCAACGCTTGCCGCTGGAAAGCCAGACCGTCGACGTGCTCGGCCTGCCGATCAGCAAGGTCACGATTCAGGTCGCGGCCGGGCGAAATCTCGCCGTGCTGGTCGAAGCGGCGGTGCGCAACACGATCCTGCAACTGCGCGGCATCGACACGTTGCGCGACTTCATGGACCGTCAGCGGCTTGCGATGCAGGACCCCGACAGCCAGTTTCCAGGCAAACTGATCTGACCGCGCGAGCGCCGCGCCAAAGCACGCCGCGCGCGGTTCCTGCGACAAATCCGCGCATCATTGCAGGTGCTAAGATAAAGCGAACGAGTCGAACTCCATGCGTATCATTCTGATCACCGGCATTTCCGGTTCCGGCAAGTCCGTCGCGCTGAACGCTCTGGAAGACGGCGGCTACTATTGCGTCGACAACCTGCCGCCGCGCTTTCTGCCCGAGCTCGCCCGATATCTCGCCAGCGTCGGACAGACGCATCTCGCCGTCGCCATCGACGCGCGCTCGAGCGTCTCGCTCGACGATGTCCCCGCGATCATCCGCGATCTTTCCGTCGCCTACGACCTGCGCGTGCTGTTCCTGAACGCGAGCACGCAGTCGCTCATTCAGCGCTTTTCCGAAACCCGCCGCCGTCATCCGCTCTCGGGCTCGCCCGCGCACGACGCCGACGTCGGCCTCCTGAAGTCGCTCGCCGAAGCCATCGAGCGCGAGCGCGAACTCGTCTGGGGTCTCGCGGAGTTCGGGCATCAGATCGACACGAGCAATCTGCGCGCGAACGTGCTGCGCGCGTGGGTGAAGAGCTTCATCGAGCAGGAATCGGCGGGACTCACGCTGATGTTCGAGTCGTTCGGATTCAAGCGCGGCGTGCCGCTCGACGCCGATTTCGTGTTCGACGTCCGCACGCTGCCGAACCCGTACTACGACCGCGAACTGCGACCGCTGACGGGTCTCGACCAGCCGGTCATCGAATATCTGTCGGCGCAGCCGATGGTGCATCAGATGATCGACGACATCGGCACGTTCATTGCGAAATGGCTGCCGCAGTTTCGCGACGACAACCGCAGTTATCTCACCGTCGCGATCGGCTGCACGGGCGGCCAGCATCGCTCGGTGTTCATCGCCCAGGCGCTCGCCGCGCGCTTTAACGACAAGGCGAAAGTAATCGTGCGGCATCGCGACGCGCCCATCGCGGTCGATGGCAGCGCGGCGCACACGCCAACCTGATCGCCGTCGCGGCGATCAAACCTGGAGGCGCGCGATGTCTTCCAATCCCGTTCTCGCCGACTTGCCGCTGTTCCCGCTTCACACCGTCCTGTTTCCGGGCGGCCTTTTGCCGCTCAAGATCTTCGAGGCGCGCTATCTCGATATGGCGCGCGAATGTCTGCGCGAGAAGACGCCGTTCGGCGTGTGTCTCCTGAAAAGCGGCAACGAGATCGCGTCGCCGGGCGATCCTTCCGTGCCGGAAAGTGTCGGCTGCCTGGCCGAGATCAACGAATGCGATGTCGACACGTTCGGCCTGCTGCTCGTTCAGGCGCGCGGAACGCAGCGGTTCCGGCTGCTTTCGCATCGCGTCGAGCCGAGCAATCTGATCGTGGGCATGGCGGAACTGATCGGTGAGGACGCGCCGCTTCAGGGCGTCGAGGCGCTCGCGAAGTTCGGCGCGTGCGCGGAAGTGCTGGAACGCATTATCGAGACGATCAAGGAACGCGATCCGCAGAACCTTCCTTTCGCCGAGCCCTTCCTCTTCGACGACCCGACGTGGGTCTCGAATCGTCTGTCCGAAATCCTGCCGATTCCAATGCGCGCGCGGCAAAAAATGATGGAACTGGAGGACGCGGCGGCGCGCATCGACGTCGTGCATCACTACATGCAGCATCATCAACTGCTTTAGATCAGCGATCCTTGCAGCGCGTCGAGCAGTTTCCTCACCGGCGCGGGCAAGCCGAACGCGTCGATCCCGGAAAGCGGCGCCCAGACCGTTTCGCCGTTCGCCGCCTGAACACGCGCGCCGCCCACTTGCGCGAGACGCGGCTCGATATCCAGCTTGAAGTGCGTGAACGTGTGCGTGAGCGGCGCAAGCCGATGCAGTTCTTCCGTGCCGCCAAAGCCCTGCGCGACGACCGCGAGCGCGTCTTCGCCGGCGGCTTCGGGCAGGCTCCAGAGGCCGCCCCAGATGCCCGTCGGCGGGCGTTTTTCCAGCAGCACGGCGTCGCCGTCCTTTAGCACCAGCATCCAGGTTTTCTTCGTCGGCACCGTCTTTTTAGGACGCGCCGCCGGCAATTCGCGCTGCCGTCCGCTCACCTTCGCCACGCCATCCGCCGCGAACGGACAGCGCGCGCAATCCGGCTTGCCGCGCACGCACAGCGTCGCGCCGAGGTCCATCAGGCCTTGCGTGTACGCGGTGACGTCGTCGGGATGCGCGGCGTCCGGCAACAGCGATTCGGCGAGCGTCCACATCGCGTTCTCGACGCGCTTTTCGCCTGGAAAACCGTCGATGCCGAACACGCGCGCGAGCACGCGCTTCACGTTGCCGTCGAGGATCGTCGCCCGCGCGCCGAACGCGAACGACGCGATCGCCGCCGCCGTCGAGCGGCCGATGCCCGGCAATTCCGCGAGTTCGTCGACGGTTTGTGGAAACGCGCCGCCATATTCCTGCGACACGACCTGCGCGCACCGATGCAGATTGCGCGCGCGCGAGTAGTAGCCGAGGCCGGCCCAGAGCGCCATCACGTCGTCAAGCGGCGCGGCGGCGAGCGCGTTCACATCGGGAAAGCGCGCGAGAAAACGCGCGTAGTACGGAATCACCGTCGATACCTGCGTCTGCTGCAGCATGATTTCCGACAGCCAGATCCAGTACGGATCGCGCGTGTTTTGCCACGGCAGGTCGTGGCGACCATGAACGCGTTGCCACGCGATCAGGCGCGTGGAGAAATCGGCGAGTGCGAGCATCGGAGCAATTAGCGTTGGCAGCGCGGACAGAAATACGTCGAGCGCTGTCCCTGGACGATGTGTTTGATCGGCGTGCCGCAGACGTGACACGGCAGGTCCGAGCGATCATAGACGAAATAATCGAGCTGGAAGTAGCCCGACTCGCCGTCGCTGCCGACGAAATCGCGCAACGTGCTGCCGCCTTTCTCGATCGCAGCGGCCAGCGTCACGCGCACGGCGTCGGCGAGCAGGTCGTAGCGCACGAGCGAGATGCGCCCGGCGGCGGTCGTCGGCCGGATGCCCGCGCGAAAAAGGCTCTCCGACGCATAAATATTCCCCACGCCCACGACGATGTCCCCCGCGAGCAGCGCCTGCTTCACCGAGACCTTGCGCCCGCGCGTTCTGCGAAACAGCAGCGCGCCGGAGAATTCGGGCGTGAACGGCTCGACGCCGAGACTCGCGAGCAGCGGGTGATCGAGCACGTTGCCCGCTTCGCGCGGATGCCACAGCACGGCACCGAAGCGGCGCGGATCGCGAAAACGCAGGATGAAGTCGTCGAAAATCAGGTCGATGTGATCGTGTTTGGCGGCGTCCGGCGGGCGCGGCACGTTGCGCAGCACGCGCAGCGTGCCCGTCATGCCGAGATGGACGATGAGCCAGCCGGCGGCGGTCTCGAACAGCAGGTATTTCCCGCGCCGCTCCACTTTGTCGATCCTGAGCTGGCCGAGCGTCTTCGCGAGATGCGCCGGAACCGGCCAGCGCAGCGCCTTCGTGCGTATCTCGACGTGTTCGATCCGCCGTCCCGCCACATAGGGTTCGATTCCGCGGCGCGTGACTTCTACTTCCGGCAACTCTGGCATATTTGGATGGTCTGCAGCTTGCTTGGGGCGTTGGTCCCGCTTTGTGCCCGTATTGTAGCGAGCGCGTTACAATCGACCGAAACATCCATCGGATTTCCATGAACTTGTTCGTCAATAAGCAATTTCCGAAGCGAACGGGCGCGCTTGCTGAGGAAAGCGGGTCGTCGGTTTCGCGCGTCGCGGGCGCGGTGGCTCTGGCGATGGCCGTGTTCGCATTCATGCCCGCCTGCGCGCAGATACCGCCGCAGACTCAGGCGCAAAAGCAGGGTCAGCCGTCGGATCAGAGCCCCGCTCCGTCGTCCGACGATCAGCCCGTCAGCGCCGCCGACATGCTGACCGCGCCGCCGACGGCCAAGGAATCGCAAGATCTGCCGCCCGTCGCGCTGTCGAGCCAGATCGTGTTCCAGGTCCTGGCCGCGGAAGTCGCGTTGCAGCGCAATCAGCCGGCGCCGGCGTATCAGACGTATCTCGCGCTCGCTCGCGACACGCACGATCCGCGTTTCGCGCAGCGTGCGACGGAAATCGCGATCGCAGCGCAAAGTCCGAACGACGCGCTGACCGCCGTCCAGTTGTGGCAGCAGTTCGCGCCGAATTCGGATCGCGCGGCGCAATTGAGCGCGTCGCTGTTGATCGTCGCCGGCAAGCCCGACGACGCCGAGCCCACGCTTCAGCGCGAACTCGCGAAGGTCCCCGAGGCGCAGCGCGGCGATGCGATCCTGTCGCTGCAATCGCTGCTGTCGCGCGGGCCGAACCGGATCGGCGGGCTGAACGTGCTCAAGGACCTGACGGCGAACGACCTGCAACGCCCGGAAACGCATCTGGCGCTCGCCCGCCAGCAACTGATCGCCGACGACGCGCCCGGCGCGCGCGCATCGCTCGAAAAGGCGCTCCAGTTGAAGCCCGACTATCTGCCGGCGGCGCTCACGCTCGCTCGCATGGGGCCGGAGGAGCGCAAGGAAGGCATCGCTTCGTTCGAGAAATACCTCGAGAAGAATCCGAAGTCGCACGATGCGCGGCTTGCGCTCGCGCAGTTGTATTTGTCGTCGGATCGACTGGACGACGCGCAGAAGCAGTTCGAGATCATGCGCAAGAACGATCCGAAGGACCTGACGCCGCTGATGGCGCTCGCGCTCATCAACATCCAGAAAAAGCAGTTCGACAAGGCGCAGGACTACCTGAACCAGTACGCGAAGACCGCCGAAAGCACGCCCGGCGCCGATCCGGGTCAGGCGTATATCTATCTCGCGCAGTTGTCGCTGGAACAGAAGAACGATGCCGCCGCGAGCCAGTGGCTCGACAAGATTCCGCGCACGAGCCAGCAATACCTGCCCGCGCAGATCACGCGCGCGCAACTGATGGCGAAGCAGGGCAAGGTCGACGAAGCGCGTCAGTTGCTCGCGAATCTGCAGAGCTCGGACCCGCACGACATCGCGCTCCTCGCGCGCACGGACTCCGCGCTGCTGTTCGAAGCGAAGCGCTATCCGGAGGCGGAGGCGAATCTGGCGAAGGCCGTCGCCGCGTTCCCCGACGACCCCGACCTCACCTACGACTACGCGATGGCCGCCGAAAAGAACGGCCATTACGACGTCATGGAAACGCAACTGCGCAAGCTGATGCGCACGCAGCCGGACAATCCGCAGGCGTATAACGCGCTCGGCTACTCGCTCGTCGATCGCAACCAGCGCATCGACGAAGCCGTGAAGCTGATCGAAAAGGCCGTCTCGCTCGCGCCGAACGACGCGTTCATCATGGACAGCCTCGGCTGGGCCAAATTCCGCCAGGGCAACTCCGCGGAAGCGGCGAAGATTTTGAAGCAAGCATACGACCTGCAGCCGAACGCCGAAATCGGCGCGCATCTCGGCGAGGTGCAGTGGAAGTCGGGCCAGCAGGACCAGGCGCGCGCGACGTGGCGGCAGGCTCAAAAGCTTGAACCGGACAACGACACGCTCGTCAAAACGCTCAAACGACTTCAGGTGAACGATCTTTGATGGCAATGCACACCCACGCCCGCGCGCCGCTCAGACGCGGCGCGCTCGCGCTCACGGCTGCGGCGGCCGTCGTCCTTTCCGGCTGCGCGACCAAGCCCAACGTGCCGAACACGTCGAATGCGGCGACCTCGATCACCGCGCAGACGAGCCGCGCGTATCACGGCCGTTTCGCCGTTCAGTACAACGACGAGTACGGTCATCAGCGCAACGCCTACGGCAATTTCGACTGGCAGGAAACCGGCGACACCGTCACGTTGCAACTGCGTAATCCGCTCGGGCAGACGCTGGCGGTGGTGACGTCGTCGCCGGCCTCGGCGACGCTCGAACTGCCGAACAAGCAGCCGGTGAACGCCGACAACGTTTCGCAACTGATGCAGAGCACGCTCGGATTCGCGCTGCCGGTCGAAGGATTGCGCTACTGGCTGCAGCCGTCGGCGGCGCCGAGTTCGCGCGCCAGGACCACGATGGATGAATCGTCGGGCAACGGGCGCCTCAAGGAAATCAAGCAGGACGGCTGGACGATCGACTATCTGGCCTACGCCGACGCGCCCGCGACAGGCGTCAAGCGCGTCGACCTGACGCGCGAAGATCCGCCGCTCGACATCAAGCTCGTGATCGACCAGTAAGCCTTTTCCGCTCAAGCATGTCCCAATCGAACGAGTCGCTGCGCGACTGCCTCGCGCCCGCGAAGCTCAACCTCTTCCTGCACATCACCGGCCGTCGTCCGGACGGCTATCACGCGCTCCAGACGGTTTTCCAGCTGCTCGACTGGGGCGACGCGCTGCATTTCACCCGTCGCGACGACGGCGCGATCACGCGCCGGACCGACGTTCCGGGCGTCCCGGAATCGGACGACCTCGTCGTGCGCGCGGCGCGGCTGTTACGCGATCACACGGGAAGCAAATACGGTGTCGAAATCGAAATCGACAAGCGACTTCCAATGGGCGCGGGTCTCGGCGGGGGCAGTTCCGATGCCGCGACGACACTCTTAGCGTTAAATCGTCTTTGGGGCGTTGACCTTCCGCGCGCGACACTGCAAAATCTCGCCCTGCAATTGGGCGCTGACGTGCCATTTTTTGTTTTCGGGCAGAATGCGTTTGCAGAAGGAGTCGGAGAAGCGTTGCGAGCGGTCGATCTGCCGAAGCGCTGGTTCCTGGTGGTGACTCCTGCGGTCCACGTGCCAACCGCCGAGATTTTTTCGGAGAAAGCGTTGACAAGGGACTCAAAAGTCCTCACAATGACGGACTTTCTTGCACAACATAGTTCTGACGCAGATTGGCCAGACAGTTTCGGCCGAAATGATATGCAGGCAGTTGTCGCAGAAAAGTACGCGGAAGTTGCAAAGGTGCTCGAGTGGTTTTCCGATTCAGCACCGGCGCGAATGACCGGATCTGGAGCAAGCGTGTTCGCTGCTTTTCGTAGCAAAGCCGAAGCGGAACTGGCGCAAGCCAAGCTCCCGGCAAGCTGGAAGAGCGTCGTGGCAGGCAGTCTGGATTCTCATCCTCTCTTCGCTTTCGCGTCATAAGGTTTTGTTTTGTCGGGTATGTCCTACACTTCCGGCAAGACTCAAAGTTAGTGTAGGGGAGTCGCCAAGTTGGTCAAGGCACCGGATTTTGATTCCGGCATGCGAGGGTTCGAGTCCTTCCTCCCCTGCCATAATTTCTCGCGCTTTTCCTCTCGCCCCCAGCCCGAATTAGGTGCACGATGAGCAGTGACGGCCTGATGGTTTTTACTGGCAACGCGAATCCCGCGCTTGCACAGGAAGTCGTCAAGATTCTTGGTATTCCCCTCGGCAAAGCGATGGTCAGCCGTTTCTCCGACGGCGAAATCATGGTCGAGATTCAGGAAAACGTTCGTGGCAAGGACGTATTCGTTCTGCAGTCCACCTGTGCTCCGACGAACGATAACCTGATGGAACTCATGATCATGGTCGATGCGCTCAAGCGCGCATCCGCTGGCCGGATCACCGCAGCCATCCCCTATTTCGGTTATGCGCGTCAGGATCGCCGCCCGCGTTCGGCGCGGGTCGCCATCTCGGCGAAGGTCGTGGCGAACATGCTGGAAATCGCCGGCGTCGATCGCGTCATCACGATGGATCTCCACGCCGACCAGATCCAAGGTTTCTTCGACATCCCCGTCGATAACATCTATGCAACGCCCGTGCTGCTCGGCGATCTGCGCAAGCAGAATCACGAGAACCTGCTGGTGGTGTCGCCGGATGTAGGCGGCGTAATTCGCGCCCGTGCACTGGCGAAGCAACTGAACACCGACCTCGCGATCATCGACAAGCGCCGTCCGAAGGCGAATGTCGCTGAAGTGATGAACATCATCGGTGAAGTGGAAGGCCGCACGTGCGTGATCATGGACGACATGGTCGACACCGCCGGCACGCTCTGCAAGGCAGCACAGGTTTTGAAGCAACGCGGCGCGAAGCAGGTGTTTGCGTACGCCACGCACCCGGTTCTTTCGGGTGGCGCGGGCGAGCGGATCGCGGCATCGGAACTCGACGAACTCGTCGTCACCGACACGATTCCCCTCTCCGCCGAATCGCTCGCATGCAAGAAGATTCGCCTGCTGTCGAGTTCGGGCCTCCTCGCGGAGACGTTCTCGCGAATCCGGCGCGGCGACTCGGTGATGTCGCTGTTCGCTGAAAGTTAAAAGAATTGGCAAAACGCGAAGCTTGAGCTTCGCGTTTTTGCGTAATCGGCACGAACGAACGAAGGTCCGTGCCGTTGTTTTGGGGCTCGACTAAAGCGCCCCGTTCTCACTGCCTGGTCGCGGGCAGCAAATGGAGTCGAATCATGAAAGTAGTCGCTTTCGAGCGTAGTCTGCAAGGTACGGGTGCGAGCCGCCGCCTGCGTAACTCGGGCAAGACCCCGGGCATCGTGTATGGCGCCGACAAAGATGTGCAACTGGTCGAACTCGACCACAACGCCCTTTGGCACGCGCTGAAGAAAGAAGTGTTCCATTCGTCGATTCTCGACATGGAAGTGGCTGGTAGCTCGCAACAGGTTCTCCTGCGCGACGTGCAATACCACCCGTTCAAGCAGATGGTTCTGCACGTGGACTTCCAGCGCGTCGATTCGAAGAAGAAGCTGCACACCAAGGTGCCGCTGCACTTCATGAATCAGGAAACGAATCCGGCTGTCAAGCTGGCCGGCGCCGTGATCACCCACGTGATCAACGAACTCGAAGTGGAATGCCTGCCGGGCGACCTGCCGGAATTCGTCGAAATCGATCTGGCGAAGATCGAAGCAGGCCAGTCGATGCACGCCAAGGACATCGCGCTGCCGAAGGGCGTGGCGCTCGTCGCGCACGTCATTGCAGAAAACCCGGTCATCGCTTCGGCGACGGTCCCGGCCGCAGTGGTGTCGGACACGGCTGCTGAAGGCACTGCAGAAGGCGAAACGCCGGCAGCGTAAGTTTTCGCCAAGAAGCTATCCTCTCGAACCGTTCTTAGAACGGTCGACGTGACCCGCCGATGCTCGCGCTCCGGCGGGTTTTTTTTCGCTCCCATCCAGGCGGGCGCCCTCGCCCGTCACGACTCGACATGATCAAGCTGATCGTCGGCCTCGGCAATCCGGGCGCCGAGTACACCGCGACCCGACACAACGCAGGTTTCTGGTTCGTCGCCCAGTTCGCACGCGATGCAGGCGCGACCCTGCGCGACGAGCGCCGCTTCCACGGCCACTATGGCAAAGGCCGTCTGAACGGCCACGAAGTGCACCTGCTCGAACCGCAGACGTTCATGAACCGGTCGGGGCAATCAGTGGTCGCGGTCGCGCAATTCTTCAAGATTCTCCCGGACGAGATTCTCGTCGCGCACGACGAACTCGACCTGCCGCCCGGCACGGTGAAGATGAAGCTCGGCGGCGGCAGCGGCGGCCACAACGGCCTGAAGGACATCTCCGCGCACCTGTCGTCGCAGCAATACTGGCGGCTGCGAATCGGCATCGGACATCCGCGCGACCTGATTCCCGAAGGCGCGCGTGCCGGCGCGAAGCCCGACGTCGCCAATTTCGTGCTCAAGCCGCCGCGCCGCGAAGAGCAGGAGCCGATCGACCAGTCGATCGAGCGCGCGCTCGCCGTGATGCCATTCGTCGTCGCCGGCGAAACCGAGCGCGCGGTGATGAACCTGCATCGCAATTCCTGATCTTCATTGGAGCCGCACGTGAGCCGTTTCTGGAGCGACATCGTTCATCGACTGACGCCGTATGTCCCGGGCGAGCAGCCCGCGCTCGCGCATCCCGTCAAGCTGAACACGAACGAAAATCCGTATCCGCCGTCGCCGCGCGTCGTCGAGGCGATCCGGCGCGAGCTGGGCGATAGCGGCGACGTGCTGCGCAAATATCCCGATCCGACCGCGCAGGCGTTACGCGCGACCGTGGCGGTGCACCACGGCTTGCGGATCGATCAGGTGTTCGCGGGCAACGGTTCGGACGAAGTGCTCGCCCACGTGTTCCAGGCGCTCCTGAAGCACGACACGCCGATCCGCTTCCCCGACATCACGTATAGCTTTTATCCGGTCTACGCGCAGCTCTACGGCGTCGAGTTCGATGCGATCGCCCTCGACGACGAATTCGCCATCGACATCGACGATTACCGCGCGCCGGGCGGCCCCGTGCTGCTGCCGAACCCGAACGCGCCGACCGGCCGCGCGCTGACGCTCGCTGAAATCGAGGCCTTGCTGAAGGCGAATCCGGATTCGCCCGTCGTGATCGACGAGGCGTATGTCGATTTCGGCGCGGAATCGGCGGTGAAGCTGATCGACCGCTATCCGAATTTGCTCGTCGTGCAGACGGTGTCGAAGTCGCGTGCTCTGGCGGGCATGCGCGTGGGTTTCGCGTTCGGCGACGCCGCGCTGATCGAAGCGCTGACGCGCGTGAAGGACAGTTTCAACTCGTACCCGCTCGACCGCCTGGCGCTTGCCGCGGCGATCGCCGCTTACGAAGACGATGCGTATTTCCGCGAAAGTTGCGCGAAGGTGATCGCGAGCCGCGAACGGCTGACGGGCGAACTGAAGGCGCTTGGCTTCGACATCGTGCCGTCGGCGGCGAATTTCGTTTTCGCGCGCCATCCCGCGCACGATGCCGCGACGCTCGCCGCGTCGCTCAGGAAGAAGGAGATTTTCGTGCGGCATTTCAGGCTGCCGCGCATCGACCAGCACTTGCGCATTTCCATCGGCACCGATGCGGAATGCGACGCGCTCGTCGACGCGCTCAAGCCGCTGATCGCCGCCTGAAACGCGCTTACTGGCCCTTGGCGGCCATCAGCGCGTGGTACTTCGCCATCAACTGGCCGGGCGTTTCAACATGCGCCGGATCGCGCGGAATACATTCGACGGGACACACTTGCTGGCATTGCGGCTCGTCGAAATGGCCGACGCATTCGGTGCATTTCTTCGAGTCGATGACGTAGATTTCCGCGCCCATCGAAATGGCGTCGTTCGGGCACTCGGGCTCGCAAACGTCGCAGTTGATGCACTCGTCGGTAATGATCAGGGACATGCTCTACTCTCTCTCGCCGGTCTGACCCGGCACTCACCCGCGCGGCGACTCGAACTGCAACGCGCCGCCGGGTTCGCGACGACCGTCGAAGCTCAGGGCGCCGCGCCGTTCGCCGGCAGCAGGCCGACCTTGTCGATCAGGCGCTTCTCGACGGATGGAAACACGAATTTGCTGACGTCGCCGCCCAGTTGCGCGATCTCGCGCACGATCGTGCCCGAGATGAACTGATACTGGTCCGACGGCGTCATGAACATCGTCTCCACGTCCGGCAGCAGATAACGGTTCATGCCCGCCATCTGAAACTCGTACTCGAAATCGGAGACGGCGCGCAGGCCGCGCACGATCACGCGCGCATTGTTCTTGCGCACGAAATCCTTGAGCAACCCGGTAAAACTCATCACCTGCACGTTCGGATAATGCCCGAGCACGTCGTGTGCGATGTCGAGGCGCTCCTGGAGGCTGAAGAACGGCTTCTTCGCCCGGCTGTCGGCGACGCCGACGACGAGCGTATCGAATATGCTCGACGCCCGCCTTACGAGGTCTTCGTGTCCGCGCGTCAGCGGGTCGAACGTTCCCGGGTACACGGCGACTACCATGGGCCTTCTCCTCTTATCTAGACATTGGGCCGCTCGGCCGCTCAGGCAAGTGCAACCGGGGGGCGCCCGGCCATTGCGTCCGGTGCGCTATTTTTGGAACGCGCATTATTCCTCATTTTCGCGCCGCAGCAAATGATAGTGGACCGCGCCTGCACGGCCCTCGCGGACGATCGCCCAGCCGCCGAGCGCGGGCGTCGCCGAGATGTCGAGCGCTGCGCCGGATTCGACGTACAGCGCGCCGCCTGATGCTACGAGCGGCGTCGCGAGTTCCAGCGCGCGATCGAGCATCGGCTGGTCGCCGAAGGGCGGATCGAGGAACACGATGTCGAAGGAATTCGGCGGCAGGTTTGCGGCGAGCCGCAGCGCGTCGGCTTCCGCGATTTCGATGTTGGTCGCCGCGAGCCGCGCCTGGTTCGCCTTCAACTGGGCGACCGCGCGTCCGCTCCGTTCGACCATCAGCACCCGGGCCGCGCCGCGCGACGCCGCTTCGAAGCCGAGCGCGCCGCTGCCGGCGAAGAGATCGAGGCAGCGCTGGCCGTCGAGTTGCTGGCCGAGCCAGTTGAAGAGCGTCTCGCGCACGCGATCCGGCGTCGGACGCAGGCCGTCGAGATCGAGCACGGGCAGCGGCGTGCGCTTCCAGTCGCCGCCGATGATGCGGATCGAATGCGGTTTGCCGCCGCGCGACGGCGCGGCCTCGCGCGGTTTGGCGGGCGGGCGGCGCGGCGCGGCTGAGGCGGGCGAGCGGTTGATGGACGAACGGGACATGGTGGTGAAGTAAATGGAGATGCGGGCGCCGGAAAGCGCGGCCGTCTTACGAAACCGAACGCGATGCGAAAAGATGAAAGGCAACGTTACCACAGCCGTGCGCCTTGCCACCAAAGGCGAGCGACCGCCCCAGGCGTCGCCTGATAAAATACGCGCCTTCCGTGCTTTCTCGCTTTCTGGTTTGCTCGATGTCGAGAACCCCGGCGTCATTCGAGAAACGTGCGCACTTCCCACCCTTGCAGACCATGTTCAGCTTTTTCAAACGATTCAAGAAGCCGGCCGAGGGCGAAACGCCCGTCGACAATGCCGCCGACGAAGCCGGCGCGCAGCAAGCGCCCGAGGCGTTCGAGGAGCCGTTGCGTCACGCGAGCACGCCCGTCACGCCCGCGCAGCCGGTCGAGCCGGCTTCGGAACCGGCTTCGGAACCAGCTTCGAAGCCGGTGAACGAACCCGCGCCGCTGAAGCACGCGACGACACCCGTCACGCCCGCGCAGCCCGTCGACGAGGCGCCTCAGGCCGCGCCGAAGCCCGCCGAGCCGCAAACGGCGGAGCCGAAGCCGTACTGGCAGGGCCGCACGCCGTCGCAATGGCAGCGCGAGCCGCTCGCGGAAGAACTCGACGAAGTCATCCCGGCGCCCACGCCCGACGCCGCCGCGAAGAAATCGTGGATCTCGCGCCTGAAGCACGGTTTGTCGAAGACGAGTTCGAGCCTGACCGGCATTTTCGTCGGCGCGAAAATCGATGAGGATCTGTACGAGGAGCTGGAAACCGCGCTGCTCGTGTCCGATGCGGGCGTCGACGCCACCGAATTCCTGCTCGAAGCGTTGCGCGAAAAAGTGCGCGCCGAGCGTCTCACCGACGCGATGCAGGTGAAAAACGCGCTGCGCTCGCTGCTCGTCGATCTGCTCGCGCCGCTCGAAAAGTCGCTGATGCTCGGCCGCGCGCAGCCGCTCGTGATGATGATCACGGGCGTGAACGGCGCGGGCAAGACCACGAGCATCGGCAAGCTGGCAAAGCATTTACAGCGCTTCGAGCAGTCGGTGCTGCTGGCCGCCGGCGACACGTTCCGCGCCGCCGCGCGCGAGCAGCTCACCGTCTGGGGCGAGCGCAATAACGTGACGGTGATGTCGCAGGAAAGCGGCGACGCCGCCGCGGTGATCTTCGACGCGGTCGGCGCCGCACGCGCACGCAAGATCGACGTGATGATGGCCGATACCGCCGGACGTCTGCCGACACAGCTGCATCTGATGGAAGAGTTGCGCAAGGTGCGCCGCGTGATCGCCAAGGCGATGCCGGACGCGCCGCACGAAGTGCTGCTCGTGATCGACGCGAACACCGGCCAGAACGCGCTCGCGCAGGTGAAGGCGTTCGACGACGCGCTCGGCCTGACCGGGCTGATCGTCACCAAGCTCGACGGCACCGCGAAGGGCGGCATCCTCGCCGCGATCGCGCGGCAGCGGCCGATTCCGGTGTATTTCATCGGCGTCGGCGAAAAGGTGGAGGACTTGCAGCCGTTCAGCGCCGAGGAATTCGCCGACGCGTTGCTCGGCTGACCGTCGTCGCTTCAAAGCAGAAAAGGCGTCCCGCGGGACGCCTTTTTTCGCCATGAAGCAGCGCGAACTCAGTGCGACAGCAGCAAAGCCGCCGCAATCCACCACATCACGCAGCCAACGATCACATCCAGCACGCGCCACGCGACGTCCTTCTCGAACCACGGCTGAAGGAGCCGCGCGCCGTAGCCGAGCGTCGTGAACCAGACGATCGACGCGCACATCGCGCCCGCCGCGAACCACGCGTTGCGCGGCCAGCCGTAGCGCGCGCCGATGCCGCCGAGCAGCACCACGGTATCGAGATACACGTGCGGATTGAGCAGCGAGAGCGCGAGCACCGTCGATGCCGCGCCGAGCGCCGTCTGCGTGTCGACGTTCGTGGCGTCGAGATGGCCCGGACCGCGCCACGCCGCGAGAAACGCGCGTGCGCCGTAGAGGAACACGAAAATCGCGCCGGCCCAGCGGATCACGTCGAGCAGAAACGGCGCGCGGGCAATCAGCGCGCCCATCCCGCCGATGCCGAGCGCGATCAGGAGCACGTCGATCGCCGCGCAGATCGAGACGACCAGCCCGACGTGCTTCTCTTTCAATCCCTGCCGCAACACATAGGCGTTCTGCGCACCGATCGCGATGATGAGACTCGCGCCCAGTCCGGCGCCCGACAAAAAGCTCGATAGATAGGGAAGCGTCATTCAGCGTCGGGTTGTTGCGCGGGCGCGGCGCGTTGGAAGGCTTCGAGCGTGTCGGCGTGATCGGCGATGCGTTCGATCGTCGGAAACCGGCCGAGGTCGATCTTGAAGCGCCGCGCGTTGAACACTTGCGGCACAAGACACAGGTCGGCGACGGTCGGCGTATCGCCGAAACAGAACGCGCCCACGCGCTTGTCGGCAGACAGCCGCTTTTCCAGCGCCTCGAACCCCGATTCCACCCAGTGCGCGTACCACGCGTCCTTGACCTCGTCGGGCGCCTTCACCTGGTGCTTCAGGTACTTGAGCACGCGCAGGTTGTCGAGCGGATGGATTTCGCACGCGACCGCGAGCGCGATCGACCGGACGAACGCGCGATCCGCCGGCCCGCGCGGCAGGAGCGCCGGCTCGGGATGCGTTTCCTCCAGATATTCGATGATCGCGAGCGATTGCGTGAGCACGTCGTCGCCGTCGACGAGCGTCGGCACGATGCCGTCCGGATTGAGCGCGCGATAGTCGGGCTGGAGTTGCTGTCCGCCGTCACGCAGCAGATGCACCGGCGCGTACTCGTAATCGAGCCCCTTGAGATTCAGCGCGATGCGCACCCGGTACGCCGCCGAACTGCGGAAATAGCTGTAGAGCTTCAAGTCGTCTCCCCTTTTTCGCGCTTTACACGACCCGCACCGAAAATTCGCCGATGCCGTCCACGCCGCCCTTCATCAGGTCGCCCGTAACGATCGCGCCGACGCCTTCCGGCGTGCCGGTGAAAATGAGATCGCCGGGGAAGAGTTCGAAGAGCGTCGAGAGGTACGCAATCGTCTCGCCGACCGACCAGATCAGTTGCGAGATGTCCGAGCGCTGTTTTTCCTCGCCGTTGACCGACAGCCAGATCGCGCTTTTTTCCAGATGCCCGACCTTCGACACCGGATGAATCGGCCCGAGCGGCGCGGAGCGGTCGAAACCCTTCGCGGTGTCCCACGGACGGCCGAGCTTCTTCGCTTCGGCCTGCAGGTCGCGGCGCGTCATGTCGAGGCCGAGCGCGTAGCCGTACACGTAGTCGAGCGCCTGATCGGCGGGAATGTCGCGGCCTTGCTTGCCGATCGCCGCGACCAGTTCCATCTCGAAATGCACGTTCTTCGATTGCGACGGATACGGGAATTCGCCGGTCGTGCCCGGCGCGACGTAGAGCACGGCGTCGGCGGGCTTGCCGAAGAAGAACGGCGGCTCGCGGTCCGGGTCGTGACCCATTTCGCGCGCGTGCGCTTCATAATTGCGGCCGACGCAATAAATGCGGCGTACCGGAAACTGATCGTCGGAACCTGCGACGGGCACGGCTACCGCCGGCGCCGGAGTGAACACGAAACTCATCCCGCTCTCCTCGTTCTGGTTGGATCGCGGCCTCGATCGTGCGCAGCGCATGGCGGGTCGACCCCGATCCGCGCCCGCGCCGAAGCCGGCAAGACAAAGAGTTTAACGTGCGCGCGTCGCGCCTGCGCGCCGGGCTCGCGCGCGAAAAAGGCGCGTCGCGCGGGCCGCCGCCTCTTTTGAGCGACTTGCACGCGCCGCACAAATGCTGTACTCAATACTCTTTCCGCATCCCACATTTGCCTGGACCGAACGTGGACACCGCCATTGCGAAACGCACGACGCCCGCGCACCCTAATCGATGACTGATCCTGCCCTGCAACCCTTCCTCTGCGCGCGCTTCATCAAGGAAATCGGACGCGGGCCGAACGGCGCCCGCGCGCTCTCCCGCGACGACACCTTCTCGCTCTACGAAGCGATGCTCGATCACCGCGTCTCCGAACTCGAACTCGGCGCGGTGCTGCTTGCGTACCGCGTGAAGGGCGAAACGGCCGCCGAACTCGCCGCGATGCTCGCTGCCGCGCATCGCTCCTTCGAGCCGCTGCACATCCAGCATGGACGCGAGCACGCACGGCCGGTCTCGATCCCGAGCTACAACGGCGCCCGCAAGCAGCCGAACCTGACCCCGCTGCTCGCGATGCTGCTCGCGCGCGAAGGCGTGCCGGTGCTGGTGCACGGCGTCGTCGACGATCCGGGGCGGGTGACGAGCGCGGAAATCTTCGCGGAACTGGGCATCGCGCAGGCGGCGTCGCACGATGAAATCGAGGACAGCCTCGCATCGCGCCGGCTCGCCTTCGCGCCGATCGGCGCGCTTGCGCCGAAGCTCGCGCGGCTCTTGGCGCTGCGGCGGATCATGGGCGTGCGCAATTCGACCCACACGCTTGTCAAGATTCTTCAGCCGTTTGCGCAACCGGGCTTGCGGCTCGTGAACTACACGCATCCGGAGTATCGCGACAGCCTGACGAGCCTTTTCGTCGATCATCCCGACGCCGCCGTGGGCGGCGCGCTGCTCGCGCGCGGCACCGAAGGCGAGGCAGTTGCGGATACGCGCCGCCAGGTTCAGGTCGACTGGTTCCACGACGGCCATTCGGAGACGCTGCTGTCGGCGGAACGCTCGTCGGCGGATGCGCCGGCCGCCGCGCTGCCCGATTCGCTCGACGCCGCGACCACCGCGCGCTGGATCGAAACCGTGCTGCGCGGTGAAGTGCCGATTCCGCCGGCGGTCGTGCGGCAGGTCGAACTGATCTCCGACGTGGTGCGCCGGCCGGTGTGAATCGGAACCGCCCGATTATGTTGCGTTCGCGATTGGTTGACACATCAACCGCCGCTGGCTAAAGTAGCCGCATGCGTTTCACCCAATTCTCCTCCCTCCGAATTATTTCGGGCCGCCTAGCGCGGCCCCTATCGCTACGTCTAGCGTAAGTCGCCAGGCGTAGCGCCGCGCGTTTGTCTGTTGTTCGCGCGGTCCTCCCAGTAGTTCTCGTAGTTCCTTCTTTTCACCACCTGTAGTCGTCAGCTTTTCGTTCGCGCATCCCGCGATGCGGAAACGCGAGGGTCACATGCACGCTGCTTCGCGCACGTTCACGTTGGTCGCAGGCGTCACCATCGCCGTGACGCAACGTGGCCGCGCGCGCGGGAAAGCATCTCGGCGTGCATCGGGCAAGGGCCGGCCAGCCGCCGGCACGGGCCTCTCTCGCAGACGCTACGCAACTTGCGCAACCCGCGATCAACGAGGTCGACGATCATGATGCAGAGCCCTTCCGAGAAATACCGTCCGTTTCCGCCAGTCCGTTTGAACGGCCGCCGCTGGCCGACGCGCACCATCGAAAAAGCGCCCGTCTGGATGAGCACCGACCTGCGCGACGGCAACCAGGCGCTGATCGAGCCGATGAACATCGCAGCGAAGCTCGAATTCTTCGAGATGCTGGTGGCGACGGGTTTCAAGGAGATCGAAGTGGGCTTTCCGTCGGCATCTCAGACGGATTTCGATTTCGTGCGCAAGCTGATCGTCGAGAAGCGCATTCCCGACGATGTGACCATCGAAGTGCTCGTGCAGTCGCGCCGTGAACTGATCGAGCGCACGTTCGAAGCGGTGGAAGGCGCGTCGAAGGTGATCGTGCATCTGTACAACGCGATTGCGCCGTCGTTCCGGCGCATCGTCTTCAATCAGTCGAAGGAAGAAGTGAAGGCGCTGGCCGTCGAGGGCACGCGCATCATCAAGGAATGCGCCGCCGCGCGGCCCGGTACGCACTGGACGTATCAGTATTCGCCGGAAACGTTCAGCATGACGGAGCTTTCGTTCGCGCGCGAAGTCTGCGACGCCGTCGCGCAAATGTGGCGCCCGACGCCGGATCACAAAATGATCGTGAACCTGCCCGCGACCGTCGAAGCCGCGATGCCCAACGTGTTCGCGGACCAGGTCGAGTGGATGGACAAGAACCTCGGCTATCGCGACAGCATCGTCCTCTCGGTGCATCCGCACAACGACCGCGGCACGGCCGTTGCCGCCGCGGAACTGGCGATGCTCGCGGGCGCGGAACGCGTCGAAGGGTGTCTCTTCGGCAACGGCGAGCGCACCGGCAACGTCGATCTCGTCACGCTCGCGTTGAATCTCTACACGCAAGGCATCGATCCGGGCCTCGACTTCTCGGACATCGACGGCGTGCGGCGCGTCGTCGAGCGCTGCAACCAGATTCCGGTGCATCCGCGCCATCCGTATGCGGGCGATCTCGTGTTCACGGCGTTTTCGGGATCGCATCAGGACGCGATCCGAAAGGGCTTCGCGCAGCGCGAGCCCGGCACGGTGTGGGAAGTGCCCTATTTGCCGATCGATCCCGCCGATCTCGGCCGCAGCTACGACGCCGTGATCCGCGTGAACAGCCAGTCCGGCAAGGGCGGCGCGACGTATCTGCTCGAACGCGGCCTGGGCTTCACGCCGCCGCGCCGCGTGCAGATCGCGTTCAGCCACGCCGTGCAGGCGGTCGCGGATGCGTCGGGCGAGGAAGTGTCCGGCGAAGCGGTCTGCGCGTTGTTCCGGCGCGAATATTTCGACGTGGCCGGTCCGGTCTCACGTATCGGCGCGGCGACGCTGCGGGTTCGCGGACGCGACGTGAAGATTCCGCCGGCCTCCGCCGCCGCGTCCGGCGAGTCTTATGCGCAAACCGTGGCAGAGGCGCTCGGCGTCGCGGCGCAGGTGTCGTCGTTCGAGACGGCCAGCACGGCGAGCGGCGAGACGGCGGTGTTCGTCGGATGCCGCGTGGGCGACGAGCCGATGCGCTTCGGCGTCGCGGTGAATGCGAACGCGGCGCTGGCCGTCGTCGATGCGATCGTGAGCGCGGTGAATCGGGCGCGCTGGACGAGCGTGCAGGAAGCGCAGAGCGAGGCCGTGGCGGTGTAGCGCAATCGAAGGCAACGGCGCAGGCGGCGCGACGGCTATTCGAGCGCCACCCGCGTCGCCTGCAAGGCGAGCAGCTGCCAATGCCCGGAGTTCTGAATGTGGACCGCGGTGTAGGCGATCGGAAACAGCAGCGCGCCGTTCTTCGATTCCATCTCGATCAGCGCGCGCCCCGACACGAGACACGTGTCGCGCCCGGCCGGCATCACGTCCTGCGACTGAATCTCGATTTGCCGGTAGCGACGGCGGCCGGCCGTGATCGCGTCGATGAACTGGCGTTTCGTCTCACGCTTGCCGTTCGTGTGCACGTAGCTGACGTTGTCGGCGAGGAGCGCGTCGAGCGTCTCGCCGTCGCCTTCGACCATCGCCCGGAAGCGGTCGCGTTCGAGACCGCGGATCGCCTCGATAGTTTTTGCCGGCATCTGTCGATTCCCCTTGCGGCAAGGAACCGATGCACGCGTTCCCCGTCAGAAGTTGTACTGCAGATAGAGCTGGCTGAAATTTATACCAGGATTCGGCTCTTTGATACCGGCGTTCGACACGTGCTGAAACCGGAAGCCCGCCTGGTAGCTCTGACGGGAGCCGAAAATCGCGCCGATGCCGACCACGTCGGCGAATTCGAACGCGCTTCCCATCGCGAAAAACGGCGTGATGCGCGTGTGCGACAGCACCCGGACGCCGACGCCCGCTTCGATGAAAGGCCGGAAGTTGCCCGAACTCTTGATGAACCGGAACATGGGCGTGATGCCGACTTCCCAGATGTCCGGATTGACCGTGTAGTCGAGGGTCGGATGCCAGTACGAGATATGCCCCTCGCCGACCATCGTGAAGTGATACCCGCCGATCTCCCACCACTTCCATTCCGGGTCCCAGACGAGACCCAGATCGGCTTTCCAGATCTGCCGGTCGGAATAGCCGCCCGCAATCTGCACACCAAACCGGTCAGCGTGCGCGCCCGCCGACGCGCACGCACATGCCGCGAATGCGGCGCATTGCAGGAAACGATTCAGCCAGGCGCATTTTTTCTTTTGCATGAACACCCCGACACTGGTTTTCGATCACCGACCGCTCGGACGGCCACTGGCGTATTTTAGAGATGATCGCGGAATTGTGCTTGAATTGTGTTTCGTTTCGCTGAAAGGCTGAATTAAGTTTCGTCGATGGGGCGAACCACGGTAATTCGTGCGAACGCCACCAAATCCCCGAGGCGCTTCGCGGTAAAAATGACTGTTTAATTAACTGTAATATGCGCCCTATCAGGGCTTGATTTTTGATAGCTTTTGTGGGAACTCCCACACAAGTCGACGCTCTAATCCTTAGCACTCACTGGACTGGAGTGCTAATATCGTGGTGACTCGCTGCGAATTTTCGCACCGGGTTTTTTGTTGATAAGGAGCTTATGAGCGTGACCAATGCGATGACCCTTCCGAATGTCGTGAGCTCGGCGCCGGCCAAGGCCGCATCGGCAGGCGCGCTGACGTACGCACAGTCGTCGATGCTGACCGGCCAGATCGGCAATATCGACGCCTATATTTCGGCTGTGAACCGGATTCCGATGCTGTCGCCGTCGGAGGAACGTCAGTACGCCACCGAATTCCGCGAGAACGGCAACCTCGAAGCGGCGCGTCAGCTCGTGCTGTCGCACCTGCGCCTCGTCGTGTCGATCGCCCGCAATTACCTGGGCTACGGCCTGCCGCACGCAGACCTGATCCAGGAAGGCAACATCGGCTTGATGAAGGCAGTGAAGCGCTTCGACCCCGCGCAGAATGTGCGCCTCGTGTCGTATGCGATGCACTGGATCAAGGCCGAGATCCATGAATACATCCTGCGCAACTGGCGCACGGTGAAGGTCGCGACCACCAAGGCGCAACGCAAGCTGTTCTTCAACCTGCGCAGCCGCAAGACCGGCCTCGCCGCGTTCACGCCGGACGAGATCGAAGGACTCGCGAAAGAGCTGAACGTGAAGCGCGAGGAAGTCGCGGAGATGGAAACGCGTCTGTCGGGCGGCGACATCGCGCTCGAAGGCCAGGTCGAAGATGGCGAGGAAGCCTTCGCGCCCATCGCGTATCTCGCCGACTCGAACAACGAGCCGACCAACGTGATCGCCGCGCGCCAGTTCGACAAGCTGCAAAGCGACGGCTTGTCGGACGCGCTCGAATCGCTCGACGATCGCAGCCGCCGCATCATCAAGGCGCGCTGGCTCGACGTGCAGGACGACGGATCGGGCGGCAAGACGCTGCATGAACTGGCCGACGAGTTCGGCGTCTCGGCGGAGCGGATTCGCCAGATCGAAGCGAGCGCGATGAAGAAGATGAAGGCGGCGTTGCACGACTACGCTTGACGTCTGACTGACGCAGTACCGCAAAGCCCGCCGTCGAAAGACGGCGGGCTTTTTTGCGTGCCCGACGTTGCGCGCCGCGAATGAAAAAACGGCGCCCGAAGGCGCCGTTTCCGTCATGCGTGAACGTGTGCGCGCGTCAGGCCGGCAGAGGCGCCGCGCCGCCGCCGTTGCCTTGCAGACGCGTCGCCAGTTGTCGCGCATAGCGCTCGGCAGCCGTTCCGACGACGATGTGGAACGTATCGGCCGAGACCCACGCGACGTCGAGCGTCGAGAGCCGCTGACGATCCACCGCCGACGGATCGCGCACGACCACGCGCAGGCGCGTCGCCGCGATGGCATCGAGCGAAGACACGTTGGTCGCGCCGCCGAACACGGCGAGCCAGCGCGCCGGGTCCGGATCGAGCGGGCCTTGCTCGCTCGCGCCAACCGCCGCCGGAGCCGCAGCCACGGCAGCCGGCGCCGATGAAGCCGGCGTGGCGCCGCGTGTCGACGAATGCTCGAGTTCCGAGCGGATTTCATCGGCGATCAGGTCCGCTTCCGGCCCGATGATCACCTGCACGTTCGTCGCGCCGCGCTTCAGCACGCCGCGCGCGCCGACCGTCTTCAACTGCGCTTCCGACACCTTTTCCGAATCCGCCACCGACAGACGCAGGCGCGTCGTGCACGCATCGACGAGCGTCAGGTTCGACGCGCCGCCGAGCGCCGCAATATAGCGGGCCGCGCGCGTCGAAGCCGCTGCGGGCGCCAACGTCGGCGAGACGTAGCCGCCTGCGCTTTCCGTCGACGCGGTTTCGGCATCGGTCGTCGCGGGTTCGCGGCCCGGCGTCGCCATGTTGAACTTGCGGATGAAGAAGCGGAACAGGCCGTAGTACAGGAAACCGTAGACGATGCCGATCGGGATCGCCATCCAGCCGCGCGTCGACAGGCCGTAATTCAGCGCGTAGTCGATCGCGCCGGCCGAAAACGTGAAGCCCAGATGAATGCCGAGCGCCGAGCAGATCGCGAGCGAGAGGCCCGTCAGCACGGCGTGGATCGCGTAGAGAACCGGCGCGAGGAACATGAAGGTGTATTCGATCGGCTCGGTCACGCCCGTCAGGAACGAGGTGAGCGCCATCGAGAACAGCAGGCCGCCGACGATCGCGCGGCGATCCTTCGGCGCCTCGTGGAACATCGCGAGACACGCCGCCGGCAGGCCGAACATCATCACCGGGAAGAAGCCCGTCATGAAGCCGCCCGCGGTCGGGTCGCCTGCGAAGAAGCGGTGCAGGTCGCCCGTCACCGGCGCGCCGCCGGCCGGCGTGAACGTGCCGAACACGAACCACGCAAGCGAGTTGATGATGTGATGCAGACCCGTCACCAGCAGGATGCGGTTCAGCACGCCGAACACGAAGGTGCCGAGCGCGCCCGCCGTCGTGAGCCAGAGGCCGGCCGCGTCGATCGCATGCTGCACCGGCTGCCAGATATAGCCGAACACGATGCCGAGCATCAGACACGCGACGCCCGTCACAATCGGCACGAAGCGTTTCCCTCCGAAGAACGCGAGGTACTCGGGCAGCTTGATGTCCTTGTAGCGGTTATAGAGATAGCCCGCGACCGAACCCGCGACGATCCCCGAGAGCACGCCCATGTTGAGCTTCGGATCGATGTCCTTCATCACCGCGATCTCGATCAGATAACCGATCGCGCCCGCCAGACCCGCCGTGCCGTTGTTGTCCTTCGCGAAACCGACCGCCACGCCGATCGCGAACAGGAGCGGCAGATTCGTGAAGATGGCGTCGCCGGCGTCGGCGATCATCTTGATGTTGAAAACATCGGGCTGGCCGAGACGCAGCAGAAGGCCGGCCACGGGCAGCACGGCAATCGGCAGCATCAGCGCGCGACCTAGTCGCTGCATCTTTGCAAACGGGTTGGCGTCCATCGGGTTCTCCAATTAATAGTGGTCTTGTCGTTGCTGGGTTTGATTTCGGGACGCGAAACCCCGCGCCGGACGGACGTTAGTCCAGCGGCCAGATTTCGCGGCTTGCTGCTCTTACTGCCTGCGCCGATTCGAGCGCGAGGGCATCCTCGGCGCGCTGACGGCACAGCGGGTAATCGAGATTGCGCACGCGCGCCTTGATGCCCGGCACCGAGACCGGATCGACCGACAGTTCGGTCACGCCCAGGCCGACGAGCAGCGGCACCGCCACCGGATCGCCGCCGAGCGCGCCGCACACGCCGACCCACTTGCCGTGCTTCGCGGCGCCGTCGGTCGCCGCCTTGATGAGGCGCAGCACGGCAGGATGCAGGCCGTCGGCCTGCGCGGCGAGATCGGGCTGGCAGCGGTCCATCGCGAGCGTGTACTGCGTGAGATCGTTGGTGCCGATCGAGAGGAAATCGGCGTGTTGCGCCAGTTGATCCGCGAGCAGCGCCGCCGACGGCACTTCGATCATCACGCCCACTTCGACCGGCTCGGTGCGGCCGATTTCGCGCGCGAGTTCGTCGATGCGCTTTCTGAGGCGCACGAGTTCGCCCGAATCGGTGACCATCGGCAACAGGATGCGCACGGCGCCGAACGGCCGCACGGCGAGCAGGCCGCGCAACTGGTCGTCGAGCAGATCGGGGCGCACTTGCGCGAGGCGGATGCCGCGAAGACCAAGCGCCGGGTTCGTTTCGGGCGGCAGCGTCAGGTAATCGACTTCCTTGTCCGCGCCGACATCGAGCGTGCGGATGATCGCCGTGCGCCCCTTCAGCGCATCGACGATGCCCTGGTAGCTCTGTGCGTGCTCGTCCTTCGTCGGCGCCGACGCGCGGTGGATGAAGAGCAGCTCCGTGCGCAGCAAGCCGACCGAGTCGGCGCCGTTGTCGACGGCGGTTTGCGCATCGTCGAGCGTCGCGATGTTGGCGGCGACTTCGATCGCGCGTCCGTCGCGGGTGGCGACCGCTTCGCCCGACAGACGCCGGTTCGCTTCACGCACGCCCGCGAGACGCTGACGCTCGGTGCGCGCGCGTTCGACGTCGAGCGCGGTCGGCGCGTATTCGATCCGTCCCGCCGACGCATCGACGACCACCTGTGTGCCTTCGGGCACGGCATGCAGCGCATCGCCGACGGCGACGAGCGCCGGAATGCCGATCTGCCGCGCGATGATCGCCGCGTGCGAGGTCGCGCCGCCGCGCGCCATCACGAGCGCGGTGACTCGCGTGCGATCGAGCGACGAGAGATCGGACGGCGTGAATTCGTCGGCGGCGAGCACGGCTTCGTCGGGCAGCGCGCGCGCCGCCGTGTTCGTTAGCCCAAGCGCGCGCAGCACGCGCTTTTCGATGTCGCGCAGATCGGCGGCGCGCTCGGCGAGCAGCGCGTCTTCCACCTTGCCGAGCAGCACGATCTGCGCGCGGATCGCTTCGCGCCACGCGAAACCCGCGCTCTTGCCGAGGCTGATCAGATCGCGCGCGGCGTCGAGCAGCGTCGGGTCTTCCAGCAGCACGCGATGCACCGCGAAAATCCCCGCTTCGCCGACCGCGCCGCGTTGCGACGCGGTGCGCACGGTTTCGCCGAGTTCGGCATCGACGGTTGCGATCGCGCGATCGAGCGCGCGGCTTTCCGCCGCCGACGTGGCGCTCGCCTGCTCGGGCGGCGCGATGTCCTGATCGTCCCAGCGCACGAGCCTGCCGACCGCGATGCCCGGCGCCGCGCACACGCCCGCGAGCGTATTCGGGTCGAGCGGCTGGCCCGGCGTGCGCGCGAGCGTCTGCGGCGCGGGTGATTTGGCGCGCGCGGGCGTTTCTTCCACTTCGCCGTGCGCGGCGCGCAGCAGTTCCGCCGCGACCGCTTCGACGGCTTGCGCCGCCTGCGCGCCGATGCCAAGCAGTTCGACCGTCGCGCCCTCGCCCGCGCCGAGTCCCAGCAAGCCGACGACGCTTTCGATCGGCGCCTTGCGGCCTTCGTAGCGCACTTCGACCTTCGCGTCGAAACCGCGCGCCGCTTCGCGGGCGCGCGCCGCCGGCCGCGCATGCAGGCCGCCCGCGTGCGCGAGCGTCACGTTGCGGCGGGCTTCGTCGGTGAAATTGGCGTCGCTGCGGGCGGCGTCGGCCTTCGCGCCGTCTTTCGCGCGCAGCACGAGGAGGCGCTCTCCCGCTTTCAGCACGCCGCGCCCGGCACGCTCGACGACCTCGAACGCGTCGCTGTTGGCGACCGCGATCACCGAGACGAGGCTCGGCGCGTGTTGCGCGACGTAGTCGGCGTCGAATTCGATCAGCGGCTGGCCGGCGCGCACTTGCGCACCCTGCGCGATCTTCGGCGTGAAGCCCGCGCCGCCCAGTTCGACCGTGTCGATACCGATATGCAGCAGGATTTCCGCGCCTTCCGGCGTGCGCAGCGTGACGGCGTGATGGGTGCGCGCGAGATGCGTGATCGTGCCGTCGCACGGCGAGACGAGCACGCCGTCGAGCGGATCGATGCCGATGCCGTCGCCGAACATCCCTTCCGCGAAGACGGGATCGGGGACATCGGCGAGCGGCACGACGGGCCCGGTGAAAGGCGCGAGCAACACGAACGGTTTAGCGGTGGAATGGTTCAACAGTGACTCCTCGGCACGGCGCATCGGGGGCTCGCTCAGTGAGTTTCGGTGACTTTGTTCAGGTGACGCGGCGCATCGGGATTGCGTCCGCGCGCGGCGGCGAGACCGGCGGCCATCACATAGAAGGAAAGAATCGCGGCGATCGGATCGAGCGCCGGATGGTCCGTGACCGCGAGCGGCAAGTCGGCTTGCGCGACGTCGTCGGGGGCGGCGAGCAGCACGCGTGCGCCGCGCGCGCGCATGTCGGATGCAAGCTGGATCAGGCCCGCCTGCTCCGGTCCGCGCGGCGCGAACACGAGCAGCGGATAGTCCTGGTCGATCAGTTCCATCGGGCCGTGACGCACTTCCGCGCTCGAAAACGCTTCGGCCTGGATGCCCGAGGTTTCCTTGAGCTTCAACGCCGCTTCCTGCGCGATCGCGAGCCCGAGACCGCGGCCGATCACGATCATGCGATCGACGCCCTTCAGTTCGTCGACGGCCTTCGACCAGTCGAGCTTGCCCGCGACCCGCAACGCGTCCGGCAGCGTCTTCAGCGCGTTCAGCAATTCGACGTCGCGCTGCACGTGCGCAATCACGATCGCGGAAAGCGACAGCATCGCGATATAGCTTTTCGTGGCGGCGACGCTCAGTTCCGCGCCGGCGAGCAGCGGCAGGTGCCATTCGCAGGCGTCGGCAAGCGGCGAACCCGGCGCGTTGACGGCGGCGACAGTGAACGCGCCCGCTTCGCGCAGCGCCTGCATCGTGCCGACGAGATCGGGACTCTTGCCCGACTGCGAGAACGCGACGGCGAGTTGCCCAGCGACGCGCAACGGCGCCTGCTGCAAGGTGGCGACCGACATCGGCAGCGACGCGACCGGCACGCCGATGCGGCTCATCGTGAGGCTCGCGAAATAGCTCGCGGCGTGGTCGGAACTACCGCGTGCGACCGTCAGCGCGACATGACGCGGCGCTTCGGCGAGCTTGACGGCAAGGGCCTCGATATTCGAGGTATCGGCGAGCTGGGCTTCGACCACATCGGCCGAGGCGAGCGCCTCACTAAGCATATTCGACAATCGATTCTCCTTCGACATAAGTGGCCGTCAGCGCGAGTTCGCGGTCGATGACGACGAGATCGGCCCACGCGCCGCGCGCGATGCGGCCGCGGTCTTCGAGACCGAGGTAATCGGCGGCGTTGCGCGACAGGCGGTTCGAGACGTCCGCCATCGGCAGGCCGAGCGACACGAGATTGCGCAGCGCCTGGTCCATCGTGAGCGTGCTGCCGGCGAGCGTGCCGTCCGCGAGCCGCACGCCGCCCATGCATTTGGTGACGTGCTGGCTGCCGAGGCGGTATTCGCCGTCGGGCATGCCGGACGCCGAGGTACTGTCGGTCACGACGTACAGATGCGGAATCGCGCGCAATGCCGCGCGAATCGCGCCCGGATGGACGTGCAGCAAATCGGGGATCAGTTCCGCGTATTCGGCATGCGCGAGCGCGGCGCCGACCATGCCGGGATCGCGGTGATGCAGCGGCGACATCGCGTTGAACAGATGCGTGAAGCCGCGCGCGCCGTGCTTGAGCGCGGCGACGGCGTCGTCGTAGGTGCCGAGCGAGTGGCCGAGTTGCACGCGCACGCCGCGCGCCGCCATCTCGCTGATGATGTCCAGATGCCCGGAGATTTCCGGCGCGATCGTGACCACGCGGATCGGCGCGAGCGCGAGGTATTTCAAAACTTCGTCGCGCACGGCGACGGCCGCCGCGTCAGGCTGCGCGCCGAGCTTGCCGGGATTGATGTACGGACCTTCCAGGTGCACGCCGAGCACGCGCGCGCCGCCCGGCACGCGGTATTTCGCCTGCTCGCCGAGGCCGGCCACGACGCTCAACAGTTCGTCGCGCGGGGCGGTCATCGTCGTGGCGAGAAGGCTCGTCGTGCCGTGTTGCGCGTGCAGCCGCGCGACGGTCTGAGCGGCGTCGCCGCCTTCCATGATGTCGGCGCCGCCGCCGCCATGCACGTGCAGGTCGATGAAGCCGGGCAGGATGTACGGCGCGTCATTGGTCGACGGATCGACGCGCTCGCCGTCGAGCGCCGTGACGCGCCCGTTCTCGAAGCGGATCGAGCCGTGAATCCAGCCGTCGGTCGTGAGGATGTTTCCTTTGAGCATGAAGTTCTCTGTGAAACGCGATGCGTTTGAGCCTGAGGTTTGAGCCTGAGACTCGAGGCTGAAATCCGGGCGCGCCATGCTGCGAGCAGGCGAAAACTGCGTCCGGCGTCTTTGTCCTCTCGTTTTTATGGGTCGTGCGCGTCTGTCATGCCGACGCTTTTTTGTGCTGCTAGCGGTGAAGCTCCGCGACGAAATCGTAGTAGTCGTCGCGGCAATACGTGTCCGTCAGTTCGATGGCGCGCTGTTCTGCCGAATAACCGATACGCGTGATGACGAGCAGCGCCGCGCGCGGCGCCACGCCCATCAGGCGCGCGATCTCCGCGCCCGCGTTGACCGCGCGAAAGTGCTGCAACGCGCGCACGACCGACATGCCGCGCTCCTCCAGATACCGATACAGCGATGCGCCGATCGCCGCCGGCTGCGGCACGACCGAAGCGGGCAGCGTGGAATGCTCGACCGCCATCACGATGCCGTCCGCGCGACGCAAGCGCCGCAAGCTCGCGACGCCCGCGCCCGGCGACAAACCGAGACGCACGATTTCGTCGCGGCTCGCCGTGCGCACTTCCCGCGCGAGCCAGACCGAGTCGGGCGTGAAGCCGCGCTGCTCCATCTTCGTCGTGAAACCGGTGAGCCGCGACAGCGGGTCTTCGACGCGCGGCGTAATGAAGCTGCCCGCGCCGCGCACCCGGCGAATCAGACCTTGCTCGACCAGAAGCGCGATGGCCTTGCGCGCGGTGATCCGCGACACGCCGACGCTCTCCGACAACGTTCGCTCCGACGGCAGCGCCTCGCCCGCCGACCATGCGCCCGCATGAATCCGGGTGGCGAGGCGGGCGGCGAGTTGCAGATAGAGCGGCGTGCTGTTCTGCGCATCGGGAGCCAGTTCGCGCCATCGTTCGTCCATCGGATTTTCCGGTCAGAAGCGTTTGTCGGAGCCCATTATATAACCAAAATAATACCAGTCAATTTTGGCAAACCGCCTCCGGCGAGGCTTGTTTTATTGTTTAAATTCAGTTACTTATATCGTAAACCGCAGGTCCGCGAACATGCTCGGAAGCATCGGGATTTACCCGCATGTACAGTCCACTCGATGCCGACTGGTCCGCATAGAAAGCGCCCAGTTCGTTCGTTTCGACAAAAGTGCGCGGGCGTGCTTTTACGCGGCACAATAGACGAAGTTGCTTCGGACTCTGAAGTAATGAAGACACATAAAACTAGACACTGAGAGAACAAGGAATGATGACTGTGAATTCCGACCGCGCCGCCGAGGCCGTCCGGCGCTTCAATCACTTTTATTCGCGCTACACGCGTGGCCTGCAAGAGTGCCTGCGCCAGAGCGCTTTTTCGATGGCAGAGGTGCGGGTACTTCAGACGCTCGTCTACGACCCGCCGCAGACGGCGGCGCAAGTCGCACGCAGCCTGGGGCTCGACACCGGCTATCTGAGCAGGCTGTTGACCCGGTTCGAACGCAATGGCCTTCTCGTGCGGCTACTGAGCATCGACGACGCGCGCAAACACGTCCTGATCCTGACCAAAGCGGGCCGCACGGCCTTCGACGAAATCGGCGCGGGCAGCATCGGCGAAGTATCGGCAACGCTCGATCGTTTGACCGCGGGCGAGCGCGCACAACTCATGTCGTCGATGGCGGATATCGAACGCCTGCTCTCGCCTCCCGTCGAGCGGGAACGCGTGCGTCTGCGCAGTCCGCGACGCGGCGATTTCGGCTGGATCGTGGAGCGCTGCGCCCAGCTTGCTTCGCCTGACAACGCCGGTCCGGACATGGAAACGCGCGCGGCGTCGGTCGTGACGCGCTTCCTCGACTCGGCGTCTCACGCGAGCCACGGTGCGCGGCCGGCTGTGTGCTGGATCGCCGAGCAGGATAACGGCTCGCGAATCGGCGCCGCGATGCTGATGCGTGGGTCGGCAAGGCTAGCGCGCATCGAACTGCTGTTCGTGGAGCCGGGCGCGCGCCGGCAAGGACTGGGCTCGCGTCTCGTCGACGCCTGTTCGCGGTTCGCGGTCGACGCGGGCTGCGAGCAACTCTCCTGCTCGTTCGACGAAGCCCATGCCGATCTTCGCGGGTTCGTCGTGAGCCGTGGATTTGCAGCGGCGAACGATGGCTGGCAAAGATCGCTCACTTCCATCGACGCATAAAAAATGGCGCCCGTCGGGCGCCATTCGTCTTGCCGTCTGAATCGACTCAGAACGAGGGCACCATCGAACCCTTGAACTCCGTCTTCAGGAACTGACGCACGTCTTCCGACTGGTACGCGGCGACCAGCTTCTTCACCCACGGCTGGTCCTTGTCTTTCGCGCGCACCGCGATCAGGTTCGCATACGGGCTGTGCACGTCTTCGAGCGCGATGGCGTCCTTGGCCGGCTGGAGGCCTGCGGCCAGCGCGAAGTTCGTGTTGATCGCGGCGGCGTCGACGTCCGCGAGCGTGCGCGGCAACTGCGCGGCATCGAGTTCAACCAGCTTGATCTTCTTCGGATTCGCGGCGACGTCGAGCGGCGTTGCGTTGCTTCCGTTCGTGCCCGCGCCGGCCTTCAGTTTGATCACGCCTTGCGACTGCAACAGCAGCAGCGCGCGATTTTCGTTCGACGGGTCGTTCGGCACCGCGATCTTTGCGCCTTCCGGCAGATCCTTCACCGACTTAAGCTTCTTCGAATAGACGCCGAGCGGCGAAATGTAAGTCAGTCCCGCGTTGACGAGCTTGTAGCCGCGTTGCTTGATCTGGCTGTCGAGATACGGCTGATGCTGGAAGCTGTTGGCATCGAGATCGCCCGCGTCGAGCGCGGCGTTCGGCTGCACGTAGTCGTTGAACTCGACGACCTTCACGTCGAGGCCGTCGCGCTTGGCAACCTTCTGCACGACTTGCCAGATTTGCGCGTCGGGGCCGCCGATGGTGCCGACCTTGACGACTTTGTCGTCGGCGTGCGCGACTGCGCTCGTGAAAAGCGCGGCCGATACCGCGACGAGGGAAATGGCTTTAAGCAAATGTCTGCGCTGCATGGTGTTCTCGCTTCGATACAAGGTGACGGGTACTTCGCCTGAGGCCGCGGATATTCGCACACTCGTGGTGCAAACGGAAATATGCAATTGGAATGTCGTTATACCGGCGCCGGCGTGAAAAGGGCCGTCCGGCTTAGAATCGTCCATCATCCAAACCGGAACGACCGACATGTACGTCATCAATCTGCGTTATACCGGCGCGCTTGCCGAAATCGACGATGCACTCGATGCGCATCGCCTTTTCCTCGAACGGCAGTTCGCTGCGGGCATTTTCATCGCCGCGGGTCCGAAGGTGCCGCGCGACGGCGGGGTCATCCTGGCATCGGCGATCGATCGCGACCGGCTCGATTCGATCCTCGCCGAAGACCCGTTCGCGGACCAAAAGCTCGCCCACTACGAAGTGATCGAATTCAAGGCGACACGGCTCGCGCCCGGCCTGAACCTGCCGTCGCCCGCGCACGCGTAAACGACGAAGGCGGCCAATGGCCGCCTTTTCCTAATCGGAACGTTCGCGTTATCCGTTTAACGCGACATCATGTTCATCGACACGTTGTGCATGACCCACATCGTGCCGACGATCAGAAACGCTGCCGCGAGCACGGTATAGCCGAACGCGATCAGATTCCAGCGTTGCGCGCGCGACGTGTTCAGGTGCAGGAAGTACGCCAGATGAACGACGATCTGCACGAACGCCAGCGCGCCGAGCACGAGCAGCGCGGTATCGGGCGGCAGCACGCGCTTGATGACGAGGCCGAACGCGGCTGCGGTGAGCAGCACCGAAAGCACGAAGCCGACGACATAGCTACCGAGCGTGCCGTGCCCGTGGTCCGCCGTTGAAGAGTGCGCATGGCTCATTTAGATCACGCTCCCGAGATAGACGAAGGTAAAGACACCGATCCACACGATATCCAGAAAGTGCCAGAAAAGGCTCAGGCACGTGAGCCGGCGAATTTCGCGCTCGGACAGTTCCGGGTTGCAGATGACCTGCGCGGCGAGCACGACCATCCAGACGAGGCCGAGCGTCACGTGCAGGCCGTGCGTGCCGACCAGCGTGAAGAACGACGACAGGAACGCACTGCGGCCGGGGCCGAAGCCCTCGTCGAGCAGATGTCCGAACTCGCGGAATTCCAGCCACAGGAACCCAAGGCCGAGCACAAACGTGACCGCAAGCCACATCAGTACCGTACCGCTCTTGCGGCGGTGCGCGCCGAGCATCGCAAAGCCGAACGTGATGCTGCTCAGGAGCAGCAGCGCGGTTTCGAGCGCGACGCCCTGGATATCGAAGAGCTCCTTGCCGCTCGGACCGCCCGCGAACTGGTGCGCCATGACGCCGAACGTGGCGAACAGTGACGCGAAGATCACGCAGTCGGTCATCAGATACAGCCAGAAACCGAAGACCGAATGCGACGGGACGTGTTCTTCGCCGGAATCGTACGGATCGAGAACGAGAGTTTTCTGCAACATTTAAACGACCTCCACTGCCGCAGGCGCGGGACTGTACGTCTTCTCGATCGTGCGGACCTTCGAAGCTTCGATGTAATAGCCGTCGTTGCGACGGAAGCTGTAGCCGATCACCGTGACCGCGATCGCGACCAGCGCCACGATCGCGAGCCACCAGATGTGCCAGACGCCGGCGAAACCCAGCCCGAGGCTGAACAATCCGACAAACAAGCCAGCGCTCGTATTCGACGGCATGTGAATGTCGCGATAAACCGTATCGCGTCCGAGGCCATGCCCCGTTTCCTTCATGTGCGCGAACGCATCGAGTTCATGGACGACCGGCAGATTGGCGAAGTTGTAGACCGGCGGCGGCGAGCTCGTCGCCCATTCGAGCGTGCGGCCGCCCCACGGATCGCCCGTGACGTCGCGGTACGCCGGCAGATGGCGGTTGCGCACGCTGACGATCACCTGCACGACCTGGAACACCACGCCCACTGCGATGATGCCCGCACCACATGCGGCCACGATCAGCCACGGCTGCCAGGCGGGATTGTCGTAGTGATTCATGCGTCGCATCATGCCCATGAAGCCGAGCACGTAAAGCGGCGTAAACGCGACGAAATAGCCGACGAACCAGCACCAGAACGCGCACTTGCCGAGCTTCTCGTTGAGCTTGAATCCGAATGCTTTCGGGAACCAGTACGTCACGCCCGCCATGTAGCCGAACACCACCCCGCCGATGATCGTGTTGTGGAAGTGCGCAACCAGGAAGAGCGTGTTGTGCAGCAGGAAGTCGGCGCCCGGAATCGCGAGCATCACGCCCGTCATGCCGCCGATCGTGAACGTCACGATGAAGCCGATCGTCCACAGGATGGGCGACGAAAATTCCAGCCGGCCGCGATAGATCGTGAACAGCCAGTTGAAGATCTTCACGCCGGTCGGAATGGCGATGATCATCGTCATAATGCCGAAGAAGGCGTTGACGTTCGCGCCCGATCCCATCGTGAAGAAGTGATGCAGCCACACGAGGAACGCCAGAATCATGATCACGCACGACGCGTACACCATCGTCTTGTAGCCGAACAGCGTCTTCTTAGCGAACGTCGCTACCACTTCCGAATAGATGCCGAACGCCGGCAGCACGAGGATGTACACCTCGGGATGCCCCCACGCCCAGATCAGGTTCAGGTACAGCATCGGATTGCCGCCGAGATCGTTCGTGAAGAAGTGCATGCCCATGTAGCGGTCGAGACCGAGCAGCGCCAGCGCGACCGTCAGGATCGGGAACGTCGCCATGATGAGCACGTTCGAGCAGAGCGCCGTCCACGTGAACACCGGCATCTTCATGAGCGTCATGCCAGGCGCGCGCATCTTGACGATCGTCACGAAGAAGTTGATCGCCGTGATCAACGTGCCGACGCCCGACAATTGCAAGCTCCAGAGGTAATAGTCGACTCCGACGCCCGGACTGTATTGCAACTCCGAAAGCGGCGGATAGGCGAGCCATCCGGTCTGCGCGAATTCGCCGATTACGAGCGAGACGTTCATCAGGATCGCGGCGATCGCCGTCATCCAGAAGCTCAGCGAATTGAGGAACGGGAACGCGACGTCGCGCGCGCCGATCTGCAGCGGCACCACGATGTTGAAGAAGCCTACCATCAGCGCCATCGCCATGAAGAAGATCATGATGACGCCGTGCGCCGTGAAGATCTGATCGTAGTGATGCGGCGGCAGGAAGCCCGGATCGAGATAGGCGACGGCCTGCTGCGCGCGCATCATGACGGCATCGATGAAGCCGCGCACCAGCATCAGAACCGCGACGACGCAATACATCACGCCGATGCGCTTATGGTCGACGCTCGTCAGCCATTCGGTCCACAGCCATTTCCACTTGCCGTAGACAGTCAGCGCGCCGCCTACGCCGAGTACCAGGAGCGCCATGAAGGCCGCGGCTCCCATGATGATCGGCTGATCGAAAGGGATCGCCGACAGTGTGAGTTTTCCGAACATGCGTTACCCCTGCGTTGCGCAGGCAGCATCCTTGAAGTCCAGGACGTTACCGTTGTTGTACTTTGCGATGATGTTGCGAAAGAGCTTCGAATCGACGGTCGAGAAATACCGGACCGGCTGATTCGCGCTCGGCTGCGTCACGACGTTGTAGGCGTTCATGTCGAGGCGGTCGGCGGACGCCTTCACGCCCGCGACCCACTCGTCGAACTGCGCCGGCGTTTTGGCGAGCGCGCGGAACTTCATGTCGGCATAGCCGTGACCGCTGTAATTGGCCGATACGCCCGCGAAGTCTCCCGAGTGGTCGGCGACCAGATGCAGACGCGTCTGCATGCCCGCCATCGCGTAGATCTGGCTGCCGAGCTGCGGAATGAAGAACGAGTTCATCACCGAGTCGGACGTGATGCGGAAGTTCACCGGCGTGCCGACCGGAAACGCGAGCTGGTTGACCGTCGCGATGCCGAGGTCCGGATAGATGAAGAGCCACTTCCAGTCGAGCGCGACGACTTCGACGTTGATCGGTTTCACCGACGACTCGAGCGGCTTGTACGGATCGAGTTCGTGCGTCGTCTTCCAGGTCAGGATGCCGAGGAAGAGGATGATCAGCGTGGGAATGGTCCAGACGACCACTTCGATGGCCGTCGAGTGCGCCCACTTCGGCGCGTAGGTGGCATTGCGGTTCGACGCGCGATAACGCCACGCGAACACCAACGTCATGATGATGACCGGTATCACGACGATCAACATCGCGATTGTCGCCGTCGTAATCAGATCCTTCTCGGCCACTCCGACGCTGCCTTTGGGATTCAGCAGATCGAGGTTGCTACATCCGGAGAGACACGAGATCAGCGCGACCGAGAAGGGAAGCAAGATCCCTCTTAAAAGTTTTCCATTCATTTCATTTGCCTGATCTTCATTGATTCGTTCCAGACGAAAGAGAGATGCGCGCCGCCGTTGGAGACGCGCTGGGGAGCGTTACAGCGCGAAATTTTATGCAGGCGCACCCATGCGGAAATTGACCGCGGTCAACATAACGAATGCGTCTAAACGCCCCTGCCTACGGGCGTTTGTCTGAAAACGTTCTTAGAAACGTGACAAGCGTCGTCATCACGGTCATCAGGATGTCTGAATAAGACGGTCGCGCTCGATCGGATGACGGGACGAAGCGTCGATCGCATCCGCGCAGTTGAAAGCAGAAGAGGGGGTTTTGCCGCAGAATCGGCGATAAATGCGGTCGATCGGATTCGACCGGCAGTTTTGCGTGTCGGCGAACGTCGTCCGCGCGGACGACGCGCGTTCAGTCGAGCAGCAGTTTCAGATCGTGAACCCAGGGCTGGACGCCTTGTCCATCTCGGGCAAAAAGTCGCAGCTTGCCTTCGGGGTCGAAGACGTAGCTCGCGGCCGTGTGGTCCATCGTGTAGTCGCCAGGCGTCTTGCCCTGCGCCTTGGCGTAGTACACGCGGAAGTCCTTCGCGACCTTCGCGAGTTCCGCGTCGTTCGCGGGACGCAATCCAATGTACGACGCGTTGAACGCCGATACATACTGCCCGAGCAACTCGGGCGTGTCGCGCGCGGGATCGACGGTGACCATCAGCACCTGCACGCGCTTACCCTCGTCACCGAGTTGCTGCAGCGCCTGCGAAAGCTCGGCGAGCGTCGTCGGACAGACATCCGGGCAGTGCGTGTAGCCGAAGAAGAGGACGACGGCCTTGCCTTTGAAATCGGAGAGCGTGCGCGTCTTGCCCGACGTGTCGGGCAGCGAGAACGTGCTGCCGAACTGGGTATTGCCGGTGATGTCGAGATTCTTGAAGTCCGGCGCCTTGTTGCACGCCGCCAGGAGCGCGGCACCGGCCAGCGCGAGCGCGATACGCCCAAAGGTCCTGCGAGCCGGAACGGTCATGCGCCGATCACCGTGCGCACGTAGTGATCGACGAGCAGCGCGCCGAACAGCAGCGACAGATACACGATCGAATAGCGGAAGGTCTTGCGCGCGAGGGCGTCGGAATAGTCGCGATAAATCTTCCACGCGTAGCCGAGGAACACCGCGCCCAGCACGACCGCCGAGGCCAGATAGATCACCCCGCTCATGCCGGAGATGAACGGCATCATCGTGACGGCGAACAGGATCACCGTGTAGAGGAAGATGTGCAGCCGCGTGTACTGCTCGCCGTGCGTGTTCGGCAGCATCGGCAGGCCGGCGTTCTCATAGTCCTTGCGGCGATAGAGCGCGAGCGCCCAGAAATGCGGCGGCGTCCACACGAAGATGATCAGCACGAGAATCCACGCGTCGCCGGGCACCGCGCCCGTCACGGCCGCCCAGCCGAGCGCCGGCGGCATCGCACCCGACGCTCCGCCTATCACGATGTTCTGCGGCGTGTACGGTTTGAGCAGCAGCGTATAGATGACCGCGTAGCCGACGAACGTTGCGACCGTGAGCCACATCGTCAGCGGGTTGGTGAAGGTGTAGAGCGTCGCCATGCCGGCGCCGCCGAGTACCGCCGAGAAGAGCAGGATCTGCGCGGTCGTGATCTCGCCGCGCGCCGACGGACGCCACGACGTGCGCCGCATCATCGCATCGACTTTTTGCTCGACGAGACAGTTGATCGCGAACGCCGCGCCCGCTAGGAGCCAGATGCCGACCGTGCCGCCGATCAGCACGGTCCACGGCACCATGCCGGGCGTCGAGAGAAACATGCCGATGACCGCACAGAACACCGCCAGTTGCGTCACGCGCGGCTTGGTCAGCGCGAGATATTGCGCGAGGCGGCTACCGGAGGGAGAAGTGATTGTCGTGCTTTCCATGATTTGGATTCACGCTGAAACGACGTCGCGCGCGGGAAGCACGGCGCGGCCGGGACGGCTGGAAGAGATTCGAAAGTTTAGCATAACGAGCAGCAGCAGCAGGATGGCTGCACCGCCGTTGTGCGCCACGGCGACGGGCAACGGCCATTGCAGAACGATGTTCGACAGCCCCGTCAAAAACTGCGCGACGATCAGCAGCAAAACGCCGTTGGCAGGCGTGCGCAGCGATTCGAAACGACGCAGCCTGAACGCGAGCCACAGCGTGTAAAGCACCACGACGACGGCGAAAGTCCGGTGCGTCCAGTGGATCGCGACGAGCGCATCCTGCGAGATCACGTCGCCGTCACCGGTCATGCCGAGCGCGCGCCACAGGTGAAAACCGTGCTCGAAATTCATCGGCGGGACCCATTGGCCGTTGCACAGCGGGAAGTCTGTGCAGGCAAGCACCGCGTAATTGGTGCTGACCCAGCCGCCGAGCGCAATCTGCACGATCAGCAACGCCAGCCCCAAAAGCGCCGCCGGCATCCAGCGCGCGGCTTCGGGCTCGTGAACGGGAATCGGCGTCTGCCGCGCCGCGAGCCAGCCGAGCGCGCCGAGCAGCGCAAGCCCGAGCAGCAGATGCAGCGTGACGATCACCGGCTGAAGTTTCATCGTGATCGTCCACGCGCCGAACGCGCCCTGCACGCAGATGAGCAGCAGAATGCCCGTCGGCCACCACGGCGAGACGTGCAGCGGCCGGCGCTTGAAACGCGCCGTCCACGCGATCGCCACCTGCGCGATGATCAGCACGCCGATCGCCATCGCGAAATAGCGGTGCAGCATTTCGATCCACGCCTTGACCAGGCTGACGGGCCCGCTCGGCATCGCCTGATGGGCAGCGGCGATCTGCGCATGCGCGATGAACGGCGACGACGTCCCGTAGCAACCCGGCCAGTCGGGGCAGCCGAGGCCGGAATCGGTCAGACGCGTGAAACCGCCGAACATGATCAGATCGAGCGTGAGAAACGTCGTCAGCCAGACGAGCTTGCGAAATTTGTTGTCGTCGGCCTTGACCCAGACGTACGAGAGCGGCAAAAGCGCGATACAGAGGCCAATCAAGCCAAGTTGCAATACGAACATTCTTCTAAACCCTCAACCGATCCGTGACCACTTGAGAAGTTTCGCGAGATCGCCCTTGATCTTGGCGGGATCGGGATTTTTCGGGAAACGCTCCATCAGATTGCCGTTCGGATCGACGAGAAAGATGTGGTCGGTAAGCTGCGTGTCGTCAGAGATTGGCAGCCATTTCGAGATGGCGCCCTGATCTGCAACAAGCATTCGCGTATCCGGTTGCGGATAGGCGGTTTTGATCTTGTCGTCGACGGGTTTGTCGTCGGTCCGCAGCCAGACGTTCACGACGCGCTCGCGTTCGCCCGCCTGCAACACGCGAACCTGGCGCATGAAATAAAGCCGCGTCGCGCATGGCTCGTCGCAGGCGCTGCCGTTGACCGTCAGCATCAGCCATTTGCCGCGCAGCGCGGTCAGCGGCATCGGCTCGCCCTTTTCGTCGCGGACCATCAGGTCGCCGGGAATCGGGCGCTGCGGCTCGATCAGCGCGCCGTAGCTCGTGGTGCCGCCGGCCGGTTTGAACACGTAATACATCAGATACGACGCGATGACCGGCGCCGCGCAGACGAGCGCGAGCAGCAGGAGCATCCAGCGGCCCTTGTTCCACGAGCCTTTCGTGGCTTCGCGGTGCTCGGCGCGCGCCTTGTTGATGGCGGACGGCGAAGGACGGGGTGTTTGCATCGACAAAACGGGGCCTCTATTCGATTACGCAGCGCGCCGGTTCAAACAGCGCGCTGACTGGATTCAAGCTTAGGCGTGGCTGGCGTGATTGTCCGCTTCGTCGGCGGAGTCGCTCTTTTTCGCGGCGCGACGCGCGGCGTAGAGACCGAAACCGATCGCCGCCGCCGCCATGCCCCACCACTGCAACATATAGCCATAGTTGCGTTCGACGCCGAGCGTCGGTGCCGGCCAGTCGCGCACGAGTTTGTCGCCGGTGGTGTTCAGTTGCTGGATCACGAACGGCTGCAACGGCAGACCGGTCTCGCCGGCGTAGGCGGCGATGTCGAGATTCTGACGAACCTTCTGACGCGCCGCCGATCCGCCCCGCCCCAGTTCGAACGCCTGCGACGCATTCGAGCGCGCAATGCCTTCGATCTCGACCTCACCTTTCGGCGTCTCGTAAGGCTCGATGCCCGTGCGATCGGCGAGATTACGTGGCAACCAGCCGCGATTGACCAGGACGTAGCCGCCTGAGTCGAGTTTAAACGGCATCACGACATAAAAACCCGGCTGGTCGTTATAAGGCCGATTATCGAGATAAACGACCTGCTCCGGCAAAAATTTGCCTCGCGCCAGCACGCGATGAAACTCGATGTCCTTCAGCGGGATCGGCATCACGCCGACGCGCTGCGCGGGCGCGTGTTCGAACGCGACGATGCGCGCGTTGAGCGCTTCCTTCTGATGCGCGCGATCGCGCTGCCAGAATCCGAGCTTCACCGTCACCGCGACGACGATCAGGATCAAGAGCGCCGGCCAGAAGCGAATCTTCATATCCGCGATCCGTCCCGTGCAACGCGGCACGATCCCTGCGGTGCGATAATCGATTGATTCAACTTCTCATGCCAATCGCTGGCTGGTTTCATGCACATCATCGTTGCCATCGCATTCATCCTTATCATCGGCAGCCTCGGCTCGGCGCTGTACTTCATGATGACCGACCGGGGCAAAACCAAGCGGATGGTGTGGTCGCTTGCCATGCGCGTCGGGCTGTCCATTTCGCTGTTCCTTTTCATCCTGTTCGCGCACTGGATGGGCTGGATTCAGTCGACCGGCATTCCGCTCGGACGCTGAACCGCCGCGAAGGTTCGCCGGGGCACTGTTTTTAGCACGCTCCGGGCGCGGCCGCCGCGACATATCAGCGCATTCAATCCCGCTCAAAACTCCGGCAGTCGAAAAACAAAACGCCGCCCGGGAAGGTCGAGGGCGGCGCTCAAGCAGTGCGGTGCGACTGAACGTTGCGGACGGCGCGTCGCGCGCCGCCGTCCGTGCGGCGAAAACCGTTACAGCCAGTAGACGACGACGTACAGCCCCAGCCACACGACGTCGACGAAGTGCCAGTACCACGCGGCGCCTTCGAACGCGAAATGATGCTCCGCCGTGAAGTGCCCCCGGATCAGCCGCACCATGACGACCGCCAGCATCGTGCCGCCGAGGAACACGTGGAAACCGTGGAAGCCCGTCAGCAGGAAGAACGTCGAGCCGTACACGCCCGATGCGAGCGTCAGGTTCAGTTCGTTGTAAGCGTGGAAATACTCGTAGCCCTGGCAGAACAGGAAGATCAGACCGAGCAGCACCGTCGCGCCGAGCCAGATGATCGCCTTCCTGCGATGGTCTTCGCGCAGCGCATGGTGAGCGACCGTCAGGGTCGCGCCGGAACTCAGCAGCAGCGCGGTGTTGATGGTGGGCAGCGGCCACGGCGTCATCGAGCGGAAATGTCCGACCAGCGCCGCCGGCCCGTTATTCGGCCACACCGCCGTGAAATCCGGCCAGATCAGCTTGTAGTCGAGGCTCGCCAGCTCGTGCATCGCAATCGCGCGCGCGTAGAACAATGCGCCGAAAAACGCCGCGAAGAACATGACTTCGGAGAAGATGAACCAGCTCATGCTCCAGCGATACGACGTGTCGACGCGCTTGCCGTACATGCCGCCCTCGGATTCCGAGATGGCGTCGCCGAACCAGTGCCAGAGCACGAACAGCACGAAGAGCACGCCGAGCAGCGTCGTGAACGGCGCCCAGGTATGGCCGTTGACCCACGACGCCAGCGATCCGAGCGCCACCAGCAGACCGGTGGCCGCCATGATCGGATGCCGTGACGGGTGCGGCACGAAATAGTACGGGCTATCGTTTTGACCGCTCATTTTTGATTCTCCACTTCGATCCAGTTGCTTGTTTTCTTTCGACTCGGGGCGGCGCGTCCCATCATCCACACCACGCCGGCCCGGCCCCTCGCTTCCTTATCCGACTACCGCCCGCACGACCAGCAGCAGCACGACGATGAACAGCGCCGCGCCGATCACACCCGCTGCGATCAGATGCAACGGATTCAACTGGGCGGCGTCGCTTTCCAGGTCGGCCCTGCGGCGCACGCCGAAAAACGACCAGAACACCGCTTTCACGAGCCTCAGGAGGCTCGTCTTCTGTGCGGGCGTGCCCTGCTTGTCTGCTTCGACCATCGTTCGTTCCTTGCCTTGCTTGCCCGCGTTCACGTCCCGTTGCCGCTTTTCGCGACCGATTTAGGCGCCGTGAGCTCGAAGAACGTGTACGACAGCGTGATCGTCTTCACATCCTTCGGCAGCTTCGGATCGACGACGAACACCACCGGCATGCGCTTCGTCTCGTTGGCGGCGAGCGTCTGCTGCGTAAAGCAAAAGCATTCGATCTTCTTGAAGTACTCGGTGGCCTCTTTCGGGGCGTAGCTCGGAATGGCCTGCGCCTGAACCGTGCGCCCCTGCTCGTTGGTCACCTGATACATCACCGTCATCACTTCGCCGGGGTGCACGTCGAGGCTGTTCTGCTCCGGCTTGAACTGCAGCGGGCCGCGCGCGTTGGCGTCGAGTTCGATCGAAATCGTGCGGCTCGCGTCGACCTGCGTATTCTTCGCCTCGCGCGCGCCGACATCGCGCTGCACGAGGTTGTTGATGCCGGTAATCGAGCAGATCGCGCGATACATCGGCACCAGGGCAAAACCGAAACCGAACATCAGCCCCGCCACGACAACGAGCTTGACGAGCATCGAGCGGTTGAACGCGCGGTCTGTGCGTACTTCCTGCGAACTGGACACGTCGTTTCTCACCCTCTGGACAGCAGGAACTGATTGACGACGGCTGCCATAAAAAAGACGGCGACGATGGCGAGCAGGATCAAACCGAGCCGCTTGTTGCCCGCGCGAATCTGCTCGGGCGATCGTCTTTCCTGTGGATTCCGGGTCATGCTGCGAACGTCTTGTTCCATTAGGACCTGCCTGGCGAGACTCCGGCCGGAGCCTCGCCGCATTGCGTGCGTCTTATTCGACGGTCGGCGGATTTTCGAACGTATGGAACGGCGCCGGGCTCGGCACGGTCCATTCGAGGCCTTCCGCGCCATCCCACGGCTTGTCGCCGGCCTTCTCCAGTTCGCCGCCGCCGCGATATGCCGGCAGCGCGACCGCGAACAGGAAGTACACCTGCGCGAGACCGAAACCGAATGCGCCGATCGTCGCGACCTGGTTGAAGTCGGTGAACTGCGCCGGGTAGTCGGCATAGCGACGCGGCATGCCCGCGAGGCCGAGGAAGTGCATCGGGAAGAACGTGATGTTGAAGAAGATCATCGACGCCCAGAAGTGGATCTTGCCGCGCGTTTCGTTGTACATCCAGCCCGTCCACTTCGGCGCCCAGTAATACCAGCCGGAGAAGAGCGCGAAGAGCGACCCCGCCACCAGCACGTAGTGGAAGTGCGCGACCACGTAGTAGGTACCGTGCATCTGGATGTCGAGCGGCGCCATCGACAGGATCAGGCCCGTGAAGCCGCCCATCGTGAACACGAAGAGAAAGCCGATCGCGAAGATCATCGGCGTTTCGAACGTGAGCGAACCGCGCCACATCGTCGCGACCCAGTTGAACACCTTCACGCCCGTGGGCACGGCGATCAGCATCGTCGCGTACATGAAGAAGAGCTGGCCCGTCACCGGCATGCCGGTGGCGAACATGTGGTGCGCCCAGACCATGAACGACAGAATCGCGATCGAGGCCGTTGCGTACACCATCGAGCTATAGCCGAAGAGCGGCTTGCGCGAGAACGCCGGAATCACCTGCGACACGATCCCGAACGCCGGCAAGATCATGATGTACACCTCGGGGTGACCGAAGAACCAGAAGATGTGCTGGTACATCACCGGATCGCCGCCGCCCGCCGCGTTGAAGAACGACGTGCCGAAGTGGCGGTCGAACAGCACCATCGTGATCGCGCCCGCTAGAACCGGCATCACCGCGATCAGCAGATACGCCGTGATGAGCCACGTCCACGCGAACATCGGCATCTTCATGAGCGTCATGCCGGGCGCGCGCATGTTCAGGATCGTCACGACGATATTGATGCCGCCCATGATCGACGACGCGCCCATGATGTGGACCGCGAAAATCGCGAAGTCCATGCCCGGGCCCATCTGCGTGGAGAGCGGCGCGTAGAGCGTCCAGCCGGCGGCCGTCGCGCCGCCCGGCGCGAAGAACGAACCGACCAGCAGCACGGCCGCGACCGGCAGCAGCCAGAAGCTGAAGTTGTTCATCCGCGCGAACGCCATGTCGGACGCGCCGATCTGCAGCGGGATCATCCAGTTCGCGAAACCGACGAACGCCGGCATGATCGCACCGAACACCATGATGAGGCCGTGCATGGTGGTCAGCTGGTTGAAGAACTCGGGGCGCATGATCTGCAGGCCGGGCTCGAAAAGCTCGGCACGGATCATCAGCGCCATCACGCCCCCCGAGAGGAACATGATGAACGAGAACAGCAGGTACAGCGTACCGATGTCCTTGTGGTTGGTGGCGAACAGCCACCGGCGCCAGCCGTGAGGCGTTTCATGCGCATGATCGTGCGCGTGGTCGTGACCCGCGGCTACATCGTGTCCGATGCTAGACATGACAATCTCCTAAAGCGAATACTGCGGCACTTGGCGGGTGTCGCCCGCTCCGTTCTGGCGCGGGCGCGACACGTCAAGCAGCCGGACTGATCTCTACGCGACGGGCTTCCTTCGCATCCGTACCGCCCGTGATGGTTTCCGGCTTCTTCAAGACGATGCGATCCTCGGCGACGCCCGCTGCCTTCAGCGCGTCGCGCACGGCTTGCGCGCGATTCTTGGCGAGGTCGGCATTCTTACCGGCGGAACCGGTGGCGTCGGTGAAGCCCGACAGCGCCAGTTTCGCTTCAGGATGCGCCTTCGCGTAAGCCGCTGCGGCTTGCACGGCGGCGGCCGCGTCGGCCGGGAGCGTGCTCTTGCCAGTTTCGAAATAGACGCTCGCGGGCAGGCCTGCGGCCTGCGTCGCTTCCGCGGCCGGCGCTGCCGGCGCGCTCGCGCTTTCAGTAGCCGATGCGCCCGACGCTTCGGCTGCCGATGCTGCCGGTGCCGATGCCGCAGCATCCGCCGCGCCCGCTGCCGCCAGATGGTTGCCGCCTTCGGGCATCTTGCCGTTGCGCGCGTCCGCGACCTGCTTCGGCTGAAGGATGTCGGTGGTGTGATTGCCCCACGAATTGCGCTCGAACGTGACGACCGAGGCGATCTCGACGTCGTTAAGCGCCGTGCCCCACGGCGGCATCGCCGCCTTGCCGTGCAGCACGATGTTCACGTGCTCGGCGATCGGGCCGTTGGCGATCTTGCTGCCGTCGAGCGCCGGGAACGCGCCCGCGCCCTTGCCGTTCGGTTGGTGGCACACCGCGCAGTTCGATGCGTAGACCTTCTCGCCGCGCGCCTTGAGCTCGTCCATCGTGTAGGTTTTGTTCGGGTCGTCCGCGGCAGCGGCCAGCTTCTTCTTCTGGGTGTCGACCCACTTCGCGTAGTCGTCGTCCGACAGCACCTCGACGACGACCGGCATGTACGCATGTTCCTTGCCGCACAATTCGGTACAGAAGCCGCGGAACGTGCCGACTTTCTCCGCCTTGAACCACGTGTCGCGCACGAAGCCGGGAATCGCGTCCTGCTTCACGCCGAACGCCGGCACGTACCACGAGTGCACGACGTCGTTCGCGGTGGTGATGATGCGGATCTTCTTGTTGACCGGCACCACCAGCGGGTTGTCGACTTCCTGCAGATAAAGATTCGAGATCGGCGTCTGGCCGTTGGTCTCGCTGCGCGGCGTGGACAGTGTGGACAGGAAGTTGATGCCCTCGCCCGGCCCCTTCACGTAGTCGTATGCCCACTTCCACTGATAACCCGTGACCTTCACGGTGAGATCGGCGTTGGTCGTGTCCTTCATCGCGACGACGGCCTTCGTGGCCGGCAGCGCCATCAGCACGACGATGACGAACGGCGCGATCGTCCAGATGATTTCGACGGTAGTGCTTTCGTGGAAGTTGGCCGCCTTGTGGCCGCGCGACTTCCGGTGCACGAACATTGAATAGAACATCACGCCGAACACGCCGAGGAAGATCACCCCGCAGATGATCAGCATGAACGTATGGAGGCCAAAGAGCTCCTCGGCGATTTTCGTCGCGGGCTGCTGGAAGTTGAGCTCGTTGACACGAGGACCGCCAGGAGCGTCGGTGACCGCCAGGGCCGTGCCGGCTGCGAGCATTGCGCCTGCCGCCAGCACGCCCGAGAGGGCTCGCTTGATTGTTTTCATAGCATCCTTACCCAAAATTTCCATTCAAACCCTCGACCCCCGTGTGCATCCGTCGCGCGTTACGCGCTGCTTTTGCGCCCGCTTTTGCTTCCGTTGCGCTTTACGCGCAGCGGCGAATCCAGGCCTGCAATTCCGCGGCGAACTGCCGGCGACGATGCTGTGCAAGGTGTAGCCCGATGTGCACCGACTGCCCGCGCGATACGATCTTGAGCGGATCTCTCGGTGCCGCGCCCGTTTCGATCCGCACCCAGCGCGGATTGAATTCGAACTGCGTCAATTCTTCGGCATTCATCTGTTCGATCAACAACCGGTTCTGAAACAGCCGGATGCGTTCGTAGTCGACTGCGTGCCGCGCGTAGATCAGGAACGCGACGCCCACCACGAACAGTTCGATACCCGTGAACGGCAGCACCAGCCAGGCGCCATTCAATAACAGCAAGGTCGCGATAGCGAGCGAAAAGAGCGCGAGCGAGACAAAGAAGCCCACGAACTGGCGCGGCGACGCGGAGCAGTTACGCTTCATCAGCCACTCCTTGAGGACGGGCTCCGTGTCCGTCAGCAATGCGCTTCTTTCCATCGCCGCCTCCGTCGATCTGCTCGGATGTTGACCAAAATCATTGCCAGCCGGGCGACAAACTGACGCATTATAGGCGCGTTACGAAGCATCCACAAGCAAGGGGCAGAACAGCGCAAAGCCAAGCGCCACAAGCCTCTGCGCCCATTTGACGCAGCTTTTTACGCGCTTTTCGGACGCAAATCTCAGACATAACAGATGCCCTCTTTACCGCGTCAGCGATCCTTCTTCGGGCCTCGTCCGATATCTTCCAGACGCACGATGCCGTGCCCTTCCGCCGTCATGCGCGGCACCGCCTTCCACGCGTGACCATAGATCACTTCGAAGGTCAGAGGGATCGTGCCGTCCTCTCGCCGGATGGCCTCGAGTGCGGTGTGAACCGCGCTGCGCAAGGCTTCGGCATCGGTCGGGCGCTCGTTTGCCGCGCGCTCGAACGGGTAGGCGCCCCAGCGCCGCACATCGTTTAACAGCGATTCGGGCGAACGATACGTGATGGTCAGCACCTCCTGATCCATCACCGGAATCTCGAAGCCGCTTTCGACCAGCATGTCGCCGAGATCGTGCATGTCGACGAAATCGATCGTGTGCGGCTGCGGTGCGATGCCGAGCGACGCTTCCGCCTCGCGATACGCGCGGGTAAGCTCACGCAGCGTGTCGGGACCGAAGGTGCTGAACATCAGAAGGCCGTTGACCTTGAGCACGCGCTGCCATTCCGGGAACACGAGGTCGGGGCGCGAATGCCAGTGCAGCGCGAGGTTGGACCAGAGGAGTTCGAACGCGCCCGCCGCGAACGGCAGCGCCGAAAAGTCGGCCTGCGCGAGTTGCGGGCCGCGCGCGCCGAACGCCTTGCTGAGCGTGGCCGGAAGAAAGCGCCGCCAGCCCGCGTCGGCTTGCGCGTCGGCGCTTTCGGCGGCGTTTGCGCGCGCGAGCATCGCCGATGATATGTCGACGCCCAGCACCGACGCCTCCGGGAAACGCGCGCGCAGTCCCGGCAGATCGGCGCCCGCGCCGCAGGCGGCGTCGAGCGCGCGCGTCGGGGCGACCTTAATGTAGTCGAGCCGCTCGCGCATGCGCTGCGCGATCTCGCGCGTCAGGAACGCGACGTCGTCGAAAGTGCCGGCGCGGCGGTCGAAAATCTCGCGCAGACGGCGCGGATCATAGGCCGGTCGGCCAGATTTGGCGGGAGTTGGGGACATGACGGTCTGCTCGCGAAGAGTGCGAAGTATACTCGGTCGTCCTGGAATCGGCCTGCAAAGGCGGCGCCGCGAGGCCCGGATGGCGCGGTTTCGCCTGTTTTCGCGGGAGTCGTCAACATGATCATCGAAAAGCGCGCGATGTCGTCGGGCTGCGCCGCGCCCACGCACGTCATCGGGCGTGCGCGACGCGCCATCGCGTGGCTCGGCGACGTCGCGTTGCCCGGCCAATGCGCTTTGTGTGGCAATTTGTCGCAGAGCTTGCTGTGTCGAGGATGCGACGAATCCTATTGGAACGAAGCGCGTTTGAGATGCCGGACGTGCGCGTTGCCGTTGTCTGCGACTCGTCGAGAATTCGATGGCGCTGCATCTCACTGCGCGGCGTGTCTTGATTCGCCGCCGCACTTCGATGCCACGCTCGCACTCGCCGACTACCGCGCGCCGCTCGATACGCTCGCGCTCGACCTGAAGTTTCGCGCGCGATTCGGCACGGGCGAAGCGTTCGCGCGCCATTTGCACGCGTGTTTCGACGACAGCGGCTTGCCGGCGCCCGACGTGATCGCGCCGGTGCCACTGTCGGACCAACGTCTGATCGCACGCGGCTACAACCAGGCGTGGGCGATCGCGAAACCGCTCGCGCGGCGCCTCGCCGTGAGCGCCGACGCCCGGCTCGTGTGCCGCACGATCGAAACCGCGCCGCAGTCGAAGCTCGATCTCGACACGCGCCGCCGTAACGTCGAACGCGCGTTCGCCGTGAAAGGCGACGTGCGCGGACTGCACGTCGGCATCGTCGATGACGTGATGACCTCCGGCGCGACGCTCGATGCGCTCGCGCGCACGCTCAAGCGGTCGGGCGCACGCCGCGTGACCAATTTCGTCGCGTTGCGTACGCCGAAAGATTAACCCCGCACTTCTGCTCACTTACTTATGTTCAACGTCGTTCTGGTCGAACCCGAAATCCCGCCGAATACCGGCAACGTGATCCGCCTTTGCGCGAACACCGGCGCGCGCCTGCATCTGATCGAGCCGCTCGGCTTCCCGCTCGACGACGCCAAGATGCGCCGCGCCGGCCTCGACTATCACGAGTACGCGCAGATGCACGTGCACGCGAACTGGGAAGCGTTCGTCGCGAAGGAATCGCCCGATGCCGCACGCATGTTCGCCTTCACGACGCGCGGCTCGTCGCCGTTTTTCGAGCACGCGTTCAAGCCGGGCGACTGGTTCGTGTTCGGCGCCGAAACGCGCGGTTTGTCCGAGGCGCTGCTCGACCGCTTCCCGAACGAACAGCGCGTGCGCCTGCCGATGCGGCCGGGCAATCGGAGCCTGAACCTGTCGAATACGGTGGCGGTGGTGACGTTCGAGGCGTGGCGTCAGGCGGGTTTCGAAGGCGGCGCCTGAATCGCTTCTCCGAGTTGCTTCGTATAGAGATCGAGCATCGGCTGCTGGAAGCACGCGAAGATCACGCGTTCGATGGCAGGCGTGTTCGGCAACGTGCCGATCACCGTATCCACCGCGATGCGCACGGCCTCGCCGACCGGAAAGCGATAGATGCCGCAACTGATCGCTGGAAACGCGATCGACTTGCAGCGCGCCTCGCCGGCGAGTTCGAGCGAACGCCTGTAACAGCTCGCGAGCAGCGCCGGCTCGTTGCGTTTGCCGCCGCTCCAGCGCGGGCCGACCGCGTGAATCACGTGCCTCGCCGGCAGCTCGTGGCCGCCGGTGATCTTCGCGTCGCCGGTCTCGCAGACGCCGAGCGTCTCGCATTCGCGTTTGAGGTCGCGTCCCGCAGCGCGATGAATCGCGCCGTCGACGCCTCCCCCGCCCAAAAGCGACTTGTTCGCCGCGTTGACGATGGCGTCGACGGCGAGCGTCGTGATGTCGACGAGTCGTGCCTCCAGCGTGCAGTGACCGACGGCGAACATGGCAGACCTCCCACGAGGACGCGCCTATTCCGCCTTCGCGTCCCGGCTGAGCAGCGCGTGAACCGCATCGCGCGGCGTGACGTCTTCGAACAGCACGCGGCAGACGGCGTGCGTGATGGGCATCTCGATATTGCGCGACTGCGCGAGCGCAAGCACCGCGCGCGCGCACCGGACGCCTTCCGCCACATGGCCGAGCGCCGCGAGAATCTCGGTGAGCGTTCGTCCGGTTGCAAGCTGCATACCCACGGTGCGATTGCGCGAGAGATCGCCGGTTGCGGTGAGGATCAGGTCGCCGAGGCCCGTGAGCCCGGTGAAGGTTTCGGCGCGGCCGCCGAGCGCGACGCCGAGCCGCGACATTTCCGCGAGACCGCGCGTGATGAGCGCGGCGCGCGCGTTCAGGCCGAGCCCGAGGCCATCGGAGATGCCCGTCGCGATCGCCAGCACGTTTTTCACCGCGCCGCCGACTTCGACGCCGATCACGTCGTCGCCCGTATAGATGCGCATCGCGCCGTGATGGAACGCGGCGACGGTGCGCTCGGCGAGCACGGCCGAGGCGCTCGCGACCGTCAGCGCGACCGGCAAGCCCTGCCCCACTTCGCGCGCGAAGCTCGGCCCCGACAGCGTGCCGTTGCTCGCGTGCTGCGGCAGTTCGGACGCGACGACCTCGTTCGGCAGACATTGCGTGTCCGCTTCGAAGCCCTTGCAGAGCCAGACGATGTGCGCGGGAACGATGCCGATGTCTCGCATCGACCGGCACAGCGCGCGCAGGCCGGCAACGGGCGTCGCGACGACACAGAGCGCATCGTCGGCGCACGCGTGCGTCAGGGCCGCGGCCAGTTCGGTTTCGAAGCGCAGCGACGGCGGCAGGGTCACGCCGCGCAGATAGCGCTCGTTTTCGTGCGATGTGGAAAGGGATTCGACGAGCGCGCGATCGCGCGCCCAGAGCACCGCGTCGTGGCGCGAGGCCAGATGGCCTGCTAGAGCGGTGCCCCATGCACCGGCGCCGAGAACGGCTACTTTCATGCTCGGCTCCGGGTCCGGCGGGTTGGACAGACAGTCTGCTTAGTGCGTCGCGCCGTTCGCCGCGCCTTCCTGAGCCGCCGCGAGTTGCGAGATGCGCTGCTCGTAGAGCGACTGGAAGTTGATTTCCGCGAGGTGGATTGGCGGGAAACCGGCGCGGGTGATCGCGTCGGCGATGTTCGAGCGCAGGTACGGGAACAGGATGGTCGGGCAGGCGATGCCGACGAGCGGATCGATCTGGTCGACCGGAATGTTGCGGATGTCGAAAATGCCCGCCTGCTTCGCTTCGATCAGGAACGCGACCTTGTCGGTGACCTTCGCGGTGACGGTGCCAGTGACCAGCACTTCGAAGACGCTTTCCGCGAGGCGCTCGGCCTTCACGTCGACTTCGACTTCCACCGACGGCATTTCCTGTTCGAGAAAGATGCCCGGCGAGTTGGGCTGCTCGAGCGACATGTCCTTCAGGTAAATGCGCTGGATGTTGAAGAACGGCTGGTTGTTGTCGTCAGACATGGTGAATTCCCTTGATTATTTCGATAATCGGCGCCGCGCTTTCGTTGTTTTTGCGATGGCGCCGTCCGTCGCGGCGGAGGACCGCGGCGGAATTGCTTTAGGCCGATTCGAGCAGCGGCGTCAGGCCGCCCTTGCGATCGAGCGCGGAAAGATCGTCGTAGCCGCCCACGTGGGTTTCGCCGATATACACCTGCGGCACGGTACGGCGGCCGGTACGCGTCATCATTTCCTCACGCCGGCCGGGTTCGCGATCGATCAGCACTTTTTCGATGTGCTCGACCCCGCGCGACTTTAAAAGACGTTCGGCCATCTGGCAATAAGGACACACTTGGGTGCTGTACATCACGACTTTCTTCACTTGACTGCTCCTTGTTTCACGACCGGCATGCCGGCCTTCTGCCAGGCGTCGACACCGCCCTGCAGAACATGGACTTCGCTGTAGCCGGCTTCCGCCACGGTGCGGCTCGCCTTCTGCGATTGCTGTCCGGTCTGGCACACCAGAATGACCGGATTGCTCTTATTCTTCGCGATTTGGCCGATCTTTGCTTGGAGCTCGGTCATTTCGAGATTGCGCGCCGCCGGAAGATGCCCCTTCGCGTATTCCGCCGCGGGACGCAGGTCGACGACGACCGCGTTACGCCGGTTGATCAGCGTGGTGGCTTCGGCAGCGGAGACGCCGCCGCGTCCACGACGGGTGATCGCCGGCCAGAGGAGCAAGCCGCCGGAAATGAGGACGATCGCGATGAGTACGAGGTTCGTGTAATCGGTGAAAAACTTCACGGAAGGGCCGCCGAAAGTGGAGAAAGGAAGAAAGAAAAAATCGGGACAATCGGGGCATTATAAAATAACCGTTTGCCGCGATGGCCTCGGCCGTTCGGACGATGGCGCGCGCCACCGGCTGCGAGCACAATCTGACACGATCGAACGTCAAGTCTTCCTGCTTTTCCGCTTCCCAACTAACCGACCTATCAGACATGTACAAGCTAGTGCTCATCCGCCACGGCGAATCGACGTGGAACAAGGAAAACCGGTTCACGGGCTGGGTCGATGTCGACCTGACCGAACAGGGCAACCGCGAAGCGCGCCAGGCAGGCGTGCTGCTGAAGGAAGCCGGCTTCTCGTTCGACATCGCCTACACGTCCGTGCTGAAGCGCGCGATCCGCACGCTCTGGCACGTGCAGGACGAAATGGACGAAATGTATCTGCCCGTCGTTCATTCGTGGCGTCTGAACGAGCGTCACTACGGCGCGCTGTCCGGGCTGAACAAGGCCGAAACCGCCAAGAAATACGGCGACGAACAGGTGCTCGTCTGGCGCCGCAGCTACGATACGCCGCCGCCCGCACTCGCCCCGGACGACGAGCGCACGTCCTACAACGATCCGCGCTACGCCAAGGTGCCGCGCGAGCAGTTGCCGCTCACCGAATGCCTGAAGGACACGGTCGCGCGCGTGCTGCCGATCTGGAACGAGTCGATCGCACCGGCCATCAAGTCGGGCAAGCGCGTGCTGATTGCGGCGCACGGCAATTCGATGCGCGCGCTCGTCAAGTATCTCGACAACATCTCGGACGACGACATCGTCGGCCTCAACATTCCGAATGGCGTGCCGCTCGTCTATGAACTCGACGCCGACCTGAAGCCGATCAAGCACTACTATCTCGGCGACCAGGAAGCGATCGCCGCCGCGCAAGCCGCCGTGGCGAAGCAAGGCAAGGCGGGCTGACCGCATCGCGGGCCGGGGTGATTCCCCGGCCCGTTTTTTATTCGCGCGGCGTCGTTCTTGTCGTCCCGGCTTCGCGCATGACAACGCCGTCATCTGCGTGACAGGCACGCGCCTCGCCGTCAGGTCGACCATTGCGGCATCGCGCGGGGTCCGTCCAATGATCGTCCGCGTGGCTCGCAACCGCCGCGCCGCCCCCGTCGTCCCTTTGTCCGGGGCTTTAAGCTGCGTTTAAGTCGTTGCGGGAAACGACCATGTATACTGGCCTGTCACCTACGATCCAGCCTAATCCGCTTCCGACCGCAACACTCTATGCGAAAGAACCTGAAAAACATCGGCCTGATCGCCGCGGGCCTCGCTACCGGCGCGCTCGCAACCCTGCAAATCTCCGCGTCCGCCCAGCAATCCGCCACCGCGCCGCTCCCGCTCGATCAATTGCGGTTGTTTGCCGAAGTCTTCGGGCAAATCAAGCATGAATACGTCGAACCGGTCGACGACAAGAAGCTCCTGACGGCCGCGATCAAGGGCATGGTGTCGAGCCTCGACCCGCACTCGTCCTATCTCGACAAGACCGACTACGAAGAACTCCAGGAGCAGACCAAGGGCCGCTTCGCGGGTCTCGGCATCGAAATCTCGTCGGAAGACGGGCTGATCAAGGTGATTTCGCCGATCGAGGACACGCCCGCGTTCCGCGCCGGCATCCGCCCGGGCGACCTCATCACGCGCATCAACGACAAGCCCGTGCGCGGCATGACGCTCGACAAGGCCGTCAAGCAGATGCGCGGCGAGCCGGGTACGAAGGTCACGCTCACCATCTTCCGCAAGACCGACGACCGCACGTTCCCGATCACCGTCACGCGCGCGCTGATTCGCGTTCAGTCGGTGAAGATGAAGATTCCGGAGCCGGGCTACGGCTATATCCGCATCACGAGCTTCCAGGAACGCACCGTTCCCGATCTCGCCGCGAAGCTGCAGGACCTCGCGCGCCAGCAGCCGGACCTGAAGGGTCTCGTGATCGACCTGCGCAACAACGGCGGCGGTCTTCTGCAGAGCGCGGTCGGCGTGGCGGGTGCGTTCCTGCCGGACAACGCGGTCGTGGTCTCGACCAACGGACAGATCGCCGACGCGAAGCAGACGTTCCGCGACACCTACGAGAACTACCGCCTGCCGTCGTTCGACTCGGACCCGCTGAAGGACGTGCCGCCCATCTTCAAGAAGGTGCCGATCGTCGTGCTGACGAACGCGTATTCGGCGTCGGCATCGGAAATCGTCGCGGGCGCGCTGCAGGATCACCATCGCGCGCTGATCGTCGGCAAGACGACCTTCGGCAAGGGCTCGGTGCAAACCGTCCGCCCGATGACCGCCGAGACCGCGCTGCGCCTGACGACGGCCTACTACTACACGCCGAGCGGCAAGTCGATCCAGAACCAGGGCGTGCGCCCTGACGTGCCGGTCGATCAATACGCGGACGGCGATCCCGACGACGCGCTCGTGACGCGCGAAGTCGACTACTCGAATCACCTCGCGAATACGCAGGATCCGAACGAGAAGAAGGAACAGGAAGCGCGCGAAGCCGACCGTCTCGAACAACTGCGCATTCTCGAAGAGCAGAACGACAAGAAGACGCCGGAACAGCGCCGCAAGGATCGCGAGCGCAAGCCGGTCGAATTCGGCAGTTCCGACGACTTCATGCTCCAGCAGGCGTTGAACAAGCTGGAAGGCAAGCAGGTGGTCGAATCGAAGTCGATCAGCGAGCGCAAGCTGGCGCAGAACAAGCCGCCCCGCTCGGCGTCCGCGCCGGTGGCGGTGAAGCCGGCGCTGCCGGCCACGCCGGGCTCGTCGCCAGCATCGGGCGCCGCGCCGGCGTCCGCGCCGACGGCCGAGAGCAAGTAAGCCGTATCGGGCTTCGCGGCGCCGCGCCGCGAAGCCCGCGTTTCGTCCTCACGCGGCGCGCGATCTAGAATACCTCACGTGAAGCGCGCTTTCGCGTCGATGCAACGTCTTGCGCCCAGCCCGATGAACGACGACCAACTCCTTCGCTACTCCCGCCATATCCTCGTCGACGAGATCGGCATCGAGGCGCAGCAGCGCTTTCTCGACGCCCACGCGCTCGTGATCGGCGCGGGCGGCCTCGGTTCGCCGGCGGCAATGTACCTGGCGGCATCGGGTGTCGGCGAAGTCACGCTCGTCGATGCCGACACGGTCGATCTCACCAACTTGCAGCGGCAGATCCTGCATGTGACGCGTTCGGTCGGACGGCCGAAAGTCGAATCGGGCCGCGATGCGCTCGCGGCGCTCAATCCGGACGTGAAGGTTCACGCGCGCGAGCAGCGCGCGGACGCCGCCTGGCTCGACAAAAACGTGCCGCGCATGACGGTCGTGCTCGACTGCACCGACAACTTCGCGACGCGCCACGCGATCAACGCCGCCTGCGTCGCGCACAAGGTGCCGCTCGTCTCGGGCGCGGCGCTGCGCTTCGACGGCCAGATCAGCACCTTCGACTTCCGCTCCGCGCAATCGCCCTGCTACGCGTGCGTGTTCCCGCCCGACCAGGCATTCGAGGAAGTCGCGTGCTCGACAATGGGCGTGTTCGCGCCGACCGTCGGCATCATCGGCGCGATGCAGGCGGCCGAGGCGCTGCGCGTGATCGGCGGCTTCGGCGAGACGCTGGAAGGACGCCTGATGATGCTCGACTCGCTGCGCATGGAATGGAACACGATGCGCATCGCGCGCCAGCCGGCGTGCTCCGTCTGCGGCACGCAGCACGGCCGCTGAACCGCGGGCGTCGCCGGACGCCATCTCAAATCTAAGAGTTCTCCAATTTCGACGATGGGCGCGCCGCTTTAAGGTGTGCGCTGCATTTTTCGCCCATCCAGCGGCCGGCGCCTGCACGCCGGCGCCATCGAACGGAGTCTCAATGAGCGGCACAGACAACGCGAGCGCGCAGCGCGGCCTTACCCAAAGCAAATTCGCCAATCCGGGCGCCCCGGTTCTCGCGGGCGCCGAAGGCATTCTTTACGACTTCAACTACGGTTGCCGCGTGCAGGTGCCCGTCGACGGCTGGCGCGTGCGCATGATCGATCTCGATACGCACAGCCTGCTGTTCGACGAGCCGGTCGAGGCGAACGTCGTCGTGACGAGCCGCCGCAAGTATTTCGTGCGTTTCAGGCTCGAAGTGCGCGACGGCGAGCGGCTCGTGTTCTTGCACGATTACGACGCGCGCGGGAAGAAGGTCGTCGTGCGTCCGTCGACGATGGCGCTCGGCGATTCGCTCGCGTGGGTGCCGATCGTCGATGCCTTTCGCGCGCAGCATCAGTGCGAGCTCGTCATGCTGCTCGCCGAGCATCTCCAGGCGCTTTTCGAGGCGGGTCATCCGCACATCCGTTTCCTGACGCGTGAAGCGCTCGACGCGCTCGCCGTCGACGCCTACGCGACCTATTACCTAGGAATGTTCTCGCCCTACACCGACCGCGATCATCAGCCGACCGACCCGCGCGTGAGCAGCATGCAGGACGGAATCGCGTACATGCTGGGCGTGCCGTGCGCCGAGTGGCGGCCGAACCTCGTCGTCGCGGACACGGCGCGGCGCATTCCCGAGCGCTACGTCTGCATCGCGACGCAGGCGACCGCGCAAAGCAAATACTGGAACAACCCGCGCGGCTGGCCGACGGTGATCGCGCATCTGAAGCAACTGGGTTATCGCGTGCTGTGCATCGACCGGGAACGCGAGTACGGCCTCGGCGACTACATCAACACGATGCCGGAAGGCTGCGAGGACTTCACCGGAAATCGTCCGCTTCAGGAACGCGCCAACCTCTTGCTCCACGCGGACTTTTTCATCGGTTTGGGAAGCGGGCTGTCGTGGCTCGCGTGGGCGGCCGGGACGCCGGTCGTGATGATCAGCGGCTTTTCGCATCCGCAGACGGAATTCCGCACGCCCTATCGCGTGATCAACTTCCACGCGTGCAACAGCTGCTTCAACGACACGACGACCCGCTTCGACCCCCGCGATTTCCTCTGGTGCCCGCGCCGCCACGACAAGCCGCAGCGCTTTCAATGCACCTGGGCAATCTCGCCGGAGCACGTGATCTCGCAGGTGCATCGGCTGATCGCCGAGCACCGGCTTGCTGAAACGGCTTAGATCTTTTGCAGTGCGCCAAGCGCCGTCGCGAGTTCGGCTGGCTCGTAGGCGGCGAGCACATCCGCGACGGGCTTCTCGAACGCCTTCAGGTTCGAGCGCAGGATTTCCTGCTTCACGACGAGCAACTGGCTCGGATGCATCGAGAACTCGGTGAGACCGAGCCCGAGTAACAGACGCGTGACGGTCGGATCGCCCGCCATTTCCCCGCAGATCGACACCGGTACGCCCGCGCGCTTCGCCTCGCGCAGCGTGAACGCGATCAGATTCAGCACCGCCGGATGCAGCGGATCGTACAGATGCGCGACGGCGTTGTCCGCGCGATCGATCGCGAGCGTGTACTGGATCAGATCGTTCGTGCCGATCGACAGGAAATCGAGCCGCTTCAAAAACAGCCGCACCGCGATCGCCGCCGCCGGAATCTCGATCATCGCGCCGACCTGCACGTTCGGATCGTAGGCGATGCCGGCGTCGTCGAGCTGGCGCTTCGCTTCCTGGATCAAGTCGAGCGTCTGGTCGATTTCCTGCGCATGCGCGAGCATCGGAATCAGGATTTTTGCCTGGCCGAACGCCGACGCGCGCAGGATCGCCCGCAACTGCGTCATGAACATCTGCGGCTCTGAAAGACTCCAGCGGATCGCGCGCAGACCGAGCGCCGGGTTCGGCGCGGTTTCGTAACCGTCGCCGCTCATCGAATCGAGCGGCTTGTCGGCGCCGACGTCGATCGTGCGGATCGTCACCGGCCGGCCGTTCATCAGTTCGATCGCGCGCTTGTACGCCTCGAACTGCTCCTCTTCCTCGGGCAGCCGGTCCTTGTGGTTCATGAACAGGAACTCGGTGCGAAAGAGGCCGACGCCCATCGCGCCCGCTTCCACGGCGGTCTGCGCGTCGTCCGGCAATTCGATGTTCGCGCACAGCTCGATCTTGGTGCCGTCGAGCGTCTGCGTCGGCGAGAACTTCAGGCGCTGGAGCTTTCGCTGCTCCAGCACTTTTTCGCTTTGCCGGTACGAATATTCCTCGAGCACGATCGGCGCCGGATCGACGATCACGATGCCGTGGTCGCCGTCGACAATGATCAAATCGTTCTGACGGATCAGCACGCTCGCCTGCTGCACGCCGACCGACGCCGGAATCCCGAGACTGCGCGCGACGATCGCCGTGTGCGACGTGCGCCCGCCCAAGTCCGTCACGAAGCCCTTGAACGCCTGCGTCTTGAACTGGAGCATGTCGGCGGGCGCGATGTCGTGCGCGACGACGATCATCTCGTTGTGCCCGTTGCTCGCGGCGTTATGCGCGACGAGCGATGCCGTCGACGGCGCGCCCGCCAGCGCCTTCAGCACGCGCTCGACGACCTGCTCGATGTCGGCCTTGCGCTCGCGCAGGTATTCGTCTTCGATGTCGTCGAAATGGCGGCTCAGGATTTCGAGCTGCTCGGTCAGCGCCCATTCGACGTTGTAGCGCCGCGTGCGCACGAGGTCGATGGTTTCCTGCACGAGCATCGCGTCGTTCAGGATCATCGAGTGGACATTGATGAACGCGCCCATTTCGCTGGGCGCGTCGGCGGCGAGGTCGTCGCGCAGGGCGTCGAGTTCCGCGTGCACGCGTTCCTGCGCCGCGTGAAAGCGTTCGATTTCAGCGCCGATCTGGTCCGGTTCGATCAGGTAATGGTCGACATCGAGGGCAGCGGGCGCGATCAGATAGGCACGCCCGATGGCGATGCCGCGTGAGACGGGAATTCCATGCAGCGTGAAGGACACGCGCACCTCCTCTAGTTGTGATATGCCCGCGGTCTCTCATGGTCCGCGGCTCGCCGCCCGATGGCGTCCGGACCGGCGCGATCATTATAAATTCGATCGCCTCGCGCGGCCCGATACAGCGCAAGAAGAAGACGCGCAACAAAAAGCCGCGTCGATGCGCGGCTTTCGTGGGTACGTCCTCTCGGCGACAGTCCGTTACTGCCCTTCGCCGAATTTGTCGGCGATCATCGCGAGGATCGCCTGCATCGCGTCGGCCTCGTCCGGGCCCTCGGTTTCGATCACGACCGTCGCGCCGATGCCCGCCGCCAGCATCATCACGCCCATGATGCTCTTCGCGTTGATCCGGCGGCCGTTGCGGCTCATCCAGATTTCGCTTTGATAATTGGCCGCCAGTTGCGTGAGCTTGGCCGAAGCGCGTGCGTGAAGTCCCAGCTTGTTCACGATGGTTGTTTCTTGTTGCAGCATGATGCTCCGAAACGCTGAGTGGATGAAGAAGCGTCGTCCGCGAGGGAAGCGGTCAGGACGCGACCGCCTTCGCCGTCACGAGATCGGCGCTCGCCGACGACGCGGGATCGGCCGTGCCCGGCTTCGCCGTCGCGAGCGCGCAGGGATTCTGCGGCGTCGTGCAATCCAGTTCCTGGATGCCCTTCGAGCCGCCTTGCAGGATTTTTTCGGTGAGCGTGTCGAGCGGCGTCGTGCGATAGCAGACCGCTCGCACGAGCATCGGCAGGTTGACGCCAGCGAGCACGCGCACTTCGTCGCCAGCGAGGCTCTGCGCGATGTTCGCGGGCGTCGCGCCGAACACGTCGGTGAGCACGATCGCGCCGTTGCCTTCCCTCAGACGGTCGATCTCCGAGCGCGCGAACGCGCGGACTTCCACGGGATCGCAGTCCGGCTTCACGTCGATGACGCCGATGCGGGCGGGCAAGCCGCCGTAAATGTGAGCGACGCACTCGCGAAGCGCGGAAGCGAACGGTGCGTGCGCGATGATCAGAATGCCAGCCATGTCAGATTGCTGCCTCAAAACGACGAAAACCGTCGGTAAACATCGAAATGCGCCGCGGAATACAAAAAGGCGCATAAAGCGGCTGCGCGGACGTCGGTTTCGAGAGCAGATGACCGAAACCTCAAGCTTAGCCGCGATCCGTCCGCGACGCTGCGACGCGGCTACCCGTTTATCCGACGTACTAACGGCAGCTTGCGCCACGATCCTTAATTGAGGCTTTAAATCGGCTTTCAAAGGCAGGATCGTGCCCCGATTCTTGCGATGCCGCGTGCCATCCGCGGTCGGCAGATTGTAACAGTCTGGTCCGTTCAGCCCGCCGCGCGCTCCAGCGCGTCGATGAACATGCCGGCGACGTCGAAGCCTGTCTGGTCCATGATTTCGCGAAAGCACGTCGGGCTCGTCACGTTGACTTCGGTGAGATAGTCGCCGATGGCGTCCAGTCCGACCAGCAACAGTCCGCGCGCGGCCAGCACCGGCCCGAGCGTTTCCGCGATCTCGCGATCGCGCTCCGAAAGCGGCTGCGCGCGCCCGAGGCCGCCCGCAGCCAGATTGCCGCGCACTTCGCTGCCCTGCGGAATGCGTGCAAGCGAATACGGCACCGGTTGACCGCCGACCAGAAGAATGCGCTTGTCGCCGTCGGTGATCTGCGGGATGAACTTCTGCGCCATCACCGAGCGCGCGCCATCCTCGCTCAGCATTTCGATGATCGACCCGAGGTTCATGCCGTCCGGCTTCACCCGGAACACGCCCATGCCGCCCATGCCGTCGAGCGGCTTCAGGATCACGTCGCCGTGCTCGGCGTGGAACGCGCGCAGACGCGCGGCGTCGCGCGTGACGAGCGTCGGCGCGACATACTGCGGCCATTCGGCGATCGCGAGCTTTTCCGAGTGATCGCGGATCGACTGCGGCTTGTTGAACACGCGGGCGCCCGCGCGCTCCGCCATTTCCAGAAGCCACGTCGAATTGACGTACTCCATGTCGAATGGCGGGTCCTTGCGCATCAGGACGGCGTCGAAATGCGTGAGCCGCATGTGTTCCGGCTGCTCGGCCGCGTACCACGGCGAGCGGTCGCTGTTCGCTTCGTCGCCGACGATCGCGATGCGCTGCACGCGCGCCTCGACGCCGTCGCCCGTCCACGCGAGATGCTGCGGCCCGCACGCGTAGAGCACGTGACCGCGGCGCGCGGCTTCGGCCATCATCGCGTAGGTCGTGTCCTTGTAGATCTTGAAGCGATCGAGCGGATCGGCGATAAAAAGGATGTCCATAAAGGTCCAGTATGGCCGTGCGGCCTGGGTTGATCGATGCGCCGCGCGCGCGGCGCGGACGTTCTCAGACCTGGATCGCTTCGGGATCGGTCTTCTCGAGTTCCACCGACGCCGCGAGCAACCCGAGCCGCGCGACGACGCCGTACATGTAGAAGCGGTTCGGCGGCGCGGCGCCGGGTTTGGCGTGGCTGTCGGGCAGCGCGGTGTGCTCGAAGCCGAGCGGCACGAAATGCATGCCGGGCGCGTTCAGGTTCTGGTCGCGCTCGCGCGAATCGTGCACGCGATAAAACCCGCCGACGACATACCGGTCGATCATGTACACCACCGGTTCCGCGACGGCGTTCTCGACGCGCTCGAACGTATGGACGCCTTCCTGCACGATCACGTCATGCACTTGCAGGCCGTCCTTCGCGTCGTTCATCTTCGCGCGCTCGCGCTTCGTGAGCGCGGCGACCTCGGACGCGTCATGCACCGTCATCACGCCCTTGCCGTAGGTGCCGGCATCGGCCTTGATGACGACGTAAGGCTTCTCGCTGATGCCGTACTCGCGATACTTCTTCGCGATCTTCTTGATGACGCCGTCGATCGCGTCCGCGAGCGCTTCCTCGCCGGTGCGCGCCTCGTAGTCCACGCCTTCCACGTGCGCGAAGTACGGATTGATCATCCACGGATCGATTTCGACCAGTTTCGCGAACTTCTTCGCGACGTCGTCGTAGCAGGAGAAGTGCGTCGACTTGCGGCGCACCGCCCAGCCGGCGTGCAGCGGCGGCAGCAGGTATTGCTCGTGCAGGTTTTCCAGCACGGGCGGAATGCCCGCCGACAGATCGTTGTTCAGCAGGATCGAGCAGGGATCGAAATTCTTCAGGCCGAGCCGGCGCGGCGTGCGCTCGAGCGGTTCGAGCACGATCTTCTGGCCGTCCGCGAGCGCGATGGTCACCGGGCCGTGGATGGTTTCGTCGAGCGTGCCGAAGCGCACGTGCAGGCCCGCCTGACGCATGATCGTCGCGAGCCGGGCGACGTTTTCGAGGTAGAACGCGTTGCGCGTATGGCGCTCCGGAATCACGAGCAGGTTCTTCGCGTCCGGGCAGATTTTTTCGATCGACGCCATCGCGGCCTGCACCGCGAGCGGCAGCACTTCCTGCGGCAGGTTGTTGAAACCGCCGGGAAACAGATTGGTATCGACGGGGGCGAGTTTGAACCCCGCATTGCGCAGATCGACCGAGCAATAGAAGGGCGGCGTGTGTTCCTGCCATTCGAGGCGGAACCAGCGTTCGATGGCCGGCGTGGCGTCGAGGATCTTCCGCTCGAGATCGAGCAGCGGGCCGTTTAACGCCGTGACTAAATGCGGAACCATTGATTTCTCGCGGACTTGAGAGGAAAGATTGTAGAGCAATTGCCCTGCCTACTTGGGGATGAACCGCCATTTGGCAAGGTTTCCCGGCCCTCGAGCCAGCATTGCGCCCTCAATTGTTTCTATCGCCGCGATAGCCGGCCCGTGTCACACGCGTGTCGCATTTTCGACCAACAAAAAAATGCCCGCCGTGAGGCGGGCAAAGTCGCTGCGCTCGTTCGGAGCCGTACTGCGCTTGTTTGTTCCGGACGACGCCCGCGCCTCTCGCGCGCGGGCGTCGTCCCGCGTGATGCCTTATTCGACGTGTTCGCCGTGCAGCGTCACGTCGAGACCTTCGCGCTCCTGTTCTTCCGTCACGCGCAGGCCCATGACCATGTCGATGACCTTCAGCAGGATGAAGCTGACCACGCCGCTGTAGACGACCGTCGTGAGCACGCCCTTCGCCTGCAGCAGCACGCTGCCGTCGAAGCCGCCGATGTCCTTGACCGCGAACACGCCGGTCAAGAGCGCGCCGACGATACCGCCGATGCCGTGCACGCCGAACGCGTCGAGCGAGTCGTCGTAGCCGAGCTTGGTCTTGAGCCACGTCGCCGACCAGAAGCAGACCACGCCCGCGACGATGCCGATCACGATCGCGCCCGTCACGCCGACGAAACCCGAAGCCGGCGTGATCGCCACGAGACCGGCGACCGCGCCCGAAATGATGCCGAGCACCGAAGGCTTACCCTTCGTGATCCATTCCGCGAACATCCAGCCGAAGGCGGCAAAGGCGGTCGCGATCTGCGTCGTGAGCATGGCGAAGCCAGCACGGCCGTCCGCCGCCACCGCCGAGCCCGCGTTGAAGCCGAACCAGCCCACCCACAGCATCGAAGCGCCGATCAGCGAGAGCACCAGGTTGTGCGGCGCCATCACTTCGCGGCCGTAGCCGACGCGCTTGCCGAGCACCAGACAGCAGACGAGACCCGCGACGCCCGCATTGATGTGAACCACCGTGCCGCCCGCGAAGTCGAGCACGCCAGCGGACGCCAGCCAGCCGGTCGGTTCCCAGACCATGTGCGCGATCGGCGAATAGACGACGAGCGACCACAGCGTCATGAACACGAGCATCGCCGAGAACTTCATGCGGTCGGCGAACGCGCCGGTGATCAGCGCCGGCGTGATGATCGCGAACGTCATCTGGTAGACGAAGTAGACCGACTCGGGAATCGTCTGCGCGAGATGGCTGACGGTGAGCGTCGTCGCCTTGTCGCCCTTGATGTAGTTCATGCCGTGCAGGAACACGCGCGAGAAGCCGCCGAGGAACGCGCTGCCGGGCGTGAACGCCATGCTGTAGCCGACCACCGTCCAGATGATCGTCACGAGACAGCAGATCGCGAAGCTCTGCATCACGGTCGCGAGCACGTTCTTCTTGCGGACCATGCCGGCGTAGAAGAGCGCGAGGCCCGGGATCGTCATGAACAGCACGAGTGCGGTGGAGGTCAGCATCCAGGCGGTGTCGCCCGAGCTGATCTTCGAGGAGTCGACCGAGAAAGGTTCGGTCGGTGCGGCAGGCGCGGCTTCGGATGCGCCGGACGCTGCGGCGGCCTCGGCCGACGACGCCATCGCCGTGTTGGCGCTGGCAGGTGCGCTTGCTGCCGTGGCATCGGACGCCGGGGCCGACGCTGCGGCCGGTGCGGACGCGTCCTGGGCCAGAGCGGCGCCGACGCTGGCGCCGATCAGCGACCCCGCCATCAACAAGGACATCAATAATTTGCGCATTCTTCTGTTTCCTCTTATCGCCGAATTCTTTTTAGAGAGCGTCCGCGCCGGTCTCGCCGGTGCGAATACGAACAACCTGTTCAATGGCGGTGACGAAAATCTTGCCGTCGCCGATCTTGCCCGTGCGGGCCGCGCGTTCCACTGCCTCGATCGCCTGGTCGACGATGTCGTCCGACACGGCGGCTTCGATCTTCACTTTCGGCAGAAAATCGACCACGTACTCCGCGCCGCGATAAAGCTCGGTGTGACCTTTCTGACGGCCGAATCCCTTCACCTCGGTCACGGTGATGCCCGAGACGCCGATCGCCGACAGCGCTTCGCGCGCTTCGTCGAGCTTGAACGGCTTGATGATTGCGGTAATGAGCTTCATGTAACCCTCGCTGTGGTGTGCCCTGATCCCGATGCCTTCGAGCGGCTCTGTGTGACCTTTGTGATCGTTGTGCGCCGCATCGTCCCGCCCGCCAGCCGCCGAAAAGCGCGCGCAGGAAAGGCCCGCGCCACTTATGCAACTCGTGTGCCATGCGTGTGTTCATCGGGCCCGGCGGGATGTTTGACGCGACCGGGAGAAAGCATCGTCCGAACGGCCAACGCGGCCTAAGCGCGCTGGCGCCGCGTCGGGTTCGTTGCTAGAGTGCTCGCAAGGTCCGGCAGAAAAGGACGCGGCGGCGGTGAGTCACGTTCGGCACAGGCTCGAACGAGTGCACTGTCGAGGCGCACCAAAAACGAACATTCGGCGAGCCGGGGCACTGACCTAAGAACGAATGCACTAAAACTGTGCATCAGAGGAAAAACCATGAAACAGCCCAACGACGTATTCAACGATTTCCAGCAGAAGATGAGCGAGCTACTCAAGAATTCGCCGGCGAAAGACCTTGAAAGGAACATGAAGGCGATGCTTTCGCAGGGTTTCTCCAAGCTCGATCTCGTGACGCGCGAGGAATTCGATACGCAGACCCAGGTGCTCGTGCGCACGCGCGCGCGGCTCGAAGAACTGGAGGCGCGCGTCGCGCAACTCGAACAGCGGTTGACGGCCGGCGGGACGTCGCAGGACTGATGCCCCGTTTTTGAGCGGACCTCGGACTGGCGAGTGAAGACTTAATCGAATACGAAGGCGCCGGGTCATCGGGCGCCGGGATCTGGGGAAATCATGTCGCTAGCCGTGGTACGCAGCCGCGCGCCCGCGCCTGGGCGCGCGCCCGAGGTGGTCGTCGAAGTTCACCTCGCAAATGGATTACCTTCTTTTTCGATCGTCGGCCTGCCCGACCTCGAAGTCCGCGAAAGTCGCGAGCGCGTGCGCGCCGCGCTTCAGAACTGCGGATTCGAATTTCCCGTTCGAAGAATCACTGTCAATCTCGCGCCCGCCGATCTGCCGAAGGAATCCGGCCGGTTCGACCTGCCGATCGCGCTCGGCATCCTTGCCGCGAGCGGGCAGATTCCGGCGGAGTCGCTGACGCGCCGCGAGTTTGCCGGCGAGTTGTCGCTGACCGGCGCGCTGCGCCCGATGCGCGGCGCCTTCGCGATGGTCTGCGGCGCGGCGCGCCAGTACGCGCTCGCCGCGAGCGACGAGCCGCCGCCCGAAATCTATCTGCCGCTCGCGAGCGCGTCCGAGGCGGCGCTCGTACCGGGCATCGACGTGTTCGGCGCAGCCGATCTGCCGTCGCTCTGTGCGCATCTCGCGGGGAGCATCGACGGCCGGCTCGCGCGCGTGCGCGCCCCCACGTTGCCCGACTTCAGCGCAGGCCCGCCGCAACCCGATCTGGCGGACGTGATCGGTCATCCGGCGGCGCGCCGCGCACTGGAAGTCGCCGCGGCGGGCGGCCATCATCTGCTGATGATCGGACCGCCCGGCGCGGGCAAGTCGATGCTCGCGGCGCGCCTGCCCGGCCTTCTGCCGCCGCTGACCGACGACGAAGCGCTGACTTCCGCGGCGATCCTCTCGGCGAGTTCGATCGGCTTTACGCCCGAGCAATGGCGCCGGCGGCCGTTCCGGGCGCCGCATCATTCGTCGAGTTCGGCGGCGCTCGTCGGCGGGCGCAATCCGCCGCAGCCGGGCGAGATCACGCTGGCGCACCTGGGCGTCCTGTTCCTCGACGAACTGCCGGAATTCGACCGGAAAGTGCTGGAAACGCTGCGCGAACCGCTCGAAGCCGGACGCATCACGATCTCGCGCGCCGCGCAGCAGGCCGACTTCCCGGCCGCGTGCCAGCTCGTCGCCGCGATGAATCCCTGTCCATGCGGCTGGCGCGGCGATCCGAACGGCAGATGTCGCTGCTCTCCGGACATCGCCGCGCGCTATCTGCGCAAGCTCTCGGGGCCGCTACTGGATCGCATCGATATCCAGATCGAGTTGCCGGCGCTGACGCCCTCGGAACTGTCGGCGCGAAGCGCGGTGCGCGGGGAGTCGAGCGCGAGCGTGGCGCAGCGCGTTTCCGGCGCGCGCGAACGGCAGTTGCGCCGGCAAGGCAAGACCAATCGCGAACTGGACGGCCGCGAAGCCGACGCGGTTTGCCGTCTCGATACGTCCGCCGAGGCGTTGCTGCGCGAATCGAGCGAGCGCTTCGGCTGGTCGGCGCGGGCGTACTACCGCGTGCTCAAAGTGACACGCACCATCGCGGATCTCGACGCGTCGGACTCCGTCGGCGCCCCGCATGTCGCCGAGGCGGTTCAATACCGGCGCGCGCTGGCCGTCGCGTGACTGAAGGGCGACCGCGAAATCTGCTTGTCAAGACTTGACTTATGCACACCGCGCCGCTCCTCGAGGCATTTTCGTCGTATCGAATGGCGAAAATCGCCTATGACTACAGGGCATTGATTTTATTGGAATATTTAAATTGCTCCGATTGGAGGCAAACTAACAGGGTCCGCGCCAGTTGGCGCTATGAGCGCAACCGCACACTCTTTTCCACAAAGTTATCCACAGACGCTGTGGATAGCGCAAAAAACTCAGATAAATCCGAGCATTAGCGCTGAAACCTTCCGCGGAACTTTCATTCCGCGACAACAGTCTGAGCACGCTCGTTCTGCTCGATCGGCGGTTCTGGAGTAAACGTTCTAATAAAGTTTGAAGGAAGTGAAGAACTGTTCGACCTGCTCCTGCGGCGCCTCTTTCGACGACACGATCGCCACCTGGTAGACATGCACGCCGCGCGCGACGAACCGCGCGTGGATCGAATGCGCTTCGCGCTTGTCGCCACTCACGCCCTTCACGTCCATTTCGCTGCCGAGCACGCGGCCGCCTGCCGAGAGTTCGATCTGCGTCGCGCGTGCGGACGGCGGCACGTTCACGTTGCTGGCGAGGCCGTGCTGAAGGAAATCGAGCGCGGCGCGCTGCAATGCCGGATCGGCGCTCGGCAATACGACGGTGCCCACGGCGAACACGGCATCGCCGGCTTCGGCGGTCTGCATCTTCATTTTCATCGACTGTCCCGCGATGCGGATTTCGCGCTCGTCGGAACGCGGCTTCGCGGGCAGCGTGACTTCGTAGCCGTCGTCGTTGTTCATGATCGTGCGCCAGTCGTAGGCCGGCGTGCAGGCGAGGAGCGCGCCGGCGGCAAGCGACGCGCAGAGCGCGGCGCGCAGCGGGCAAGCGGCACGACGGACAAACCGGCCTGCCGATGCGAAAGCGAAAGTTCGATTCATGACGAAAAAGTGCGCAAAAGCCGTCATTATCGCTGCTCAATACCGGGGCTTCCGGCTCGCGCGAGCTCGCGCTCCGGATTGGCGCTAAAATATCGGGCAGTTGCGAGCGCGGTCCGCGCGAATCCAGGTTCCACGAGGTTCCCCATGTCCCAAGCCACCCAGCAAACGCCCTCGCGCGGCAAGAGTCCGTTGCGCTACATCGCGATGGCGGTCGTCGCGGGCGTGATCGCCTGCACGGGCTACTTCGCGTTCGGTGGACAGCAGCGCGTACCCGACGCCACGTTCACGCTGCTGTCGGGCCAGAAGATTTCGACCTCGGCCGATCTGAAGGGCAAGGTCTATCTCGTCAATTTCTGGGCGACGAGCTGCGAGACCTGCATGAAGGAAATGCCGGAAATGATCAACACGTACAACCGCTTCAAGGGCCGCGGCCTCGAATTCGTCGCGGTGGCGATGAGCTACGACGCGCCGATGTACGTCACCAACTACGCGCAGACCCGCAACCTGCCGTTCAAGGTCGCGATGGACGACGGCAGCGTCGCCAAGCAGTTCGGCAACGTGCAACTGACGCCGACAACCTTCGTCATCGACAAGAACGGCAAGATTTTGAAGCGCTATGTCGGCGAACCGACCTTCGCCGAACTCGACGCGTTGCTCGACAAGGCGCTGAACGCGGTGTAATCCTCGCGCATGAACACCCGCCTGCTTGTTCACGGCAGGCGGGTTTTTTTATGCTCAACGCTCGCCGTCGCCCTTCACGGTGAGGCCGTAGCGCTTGATCTTCTCGTAGAGCGTCGCCTTGCCAAGCTGCAGCCGGTCGGCCGCCGACGCCACCACCCCGCCGCACTGCTGCAACGCTTCCGCGATCACCGCGCGCTCGAACTGCTCGGCGCGCTCCTTGAGCGACTGCGTCGCGGCGTCGAGCGGAACGGCCGTGTCGTCGATCACGCCGAGCACCATCCGGTCCGCCGCGTTGCGCAATTCGCGCACGTTGCCCGGCCAGTCGCGCTGCATCAGTTCGGCACGCTGACGGTCGGTGAGAAGCGGCGCGGGGCGCTCGTAGCGCACGGCGGCGTCGAGCAGGAAATGCTCGAAAAGCGGCACGATGTCCTCTCGACGCTCGGCGAGCGGCGGCAGCGTGATCGTCACGACGTTGAGCCGATACAGCAAATCGCGCCGGAACGTGCCATCGGCGACGTGTTCCGCCATGTCGCCCTTCGCCGCCGCCACCACGCGGCAATTCGCGCGGATCGGCTGGTTCGAGCCGAGCCGCTCCAGCACGCCGTCCTGCAGCACGCGCAAGAGTTTCACCTGCAACGAAAGCGGCATGCTCTCGATTTCGTCGAGAAAAAGCGTGCCGCCCGACGCGTGTTCCAGCTTGCCGACGCGCCGCTTCTGCGCGCCGGTAAACGCGCCCGCTTCGTAGCCGAACATCTCGGATTCGAACATCTGCTCAGGCAGCGCGCCGCAATTCACCGCGATGAACGGCTTGTCCCGTCGTGGCGAGAGGTCGTGCAGGCTGCGCGCGATCAGTTCCTTGCCCGCGCCGGTGTCGCCGTTGATGAGCACCGAGGCATCCGTCGGCGCAACGTTCGCAATCAGCCGCCGCACCTGCTCGATCGCCGGACTGCGCCCGATGATGCGCGGCGCGACGCTGCTCTGCCCCGCCAGTTCGCGCCGCAGCGCCTGGTTTTCGAGGACGAGCGTGCGGCGTTCGAGCGCGCGCCGCACGGCTTCGATCAGGCGCTCGGAGGCAAACGGCTTTTCGATGAAGTCGTAGGCGCCGTCGCGCATCGCCTGCACGGCCATCGAGATGTCGCCGTGACCGGTGACGAGAATCACCGGCACTTCGGGCGCGCGCTCGCGGCATTGCGCGAGCAGATCGAGACCGCTTGCGCCCGGCAGGCGGATGTCGCTCACGATCACGCCGGGAAACGCTGCATCGATCGAACGCGCCGCCGCTTCGACGCTGCCGTGTCCGGCGACCTCGAAGCCCGCGAGTTGCAGGCTCTGGACGCTCGCGCGCCGCACGAGTTCGTCGTCTTCGATAAAGATGACCTGCAGGCCAGTCGTCATTGCTCGCTCTCGCATCTACAAAGTTTTACGCACGCCGCAGCGTCAACACGAATTCTGCACCGTGCGAGCGATCGGCGTCGGCCTGCGTGCCGCCTTCGGGTCCGTCGACTTCCAGCGCCATCGCCAGATTGCGCGCGACGAGCGTGCCGCCGTAGTCGCGCGCGATCGCCGACGAAATCGCGAGGCCGAGCCCGAGGCCGTGCCCCATCTCCTTCGTCGTGAAGAACGGCTCGAAGAGACGCGGCAGCACGTCGTCCGGAATGCCGGGGCCGTTGTCGCGCACGACGAGTTCCACGCTCTGCTCGCCGATCTCGATAAACACGGAAATACGCGGCGAATCGCACGCGCCAACCGCGTCGAGCGCATTGCCGATCAGGTTGATCAGCACCTGCTCCAGCCGCAGGTCCTCGCAGCGCACGTACACGGGCGCATCGTCGCGGCGCAGTTCCGGCGCCACGTCGAGCGCGACGTCCTGCATGCGCGGACGCAGCATCGCGAGCACGTTGCGCCACGCGCGCGCGACGTCGGTGCGTGCGTTGCGCGGCCGCGCCTTCGCGACGAAGAGTTTCAGCTGATTCGTGATCTTGCCCATGCGCTCGGTCAGCGAGGCGATGGCTTCGAGATTCTCGTGCGCCGCCGCCTGGTCGCCGCGCTCGATCAACACGCGCGTGTTGTCGGAGAAACTGCGCAGCGCAGCGAGCGGCTGATTCAGTTCGTGCGTGATGCCCGCCGCCATCTGGCCGAGCGCGGCGAGCTTGCTCGCCTGGATCAGTTCGTCGTGGGCGGCGCGCAGGTCCTGCTCGGCGCGCGTGCGCTCGCCCACTTCCTTGGTGAGCCGCGCGTTGGCTTCCGACAGGTCCGCCGTGCGTTCCGCCACGCGCTGGTTCAGTTCGGCATACGCCGTCTGCAACAACTCGCGGCTGCGCAGCATGTCGCGCACGCGCACGCGCCGCATGCGCCAGTAGAAGCCGAGCAGACACAGCGACACGAACACGAGCCCCGTCACGATGGCCGCCGTGCGCGCGGCGCTTTCGACCGGATCGAGCGGCGCCATCGTGATCAGTTGCCAGTCGGGCTCGCCGATCGAACGGCGTGTCGCGAGATAACTCGGCGCGTTCAGTCCGCCGCCGACGCGCACGATCTGCGCATCGCCTTCGAGCGTCTTTACGACCGTCATCGGCAGCGGCGTGATGGTCTGCTGCGCGTACTGGCGCGTCGCGAACACGGACGCCTCGATGTTCTTCGGCAGCGGCCGCACCGTGTGATATTTCCACGCCGGCACCGACGACAGGAAGATCACGCCGTGATCGTCGGTGACGATGAGCGGCTCGGACGCGTCGGCGCTTTGCAGCCATTCGAGATTGAGCTTCACGACCGCCACGCCGACGATCTCGCGCGAGCTTTCGCGGTAGACCGGCTGCGAGATGTAATAGCCCGGCTCGCGCGACACGGTGCCGAGCCCGAAGAAGCGGCCGGTGTTGCCCTTGGTCGCGTCGATAAAATACGGGCGGAACTCGTATTCCGAGCCGACGAACGTATCGGCCGCGCGCCAGTTGCTGGCGGCGACGCACAGTCCGTTGGACCGGATGATGTAGGTGACGGTCGCGCGGGCGCGGCCGTTCAGATCTTCGAGGTAGCGGTTCGCGCGCTCGATGTTCGGCGCGTTCGGATCGGTCAGCACCTCCTGCACGAACGGATGGCGCGACAGCAGATACGGCAGGTATTCGTAGCGCTCAAGGGTGCTCTTGAGCGTGTTCGTCGTGCGGTCGACGCGCACGGCGGCATTGCGCCGCAATTCGTCGATGCCGCGCTGCCACGCGATGTTCCAGGTCAGCGCGCAGGCCGCCACGAGCGCGGCGGCAAGCGCGAAGAACACAAGCAGGCGGCGCGTCACGTGAGCGGATTCCGGATGACTGGATTCCGCGATTGTGGCATAGGCGCCGGACAGAGACGGCTGCGGCGAAGCATAGGTCGCCGGATGCTTCGCCGCGTTCATGGCCGTTGGGTCCTCTGAGGCGTCAGTGCTTGACCGGAATGGCGTCGCCTTCTTCGGTGTCGTCCGATGCGCCGTGCGACAGCGCGTTGCGCAGCTTGTTGCGGTCGAGCTCCTTCTCCCACGCCGACACGACCACCGTCGCCACGCCGTTGCCGACGATGTTCGTCAGCGCGCGGCATTCGCTCATGAAGCGGTCGATGCCGAGAATCAGCACCATGCCCGAAAGCGGGATCGTCGGCACGACGGCGAGCGTCGCGGCGAGCGTGATGAACCCCGCGCCCGTCACGCCGCTCGCGCCCTTCGAGGTCAGCATCGTCACCGCGAGGAGCGTCAGCTGCTGCGTCCAGGTGAGGTCGGTGTTGGTCGCCTGCGCGATGAAGAGCACGGCCATCGTCATGTAGATGTTGGTGCCGTCGAGGTTGAACGAATAGCCGGTCGGCACCACGAGACCCACCACCGAGCGCGAGCAGCCGAGCTTTTCGAGCTTGAGCATCAGTTGCGGCAGCGCGGCTTCCGACGAACTCGTGCCGAGCACGATCAGCATCTCTTCCTTGATGTATGCGACGAAGCGCAGGATGTTGAAACCGACCATCTTCGCAATCGCGCCGAGCACGATGACGACGAACAGGATCGAGGTGAGATAGAACGTGCCGATCAGCTTCAACATCGGCACGAGCGAGCCGATGCCGTACTTGCCGATGGTGAACGCCATCGCGCCGAACGCGCCGATCGGCGCCAGCTTCGTGATGATGCCGACCATGCCGAACAGGATGTGCGAGAGACCGTCGATGAAGCTCGTCACCGCACGGCCCTTCTCGCCGACGTGCGCGAGCACGGCGCCGAACAAGAGCGCGATCAGCAGGATCTGCAGGATTTCACCCTGCGCGAACGCCGACACGAGCGTATCCGGGATGATGTGCAGCAGGAAGTCGACGGTCGACTGGCCGTGCGCCTTCGCGGCGAACGACGCGACCGCCTTGCTGTCGAGCGTCGCTGGATCGACGTTGAAGCCAGCGCCCGGCTTCAGAATGTGCGTCGCCGCGAGACCGATCAGGAGCGCGAAGGTCGAGACGACTTCGAAGTACAGCAGCGCCTTGCCGCCGACGCGACCGACCTTCTTCATGTCCTCCATGCCGGCGATACCGGTTACGACGGTACAGAAAATGATCGGGCCGATGACCATCTTGATGAGTTTGATGAATCCGTCGCCGAGCGGCTTCATGTCGGTGGCGAGGGTCGGATAGAAGTGTCCGAGCGCGATGCCGATGGCGATCGCCATCAGCACTTGCACGTAGAGGACTTTGTAGAAAGGTTTCTTCACGATGGTTCCAGACAGGGATCAGGCAGTGGGCAAAAAAGAGCCGGAGGCGAGCCGCGAGTGCGAGGTGCGTCGGTGCGGGACCGGCATGATCCGCACGATGAACGCGCCGCGAGCAGCAGCCAGGCCGCTACGACGACGATTCAAGGACGTTTCGAAGGAATGGGGTGCATCGATTTTGTCTCCTTACTGTTATGAGGGGCCTCGCGGGCCATGCCTCTCTATTGCAAGGTCGATGCCAGTGTTTTATAGCGCCTAAACACCTGATTTAAAATATTTTTTTGTTGCACCAACGGGGCTTCGATCCGGCTTTCCGGAATTCCGGAACGACCTCGTCCGACGATCCGGACGACCCTCGGGTTTTCCCTTAGCGCCTTTATCTACGGGCTTTCCCGGAGTTTTTCGACCGCCGGGCGGAACGCATCGCAGAGACATTCGTCGGCAAATCCGAAAAGCGCGGGGGCGAAAAAAACCCACGTCACCGTGGGTTTTTTGTCTCGCCGGTTCGCGGCGCTGAATCAGACGACGCCCGCGTCGTGTGCCTGCTGATCCGCGTGATAGCTCGAACGCACCATCGCGCCGACGGCCGCGTGCGTGAAGCCCATCTTGTACGCCTCTTCCTCGTACATCTTGAAGGTATCGGGATGCACATACGCACGCACCGGCAGATGATGCTCCGACGGTTGCAGATACTGCCCGATCGTCAGCATGTCGACGTCGTGCGCGCGCAGGTCGCGCATCACCTGAAGGATTTCCTCTTCGGTTTCGCCCAGTCCGACCATCAGGCCCGATTTCGTCGCGACATCCGGATGCAGCGCCTTGAAGTCCTTCAAGAGCTTGAGCGAATGGTGGTAATCCGAGCCCGGTCGCGCTTCCTTGTAGAGACGCGGCACCGTTTCGAGATTGTGGTTCATCACGTCGGGCGGCGCGGCGGTCAGAATGCCGATCGCGCGATCGAGACGGCCGCGGAAATCCGGCGTCAGGATTTCGATGCGCGTCTGGGGCGAATGCTCGCGCACCTGCCGGATGCACTCGACGAAATGCGCCGCGCCGCCGTCACGCAGGTCGTCGCGATCGACGCTCGTGATCACGACGTACTTCAGTTTCAGCGCGCCGATCGTGCGCGCGAGATTCAGCGGTTCTTCCGCATCGAGCGGATCGGGACGACCGTGGCCGACATCGCAGAACGGGCAGCGGCGCGTGCACTTGTCGCCCATGATCATGAACGTCGCGGTGCCCTTGCCGAAGCATTCGCCGATATTCGGGCAACTCGCTTCTTCACACACGGTATGCAGGTTGTGCTCGCGCAGGATCTGCTTGATCTCGTAGAAACGCGAACTGCCGGTCGCCGCCTTCACGCGAATCCATTCGGGCTTCTTCAGCTTTTCGATCGGGACGATCTTGATCGGAATGCGCGCCGTCTTGGCCTGCGCCTTCTGCTTGGCCGTGGCGTCGTAGGCGGCGGGAGTCGGAGAAGCGGCGAGTTCGCCAGCCAGGTTTCCGGTTGCGTCAGTCATTCGGTCGATCCATTCAGACGGTCAGGCCGTTCTGCGGTTGAGCGGCGGCGGGGGCGCCGTCGATGTGGTGGGTTAGCCGGTCTGCGAGACGCCCGGCCACTTCGTGCCAACTGGCCGCGACGCCGAGCGTCGCCATGTCGACTGTTTCGAGTCCCGCATAGCCACATGGATTGATCGCGAGGAACGGCTTCAGGTCCATCCGCACGTTCAGGCTCACGCCGTGATAGCTGCAGCCGTTGCGAATCTTCAGACCCAGCGCGGCGATCTTCGCGCCTTCGTGCAGGCCGTGGAGCGCGGCATCGGCGCCGTCCGCGAGCTGGTTTTCGAACGGTCGTGAGATATAGATACCCGGCGCGCCAGCCTTACGATCAGTCGCCAGATTATACGCCGCGAGCGTTTCGATCACGGCCTGCTCGATCCGGCGCACGAGTTCGCGCACCATCAGCTTCCGGCGGCGCAGATCGAGCAGCAGATACGCGACGACCTGCCCCGGCCCGTGATACGTGATCTGCCCGCCGCGATCCACTTTGACGAGCGGAATGCCGCTGTCGGCGATCAGGAGGTGCGCGGGATCGCCCGCGAGGCCGAGCGTGAACACCTGCGGATGCTCGACGAGCCAGATTTCATCGGGCGTGTCGGGCGTGCGGGCGTCGGTGAAGGCGCGCATCGCGTCAAAGCTTTGCGCGTAGGGTTCGAGGCCGCGCCAGCGCAGCGTGACCGGATGCGCGGCGCAACCGCTGACGGTCGCCGCGGCGGGGTTCGAATCGAAAGGAGCGCGGAGCGGCGTGGCGGACATGATCCCGTTAGTTTACCGAAATCGTGCAACGCCCGCCGCCGATGAATCCGCGCGGACGGCGCTCAGATGGTCCGCAAGCCCGAGCGGAAGCGATCGAACATCCGGTCGAAACGCTTCGCGATCCAGCCGATCGCCCGCCGGTCGGGGCGCGCCGCGATCGTGAAGACGACCTGCGCGGGCCGTTCGCCTTCGACGGAAAGCCAGAGCCGCTCGCGTTCGCGCAGCTTGAGCTTGTCGCCGGGGGCGAGCCAGTAGTCCTCGGTATCGTTGCTGCGCGTCGCCCAGACCGCGGCGCCCTGCACCGTGAGCCGCGTGCCGCGCGCGATGCGCATCGGCACCGTTTCGCCGGGACGGATTTCGAAGACGACGTTTGTGGATATTTCTCGCATGATCTGCTCCGTGAAGATTGGCTTTGCTGACTACAATCCTAGGCGCAGCAAGGCTGGGAGCAAAACGAGCAATTTTCTTCGCTATGTGAGGTAGATTAGCGAAGCGAGTGATGTACCCGATCAACATACTTCGATCTGTCATGGACCTTCGCCAGCTTCCCGCCCTCAACGCCCTGCGTGCCTTCGAAGCCGCCGCGCGCCACGAAAGCTTTTCGCGCGCCGCCGACGACCTCTTCGTCACGCACGGCGCCGTCAGCCATCAAATCCGGGCGCTCGAAGCCGAACTGAGCGTGTCGCTCTTCGCCCGCGACGGCAAGCGCGTGCGCCTCACCGACAGCGGCCGTCAGTACGCCGCCGAAGTCCGCGCGGCGCTCGTCGCGCTCGCCGACGCCACGCGCAAGCTGCGCTCCGGGGATCGCGACCGGCGGCTCGTCGTGTCGATGCTGTCGTCGTTCTCGGCGCGCTTCGTGACGCCGCGCGTCGGCAGCTTCATCGAAAAACATCCGGAAATCGACCTCGAACTGCTGTCGACGAACGCGCTCACCGACTTCACGCGCGACGACGTCGATGTCGCGATTCGTTTCGGTCAGGGCAAATATTCGGGGGTGCACGCGGAGAAGCTGCTCGACGAAGTGTTCTTCCCCGCCTGTTCGCCGCGCTTCAACGGCGGGAAGCTGCCGCGCACGCCGGCCGATCTCGCCGGCATGCCGCTCTTGCGCTCGAACGACGAGCTGTGGCGTCCCTGGTTCGACGCCGCCGGGCTCACCGACCTGCCCGAGCCCAAGCGCGGCGTTCTGTATGAGGATTCGTCGAATTTGCTGCAGGCGGCCATCGACGGCCAGGGAATCGCGCTGGTGCGCCGCTCGCTCGCGATGCACGAGATCATCGCGGGGCGGCTCGTGCGGCTCTTCAATATCGACGGACCGAGTCCCTGGACCTATTTCTTCGTCTGCCCGACCTCGATTCTGAAGACGAAGCGGGTGCAGGACTTCCGTGCGTGGATTTTCGACGAGGCGGAGCAGTTCAGGCGCACCTACGAATGCACGCCGGCCGCGTGCGATGCGCCCGAGGCGACACTCAAAGCACTATCTTGACCATCGGATGGCCGGTGAGCGCGCGGTAGATGTCGTCCAGATGGGCGCGGCTTTGCGCGCGCACCGTGCAGGTGAGGCCGGTGTAATTGCCGCCGGACGACGGCCGGGTTTCGACGCGCGTCACGTCGAATTCGCCGTCGTGCTCGCGGATCACCGTGACGATCGTGTCCTGGAAATCCGGATGCGTCTTGCCCATTACCTTGATCGGGAAATCGCAGGGAAAGTCGAACAGGTCGTCGATGGATTGTGGGGTATCGGGGGTAGTCATGGCGTTCTCCTTCACTTGACGCGCGCGGTCCAGTCCGCGAGTTCGCGCGCCTTTGCCCGCTGATAGGCGTCATACAATGCAGCATAGATCGCGCCGGGCCGGCCTTCGCCGACGGGCTCGCCGTCCAGCACGGTGATCGGCATCACTTCCTTGGTCGCGGAACTGATCATGATTTCGTCGGCGTCGCGCAATTCGGCTTCGGTGATGTCGCGTTCCTCGAACGCGATGCCCGCCTCCGCCGCCAGTTCCTCGACGAGCGCATAGCGGATGCCTTCAAGAATGCGCGGTCCGCGCGGCGCGCCGAAGAGCTTGCCGCCCTTCACGATCCACACATTCGACGACGACCCTTCCGTCAGCAGGCCATCACGCAACTGGATGGTTTCGAGCGCGTCGTTTTCCGCCGCGTGTTGCGCCATCAGCACGTTGCCGAGCAGCGAAACCGACTTGATGTCGCAATGCAGCCAGCGCTTGTCTTCCGCGGTGACGGCGCGCGCGCCCTCGGCGCGGCTTGCGTCGCTCGGGAACGCGAGCGGATTGACCATCACGAAGACGGTCGGCGTGATGCCGGCCGGAAAGGCGTGGCCGCGCCGTTTCGCGACGCCGCGCGTCACCTGGATATACACGAGCGCGTCGCCGTCGCCGCGATTCGCTTCGAGCGCCTGTGCGATCAGCGCGCGCCAGCCGGCGTCGTCGAACGGGTTGTCGATGCGGATCTTGCCGAGACTGCGCGCGAGCCGCGCCAGATGCTGCGTGAGCCGGAACGGCGCTCGGCCTTGCGGCGTGGCGTAGAGCGGCACGACTTCATACACGCCGTCGCCGAAGATGAAACCGCGATCCAGCACCGGAATGCGCGCTTCGGACAACGGGCCCCACTCGCCGTTCAGATAGACGACGGGATCGAGATCAGCACTCATGGCGACGGCTCCTTGCCTTATTGCTTGCGCTTGTCCCACCACATCAGCGCGGAATCCCACAGGCGCCCGGCGATACCCGCTTCCGGCACGTCCTGCAGCGCGACGAGCGGGAACTGCGCGAGCTCCTTGCCGTCCGCCATCATCTTGACGGTGCCGATCTGCTGGCCCTTCTTGACCGGCGCGACGATCAGCGCGTTGTGCGTGACCGTGGGTTTCACCTTGTCGGCCATGCCCTTCGGCACGGTGATGTACTGGTCCGTCGAGACGCCCGCCTTCACGTTGTTCTCGGCGCCCTTGTAGATGCGCGGCGATTCGATCACCTGATCGGCCTTGTAGAGCCGCATCGCGTCATAGGCGGTGTAGCCGTAGTTCAGCATCTTCAGGCTGTCCTGCACGCGGTTGTGCTCCTTCGGCTCGCCCATCATCACGGCGACGAGGCGCCGGCTCGCGTCGGGCACGCCGTTGAGCGGGCGCTTCGACGTCGCGATCAGGCAGTAGCCGGCCGCCTTCGTGTGGCCGGTCTTCAGGCCGTCGACGGTCGGATCGAGCCACAGCAGGCGGTTGCGGTTCGGCTGCTTGATCTTGTTATACGTGAAGTCGCGCTCCGAGAAGATCTTGTAGTACTCGGGAAAGTCGCGGATGAGGCGCGTCGAGAGCACGGCCAGGTCGCCCGCCGTCGTGTAGTGCTGCGGATCGGGCATGCCGTTGACGTCGGCGAAGTTGGTGTTCTTCATGCCGATGCGCTTGGCCGCCGCGTTCATCAGCCCGACGAAGTTCTGCTCGCTGCCGCCGACGAGTTCCGCGAGCGCGATCGCCGCGTCGTTGCCCGACTGCACGATCATGCCGTAGACGAGATCGTGAACCGTCACCGGCTTGTTCGCTTCGATGAACATGCGCGACTCGTCGGTGCGCACGCGGCGCACGGCCTCGCTCGGCATCACGGTCTGGTCCATGTTGATCTTCTTCGACTTCAGCGCATCGAAGACGAGATACGCGGTCATCAGCTTCGTGAGCGACGCGGGTTCCGAGCGCTCATCCGGGTTGCCGGATGCGAGCACCTGGTTGCTCGTGGCATCGACGAGCACCCACGAGCGCGCCGTCACGTCGGGCGGCGGCACCTGCGCGAAAGCGCTCGCGGCGGCAAGCGTGGCGGGCAGCACGATCGCGGCGGCAATGGCGCGATGCAAAACGCGTTGGGACACTTCGGGAATGAAAAAGGACAGGCCGGAAGGGGAAAAGCGCATAGGGTCGGGTCGGCAGAAAAGGCATCGGCGCTTCGTCGGCTTTCATTTGAGGACGGGCGAAGCGCGGGTTGAACAGGCGGACGTTCGGGCCAGATGAGCGCGTCGATTCGACGTGGGCGCCAGCGGATGCCGCGGGCGCAGCGAAAAGAAGCGCTGGTTGGACAGACGGTCGCGCGATCGGTTCTCAAGCGGCCAAGCGGTGGCGCGACGAAGGCGCCGTGTGCTCGAGCGACACGCTGAACGCCTCGGCATTCAGCGCAAAAATTCTGCGCCATTATACGCGTCGCGCGATGCGCTTTTGCTTCGGATACGGCCTGATGTCCCGCGAATGTGCATATTTTTCGGGCACGCAGAAAAAACGGCGCAGAGCCTTCGGGAGGCTTGCGCCGTGCTTTTCGGATTCGAAAGATCGCGCGCCTTAACGCCAGGCGTCGACGATCACGCGCTTCAGGATATGCAGCTTGCGATGGAAGAAATGCTCGCCGCCCGGAATCACGACGACCGGCAGTTCCTGCGGCCGCGCCCAGTCGTAGACCGACTGGATCGGCACGGTGTCGTCCAGTTCGCCGTGGATCACGAGCGTGCCCTCCGGCACCTCGGCGACTTGCCAGCGGCTCGCCGCCGTGCCGACGAACACCATCCGCTCGATCGCCTGCCCCGCGTCGCGCATCGCTTTCGCCACGTGCGAGAGCACGAAGGTGCCGAACGAAAAGCCCGCGAGCACGAGCGGCACGTCGGCCTGGCCCGGGTCGGCGCGCATGTGGTCGATGACGGCGCGCAGGTCGTCGCGCTCGCCGATGCCGTTGTCGTGCTCGCCCTCGGTCTTCCCGACACCGCGAAAGTTCGAGCGGTACGTCGTGTAGCCGAGCTGCACGAAGGTGCGCGCGAGCGTCTGCGCGACCTTGTTGTCCATCGTGCCGCCGAAGAGCGGATGCGGATGCGCGACGAGCGCGATGCCGCGCGGCGTGCCTTCGGCGCGGTCGAGCGCGACTTCGATCTTGCCCGCCGGGCCGTCGATCAGGAATTTCTCGGTGTGTGCGTTCATGGAAGGCGCCGCGTCAGGCCGGTTGGTCGATGAGAAGCCGCTCGACGATCTTGCCGTTCGCGAGATGCGAATCGACGATCTCGTCGATATCGGTTTCGTCGATGTAGGTGTACCACGTCCCTTCCGGATACACGACGACGACCGGCCCCAGCTCGCAACGGTCCAGACACCCCGCCTTGTTGATGCGCACACGGCCGTCGCCCGCGAGCCCCAGCTTCTTCACGCGCTTTTTCGCGTATTCCTGCATGGCCTGTGCGTTGCAGTTCGCGCAGCTCGGGCGCGACGCGTCCGGCTCGCGCTGGTTCAGGCAGAAGAAGACGTGATACTTGTAGAAGGAATCCATGAGCGTCGGCGTGAAAGAGTGTCGGTCGATTATAGCGAGCGATCCCGATCGCCGCCGCGCCGCCGCCGCGCAAGCCAGGCGCGCTCCGCGACCGATGCGAGCCAGCCGAGCGCCGCATAAGGCCACACCCAGGCAAGCCAGTGCGCGAGGCCATTGAAGTGCAGGTAGCGCCCCTGCCGCCAGTCGGCGAGCACGATATCGAAGTAGGGATTCACCGGCAGCACGTTCACCAGCGCGAGCGCGATCACCAGCGCGGCGCCCGCGAGCGCCGCGCGCAGCGCGCGCGGCAGCGCGAGCGAGACCATCGCGGCGAGCGTGCCGATCGCGATGCCTTCGAGCGCGCCGTCGGTCGCCCAGTCGAACGTGAGACCCGCGCGCGATTGCAGGAACGACGCGCCCGCCTTCGCGCCGAGCGTCAGCGTGAGGAGCGCGAGCATCAGCCGCATGCGCGGCGCGCGCTCGCGGCTGTACAGCGTCGCGAGCACGAGCGCGGCGAAGAGGTTGCACGACGTGATCAGCGCTTCCCACGAATCGTCGGGCAGGAGGCCGGCGAAGTCGTCGAGCCAGCCGCCGATGTCCCACGCGGCGGGCGTCCACGCGAGGATCGCGTCCTGCATCGACGGATCGAGGCCGTCCCAGAGCACATGAGGCAGGTCGCCGAGCGCGAACAGATAGGGCGCGGGAAAGAGCGTCGCGAACGGCCAGAGCGCCGACAGACCGAGCACGTAGGCGGCGTCGCGCTCGAACCACGTGAAGCGGATTCGCCGCAACACGCCGCGATCGAGCAGCATGCTGGTCGCGGGCGCCGTCAGCACGCCACCGATCAGCGCGCCGAGCGCATTCGCCGCGAGATCGAGATTCGACGCGACGCGCGTCGGCAAATACGTCTGGATCGATTCCATCGCGCCGGAAAGCAGCGCGCCGCCCGCGAACGCGGCCGCGACCGCAGCCGCGCCGCGCCAGCGCGGATACAGCGCAAGCACGACGAGCGCGCCGAGCGGCATGTAGCCGAGCACGTTCGTCACGACGTCGAACGCCGTCACGTATTGCGGAAGCGGATCGGTGAGAAACGCGAACGGCGCGAGGCCGAGCGAGCGCCAGCCGGAAAACGGATACAGCGATCCGTACACCACGAGCGCCGCGTACACGGCGAGCGCCTGTCGCGCGAAGGCCGACGGGCGGCGCTGCCACTGCTTTGTGGTCATCGGCCGCCCGTGCGGGGCGCGCGCCGGCCGGCGGCGCTGGGCCCGTGCGTCATTGCGAAGCGACGAGCGGCTGCACGCCGAGCCAGGTGGTCATCTGCGCGATGAGTTCGTCGGCGGCGGCGGCGAGCGCCTGTGCGCCGCCGGCGGCGTCGCCGGTGCTCGCGGGCGCGCGCGCCATGAACGTGCGCTGGCCGATCACGCGGCCCTGTTGCGAGAGCGTCGCGCGCACCGACACGAGCCCGTGACTTTCGTTGGGCGCGTCGAACACTTGCTCGAAGCCGGTCAGTTCGACTTCGAGCAGCGGCGCGCGCACGGTGTCGGCGCCCGTCAGCACGGGGCCGCGCGCCGACAGCGCCGAGCGCAGGCGCTGCGTCAGCAGTTGCGCGGGCGGCATCGTCCAGTGGCTGTTCGAATAGACGCCGGTGCGTTGCGCGTCGGCGTATTGCAGGCGATAGACGAACGCGTCGGAATCGAGATCGCGCGGCGCGGCCACGCCGACCACCTTCATCGGCGGCATGTTGCCGGGCGTGCCCAACGCGGGCGGCGCGCCGAGGTCGTAGCGGATATTCGAAACCGCCGCGGGCGGCCCCGACGCGCAGCCGGACAGCGCCGCCGCGGCAAACGCGGCGAGGACAAGGGGAAAACCGCAGCGCCGCGGCAGCGAGCGAAGAGTCCGCATCGCGTCGAAATTCATGGGTGGCATCACAGTTCCTCGGATTCGATGCAAAAAAACGTCAAGCGTCAGACTTTAGCGCGCCAAATTTTAAGGCAAACCGACGAACACGCCTCGATACGCCCGCCAATCCACCGCTTTCGGCTTTCATTTACGGCTCATTGCCCCGCTTTCGCCGGCCACGTGAAGCCCGGCTCGCCCGGCCCGGGCGCCTGCGCGGGGGCGCCGAACAGCACGCTGCGCGGATTCGTGCTGAAGGTATCGGCGGCGCGGTCGATCGAGCGCGCGGCGCTGCTGACGTCGTCGGCGAAGGAATTCACGCGCGGCAGCGTCTCGTAGCCGACTCGCGCAGACAGCTCGCGCAGCGAATCGTTCATGTCGGCGAGCGCGACGCCCGCCTGCTCCGCCGCCGTCCCCGCCTTGTTCAGGTTCGACACGAACGGCCCGTCCGGCCGGTTCAGGCTCTGGATCAGTGTGTTGGTCGACGCGAGCGCGTTGTCGAGCCGGTTGAGCGTCTGCGGCAGGCGCGCGGTCGCCGGCCCGACCTGGCTCGCGAGCGTCGCGATGCCGTCCGCCGCGCCCTTCAGGCTTTTCGTCGTCGCCATCAGCTGGTCGCGGACGTCGTCGGCGAGGAACTTGTCCGCGTCGTCGGCAAGGCGCTCGAATTTGCGCAGGATCACGTCGCCGCGCTGCTGGAGCTGGTCGAAGATGCCCGGGCGCATCGGCACCTCGGCCACTTCCTTCACCGACGAAGGCAGGTCGCGCGTGTCCTTGCCCGTATCGTCGAGTTGCACGAACGCGATGCCGGTCACGCCCTGGAAACCGAGCGTCGCGTAGGTGGAATGGGTCATCGGCGCGTTCTTGTCGACCTGAATGCGGATCCTGATCTGTCCCGGATGCGCGCGGTCGAAGCGGATCGACTCCACCTTGCCGACGCCCAAGCCGCGATAACGCACGGCGGCATCGGTGAAGAGGCCGGTCACGTTGGTGCGCGCGATCAGGTCGTAGGGCACGCGCACCGTGCGGTCGACGTTGAAGAAGAACGCCGCGAACGCGATCGCCGCCACGAGGACGATGGTGAAGAGGCCAGCCCAGAACGCATGGGATTTGTTTTCCATCGACAGGTTCCTTTTCTTCCTACTCGCTCTTGGATGAGCCCTTACCGCGCTTGCCGCATCACTTCAGGCCGAGCGGCGCTTCCTCCAGCGCGACGGCCGGAAGCCGCGCGCGCCGCTCGGACGGCAGCGCCTGCAACGCGCGCCGCCCGCGCCGGCCGAGGAAATATTCGCGGATGAACGGATGATCGACCGCCACCGCTTCCTCCACCGGCGCCGCGACCAGCACGCGCCGCTCGGCGAGCACCGCGACCCGTGTCGAGAGCGCGACCATCGTGTCGAGATCGTGCGTGACCATGATGACCGTCAGCCCGAGCGCGCGATGCAGCGTCGCGATCAGGTCGACGAATTCGTCGGACGCCTTCGGATCGAGGCCGGCGGTCGGTTCGTCGAGAAACAGCAGTTCCGGTTCGAGCGCGATCGCCCGCGCGATGCCGACGCGCTTCACCATCCCGCCCGACAGCGCCGACGGCATCTTGCTCGCGTGCTTGCACGACAGCCCGACCATCTCCAGTTTCAGCATCACGAATTCGCGGATCAGATCCTCGGGAATCTTGCCGAGTTCGCGAAACGGCTGCGCGATGTTGTCGTACACCGACAGCGACGAGAACAGCGCGCCCTGCTGGAACATCATCCCGGAGCGCGTGCGCAGCATGCGCGCGGTTTCTTCGTCCATGCTCGCCCATTCCTCGCCGAGCACGCGGATACGGCCCGAGGTCGGCGATTCGAGGCCGAGTATCTGCCTCACGAGCGTCGTCTTGCCCGAGCCCGAGCCGCCGAGGAGCGCGACGATCTCGCCGCGCCGCACCTCGAGGTTCAGATGTTCGTGGATCACCGTGCGCCCGTAGCGCTTCGTGACGTCCTCGCACTCGATCACCGGCTCCGCGATGACGGGCGGCGGCTGGTGGCGCACGGCAGTGGCGAGAGTGGTCGACATCAGAGGCCCACGTTCTGGAACAGGATCGCGAACACGGCGTCCGCGAGAATCACGATGGTGATCGAGGTGACGACCGACGTGGTCGTGCCTTCGCCGAGGCTCTCCGAATTCGGCTTGATGCGAAACCCGAAATGGCACGCGGCGAGCGCGATCAGCATGCCGAACACGACGCCCTTGCCAAGTCCGATCCACAGGTTCGCGATCGGCACGACGCTCGGCAGCGAGCGCACGAAGAACGACACGTCGATGGACAGCACGAGTTTCGCCGCGAGCGCGCCGCCCGACAGCGCGATGATGTTGGTCCACATGACGAGCAGCGGCATCGCGATGCCGAGCGCGATCACGCGCGGCAAGACGAGGCGCAGGCCGTGCGGGATGCCCATCACCTGCATCGCGTCGAGTTCCTCGGTCACGCGCATCACGCCGATCTGCGCGGTGATCGCGGAACCCGAGCGTCCCGCGACCAGAATGGCCGACAGCACCGGCCCGAGTTCGCGAATCACGGAGAGCCCGAGAATATTCACGATGTACTGGTTCGCGCCGAACACGCGCAATTGCTGCGCGGACAAATAACTCAATACGATGCCGATCAGGAACGCGACGAGCGCGGTGATCGCGAGCGCCTGCGTGCCGGCGCTATAGACATTGGCGGAGATTTCCGTCCACGGGATGCGTTTCGGACGCCGCACGAGGCCGATCAGGTCGATCACGAAGGTGCCGAACATCGCGAGGCCGCCGTACAGATGCTCGAAAAACGAGAACAGCAGAAGGCCGAAGCGCGTGACGGGATCGGTGCGATCGACGGCTTCCGGTTCCTCGCGCTCGGCGTCGAGCAGCGCGACGCGCTCGAAAATCTCGCGCTGCGTGTCCGAGAGCGCGACCGTTTCCGGCATGCGCCGCCCCCAGATGCGCCACAGCGCCTGTCCGCCGACGTGGTCGAGCCGTTCGATCGCGAGCAGGTCCCAGTTGCGGATCGATTCGCGGCCGATCGCGCGCAGCCGCCGCGTCACGCCGCTCTTCGCGCGGTCGCGCGCGAGCGCGAGCGCCGTCCACTGGCCGGAGAGCCGGACCACCTTGCCCTGCTGACCGGCTTCCACTCGCAGGCGGGGCGGAGTGTCGAAGTTCAAGGATCGAATCGCTCGGCGGAAAGGGAGCACACATTGTAACGAAGCTTTATGTTCGAAATGAGCCTATCGACGCGGCCGCACCGGCCTCGGGCGGCCGCGCCGACTGGCGTTCGGACGGCCGCGCGCGCGGCTACAATGCGAATCATGAACTCTCCACACTCGCCTTTTCCGCTCGACGCCGCCTGGCGCATCGACCGCGAGCGGCTCGCGACGCTCCTCGCGCGGCCGGTGCGCGACTGGCCCGTCGAGATCGTCGATGAAACCGGCTCCACCAACGCCGACCTGATGGCGCGCGTGAAGCAACGCCCGCGCGATCCGTCGGCCGGCCAGAGCGGGCTGGAACCGCTCGTGCGCGTCGCGTATTCGCAGACGGCCGGGCGCGGACGGCGCGGCCGTCCGTGGGTCGCGGAGCCGGGCAACGCGCTGCTCCTTTCGATTGCGTGCGTGATCGCGCGCCCGATCGAGGGCCTCGCCGGGCTGAGTCTCGCCGTCGGCACGGGCGTGCTCGACGCACTGTCGCGCCTGCCGCTCTCGGCGTCCGCGCGGCTCGCGCTGAAGTGGCCGAACGACGTATTGATCGACGACGGCAAGCTCGCCGGCATCCTGATCGAAACCGCGTGGAGCACGCCGCAGGCGACGGCGGTCGTGATCGGCATCGGCATCAATCTGCACGGCGCGGCGGAACTCGCCGCACAGGTCGACGAAGCCAACCGCCAGGGCAGCGCCGCCGTGCCGGCGCCGGGCAATGCGCCGGCGTCGCTGTCGCGGGCGTGGCCGAACGCCAATCTCACCGACACGCTCGCTGCGCTCCTGAACGCACTCGACGCCACGCTCACGCGCTTTTCCGCCGAAGGTTTCCGGCCGTTCCGAGCGTCGTGGCTCGCGGCGCACGCGTATGCGGGCCGCGAAGTCGTGCTGCTCGAACAGGGCGTGGAAGTGGCGCGCGGCATCGCGGCGGGCGTCGACGATCGTGGCCAGTTGCAGATCGACACGCCCGAAGGCCTGCGCACGGCCGCGACGGGCGACGTCAGCCTGCGGCTCACGGAATCGCGTCCATGAGCGGCATGGCCGATGAAACGGCGCGGCTTTTGATCGACGCGGGCAACAGCCGGATCAAATGGTCGCTGATCGACGGGAACGGCGCCGCGCTCGCGAGCGGCGCGCTCGATCATGACGCGCAGCCCGACTGGGCCGCCGTGCCGCTGCCGCGCGACGCGTGGATATCGAATGTGGCGGGAGAACCGGCGGCAAAGCGCATCGACGCGATGCTCGACGCCCGCTGGCCGGGCCTCGTGCGCACGACGGTGCGCGCCAAGGCGCGCCAGTGCGGCGTGACGAACGGCTATGCCGAATTCGCGTCGCTCGGCAGCGACCGCTGGTGCGGCCTGATCGGCGCACATGCCGCGTTTCCCGGCGAAAACCTGCTGATCGCGACCTTCGGCACCGCGACGACGCTCGAAGCCCTGCGCGCCGACGGCACGTTCACGGGCGGCCTGATCGCGCCGGGCTGGTCGCTGATGATGCATTCGCTCGGCACGCACACTGCGCAGCTGCCGACGCTCGACACCGCGGCCGCGCGCCGCGCGCTCGACCACGAGCCTTTGAAGGCCCGCAGCGTCTTCGCGACCGACACGCGCGCAGCGCTTTCGTCGGGATGCCTGCTCGCGCAGGCCGGGCTGATCGAGCGCGCGTGGCAGGACCTGCGCGCGGACTGGCAGAGCGACGTGCGGCTCGTGCTCGGCGGCGGTGCCGCGAGCGAGATCGCCGGCGCGCTCGACGTGTCGCATACTCGCCACGATTCACTCGTGCTGGCCGGACTCGCGCTGATCGCCCGCGACGCCGCCGCACGCAACCTTTCCTGACGGAGCATCCGACATGCTGCGCTGGCTCGTCGCCATTCTCATCATCGCCAATCTGCTGATGTTCGCCGTCGCGCGCGGCGCGTTCGGCCCGCTGCCCTCGGCGGGCGGGCGCGAGCCGCATCATCTGTTGCAGCAGGTGCGGCCGGACTCGCTGGCGGTGCGTCCGCTCAGACCCGAAGACGCCGGCGATCAGCCGGTGGTCGGCGGTCCGGCGCCCTCCGCGCCCGTGCAGTCGACGCCGCTCGGGAAGTAAGCGCGCCGCGCACTCCGTTACTGCGCGCGGACCTTCTTGAGCAGCGCGGTCGTCGAGCGGTCGTGCTCGAACGCGATCGCGAGCGCGCGGCCGCCCCAGCTGCGCACCGCCGCCGATTCGGCGAGCGTGTCCATGTCGTAATCGCCGCCCTTCACGAGCACGTCCGGGCGCAGCGCTTCGATCAGCTGAAGCGGCGTCGATTCCCCGAACTTCACCACCCAGTCGACGCTTTCCAGCGCCGCCAGCAGCGCCATGCGGTCGTCTTCGCGATTGATCGGGCGATCGTCGCCCTTGCCGAGCGTGCGCACGGAGGCATCGCTGTTCACGCCGACGATGAGCGTCGCGCCGAGCGCCTTCGCGTCGGCCAGATACGTGACGTGGCCGCGATGCAGGATGTCGAAGACGCCGTTGGTGAACACGACCGGGCCGGCGAGGCTCGGGCGGAGCGCGGCGAGTGCATCGCGCGTGGTGATCTTGCGTTCGAAAATGGCGGGCATGGCGGTGGTCGGTTCTATCGGAAGAGAAGGATTTTGCCACGGCGCCCAAATGAAACAGCCCGCCGGGCGAACCCGGCGGGCTGTCGATTCATCGCGATCGCACGACGCGAGCCTTCAGGCCGGCTGCTCCGCCGAACCCGGCGCCGCCTGCAGGCGCTGCACCACTTCCTTGCGATAGCGGTTCAGTTCCTGCGCGGTCGCGAACGAGCGCTCGAACAGGATCGACAGGTTGTGCAGGATTCGTTCGACAACCTTCTTTTCCCAGCTGTCGTCGAAGCGGATCTGGTCGTCGAGCCAGCGTTCGAGCCATTCCGGGTCGGGCAGGCGCGACTGGATCGTGTCGCGCGGGAAGAGCGCCTGATTGACGTGCAGGTTCGTCGGATGCAGCGGCTTTTCCGTGCGCCGCGCCGACGCCATCAGCACGCCGATCTTCGCGAATGCCGCGCGCGCGGTATCGCCGGCGGTCGCCATCGCCTTCTTCATGTAACGCAGATACGCGCCGCCGTGACGCGCTTCGTCGCGGGAAATGGTTTCGTAGATGGCCTTGATGACCGGCTCGGTGTGCCATTCGGCGGCACGGCGATACCAGTGATTCAGGCGAATTTCGCCGCAAAAGTGCAGCATCAGCGTTTCGAGCGGCGGCGCCGGATCGAATTCGAACCGCACGGCGTGCAGTTCTTCTTCCGTCGGCACCATCTCCGGCTTGAAGCGGCGCAGATACTCCATCAGCACGAGCGAGTGCTTTTGTTCCTCGAAGAACCACACGCTCATGAACGCGGAGAAATCGCTGTCATGATGGTTGTCGCGCAGGAACATTTCGGTTGCGGGAAGTGCGGACCATTCGGTGATCGCGTTCATCTTGATGGTCTTCGCCTGCTCGTCCGTCAGCAGCGATGCATCGAACTTGTCCCAGGGGATATCTTTCTCCATATCCCAACGAACCGATTCCAGCGATTTATAAAGTTCCGGATAAAGCATGGTGTTCATAGGTCCACCCCTGATCTGCCGCTTAGTGCGAGATTCTGTCTGTAGTTACTTTCGGCCCGGCGCGCATGGACAACTTTGCCTTGCGGCGTGCCACGTCGCGCCGAACAACCAAGCTTTCAATTTTACGCGGGAAACAGGCGCACAGACGCGATAAAACGGCAATAAGCGCCCGCCGCAATCCGCTGCGACGTTTTGCCCGTGCTTGCCTGTTGTAGCGACGCCGCATTCGGCTGGCGCGCTTGCGTTTTTTGTCTACCTGGGTGAGGAGCTAAACCTGTGCCTGGGGTATGAATGGAGCCGACGCCGCCCGGTCAGCGTGCCCGCCGATCATGACAGCCTTGCGTTCGCCCGCTCCGAGTGCGAGCGCGTGGCGTGCTCCGGGCGCCCTTCTGGTAGCGTGGGCGCCGCCGGACGAGCTCGAAGATCGCTCGCCGAATTGCAAAAATATGTCCGCCGACTATAGCACGGCCGCCTGCGTGGCGGCCTGTCTCCAGGCCGCGACTGCCTCGTCGATCGGCGTCAGTCCTGGCACGTGTTCCACGCCTTCCGGCAACTTGCGGCGCAACACGGGACTGCTGCCGCCGACCCAAATACCGACCTCCGCCGGCAACAGGTTGCGCAACTCGGCGAGCCCGCTCGTCACCGCCTGAGCCGGCATCGACGCGGAGAACGACAGCGCGACGATATCGAGCTTGTGTGCATGCACGGCATCGACGATGTCGTGCAACGGCGTCTGCGTGCCGAGGCCCATGCATTCGCATTCGCTGAGCGAAAAGATCGCCTCGGCCATCAGGATGCCGAGTCCGTGGCTCTCGCCGGTGAGCGTGGTGAGCAGCATGCGCGGCCGGCCGCCGCGCCCGCGCAGCGCGTCGGAGAGCGGCCGCAGCAGCGTGCGCAGCGTCACTTGCATCGCCTCGCTGAACAGGTGCTCGTGATAGACCTGGAGCGTGCCCGCCGCCCACGCGTTGCCGACCCGCGCCGACAGCGGCGCCGCGATGTCGAGCACGAAACGCTCGAGACCTTCGCGGGTCGCGCGTTTGAGCAGCTCGAAACGGAAGTCGTCGTAGGCGCCGTCGCGCAGCATGCGGACCAGCCGGTCGAGTTCCACGTCCGGCGCATCCTGGCCGACGCCCGAGTCCTGAGCGAGTTGCTGCAGCATCTCGATCGACTGCACGAGCACCTTGCTCGGCCGGTGTCCCGCATCGAGCAGCCGCTTGACCAGCCGCAGCTTCGTCACCTGTTCCTGCGGGTAGAGGCGTTCGCCGCCCGGCGAGCGCATCGGGCGCGGGAAACCATAACGCCGCTCCCAGACACGCAGCGTGTCCTTCGTCAGCCCGATTTCATGCGCGATCGCCCCGATCCCGATCCCGATCCCCGCGCGCGGCACGACCGCCTCATTCGTGTCGTTGTCGCCGTCCGTCGGCTCTCGCCCTGAGTCGATTTCCGGTAAGTTTGTCATGGACAAAATGTTCCAGTCGATAATGTTGCACGGTTGCAGTCTGCGCTTAAATCCTTATCGCGAAAGGCCTGTAACGTCAGATCCGTGCTCCCATGATAGGCGATTTTTCGTAATCATCATGGACAAACATAGGTCGTTTGTCCACCTGCTCCGCGTCGGCATCCGCTGCCTAAGTTGAAAGGCCGCGGCCCAAAGCAGGCAGCGCGGCCACCTCTGGCGAGCCGCACGCCGTTCGAACCACGGAGTTGCCATGCGAGATGCTGTCATCGGAGGCGGAATTTCGGGGCTGTCGTGCGCGTGGCGGCGCGCGCAAAGCGATACTGCGGTCGAAACGACGCTCTTCAAGGCCAGCGAAACCTTCGGCGGCCACGCCGATACCGTGGACATCACGCTCGGCGCCATCGCGCGTGCCGTGGACATCGGCGCTCTCGTGTTCACACACGAACACGTATCCGAAACTCGTCGCGCTCTTCGAGGAACTCGACGTTCCGACGACCGAAACTGACATGTCGTTCTCCGTCTCGCTCGGCAAACCGCCGCCCGAATGGGCCGGGACGTACCTGAACACGATCTTCGCGCAGCGCCGCAACCTGCTGCGGCCCGCGTTCCTGCGCGTGCTCTCGGACGTCGCGCGCCTTAACGGCGCTCGCGCTGCAACGCGGCGGCAATGCGCCCGCCGAGCCGCTCGGGCGCTCGGCCACTTTTTCGCGCGCGAGCGTCTCTCCGATGCATTCCACGAGTGGTATCTCCTGCCGATGATAGGCGCGATCTGGTCGTGCCCAGTCGCCCAAATGCTTGCGTTTCCGGTCGGCACGCTCGTGCGCTTTTGCCACAACCACGGCTCGTGCGGATCGCGGACCGTCCGCGCTGGAGGACCGTCACGCGGACGGCGAGATCCATCTGCGCCTTCCCGCGCGTGCTCGGCTACGTCTTCAACCCTGTGAGCTTCTGGCTGTGCGAGCGCGCCGATGGCGCACTGCGCGCCGTGCTGTGCGAAGTGAGCAACACGTTCGGTGAACGTCATGCCTACCTGCCCGACACCGGCCGTCCGATCGCGAACGGCATGCCGCTCACGGCCCGCAAGGTGTTCCACGTATCGCCGATCTGCGAGGTCGAAGGGCACCACACGTTTCGCTTTCTCTTTGCGCGGGCGACCGAAGGCCGGCCGTGGCGTACGCTCGTGCGCATCGACTGCGGCGACGCGAACGGGCCGCTTCTCCGTGTGCACGGTACATTCGCTTGTGGGATTTTTATCTGTGCTACTGCGCCGCGGCGTTCGCGCATGCGGATACCGACGTGATCCAGTTCACGCACGTGCACGCGTAACGCTTCAGTCGCCGGAAGACTCGCCGCCGACGGAACGCGCGGCGAGCCCCCGGCACGCGCGCCGCAGCATGTGCAGATCGCGCCGGTAGTTGCGGCAGCCGCTGCATGTAATCAGATGCAGACGAAGCTGGTTGCGCTCGTGAAGCGTCGTGCGATGGTCCATGTCGTTCGACATCAATTGCGTCGCTTCCTTGCAGGTCAGCATCAGGCACCTTTCTCGTCGAACCATCGATTCTGCAGGCAGAGCCGCAACGCCATCTTCGCGCGATGCAGGATCACGCCGCAATTCGTCTTCGTGATGGCGAGCTCGACGCAGACGTCGTCCACCGACACGTCGAGGAACTCTCGCATCATGAAGACGCGCGCTGTCGCGGGCGGGAGATTCGTCAGGCAGAGTTCGAACACGGTCCAGAACTGGGTCTGCGCGAGCGTCGCCTCCGGATCGCCCCACGCCGACGGACGTTCGTTCTTCTTCCAGTGATCGTGCTCGTCGAAGAGCGCGTCGAACGCATCCGCCGGTATCTCTTCGTCGTAAGTAGGGGTGGAAAGATTACGCGCCCGTAAGCGAAACGTATCGACTATCTTGTTCTTGAGGATCGCGAACACCCACGTGCTGAACTGCGCCTGACCGCGAAAGTCGCCGATGCGCGCCATCGACGCGAGCATCGCTTCCTGAACCGCGTCCTCCGCCTCCGTGCGGTCGCGCAGTTGCAGCACGGCAAAGCGCAGCAGCCGCTCGCGCAGCCGCGCGAGATCGGGCTGAAACCGGGACGAGGGAAATTCGCTCATGGATGGAAAAGATTCTGACGGAAGTCGCACATGGCCGCGCCGGTGGACCGGGCCGGGGATGCGTCGCGGCTCGCCGGCAGCGAAAAAATCTTGCCCGGCGATGTAATACGCCGCCCCGCCCGACGACTAATCCTCATCGAACCATCCTGCCGGGCAATCGCAGAACGACGCACAGCTTAAAGGAAACAAAAATGACCGCGCAACACTCGCATGCAGCCATTCCCGGCGGCTCGCCCGCGCGCGCCGCCGTCATTCAGCCGGTCTGGCTGCGCATCTCGCACTGGCTCAACGCCATTGCCGTCATCCTGATGATTCTGTCGGGCTGGCGCATCTACGACGCATCGCCGATATTCAAGGGCTTCACGATTCCCACCGGCATCACGCTCGGCGGCTGGCTCGGCGGCGCGCTGCAATGGCACTTCGCGGCGATGTGGCTGCTGTTCTTCAACGGCCTCTTCTACCTCGCGATGAACCTCGCCACCGGCCGTCTCTTTCAGAAGCTGCTGCCGGTGTCGCCGGGCGCGATTTTCCGCGACCTGCGGCTCGCGCTGACGGGCCATCTCGCCCACGACGACCTTGCCCGCTACAACGCGGTGCAGAAGTTCGCGTACCTCTTCGCGATCGTCGATCTCGTCGTGCTCGTGCTGTCGGGTCTCGTCATCTGGAAGTCGGTGCAGTTTCCGCACCTGCGCGACTTGATGGGCGGTTACGACAGCGCGCGCATCGTGCACTTCGTCGCGATGTCGCTGCTGGTGGCGTTCATCGTCGTGCATGTGGCGATGGTCGCGCTCGTGCCGCGCTCGCTTCTCACGATGATCCGCGGCCGCTGACCGCTCGCGCCTTTAAAAGAGCTGGAGAACGGAAGATGACATCCTCCAAACCTCGCCGCAAAGAGACGTCGATCGCGCCCGGCATCGACCGCGAGTCGCTCCTGATCGACGCGCGTCGCGAACTCGACATGCCCGCGCGACGCCTCTTCGGCAAGCAACTGCTGTCGCTCGGCGGCCTCGCGATGCTCACCGGCTGCGGCATCTCCGACAACAAGTCGGTCGAGACCTTCCTCACGCGCGTCTCGCGTCTGAACGACGGCGTGCAGGCGTGGCTCTACGATCCGACCCGGCTCGCGCCGACCTACACGCACGCCGAACTCACGCGGCCGTTTCCATTCAACGCGTTCTACGGCGTGGAAGATGCGCCCGAAGTCGATGGCGAGGACTTTCGCCTGAAGGTGAGCGGGCTCGTGGCGGACAAGCGCGCATGGTCGCTGCCCGAACTCTACGCGCTGCCGCACGCGGAGCAGATCACGCGGCACATCTGCGTGGAAGGATGGAGCGCCATCGGACGATGGGGCGGCACGCCGTTTTCCGAGTTCCTGAAACGCGTGGGCGCCGACACGAGCGCGAAATACATCGGCTTCAGATGCGCCGACGACTACTACGAAAGCATCGACATGGCGACCGCGCTGCATCCGCAGACGCTGCTCACGTTCACCTACGACGGCGCAACGCTGCCCGCGAAATACGGATTCCCGATGAAGCTGCGCATGCCGACCAAGCTCGGCTACAAGAACCCGAAGCACGTGATGGAGATCTTCGTCACCAATACGTTTCCTGGCGGCTACTGGGTCGATCAGGGATACAACTGGTTCGGCGGCTCGTGACCGGCGAGACGCCCATCGTGCGCTGCGCGTCTGCCGTTCCCCGGACCGCAGCCGCCTTCACTCGGATTTCTTGCGCGGCGGCGCCTTCTTTGCGGGCGCCTTTTTCGCTGCGGCATCGGCATCGGCATCGGACGCGCCGGACGGTGCTTCCGGACGCTCGTCCTTCTCATCCGATGCAGCCGAAGCCGCCGGCGTCACGGCTTGTGCCGCCTGCGCGGCCTGCGCCATCGCGATGCCCGCAAGCTGATTGAATTGCGTCTGCAGCAGGTTCCACCATCCCGAAGGATCGAACGCCGTTTCGCTCGCGCCTTCGCTCTCCGGCTTCTCGTCTTTCGACGCTTCGGGCGCGGGCGCCGGTTTCGGCGCTTCGGTCTTCGCGGTCGCGCCGGTCATCGGCCAGCCGGATGCCTTCGGCCGCTCGGCGGGCGCGGGCGCCTGCGACTTCTCCACCGAGGACTGCGCATACGCGCCGAACGCGCGCAGCGTCGCGAGCGTGGCGCGCTGCACTTCGAGCGCCTGAATCGCCGATTGCAGCATGTTCAGGTTGAGCTTGAGCCATTGCTCGATGGCGCGCATGTCGGTCACGCGCTTGTCGAGTTCCTCGATGTTCGAGAGCGGCGCGAGCATGTCGGACATCATCGACAGCGACGGACCGACGCCCTGCGCGCCGCCTGGCATCGCCGCGGCCGTGAAGGGATTCAGGCGCATCAGTTCCCACATCTTTCCCATCATGTCGGTCTGTGAAAAGCCCGGAATGCCGGAAAAGGCGCCAAAGGGCGGCGTGCCGCCGGATGAATCGGTCATGCGAATCTCCTTCGATAAGCGATGCGGCGCGCGAAAAGTGTCACGCCGCGCATCGCGCGATGATCCTGTTGAAGTTCAGAACGGCGAGCCGCCCGGGAAATCGGGCGCACGCCGCTCGCGCAGCGAGCGCATGCCTTCCTGCACGTCGGGACCGGCAAAGCCCATGAATTCGAGCGCGAGCGACGCGTCGAATGTCGGGCCCGCCGAGCGCAGCCAGTTGTTCAGCGCGTACTTGGTCCAGCGGATCGCGGTCTGCGAGCCGGCCGCGAGCCGGTTCGCCACTTCGATCGCCTTTGGCATCAGTTCGCTCTCGTCCACCGCGAGCGAGACGAGGCCGATGCGCTCCGCTTCCTCGCCGCTCACCGGCTCGCACAGCAGCAGGTAATACTTCGCCTTCGCCATGCCGCACAAAAGCGGCCACACGATCGCCGCATGATCGCCCGCCGCGACGCCGAGCCGCGTATGACCGTCGATGATGCGCGCCGTCTTCGTGGCGATCGAGATGTCGGCGAGCAATCCCGCGACCAGCCCCGCGCCGACGGCCGGCCCATGCATCGCGGAGACGATCGGCTTGCTGCAGTTGATCACGTTATAGACGAGATCGCGCGCCTCGCGCCAAACCCGCGTGCGCACGTCGAAGTCCGACGCCATCGCCTCGACGAGATCGAGATCGCCGCCCGCCGAGAAGCCTTTGCCCTCGCCGCGGATCAACGCGACGCGGGTGTCCGGATCGCGGTCGATGTCGCGCCAGATGTCCGCGAGTTCGCGGTGCATGTTGGCGTCGGCGGTGGCGAGGCCGCTCTTGTTCGTGCCCGCGCCGCTCATCACGACTTCGAGCACGCCGTGCGGATGGCGCCGCAACTTCAGCGACGTGTACTGCGCGTAAAAAGAGAGATCATCGCTCATGGCGCTTCCTTGCAAAGGCGGTCAACGCGGCTGATACACCCACTTGCCGTCGCTGATCTCGACCATCACGCGCGCGCGCTGATCGAGCCCGATGTGATCGGTCGCCGACATGTTCACGAGGCCGTTGGTATCGGCGAAATTTTTCGTGCCTTCGAGCGCGTCGCGCAGCGCACGGCGAAACTCCGGCGTGCCGGGCGCGCCCGCCTTCATCGCGAGCGGCATCGCGCGTTCCAGCAGCATGCCCGCGTCCCACGTATAAGAGCCGAACGCCGACACCGAGCCCGCGCCGTGCTGCGCCTCGTACAGCTTGATGTACGCGAGCGCGAGGCGTTTCGCCGGATGATCGTCGGGCAACTGCGAAGCGACGAGCACCGGGCTCGTCGGCAGGAACGTGCCGTTGCAGTCGGCGCCGCACACGCGCAGGAAGTCGCGGTTGCCGGTGCCGTGGTTATGGTAGATCTTGCCCTTGTAGCCGCGCAGCGCGAGCGTCTTCGGCGGCAGCGCCGCTGGCGTGCCCGCCGCGCCGACGACGACCGCATCCGGCTTGGCCGCGAGAATCTTGAGAATTTGGCCGGTTACGCTCGGATCGGTGCGGTTGAAGCGCTCGTTCGCGACCATCGCGATCTTGTGCAGTTGGGCGAATTTCGCGACTTCGACGTAGAAGGTCTCGCCGAGCGCGTCGGCCTGGCCGATGTACGCCATCGTCTTCACGCCGTGGTTGCTCGCGTGCTCGGCGATGGCGGACGCCATCATCGCGTCGGTCTGCGGCGTCTTGAATACCCAGTGGCGCTTGGCGTCGACAGGCTCGATGATCTTCGACGACGACGCCAGCGAAATCATCGGCGTCTCGCCTTCGGCCACGACGTCGATCATCGCGAGCGAGTTCGGCGTGATCGACGAGCCGATGATCGCGTCGACGTGGTCTTCGGAAATCAGCTTCTTCGTGGTCTGCACGGCCTGCGTAGTGTCGGACGCATCGTCGAGCACGATGTAGTCGACGGGACGCCCGCCCATTTCCTTCGGCAAGAGCGCGGCCGTCTCGCGCGCGGGAATGCCGAGCGACGCCGCCGGGCCCGTGAGCGAGAGCACCAGCCCGATCTTCACATGCGGCGTCTGCGCGAAGGCGCCCGCCGACATCGCCATCGACACACCGACCACCCACCGTTTCAAACCTGTTCGCCAACGCTGCATCTCGAAGTCTCCGTTATTTTTGTCGTGCATTCCCGAACCGCCGGGCAAGTGTAAGGCGCCCGGCAGGCGTGGCGCATCGGGCGAAACCCGTTGCGCCGCGCGGCCGGGCTCACTCGTGCAGGGCCACGACCGCCTGATCGATCGCGCCGAAAATCGACTTGCCCGCTTCGTCGAACATGTCGATCTTCACGCTGTCGCCGAACTTCATGAACTCGGTCTGCGGCGCGCCGTGCTCGATGGTTTCGAGACACCGCTTCTCCGCGATACAGCAATAGCCCCGCTTCGCGTCCTTGTTCGAGATCGTGCCCGAGCCGACGATCGACCCCGCGCGCACGTTGCGGGTTTTCGCCGCGTGCGCGATCAGCTGGCCGAAGTGGAACACCATGTCGGTGCCGCAATCGGGCTGGCCGACCTTCTTGCCGTTCCAGTGCACGGTCATCGGGCGATGCACGCGGCCTTCCCGCCACGCGTCGCCGAGTTCGTCGGGCGTCACGGCGACCGGTGAGAACGCGGTCGCCGGCTTGCTCTGGAAGAACCCGAAGCCCTTCGCCAGTTCGGCGGGAATCAGGTTGCGCAAGGAGACGTCGTTGACGAGCATCAGGAGGCGCACGTGCCTGAGCGCTTCGTCGGGCTTCGCGGTCATCGGCACGTCGCTCGTGATGACCGCGACTTCCGCCTCGAAGTCGATGCCGAACGCTTCCGACGCGCACACGATGTCGTCCGTCGGGCCGATGAAGTCGTCGCTGCCGCCCTGGTACATCAGCGGATCGGTCCAGAACTCGGGCGGCATCTCGGCACCGCGCGCGCGGCGAACGAGTTCGACGTGATTCACGTAAGCGGAGCCGTCGGCCCACTGGAACGCGCGCGGCAGCGGCGCCATGCACGACTTAGCATCGAACGAAAACGGGTTGCGCGCGCGGCCCTGATTGAGCGCTTCGTAGAGGTCGAGCAGTTGCGGCGCGTAGAAGGTCCAGTCGTCGAGCGCGCGTTGCAGCGTGCCGACGATGGCATCCGCGATCGCCGCTGTGCGCAGGTCGCGCGAAACGACGATCAATTGACCGTCGCGCGTGCCGTCCTTCAGCGTGGCAAGTTTCATAGGTGACTTGGTGGTGTGGGATGACGATGAGGGAAATCTATTTTACGATGGTGAATCCGGGGCGGGGCACGCCGCTCGCTCGCCAAATCCACATGTCCTCCAAATTCCCCCAACCCGCCGACGAAACCGACGTCCCCTCCGACGCCACCGACGCCACCGAAGCCGGCGAAGAAAAGGCGCGTTCCGGCATCCAGTCGATCGAAGTCGGCTTCCGGCTGCTCGATGTCCTGACCCACGAACCGCGCGCCATGATGCTGCGCGATCTCGCGCAGCGTGCGGGCATGAGCCCGGCGAAGGCGCATCGTTACCTCGTGAGTTTCCAGCGTCTCGGGCTCGCGTCGCAGGACCCGGTGTCGGGGCGCTACGAACTCGGCGGCTTCGCGTTGCAGATGGGACTTGCGCGGCTCGCGCGCGTCGATGGCGTGAAGCTCGCGCGCATCGCGCTCTCGGAACTGCGCGACCGGCTCGATCAGACCGTCGGCATCGCGGTGTGGGGCAATCAGGGGCCGACCGTCGTGCACTGGATGGAATCGAGTTATCCGGCGAAGGCGTCGCTGAAACTCGGCGACGTGATGCCGCTGCTTTCGTCGGCGACCGGGCTGCTGTTCGCCGCGTATCTGCCGCGCAGCCAGACCCACGCGCTGCTCGAGCGCGAACTCGCGGCGACGCGCAAGACGATGGCGGACGTCGAACCTTTGCTCGCCGGGGTGCGCGAACACGGTGCGGCCCGCATCGAAGGCATGTTGCTGCCGACGATCCACGCGTTCTGCACGCCCGTCTTCGATTCGAACGGCGATCTCGCGCTGGGGCTGATCGCGCTCGGACACGAAGGCGCGTTCGATATGCGCTGGGGCGGCGAAATCGATTCCGCGCTGCGTGCATGCGCGGCGGAACTGTCATATCAACTGGGATATTCTGCGCAGGAACGCTGAGCGCAAGCACCCTTCACACGACGAACGTAACGCGATGAAAGCGCGGAACGTCGCTTTCGCGAGGCGTGTCATAAGCGTTTGGCCTGTTCTCCGCGTTCTGCACGCGTTCGCCACACACACGAAGCCCGTTCCGATGCCGCTTTTCCCCTTGCGCCGCACGCGTCCCGCCGATGGCGAGCCGCAGAACGGCGCGCCCCGCCCGCCCGATTCCCGACCGCCCCGCCGATGGGGCCGCTGGGCGCTGGTGCTGCTCGCGGTCGTCGCGTTGCACTGGAGTGCGGCGCGCTGGGTCGGGCGCAATGGGAACGCGTCGAATCCGCCGCCCGCCGAGGACGTGCCCGTGCAGGTCGCGCTGCTCACGCCCAAGCCGGTCGAACAGGCGCCGCCGCCCGCCCCGCCTGCCGCGCCGAAGCCGGCGCCGACGCCCGCCGCGCCGCAACCAAAAACTGCAGCACCCGTACTGAGCATCGCGCGCGACGACGCAAATGCGCAGCCCGCCGCTCCGCCTGGCGCAGCCAGCGCGGCGGCAGCGTCGCTGGCCGTGGCGGCATCGGCGGCGAACGCGGCGGCGAATGCGGCTGCAAACGCGAAACCGGCGCCCTCCGTCTCCGGTGACAAATTCGACGTCCCGCCAACGGGCGAGCTGCGCTACGACACGCTCGTCAACGGCGTGATGAATCAGACCGGCACGATCCACTGGATCAACGACGGCCAGCGCTACGAGATGGTCGTTTCGATCCCGATCCCGTTCGTCGGCCCCTACGTCTATTCGAGCCACGGTCATCTCGACGGCTTCGGCATCGCGCCCGAGCAGTATTCCGAGCAGCGCGGCCGCCGCGCCGCCGACGTCACGGTCTTCAATCGCGAGTCGAAACAGCTCGTCTACACGCGCACGCCGGCGAGTCAGCCGCTCGCCGATGGCGCGCAGGACCGCTTCAGCGTCTTCATGCAACTCGCGAGCCTCGTGCGCGGCGCGCCCGACAAGTACAAGCCGGGCGTCACGCGCCAGTTCAGCGTCGCGGATAACGACAGCAACGAGGTCTGGTCGTTCGAAACCATCGGCGATGAAACCGTGCAGGCGCGCGGCGGCGCGATGAGCGCGCGCCATTTCACGCGACTGCCGCGCCGCGAGGGCGATCGCCGGCGCATCGACGTATGGCTCGCGCCGTCGCTCGGCTGGCTGCCGGCGCGCATCGTGCAAACCGAGCCGAACGGCCTGCAGATGGAATTGCTATGGCGCGGCAAGCTGCAACCGCCTGCCGCACCGGCGCGCGATGGCGTCGAAACCAGCGGTCCGGGCACGCCAGATGCGTCAGACGAATCCGCGCCCACGGCGTTACAGCCCGAGAAACCCTAGCGACGACCGGAGCAGGAAGTCGGACGGGCGCGTTCCGCAACCGCATTTTTACGGAGCCAACATGCAGGTGACGATCAACGGTATCGACACGCGTTATGTGCTGAGCAACGAAGGCGGCGGCCCCTGGCTGACCTTCATCCATCAGCTGGCGGGCGACCTGTCCGTGTGGGACCAGCAGGCCGGCTATTTCCGCAACGATTTCACCGTGCTGCGTTACGACCTGCGCGGCCACGGCGAGACGGCGGTATCGCCCGGGGCATTCAGCATCGAACAGCTTGCCGACGACCTCGCCGAACTGTTGCACAAGCTCGGCGCACCGAGCACGCATGTGGTGGGTTTGTCGATCGGCGGCATGGTCGCGCAGCAGTTCGCCGTCGACCATGCGTCGCTCGTCGATAGCCTGACCGTCGTCGGCGCGCCCGCCTTCACGCCCGAGGACGCACGTCCCACTTTTGGGCAACGTGCGGCATCCGTGCGCGAAAATGGCACAGCGAGTATCGTCGAAGCCACCTTGGAACGATGGCTGACCGCCGATTTCCGGCAGCGGCATCCCGAAGTGGTGGAACAGATTCGCGAAACCATCCTGCGCACGCCAGCCGACGGATTCGCACGCGCCGCCGAGGCCATCCGCGATTTCGATGTACGTGAAAAGCTGCGTTCCGTGGCGAAGCCCACACTCGTCGTGGCCGGAAAACACGATACGGGCACACCGAATGCTGCCTCCAGGCTGATCGCCGACACCGTGCCGGGTGCGCTTTTTGAAACACTCGAAGCGGCGCATTTGTCCCCGGTCGAAAGTTCCACGCAATTTACCGCGCTTCTCGGAACATTTTTGCGCAGTTCTGTCTAAAAGAAAGCCTCGATGGGCTTCTGGCAACACGTCGAGGCCACCCCTTGAATTCCAACCCAAGCGCTCCATTTATGCTGCAGGAATGCCAGGAGCAATCAGGAATAAGGAGTGTCGCCATGCAAATGATCTACAACAGCCCTAACTATTGTGTTGTGGAGTTCCCGCCGCAGGACAACCATCTGGCGATGAAAGCCGGCGGATACGAAATCGTCGACAAGAACACACAGCGCGAAATCTTCATCGATGGTGCGCTGGCGGCCAAGTTTCGCGAACATGTCCAGAAGTTGATCGAAGAAGAACCGTCGCTCGAAGATGTCGACGAGTTCCTGGGTCAGTTCGACGTTCTGATGAACCAGCCGGTGATCCTTCACTGACGCGGCCAATCGGTCAAGAGTGCGGCGCCCAGAGCCGCATCGACTCCATAGGTGACACCCCCACGAAGCCCCGGCGCGCAATGCGCCGGGGCTTTTGCCTGTTGGGCGCGGCTTGCCCGGCGAGCCGCTCGCGGCGGCGGCCTCGCGGCCGTGCGGCTACAATGTCAGGCTAATTTCCTACCTTGGTGCGAGCCTTGCCTGTCATGAACGAGACCGCCAATTCAACCGCCACGGCCGCTCCGGCCGCCGCCATACGTGCAGCCCGCCGCGAATACACGCGCGGCGCGGCACTGCCCGCGCTGTTGCAACAGCGCATTCTCATCCTCGACGGCGCGATGGGCACGATGATCCAGCGCTACAAGCTCGACGAGGCAGCCTATCGCGGCGGCCGCTTCAAGGACTACGCGCGCGACATCAAGGGCAACAACGAGTTGCTGTCGATCACGCAGCCGCAAGTCATTCGCGAGATCCACGACCAGTACCTCGCGGCCGGCGCCGATATCGTCGAAACGAACACCTTCGGCGCGACGCGCGTCGCTCAGGCCGACTACGGCATGGAAGAACTTGCCGTCGAGATGAATCGCGAATCGGTGAAGGTCGCGCGCGAGGCGTGCGACAAATATTCGACGCCGGACAAGCCGCGCTTCGTCGCGGGCGCGATCGGGCCGACGCCGAAGACCGCGAGCATCTCGCCCGATGTGAACGATCCGGGCGCGCGCAACGTGACTTTCGACGAGTTGCGCGACGCCTACTACGAGCAGGCGAAGGCGCTGCTCGACGCGGGCTGCGATCTCTTTCTGGTCGAGACGATTTTCGACACGCTGAACGCTAAGGCCGCGCTTTTCGCGCTGGACCAGTTGTTCGAAGATACCGGCGAACTGCTGCCGATCATGATTTCGGGCACGGTCACGGACGCGTCCGGACGGATTCTGTCGGGGCAGACGGTCGAGGCGTTCTGGAATTCGCTGCGTCACGCGCGGCCGCTGACCTTCGGCCTGAACTGCGCGCTCGGCGCGGCGCTGATGCGCCCGTATATCGCGGAACTGGCGAAGCTCTGCGATACCTATGTGTCCTGCTATCCCAACGCGGGCCTGCCCAATCCGATGAGCGATACGGGCTTCGACGAAACGCCCGATGTGACGTCCGGCTTGCTGAAGGAGTTCGCGCAGGCGGGGCTCGTGAATCTCGCGGGCGGCTGCTGCGGGACGACGCCGGAGCATATTGCGGAGATCGCGAAGGCGCTCGCCGACGTGAAGCCGCGCCAATGGCCGTCGCATTATCGCGACGCAGCCTGATCTGGCACAGCGCGCGGCCCGATAACGACAATCAACCTGCACAGCACACCATGACCGATCACACGATGCGCCTTTCCGGCCTCGAACCGTTCAACGTCACCGACGGCTCTCTTTTCATCAACGTCGGTGAGCGCACCAACGTGACGGGATCGAAGGCGTTTGCGCGCATGATCCTCAACGGCCAGTTCGACGAGGCGCTCGCCGTCGCGCGCCAGCAGGTCGAGAACGGCGCGCAGATCATCGACATCAACATGGACGAGGCGATGCTCGATTCGAAAGCGGCGATGGTCCGCTTCCTGAATCTGATCGCGTCGGAGCCGGACATCGCGCGCGTGCCGATCATGATCGACTCGTCGAAGTTCGAGGTGATCGAGGCCGGCCTCAAGTGCGTGCAGGGCAAGGCAATCGTCAACTCGATCTCGCTCAAGGAAGGCGAGGAGCCGTTTCGCCACCACGCGACGCTGATTCGTCGCTACGGCGCGGCGGCCGTCGTGATGGCCTTCGACGAACAGGGCCAGGCCGACACCTTCGAGCGCAAGACGCAAATCTGCAAGCGCTCGTATGACTTCCTCGTGAACGAAGTGGGCTTTCCGCCCGAGGACATCATCTTCGATCCGAACATCTTTGCGATCGCAACCGGCATCGAGGAGCACAACAACTACGCCGTCGATTTCATCAACGCGACGCGCTGGATCAAGCAGAACCTGCCGTATGCGAAGGTGAGCGGCGGCGTGTCGAACGTGTCGTTCTCGTTTCGCGGCAACGATCCCGTGCGCGAGGCGATCCACACCGTGTTCCTGTATCACGCGATCCAGGCCGGCATGGACATGGGCATCGTCAACGCCGGGCAACTGGGCGTGTATCAGGATCTCGATGCCGAACTGCGCGAGCGCGTTGAGGACGTGGTGCTGAACCGTCGCGCTGACGGCACTGACCGCCTGCTCGAAGCCGCCGACCGCTTCAAGACCGGCGCCGCGAAGAAGGAAGAGAACCTCGAATGGCGCAACCAGCCGGTCGAGGCGCGCCTTTCGCATGCGCTCGTGCACGGCATCACGAATTTCATCGTCGACGATACGGAAGAAGTGCGCGCGAAGATTGAGAAGGCCGGCGGCCGTCCGATCAACGTGATCGAAGGACCGTTGATGGACGGCATGAACATCGTCGGCGACCTGTTCGGTGCGGGCAAGATGTTCCTGCCGCAAGTCGTGAAGTCGGCGCGCGTGATGAAGCAGGCGGTCGCGCACCTGATTCCGTACATCGAGGAAGAGAAAAAGCGCATGGCCGACGCCGGCGCCGACGTGCGCCCGAAAGGCAAGATCGTGATCGCGACCGTGAAGGGCGACGTGCACGACATCGGCAAGAACATCGTGTCGGTGGTACTCCAGTGCAACAACTTCGAAGTGGTCAACATGGGCGTGATGGTGCCCTGCGCGACCATCCTGCAAAAGGCGAAGGAAGAAGGCGCGGACATCATCGGACTGTCGGGGCTCATCACGCCGAGTCTCGAAGAGATGGCCTACGTCGCGTCCGAAATGCAGCGCGACGACTACTTCCGCGGCAAGCAGACACCGCTCTTGATCGGCGGCGCGACCACGTCGCGCGTGCACACGGCCGTCAAGATCGCGCCGCATTACGACGGGCCGGTGGTCTACGTGCCGGACGCGTCGCGGTCCGTTTCGGTGGCGTCGAGCCTCTTGTCGGACGAAGGCGCGGCGAAGTATCTCGACGACCTGAAGACCGACTACGACCGCATCCGCACGCAGCACGCGAACAGGAAGGCGCAGCCGATGGTGAGCTACGCCGAGGCGCGCGCGAACAAGACGAAGATCGACTGGGCGAGCTACACGCCGAAGAAGCCGACATTCATCGGCCGGCGCGTCTTCAGGAACTACGATCTGGCGGAACTCGCGAACTACATCGACTGGGCGCCGTTCTTCCAGACCTGGGATCTGGCGGGCCCGTATCCGGCGATCCTGAACGACGAGATCGTCGGCGAGTCGGCGCGGCGCGTGTTCTCCGACGGCAAGTCGATGCTCTCGCGCATCATCCAGGGCCGCTGGCTCACGGCGAACGGCGTCATTTCGCTCTTGCCCGCCAACACCGTGAACGACGACGACATCGAAATCTATACGGACGAATCGCGCACGAAAGTCGCGCTGACATGGCGCAACCTGCGCCAGCAGAGCGTGCGGCCGGTCGTCGACGGCGTGATGCGCCCGAACCGCTCGCTTGCCGACTTCATCGCGCCGAAGGAATCGGGCGTGGCTGACTACATCGGCCTGTTCGCGGTGACGGCGGGTCTCGGCGTCGACAAGAAGGAACAGCAGTTCGAAGCCGATCACGACGACTACAGCGCGATCATGCTGAAGGCGCTGGCCGACCGCTTCGCCGAGGCGTTCGCCGAAGCGCTGCACGCGCGCGTGCGCCGCGAACTGTGGGGCTACGCGGCCGGCGAGACGCTCGACAACGCGGCGCTGATCGCCGAGAAATACCGCGGCATCCGCCCGGCGCCGGGTTATCCGGCCTGCCCGGACCACCTCGTCAAGAAAGACATGTTCGAGGTGCTGCAAGCGGGCGAGATCGGCATGAGCGTGACCGAATCGCTCGCGATGCTGCCGGCCGCGAGCGTGTCGGGCTTCTATCTGGCGCATCCTGACAGCACGTACTTTTCGGTCGGCAAGATTGGCGGCGATCAGGTGGACAGTTTCGCGCAACGCATGGCGCTGTCGAAGACGGACGCCGAACGCGCGCTCGCGCCGCTGCTTTGAAAACGCGCGATTAAACGCCTCACGAACATACGCGCCGCGTGATACGGAAAAACAACGCGCGGCACGGCCAGAACTTTTTTATTTCCGTAGACTTGGCGTTGCGAATGTCCGTCATGGCGACGGTCACGCATATCTTTGTCACGGAGAATGCCGCATGAAGAAGCTGACGCCCGTTTTGGCCGTTGCCGCAGCCATCCTGTTCACCTCCGGCTCCGCTGCGTTCGCGCAGCCGGCGAGCAGCGTGTCGTCGTACTCCCCGCCGGTGACCGAACACAAGAAGAAGCCGAAAAAACCCAAGGCGAAGAAAGGCGCGAGCGCGCCCGCGGCGGATACGAACGGTCAGACGCAGTAACGCAGGACACCGGGCATTGCGATTCCCCGTCACGCATGAAGCACGCAGTCATCAAGTAGCCAAGAAAAAACCCGCATCGTCGCCGATGCGGGTTTTTTTGTCTGCGCCGCGCACGGCCGGGCGGTATTCAGCGCTTCCTTAATCCGGCAGACGCGCCGCCGCGTGTCAGACGCCCCACAGAATGTCGGTGTTGGCTTTCTGCGCGAGGCGCAGCATGTCGAGAAACGGATAGGCGCGCTGCGCGAGGCCGATCGGGATTTCATGCGGCTCGTGGCCTTCTTCGCCTTCGTGAAAATGTCCGTCGTGCTCGGCACGTTCCTTCTTGTCGACGACCACGGCGGCTTCCAGCTTCTGGATCGCGGCAGGCAGCTCGTCATGAGTGATGACCCCGCGCTCGCTCAGATGTTTGCCGATGATGCCGAGCAGATATTCCGCCAGGTTTTCGAGCATCATCACGTCGGGCGCAGCACTGGTTTTGAAAGTGATCAGCATGGCAAGGTCCTTTTCCTTATGTTTGGGTTGTTAGCGAAACGCGTCGGCGGCGGATCGGACGCATGTGCCGCGAAGCGTGGGTTTCCCCGACTGTTTCCCTGAGTGTTTCCCTGACAGCGACCCTGATTCGACATATTAGCACCTGCTAAAATCCGGTTTCGACATCCGGGGCAATCGGAATCGTCGCAACGTGTGGAGCGCGCGAAGCCGTCGCATCCACGTCCGCCTGCCCGGGGTTGGGTCGCGCTCTTTGCCGGCGCGCGGGCTGAAACATAGCGCGCCCGCGCCGGCCACATCACACTGGACCCGGTCCACTGGATCACACTCAGCATGCTGCCCGCACACAAATACACCCTCGAAACGCTTCTCGCCGACGCGGTCAAGCAAGTCGCGCTCGCCAGAGAAGGCGCATCCGAAGCCGCGTTCGTCGAACCGGCCATCGTCCTCGAACGGCCGAAAGTGGCCGCGCATGGCGACGTCGCCAGCAACGTCGCGATGCAGCTCGCCAAGCCGCTGCGCGCCAATCCGCGCCAGCTCGCGCAGCAGATCGTCGATGCCGTGCTCGCCAGTCCGGCCGCGCAAGGCCTTGTCGAGAGTGCCGAAGTCGCCGGTCCTGGCTTCATCAACCTGCGTCTCGCTGCTGCCGCGAAGCAAGCCGTGGTCCCGGCGGTGCTCGCCGAGGGCGCGGCCTATGGACGCTCGGCGCGCGAGGAAGGCAAGCGCGTCCTCGTCGAGTTCGTGTCGGCGAATCCAACCGGGCCGCTGCACGTGGGCCACGGCCGTCAGGCGACGCTCGGCGACGCGCTCTCGAATCTGCTCGAAACGCAGGGCTACGCGGTCCATCGCGAGTTCTACTACAACGACGCCGGCGTGCAGATCAACAACCTCGCGATCTCGACGCAGGCGCGCGCGCGCGGCCTGAAACCCGGCGACGCGCTCTGGCCGGAAGCGGCGTACAACGGCGAATACATCGCCGACATCGCGCGTGACTATCTGGCGGGCGCGACCGTCGCGGCGAAGGACGGCGATCCGGTGAAGGGCAAAGGCGACATCGACGATCTGGACGCGATCCGCGTGTTCGCGGTCGCCTACCTGCGCCACGAACAGGACATGGACCTGACCGCGTTCGGCGTGAAGTTCGATCAGTTCTATCTTGAGTCGTCGCTGTACAAGGAAGGCCGAGTCGAGGCGACCGTGAACGCACTGATCGCCGCCGGCAAGACCTACGAGCAGGACGGCGCGCTCTGGCTGCGCACCACCGACGACGGCGACGACAAGGACCGCGTGATGCGCAAGTCCGACGGCACCTACACGTACTTCGTGCCGGACGTCGCGTATCACCGCGCGAAGTGGGAGCGCGGCTTCACGAAGGTCATCAACGTGCAGGGCTCGGACCATCACGGCACGATCGCGCGGGTGCGCGCGGGCTTGCAGGGCCTCGCCATCGGCATTCCGAAGGGCTATCCCGACTACGTGCTGCACAAGATGGTCACCGTGATGCGCGACGGCCAGGAAGTGAAGATCTCGAAGCGCGCGGGCAGCTACGTGACCGTGCGCGACCTGATCGAATGGTCGGGCGGCATGGCGCCGGGCAGCGAGACCGCGCCCGACCAGCTCGACGAGGAAACGATCCGCCGCGGCCGCGACGCGGTCCGCTTCTTCCTGATCTCGCGCAAGGCGGACACAGAGTTCGTGTTCGACATCGACCTCGCGCTGAAGCAGAACGACGAAAATCCGGTGTATTACGTGCAGTACGCGCACGCACGCATCAGCACGATCCTCTCCGACTGGCAGTCGCGCTACAACGGCGAGCTCGCGCAGGCGGCGCACGCGCACCTCGCGCCGCTCGACAGCGAACGCGCGATGGCCTTGCTCAACAAGCTCGCCGAATATCCGGACATGCTCGCGCATGCGGCGGAAGAACTCGCGCCGCACGCGGTCGCGTTCTATCTGCGCGATCTCGCTGGCGAATTCCACTCGTTCTACAATGCGGAGCGCGTTCTCGTCGACGAAGAGGCGCCGCGCAATGCGCGCATCGCGTTGCTCGCGGCGACGCGCCAGGTGCTCGCGAACGGCCTGGCTGCGATCGGCGTGTCCGCTCCCGCCAAGATGTAAATGCATTAAACGACACCCCGGTGCATCGGCTTCATCGCCCGTCGCGCAATTCGGAATTTTCGGCGCGCTCGGGCGGCGATGTCGTGCGCGGGTCCGCTTCGGGCCGCCGTTATAATCGTCGGCCAATCAGAAGACTTTTTGCAGGTGATTCATACGATGGCAAAACCACGCCGCACGTCGAAGCAGTCGAAGCAGTCGAAGCAAACCGGGGGCACCTTTCTGGGCATCGTGCTGGGCTTGATTGTCGGTCTGGCGATCGCGGTCATCGTCGCGCTCTACATCACGCGCGCGCCCACGCCGTTCGTCGCGAAGGTCGCGCCGCCGGCCGAATCGGGCTCCGCGCCAGCCGCCGGCCAGCCCTACGACCCGAACCGCCCGCTGCAAGGCAAGACGCCCGGACAACCCGTTCCGCAAGCCGCGCAGCCCGCGCCGCCGAACACGGCGCCGGGCCAGACCAACAACCAGACGCAGTCGTCGGGCATGCTGGAAGAACCGCAGATCGTCGAAGTGCCGCCGTCCGGCAGTGGCACGGCCGTCGCGCCGAAGCCGAACGCGCCGTCCGCGCAAAGCTCGGGCGCCGTCGCCACCAAGAAGCCGGCAAGCGCGCCTGCCGCCACCAGCACGGCGAGCGCGTCGGGTGCCAAGAGCACCTCCGGCGCCTCGACGGCGAAGGCCGCCCCGCCCGCGCCCGGCGACGCGAACACCGGCTACTTCCTGCAAGTCGGCGCATACAAGACGCAAGCCGACGCCGAGCAGCAGCGCGCGCGGCTCGGCTTCCAGGGCTTCGAATCGAAGGTCACGGAACGCGATGCGGGCGGCGTCACGTACTATCGCGTGCGCATCGGTCCGTTCACGAAGTTCGAGGACATGAACAACGTGCGTCAGCGTCTGTCCGATGCCGGCGTCGATACCGCGGTGATCCGTTTCTCGAAGCAGTGAGCGTCACGCGCCGCGCCTTTGATCGCTTCAAAGGCGCGGACTCGAATCCCCGCTTGAGCGTGGCTTAAGTGTGGCTTAAGCGTCCTGTGTCCCACTTACGCCTCGTTCGATCCCTTTACGCCTCTCACGCACCTTCTCCCGTCATCATGAAAAAACTGTTCAGCGCGCTTCTCGTCTCCCTCGGTATCGCAGTCGGCGCGATGGGCGCCATGAACACGGCGCATGCATCGCCCGCCGCGCCGGTCGCGGACACGGACTACACCGTGCTGCCGGCCGCCCAGCCCGTCGATGCCGCCGGCAAGGTCGAAGTCATCGAGTTCTTCTGGTACGGCTGCCCGCATTGCAACGAGTTCGAGCCGTATCTCGAAGCGTGGGAGAAAAAGCAGGGCCCGGACGTCGTGTTCAAGCGCGTGCCGGTCGCCTTCCGCGACGAGTTCATTCCGCACTCGAAGATGTATCACGCGCTCGTCGCGCTCGGCGTCGCGGAAAAGGTCACGCCCGCGATCTTCAACGAAGTCCATGTGAAGAAGAACTATCTGCTGACGCCGCAGGCTCAGGCCGATTTCCTCGCAACGCAAGGCGTCGACAAGAAGAAGTACATGGACGCGTACAACTCGTTCTCGACGCAAAGCGCGATCCAGCGCGACTCGAAACTGCTGCAGGACTACAAGATCGACGGCGTGCCGACGCTCATCGTGCAGGGCAAGTACGTCACCGGGCCGGCGCAGACCAACAGCCTACCCGGCACGACGCAGGTGCTCGATTACCTGATCGGCCAGGTTCGCGCGAAGAAGATGTGACGCACCGCGCGCCGGTATGAACGCAGTCCGACTGAAAGTCTTCATCACCGGCGCATCGAGCGGCATCGGCATCGCGCTCGCCGAGGAATATGTCCGGCGCGGCGCCGCGCTCGGCCTCGTCGCCCGCCGCGCCGAATCGCTCGCGGCGTTCGCCGCCCGCTTTCCCGATTCCCCCATCTCCGTCTATCCCGCCGACGTCCGCGACGCCGACGCGCTTCGTGATGCCGCCGCGCGCTTCGTCGCGGAACACGGACCGGCCGATATCGTGATCGCGAACGCCGGCATCAGCCGCGGTGCACTGACGGGCCACGGCGACCTGCAGACGTTCCGCGACGTGATGGACGTCAACTATTACGGCATGGTCGCGACCTTCGAGCCGTTCGTCGCCGCGATGACCGCCGCGCGGCGCGGCACGCTGGTCGGCATCGCGAGCGTCGCGGGCGTGCGCGGCCTGCCGGGTTCGGGCGCCTACAGCGCGTCGAAGTCGGCGGCGGCGAAGTATCTGGAAGCGCTGCGCGTGGAGATGCGGCCGCAGGGCGTCGCCGTCGTCACGATTGCGCCTGGCTACGTGCGCTCGGAGATGACCGCGCGCAATCCCTATTCGATGCCCTTCCTGATGGACGCGGACGCGTTCGCCGCGAAGACCGCCGACGCCATCGCGCGCCGTGTCCGCTACGCGACATTTCCGTGGCAGATGCGCGTCGCGGGCGCGCTGCTGCATGTGCTGCCGCGCTGGGTCTACGACCTCGTCTTCGAGCGCGCGCCGCGCAAGCCGCGCGGCGGCCATGACTGACTGACCGGCAGCGCACGAATGAAAAAAGGCCCCGCGAGATGCTCGCGGGGCCTTTTTTATTTCGACTCGCGCCGACGCGCGTGTCAGAACGCCACGTAAGGCGAACTGCCCGGCTGGTCGAAGCCGACGTACACGTGGCGGCCGTAGAAGAACGGCAGTCCGAAGTCGAAGAAGTTCGAGTCGCCGAAATTGCCGGCCAGCGTGCTGAACGCGAACTTCGAGCCGCCCGATGTCAGCGTTCGCTGGTTGATCACCTTGAAGTCCACGGTTGCCGTCGTGCCGTCGATGCCGCGAATCGCGTTCGAGAGCGACTGCGCCGACGACGGACAGTAGAACGTCGTCGACGAGCACGCCGTGATCGAACTGTCGGCGAAGAAGTTGCCGTTCGATCCGGTATCGAAGAAGGTCGTCACCGAATTGCTCTTGTAGGTGCCGCTCAGGTTGCCGAAGCCGTCTGTACCGAACCTGGTCACGCCGGTCAGCGTGTTGTTGCTCTGCGTGCCGATGCCGAACACGAGCGTTCCGCTCGCGGACGCGGCGCCGTTGTCGTCGATCGGCGGCAACTGCACGATCACGCCGTTGTTGTCGGCAGCGAAGCGCGTAACCGGGTTGACGACCTGTTGCGCAAGCGGCGTGGCCGTCGCCGTGCAGTTGGTGCCGCCCGGGCACGAGTAGTACGTGCTTTGCGCCGCGTCCAGACACCTCACGCCACAGTCGTAGGTCGCGTTGCCGACGCCGAGAATGCCGTTCGCGCCGATGTCGTCGGTGGTGCGCTCGTCGTTGCCGCTCACGCAACTGCTCAACGGCACAGTCGACGGATCGAGGTCGCCGATCACCTGCACCGGAATGTTCGATGCCGTCTCGCCGCCGATCTTCACGTCGGCCGAGCGCACGGTGCCCCACGTGTAGCCGTCCGCGAACTGCGTGCATTGGGCGAGCTGGCCGCCTGCCTGCGCAGTGGCGACCGGCAGGCTGCCGAGCACCTGCGACGCCGCGCCGCTCACGATGCGCAATCCATACGAGCCGGTATCGAGCTGAATGTTGTCGATGGTCTGGCACTGGCTCGTGCCGGGCGCGCAAACCGTCACCGACACGTTCGGGATGTTCACGAAGTTCGCCGCACCCTTGTTGACGGTGATCGGGACGGCGTTGCTGCCGTTTGCCGCGATCGGCTGGCTGGTGCCCGATCCGGACGAGCCGCCACCGGAGCTGCCGCCGCCGGAACTGCTGCTCGAATTGTCGTCGCCTCCGCCGCAGGCGGCGAGCGCGGTCGCGAGCATCGCGACGGACAGCCAGCGCACCGCGCGCTGAAAGAATCGGGAAGGTGAATCGTTGCTGATGGGCGTCGGACGCATGTGAGTTTCTCCCGTCCGTTACTGAATGTCGCTGCCGCTGACGCCGGCGGGCAGCTTCTCGGGCAGATACGCCTGTCCGGCGAACGAGCCCATGTGGCCGCCCGAACGAACGACGAGCCCCGAATCCTGCACGCTGACGGGCCCGCGGCTTCCGCGCGCGGCGCGTTGCGCCTTCAGGCCTTGCAGATACTGCGGGAAATAGCTGCCGAGCAGGCCCGGAAGGTCGGGAATGCGCTCGCCACGCCACGCGACGCCGAACACGGCGCCATCGGTCGATACGTACTCATTTACGACGGTGCCGTTGGCGAGCGTGGTCGAGCGGACGGAATACGAGGCGCCCGACGTCGCGGACGCGGACGTCCCGCTTGCCGACGATGCGCCCGGCACGACCGCCGTCTTGGCGATCGCGCGGTCCGCGGTGGCGCCGTTCGGCGTGGTCATCGGCGCGCCGCCCAGTACGGCGTGGGCCGGGGCCGCGGCAAATGCGGCGATCAAGCTGGCGAGCAAAGGCAACACGGCACGCGAAATCGTGCGCCGCGCCGGGGCCAGCATGGCGTCGCCTTTGTCGAATTGAATCGGTGACTTCACTGCTCCTCCTGCGTTCGACGTCCGACCGTTCGAAGCCGTCGAGCGGCTCAAACAGTCGTTGCAAAGGTCGGCCCGCAGCGCCGCGACGGATCGCGGAGGGGGCCAGGCAAGCGCAGTATGCCAGTCGAAAGCAGGGAGCCGGAAGTTCGGGAGCGCACGCGCGCGGGGCGGTTCTTCTCAAAAATACGACGAGAAGACCAAATTAGCCGCCCGACGCGCGATGCGAGGCGCCATTCATGCGCGCCGCACCGGATATATCGGAGGATTCCTGCGGCCTGCTCAAAAACCCAGGCTGGCGAGCAGATCGTCCACTTGCGACTGATCCTGCACCACATCGGTGCGCCCTTCCGGATTGATCTGCGGACCGTTGAGCAGCGAGTCAGGATTGATGCCTGCGGACACCAGCGCCGCTGCCGACGCCGCGAATTGCTCGCGCCGCTCGGGCGCGATGTTTTCGAGCAGTACGCCGAGCAACTGCTGCTCGATCAGATAGACGACGTCGGTGATTTTCTTGATCACCTGGCCGGTCAGATCCTGGAAATCCTGCGCGAGCATGATTTCGAGCAATTGCGCGTTGGTCGCCTGCGTGTTTTCCGGCACGCGCTGGAGGAACCCGCGCGTGTCGGCGATCAGTTCGCCCGCGTCCGTCTTCGCGAGCGGCGCGGCGTACCACTCGCCCCAGCGCGCGTCGAGCGCCTGAGCGTCGCGCTGCATGGCTTCCTGCATCGGCTTCGCGAGTTCGATCGCGTTGAGCGCGCGGTCGGCGGCCTGCTCGGTCATCGTCGCGACGTACTTCAGGCGGTCGCGCGCGTCAGGCACCATTTCGGCGGCGGCTTCGACTTGCTTGTCGAGGCCGAGCTCGCGCATCGAATCGCGCAGCGTGCGCGTCAACTGGCCGATGCGCGCGAGGATGCGGTCGCTCGAAGCGTCGACATCGCTTTCCGCGACCTCGGCGAGTTCGCTTTGATTAGTGAGATCGTTCACGATCAGCTCCCCGCTTTCGCCAGCTTCTCGAGAATCTTGCTGAGTTTCTCGTCGAGCGTGGCGGCCGTGAACGGCTTCACCACGTAACCATTCGCACCGGCCTGCGCCGCCGCGATGATGTTCTCTTTCTTCGATTCCGCCGTCACCATCAGCACCGGCAGGTGCGACAGGGTGGCGTCGGCGCGGATCTGCTGGAGCATCGAGAGACCGTCGAGGTTCGGCATGTTCCAGTCGGAAATCACGAAATCGAAGCCGCCGCCGCGCAGGCGCGCGAGGCCGGCCGCGCCGTCTTCCGCTTCATCGACGTTCGAATAGCCCAGCTCCTTCAGCAGGTTTCGCACGATACGGCGCATCGTCGGGAAATCGTCCACGACGAGGATCTTCATGTTCTTGTCCATCTTCAGTCACTCCTGTGTTCTTTCTATGCGGCTCGTCACCGCGCGTTGATTCAATGTTCAGTCCGAATCCGTGCCGCGAACGTTCAGACGCGCTGCACGCGTTCGCCCATCGATGCGAGCCGCGCCATCACGCGCCGGCTCATTTCCTGCAAAGGTGCAATCTCGCACACGCCGCCCGTCGCGATCGCCTCGCGCGGCATGCCGAAGACCACGCAGCTCGCTTCGTCCTGCGCGAACGTGTAGGCGCCCGCCTGCTGCATGTCGAAGAGACCCAGAGCGCCGTCGCGGCCCATGCCGGTCAGGATCACGCCGAGCGCGTTCTTGCCGGCGTGCTGCGCGGCCGAGCGAAACAACACATCGACCGACGGCCGATGCCGGTTCACCGGCGGCGCATCCGAGAGATGCGCGACATAGTTCGCCCCGCTTCGCGCGAGCACGAGGTGCGCGTGACCCGGCGCGATGTACGCGTGACCCGGCAAGACGCGTTCGCCGTGCTCCGCTTCCTTCACCGCGATCCGGCACAGCCCGTTCAGGCGCTGCGCGAACGATTTCGTGAAGCCCGGCGGCATGTGCTGCGCGATCAGCACGGCGGGCGCGTCGGGCGGCAGCGGCACGAGCACTTCGCGGATCGCTTCGGTGCCGCCCGTCGAGGCGCCGACGATGATCAGCTTTTCCGTACTGACGAGCGGGTTGTTGAACATCGGCGCCGGCTTCGCGCTCACGGCCGGCGCGCCGCCGCTTGCCGCCTGCGCGACGTGGTGCGTCTGCCGCACGCGGGCGCGCGAGGCCGCGCGGATCTTGTCGGCGAGCTTTTCAGCGTAGTCGAGCATGCCGTCGCGGATACCGACCTTCGGCTTCGTCACGAAATCGACCGCGCCGAGTTCCAGCGCGCGCAGCGTGATTTCGTTGCCGCGCTCTGTCAGCGACGACACCATCACGACCGGCATCGGCCGCAGGCGCATCAGCTTCTCGAGGAAATCGAGGCCGTCCATGCGCGGCATTTCGACGTCGAGCGTCAGGACGTCGGGGTTGTGCTGCTTGATCAGCTCGCGCGCGACGAGCGGATCGGGCGCCGTCGCCACGACATGCATGTCGGGTTGCGAGTTGATGATTTCAGTCATCAGGCTGCGCACGAGCGCCGAATCGTCAACGCACAGCACCTTGATCTTTTGTCCTTGCTGGGTGGTCATGCTTCCTCCGCGGTCCGGGTGCCGCGCTCCGCGCGAGCGAGACCGTTCACGCCCGAAGCAGCCGTCGCTCCGAACAGTTCGATGCGCGGCTTCGCCGCGGTCTTGGCCGTCGCGCTTTCGGCGCGCGCCGTGGTCGTTACCGTGGCGGTGCCGAACAGTTCGACGCGCGGTTTCGCCGCAGTCGGACGCGCGGCCGTTGCAGAAAGCGCGGCGCTGCCGAACAGCTCCACACGCGGCTTCGAACCGCCCGCGCCCGCCTGATTGAACAGCTCGACGCGCGCCCGCGCCCGCGCGAGGCGGTCCGCGCGTTGTTCCGGCGTGGTGCGCACAAGCGCCTGCTCGCGTTCCACGACGCTCGTTTCCTGCTGCGTCTTCAGCTTCTTGACCATCACCTGGCCGGTGCGCGGCATGAACGCGACCTTGCGCGGATGCGCGCCCTGCAAGTCCTCGGCGACGATGCGAATCTTTTCCAGCGCCAGATAGCGCCGCACGAATTCGGAATTGCGGTCGCCGATATTGATGGTCGTCATGCCCGCGAGCACCGCGCCACCGCCGAACACCTTCGCCTCGAAGCGCTCGCGGCGTCCGCCGCGCTTGATCAGTTCGTTGATGAGCACTTCCATCGCGTAGGCGCCGTAGCGCATCGAATCCGACGAAGCATGCGACGCGTCCGAACCGTCGTCGGGCAGCATGAAGTGATTCATTCCGCCGATGCCCGCCGTGCGGTCGTTGATGCACGCCGCGACGCACGAGCCGAGCACGGTCACGAGGACCATGTCCTCGTTGGTCATGTAGAACTCGTTCGGCAGGAGCTTTACGCCGGGCTTCTGGAAGTGGTTGTCGAAATACAGGTTCGACGCGATCGGCAATCCGCTCATGCCGGTTCTCCGGCAAGCGCGCGCGCCTGTTTCGGGCTCGCGCCCTTCGCGTCGCGCGTGAGTTCGTACACCGTCTGGCCGCGCAGCCGGAACGCCTGCGTCACGTAGGTGAAGTTCTCCGAGTGGCCGGCGAACAAGAGCGCGCCCGGCTTCATCAGCGGCTCGAAGCGCGAGAGCACTTGCCCTTGCGTCGGCTTGTCGAAGTAGATCATCACGTTGCGGCAGAAGATCGCGTCGAACGGGCCTTTCAGGTTGTAGTGCGCGTCGGTCAGGTTCAGGCGATCGAACTTCACCAGCGCGCGCACTTCCGGGCGCACCTTGACGAGACCGGCATGCGCGCCCGTGCCCTTCAGGAAGAAGCGCTTGAGCCGTTCCGGGCTCAGTTGCTTCACCTGGTCGAGCGAGTAGACGCCCGCGTCGGCCTTGGCGAGCACCTGGCTGTCGATGTCGGTAGAGATCACCGTGCACTGGCGCGCCGCGTGTTCGCCGAGCGCTTCGATCAGCGTCATCGCGATCGAATACGGCTCCTCGCCCGTCGATGCCGCCGAGCACCACACCGAGAACGGCTGCTGGCGGCGCTTGGCGAAGTCCGCGAGAATCGGGAAGTGATGCGACTCGCGGAAGAACGCCGTCAGGTTGGTGGTCAGCGCGTTGACGAAGGCTTCCCATTCGGCGTTGTCGTCGCTCGCTTCGAGGCGGTCGAGATAGTGCCGGAACGTGTCGATGCCGCAGGCGCGCAGGCGCCGCGCGAGCCGGCTGTACGCCATGTCGCGCTTGTGGTCGGACAGCGAGATGCCGGCGCGGCGATGGATCAGCTCGCGAATGCGGGCGAAATCCGCCGACGTGAATTCGAAATCGCGCTCGACGTCGGAGGTCCGTGGACGTTCGTTCGTGTCGATGCGTGCTTGGCGCGTTGCCATCATGATGCCTCTTGCCTCACTGCCTTATGCTTGACTTAAAGCCGCATCGCGCCGCGATGCAGGTCTTCGGCGACTAGCTGGCGCGTCGCCCGCGCTTCGATGAGTCGCCCGCTGCGGGGCGAGATGCCGAAATCCTGCATGGTCGTATCGAACTGCCTTAAAAGTGCTGCGTCAGAAAGTTTCCCAGTCGCCGTCTGCGGTGGCCGTCGCTCGCGCGCTCGCGCGGGGCGCGGCCGCCGGTGCTGCGGACACCGTTGCCGGGGCGCTCGGCGCGCCTTGCCTGGCGGTGCCCGTGCCCGTACCTTTATTAACGGCGCGATTGCGCGCGACGTTAGGCTCCGGCGAGATTTTTGTGCTGTCGTTGCGCTTTTCGCCGTTGCGGCCTTCGACCTTGAGCGGCGCCGGCTCGACGCGCGATGCCGCGCCGGACAGGCGTGCCGCCGCAACCGAAGCGCTCGGCTTCGCGGTCATGCTCTCGATCTGCCAGTGCCCGACGATGTCCTTCAACTGACGCGTCTGGTCTTCGAGCGAGGCCGCCGCCGCGGCTGCCTGCTCGACGAGCGCGGCGTTCTGCTGCGTGACGCTGTCCATCTGCGTGACCGCGCGGTTGACCTGCTCGATGCCGTCCGACTGCTCTTCGGAGGCCGCGCTGATTTCGCCCATGATGTCGGTCACGCGGCGCACCGCCTGCACGATCTCGCCCATCGTTTCGCCCGCCTGCGCGACGAGTTCCGTGCCGCTCTCGACCTTGCCCGCCGAGTCGCCGATCAGCGCCTTGATCTCCTTCGCCGCCGCCGCGCTGCGCTGCGCGAGCGAGCGCACTTCGCCCGCGACGACCGCGAACCCGCGCCCTTCCTCGCCGGCGCGCGCCGCTTCCACGGCCGCGTTCAGTGCCAGAATGTTGGTCTGGAACGCGATGCCTTCGATTACGCCGATGATGTCGACGACCTTGCTCGAACTCGACGCGATCGCGTTCATCGTGTCGACGACCTGATCGACGACGTTGCCGCCGCGCGACGCGATATCCGATGCGTTCACCGCGAGCTGGCTCGCCTGGCGCGCGTTCTCGGCGTTCTGCTTCACCGTGCTGGTGAGTTCTTCCATGCTCGACGCGGTTTCCTGCAGCGATGCGGCCTGTTCTTCCGTGCGTTGCGAGAGATCCGTGTTGCCGCTCGCGATTTCGCGCGCGCCGGTGTCGATCGATTCCGCGCCGCGATGAACCGAGCCGACCATCTGCGTGAGATTCACGCGCATGCGTTCGATGCCCGCGAAGAGGCGGCCGATCTCGTTGCTCTTGTCGGTGTGCGCGGACTTCGTGAGATCGCCGCGCGAGATGCGTTCGAAGTGATCGACGGCATCGTTGATCGGCTGCACGATGAGGCCGCGCAGCGCCACGCGGGTGGCGAGAAGCGTGAGCACGGCCAGCACGAGCACGACGGCGATCGCCGCGCTGAGCATCTCGATGTGCGATGTCGCGTTCGAGCGCAGTTCTTCCGCGTGCTTCAGGTGCAACGTGACGGCGGCGGACGCGGCTGTATCGAATGCCACGAACATCGGGCTGATCTTCGTATCGGCGATGGCGTGATAGGCGGCCATGTCACCGGCGCGCATCGCGACGAACTCCGGTTCGACGCCGGTATGCAGGAGCGCGTCGTGTTGCGCGATCACGGCGTCGAGGGTTGCCTGCGGCAGCGTGGGCTTCGGCGTGTCGATGTAGCGCTTCCAGTTTTCGTTCGACTTGTCGAGCAGGAACTGGCCGCGGTCCAGTGCTTTTTTGGCTTCGTCTGCGCTGCCCGCTTCCGCGAGCGAGCGCACGCGATCGAGCGTCACGCGTGCGCGCAGCAGGTACGACGAGGCCTCGCCGAGCGCGCGGATCGACACCATGTCCTGTTGCGCCAGCGCGGACAGGGACGTGCTTGCCGAGGTCAGGCCCGTCAGTGCCAGCGTACCGACTACCGCCGCGAAGCTCACGAAGAGCAGACCCACCAGGGTCAGCGTCGTACGAATCGACCACTTCTTCAACATGATTCTGTTTCCTTCAATCTGTACGGTTCTTTTTTTGCTGCGTTTGTTTCTGGTCTTTTTTGACGCTGGTCGATGCGCTTGTGCTTCTCTGTTGTGGAACTTGCTTTCGCGTCGGTCTATTGGCTCTGCCCCTGTCCGGGGCGGGACTTACTTTCTTTGGCTAGCGCAAAGAAAGTAAGCAAAGAAAGCAGCTTTTTAAGCAGCAGTTTTAAAGCGGCAACGCCTTTGAAGCACTGAGTGGACATACCGCCTAAGTGTCGCCCTCGAACATCCACGCAGCTTGGCGCGCAGTACGACTGACACCCCTGAATGCCCCACGGAGCGGTATGCACTCCGTTCACTCCGTCCGCGCTTCGCTCGGACGAAAGGCAAAACAAGAACCAGCGGTGTGCATCCTTGACCACGATGCTCGACCGCGCGACCGATGCACCCTTCGTTAGCGAAGCGAAAACGGATGAATGATGGCTGTGCCGTTGTATTCGCTGTGCGATGACACAGTGGTTAATCGGACCAAGCCCCTTTAGTCCTTTGAGGGTGACACTTAGGCGGTATGTCCACTCAGTAATTCACGGGCGTTGACGTGCTGTGACTGCCGCCTAGAAAAGCTGCTTTCTTTGCTTACTTTCTTTGCGCTAGCCAAAGAAAGTAAGTCCCGCCCCGGACAGGGGCAGAGCTAATAGACCGACGTGAAAGCAAGTTCCCTGAAGGCACAAGCGCCAGCAAAAACCTAAACCCCGACCATATCGATGAGTTCCATTTCCTTGCTGGTCATGAGCTTCTCGATGTCCATGAGAATGAGCATTCGACCATCGACAGTACCGAGTCCGGTGAGATATTCGGTGGTGAGCGTGGCGCCGAACTCGGGCGCGGGCATGACCTGCTCGGCGGTGAGCGTGAGCACATCGGACACCCCATCCACGACCATCCCAACGACGCGATGCGCGACATTCAGAATGATCACAACCGTCTGATTGTCATACTCGACGCGCCCAAGGGCGAACTTGATCCGCATATCGACGATCGGCACTATGATGCCGCGCAGATTGATCACGCCCTTGATGAACGACGGCGCATTCGCAATGCGCGTCACGCTGTCGTAGCCGCGAATCTCCTGCACCTTCAGGATGTCGATGCCGTACTCCTCGGCGCCGAGCGTGAAGACGAGAAACTCCTGACCTGCAGCCTCGGCGTGCTGCGCGTCGCGGCGCTGCGATGCCGCTGCGGAATGAATGGATTGAATGTCTGCTGCCACGTTAGCCCCCGAATCCGGTTGGGTTTGCAAAATTAGGAATGAGCATGCGATCCGTGCTGTGCACGCGATTCGCGATTGAGCGCCGCCACGTCGACGATCAGCGCGACACTGCCGTCGCCCAGAATCGTCGCGGCGGAAATGCCGTGCACCTTGCGGTAATTCGTCTCGAGATTCTTCACCACCACCTGCTGCTGACCCACCAGTTCATCGATCAGCATCGCAAAGCGGCGTCCCTCCGTCTGCATGATCGTGACGATGCCCTGCGTCGGCTCGGTGCGCGCACCGTCGACCGAGAACACGTCATGCAGCGCCACGAGCGGCAGATACTCGCCGCGCACACGCACGACGCGCTCGCCGTTGGCGACCGTATAGATGTCTTCGGCAACCGGCTGCAGCGACTCCATCACGAAGTTCAGCGGCAGAATGAAGATCTCGTTGCCGACCTTCACCGACATGCCGTCGAGAATCGCGAGCGTGAGCGGCAGCACGATCTTCGTCGTCGTTCCACGGCCCTCGCGCGACATGATCTCGACGTGACCGCCCATCGACTGGATGTTGCGCTTCACCACGTCCATGCCGACGCCGCGTCCGGAAATGTCCGTCACCTGCTCGGCCGTCGAGAAGCCCGGCATGAAGATGAGCTGCCACACTTCTTCGTCGCTCATCGACTCGCTGACCTGCATGCCCTGCTTTTGCGCCTTCGCCAGAATCTTGTCGCGGCGCAGGCCGGCGCCGTCGTCGCTCACTTCGATCACGATGTTGCCACCGTGATGCGCCGCCGACAGCACCAGTTGCCCCGTCGACGGCTTGCCCGCCGCGCGGCGCGCGTCCACGGTCTCGATGCCGTGATCGAGCGAATTGCGCACGAGGTGCGTAAGCGGATCGATGATGCGTTCGATCAAACTCTTGTCGAGTTCGGTCGCCTGACCGAACGTGACGAGTTCCACTTCCTTGCCGAGCTTGCCGGCGATGTCGCGCACGAGGCGCGGGAAGCGGCTGAATACATAATCCATCGGCATCATGCGGATCGACATCACGGCTTCCTGCAGATCGCGCGCGTTGCGTTCGAGCTGCGCCATGCCGTTGAAGAGCCGATCATGCAATGCCGGGTCGAAGGTGCTGGTGGTTTCCGCGAGCATCGCCTGCGTGATCACCAGTTCGCCGACGAGGTTGATCAGCTGATCGACCTTTTCCACGCCGACGCGAATCGAGCTGCCTTCCGCCGATGCCGCCGCGGCCGGGCGCGCTTTCTTGTCCGTGTCGGCTGCGGGCGCGCTCGCCTTGGGCGCTTCTGCCGGGCGGTTGCCGGCAGCGGCTTGCGCCGCCGCCGGTGCCGCTTCTTCGCCCTTGGGCGCTGTTGCTGCCGCCTCTTGGCCCTGCGTGTGGACCACTGCTTCGGCCGCCGCAGCCGGCGCGTCGTCATGCGTCGCCTGAGCACCATCGCCGCGACCGACGATGATCTGTGCCTCGTCGATCACGAAACAGCACACGGCAACGATGTCGTCCGACGAGACGTCGGAGTCGAGCCACAACACGAGGTCGCTGCCCGACTTCTTCTGCGCGACGATCCCGCCCAGGTTCCCGAGCTCCTCGGTCAACAGCGCCTGGTCCTTCTCGCCCACCCCCCGTAGCGTAATTTTCAGGTGGGGTCCTGCTTCCGCACTGGCTTCGCCCGTTGCGCCGATGTGTCCCGGCGTCGCGTCCTGCGCGGTTCCTGCATTCGGTTCCAAACCCGTGATGTCGAAGGCGCCGTCCCAGTTGCCGTCGTCTTCGATCAATGCTTCCGTCTGCGCGATCACGTGCGCGGGCGGTGCATTCGGGCCTTCGTAGAGCGGTGCTTCATGCACCGGCGCAACTGTCGCTGCTGCCGCCGGCGCCTCGGGCGCGGCCGGTGCCGCGTCGCCCGCGCCCTCGTTCTTCAGGCGTTCGAGCTTCGCGCAGATCGCGGCCGCCGCGGCCGCATCCGGCTCGGCGCTCGCGCGATACGCGGCGAGCTGGTCCGAGAGCACGTCCTTGGTCGCGAGGAACGTGTCGATCATGTCGCGGCGCAGAACGAGTTCGTTGTTGCGCGCGCGGTCGAGCAGCGATTCGAGGATGTGCGTCGTTTCCGTGAGCGCGGTGAAGCCGAACGTCGCGGCGCCGCCCTTGATCGAATGCGCCGCGCGGAAAATCGCCGCGAGGTCTTCGGGGTCGGGGTTCGCGATGTCGAGCACGAGCAGGAGCTGCTCCATTTGCGCGAGCAGTTCGTCGGCTTCGTCGAAGAACGTTTGATAGAACTGGGTAATGTCGAGAGTCATGCTTGATTCACCGCGAGGATGCTGTCAGTCGGCGTCGCTATGCGCGTTCGGTTGTCGTATCCGGTCTTTCGGATATTTATTCAGATACTTGAGCCTGACTTGAACCCTCGGGCGCTTCTTCCGACAGCGCCGCGACGAGTTCGGTCAAAAGCTCCGGGTCGAGCGGCTTTTCGATCCACCCGGTCGCGCCCGATGCGCGCGCCGCGTCCTTGAACGGCTCGCCGCTTTCGGTCGTCAGCACGAGGATCGGCGTCGCCTTGTACGCGTGATTCGCGCGCAGTTCGGCGATCAGGTCGAGCCCGCTCTTGCCGGGCATGTGATGGTCGGTGAGCACGAGATCGAAGCGCTCCGCGAGCGCCGCTTCGAGCCCTTCGATGCCGTCGGACGCCACCGTCACGCCGTAGCCCGCGAGGGTCAGCGTGGCCGAGAGGATCTGCCGCATGGCGGCGGAATCGTCGATTGCCAGAATGTTCTTGATCATGGAAGTCTCTTGCTCGTGATGTCCGGGCGAAAGGGGCGTCACTGCGTCGCCGTATCCGGCGCCGCGATGGTCGCGTTGGCTGTGGCTGTCGCGGGCGCCGTCGAAACGCGCTGCAACGGCGGATCGATTGCGGCCTGCGGCGAGGGCTTCGGTGCGGCCGCCCTCGCGGGCGCGAGCTTGTCGACGAGCGGCCGCGCGCCCGCCGCCGCATTGCCGTTTGCGCCCGCGGCGTTGTCGAAGAGCGTGGTCGCGGAGGTGTCGTCGCGTGTCATCGCTTCTTCCGACTTCCGGTTGAGCACGATGATGCTGATGCGGCGGTTTTCCGGGTCCATCGCGTCCTTCTTGTTCAGGTTCTGCGTCGACGCGAGGCCGAGCACACGCAGCACCTTCGCTTCATCCATGCCGCCCGAGATCAGTTCGCGCCGCGACGCATTCGCGCGATCCGCCGACAGTTCCCAGTTGCTGTAACCCTTCTCGCCGCCCGCGTACTGCACGGCGTCGGTGTGGCCCTGCACGACGATGCGGTTCGGCACGTCGTTCAAGGTCTTGCCGATCTCGCGCAGGATGTCGCGCATGTACGGCTGCACGTTGTTGCTCGACATCGCGAACATCGGCCGCTTCTGCGTATCGACGATCTCGATGCGCAGGCCCGTCAACGTCGAATCGATGCGGATCTGCTGCCTGAACTGGCGCAGCGTCGGATTCGCCTCGATCGCCGCCATCAGCTTCACCTGCAGGTCGTGCAGGCGAGCCTGCTCGCGCCTTTCGAGTTCGCTTTGCGCTTCCTTCAGAAGCGCTTCGTCGCGCTGGGCCGCCGTGCGCTTGGCCCACGACGCCTGGCCGTCGCCCATGCGCGTCGTGCCCGGATCGGGGCTCGACATGTCGCGCCCGCCGCCCTGCAGGATGCTCGAATCCATGCCGCTGCTCTGGCCGCCGAGAATCGCGGCCTTGAGCGGCATGTTGAAATATTCCGCGATGCCGCGCCGCTGCACGGGCGACACCGAACTCAGCAGCCACATCAGCAGGAAAAACGCCATCATCGCGGTCATGAAGTCGGCATAGGCGAGCTTCCACGCGCCGCCGTGATGCCCCTTGCGGCGGCCCACGATGCGCTTGATGAAGATCGGACGCTCTTTATCGTTGCTCATGCCGATGCCTTTGAGGTCGCGCGCCATGACGGCACGTCACTTCGCCTTCACGCGGCGCACGTGTTCTTCCAGTTCGGAGAACGACGGACGCTCGGTGGAGAACAGCACCTTGCGGCCGAACTCGACCGCAATCGCCGGTGCGTAGCCGTTCAGGCTCGCGAGGATCGTCACCTTGATGCACTGGAACATCTTGGTCGACTCCGCGACGCGCTGTTCCGCCACGCTCGCGAGCGGCCCGATCAGGCCATAGGAAAGGAGAATGCCGAGGAACGTGCCGACGAGCGCCTGCGCGATCATCTCGCCGAGAACGGCGGGCGGCTGGTCGGCGGAGGCCATCGTATGCACGACGCCCATCACCGCCGCGACGATGCCGAACGCCGGCATCGCGTCGCCGACCTTGTGCAGCGCCTGCGCGGGGCCTTCGCCCTCGACGTGATGCGTTTCGATCTCTTCGTCCATCAGGCTTTCGATCTCGAACGCGTTCATGTTCCCGCCGACCATCAGCCGCAGGTAATCGGTCAGGAACACGACGATGTGCTCGTCCGCGAGGATCTTCGGGTACTGGCTGAAGATCGGGCTGTTGTGCGGATTGTCGATGTCGGATTCGAGCGTGAGCGTGCCTTCCTTGCGCGCCTTCGCCAGCAGGACGTAGAGGAGCGCCATCAGCTCCATGTACACGTCCTTGTTGTATTTCGAGCCCTTGAACAGCGTGGGAATGACCTTCAGCGTGGCCTTGATCGTCTTCATGCCGTTGCCGAGGATGAAGGCGCCGACGCCCGCACCCGCGATCATCAGGATTTCGACCGGTTGCACGAGCGCGCCAAGGTGGCCGCCTTCCAGCGCATAGCCGCCGAAAACGGACAACAATGTCACGAGCGTTCCCACGAAAATCAGCACAGTCGAGTCCTCACTTGTCAATTCGGCGAGAGACCGCCGTTAAGTGGTTTACGGCATCGACCGCAAAAACTTTGGGGGAAAAATCGGCGCGGGCAAACGATACAACCCGCGTCGGCGGGGGCTCGGCTACCCGCGACGGGGGCGCGCGACGATCGTCGCGACGATGCTTGGCGGCTAGGCCGCGAGTTCGGCCTCGCCTGCCGCGCCGGCTTGGGCTCGGGCTTCGGCTTCGGCCGCGCGCGCCGCGCTCGCCTTGCGCGTCTTGCCCGCGCGCGACGGCGGCTGGCATAGCCCGCAGACATAGCCCTGGCGCAAGTCGTACGCATGTGCGACAAAATGCCCGGTGCAGCGCGAACAGGTGCTGGTCTGCAACATGCCGGAGTCGAAGAAGCGCACGAGCGTCCATGCGCGCGTGAGGCTCAGGATCGGCTCGTCGCCGTGCAGCTCGATGTGTTCGAGATAGAGCCGGTAGCTCTTCACGATCGACTGGATCGTGTCGCAGCCGCCGTGCTGGCTGATGAACCGGTAAATGCCGTAGAACAGCGACGAATGGATGTTCGGCTGCCAGGTCATGAACCATTCGGTCGAGAACGGCAGCATGCCTTTCGGCGGCGAAACGCCCTTCAGTTCCTTATAGAGGCGGATGAGCCGGTCGCGCGACAGGTTCGTCTCCGCTTCGAGCAGTTGCAGCCGCGCGCCCAGTTCGATCAGTTCGATCGCCAGGGTGATCTCGCGGACTTCCGCCACCACGCTTTTTGTCGCCATAAAAAAAACTGGACCGTGCGTTTGCTGATAAAACCCGTTGAGCCCGCGCGCGCCGTTCAGCCGATCTCGCCGGCCGGCTGGTTCGCCATCAGGATGGCCGCGTGCGATTGCGCGAGCGCGGCGCTTTTTCCCTTGTCGGCGAGCGAGGAGAGGATCGTGTGGTCGTCGAAGCGGAAGCGGCACAGAATCTGGCTCGACGCTGCGATTTTCACGAGCTGCGCCAGATTCAGCGACGCGAGGACATCGGCGATCGGCTGCGACAGTCCCATGCGAAACATCGCGCCAGGCCGGTCTTCCTGAAGAAGGCGTTGCGCGAGCAGCAAGTACGACAGATTCAGCTCGCGGATTTCCGCAAGCATGCTGGCATTACTGTTCGTCATTTTTTCCCCGAGTCGAATCCGTGCCTGGTCTGGCCTATGTGGAAACGTTTGCTCGAATTCCCGACATGCAAAAAGGAATATCGCGCCCGCTCCTTTAATCTTCAGGCGGATTTTCGGCGAATCAACGGCGGCGCGGTATCGGACAAACATTCCGATTTGCCGGCAGCGCGATACGTAATTCCGTGTAGGAATATTTCCTACACGGAATTAAACGGCGTGTTTCACTCGTGCATGCCGGATTATCGGCAGGGTTTGAAATAACTGAAGGGATCGGGTGAAAAGCCCGCGCAGGCCCTGCCTGCGGGGCCCCGCTGCGTCGGGCTTGGCCCGAAAACTGCTGAAGTGTCGCGGCGCCCGCTACGGTGTAATTCGTTGCCATTGTGTGCAAAGCCTTTAACCACGGGGTTTTCGCGCGATTTGCACGCTTCGTAACAGGCGGTGTTTCGTCCTGTAACAAGGTTAAGCGATTGAAAAATGACGTGAAATACCGGGCTCGTTATCGATAATGAACGTAAGGGATAACCCGGTCGATTTCCGGGCCGATTTTCGGACGGCGGCAAACCGTTGTCCGTCCGACAGGCATGCGCGTCAACGCTCGACCGGGGCGTGAATATGCGGTGCCCTCATGAACAGGAGAGTCACGATATGCGAATCGCACAAATTGCACCGTTGCACGAAGCAGTTCCCCCGAAATTCTACGGCGGCACCGAGCGCGTAGTCTCCTACCTCACCGACGCTCTCGTCGACCTCGGCCACGATGTGACGCTTTTCGCGAGCGGCGATTCGCAAACCAAGGCAACGCTCGAAGCGGCGTGGCCGCGTGCGCTGCGCCTCGATCCGTCGATCCGCGACGCGATCGCGCCGCACATGCTGCTGCTCGAAACGGTCCGCCAGCGCGCGCATGAATTCGACGTGCTGCACTTTCACCTCGACTACATGCCGTTTTCGCTGTTCTCGCAGCTCGACACGCCGTTCGTCACGACGCTGCACGGCCGCCTGGACCTGCCGGAACTGCAGCCGATCTTCAACACGTTCACGAAGGCGCCGGTGATCTCGATCTCCGATTCGCAGCGCGTGCCGCTGCCGCAAGCAGCGTGGCTGAACACGATCTACCACGGCCTGCCGGAGAACCTGCTGACGCCGCAGACCAGCAAGAAGCCTGAATATCTCGCGTTCCTCGGTCGCATTTGTCCGGAAAAACGCGCCGATCTCGCCATCAAGATCGCCGCGCAAAGCGGTCTGCCGCTGAAGATCGCCGCCAAGGTGGACAAGGCCGACCAGGAATATTTCAAGTCGACGATCGAGCCGCTACTGTCGCAGGCGCACGTCGAATTCGTCGGCGAGATCAACGAGGCGCAGAAACCGGAATTCCTGTCGGGCGCGAAGGCGCTGCTGTTCCCGATCGACTGGAACGAGCCGTTCGGCCTCGTGATGATCGAGGCGATGGCGTGCGGCACGCCGGTGATCGCGTTCAATCGCGGCTCCGTGCCGGAAGTGATCGACCACGGCGTGACGGGTTATATCTGCGAGGACGTGCAGGGTGCCGTCGGCGCGCTGCAACGTCTCGACGAGTTGTCGCGCACGGAAATCCGCGCGCAATTCGAACGCCGTTTCAGTTCGAAGACGATGGCGCAGAATTACGTCGACAGCTATGCGTCGATGCTTCAGGCCGCAAAGCGTCCGGTTTTGCGTCAGGTTGCAGTGGGCTAAAGTCCGGCTTTAATGCGCAAGGATAAGACGTATCTTATTTAATCCGAATGCGCATTAAGACGTCGAGCCAATCGACACACGAAATGCCGCCTTTCGAGGCGGCATTTTTTTGCATTTTGCAATAACGAAACACCGCGCGCTCATCGAACGATAAGAAAGCGCTCGCGATTCTTTCCGGAAATCCAGTTGGGCGGTTTGCCGCGGCCGTTCCAGGTGCTGCCCGACTTCGGGTCCTGATACATCGGCGGCGCGGGTTCCTTTTTCGGTGGCCGGCCGCGCTTGGCGACGGCCAGCCCGAGATCCTGCGGCGTCAGCCCGTATTCGACGATCTGCCGTCGGATCTGCGCGACGACCGCCTCGACTTCCTCCTGCCGCACGCTCTCGGCCTGCGCCTGAAGATTCGATATTTGCGCTTTCAGTTCCAGATATTTCGACATGGCGATCTTCCTCTTTATTGAATCGGATTGGGACGAGAGCCTATCCGGGCCGACAAAAAGATGCAATTCATCGCTTTCGATAGCTCTCGATATCGGCATTTAAACAGGTCGACGCCCGACGCGGGTTTATCCCGAAAATAATTGGACGAGTTAAAAGCCAGTTAACCATTGTTGACAAACGGCCTGTTCCACCGACATTAAACTTCGGACCGGAATGGACGTAAATCAAGTCCGTTATTCGTCAGGCCGCCGTCTCGTTATATCGCAATCTCGTTATATCGCAATCTCGATTACGCGGCTGGATCAACCTTTTTAGGATAAGCAGCATCATGCAATTGACAAAGCGCCTCGGCGCTGAAATGTTCGGTACGTTCTGGCTGGTGCTCGGCGGCTGCGGAAGCGCCGTGCTCGCGGCCGCCTTCCCGCACGTGGGCATCGGGCTCGCGGGCGTCTCGCTCGCCTTCGGTCTCACCGTCCTCACGATGGCGTACGCCATCGGTCACATCTCCGGTTGCCACCTGAATCCGGCGGTGAGCGTCGGCCTGACGGTAGCCGGCCGTTTCCCGGCGCGCGACCTCGTGCCGTACATCGTCGCGCAAGTGCTCGGCGCGATTCTCGGCGCGTACGTTCTGTCGGTGATTGCGAACGGCGCGCCCGGCTTCGATCTGGTCGCGAGCGGCTTCGCGACGAACGGCTTCGGCGAGCACTCGCCGGGCCAGTACTCGATGATCGCGGCGCTCGTCTGCGAAGTCGTGATGACATTCTTCTTCCTGTTCGTGATTCTCGGCGCGACGGACAGCCGTGCACCGGCCGGCTTCGCCCCGATCGCGATCGGCCTGTGCCTGACGCTGATTCACCTGATCTCGATTCCGGTCACCAACACGTCGGTGAACCCGGCCCGCTCGACGGGACCGGCGCTCTTCGTCGGCGGCGCGGCACTCGGGCAGTTGTGGCTGTTCTGGGTTGCGCCGATCGTCGGTGCGGTCATCGCGGGCGTCGTGTATCCGCTGCTGGCGCGCGACAAGCGCTGAACGCGCGCGGAATTCTCCGCGACAACGCAGTGGAAAACGGGCGCTTCGGCGCCCGTTTTCGTTGTGCGGCGCCATCGGAATATGAATTGACGGCGACAAATGTAATGCCCGTTTACAAGAGCGCCCGCCGGATTCGCGGCGTCGCGCACCGCCGCCTCGGCACCCAATGCGCCGAGCCAATACCGACAAGGCTCTGCGACCGCGCGCGCCGGATTTCCCTATGCGCGCAAAGCCTTACGCCCCACTTGCAGACGGTAACAACTGGTCGAAGCATGTAAGACGGCGGACGCTTAAATTGGACTCATGCGACAGACGTCGCCATCCAGGAGAAACAATATGAAGCGCATCGTCACTCATCTTCTCGTAGCGACCGGTCTTGCAGTGGGCGCCGTCGGCGTCGCCCAGGCGCATACCGGCGTGAGCATCGGTGTTTCGCTCGGCGCACCCGTCTATGCCCCGGCCTACGTGCAGCCGCGCCCGGTGTACGTGCGTCCCGCCCCGGTGTACAGCGCGCCGCGCTGGCACCATGACGAGCCGCGCTGGCACGACGACCGTCACGACAACGGTCGCTGGAACCGCACCGGCTGGAACAACGGCCCTGGCTGGCGCAACGACCGCGGCGGCTGGAACCATCGCGGATAACGTCTGACGGAAAAAGGGAGCGCCACGGCGCTCCCTTTTCATCTGCTGACGGCGCTCATCGCCCGTTCAGTCCGGTATTTGCCCCGGCGAAGCCAGTTCGTCGACGATGCCGAAGAGCTTGCGCAGATGGTGCGCCACGCCCGCCTCGAAGTTGTTGCCGATCCGTTGCACATCCGGCAGACGCTTGATCAGATCGGGATTCGCGTTGTTCATCATGAACGGATGCCCGGCCGTTTCGAGCAGGTCGATGTCGTTCATGTTGTCGCCGAACGCGACGCAGTTCGTTGGATCGAGATCGAGCTTGTCGAGCACGAAGCGCAACGCGCGCCCCTTCGAGACGTCCGCGGTCATCACTTCGAGGCAGTCCGGCAGCGAGTACGTGACGTAGAGCGCGTCGCCGAATTCGCGCTCCAGATTCGCGGCCGTTTCCTTCAGGTCCTTCGGTTCGCCGATGTAGAGCACCTTCGCGACGCCCTCGCCGTCGTGCTCGCGCAGATCCATGACTTCGTACTTGAAACCCGAATCCTGATGGAAGACCAGCAGTTCGGGCGCATGGCGGTCGATCAGCCAGGCGTCGTCGGCGAACAGGTTGACGATCACGCGCCCGCCGCCGCCCGCGAGATCCGGCTGCACGAGACGCCGCACCGCCGCCGGATCGAGGTCGCGCGAATAGATGCGCGTGTCGTCTGGGGCGTGCACGCGCGCACCGTTCGACGTAATCAGGTACGCCTCGATACCCAGCAGATCACGAATGCCGGCGACATCGCGATAATGGCGCCCCGTCGCGATCACGAAGCGAATGCCGCTCGCTTCGAGCCGGCGAACGGTTTCGATCGTGAAGGGATCGACCTGATGGTCGCTGTTGAGGAGCGTGCCGTCGAGATCGGTGGCGATGACTGGGTACATGGATGCCTTCGGTGTGCGCGCGAACGGGAAGCCTGACATTCTAGCCTGCACCGCCCGAAGCGGCCGGCGTTCCCCGATGCGCGCCCGCCCCGGCCGCCGCGCGTCGGGCGAGTTGCAGCGCGCCGGCAGCCGAATCGGCGAGTGGCGCGCGCAGACGCCCGCGCAGTCCGCCCGGCACGAACGGCTCGAAGGGGACGGCGAGGCCGCCGCACAGCGCCACGTCGAGCGCGGCGTGCGGGTCCAGCGCGGCGACCAGCTTTTCGATTTCGCGCCCGGCGTCGGCAAGGAGCGCTGCGGCCGACGGATGCGCGCGATGCTCGAAGACGCTCGGCGCGAGCGTCGCGTAGGCCGTCTGATTGGCCCCGCTGCACCAGACGACCAGGCCGTCGCGATCCGGCTCGCCGGTCAGCGCGAAGAGCGCGTCGGACCAGGCGTCCGGCGGCGCGCGGCCGTCGAGCACCTGCTGCAGATGCACGACGGCGCGCAGGCCGAGCCACGCTCCGCTCGCCTCGTCGCCGCTCGGGAAGCCGTAGCCGCCCGCGATCCGGCACGCGCCCTTTGCGTCCAGCGCCGCCGCAATGCTGCCCGTGCCGAGCGCCACGATCACGCCCGGCTTGCCACCGTGGGCGCCGAGCAGCGTGGTGTACGCGTCGCTTTCGACGGCGAGCGCGCGAACCGCGGGCGCCATCGCGTGGAACTGCGCGAGCCAGCCAGCGTGGTTCACGCCCGCAAGTCCGCAGCCGAGGGCGCACGCGCGCCAGTCGAAGGGAACCGACGCCGCTTCGAACGCGCGCGCGCAGGCCGCTTCGATCTCGCGCCAGGCGCGTTCGACGCCGAGTCCGAGGCCCGATGGACCGCCGATCGCGCGGGCGAGTTCGTTTCCGTGTGCGTCCGCGAGGACGACACGAGTGCCGCTGCCGCCGCCGTCGACGCCGAGCAGATAGTGTTTTGCAAGGTCTGAATGAGTCATGCCCGGAAGCTTACCGGGGCGGCCGCGCGCCGCCAATTGGCCGAATGGACGAGGTGGCCGGCGTCGCTCATTCCGCTATGCTGGCAGACACCAATCCGGGGAAAGGACGATGGCAAAGGAACAGCACCGCTGCGGCTGGGCGTCGACGGACGCGATGGCCCATTACCACGACACCGAATGGGCCGTCCCCTCGCGCGACGACCGCCATCTTTTCGAAATGCTCGTGCTCGAAGGCGCGCAGGCCGGGCTTTCGTGGTCGACCATCCTGAACAAGCGCGAAGGTTATCGCGATCTATTCAAGGATTTCGACCTCGATCAGGTCGCCGCTTTCACGGAAAAGGACGTGGCGCGACTCATCGGCGACGCGCGCATCGTGCGCAATCGCGCGAAGGTCGAATCGGCGATTCTCAACGCGCACGCGATCAAGCGGATTCAGGCCGAGCACGGTTCGTTCGCCGCTTTCGTATGGTCTTTCGTCGGCGACGCGCCCATCGACACGCCGCGCGATTCCTACAGCCACGCGCCCGCATCGACGCCCGAATCCGACGCGCTCAGCCGCGCGCTCAAGCAGTACGGCTGCAAATTCGTCGGCACGACCATCTGCTACGCGTTCATGCAGGCAACCGGCATGGTCAACGACCACGAGAAAAACTGCCTTTGCCGAAGCGCGACCCAAGCAGGAACCGCGAAGACGCGCCGTCAATCAGCGAACAAGCCGGCAGCACCCGCTGCCGGCGCCAATTAGTCATTTCATAACCGGAAACTTTTGCTTTTTCGCAACATTTAGGGGCATTTTTTTCTGGCACCCGGGAAAGTCCTGATAGAGGCCGCTTTTTTTGCGGTGAAGCACGCGGAATTGCTTGCCCGGTAATGGATCGCTGCAGATTTGACGCGGTGCACGATCGTTCGCACCGTGTCAGAATTGCGCACTTGCCTGTGCTGACGCACTTTTTTACCGGCCCGATTCGCTATAACTTGGAATTGAGACAGGGTCCTTCATCAAGGACGATCGCCTCGCGAGCACGACAGGGCGCCCGAATCGGAGCACCCGGGCCGGGAAAATCGCAGCGCCGGAAGTAGATTCAGGACTCGATACATCGCGTCGTTTATGTACGCGGGCGCTCGGTCAGACCGTCATCGACGTCCGATACTGAAAGTGCGGGTTGCTCGAAATTCAACGATTGGCCGCTGCGCAGGGGCGCAGGGGGAACGAACATGAAAAGCCTTAACTTCCTGACACATCAGGAGATTTTCAACCGCGCCGTACTGCATCTGTTCGGTCAGGGGCAAGCCGCCCTGCTGCCGCACGGCGGCGGCGCGTATCGCGGTTATTGCGGTGGCTGCCCGGTCGGCAACTTCATCAAGCCGCGCGACTACATGACCGCGATGGAAGGTGTACCCATCCGCTACATCGCGAAGACGCCGGAAGGCGTGCCGCCTTATATGGACGTCGGCGTGGCGGCACTCAAGCGGGCGCTGCTGCGCTCGCGCATCAACGTGTTCGATCCGACCACGGTCGAGCTGCTCAGTTGTCTGCAGAACGTGCACGACGTGTTCGGCAAATGGGAATGGCGCGAGCGGCTGGCATCGATCGCGCGTCAATTCGGCCTCTCGGCCGACCTTTTGAAAACCGCTGCGTGAGGATTGCAGGTGTTGTGATGTTGACCGCAAGAGACATTTACGAGCGCGTATGCGCTCATCTGCTGCACCAGCGGGCCGTGTCGGAGGACGACAACGGCTCGTGCCGGCTGCGCAGCCCGAATGGCCGCAAGTGCGCGATCGGATCGCTCGTGAGCGACGATGTCTATCATCCGGACATCGAGGGCACCGGCATTTCGTACTATCGGCACGCGCAGGACGGCAAGCTGCTGCGCGCGCTCTATGCATCGGACGTGAACGCGTACGATCCGGGCATCGTCGAGTTGCTGTGCGAGCTGGAACAGGTTCACGACGACGCCAGCGTAGAACAGTGGCCTCATCTGCTGACGGCCTTGGGCAAGCGCCGCGCGTTCATCTGACTTTCATCGCGAACACGCCGAGATAAAGCAAAAAGGCGGTACGACCCGAGGGTCGCACCGCCTTTTTGCCTTGCCGCAGCTTGTTACGGCCGCGGCGCGAAGACAGACACTTAGTGCATCTTCTTCGGCAGCATCTGGCTGCGCAGGCGCTTGCGCAGACGGCTCACGGCCGCTGCCTTCTTGCGCTTACGAGCCGTCGTCGGCTTTTCATACGACTGGCGTTCACGCAGTTCTGCGATCAGGCCGTTCTTTTCGATCGTGCGACGGAAGCGGCGAATCGCCACGTCGAACGGCTCGTTTTCTTTCAAAACAATAGTGGTCATGGAATTCCTAAATCGCTAAACGTATTTCTGACTGCGAGGACGGACCTTGCGGCCCGTACCACGCGCCGGCACTCCGATCGTCCGCCCAACACGGCGGACACGAGCAAAGCGGCCACGGAGGCCGGAAAAGAGAGAGTTGGGATTGTCCGCCGAAGCGGCATGCGCACTCGAGAAGAACTTCTGAAATGACGCACTTCGGGCCGCCGGGCGCAGCGCAGAAACACCGCGCCGTCGGGCAAAAATCTCGATTCGGGCGCGATGTTACCAGATAGCTTGCGAATCGCCAAGCATCCCAACTCTCTGATGTGATTGGATTTTTCGGCTACTTCGCCGGTGCGCTCGCACGATCGAGCAGGTCGATGTCATCGGCGGAAAGCGTGAGGCGCGTCGCCGCGGCCAGACTTTCGAGCTGTTCGACGGACGTTGCGCTCGCGATCGGCGCCGTCACGCTCGGTCGCGCGATCACCCACGCGAGCGCCACGGTCGCGGGCGTCGTGTCGTGCCGCTTGGCGACGTCGACGAGCGCATCGACGATTTTCAGGCCGCGGTCGTTCAGATATTTCTCGACCCGCGAGCCACGCGCCGCGTTTTTCAAATCGTCCTTCGAACGGTATTTGCCGCTCAAAAAGCCGCTCGCCAGGCTGAAATATGTCACGACGGCGATCTTGTGCTTCGCCGCGACCGGTTCGAGACCGGTTTCGTAGCCTTCGCGGTCGTACAGGTTGTATTCGGGCTGCAGCACCTGGTACGCCGGCAAACCCGTGTCCTTCGCGACTTGCAACGCCTCTTCCAGCCGCGCGCCCGAGTAGTTCGACGCGCCGATCACGCGCACCTTGCCCGCGTCGATCAGCTTCTGATACGCGCCGAGCGTCTCGTCGAACGGCGTCTTGTCGTCGTCGAGGTGCGAAAAATAGACATCGATGTAATCCGTTTGCAAGCGCCGCAGCGATTCGTCGACGGCCGCCGCGATGTTCGCCGCCGACAGCCCCGCCCGCGTGCTCAACATGCCGACCTTGGTCGCGAGCACGATCTTGTCGCGCTTGCCGCTTTGCCTGAACCACTTGCCGATGATCGTCTCCGACTCTCCGCCCGTGTGGCCGTCGACCCAGGCGGAGTAGACGTCGGCGGTATCGACGAAATTCAGGCCGTGGTCGACGAAGGCATCGAGGATCGAGAACGATGTGCGCTCGTCGGCGGTCCAGCCGAACACGTTGCCGCCGAAGACGAGCGGCGCGACCTGCAGGTCCGAGGTTCCAATGGTGCGTTTTTGCATGAGGGCTCCGGTAGCGATGGGACGGACGAAAAAGCATACGCGCGAATGCCCGCGGCTGCTGGCGCGCGCCGACGGCCGGGCGGCCGGGGGAATCGTACGAACAGGGGCGCTTTTCCAGTCCAGTTCAGCGCTTCGCTTACCGGGACGCACGCCGATAATTCCGCAACATCCCTGTATTGCCGAGACCATGAACGCACCGAACGAATTTAGCGGATCGAACGAGCCGTCTGCCCGCAGAACGCGCACCGAAGAACAGGAGATCGATCGGGACCTCGCGCAGGTGCTCGAGGCCGCCATCGAGCGGCATCAGACCTTGCACCTCGACGAGGCCGAATCGCTGTATCGCCTGATACTCGACGCGCGGCCCGCGCACGCCGACGCCAACTTCAACCTGGGCATACTGACCGCGCAGCGCGGCCAGTACGCGGCGTCGGTGCCGTTCTTCGAAACCGCCATTGGCACCGACCCGACGCAGCACATCTACTGGGCCAACTATATCGACGTACTGACGCGCAGCGGTCAGGTCGCCGCGGCGAATCTCGTGCTCGACCTCGCGCGCACGCAAGGCGTGAACGGCCCGGCGATCGACCGGCTCGCCGCGGACCTGCGCGAGGCGACCCAGGAGCGCGAAGCCGTCGCGACAGCCGATGGCCGCACGTCGCCCACGCCCCAGGAACTCAGCCAGCTGCGCGCGCATTATTCCGCCGGACGCATCGAGGAAGCCGTCGCGCTCGCGCGCACGCTCGTCGCGCGCGATCCGGCGTTCGCGTTCGGCTGGGAGATCGTGGGCGTCGGTTCCGTCAAGCTGATGGATCTGAAACGCGGCATCGCCGCGCTGCGCCGTCTGCTGGAACTGCGGCCCGATTTCATCGACGCTCGCCGCATCCTCGCGGACGCCCTGCGTCTGGGCGACAAGTTCTTCGAAGCCGAAGCCGAGTGCCGCACGATGATCGCGCAGGACCCGAACTATGGCGAGGCGCACCGCATCCTCGCCATGACCCTGCGCTCCACGCTGCGTCTCGACGACGCGCAGGCGGCGTGCCGCCGTGCGATCGACATCGATCCGCGCTCGGCGCAGGCTCACGACACGCTCGGCGTCATCCTGCTGGACCAGGGTCTCATCGACGAGGCCGAGGCGCATCACCGGCGCGCGATCGAACTGAAGCCGAACGTCGAAAGCGCGCACGAGAACATGCTGTTCTGCCTGACGCACAAGGACGACATCGATCCGAAAGCGCTTTTCCGGCAGCATCTGTACTTCGCCGAGCAATGCGAGAAGCCGCTTCTGCGCACCTGGAAGAAGCATCGCAACGCCATCGATCCGAACCGCCGCATCCGCGTCGGTTTCGTGTCCGGCGACTTCAACAAGCACCCCGTCGCCGTCTTCATGGAGCCGGTGTTCCGCCATCTGGCGAACGATCCGAGCGTGTCCGTGCACGCCTACTACAACCGCTCGGTGAACGACGAAGTCACGTATAGGCTGCGTCTGCTCGTCGAGCGCTGGCACGACATTTCCGGCCTCACGGATGGCGCGCTCGCCGACAAGATCCGCGCGGACGGCATCGACGTGCTGATCGACCTGTCGGGCCATACCGGCTACAACCGGCTCCTGACGTTCGCGCGCAAGCCGGCGCCCGTCCAGGCGACCTGGATGGGCTATCTCGGCACGACCGGCATGACGTCGATGGATTACTACATCGCCGATCGCTTCTATGTGCCGCGCGAGCAGATCGACGGCCAGTTCACCGAGAAGATCGCCTATCTGCCTGCGTTCGCGGCCTTCCAGCCGTCGGAAGCCGCGCCGCGCGTCAACGCGCTTCCCGCGCTTTCCAACGGTTACCTCACGTTCGGCAGCTTCAACCGCTTCAACAAGCTGCGTCCGCGCACCATCGCGCTCTGGTCCGAACTGCTGCGGGCGCTGCCGGACGCCCGGCTGATGATCGCCGGCATGCCGCGCGACAACAGCCACACGATTCTCACCGACTGGTTCGCCAAGGAAGGCGTCGATGCGAGCCGCATCGAGTTCCGCCATCGCGCGCAACTGGAAAGGTATCTCGCCCATCACCTCGACGTCGACATCGCGCTCGACACGTTCCCCTACGCCGGCGGCGTGACCACGCTGCAGGCCATGTGGATGGGCGTGCCGACGCTTACCGTCCCGGGCGACCTGATCGCGAGCCGCGGCAGCATCTCGGCGCTCTCCCATGCGGGGCTCGACGACTTCGTCGCGAAGGACAGCGCCGACTTCGTGGCTAAGGGTCTGGCGCGCGCTGCCGATATACAGGGGCTCGCGGAGATTCGCGACGGCATGCGCAAGCGTTGCATGCAGTCGCCGTCGTTCGCGGCGGACACGGTGGCCGCGGGTTTTTCGCGCGCGGTGCGCACGATGTGGCAGCGCTGGTGCGCAGGCGAAGCACCCGCCACGTTCGACGCCTGAGGCGTCGGCAAAACCGTCCGCCGCGGTCCGGTTCGGGCTGTCCGGCGTGCGATCCGGGTGGGCGGCGACAAACGTTTGCCCCCTCGGAAGCCGCGCGGCATAAGGCTTCTTTGACATTCCACAGGCAAATGCAACGAGATGCCTAAAGTTTGCCAAAGGCGGGCCGAAAACCTAAACAAGCGGCCAGACAAAACGACGGACGCTTCCGCCACAAACGGCTTTGTCAACAGACGAAACACCTGCCCGGCCTCATTGGAGAACTAACATGATCGGTATTAACAGCAACATCAACTCGCTGGTCGCCCAGCAAAACCTGAATGGCACGCAGAGCGCCCTGTCGTCGGCGATCACGCGCCTTTCGTCGGGCAAGCGCATCAACAGCGCAGCCGACGACGCAGCAGGCCTCGCCATCGCTTCGCGCATGACCTCGCAGATCAACGGCCTGAACCAGGGCGTGTCGAACGCCAACGACGGCGTGTCGATGGTCCAGACGGCATCGAGCGGTCTCAGCCAGATCACGGACAACCTGCAGCGTATTCGCCAGCTCGCCGTGCAAGCATCGAGCGGCTCGCTCTCGACGGCCGACAAGACCTCGCTGCAAAAGGAAGTGACGCAGCGTATCAGCGAAATCAACCGCATCTCGTCGCAAACGACGTATAACGGCACGAACCTGCTCGACGGCACCGCCGGCAGCAAGACGTTCCAGGTCGGCGCGAACGTCGGCCAGTCGATCACGATCGACCTCGGCACGGGCGCAAACGTCTCGGCCCTGTCGCTTGGCGGCAGCAACCCGCAGAAGGGCACGGTCGTCGGAACGGTCGACGGTCTGTCGCTGAACGCTTCGGGCGCCAACGTCACGACGGGTGCTTCGATCACCTCGATCAACGTGATCGCCGACGGCAATGGCGGCTACACGTTCACCGACCAGGACAACAAGTCCCTCGGCGACGGCACGACCTCGGCAACCCAGTCGTTCAATTCGTCGAACGTATTCGGCAACCTGACGAGCGCTGGCAGCATCTCGCTCAACACGACCAACGTGCCGTCGGCCACGACCGCACAAACGACGGAACTCGCGACGCTGAACGCGAACAGCAAGCCGCCCCAAGTGTCGGAGATCGACATCAGCGGCACCGACGGTGCATCGTCCGCGATCGAAGCGGTCGACAACGCGCTCAACTCGGTCAACGCATTGCAGGCACAGCTCGGCGCCGTGCAGAACCGCTTCAGTTCGGTAGCCGCCACGCAGACCGCGCAGGCCACCAACCTGTCGTCCGCTCAATCGCAGATCACCGACGCGAACTTCGCGCAGGAAACCGCGAACCTGAGCAAGGCGCAAGTGCTGCAACAGGCAGGCATCTCGGTTCTGGCGCAAGCGAACTCGATGCCCCAGCAGGTCCTGAAGCTCCTCGGCTAAGCATCGTCACGGCCATGACCGGCGCGCGAGCCGTACCGCGCGCCGGCCGAAGTACACCGGGAGGCTTGCCTCCCGATCGGCATTTCTGTTTTACGCATCACATCGTCATTTCTGAGCAGGCATTCCTCAACCGATCAGGCACACGCCAGGAGCGGAGTCATACATGTCCACGGTAGCAACCACGTCGGCGTCCACAGTCGACCCGAACAGTGCAGTCCAGCAGGCCGCCCAGTCGATCATCAGCGGCTCGACCAATTCGTCGATGGACGTGAACTCCCTCGTTACCGCGATCGTCAATGCCAAGGTGGCGGGTCAGACCGACGCGCTCACCTCGAAGCAAACCAAGGACAACACGCAACTCACCGCGGTCGGCACGCTGAAATCCGTGCTGTCGCTCTTGCAAAGCGCCGCCAGCTCGCTCGCCGACGGCACCACGCTCAACGCCTTCACGGCGACCGGCAGCGGCAAGGGCCTGACGGGCACGGCAAGCACCGGCGCGGTGGCGGGCAGCTACGCCGTTTCGGTGAGCAACATCGCCACGTCGCAATCGATCACCTCGGGCGCGTTCAGCAGCACGGCGCAGCTCGGCACGGGCACGATGAACCTGTCGATCGGCGGCAAGAGCATGTCGGTCAACATCGATTCGACCAACAACACGCTCGCGGGCATCGCTTCCGCGATCAACTCGGGCACGGGCAACCCCGGCGTCACGGCCACCATCGTCAACGGGACGGACGGCGCGCACCTCGTGCTGCGCTCCTCGTCGACGGGCCAGACGAACGGCATCAACGTGACGGTCACGCCGACCACCGACAACGGCCTGAGCAATCTCAACGTCGCGACCACCTACACCGCCGCCACGACCTCGAACGGCGTCACGACGCCCGCGCAAACCGCCGTCAATTCGTCGAACTGGACGCAAACGACGGCCGGCATGGACGCCAATTTCACGATCGCCGGCACGGCCGCAACGAGCTCGACCAACACGGTCACGGGCGCGCTGACGGGCGTTTCGCTGACGCTCACCGCCGATGCGGTCGGCACCACGCAGACGCTCACGGTCGCGCAGGACACGACCGGGCAGCAGACCGCCATTGACGGATTCGTCACGGCCTATAACAACTTCATCAGCACGGCATCGTCGCTGACGGCTTTCGATTCGACGCAAAGCGCGGGCTCGCAGGGCGGCGCGCTGCTCGGCGACTCGATGATGAACATGATCCGCAACACGCTGTCGAGCACGATCAGCAAGGGCGTGGGCGTGGGGGCGAACCAGGTCAACCTCGCCTCGATCGGCATCACGCTGCAGCCCGACGGTTCGCTGAAAACCGACGAAGACGCGCTCAAGGCGGCGCTGACGAGCAACCCCGGCACGGTCGCCTCGCTCTTCAATTCGACGACCGGCGTCGCCGCGACGTTGAACACCAGCCTGACGTCGTTCCTGCAGACGGGCGGCATCATCGATACGCGCACGACCGCGCTCAACGCCGACCTGCAGAGCATCGCCGATCAGCAGACGCAACTGACCGCCTACACCGCGCAGCTCACGACGTCGTACAACGCGCAGTTCACCGCGCTCAACACGCTGATGTCGCAGATGTCGAACCAGTCGAGCTATCTCACGCAGCTCTTCGGCGGCACCAACAGCGCCGGCGCGATGGCAACCAACAAGTAACCGGGAAGACGAGCAATGAGCCAGCACGAACTGATTCAGCGAGCCTGGGGTTTGACCGGGGACATCGAAACGGCCGTGGCGGACTGCGAATGGACGCGCGCGGCGGAACTTGCCGAAGCGCGTGCGCCGCTCCTGATGTCGCTGCAAGCCGATCAACCCGCCGACGCGCTCGCGACGATCCGCAAGATCCAGTCGAGCATCGAAGCGGTGACGCAGGCGGCCGCGATCGCGCAGGAAGCGCTCGTCGCGAATCATCGGCGTTCGATGGAGCGCGCGAGCGCCGCGAGCCGCTATCAGCAGGCAGCGCGCTTCTAAAGTTTTTCCGGCGAGCGCCGATAACCTGAATAACAACAACAAGAACGACGCGTCGATGCACGGCGCAATGCTTCGCTCTTGATGCCCGCCTCGGCGGGCATTCTTATTTGTGCGGCCGCTTTTTCAGCGCCCGAGCGTCAGCGTGAGATACGCACCGTACAGCACGCCGTTGCCGAGCAGCGCCCACAACACCACGCCATTGCGCCGCGCGTTAAAACGCAGCCAGAGCGCCGCGGCGAGCGTGATCAGCACGCCCGTGAGCACTTCGATGCGTGGCTCCCAGGGCGTCAGCATGATGCCGATGGCCGGCAGCAGCGTGCCCTGGAACACCATCGCGCCGGTGATGTTGCCGAACGCGAGCGTGTCCTTGCCGCGCCGCGCCCAGAGGATGCTGTTCACTTTCTCCGGCAGTTCGGTGGCGATCGGAATGATGATCAGCGACAGCAGCAGCGCCGATACGCCCAGCACCTGCGACACGCCTTCCACGCCGTGAATGAAGCCCTTCGCGCCGCCGACCAGAAGCGCGATGCCGATGGCGAACTGCAGCACAATCGTCGCAAGCGAAGTCGGCAGGCCGAGCCGCGAGACGAACAGCCGTTCGGGCGCCTCGGTGCCGTGCCCGCTTTCGACGAGTCCCGCCGACGCCCTGAACGTCGATATCACATACACCACGTACACGCCGACGAGACTCGCCGCGAAGAGCGCCCGCACCTGCCAGGCGTGGTGCGGCACGAACATCGCGCCCGCCGCGATGGCGAAGGCGCACAGGAAGAAGTTGAGATCGCGCGTGAAGCCGCTGCGCTCCGGCGCAATGACGCCGCGCATGCCGCGCGACTTCAGGATCGCGAGCGTCATCAGGCAGGTGGACAGCGTCGCGAGCATGAGCGGCGCGCCGAGAATCGCGCCGACGCCGATTTCCTCGTTGACCGCCCGGCTCGCGGTGCCGCCGAGCAGCGCGATGATCGGCACGGTCGTTTCGGGCAGGGCCGTGCCGACGGCGGCGAAGAGCGAGCCGGTCACGCCTTCGGAAATGCCGAGCCGCTCGCCGAGGTGTTCGAGCGCGTTGGTGAAGAGTTCGGACGCCACGAGAATGACGGCCAGCATCAGCGCGAGTTCGATGAAAAGCGTCGTCATGCGGCACCTCGCGACGAGGCGTACACGAAGAGATTCGCGCGGGTGACGGCGCGTGCGGGGGATTGTTTTATGAGTTCTGGGGACACGATGATTCCACGGTCGGACGTCAGCGAACCATGATGCATCGCACGCCGTCCGACCAGGAACGACACGATGCATCAATGGTCTCGCCAAACCGAACGGATGAACTCGCGGTCGAACGCGCCACGGCTGAAAAGCCGAGGATGTTGACGCGTTCTCCTTCCGAAGGCGGAAGGAAGGCTACTCCCCAAAGACGGGGAGAAGTGTAGCCCGCGCGCCACGATTCGGCAAGGCGCGTCTCGCGGCGGGCATATGAATATGGCGATCCGATCGTTGTCGCCAAAGGTCGCGTTCGATAATCTACCGGCGCGGGCGCGCGGCTTGCATCCGGCTTCGCGCGTCGTCGTCGAACGATAACGAACGTAACGATCAATCGACCTTCAAGGTCTCGGGAGAACTCATGCGCCCACTCATGCGCTTCAATATGCTTGCGGCCGCCGCGCTCGTCGCCATGCCGGCACTCGCCCTGGCGAAGCCGCTTACCGTCTGCACCGAATCGAGCCCCGACGGCTTCGACGTCGTGCAGTTCAATTCGCTCGTCACGACCAACGCGTCGGCGGACGTGATCTTCAATACGCTCGTCTCCTACGACGAAGCCGCGAAGAAGGTGACGCCCGCGCTCGCGCAAAAGTGGGACGTGAGCGACGACGGCCTCACCTACACGTTCCATCTGCGACCGAACGTGCAGTTCCAGAACACCGAGTATTTCAAGCCCACCCGCACGCTCGACGCCGACGACGTCGTGTTCACGTTCGAGCGCATGCTCTCCGAGAGCAATCCGTGGCACAAGGTCGCCGGCGCGAGCGGCTTTCCGCACGCGCAGTCGATGGGGCTCGTGAAGCTGATCAAGTCGGTCGCCAAGGTCGACGACAGCACTGTCAAGTTCGAACTGAACGAGCCCAACGCGACTTTCGTGCCGATCCTCACGATGGGTTTCGCGTCGATCTATTCGGCCGAATATGCCGACCAATTGCAGAAGGCGAACCGTCAAGCCGACCTGAACGCGAAGCCGATCGGCACCGGCCCGTTCGTCTTGAAGAGCTATACGAAAGACTCGGTGATCCGCTACGACGTCAATCCGTCGTACTGGGGCGCGAAGCCGAAAATCGACCGCCTGATCTATGCGATCACGCCGGATGCAGCCGTGCGCGCGCAAAAGATCAAGGCGGGCGAATGCCAGATCGCGCTCTCGCCGAAACCGCAGGACGTGCTCGACGCCAAGAAGGACAAGGCGCTGAAAGTGAGCGAGACGCCCGCGTTCATGACGGCGTTCGTCGCGCTCAATACGCAGAAGAAGCCGCTCGACAATCCGAAGGTGCGCCAGGCGCTCAACGAAGCATTCGATCGCACGACGTACCTGAAGACCGTCTTCGAAAACACCGCGACCGCCGCCGTGAATCCGTATCCGCCGAACACGTGGAGCTACGACAAGGCGGTCAGTCCGTATGCCTATTCGGCGGACAAGGCGAAGAAGCTGCTCGCCGAAGCGGGATTCCCGAACGGCTTCGAAACGACGATCTGGGTGCGTCCGAACGGCAGCGTGCTGAATCCGAACCCGAAGGCCGGCGCCGAACTCTTGCAGGCGGATCTCGCGAAGATCGGCGTGAAGGCGCAGGTGAAAGTGATCGAGTGGGGCGAGCTGATCAAGGAAGCCAAGCAGGGCCAGCACGACATGCTCTTCATGGGCTGGGCCGGCGACAACGGCGACCCGGACAACTATCTCTCGCCGCTATTTAGCTGCAACGCGGTGAAGTCGGGCATCAATTTCGCGCGTTACTGCGATCCGCAGCTCGACAAGCTGATCGCAGACGGCAAGGCGACGCCCGATGTCGCCAAGCGGACCAAGGCTTATATCGACGCGCAAAAGATCATCCACGACCAGGCGCTGTGGATTCCGCTCGCGTATCCGACGGCCGCCGCGCTCACGCGCGCCAACGTGAGCGGCTATAGCGTGAGCCCGTTCGGGCGGCAGAACTTCACGAGCGTTTCGGTTCAGTAAGTAACGGTGAATGGCGTGGTCATGCGCGGGAAAAGCGGATCACGCCATCGTCGCCGACTTCCCGCTTCAACTCCCCTTGCAGCCACAGCAGATGCAGGTGCGCGAGCGCCTCGCCGAGCGCGAACGTCATCTGATGAATGTCGAGCTTGCGCTTGAACATCAGCGGCACGATATCCGCGGCACTGTGCGGCTTTGTCGCGCAAGCCTCGTGCACCTCGGCCAGGCGCGCCTTGTGATGATCGCGTAGCTGCGCGATGCGGGTATGCATCCCGCGAAACGGCTTGCCGTGCGAAGGCAGCACGAGCGTATCCGCGGGCATCGTCTCGTAGCGGCCGAGCGACTCCAGATACAGCGCGAGCGGATTGCCTTCCGGTTCGATGTCGAACACCGAGACATTGGTGGAGATGCGCGGCAGCACCATGTCGCCGGAAATCAGCACGCTCGACTCCGCGCAAAAGAGCGCGCTGTGCTCGGGCGAATGGCCGTAGCCCGTGACCACTTCCCATGCGCGGCCGCCGATCGTGAGCGTGTCGCCGTCGCGCATGCGCCTGAATTGCGGCGGCATCGAAGGCACAAGCGTGGGGTAATAGCTATCGCGCTTTCTCAGTGCGTCAAGCGATGCTTCGTCGATGAGGCCGTGTCGCGAGAAGTGCCGCGCCGCGCGCTCGCCGCCCGCGTTGGAACCGTCGCCGGCCGCCATCACGCGGCCCATCGCGTATTCGCCGAGCGAAATCCAGAGGCGTGCATTCCAGCGCGTCTTGTCGCCGCCACGGCAGATCCAGTCCGCAAGGCCGAGATGATCCGGATGGCAATGCGTGACGATCACGCGCAGCACCGGCAGGCCGTCAAGATGCGACTCGAACACGCGCTCCCAGTTCGCGCGAATCGTCTCGTCCGAGATGCCGCAATCGACGACCGTCCAGCCACGCACGCCGTCGATTTCGTCGCGGATCAGCCAGAGGTTGATGTGATCGAGCGCGAACGGCAGTGGCATGCGCACCCAGAACACGCCGGGCGCGGCTTCCATGACGTCGCCGGCGTCGGGCAGCGTGTCGGCAAAGACGTAGTCGAGTTGATGTTCGAGGGCGTTCATTCGCGCATGGATCTCCGGGTTGCGGCGCCGTTGCAATTTGCCGAGGTTGACGATAACGTAAACGTACATATTAACGTCCGCGCTCGTATCGCGCTCATACTCGCGCTCGCGATGAAACAACAGACGCATTACACGATCACCGAACTGGCGCGCGAATTCGACGTCACGCCGCGCGCCATTCGTTTCTACGAAGATCAGGGCCTGCTCGCGCCCACGCGCGAAGGCCCGAGCGGCCTGCGGCGCGTCTATGCGCCGCGCGACCGCACGCGGCTGCGGCTCACGCTGCGAGGCAAACGCCTCGGGTTCACGCTCTCGGAAATTCGCACGCTGCTCGATCTCTACGATTCGCCGACCGGCACCGTCGCGCAATTGCAGGCGTTTCTGGACACGATCGCCGCCCATCGCAAGGTGCTGGAGCAGCAACGGGAGGACCTCGACGCGACGCTCGAGGAACTCGCGCAGTACGAGCAGCAAGGCCGCGCCTTGCTTTCATCGAGCGCTGAAAAGCGTGCGCGCAAATCCAGGGCGGCGTGACACGACGTGCAAGGTCGACATGAACCACTTTCCCAAACTGCTTTCGTCGCAAATCGGCTTCGATGTCGCGCAGACGATGCTCGAAGGGTTCGACCGCCACTATCGCGTGTTTCGCGATGCGGCCATCAAGGCGAAGACGCTCTTCGAAGCGTGTGACTGGCATGCCATGCAGCAGCTCGCGCGCGAGCGCATCATGTCGTATGACGATCGCGTGGACGAATGCGTGATGCTGCTCGAAGACGAATACGACGCCGAGAATATCGATGACGAAATCTGGCAGCAGATCAAGCTGCACTACATCGGCTTGCTCACGTCGCATCGGCAGCCGGAATGCGCGGAGACGTTCTTCAACTCGGTGTGCTGCAAGATCCTGCATCGCTCGTACTTCAACAACGATTTCATCTTCGTGCGCCCGGCCATCTCGACCGAATACATCGAGAACGACGAACCCGCGGCAAAGCCGACGTATCGCGCGTATTACCCGGCGCGGGACGGCCTCGCCGCGACGCTCGAACGCATCGTCACCAATTTCCAGCTCGAACCGCCATTCGAAGACCTCTCGCGCGACGTGCAATGCGTGATGCAATCGATGGCCGAAGTGCTCGGCGACTTCAAGGCCGCGCCGAACTTCCAGATTCATGCGCTCTCCTCGCTCTTCTTTCGCAACAAGGCCGCATATATCGTCGGCCGCATCATCAACGGCGACAGCGTCGTGCCGTTCGCCTTGCCGGTGCGCCACACGCGGCCTGGCCTGCTCGCGCTCGACACCGTGCTCTTGAGCCGCGAGCAGTTGCTGATCATCTTCAGCTTCTCGCACTCGTACTTTCTCGTCGACATGGAAGTGCCGTCGGCCTATGTGCATTTCCTGCGCTCGATCATGCCGGGCAAGCCGAAGGCGGAAATCTACACGTCGGTCGGCTTGCAGAAGCAGGGCAAGAACCTGTTCTATCGCGACTTGCTGCATCATCTCTCGCATTCAAGCGACCACTTCGTCGTCGCGCCGGGCATCAAGGGAATGGTGATGATCGTGTTCACGCTGCCGTCGTTTCCGTATGTGTTCAAGATGATCAAGGACCATTTCCCGCCGCCGAAGGAAACGACGCGCAAGAAGATCAAGGACAAGTACCAGCTCGTCAAGCGCCACGACCGGCTCGGGCGCATGGCCGACACGCTCGAATATTCGAGCGTCGCGCTGCCGCTCGCGAGACTCGACGACACGCTGATGCGCGAACTGAAGAACGAGGCGCCGTCGATGATCGAATACGAGGGCGACAATCTCGTCCTCAAGCACCTGTATATCGAGCGGCGCATGGTGCCGCTCAACCTCTATCTGCAAAACGGCAGCGACGCGGACATCGAGCACGGCATCAGGGAATACGGCAACGCGATCAAGGAACTGATGCAGGCCAACATCTTTCCCGGCGACATGCTTTACAAGAACTTCGGCGTGACGCGACACGGCCGCGTGGTGTTCTACGATTACGACGAGATCGAGTACCTCACCGACTGCAACGTGCGCACGGTGCCGCCGCCGCGCTACGAGGAAGACGAGATGTCGGGCGAGCCGTGGTATACGGTCGGGCCGCACGACATCTTCCCGGAAACCTACAATACGTTCCTGCTCGGCGATCCGCGCGTGCGCGAGGCGTTCATGCGCCTTCACGCCGATTTCTTCGATCCCGCGCTGTGGCAAAGGAACAAGGACCAGTTGCTGCGCGGCGAACTCGCCGACTTCTTTCCCTATGAACGGTCCGCGCGATTCTGCATCCGCTATCCGGAGCGTTTCGGGCAGGGCCAGACAGCGCGCGCCGCCTGAGCGAGCGATGGCAAACCCGCATACGAATACGAACACGAACATGAACCCGACTGACGACAACATCAATCCTCAACACCCGCTCGCGCATCTGTTCGACAACAACGCGTCGTGGGTCAAGCGCGTGCTCGCCGAAGACCCCGAGTACTTCTCGCGTCTCGCGCACCAGCAGGCGCCCGAGTACCTGTGGATCGGCTGCTCCGATTCGCGGGTGCCGGCCAACCAGATCATCGGCCTGCCGCCGGGTGAAGTGTTCGTGCACAGAAACATCGCGAACGTGGTCGTGCACTCGGACCTGAACTGCCTGTCGGTGATCCAGTTCGCCGTCGACCTGCTGAAGGTGAAGCACATCATGGTGGTCGGCCACTATGGCTGTTCGGGCGTGGGCGCGGCGCTCATGGGACACCGCGTCGGTCTCGCGGACAACTGGCTGCGCCACGTCGAGGACGTGCGCGAGAAGCACGCGACACTGCTCGACGAATGGCCGATGGGCACGGCGCGGCATCGGCGCCTCGTCGAACTGAACACCATCGAGCAGACGTTGAACGTGTGCCGCACGACCATCGTCGACGATGCGTGGTCGCGCGGCCAGGAACTCACCGTGCACGGCTGGACCTACGGCGTGCACGACGGCCGCATGCGCAACATGGGCATGATGATCAGCGCGCCGGACCAGATCGAACCGGCGTATCAATCGTGTATCGCAGCACTGGCTCGCGGCGGCGCGCATTCGACGGAGAACGACGTGCTCGCCTCCGATGCCGCGCGTCTCGGCGATATTCCTGCCGTCGTGGCAGGCGTCATCAAGGAGTTGAAACATGAGTGAGACACATCGTGATCCGGTCGTCATCGTTTCGGCGGCACGCACGCCGATGGCGGCCTTTCAGGGCGACTTCGCCTCGCTGACGGCGCCCGAACTCGGCGCCGCGGCAATCTCGGCCGCCCGCGAGCGCGCGGGACTCGCGCCCGAGCAGATCGAAGAAGTCGTGTTCGGCTGCGTGCTGCCCGCGGGCCAAGGCCAGGCGCCCGCCCGGCAGGCCGCGCTCGGCGCGGGCCTCACGCTCGCGACCGGCTGCACCACCGTCAACAAGATGTGCGGCTCGGGCATGCGCGCCGCGATGTTCGCGCACGACATGCTGCTCGCGGGTTCCGTCGAGACGGCCGTCGCGGGTGGCATGGAGAGCATGACGAACGCGCCGTATCTGCTGCCGAAAGCGCGCGCCGGCATGCGCATGGGACACGGCCAGGTGCTCGATCACATGTTCCTCGACGGTCTCGAAGACGCCTATGAAAAGGGTCGCCTGATGGGCACGTTCGCGGAGCAATGCGCGTCGTCGTATTCGTTTTCGCGCGAAGCGCAGGATGCGTTCGCGATCGAATCGCTGCGACGCGCGCAGCGGGCAAACGACGACGGTTCCTTCAAGTGGGAGATCGCGCCCGTCACGGTGAAGGGCCGCAAGGGCGATACCGTCATCGATCGCGACGAGCAGCCGTTCAAGGCGAACATCGACAAGATCCCGACGCTCAAGCCCGCATTCGCGAAGGACGGCACGGTGACGGCGGCGAACTCGTCGTCGATTTCGGATGGCGCCGCGGCGCTCGTGATGATGCGCGAATCGACGGCCAGACGCCTCGGCGTAACGCCACTTGCGCGCGTCGCGGGACACAGCACGTTCGCGCAGCAACCCGCGCTCTTCACGACGGCGCCCGTCGGCGCGATCCGCAAGCTCTTCGAGAAGAACGGCTGGCGTGCGAGCGACGTCGACCTGTACGAGATCAACGAAGCGTTCGCCGTCGTGACGATGGCCGCGATGCGCGAACACGACCTGCCGCACGACAAGGTGAACGTGCACGGCGGCGCCTGTGCGCTCGGGCATCCGATCGGCGCGTCGGGCGCGCGCATTCTCGTCACGCTGATCGGCGCGCTGAAGGAACGCGGACTGAGGCGCGGCGTCGCGAGCCTGTGCATCGGCGGCGGCGAGGCGACGGCGATGGGCGTGGAGCTGTTCTGAGTCTTTCAGACAAGGACCCGAAATGAAAACCGTATTGATCGTCGGCGCTTCGCGTGGAATCGGTCACGAGTTCGCGCGTGTCTATTGCCGCGACGGCTGGCGCGTGCTCGCCACCGCGCGCGACAAGGCGTCGCTGCATGCGCTCGACGCGCTCGGCGCGCAGACCTTCACACTCGATGTCGCGCAGCCCGAGCAAGTCGCGGCGCTCGCGTGGCAACTGGAAGGCGAGACGCTCGATGTCGCGGTGATCGTGTCGGGCGTGTACGGCCCACGCACGGAAGGCGTGCAGACGATCAGCGCAGATGACTTCGACGACGTCATGCGCACCAACGTGCGCGGCCCGATGCAACTGATTCCCGTGCTGCTGCCGCGCGTCGATGCGGCGGGCGGCGTGCTGGCCGTGCTGTCGAGCAGGATGGGCAGCATCAGTACGGCGAGCGGCACGACGGGCTGGCTCTATCGCGCGAGCAAGGCGGCGCTGAACGCGGTGCTCAAGGTGGCGTCGCTGGAAACGCGGCACTCCACCTGCATCGCGCTGCATCCGGGCTGGGTGCGCACCGAGATGGGCGGCTCGTCGGCGGCGATCGACGTCGCGCACAGCGTGGCCGGCATGCGCGCGGTGATCGCGGAGGCCGGTGCAATGCGCCATGAGTTCAACGGCAGCTTCGTGCAATACGACGGCACGAAGATCGACTGGTGAGCGTCAACACAATCAACGTCTCAAGGAACCGCTCGTGACTTATCAGGTGCATGGTGTATCGGCTTCGGGCAACTGCTACAAGGTGAGGCTCGCGCTCGAACAATTGAATCTGCCGTATGTGTGGCACGAAGTCGACATGATGAACGGCGCGACGCGCACCGATGCGTTTCGCGCGCTCAATCCGAATGGCAAGGTGCCGGTGCTGCAGATCGACGACAGCACGTGTCTTTCCGAATCGGATGCGATTCTCTGCTACTTGGCCGAGGGCACGCCGCTGATGCCGACCGACCGCCTCGCGCGCGCGCAGGTGCTTCAGTGGATGTTCTTCGAGCAATACAGCCACGAGCCGAACGTCGCGGTGGCGCGCTTCATCCTGCAGTTCGTGAAGACACCCGACGATCCGCGCCTGCCCGACAAGATCGCGGGCTCCTACCGCGCGCTCGACGTGATGGAGTCGCATCTCGCGACGCGCACTTACTTCGTCGGCGAGTGCTACAGCGTCGCCGACATCGCGCTCTATGCCTACACGCATGTGGCGGGCGAAGCGAATCTCGACCTCGTGCGTTATCCGGCCATCCGGGCGTGGCTCGAACGCGTGCGCACGCAGCCGCGTCACATCGACATGCCGCACGCCGATCAATGAAGCCGCTCGAATGCCCATGCGGCGGCGCGTCGCCCGAACGCCGGCCGAACGACCGCGCGCCGCTTTACGCCGACTGCTGCGCACGATTCGTCGAAGGCCGCGCCCTGCCCGCCACGGCGATGGAACTGATGCGTTCGCGCTACACCGCCTACGTTCTCGGCGACACGCCTTATCTGCGCGCGACGTGGGCAGACGAGACCCGTCCGCCCGACCTCGACGCCTCCGCCGATCCGGCCACGCGCTGGCTCGGCCTGCAGATCAGGCGCCACGAGCAGACCGATGCGAATTATGCGCTCGTCGAATTTGTCGCGCGCTACAAGGTCGGCGGGCGCGCGCACCGTCTGCACGAAACGAGCCGTTTCGTGCGCAATGCCGAAGCACGCTGGCTATATATCGACGGAGAAGTAAATAACGCTTAATAAGTCTTGTTAAGCGCTCCCTACACTTACACGGTAGAAATTCCCTTAAAGACTGCTTTCGATTAAGCGAGTAATTACAGGGTCTTCGCTAATTGTTCACATTCTTTTTGACCGGTTAATCTACGGCTACGTCAGGCAAAGTCTCATGCAGTGCCTGAATGCCCGTTTTGAAGCCAAATGTCGTGTCTGTTCAGGACATGACTCCCGGAATCCCGCCGTCATACTGCTTCCAAGGTAAGCAGGGAGATCGGTTTGTGACTTGGGTTTGCGTTTTCAATCTGGGCCACACCGTTTAATGCCTTTCAGGCCGCCGGAGTTCAAAGGGATGGGAAGCAAAGTCTGGTCGATCGGGTTGAGCCTCATTTGCGTGCTCGGAACGCTGCACTCCGTCGCGCATGCCGATCCGGTCGGCGGCACGCGCCAGTCGGAAGGACTACAGGCACCCGTGTTCGGCCAGTTGCCCAGCGCCGCCGATCCGACCCTCCCCGTCGTCGACACCAGTCTGAATGAAATCGTGATCCGCGTTCCCGAGGACGACATCACGCTGCAGACCACCGTTTTTAAGCCGGACGGCAACGGCCCGTTCCCGATGATCGTGTTCAACCACGGCAAGCTGCCCGGCGACTCGCACAACCAGCCCCGTAACCGCCCGCTCGCGCTCGCACGCGAATTCGTGCGGCATGGCTACGTCGTCGTGGTGCCGAATCGCCGCGGTTTCGCCGAATCCGACGGCAACTACGCGGGCAGTGGCTGCAATGTCGAAGCGAACGGCTACGCGCAGGCGCGCGATGTCGCGGCGACCGTCGCGTACATGAGCCAACAGCCTTACGTGGACAAGACGCATATCGTCGTCGGCGGCACCTCGCATGGCGGGCTGACCGCGATCGCCTATGGCGCGCACGACGTCGTGTCGGCGCCCGGCGTGCGCGGCCTGATCAACTTTTCCGGCGGACTGCGCCAGGACGAGTGCGAAGGCTGGCAGAAAAACCTGACGTCGGCGTTCGGCGCCTACGGCGAAAAGGTGCGTCTCCCGTCGCTCTGGCTCTACGGCAACAATGACTCCGTGTGGCAGGGCGAACTCGCCGGCCAGATGTATGCAGCGTTCACCGAACACGGCGCGAAAGCCCAGATGTTCGACTTCGGCAGCTACAAGAACGATGCGCACCGGCTCGTCGGCGACCGCGACGGTGTCCAGGTCTGGTGGCCGCGCGTGAAGGCGTTCCTCGCGCAGATCGGGATGCCGACCTCCGTGCAATACCAGGTCTACGAGCCGCACGCGCCGAAAGCCACCGGCTACGCGAACCTCGACGCCGTGACCGCCGTTCCTTTCCTCGACGAAAGCGGCCGCGCCGGCTACCGCAACTTCCTGAACCAGTATTCGAGCCGGGCGTTCGCGGTCTCGAACTCGGGCGCGTGGTCGTGGGCCGAGGGCGGCGACGATCCGATGTCGGTCGCGCTCGCGAGCTGCCAGAAACAAAGCAGCGATCCGTGCCGGCTCTACGCAGTCGACGACGCCGTCGTCTGGCGCGATTCCAGCGGCGACACGCAGACCGCATCGCGCTGAATTTACCGAACTCCGCATTTTTTCACGCCGGCGCACCCGCCGGCGTTTTTGCATCTTCGCGCGCAAAAAGCGCCGACAAGCCAACGCGATGCACGAAGTTACGCGCGGTATCGTGTCCGCCGCGCGCGCGCGCCGCTGCGTCGCAAGCTCGCATTGCGGGCCGGAATCGAAATGCATCTCGAATTTAGCGATAATCGGTTTCTCGTCGTCCACCTTGCGAAGACATTTCCATGACCGATGCACTGAACCTGCAACGTCTCCAGTTCGCCGTCGAGGGACACGTTGCCCGCGTGACGCTCGACCGCTCCGACGTGCGCAACGCCTTCGACGACGCGACGATCGTCGAACTGACCGCCGCGTTTCGCGCGCTCGACGACGACACCAGCGTGCGCGCCATCGTGCTCGCAGCGAACGGCCCGGCGTTCTGCGCGGGCGCGGACCTGAACTGGATGAAGCGCATGGCGGGTTACTCGGACGCCGAGAACCGCGCCGACGCGCTCGGTCTCGCGACGATGCTCAACACGATCTACACGTGCAGGAAGCCGGTGATTGCGCGCGTGCAGGGCGACGCCTACGCGGGCGGCATGGGCCTCGTCGCCGCGTGCGACATGGCGATCAGCGCCGACAGCGCGAACTTCTGCCTCTCTGAAGCGAAGCTCGGCCTGATGCCCGCGACGATCGCGCCCTATGTGATCCGCGCAATGGGCGCACGCGCGGCGCATCGCTATTTCGTCACCGCCGAGCGGTTCGATGCGGCCGAAGCGCTGCGCATCGGCTTCGTGCACCAGGTCGTGGCGGCCGACCAGCTCGATGCGGCCGTCAACGCGGTCGCGGCGTCGATCGTCGCGAACAGCCCGAACGCGGTGCGCGAATGCAAGCAACTGGTGGTCGATCTGGCGGAGCGGGCAATCGACGGCACGCTGATCACCGATACCGCCGATCGCATCGCGCGCATTCGCGCCTCCGACGAAGGACGCGAAGGCGTGCGCAGTTTTCTGGAGAAGCGCAAGCCGTCGTGGCTCGCGTGAAGTAATAGGCGTGCGCGCTGCGCATGTCGTGGAGTTGCTTTGAACACTGAAGCCAATCAAGACTGGGTCGCGCGGTCGCTCGCCGCCGTGTGGCATCCCTGCACCCAGATGAAGCATCATGAGCGCCTGCCGCTCATTCCCGTCGCGCGCGGCAAGGGCGCGTGGCTCTACGATCACGAAGGCCGCCGCTATCTCGACGGCATCAGTTCGTGGTGGGTCAATCTCTTCGGCCACGCGAATCCGGCGATCAACGCGGCGCTCAAGGATCAGCTCGACACGCTCGAACACGCGATGCTCGCGGGCTGCACGCACGAGCCGGCCGTGCTGCTCGCGGAACGGCTTTCGGCGCTGACGCAACGCATGCTCGGCCACGCGTTCTTCGCATCCGATGGCGCGTCGGCGGTCGAGATCGCGCTCAAGATGAGCTTTCACTATTGGCGCAATCGCGGACAGACGCAGAAGCGCGAGTTCGTGTGCCTCGCGAACAGCTATCACGGCGAGACCATCGGCGCGCTCGGCGTCACCGATGTCGCGCTCTTCAAGGACGCTTACGATCCGCTGATCCGTCACGCGCACGTGGTCACGTCGCCCGATTCGCGCAAAGGCGACGACGCAGCGCGCGTCGCACTCGCCGACATGCGCGCGCTCTTCGAAGCGCGCGCGCAGCATCTCGCGGCGGTGATCGTCGAGCCGCTCGTGCAGTGCGCGGCCGGCATGGCGATGCACGACGCGTCGTATCTCATGGGACTGCGCGCGCTATGCGACGAGTTCGGCGTGCATCTGATCGCCGATGAAATCGCGGTCGGCTGCGGACGCACGGGCACGTTCTTCGCGTGCGAACAGGCGTCGGTCTGGCCGGATTTCCTGTGTCTCTCGAAGGGCATCAGCGGCGGTTATCTGCCGCTCTCGATCGTGCTCACGCGCGATGAAATCTACGCCGCCTTCTACGACGACGATCTCACGCGCGGCTTCCTGCATTCGCATTCGTACACGGGCAATCCGCTCGCATGCCGCGCGGCGCTCGCGACGCTCGACCTGTTCGAAAGCGCGGACGTGCTCAGCGAAAACCGTCGCAAGTCGTCGTTGATGAGCGCCGCGCTAAAGCCGTTGGTCGATCATCCGAACGTGCGCGATCTGCGCTCGCGCGGCACGATCTTCGCCTTCGACGCGCTGATCGAAGACGCCGCGCAAGCGCGCACCTTCTCCCGGCGTTTCTTCGAAAATGCCTTGAAACAAGCGCTTTTGTTGCGTCCGATCGGCAAGACCGTGTATCTGATGCCGCCTTATATTCTCGATGACGAAGAGCTGATGCTGCTCGCCGAACGCACGCGCACGACCTTCGAAGCCACGCTCGCGGAGGCCGCATGAGCAGCACATCCGACGCGCTCTTCGATACGCTGAAGCAAGGCCTCGCCGACATCGACCAGCGCGGTTTGCGCCGTCGCCGCCGCACCGCCGACAGCGCCTGCGCCGCGCACATGACGGTGGATGGACGCGCGATCGTCGGCTTCGCAAGCAACGACTATCTCGGCCTCGCCGCGCACGAAAAGTTGCGCGCTGCGCTCGCAGAAGGTGCAAAGCGGTACGGTGCGGGCAGCGGCGGCTCGCATCTTCTGGGCGGGCACTCGCGCGCGCATGCGCAACTCGAAGACGACCTCGCGGCATTCTCCGGCGGTTTCGTCGACAACCCGCGCGCGCTCTACTTCAGCACCGGCTACATGGCGAACCTCGCCGTGCTCACGACACTTAGCGGACGCGGCACGCTCGTTTTCTCCGATTCGCTCAACCACGCATCGCTGATCGATGGCGTGCGGCTCTCGCGCGCCGAAGTGCAGATCTATCCGCACGCGGACGTGGCCGCGCTCGACGCCATGCTCGACGCCTCGTCGGGCGATGCGGCCACGAAGGTGATCGTCACCGACACCGTATTCAGCATGGACGGCGACATCGCGCCGCTCGCGCGTCTCGTCGAGCTCGCAGAGCGTCATGGCGCGTGGCTCGTCGTCGACGATGCGCACGGCTTCGGCCTGCTCGGGCCGCAAGGACGCGGCGCGCTCGCGCATGCGGCACTGCGCTCGCCGCATCTCGTCTATGTCGGCACGCTCGGCAAGGCGGCAGGCGTCGCGGGCGCGTTCGTCATCGCGCACGAGACCGCGATCGAATGGCTCGTGCAGCGTGCGCGTCCGTACATCTTTACGACGGCATCGCCGCCGGCGGTCGCTCATGCGGTGTCGGCGAGCATCGAGATCATCGGGAGCGACGAAGGCGACGCGCGTCGCAAGCATCTGGCCGCGCTGATCGAGACGACGCGCGCGATGCTCAGGCGCACGCGCTGGCTTCCGGTCGATTCGCATACGGCCGTGCAGCCGCTCGTGATCGGCGGCAACGACGAGACGCTCGCGCTCGCCGCCGCGCTCGATGCAAAAGGTCTCTGGGTGCCCGCGATCCGTCCGCCGACGGTGCCCGCGGGCACGTCGCGTCTGCGCATCTCGCTCTCCGCGTCGCACAGCGACGAGGACCTCGCCCTGCTCGGCGATGCGCTTCACGCCTTGAGCGAGCGGCAGCCATGAACGCGCCCGTTTCCTTCTTCGTCGCCGGCACCGATACGGAGATCGGCAAGACGCTCGTGTCGTCTGCGCTCCTGCACGGCTTCGCGCAACAGGGCCTGCGCGCCGCCGCGATGAAGCCGATCGCGGCGGGCGCCTTCGAGCGCGACGGCGTCTGGCATAACGAAGACGCCGATCAACTCGATGCCGCCGCGAACGTCGCGCTCCCGCCCGACATCCGCACGCCGTATCTGCTGAAGGAACCCATCGCGCCGCATATCGCGGCCGCGCGCGAAGGCGTATCGCTCGACATCTCGCGTATCGTCGATGCCCACAAGCTCGCGATGACGCAGGCCGATGTCGTCGTGGTGGAAGGCGTCGGCGGCTTTCGCGTGCCGCTCACCGATGCCCACGACACCGCCGACCTCGCGTTCGCGCTGAACCTGCCGGTGGTGCTCGTGGTCGGCATGCGGCTCGGCTGTATCAGCCACGCGCTGCTCACCGCCGAGGCGATTGCCGCGCGCGGTCTGAGGCTTGCAGGCTGGGTCGCGAATCGCGTCGACCCGGCCATGCTCTATCCCGGCGAGAACATCGAGGCGATCCGTTTGCGCCTCGATAGCCAGTACAACGCGCAGCTCTTGGGCACCGTGCCCTATCTCGCGCCGCCCGACGCCGCACAGGCGGCGAAGCACATCGATTCGACCCTGCTGTTGCAGACGCTTCAGGCAACCGACGCGGGCCAATGACTCACGCTTTATCCATAGGATTGATCACATGACGCAAGCACGAACCGACGAAACTCAGACTCAAGCCGCGTCGCAAGCGCAGACGCTGCAGCGCTGGCGCGTCGCGGATGTCGTCGCGCTTTACGAACTGCCGTTTAACGACCTGCTCTATCGCGCGCAGACCGTGCATCGCGAGCACTTCGACCCGAACACCGTGCAGCTCTCGACACTGCTCTCGATCAAGACGGGCGGCTGCGAGGAAGACTGCGCGTACTGTCCGCAGTCGGTGCATCACGACACGGGACTGAAAGCCGACAAGCTGATGGAAGTCGATGCCGTGCTGAAGGCCGCGAGAAACGCGAAGGCGAACGGCGCGACGCGCTTCTGCATGGGCGCGGCGTGGCGCAATCCGAAGGACCGCCATCTCGAACCGATCAAGGACATGATCCGGGGCGTGAAGGCAATGGGCCTGGAAACGTGCGTGACGCTCGGCATGCTGGAGCCGCATCAGGCAGAAGGCCTGCGCGAAGCGGGGCTCGACTACTACAACCACAACCTCGACACGTCGCCCGAGTTCTACGGCCAGATCATCTCGACGCGCACTTACCAGGACCGCCTCGACACGCTCGAACGGGTGCGCGATGTCGGCATCAACGTGTGTTGCGGCGGGATCGTCGGCATGGGCGAATCGCGTCGCGAGCGCGCGGGGCTCGTCACGCAGCTTGCGAACATGGAGCCGTATCCGGAATCCGTGCCGATCAACAATCTCGTGCAGGTCGAAGGCACGCCGCTCACCGGCACCGCGCCGCTCGATCCGTTCGAATTCGTGCGCACGATCGCGGTGGCGCGCATCACGATGCCGCGCGCGATGGTCCGGCTCTCGGCCGGACGCGAACAAATGGACGAAGCGCTGCAGGCGCTCTGCTTCGCCGCTGGCGCGAACTCGATCTTCTACGGCGATCAGTTGCTCACGACGAGCAATCCCCAAGCCGAAGCGGACCGCAAGCTGCTGGAGCGCCTCGGCATGCGCGCGGAGGCTTCGCAGCAGGCTGAAGAAGCGCAGGCCTGCGATACGAAGTGCGGTCACGCGTAAGCTGTTGAACGCTGTTTGATGCACGTGTAGTTCTGTGGTGGAACTTGTTTTCTTAGCGATTCGTTAGCACTGCCCCTGTCCAGGGCAGTGCTAAACCAGGTCCCCAACCAAGCGTTCAACGCTTGTCGACGACCACCTGATCGAACGTCCCGCCATCGGCGAAATGCGTCTGCTGAGCCTTCTGCCAACTGCCGAACATCTGCTCGACGGTGAACGTCTTCAGCGGCTTGAATTCGCTGGCGTGTTTCGCCAGCACCTCGGCGTTGCGCGGCCGCAAGTGATGTTTCGCGATGATCTCCTGCGCCGCCGGCGAATACAGATAGTCGAGATACGCCTGCGCCTCCTTGCGCGTGCCGCGCTTGTCCACGACCTTGTCGACGATCGTCACCGGCGGCTCCGCAAGCAGGCTCATCGACGGATACACGGCATCGAAATCCTTCGCGCCGACGCCCGTATCGATCAGCGCCACTTCGTTCTCGAACGTCACGAGCACATCGCCGATGCCGCGCTGCGTGAAGGTCGTCGTCGCACCGCGACCGCCCGTGTCGAGCACCGGCACGTTCTTGAAGATCGCTTTCTCGAAGTCCTGCGCCTGCGCATCGGTCGCGCCCTGCTGCTTCTTGTAGCCCCACGCGGCGAGGTACGTGTAGCGTCCGTTGCCCGATGTCTTCGGGTTGGCGATCACCACCTGCACGCCCGGACGCGCGAGATCGCTCCAGTCCTTGATGTTCTTCGGATTGCCTTGGCGCACCAGAAACACCATCGTCGTCGTGTACGGCGCGCTGTTGTCCGGCAAGCGCGTGCGCCAGTTCGCGGGAACGAGCTGTCCGCGTTCCGCCAGCAAGTCGATATCGTTCGGCTGGTTCATCGTGACGACGTCGGCCTGTAGACCCTGCGTCACCGAAAGCGCCTGCGCGCTCGACGCGCCATGCGACTGGCGGATCGATACCGTCTCGCCCGATTTCTTCTTGTAGTCCGCGACGAAAGCTGCGTCGATGTCCTTGTACAGCTCGCGCGTGACGTCGTAGGAGACGTTCAGGAGCGTCGTGTCCGCGTGCGCGAGCCCCGCCATCAGCCCGAGCGCCGCCACGAGCGCCTTCTTCGATGCCGCCATGTTTTCTCCTGGTTGTCGAAAATGTCTTCGAATACGAAAAAGGCCGCGTCGAAGCGGCCGTGATGGGATTCTATCGAAACGCGCACGGTCAGCCGTACGCAAGCAGTTCGAGCGGACTCGCGCGAGCATCCTGCGCACCCGCATGATGCGGCGCGCCGAGGTGGATCAGTGTATCGACGAAATACTTCGCGCGCGGCCACGGCCCGAACCCTGCCGCCGTGTTGATATGGCCCGCATCGCCGAGATTCACGAACGCGCTGCCGACATCGTGCGCGAATTGCTTCGCCCGGTCGAAGGGCATCCACGGATCGGTTTCGCTCGCCACGAGAATGGACGGCACGTCCAGGCGCCGCGCCTCGAAAGCGCCGGCGAAGCGGAACTTGTCCGGGCTCGCGGGCGCTACGAACAGCACGCCCGCCACGTCCGCTTCGATATCGCCCAACGACCACGCATGCGCCGTCGCAAGACAGCCAAAGCTATGCGCGGCAATCACGACCGGTCCGCGCTCGTTCGCGAGCAGCGCGCGCACCGCGTTCGCCCAGATGTCGAGATGCGGCGCGTCCCAGTCGTCCTGCACGACGCGCGCCGAACGCGCGTATTGCCGCTCCAGCCAAGTCTGCCAGTGCGCGCCTTCGCTGCCGTGCAAGCCGGGCACGGTGACGAGCCGCGTCGGCCTGCCTGACCTGCATGTATTCATGTCGACCTCGCTGCCGATATTTTTCACGAGCCATTCTGCGGTGCCGCCCGCTGCGAACGAACCAATATTTCGTCATTTGTTTATGGTGCCGCGCCGGCCGCAGCAGTCGAGCGAGCCCGGGTTCGCGCGCGGGCGCGGCCAAGACCGTAAAATGAAAGCAAAACCCCACGGAGGCCGTATGTCTGACTTGCCAGGTGTGTCCACCGATCAACCCACCGCGTCTGACCGTTCGCGAACCCTCGCCACGTTGCAACCGTTCCACCTCGCGTTTCCCGTCACGAGCCTGACGAACGCGCGCGCGTTCTACGGCGAACTGCTCGGCTGCGCGGAAGGCCGCAGCTCGCCGGAGTGGGTCGACTTCGATTTCTTCGGCCATCAACTCGTCGCGCATCTCGCGCCCGACGAAGTGCGCCCTCCCGCGAAGAACGCCGTCGACGGTGACGACGTGCCGGTGCGCCACTTCGGCGTCGTGCTCTCGATGGACGACTGGCACGCGCTGGCCGAGCGTCTCAAAGGCGTCGGCACGAAGTTCATCATCGAGCCGCATATCCGCTTCAAGGGCGAAGTCGGCGAGCAGGCGACAATGTTCTTCCTCGACCCGTGCGGCAACGCGCTGGAATTCAAGGCATTCAGGGACATCGGCAATCTGTTTGCAAAGTGAGCGCGACGTGACGAAGATCATCTTCTACGAACGAAACACGGACGCCTCCCTCTGGCTGCACGACCTGGCACGCGCCCTGCCCGAAGCCGACTTGCGCGAGTGGCAGCCAGGCGACACCGCCCCCGCCGACTACGCGATCGTCTGGCGCGCACCGCGCGAGTTGTTCGCGAACCGGCCGGACCTGAAGGCGGTGTTCAACCTCGGCGCGGGCGTCGATGCGATTCTCGATGTCGAGCGCAAGGAACCCGGCACGCTGCCGCCGAACGCGACACTCGTGCGGCTCGAAGACTCCGGCATGGCGCAGCAGATGGTCGAGTATGCGATGCACGCGGTGCTGCGCTACATGCGCCGCCTCGACGAATACGAAGCGCTGCAGCGCGAGGGCCGCTGGGAAAAACTGCGCGCGCATCCGCGCGAGCGTTTTGTCGTTGGCGTGCTCGGGCTCGGCGTGCTGGGCACGGAAGTCGCGCGCGCGTTGACGACGCTCGGCGTGCCGGTGCGCGGCTTCAGCCGCAGCGCGAAGCAGATCGAAGGCGTGTCGACCTACGCGGGCGAAGCGCAATTCGATGCCTTCCTCGACGGCGTGCAGGTTCTCGTCAATCTGCTCCCGCACACGCCGGACACCGAAGGCATGTTGAACCGCCGCGTGTTCGCGAAGCTCGCGCACGGCGCGTATCTGGTGAACCTGGCGCGCGGCGCGCATCTCGTCGATGAAGACCTGCTCGGCGCGCTCGACAGCGGCCAGATCGCCGCCGCGACGCTCGACGTCTTTCACACCGAGCCTTTGCCGAAGGATCATCCGTTCTGGCAGGCGCCGCGCGTGACCATCACGCCGCACGTCTCTGCCGAAACGCTTCGCGAAGAAAGCGTCGAGCAGATCGCGCGGAAGATCGCGGCGCTGGAGCGAGGCGAATCCATCAGCGGCATCGTCGATATGACACGCGGCTATTGACTACAGACAAGCTGGACAGAGGAGACACACATGATTCCCGCCAAGGTGAAGATCGTCGAAGTCGGACCGCGCGACGGTCTGCAAAACGAGAAGGAATTCGTCTCCACGGAGACCAAGATCGAACTCGTCAACCGGTTGGCCGACGCCGGCTTGCAGAACGTCGAGGCAACCTCGTTCGTCTCGCCGAAATGGGTGCCGCAGATGGCCGACGGCGCCGCCGTCATGGCCGGCATCGCGCGCCGCGAAGGCACGATCTACTCGGTGCTCACGCCGAACATGCGCGGCTTCGAAGGCGCGCTGAAAGCGCAGGCCGACGAAGTCGTGATCTTCGGCGCGGCAAGCGAGGCGTTCTCGCAGAAGAACATCAATTGCAGCATCGCGGAGAGCATCGCGCGCTTCGAGCCGGTCGCCAAGGCCGCGAAGGACGCGGGCGTGCGGTTGCGCGCGAGCATTTCCTGCGCGCTCGGCTGTCCGTATCAGGGCGAAGTGCCGGTGGCGTCGGTGGTCGATGTCGTCGAGCGCATGGCGGCGCTCGGTTGCGACGAAATCGATATCGCCGACACGATCGGCGTCGGCACGGCGAAGCGCACGCGCGAAGTGCTCGCGGCGGCATCGAAAGTGTTTCCGCGCGAGCGGCTCTCGGGCCACTTCCACGATACCTACGGGCAAGCCGTCGCCAACATTTACGCGGCGCTGCTAGAAGGCATCGAAATTTTTCACGCGTCGGTGGCGGGGCTCGGCGGCTGTCCGTATGCAAAGGGCGCGACGGGCAACGTCGCGACCGAAGACGTCGTGTATCTGATGAACGGACTCGGCATCGAAACGGGCGTCGATCTCGGCAAGCTGATCGAAATCGGCGATTCGATTTCTCGCGCGATCGGCAAGCCGAGCGCGTCGCGTGCGGGCAAGGCGCTCCTCGCGAAGCAACGCGATGGCGTCGGCGCGTGCGTTTGAACTTGCGTTTGAATCATTTGGAAAGAACAAGATGAACGACATGCAGAACCTCGACGCGCTGCCCGATTCCGCACGGCGCGTCGCCCACCTGTTGCGCGAGCGCGGCCATTCGATGCCCGTCGTGATGCTGCCGGAAACCGGCAAGACCTCGGCGGAAGCGGCGGCCGGGCTCGGCTGCTCGGTGGCGCAGATCGCGAAGTCGATCCTGTTTCGCCGTCGCGAAGACGACGCGCCCGTGCTCGTGATCGCGAGCGGCGTGAACCGTGTCGACGAAAAGAAGGTCGCGGCGCGCGTGGGCGAACTCGCGCGCGCGGACGCGAAGTTCGTGCGCGAGAAGACGGGCTACGCGATCGGCGGCGTGTGCCCGATCGGGCACGCAACGGAACCGGTGACGCTGATCGACGAAGACCTCCTCGCGCTCGACAGCCTCTGGGCCGCGGCCGGTCATCCGCACGCGGTGTTCAATCTCACGCCGCAGGATCTCGTCGCGCTGACGGGCGCGCCCGTCGCCGATGTCGCGTTGCGCGAGCCTGCATGACGACGCCAGCCGACGACGCGCCGTCGCCCTGCATCGACGTGTGCCGGATGAATCCGGCTACCGGTTTCTGCGAAGGCTGCTGGCGCACGATCGATGAAATCGCGAACTGGACCGCGTTCGACGCGGCCCAAAAACGCGCCGTGCTCTCGCGTGGCGCGAGCCGTCGCAAAGGCGCGCGGGTCGTCAGCGTCGGCGAGCGCTTCACGGCAACGCTCACGCTGCCGTCCGATTCGATCAAGTCGTTCGCGACGCTCGTCAACGATCTGAACCCGCTGCATCACGACGAGACCTACGCCGAGGCAAGCCGCTTCGGTTCGCTGATCGCGTCCGGCACGCAGCCGACCGCCCACATGATGGCGATGCTCGCCACGCACTTCTCGCGGGATGCGCAGCCGCTCGGCCTGGAGTTCGGCATCAAGCTGACGCGCGCGGTCAAGGCGAACGACGTGCTCGCGATGAGCTGGCACGTCACCGATGCGAAGTGGAAAGCGAGTCTCAAGGGCGACCTCGTGACGCTCAAAGGCGAGGCGCGCAACCAGCACGGCGAACTCGTGATGAAGGCAAGCGCGACGATCGTCGTGATGCCGAAGGAGCCGTCGGCATGATCGCCTTCCCGGCAGCCATGCATGTGTTCGAGCGCGGCTGGCTGTCCTCGAACAACGTGCTTTTCGTCGACGACGAACGCACCGCGATCGTCGATACCGGCTATGCCACGCACGCGCCGCAAACGCGCGCGCTCGTCGAGCGGGTGCTCGGTGCGCGCCGCCTCGACCTGATCGTGAACACGCATCTCCATTCCGATCACTGCGGCGGCAATGCGCTGCTGCAGGCAGCATACCCGTGCACCACGCTGATTCCGGCGAGCGAAGCCGAAGCCGTGCGCCACTGGGACGAAGAAGCGCTGACGTTTCGCGCAACCGGTCAGTCGTGCGAGCGCTTTGGCTTCACCGGCACGATTGCGCCGGGCGACACGCTGCGGCTCGGCGGCTTCGACTGGTCGGTGTTCGGCTCGCCGGGTCACGATCCGCACTCGCTGATGTTGTATTGCGCGCAGGAACGCATCCTCATCAGCGCCGACGCGCTGTGGGAGAACGGCTTCGGGGTGATCTTCCCGGAACTCGAAGGCGAAAGCGGTTTCGCCGAGCAGCGCGCGGCGCTCGACCTGATCGCGACGCTCGATGTGCGCGCGGTCATTCCGGGTCACGGTGCGCCGTTCAGCGATTTATCGCGCGCGCTCGAAAGGGCTTCGTCGCGGCTCGACTATCTCGTGGCCGACCCGGCGCGCAATGCGAAGAACGCGCTGAAGGTGCTGATCGTCTTCAAGCTGATGGAGACGCGCTCGATGTCGTTCGATGCGCTGTCGAACCTTTGCGAATCGGCGCGTGCGATGCGCTCGGCCGCCGACATGCTCGTAGCAAAGGACAAGCGGCGTGCATTGCTCGAACGGTGCGTCGATGAACTCGCGCGCAATGGCGTGGTGCGAGTGGAAGAAGGGATCGTGCACGCGCGTTAGCGCTTGAGGAACACGAAAAAGAAAGCCGCTTGTCAGCTACGACAAGCGGCGTAATTTTATAGACGTGATCAGCGTCGATTGCATCGTAGCGCGCGCCAAAATAGCCTGCATCGGTGCTTTCCCTACAAACTTTTAACGGCTACATGTACGGCACATAACCGAACATCGGCTGCGCGCTTGCACGCAATGCGCACGTCATCGCTCGCTCGTTTCGAAGAACGACAGCATCTCTTCAAGTAACGCCTGAGGTTCTTCTTCGGGAATGTAGTGGCCGCAAGGCAGCGCGCGTCCGCTCACATCGCGCGCGACGCGGCGCCACTCTTCCAGCGCATCGAAGCAGCGTTCGATCACGCCTTGCGCGCCCCACAGCACGCGCAACGGACATGCGATCTTGTGACCGCGTTCGAGATCGGCGCGATCGTGTTCGAGGTCGATGGACGCCGACGCGCGGTAGTCCTCGCACATCGCGTAGACCGCACCGGGCGATGCGAGCGCGTCGCGATACGCCTGCAACGCGTGCGGCGCGAACGGCTTGAGTCCCGCGTGACGGCTGCCCATCACGCGCTCGATGTACGCGCTCGTATTGCCGCCAATCAGCAGCTCGGGCAGCGGCGACGGCTGGATCAGAAAGAACCAGTGGAAATACGCGGTGGCGAACTCGCGGTCGGTGGCTTCGTACATCGCGAGCGTCGGCGCGATGTCGAGCAGCATCAGACGATCGACGGCTTCGGGAAAATCCAGCGCCATGCGATGCGCGACGCGCGCGCCGCGATCATGCGCGCAGACGAGAAAGCGCTCGAAGCCGAAGTGACGCATCACCGCGACCTGATCGGCGGCCATCGCGCGCTTCGAGTACGGCTTGTGTTCGGCATCGCTCTTCGGTTTCGCGGACGCGCCGTAACCGCGCAGATCGGTCGCGATCACGGTGAAATGCCGCGCGAGTTCCGAAGCGCACTTGTGCCAGATCTCGTGCGTCTGCGGATGTCCGTGCATCAACAACAGCGGCGGCCCGCTGCCGCCCTTCATCCCGAAAATATCGACGCCGGCTGCATCGACGCGAAACGGCTGGTAGTCCGCAAAGGGCATGGTGGCGATCTCGTCGTGACGGGTGCGCACATTGTATGCGGGACGCGCGCGGCTCGATGCTTGCTGGACGGGACTTTCAGCGAAACCGAAGCGTTCCTCGGGATTGACCCGACATCGTTGCGCGAACGAATCGCCTATAATCGAACGATCGTTCTATTCACGCGAGATCGCCGCCCGAAACAGGCGCCGCTTTTCTCGAAAATATTTCGCGCGACGCCGGCCGTTCGAATCCTAGAATGCATCGACCGGACAATCGCACGCCCGATCAGGAGACTCACACCATGGCATTGCCCGCCGTCCTGCAACATCTCGCGCTGCCCGTCGTGGCCTCGCCGATGTTCATCGTCAGCTATCCCGAACTCGTGCTCGCGCAGTGCAAGGCGGGCATCGTCGGGTCGTTTCCGGCGTTGAACGCGCGGCCGGCCGGGTTGCTCGACGAATGGCTCACGCAGATTCAGGCGTCGCTCGCCGAGCACAAGGCCGCGAACCCGGATGCCGTGATCGGCCCCATCGCCGTAAACCAGATCGTTCATCAGTCGAATGCGCGGCTCGAACAGGACGTGCGCGTGTGTGTCGAGCACAAGGTGCCGATCTTCATCACGAGCCTGCGCGCGCCGGTCAAAGAGATGATCGACGCCGTGCACAGCTACGGCGGCATCGTGCTGCACGACGTGATCAACATCCGCCATGCGCAGAAGGCGCTGGAAGCGGGCGTCGACGGGCTGATCCTTGTCGCGGCCGGCGCGGGCGGGCATGCGGGCACGACGTCGCCGTTTGCGCTCGTCGGTGAAGTCAGGCGCATCTTCGACGGCCCGATCGTGCTGTCCGGCTCGATCGCGAACGGCGGCTCGATCCTCGCCGCGCAGGCCATGGGCGCGGACCTCGCGTACATGGGCACGCGCTTCATCGCGACGCAGGAAGCGCACGCGCACGAGAGCTACAAGAGCGCGATCGTCGATTCGAGCGCCGCCGACATCGTCTACACGAACCTCTTCACCGGCGTGCACGGCAACTACATTCGCCAGAGCATCGTCAACGCGGGCCTCGACCCCGAAGCGCTGCCCGAATCGGACAAGAACGCGATGAATTTCGGCGACGGTTCGAGCAAGGCGAAGGCGTGGAAGGACATCTGGGGCGCGGGCCAGGGCGTCGGGCTGATGAACGACGTGCCGAGCGTCGCGGAACTGGTCGCGCGGCTCAAGCACGAATACGACGAAGCGCGGGCGCGGCTCCGGCTGATCTGACCGGCAGCGGCATGCACGGCGCACAAGAAAAAAGCGCCGCGTTCCCGAGGGAACGCGGCGTTTTCGTTTGATGCATCGCGACGCTCAGAACTTCGCGCGCAGGCCCACGCCGTAAGTGTTGCCCGACGAGAGGCTCGTGTACTTGTCGTTCAGGTACGCGGCGTAGACGTCGGTGCGCTTCGAAAGCGGGTAATCGTAGCCGAGCGCCCAACTCTTGTGCGTCTGGTCGAGACCGCCATTGCTGCGCGAGTACGCATACGACGCCATCACGAGTCCCGGTCCGAGCGGCACGGTCACGCCGCCTTGGCCCGTATTGACGTGGAAGCTGCCGGTTTCGATGTCGTTCTTCGTGTACATGTACTGCGCGAAGAACTTCACGTACTTGAGGTCGTAGGAGACGCCCGCCTGCGCCACGCTCTGGCTCTTGTAGCCCGCGACGAGCGTCGACAGGTCGCCCGGCGTGTTGTTGTAGTTGACGTACTGATAGACGCCAGTCGCCGCGAACGGGCCGTGGAAGTAGAGGAACTGCGCGCTCCACTTCTTCGAGCGTCCGTCGCCCGCCTGGTTGCCGAAGCTGTACATCGCGCTGCCCGACAGGCCGCTGAAGTCGGGCGTCGTGTACTGAACCGAGTTGTTCCAGCCCGAGTCGCCGACGACGCCCTGGTCCGTCGTGTAGGTCGGGAACGTGCCCTGGCCGAGGAACACGTGATAGACCATCGGCGAGAAGACATACGAATCGACGAACGGGTTGAAGAGGATCGTCGAGACGAAGAGTTGCGTCGTCAGGCGGCCGGCGGTGAACGTACCGTAGGGCGCCTGAATGCCGACATACGCGTTACGGGCGAAGAACGTGTCGCCGGTGAAGCGGCCGTACTGGCCGTTTTGCGCGCGGAAGAAACTTTCGAGAGTGAAGATCGCCTTGTAGCCGTTGCCGAGGTCTTCAGCGCCCTTCAAGCCCCAGTAGGACGTCGACATGCCGCCGCCGCTCACGTTCCACGCGCGGTCGCTGCCGGGGAACTTGGTTGCGCCCACCCATTCGTCGACCTGACCGTATAGCGAAACGCTGGACTGCGCCTGCGCCGACCCCGCGGCGAGAAAGCCGAATAGGGTGGCGACTGCGGTGGCCTTGACCGTTGCCTTCAGCGCACGGTTGACGGTTGGCTTCATGAACTCTCCTGTTGTTTGTCAAAAGTTAAAGCGTTGGCGGACAAGACTCATGGCTTGCCTCGTCAGACCGGCGTAATGATTCAGTTCGGATTAGGTTCGCGCTGGGCTCGCGCCTCTTTCGGAGCGGGACCATCTTTACGGATCATTTTTCCGGTCAAAAATGTTTTTGGTTATTGCGGGTATAGCGGTTCGGATAGTCCGCGCCGATATCGCGTGCGTCCACGTGCCATCGGCGAGTGCCGCCGATCGCCGACCGGCCGCGTCGTCGTATCCGCGACACAAGGCTTCGCGGGCGATCGCGACGTTTTCGATGCCACACGCGGCCCGTGAAAACGACATGACGCGCGCCGGCGGCAATTGTCGGTGCGCGCAAAAAAGAGGGGAAATATTAAGAACGTTTTAACGCGCAACTGTGGCGCGCTTACGTCACTGAAGCGGGAGAGATGGACGGACCATTATTTTTTCGTTCTCGACGCGGCGCGCGCCGGCAGCGTTACGCGATCGACGGGCGTCGATCAGCGCGTATCGCCGGTTGCTTCAGTTGCTTAAGTTGCTTCAGTTGCTTCAGTTGCGGAAGTTCGAGGTCGCGGCGGAACGCGGGTCGTCGCCGGGACGGCCGGGCGGCCGTGGCATTCCGCGTTCTTCGTTGTAGCGGGTAATGTCCGCGCGTATCGATCCTGGGCCGCGCATCGGCGTATTTTGCTCGGGGCGCGGGACGCCGCGGACTTCGGCGCTGATCGGCGTCATGCCGTCCTTCGCACCGACCTGCATGTAGCGTTGCGGCTGGCCGTTGCGCGCGAGATCGCGGTCGAGCACCGCCCGCTCGTCGGCGCTGCCCGACTTGAGCCACACGCCGTCGGGCGTTCCGGCAAGCGCAAACGATCCCGCCACCGCAATCGAGCCGATCGCGATGGCGATTAAATATCGAGTAGTCTTCCGTAAGCCTGTGAGCGCCATGTCGAAACTGAACTGCGTGATGTCCGACGTCGTTCGGCTTGCGCGGCGGCCGAGAAGGCAGGTCGACGTGCAAGCGACCGGTCTTTGTCGGAGCATCGCGGTGCACCGCCTTCTTACGCGCGCACCCTTGAACCGGTCTAGGGACAATTTATGGCGCCTCGCCTCGCGAGTCGAGCCAAAAAGTGTTAGACCTGCTCAATGGTTGTAACACCATGTTACTTCTGGATTTTTTGCCGTTTTTGGGGTGAGTGGAAACGCTGAATTGTGTGACGAGAATCGCAATTTGACCCGGCCCGAAGGTTGCGCGCGAATTCGCGATCAGCCCCGGGCGCAACTAGTCGACAGTGAGATGGATTTGCCTATTGACTCGCGATCGGGCGAAAATACTGGTTTTCCTGACTTGACGTTTGTCAACCGTCAACGTTTGTCACAGAGCACCTGAGTTCAGGCCGTTCTGCAACCCAGCACGTTCGAGTGCGAGATTCCGATGGCGCGTCCCAAATTTCTCCCCGACAACTTCACGCTCGCCCTGGTGGGCACCGTCATCCTGGCGAGCCTCTTGCCTTGCCGGGGCACCGTCGCGGTCGGCTTCAACTGGCTGACCAACGTCGCCATCGGGCTGCTGTTCTTCCTGCATGGCGCCAAGCTTTCGCGGGAAGCGATCGTGTCGGGCGCGACACACTGGCGCCTGCATCTCGTCGTCCTGCTCAGCACGTTCGTGATGTTCCCGCTGCTCGGCCTCGCGCTCAAACCCGTTCTCACGCCGCTCGTCACGCCCGAGCTCTATCTAGGCATTCTCTTTCTGTGCACGCTGCCCTCCACGGTGCAGTCGTCGATCGCGTTCACGTCGATGGCAAAGGGCAACGTGCCCGCCGCCGTCTGCAGTGCGTCGGCGTCGAGCCTGCTTGGCATCTTCATCACGCCGGCGCTCGTCGGGCTGGTCGTCAATAACCACGGCGCGGCGACGGGCTCGCCTTGGCATACCGTCGGCAATATCGTGCTGCAACTGCTCGTGCCGTTCATCGCCGGTCAACTGCTGCGCCCCGCGATCGGCAAATGGATCGACCGCAATCGCGCGATGCTGAAGTTCGTCGACCAGGGCTCGATCCTGCTCGTCGTCTACGTGGCGTTCAGCGAAGCCGTCAACGAAGGTATCTGGCACTCGATGTCCCTCGCGACGCTCGCCGGGCTGCTCGCCGCCAACATCGTGCTGCTCGCGCTCGCCATCTTCGCGACGGCCTTCGCCAGCAAGCGGCTCGGCTTCAGCCGCGCCGACCAGATCACCATCATTTTTTGTGGCTCCAAGAAGAGCCTCGCGTCCGGCATTCCGATGGCAAAGGTGATCTTCGCGTCCCATACGGTCGGGGCGGTGGTCCTGCCTCTGATGCTGTTCCACCAGATTCAGCTCATGGTCTGCGCGGTGCTCGCGCAACGCTGGGGCGCGCGGCGCACGGCCAAGGAGCAGAGTCCCGAGCGCAAGGGCGCTGCGGCCGCGGCGCGTCGCTGAACCAAAGGCTGCGCAAAGTCCTGCCGAAGACGCCCTTCACTCTCCCGGATCCGAAAAGCCGCCTCCCGCGGCTTTTTTGCTATTTGAGCCTGTCTGCGTGCAAACGTCGATTCAGCCAGTCGATATAAGCCAGGAGCGCAGCCGAAAGCCGTGCGTTTTGCCTATGCCGTCCGGCCGACTGGTGGCCGGGCATGTGCCTTGCCACACTTACCTCCAGAGAATGTCGCAAGGGAGAAAACCATGTCGATCGAAAATTCCGGGACCCACCTTCGAGGGGCGCCATGCCGATGGTCATGAGCCGTTCGACGCCTGTCGGCTGCGCCGAATTGAAGTCCTTCCTGCATGAACTGAAGTTTCAACGCGGCTCGGAAGCGGGTACAGCCGACGCGCTGCGCGCGCTCGTCGGTGCGGGCTTCGATCGCCTTCCGCTACCGGGAAGCGGTGCGACGCTCGATCGATGGCGAATGCTCGCCGCGGTCGCAGGGTTCGACCTCGCGCTCGTCAAACTCTTCGAAGGCCACACGGACGCGCTCGCGATTCTGGCGGAACTGGGCGGCGCCGAACCCGACCAAGGCTCCACGTGGGGCGTCTGGGCGGCCGAGCCGCCCACGGCCCGCCTCGGCGCCCAAACCGGCCCGGGCGACGGACGCATCACGCTGAACGGAACGAAAGCCTGGTGTTCAGGTGCCGCTCACATCACGCATGCGCTCGTCACGGCGTGGAACGAACGCGACGAGTCGATCCTCGCGGCGGTCGAGCTTCGGCAGCCGGGCGTGAATGTGACGAACGAGGGCTGGGTGGCGGTCGGCATGCACGCAAGCGCGAGCGTCGACGTGCATTTCGACAACGCGAGCGCCGCGCAGATCGGCGCACCGCTTGCGTATCTCCGGCGCCCGGGATTCTGGCAAGGCGGCGGCGGAATCGCGGCATGCTGGTTCGGCGCGGCGTCGGCCATCGGCGAATTCGTGCGGCGTGACGCCGCGCGCCGCGCCGACCCGCACAAGCTGGCCCATCTCGGCGCCATCGACATCGCGCTCACGAGCGCGTCGAGCGTGCTGAGGGAAACGGCCGCCCGCTTCGATTGCGAGCCGCTGGCCGACGCAATGCCCGCCGCGCTGCGTGCGCGGCTCGCGGTCGAGCGCGCGGCGGCGAGCGTGATCGACCATGCGGGGCGCGCGCTCGGCGCCGCGCCCTTCTGCCGCAACGAGCATTTCGCCCGCCTGATGGCGGACCTTCCCGTGTTCGTCCGGCAAAGTCATGCTGAACGCGATGAAGCCGCGCTCGCGGAACGTATCGTCAACGAGGAGCGCGGGCCATGGGAACTCTGACCGAGAAGGAGAGCGTCCGGCGCACGATCGCCGGGTCGGGCACGCCCGAAAACGTCTGGCAAAGCTGGGCGCGGCTTGCAACGCTGCCGGCCCTTGATCCGGCGACGCTGGTGCCGGCGGGCGCACGCGCCGTGATCGTGGCGCCCCATCCCGACGACGAGGTGCTCGGCACCGGCGGCCTGCTCGCGAAGCTGTCCGCGCTGGGCCGCAAGGTGCTGATCATCGCCGTGACGGACGGCGCCGCGAGCCATCCGCAATCGTCCGCGTGGCCGCCTGCGCGCCTCGCCGACGTCCGTCCGCAAGAGACGCGCGAAGCCTTGCAGCGACTGCACATGCGATACGTCCAGACCTTGCGCCTCGGTTTGCCCGACGGCGGAGGCCAGCGCTTCGAAATGCAGCTTTCGGCCGCGCTCGCCGAGCATCTGCGTCCCGGTGACGTCGTTTTCGGCACCTGGCGCCATGACGGTCATCCGGATCACGAGGCGGTCGGGCGGGCGGTGTCGTCGGAAGCCGCGCGGCTGGATGTGCCGTTCGTCGAGATCCCGATCTGGACGTGGCACTGGGCGTCGCCCGACGATTCGCGCGTGCCGTGGAGCCGCGCGCGCCGCATCGTGCTCGATACGGACACGCACTCGCGCAAGCTGCACGCGGTCGAAGCGTTTCGCAGCCAACTGGAACCCGACGCCACGACCGGACGCGCGGCGATCCTGCCCGAACACGTTCTGGCGCGTCTCACGCGGCCCTACGAGGTCGTCCTGATATGAGCGCCGAACCCGACGCGCAACGCTATTTCGACGGTCTCTACGAGCGCAGCGACGACCCGTGGCTACTGCGCGAGCGCTGGTACGAAAGCCGCAAGCGGGCACTGACGCTCGCGATGCTGCCCGACCCGCACTACGCGCGCGCCTACGAACCCGGCTGTGCGACCGGGGAACTCACCGCCGAACTCGCCGTGCGCTGCGACGCGCTGCTCGCCGCCGATCTGAGCGCGGATGCGGTGATGCTCGCGCGCCGCCGCGTTGCGCATCTGGGCAACGTGACGATCGAGCAGCGCGCGATCCCCGACGACTGGCCGGATGGCCGCTTCGACCTGATCGTCATCAGCGAGCTCGCGTATTACCTCGACGAATCGCAACTGGCGCGTCTCGCCGCGCGACTCGAAGAATCGCTCGCGCCCGGCGGGACGATCGTCGCGTGCCACTGGCGCCAGCCGATCGAAGGCTGGCCGCACTCGGGCGATTTCGTTCACGCCCAACTGCGCGCGAGGTTGCCCCTCGCTCGCCTCTCGCACTATCAGGATGAGGATGTGCTGCTCGATGTCTGGTCGTCGAATGCGGCGTCCGTGCATCGTCGCGAAGCCAAATAGCCCGTGTTCTCGCTTTTTTACTAAACAACTCAGAAGCTACAAAATCCATACACGACAAGCATCTACTGGTTTTCTCTAGGTCTGACTCAGGTTGTTTTGCCGATTTTTTACTATACAATCGCCGCAATCGCAGAACGCGCTGCGCGTCGATAAACACGGCGCAAAACGACCATACAGCAGAGACAGATACCACCACGATGGCGACCACCATTCGCGATGTCGCGCGAGCAGCAAGCGTCTCGATCGGCACCGTTTCGAGAGCGTTGAAAAATCAGCCGGGACTGTCCGAGGCGACGCGCATGCGTGTCGTAGAAGTGGCACAGCAACTCGGCTACGACTCCGCGCAACTGCGCACCCGCATTCGCCGCGTCACCTTTCTCCTGCATCGGCAACACAACAACTTCGCCGTCAGCCCGTTTTTCTCGCATGTGCTCAACGGTTTCGAGGAAGCGTGCCGCGAACGGCGGCTCGTGCCCTCCGTTCTGACGGCCGGCCCCACTCAGGACCTCGCGCAGCAGATGCGCCTGCATGCGCCCGACGCCATCGCGGTCGCCGGCTTCGTCGAGCCGGAACTGCTCGTGCACCTGCATTCGATGAACCGGCCGACGGTGCTCATCGACCTCTGCGCGCCCGGCTTTCGCTCGGTGAATATCGACAACATCAAGGGCGCGTCGCTCGCGATGCAGCATCTCTTTGCGCTCGGGCGGCGGCGCGTCGCGTTCATCGGCGGGTCGCTCGCTCATCACAGCATCGCGCAGCGCGCGCTCGGCTACCGGCTCGCGTATTTCGAGGCCGGCCTCCTGTTCGATCCGACGCTCGAAATCAACACGCAGCCCGGCATCGCCGCCGATCTGGCCGCCGCCGACGCGATGGAGCGCCTGATCGTGCAGGCGCGCGCGCAATCGAATCCGCTCCCCGACGCCGTTTTCGCCTATAACGATGCAGCGGCCCTCGCCGCGATGCGCGTCTGCCTCGCACATGGCGTGCGGGTGCCGCAGGACATCGCGTTCGTCGGCTTCGACGACATTCCGGCCGCCGCGCAAAGCACGCCGCCGCTCTCGACGGTGACTGTCGACAAGGAAGCGCTCGGACGGCGCGGCGTGGAACTGCTGCTGGAAGACAGCCCGAACACACTCGACCCGGCCGACACGCTGGTGCCGGTACATTTCATCCCTCGCGCGAGCTCCGGCTCGACCTCGACATGAACTCGACCGCCTCAACCGTCGCCGCTCCGCCCGAATCGATCGCGCCGTCGCAAGCTTCCTCGCAGCCGCGCCAGATCGACTTCCGCAGCCGCGACTTCCTGCTCTCGCATGTGCGCGACACGCTCGCGTTCTATGCGCCCACCGCGCGCGATCCGTCGGGCGGCTTCTTCCATTTCTTCAAGGACGACGGCCGCGTCTACGACCAAACGACGCGCCATCTCGTCAGCAGTACGCGTTTTGTCTTCAATTACGCGAAGGCGTATCGCCATTTCGGCGACAAGGCGTATCAGGACGACGCGCGCCACGCGTTCCAATTCCTGCGCGACGCCCACTGGGACGCGCAGCACGAAGGCTACGACTGGGAAATCGAATGGCGCGACGGCGCGAAGCGCACGCTCGACGGCGCACGCCACTGCTACGGCCTCGCGTTCGTCCTGCTCGCGTGCGCGCATGCGTCGATGGCGGGCATCGACGAAGCCACGCCGATGATCGCCGAGACGTTTCATCTGCTGGAGCGCCGCTTCTGGGAGGCCGAAGCCGGTCTCTACGCCGACGAAGCCACGCCCGACTGGCAACTGTCGTCGTATCGCGGACAGAACGCGAACATGCACGCGACCGAAGCGCTCCTCGCCGCCTACGAGGCGACCGGCCACGTCATCTATCTCGATCGCGCGGAGAAGATCGCCGGCAACATCACGCTGCGGCAGGCGAAGCTGTCGAACGGGCTCGTGTGGGAGCATTTCCATCCGGACTGGTCGGTCGACTGGCATTACAACGAATCCGATAGTTCGAACATCTTCCGTCCGTGGGGCTTCCAGCCCGGCCATCAGACGGAATGGGCGAAGCTGCTCCTGATTCTCGAACGCCATCGCGCGTTGCCGTGGCTCGCGCCGCGCGCCGTCGAACTGTTCGACGCCGCCTTCAACCGCGCCTGGGACAACCGCCACGGCGGCCTCTACTACGGCTTCGGCCCCGACGACACCATCTGCGACCACGACAAGTACTTCTGGGTGCAGGCCGAAAGCTTCGCCGCCGCCGCGCTGCTGGGCGCGCGCACCGGCCGCGAACGCTTCTGGGACTGCTACGACGAACTCTGGCGCTATAGCTGGGCGCATTTCGTCGACCACGAATACGGCGCGTGGTATCGCATCCTGACGTGCGACAACCGTAAGTACGGCGACGAAAAGAGCCCCGCAGGCAAGACCGACTACCACACGATGGGCGCGTGCTACGAGGTGCTGAACGCCCTTCCCGCGCCGGAGACAACCGCAAGGTGAACAACATGGCCGTACCACAGCAGACCTTCCCGAAGTTCGTCTCCGCCGGCGACATCCTCACCGACATGATCCGCACCGACGCCGCGTCGTGGCTTTCGCGTCCGGGCGGCGCGGGCTGGAACGTCGCGCGCGCGGTTGCGCGGCTCGGCCTGCCGACGGCCTGCGCGGGCTCGCTCGGCACCGACAATTTCTCCGACGACCTCTGGGACGCGAGCGAGGCAGCGGGCCTCGACATGCGTTTCATGCAGCGCGTCGAACGGCCGCCCTTGCTCGCGATCGTCCACAAGACGCAGCCGCCTACGTATTACTTCATGGGCGAGAACGGCGCCGATCTCGCCTTCGATCCGGCGAAGCTGCCGCAAGGCTGGATGGATCAGGTGCAATGGGCGCATTTCGGCTGCATCAGCCTCGTGCGTCAGCCGCTCGGCGCAACGCTCGCCGCGCTCGCCGCGCAACTGCGCAGCCACGGCGTGAAGATCAGCTTCGATCCCAACTATCGCAACCTGATGGAAACCGGCTACGAGCCGGTCCTGCGCAACATGGCCTCGCTCGCGGACCTGATCAAGGTGTCCGACGAAGACCTGCACATGCTGTTTCGCGGCATCCCCGAAACGGATGCGCTCGCACAAATCCGCGCGATGAACCCGCAGGCGAGCGTGCTCGTCACGCGCGGATCGAGCGAGGCGGCACTCTATGTCGGCGATGATGTCTATCGCGCGAAGCCGCCGCAGGTGGAGGTTGCCGATACGGTCGGCGCCGGCGATGCGTCGATCGGCGGGCTGCTCTACAGCCTGATGACGCGCGAAGGCGGCTGGCCCGAACATCTGCGCTTTGCGCTCGCGGCGGGCGCGGCCGCGTGCCGTTTTTCGGGCGCGCATTCGCCGTCGCTGGACGAGGTCGAGGATCTGCTGCGATAGTTTTCGTCCCGGGCGCCGTGGTCACGCACGTTGCATATCCGCGTGCTAGCATGAATTTTCGTCAACGCCTGGGGCCGCATCATGGACGACACGACCTACACGAAGGGTCTCTACACCGCGACCATCGGCGTGCGCGCCGTCGACGGCGGCCAGTTCCAGGGTCTCGTTTCACTCGCGCGTGACGACGGCGAGGCGACCGACGCGACGGTCTACGAAGTCGAGGCGACGTCGCAAAACGAGGACGAAGCCCTCGAAGAAGCGCGAGCCCTTGCGCATCGCATCCTCGGCGAAATCGAACTTTAGGCAAGCCCGGCCGCGAACGCGTCGCGCGCGGTGCGCGAGCGCCCGGCCCGAACGGAGGACATCATGGCGGAACAGCTTTTCCTCTACGGCGTCTACGCGATCCATGTGCGCCCGCTCGAACTGCAGGGCGCGCGCTGGGACGCCGAATACGAAATCCGTCATCACGACAAGGCCGTGAAGACATGGACGACGGTCGGCGGCGATGGCGGCCTGTCGAACCCCGCCGAGGCGGTCGATCTGGCGCACAAGCAGGCCGTCGCCGATATCGAAGCCGGTGCGGGCATTCCGAAGCCGCGCGCGTTTCCCTAAAGCCGCCGCCCGCTCAGACCTTCACAGTGGCCGTTCCCGTGTGCGGTTTAAGAGCAAGCCGTTCGGCCTCACGGTGATCGATCGCCGCCGCCCGCGCGTGCCCATCGCGCGCAACCGCCCGATCGACGTAATCCGACAGCGCGCCGCCCGGCTCGATCAGCTTCGCCATGTACGCGATCTGGAGCGTGCTCGCGACCAGAATGTCGGCGGCGGTGAAGCGCTCGCCGACGAGCCACGGGCCGTCCTTCAGCGCGCCTTCGACCGCATGCTCGACGCGCCCCAGATCGCCCCAGCCGAAGCTCACGGTATTGCCCGGCGCGCCCGTCATGCGCTCGGCCATCGCCGGCTCCAGACACGCGCCGGTAAAGAAGAGCCACTGCAGGAAGCGCCCGCGCAGCGGTTCGCCGTGCGGCACGCCGAGCTTTGCGTCGGGGAATTTGTCGGCCAGATACAGCAGCACGGCGCCCGACTCGGCGACCGTCACGCCGTCGTCGTCGAGCGCGGGCAGCTTCGACATCGGATTGACGCGGCAGAACGCCGGTTCGTTCTGATCGCCCGCACGGATGTTCACGAACGCGAGGTCGTAAGGCGCGTGTAATTCCTCGAGCATCCACAGCGCGCGGAAGGCGCGGGTTTTCGGCCAGTAATAGAGCTTCATCGGCGGGTCGTCCCTGGGTGAATCGGCAGCGTTAAGGTTACCGCAACGCGCCCGGCCAAAGCTTCGGGTTTACGCGAGGACGCCGCGCATAGAGGGCGATCTCACTCCGCTATCCCGAAATCAAGCGGATTCTTGTTCGACTCCGCGAAGCGAGCGACGAGTCCGCAAAAAAATTCCGGTTTTGTTGACGAAAAATGGAGTCTTCGCGAAACCCCACGCCACATAACAACGCCGGAGACTTCATGAACGCGCGCGTTCCCCTCGATGCGATCCAGAACACGCAGGACGATTCTCAAGGCGGCCTGACGCCCGCCCTGTCCGACTACAAGCTCACCGACAACCTCTCGGCCACGCGCGGCCGCATTTTTCTGACCGGCACGCAGGCGCTCGTTCGGCTCGTCTTGATGCAGCGCGAACTCGACCGCGCCGCGAACCTGAACACGGCGGGTTTCATCAGCGGCTATCGCGGTTCGCCGCTCGGCATGGTCGACCAGCAGTTGTGGAAGGCGAAGAAACTGCTCGCGTCGCATGACGTGCGCTTTCTGCCCGCGATCAACGAGGAACTCGGCGGCACCGCCGTGCTCGGCACGCAGCGGGTGGAATCGGACGAAGAACGCACCGTCGATGGCGTGTTCGCGATGTGGTACGGCAAGGGCCCGGGCGTCGATCGCGCGGGCGATGCGCTCAAGCACGGCAACGCCTACGGCTCGTCGCCGCACGGCGGCGTGCTGGTCGTCGCGGGCGACGACCACGGCTGCGTGTCGTCGTCGATGCCGCATCAGAGCGATCAGGCGATGATCGCGTGGAGCATGCCGGTCGTGAATCCGTCGAATATCGCGGACATGCTCGAATTCGGCCTGTACGGCTGGGCGCTGTCGCGCTTTTCGGGCGCGTGGGTCGGCTTCAAGGCGATCTCGGAGACGGTGGAATCCGGCTCGACCGTCGATCTCGATGCGATTGCGACGTCGTGGAAAGCGCCGGCGGATTTCGTCGCGCCCGCGGGCGGCCTGCACAACCGCTGGCCCGACCTGCCGAGCCTCACGATCGAAGCGCGCCTCGCGGCCAAGCTCGACGCCGTGCGCCACTTCGCGCGCGCAAACAGCATCGACAAGTGGATCGCGCCGAGCGCGCACGCGAACGTGGGTATCGTGACGTGCGGCAAGGCGCATCTGGACCTGATGGAAGCGCTGCGCCGGCTGGAGTTGACGGTCGAGGATCTGGAAAGCGCTGGCGTGCGCATCTACAAGGTCGGGCTGTCGTTTCCGCTCGAAATGACGCGGCTCGATACGTTTGTCGAAGGGCTGTCGGAAGTGCTCGTGATCGAGGAAAAGGGTCCGGTCATCGAGCAGCAGATCAAGGATCATCTCTACAACCGCAGCTCAGGCGCGCGGCCCGTCGTGATCGGCAAGGCGGCGCAGGATGGCGCGATGCTGCTGTCGTCGCTTGGCGAACTGCGGCCGTCGCGCGTGCTGCCGGTCTTCGCCGACTGGCTCGCGCGCCACAAGCCGGCGCTCGATCGCCGCGAGAAAGTGGTCGATCTCGTCGCGCCGCAGATTCTCTCGAACGTCGCCGATTCGGTGAAACGCACGCCGTACTTCTGCTCAGGCTGCCCGCACAACACGTCGACGAAGGTGCCGGAAGGCTCGGTCGCGCAGGCGGGCATCGGCTGCCACTTCATGGCGTCGTGGATGGAGCGCGACACCACCGGCCTGATTCAGATGGGCGGCGAAGGCGTGGACTGGGCGTCGCATTCGATGTTCACGAAGACGCCGCACGTCTTCCAGAATCTCGGCGACGGCACCTATTTCCACTCGGGCATTCTCGCGATCCGCCAGGCGGTCGCGGCGAAAGCGAACATCACCTACAAGATTCTCTACAACGACGCCGTCGCGATGACGGGCGGCCAGCCGGTCGACGGCAGCATTTCCGTGCCGCAGATTGCGCGCCAAGTGGAAGCCGAAGGCGTCGCGTTGCTCGTCGTGGTCAGCGACGAACCGGAAAAGTACGAAGGCCACGAGGACGAGTTCCCGCGCGGCACGACGTTCCATCACCGCGGCGAACTCGACGCCGTGCAGCGGCGCCTGCGCGACACGCCGGGCGTCACCGTGTTGATCTACGACCAGACGTGCGCGGCGGAAAAGCGTCGTCGGCGGAAGAAAGGCGAGTTTCCCGATCCGGACAAGCGTCTCTTCATCAACGAAGCCGTCTGCGAAGGCTGCGGCGATTGCGGCGTGCAGTCGAATTGCCTGTCGGTCGAGCCGGTCGAAACGGAACTCGGGCGCAAGCGCCGCATCGACCAGTCGTCGTGCAACAAGGACTATTCGTGCGTCAACGGCTTCTGCCCGAGCTTCGTCACGCTCGAAGGCGCCAAGCTGAAAAAAGCGGCCGGCAACGCGTTCGATCCCGATGAACTCGCGCGCCGCGTCGATGCGCTGGCGATGCCGACCCTGCATCTCGACAACGCGCCCTACGACATCCTGATTACCGGAGTCGGCGGCACGGGCGTCGTGACGGTTGGCGCGCTCATCAGCATGGCGGCGCACCTCGAAGGCAAGAGCGCTTCCGTGCTCGATTTCATGGGCTTCGCGCAAAAGGGCGGCTCGGTGCTGTCGTTCGTGCGCTTCGCCGCGACCGACGCGCTCTTGAATCAGGTGCGCATCGACACCCAGCAGGCCGACGTGCTGCTCGCCTGCGACATGGTCGTCGGCGCGAGCGCGGACGCGTTGCAGACCGTGCGTCACGGGCGCACGCGGATCGTCGTGAACACGCACGCGATTCCGAACGCGAGCTTCGTGACGAACCCCGACGCGAACCTGCACGCCGACGCGCTTCTCGACAAGATGGCGCACGCGGCGGGCGCCGAGCGCATGCAGACCTGCGACGCGCAGTCGATCGCGACGCGTTTCCTCGGCGATACGATCGGCGCGAACATCCTGATGCTCGGTTACACCTGGCAACTCGGGCTCGTGCCCGTGTCGCTCGCGGCGATGATGCGCGCGATCGAACTGAACAACGTCGCCGTGCCGATGAACAAGCTCGCGTTCGCGATCGGGCGGCTTGCCGCCGCCGATCTTCCGGCGCTCGACGCGCTGCGCAAGACGGCGCACGTGCCGCGCATCGACATGAACGCGATGCCGTTGCCCGCGCTGATCTCGGATCGCGAGCGGCGTCTCGCGGAATACGGCGGCGCGAAGTACGTGGAGCGGTATCGCAAGCTGGTGAACGCCGCGGCGGCGTCGCACAACGACGCGATCACGCGCGCGGTCGCGACGACGTTCTACAAGCTGCTCGCGGTGAAGGACGAATACGAAGTCGCGCGCCTGCACGCCGATCCGGCTTTCCGCGCAGCGCTCGAAGCGCAGTTCGAAGGCACGGCGGGCCAGGATTTCGCGGTGAAGTTCAATCTCGCACCGCCGGTGTTGTCGAAGGCGAAGAACGGCGGCGCGCCGCGCAAGATGACATTCGGCCAGTGGCTATGGCCGGTGCTCGGCACGATGGCGAAATTCCGGGCGCTGCGCGGCGGCATGCTCGATCCGTTCGGCAAGACGCTCGAACGACGCATGGAACGTGAACTCGCCGACGACTTCGAAACGACGATGTCACGCGCTTTGCGCGCACTGACCGCGGATAACGCGAAAGACGTCGAAGCGCTCGCCGCGTTGTTCGAGCGCGTGCGCGGCTACGGTCATGTGAAGCTTGCGAACCTCGCGATGGTGAAGCGCCGCGAGCGCGATCTGGCCGAGACGCTCGGCATCGAAGCAGCGACGGGCGCGGCCGTGCGCGCGTCGCTCGACGAGATGAAGGGCGCGGCGAGCCTCAAGGGCATTCCCGTCGTGGTCGCGAAGTAGGCATCGTCGCCTACTCTTCCTCGTCCTCCGCGAGCCAGTCGATATCGCCGCACAGCACGCAGCGTTTGCCGCCCGCGCGCGTCTCCACCGAGAGCGTCACGCACGGCAGCGCCTCGTTGATCGACAGATACGGCGTCGTGACGTGCACGCGTTCGGGGTCGCCGAGCGCCGCGCGGAAATACGGCCGGCGCAGCCAGTTCGCGCCCTGCGCATCGACGAGCGGCATGAAGCGCGCCTCGTGCGCCGCGCGATCGGCGCGCAGCACGACGTTGCGGCCCGCCTGACGGCCGTTCTGGTCGAGCAGGAAGCAGCGCGCGGCGTTATCGAGCGCGAGGAAATTCCAGACCACCTCTTCCAGCGGCTCGCCGGCGGCGAGCCGCTCGGCCGCGCGCTCGAACGCGCGCACATACGGCTGGAGCCGCGTCGCGACGCGCCGTTCGCGCGCTTCCGTCTGCAGTCGATACCGCTCGGTCAGTTCGCTGATGATCGTCTGCGCCTGCACGCCGTCGGCGAGACCGGGGCTGGGGCGCGCGAAGAAAAAACCCTGCACGAAGTCCGCACCGCTCGCGAGCGCGAGTTGCGCTTCGTGTTCCGTCTCCACGCCTTCGATCAGCACCAGCTTGCCCGCCTCGTGCAGTAACGAAACGATCCCCGACAGCACCGCTTCCATGTTGCGCCGCTGCTTGGCAGAGCGCGCCGTCGCGGCCGCGTGGACGTTGTGCCCGGCGTGCGAGAGCATCACGCGGTCGAGCTTCACGAGATCGGGATCGAGCTGCCAGATGCGTTCGATGTTCGAATGACCGGCGCCGAAGTCGTCGAGCGCGATCAGGAAACCGTGCTCGCGGAATTGCTGCACGGCCTCGGCGAGACGCTCGATGTCTTCCGCGCGCTGCTCGAGCACCTCCAGCACGACCCGGCGCGGCTCGATCTTCAGGCGCTTGAGGTTCGCGAGCAGCGCGGCGGCGTGATACGGCTCGGTCAGCGCGCCCGGATGCACGTTCAGAAAGAGCCACTCGGTTTGCGCGCCGAGCATCTTGAAGTTTTCGAGATGCAGCGCCTGCGAGAGCCGGTCGATCTGCAATGCCTCGCCGACGCGCGCCGCCTGTCCGAACACGTCGAGCGGCGACACCGGCCGATCGAGCGTGTCGTGCGCGCGCAGAAGCCCTTCGTATCCGACCGCGCGCATATGCGAAAGGCTGAACACCGGCTGGAAGACGCTGGAGAGCGTCAGTTCCCCGTGGTCGACCGAGTAGCGGTCAAACCCGGAGGACACGCTCAGTTCGAAATTGCGCGCGGAGATCGTCGTTTTCTCGGGGTTGGCGATCACCATCTCTGCATCCTCGCCTGCATCCGGGTCTGAAGAACCCACCAGAGCCCCCGCCGGGCTTTCGCGACGAGCATCCTGCCGGGCCTTTCGCCTGCAACCGGGCCTTTGCCCCGACGCGCGCCCGTTTCCACCGATTCGCTGTTCATGCAACGGCCCTCTTTGATCTATTCGGGGATCATGGCGTCCCGTGGCTTTCGGTAAAGCAAGCTCCGTGCTCGCGGACCAGCGTGGTTTTGTCGGCTTTTTGCACCGGCGACGCGCGAGAGGACGCCATCGCCGCGCAGGCACGCGGGCGGTGCGCACCAGCCGGGTGCAATCGGTCGGACGAAACGCGGGCGCCTACGCCGTCGCGAATCGCGCGGGATGGCGCTGGGTCGGGCTAAACTTCGCGCTTGTCTCAAAAATAATCCTAGACGCAGGATCGTCCGACTTCCATGCGTGCGTCGCGTGGATTCTCAAAAAAACATGGAAATCGTCTTTACCGTTCTGATCCTGTTGCTCGTGGTCGCGCTGTCGGGCGTCGGCCTGAGCCTGCTGCCATTCAAGCTGCCGTTGCCGCTGATTCAGATCGCGCTCGGCGCGCTGCTCGCGTGGCCGGGTTTCGGGCTGCACGTCACGTTCGATCCGGATATCTTCCTGCTGCTTTTCATTCCGCCGCTGCTTTTCGCGGACGGCTGGCGCATTCCGAAACGCGAACTCTTCATGCAGCGTCGCGCGATCCTGATGCTCGCGCTCGGGCTCGTTTTCATCACGGTCGGCGCGCTCGGCTACTTCCTGCACGCAATGATTCCGGCGATGCCGCTGCCCGTCGCGTTCGCGCTTGCCGCCGTGCTCTCGCCGACTGACGCCGTCGCGCTGACCGGCATCGCCGGGCGCGGCAAGATTCCGGCGAACCTGATGCACATCCTCGAAGGCGAGGCGCTGATGAACGACGCGTCCGGCCTCGTCGCCCTGAAGTTCGCGATCGCGGCCGCGCTCACCGGCGTGTTTTCGTTGCGCGACGCGGCCGTGAGCTTCGTCGTCATCGCGGCGGGCGGGTTGGCGATCGGCGCGGCGATTAGCTGGATCGTCACCGAGATTCCGTCTCGGCTCCTGAAGTTTTCCGAAGACGACGACCCCGCCGCCGGCGTCGTCCTCACGCTGCTGATTCCGTTCGCCGCCTACCTGATCGCGGAGCACGCCGGCTGCTCGGGCATTCTCGCGGCGGTCTCGGCGGGCATGGTGATGAACATCCAGAGCCTGCGCGAAGGCATTCCGACGGTCGTGCGCGTGCGCATGACGAGCACCTGGACGATGATCGAATTCGTCTTCAACGGCATGGTGTTCATCCTGCTCGGGCTGCAGTTTCCGCACATCCTCGGACGGGCGCTGATCGAGGCGCATCACGACGGCAACCAGCAGGTGGGCCTGTTGCTCGGCTACGTGGCGGCCGTGATGGTCGTGCTCTACGCACTGCGCTTCGTGTGGGTGTACCTGCTACGCTGGTTCGCGAGCCGAGGCGCCGCGAAGCAGGGCATCGAAAGCGCCGCGGCAGGCGGCGCGCGCACGCTCGCCGTGACGACGGTCGGCGGCGTGCGCGGCGCGGTGACGCTCGCGGGCGTGCTCGCGCTACCCGTCACGCTCGGCGACGGGACGCCGCTGCCCGGCCGCGATCTCGCGATTTTCATCGCGTCGGGGGCGATTCTCGTGTCCTTGCTGGTGGCGGTCGTCGGCTTGCCGGTGCTCTTGCGCGGGCTCGCGCGCGGACGCAATCCGAATGCGGCCGAGGAGCGCGTCGCACGGGTTCGCGCCGCACAGGCCGCGATCCGCGCCATCGACGATACGCACGAAAGGCTGACGAACGAAATGGACGAAGCGGGTTCGGCGCGTTGCGCGGATACGACCGCGCGCGTGATGAACCTCTATCGGCGGCGGCTGGAGGCTTACGGCGAGGAGGAGTCGTCGCGCAAGGCCGCGCGGCAGAGCGAAGTGGTGGAGACGAAGCTGAAGATGTCGGCGCTCAGGGCCGAGCGCGTGGAGTTGCTGAAGATGCGCGCCGACCAGACGATCAACGACGAAACACTGAACAAGCTGATGCGCGAGATCGACTTGTCGGAGACGGCGATCGTCACGCGCAAACGTGGAGCGCGCGGGTAGAGGCGCTTCGGGATGCACCTGCGCTTCTGCGCAAGCGCATCGAAATCAAACGACGCGCCCCGCGCGCCGCGCCTCAAACCACGCCCGAGCCGCGCCGGCGCAAGAGCGCATAGAGGATGATCGCGCCGAACGTCGCGGTGCCGATGCCGCCGAGCGCGAACCCGCCGAGCTTCAGCGTGAAGTCGCCAGCACCGAGCACGAGCGTCACGGCCGCGACGATCAGATTACGGTTGTCGGAGAAATCGACCTTGTTGACGACCCAGATGCGCGCGCCCGTCACCGCGATCAGCCCGAACACCACGATCGACACGCCGCCCAGCACCGGCCCGGGAATCGTCTGGATCACCGCGCCGAACTTCGGCGAGAAGCCGAGCACGATCGCGATCACTGCCGCGATCACGAAGACGAGCGTCGAGTAGATTTTCGTGACGGCCATCACGCCGATGTTTTCGGCGTAGGTCGTGACGCCCGTTCCGCCCGCGAAACCCGACGCGATGGTCGCGAGGCCGTCGCCGATGAACGCCCGGCCGATGTAGCGATCGAGGCTCTGCCCCGTCATCGCGCCGACCGCCTTGATGTGCCCGAGATTTTCCGCGACGAGGATGATCGCGATGGGCGCGAGGAGCGTCATCGCCTGGCCGTCGAAGACGGGCGCCGTGAAGTGCGGCATGCCGAACCACGCGGCGTTCGCGACGATCGAGAAGTCGATCGGCTTGCCGCCCATGCCCATGCCGTTCGTGAGCACCGCGTAGATCACGTAGGCGATGGCGAGGCCGATCAGGATCAGGAGCCGCTGCGCCATGCCGCGCGCGAACACTGCCACGCCGCCGACGCAGAGCACGGTCACGAGCGCCATCCACGAATCGAAGTTGCTGCCGCTCACGCCCTTCACGGCGATGGGCGCGAGATTCAGCCCGATCACCGCGACGATCGCGCCTGTTACGACCGGCGGCATCAGCGTTTCGATCCATTTCGTGCCGATTGCCGCAACGATCAGTCCGATGATTGCGTACAGCACACCGCACGCGATAATCCCGCCGAGCGCAAGCGGGATGTTCATGTTTGGGCCTTGCCCGCCGTAGCCCGTCACCGCGATGACGAGCCCGATGAACGCAAAGCTCGAGCCGAGATAGCTCGGCACGCGCCCGCCGACCAGCACGAAGAACAGCAGCGTGCCAATGCCCGACATGAAGATGCAGAGGTTCGGATCGAAGCCCATCAGGAGCGGCGCGAGCACCGTCGAGCCGAACATCGCGACGACGTGCTGGACGCCCATCGCGAACATCTGCGGCCACGGCAGCCGCTCGTCGGGCGCGACGACGCGTCCCGCGTCCGCGCTCGGCTGGGTCCGCCAGCGCGGAAAGTAGGAATCGGACATGGGCGCACTCCTTCTCGGTTTTCGGCGACGAGGCACGGCCGTCCGGCGCGCTCGTCGCGGGCTTGTCTTGGAAATTAGGCGCGAGTGTACGGAGTGCATCTCGCGCTGACAAGCTGGCCGATCGGCGTGCTTTACTTAGCGGGCTTTACTTCGCCCGCTCCAGCTCGAACACCGCGACCGCGCCTTTCAGTTGCTCGGCCTGATCGGCCATCGCGCCGGCTGCGGCGGCGGCCTGCTCGACGAGCGCCGCGTTCTGCTGCGTCACCTGGTCCATTTGCGCGACCGCGCGGTTCACCTGCTCGATGCCCGTGCTCTGTTCGAGCGACGCCGCCGAGATCTGCTCCATGATGTCGGTCACGCGCTGCACCGCCTGCGTGACCTCGGCCATCGTGAGACCGGCGCGCTCGGCGAGTTCCGCGCCGCTGTCCACGCGCGACGTCGACGTCTCGATCAGCTCCTTGATTTCCTTCGCCGACAGCGCGCTCCGCTGCGCGAGCGAACGCACCTCGCCCGCGACGACCGCGAAGCCGCGTCCTTCTTCGCCCGCGCGCGCCGCTTCGACGGCCGCGTTGAGCGCCAGGATGTTGGTCTGGAACGCGATGCCTTCGATCACGGCGATGATGTCGGTCATGCGCTTGGAGCCGGCGGCCAGATCGCGCATCGTCTCGACGACATCGCCGACCAGTTCGCTCCCCTTCGCGGACACTTCCGACGCCCCGCGCGCAAGGCCACTCGCCTGCTCGGCGCTTTCCGCGTTCTGGCGCACGGTCGAGGTGAGCTCCTCCATGCTCGACGCCGTTTCCTCCAGCGACGCCGCCTGTTCCTCGGTGCGCTGCGAAAGATCGACGTTGCCCTGCGCGATTTCGCGCGAGGCGAGCAGGATCGAGTCGCTCGACTGCCGGATCCCGCCGACGATGTCCGCGAGTTTCACGCTCATGCCCGCGAGGCTGTGCAGCATGCTGTGGCTGTCGCCTTCGCGCAGCGCGACACGCGTCGCGAGGTCGCCGGACGCGATCCGGTCCGCGATCTGCGCCGCGTACCCCGGCTCGCCGCCGAGCTGCGCGGAGAGGCGCCGGGCGATCAGCGTCGCGAGCAAACCCGCGGCGACGATCGAGCCGAGCACGAGCGACACGAGCACGAGGCGCATCGATTCGTATTCGGCCGTCGATGCCTGCTGCGCGGCCGTGGCGCGGCTGCGCTTGAATTCGGCGAGACGCTCGAACGCGCCGCGCGTTTCCTCGCTCGCGGCGATCGCCTGCTGGATCAGGCCCATCTGGTCGAGCGAGACGGGCATCGGCTTCGTGCCGATCTGCATCTGCACGGTGTCTTCCCAGGCGGCTGCGCGCTTGATGGCGGCGTCGTAGAGGGCGATGCCGTCGGCGGAGAGGATCGTCGCGCGGGTGTTCTCGAGCGCGCGGTGCATGCTCGTGAGCGATGCCGCCATGTTCTGCTTGAGCTTTTCCTTGCCGGCGTCGTCGGCGAACGTGAGGTTGGCGGCGGCGAGGTCCGTGTTCAGTTTGTGCTTGTTCGCTTCCTCGACCCAGAAGACGCCGTCGAGATGGCGCGCGCCGATTTCCTCGGTGAGCGCGTGCATCTTCGAGAGGGCCAGCACGCCCGTCCCGCCGACGCACGCCGTAATCACGATGACGACCGCGAACGACAGCAACAGCTTGTTCATCACGGACAGCCGGTCAAACCATTTCATTGCTCTCTCCCATGATCCGACGCCCGCCGATGGATTCGACGAATTGAATCGGATGGTTCTGGCGAATTCTGTATCGCGCACAGACGCTTTACGGCTTTATTAGGCGGATTCTTAAGCGTTGAATGATGGGAATGCGAGGCGGGAAATATGTGCCGAAACGAGGGTGAAAGGCAGCCTGCATAAGGCTTTCATTTTTTTAGGAGAATACGTATGGGACGGCGCGACGGGGCCACGTATGCTTTTTGCATGCGCATTCCATGTATGCGCATGTTGTCGTTGTAACTCTCCGATCTTGTCCGCTCACTGCCACCCGGCGCTGAGCGGTTTTTTTTTTACGCGGTCGGTTCGGGCGAGATGGCGAAGCGGATCGGTTTGGGAGCCGGTGGCAAGCGCACCGAGGGACATCGGCGTCGGAGACCGAAAAGCAAAAAGCGCACGGCATCTTGTGATGTCGTGCGCTTCTTTGTGAATTCGTGGTGGAGAGGAGGAGGATCGAACTCCCGACCTTCGCATTGCGAACGCGACGCTCTCCCAGCTGAGCTACCCCCCCAACGAATTTCGATTCTAGCACAGCCGCCGCATGGTCTGACAAGCGGTCAGGACCCGAATATGCGCCCTCACTTCGAAGGCGCGCCCGCCAGTACCCAGCTCACCACCGTCTGAATATCCGCACTGTTCATTGCGGGATGCGACGGCATCGGAATCGCGCCCCACACGCCCGCGCCTCCGTTCTTCACCTTCAGCGCGAGCTTGGCCGGCGCCGACGCGTCGCCCTTGTACTTCTCGGCGATCTGCTGAAACGACGGCCCGACGAGCTTCCGATCCACCGCGTGGCAGCCCATGCAGGCGTTCCTGCGGGCGATCGCAGTCGCATCGGCGGCCGCGACCGGCTGGTCCGCGGCCCACGCCGGCGTACCCGCCACACCAGAGACCAACGCGCCGACCAGGCCGGCGCACATCATCGAACGCGCCCGCATCATTTGGTCGCGGGCTTCGTCGGATTGCCCGGATGCACGTCCGAGTTCTTGACGGGTGCCGGCGCCTGCTGCTCGAGCGGACGCGAACTCACCGACGAATCCGGCACAGCGCCGACCGTCGGCTCGGTCTGAACCGGCGCCGCGGCGCTCGCCGCGCTTGTGCCCGACGCCGCCGCCGCATTCAGCGCCGAGGCCTCTTCGGGCTTGATGTACTGGAACACCTTAACGACCTGCTCGACGCCCGGCACGCGCGCCGCGACATCGGCGCCATGCGCGCCTTCGTCCGGCGTGACGAGCCCCATCAGGTACACGACTCCGCGCTCGCACACGACCTTGTAGAAGTTCGCCGACAGATCCTTCTCGCCGACCATCGCGGTCTTCACCCGGCCTTCGAGATACGAATCGTTGGCACGCGACGAAATCGAACTCGCGCCCTGCACGGCCAGTTCGTTCACGATACCGCCCACGTTGTTGATGCCGCGCGCGACTTCTTCCGCCTTCTGCTTCGACGCCTCGTCGGGCACTTCGCCCGTCAGCAGCACGCGACGATTGAACACAGTCACGTTGACGTGCGCCTGGTCAGGCAGGTTCTGGTTGATCTGCGTCGTCGCCTTGACCTGGATCTCGCGATCCTCGGTCTGCGCGCCGAGCGTGCGACGGTCCGTCGCGACGAGCGCGCCGCCCGCCACGCCGCCGACCACCAGCAGCGGACATCCCTGCAGCGTCAGTGCGGCGCCGGCCAGCAGGCTCGCCATCAGCGTGGCGCGCGCAAGCGTCGTCTTGACGCGGGTCTTGTTCATCAAATCCGTTCCCCTTGGTTGGTCAGTCTTAATGAATCTGGGTGAGGCCTGTCAGTCTTCGCCCAACAGCATCGCGTCAATGCCGTCGCACAGGCAATGGATGGTCAGCAGATGCACTTCCTGAACGCGCGCCGTGCGCTCCGACGGCACGCAAATAGGGATATCGGTTTCCCCGAGCACCTCTGCGACCACGCCGCCGCCCTTGCCCGTCAGCGCGATCACGATCATCTCGCGCTCGTGCGCTTCCTGGATCGCCGCAAGCACGTTGACGGAATTCCCCGACGTGCTGATCGCGAGCAACACGTCGCCCGCCTGGCCGAGCGCGCGGACCTGTTTCGAGAAGATCTCTTCGAACGCGTAGTCGTTGCCGACGGCGGTCAGGATCGACGAGTCGGTCGTGAGCGCGATCGCCGGCAGGCCCGGGCGCTCGCGTTCGAAGCGGCCGATGAGCCCCGCCGCGAATTGCTGCGCATGCGCGGCGGACCCGCCGTTGCCGCACACGAGAATCTTCGAGCCGTTGGCGAGCGCGCCGAACAGCGCATCGACGGCGGCCGCGATCGGGACCGCCAGCGTTTCGAGTGCTTCGAGTTTGATTGCCGCGCTGTCGCGGAAATGCTGTTGAATGCGTTCGACGGACATCGAGTCTTGAGTTGTGCCGCGTCGCGCGCGGCGGTTCGTTGCGTGCGACGTTCGAGAGCGGCGCGCTCGACGTCGGCAGGAGATTCAGGCTCCGCGCAGTTTACCGCATGCATGCACGCGGGCAGTCGTTCAGGCGTCGTCGGCGCGAAACGCATCGGCGAGCCACACGATGCGCCCCGTATCGAACGCGACGACATCGAAGCGGCACGGCGGCAGTTCGCCCCGCCACGCGCTCAGATAGTGCTGCGCCGCGCGGATCAGTCGCGCGCGCTTGCGTGTGCCGATGCTCGCGGCGGCATCGGCGAATTGCCGGCTCTTGCGCGCACGTACTTCGACGAACACGAGCGCACCGTCGCGATCGCGCATCACGAGATCGATCTCGCCACCGCGACACACGACGTTACGGGCCACGAGCCGCATGCGTTGCCGTTGAAGATAGACGAGCGCGTGCGTTTCGAAAGCATCGCCGACCGATTTGGACACGGCTCCTCCGCAAAAGTTGTGCGGCCACGGCGGCACGCGAAACCCGCGCGGGCCGCCCTGAGCCACATGGCACAATGACGTTCTCCCTCGAACGTAACCCTCATGACGCACCATCTGACCGACCTCGCACAAGGTCAGCACTATCCGGCGGGCGCGCTCTACGTCGTCGCGACGCCGATCGGCAACGTCGCCGACATCACCCTGCGCGCGCTTCACGTGCTCGGACTCGTCGACCGCGTCGCCGCCGAAGACACGCGCAACACGGCGCAACTGCTCTCGCGCTATGGCATCTCGAAGCCGTCGATCGCCGTGCACGAGCACAACGAGCGCAGCGCCGCCGAGCGCGTGATCGAGCATCTGCGCAATGGCGAGCGCATCGCGTGCGTGTCGGACGCGGGCACGCCGGGCATCTCCGATCCGGGCGCCAAGCTCGTCGATGCCGTGCGCGAAGCCGGATTTCCCGTGATCCCGCTGCCGGGCGCGAGCGCGCTCACGACCGCGCTCTGCGCAGCCGGCGCGTGGGTGCAGACGTTCACGTTCATCGGCTTTCTCGCGGCCAAGCCGAAACAACGCGCGACGCAGCTTCAGTCGTTCGCGACGCAGCCGGGCGCGCTCGTTTTCTACGAGGCGCCGCATCGTATCGTCGAGACGGTGCAGGCGCTCGCCGATGCGCTCGGCGGCGAACGGCAGTTGCTGATCGCCCGGGAGCTGACGAAGTTACATGAGAGCCTGCATCGATGCACCCTGGCCGAAGGGCCAACGTGGCTCGCCGGCGATCCGAACCGTCAGCGCGGGGAATTCGTCCTGGTGGTGGAAGGCGCGCCGCAGCAGGCCGCCGCGGATAACGCCCACGACGCGTTGCTGTCGACGCTGCTGGAGGAGTTGTCGGTGAGCAGCGCGGCGCGGCTCGCGGCCACGCTCACCGGAGCGCCGCGCAACGCGCTGTATGCGCGGGCGCTTTACCTCGCCAAATCGGAAGAGGAATAGAAAACGGGCCGTCGAAACGGCCCGTTGTCATGTGATGCGTGCGGTCTGAGCAGATCAGTTCATCTGGCTGTCGGACGCGTACTGGGCACGCGCGACACGCGCTTCCTGTTGCGTCAGGCCTTCGATCTTCACCTTCTCCGTACCCGCGCCGCGCATGCCGAGCGCCGCCGCCGCCGCGTACGACAAATCGATGACCCGCCCGCGTGCGTAAGGACCGCGATCGTTGATCTTCACGACGACCGTCTTCTGGTTCGCCGTATTCGTCACGCGGACCCACGACGCGAGCGGCAGCGTGCGATGCGCGGCGGTGAGCGCGTGCATGTCGTAGCGTTCGCCGCTGGCGGTCTTGCGGCCGTGGAACGGGCGACCGTACCACGAGGCGCGGCCCTGCTGTTCGAAGTTGCCGACGTCCGGGCCGCTCGTGATCGGCTCCGCGTCAGCGAGGGACTTCGATTCTTCGGTCTTTGCAGGAGCGGCCGGCGCCGAATTCAGCTTCGATTCGTAGGCGAGCGGCGCGACTGCGCGGGCACCATTACTGCTGAGGAAATTGTTCCCCGGGTGCTGGCTGGAAGCGCTCAGGTCGCTGGAACCCGGCGCAGCACAGCCGGCCAGGATCGCAACGGCAAAGAGACTCCCGATATGTCGAGTAAGTCGAGCATTCATAGACGTGTATCAACGGTTGCAGAGCCGCCCGGCGACGCGAGAAGCGCGCGCCTGATGGCAGCTCAAGGCTTTTTCCGCGCGACGCAACGCGCCGTTCGATCTTGCGAACGGCCGATGGATGCACGGCTGCGGCGTACCTCGCCGCAATTGCCCGGTTAATTTTCACGTCTGGCGCAACCTGTCCCCGGCAGCCTGACCAGACCCCACATGCCGCCATCGAACGTGGCAATCACGTTCTCGCGCGATAAACAGCGCAGGAACGGCGGCGTAGGCCCCATCCAGCGTCGCGGCAGCTTCGGCCGCAGCAGGCGCATCGCACCTGGCTGGACAAGACGTGCGCATCGAACGGAGTCGATGCTTGAGTTGCAGTTAGGAGGCTTCTGGCCCCCAACAGCGTACTGATGATGATTGTAAAAACGCGCTGGCGTCTGACGAATCATCCATTGATTGCATGGAAGAACACATGCACAAGTGATGCCATTATAGCCAAAAACATTAGTTGGCTACCCGGAACTGCGAATTTCGTCATTGATTTTCACTATGGGTGCAAGAATTGCCGATTTTGACGCCGTTTTTAGGCCCGATGCGGCAGCGCAACGACCCTGCTCCGGCCCCGGTACAATGGACATTTTTACGCGCGGGTTGTAGCCCATGAACGTGACCCTCGTCCCTGTGACGCCTTTTCAGCAGAATTGTTCGATCGTCGTGTGCGAGTCGACGCAGCGCGCAGTCGTGGTCGATCCGGGCGGCGACCTGGAGCGGATCATCGGAGAAATCGAGCGGCAGGGCGTCACCGTCGAAAAGATCCTGCTCACGCATGGACATCTGGATCACTGCGGCGGCGCCGCGGCGCTCGCGGACCACTACGGTGTGAAGATCGCAGGCCCGCACCGCGACGACGCCTTCTGGATCGACCAGTTGCCCGAGCAGAGCAAGCGTTTCGGCTTCGCGTCGGCGCAGGCGTTCACTCCGGCGCGCTGGCTGGAAGACGGCGAAACCGTCGAATTCGGCGACGAAACGTTCGAGGTCTACCACTGTCCCGGCCACACGCCGGGACATGTGATCTTCTTCAGCCGGCGCCATCGGCTGGCGTTCGTCGGCGACGTGCTGTTCGCCGGATCGATCGGGCGCACCGACTTTCCGCGCGGCAATCATGCGGACCTGATCCGCGCGATCCAGGAAAAGTTGTGGCCGCTTGGCGACGACGTCACGTTCGTGCCCGGCCACGGCCCCGCATCGACGTTCGGCGACGAGCGCCGCACCAACCCCTACGTCGGCGACGGAGTGAGCGCATGAACGCGATCCCCGAAATCTATGTGAGCACCGACGTCGAGGCGGACGGCCCGATTCCCGGCCCGCATTCGATGCTGAGTTTCGCGTCGGCGGCCTTCACGGCGGACAAGCAGTTGATCGCCACGTTTTCCGCGAATCTGGAGACGCTCGAAGGTGCCACGGCGCATCCGGTGCAGGCCGCGTGGTGGAAGACGCAGCCTGACGCGTGGGCCGCCTGCCGGACCGACCTGCAAAAGCCGGAAACCGCGTTGTGCGCCTATGTCGACTGGGTCGAGGCGCTGCCGGGCAAGCCGGTGTTCGTCGCGTATCCGGCGGGCTTCGACTTCACCTACATGTTCTGGTACATGATGCGTTTCGCCGAGCGCTGCCCGTTTTCGTGGTCCGCGCTCGACATCAAGACGCTCGCCTTCGCCATGACCGGCCTGCCCTACCGCAAGGCGATCAAGCCGCGTCTGCCGAAGCACTGGTTCGATGAGCTGCCGCACACGCACGTCGCGCTCGACGACGCCATCGAACAAGGGGCGCTCTTCTGCAACATGCTGGCGGAACTGCGGGCGTCGCAGGCGCTCGCGCCGGCAAGCAATGCCGAAGCCGCCGGCGAGGCCGCCGGGCCGGCGAATCCGGAAGGTAAAAACGCGCAGTCTTGACGATGCGTTAGGGAATCTCCCTCACTTCGGGCGCTTCGCATTGCGTTTATTTTCCGGCGCCTCTACCATGAGAGTCAGGTCGCGACCAAACGGAGGCGCAGTTGACTCTCGATACATTCTCACAAAAAATCCTGCGCCTCCTGCAACTGGACGCGCGCCGCTCGGTGCAGGAAATCTCCGACCAGGTCGGGCTGTCGAGCACGCCGTGCTGGCGGCGCATCAAGGACATGGAGCAATCGGGCGTGATTCAGCGCTATACGGCGCTGCTCGATCGCGAGAAGCTCGGCCTGCACGTCTGCGCGCTCGCGCACATCCACCTGACGCGGCACACGGAAGGCGGCGTCGAGCAGTTCGAGCGCGAAATCGCCACCTGTCCGGAAGTGACCGAGTGCTACAGCACGACCGGCGAATCCGACTACATCCTCAAGATCGTCGCGCCCGACATCAAGTCCTACGACGCTTTCCTGCACGACCGCATCTTCAAGATTCCGGCGGTCGCTCAGGTTCGCACGAGCGTCGTGCTGCGGGAAATCAAATTCGACACGCAGTTACCGCTCTGACGTTTCAGCGCGGCGCCGCCGTTTCATTCGCGCCGCGCGCCGTCCGAATCGACGCGCCCTGCGTGCGCACCGCGCGCACCACGCGGATTTCGCGCGCGCCGAGACGCCGTCGCAGCCCTTCGAAATCGACTTGAGCGAGGCGTGCGTCGGCCTGCGCGGTTTCGTCGGCGTTCGCCAGCGCCGGCAGCAGCACGTCGATGTCGAAGCCCCGGCTCAGGTAGTGCAGGTTCATCGAGTCGAACGACAACCCCTGTGCGCCGAGCGCCGCACGCACCGCCTGGCCGACGACCGGACGCATCGGCAACTGGCCGGGCGGCGGATTGACCTCGTCGTTTTCCGGATCGACATGAATCAGCGCGTCGACGACCCGCGCGTCGGTCAGCAAGTACGCGCGCGCCGATTCGGCAATGTAGTGTCCTTCCGACACCGAGATCAGCGGGTCGACGAGAATGTGCGCATCGACGATCGCGAGATCGCCCATTTTCCGCGTGCGCAGTTCGTGCACCTCGCGCACGCCGGGTGTGGAGAGCACGAGCGCGCGCAGATCGTCGGCGGTGGACTGGTCGAGCGCGCGGTCCGAGAGATCCTGCAAGGCGTCCCAGCCGAATATCCAGCCCATCCTGGCGACCATGAAACCGACGATCGCCGCGGCAATCGGGTCGAGCACCTGAAAGCCCGCCATATTGCCGATAATGCCGAGCGCGACGACCAGCGAAGACGCCGCATCCGATCGCGCATGCCAGGCATTGGCAATGAGCATCGCGGACCTGACACGCTCGGCCGCGCGCAGCATGTATCGAAACAGCGCTTCTTTCGAAACCAGCACGACGAGCGCGACGATTAGCGCGGACGAATGGACGGGCGGAATATCCTGAAGGTTCGCAATACGTTCGCCCGCGCGCCATAACATTCCGACGCCCACGGCAATCAGCAATCCGCCAAGAAATAATGAAGCGACGGTTTCATAGCGGCTGTGGCCGTAGTTGTGATCGACATCGGGCGCGGCGGCGCCCTGCCGATTCGCGACGAGCACGACAAAATCCGACACTAAATCGGCGAGCGAGTGAATGCCGTCGGCAATCAGCGCCTGCGAGTGCGCGATTACTCCCACGAAAACCTGCGCCGACATGAGAACCGCGTTCAGCGCGATACTCACGAACGTGGTCCTGCGGGCGATTTCCTGCTTTGCCGCCGGACGTGGGACAGAGAGCGACATGAGTTGAATCTGATTAAATGCGGTGCTTTATTTTAACAAGCGAACACTAATGGCGCTCGGAATTCGAAGAGAAATTCCTTAGAAATCATTGGGTTATTGAAACAGGACGCGTTCTCGTCTGCGCCTTTTGCCGCCTGCGCGCAACCCGAAAGAAAAGTCCCGGGCGCACGGCGAACAAAAAAAACCGCGCCAGTGGGCGCGGCCTCCATCCGGAGCGGCGATTCTTATTTCTGGATCAGAAAACTGTCGCGTTCCTGGCCCGCGATCCATTTCGGCGGCTTTCCCCGCCCGGACCACGTATTGCCGCTCTGCGGGTCCCGGTACTTCGGGGCTACGCCTGCGCGCGCACGCGGAGCTTTTGCGCCCTTGGCGCTTCGACCGCCAGCCAATTCCTGGAGCGTGATGCCGTAATCAGCCATTTTCTGCTTGATCTCATTAAGTACTTCGGCATATTCCCGCGACTTGGCCTCTTCAATCTGTCGTTCCAGATTCTCGCGCTGGGCGAGGAGTTCCTTGTATGAAGACATGGTAATTCCCTTGTGGTTTGTAAAAACATGCGAGTCGTATCGCTCGCTTCCATTTATCGGTTGGCCTCGGGTTGAAGCGCAGATTAACACAAATCGATTTAGGAATGCATGTGGGCGAGGACACTAAAATCGGAACCGAAAGTTTCCTCGTAACAATTGGTGCTAATTCGGAAACGCTCGGCAGCGAATTTTCTTAATTCCGGATATAGATCTGCACGCCAAGTTGCCGTCGCATGAAAGCGGCGCAATACGAAGCGGCATCGGATTTCATGGCGTGAGAGTTTCGTGCGATTTTTAGGTGCGGCAATATTTTCCATTCCGTCCCGAATTATTCGCGGCGCGACAAATTTCTTCAACTGAGAATCCTGCGGCGCTTTTATCGGTGACGCTCCACCCAGTCGAACAACGCGGCTTTCAACTCCGTTACCGTGGCTTTGGGTTTATCGAACGTGAAACGATTGCGACGGCCATTCTGCCGGAAATCACATCCATATCGGTCCAGGCCCAATAATTCCAGCGTAGCGGGGCGCTCGTCTAAATCATCGAAAAGTGCGCACAGCAGCGTTTCTTCATTTGCCGAAAGCGGTTCGAGCGAGTCGAGTGCGTCCGCAGCGAGCCAGCCCATCGCGCCGAAACCGCCGATAAAGCGCATTCGTTCCAGCGACATGGTCCAGAACGTAAAGTCGCCTAATCCGAGATAGCGCTCGGCTTCGGGGTGATATCTCAGATAGCGGCGCGCCAAATCGGACGATTCCTCGGGCGGCGCGGGAGAAAATGAGCCGAGCATCGTGAGGCGCTGCCCTTCGAGCACGTTGCCGTCCGACGCATGCGCGACCAGAAAACCGGCACGCGAATCCGCGTGGAGATTGCGCGTGTGCTCGGCGAGATGGCTGATGAGCAGCATCGGCACGTGGCGCGCCGTCGGCGCGAACGGCAGCGCGGTGGGATACGGAAACCCGCGCGGATCGCGGGAATGCGTGGCAAGCGTGCCGTCCGGCACTCGATGCAGCAGATGCAGCGGCGCATGCGGCGGAATGTTCACGGCTCGGTTCCTCGTTCGGGATGGGGCGGTGCGCGCGAGTCCGGCCGCGCCACCGATCCCAATCGATCTTAATGCACCGCGCCTGAGCATGTCTTTAGACCGTTCGATAGAATCGAAAGCTCTCCGCTTACGCCCTCCTCTTCCGAACGAGCCCTTTCGTGTCCGAATCGACGTCCGCTTCAAGTTCCATCGACCACAACGCGTCACTCGCGGCGCATCGCAAGCTGCCGCTTGCCGCGCGCGAACGCGCGCGCTACGCGACGATGGCCGTTTTCTTCATCGCGGGCATGCTCTACGCGTCGTGGGGCGTGCACGTGCCGACCGTGCGCGACAAGTTCGCGCTGAGTCCCGGCATGCTCTCGTTCGCGCTGCTCGCGGTCGCGGGCGGCTCGATCTTCGCGATGCTCACGACCGGCTCGTGGATCGCCCGCGCCGGCACGCGCGCCGCCTGTCTCGCGGGCGGCATCACGATGACGATCTGCTGCGCGCTGATCCTCGTCGCGCCGTTCTTCTGGATGCTGCTCGCCGTGCTGGCCGTGTTCGGCTTCGGCATGGCGACGCTCGACGTCGCGATGAACGCCGAGGCGAGCGCGGTCGAACAGGCGCTCGGGCGGCCGATCATGTCGTCGCTGCATGGCATGTTCAGCATCGGCGGGATGGCGGGCGCGGCGGCAGGCGGCGCATTGCTCGCGCACGGCATGGCGCCGGCCGTGCATCTCGCGCTGGCTGCGGTGGCGAGCGTGATCGTGATCCTGATTTCGATGCCCGCGGTGCTGCCGCACGTTCCGCATCACGAGGCGCACGCGAAGGCGTCGTCGTCGAACCGGTGGCGATCGTCCGCGCTGTGGGCGCTCGGCGGCGTCGCGCTGATCGCGCTGATCGCCGAAGGCGCGATGTACGACTGGGCGACCGTCTACATGCGCGACGTCGTGCTCGCGAGCCCCGCGCTCTCCAGCGCGGCCTACGCGGCGTTCACCGGCGGCATGGCGGCGGGACGCTTCGGCGGCGACTTCGTGCGCGCCCGCTTCGGCGCGCCGCAACTGGTGTTCGGCAGCGCGGCGCTGGCGTTCGTCGGAATGCTGATGGCGTTGCTGCTGCCGCGCACGATCGCGACGATGACCGGCTTCACGCTGATGGGCCTCGGCCTCGCGAACATGATGCCGGTGCTGTTCGCCGCTTCGACGCACGTGAAGGGCGTGAGCGCGGCCGAAGGCCTCGCGCAGGTGGCGGGCCTCGCCTATTTCGGCTTGCTGATCGGGCCGGTGCTGATCGGCGGGGTGGCACAGGTGAGCACGCTGCCGGTCGGCTTGTCGGTCGTGGCGGCGTGTTGCGCGCTGATCGCGCTCGTGGCGCCGCGCATGCTCAGGCGGCTGAAGGTATGAAAAAGGCACGCCCAAGGCGTGCCTTTGTCGCTTCCGTCAGGCGACTCCGTTCGAAGTCGCCATCGAGCGGCATTTACATCTTGACCACGTCGAGCAGCGTCTTCTTGCCCTTCTTGTAGTCGTACAGCGAGATCACGCCGTGCTTCAGGTCGCCCTTCGAATCGAAGGTCGTCTGGCCGATCACGCCCTTGTAGTCCGTGTTCGGCATCGCGGCGAGAATCTTCGCCGGATCGGTCGAGTTCGCGCGCTTCATCGCGTCGACGACGATGTACACGGCGTCATACGTGAACGGCGCGTAGATCTGGATGGGCTGGCCGAAACGCTTCTTGTACTTCTCCGCGAACGCCGCGCCGCCTTCCATCTTCTCGAGCGCCATGCCGGCTTCCGAGCACACGACGTTGTCGGTGGCGTCGCCCGCCAGGTCCGACAGCTTTTCGGTACACACGCCGTCGCCGGCCAGCACCTTGGCACGCAGGCCGAGCTGCTTCGCCTGCTTGGCGAACGGGCCGCCCGTCGCGTCCATGCCGCCGAACATCACGGCGTCCGGGTTTTCGCCCTTGATCTTCGTCAGAATCGCGCGGAAGTCGACGGCCTTGTCGTTCGTCGCGTCGTGCGAGATCACCTTCAGACCGAGCGACTTCGCGGTCTTCTCGAATTCGTTGGCGAGACCCTGGCCGTAGGCGGTCGAGTCGTCGACGATCGCGACGCTCTTGATCTTCAGTTGCTTCGCGGCGTAGTTGGCGAGCGCCGGGCCTTGCTGCGCATCGGTCGCGACGACGCGGTAGGTCGTCTTGAAGCCTTGCTGCGTATAGGTCGGGTTCGTGGCCGACGGCGAAATCTGGACGATGCCCGCGTCGCTGTAAATCTTCGATGCCGGGATCGACGTGCCCGAATTCAGGTGACCGACGACGGCAACGACCTTGTCGTCGACGAGCTTCTGCGCGACCTGCGTGGCGGTACGCGGGTCGGCCGCGTCGTCTTGCGGGTCGAGCGCCAGCGTGATCTTCTGGCCGTTGATCGTCAGGCCCTTCGCGTTGATTTCTTCGACTGCGAGTCGCGCGCCGTTTTCGTTATCCTTGCCCAGGTGGGCAATGCCGCCGGTCAACGGTGCGACGTGACCGATCTTGACGGTTTCATCGGCTGCTGCGGATGTTGCCATCGCTGCGAACATCATTGCTGCGGCGCTGATCGGCAACACTTTTTGAAGCTTGGTCTTCATGTAAGTCTCCAGTTTCGGTCCCAAAAACAACGTAATCGCCCTGTGCCCCGTCTTTCATCACGATCGCTCAGTCCCGTGGACGACCACGCCGGATGCATCGTCATGCACTTGGCAAGTCCTTCAGCGCGGCCGTTTTTGGCAGCCGCCATCCGCACTGCGCGCAAGTGTAGGGTTGTCAAATTAATTTAGGGAAGTTTTTTGGGATAGTGGTGCGACTACTGAGCAAAGTGTTGTTGAGAAGCCTTGCCAAATGTGCTGGCATTCGTGCAAAGCCCCTGTACATGCGGGTTTCGGAGCACTCGGGCACGCAATGGCGCTAATCGTTTCAGGTGTGTCGAATACGCGCCGTTAATCGCCGATGCCCTTTCTTATTGGCTTGTTTTTAAAAGCTTATTTGTAGATGCATCGCTCTAATTCAGCGGCACGGTCAAACGCCGTGCCTGCTCTTTGAACAGCGGCGTTTTCTTTCGATCGCGCTACGGCCCGAGCACGCTGAAAGTCGCTCGTAGCGGCCGGAGCGCCGCGCCAGCAGGGGCGATCGAATGGTGGCAAACTCCTTGACCCCACTTCACACACGCATTTCAAGGAGCATCGACGTGACCACGACCGTGACTTCACAATGGATCGACATTCCCGCCGGCAGCGACAGCTTCCAGGGCTATCTCGCACTGCCGAAGACGGGCAAGGGCCCGGGCGTCATCATCCTGCAGGAGATTTTCGGGGTGAATGCGCACATTCGCAGCGTCGCGGACCAGTACGCCGCCGACGGTTACGTCGCGCTGGCGCCGGACGTTTTCTGGCGCACGCAGCCGCGCGTGGAACTCGGCTATGAAGGCGCCGACCGCGAAAAGGCGATGGAACTGCTGCAGAAGACGGATCTGGCGAAGGCCGTCGCCGACGTCGGCGCGGCCGCGAGCGCGCTGCGGGCCTTGCCCGAAGTGAGCGGCCAAATCGCCGCGATCGGCTATTGCTTCGGCGGACGGCTCGCGTATCTGGCGGCGGCCGAGGGCACGATCGATCTGGGGGTCGCCTATTACGGCGGCGGCATCCAGAACCAGCTAGACCGCGCCGACGGCATCAAGGTGCCGATGCAGTTCCACTACGGCGAACTCGACGCGCACATTCCGGTGTCGGCGGTCGGCGAAGTGCGCGAGCGTTTCGCGGGCCGCAACGACGCCGAAGTCCACGTCTATCCGAACGCCGATCACGGCTTCAACTGCGGCGAGCGCGCGTCGTACAACGCGCGGGCGTCGGCGCTGGCGCACGGCCGCACGCTCACCTTCCTCGGCGAGCATCTGCGCTAGGCGCGCGGGCGTCGCGGGCGTCGCGTGAAAAGATCATGCGCGACGCCCCACTCCTCGCTCGAGCGAAAACCGAAGCGTTCCGCCACCGCCATATGGAACATGCGCCAGCGCTGAAACCAGTGCGGCGCATCGGCGGGTCCGCAGGTATGGATCAGGAGCGGCGAGCAGCGAGAGGCGCGTGCGCGCCGCGTCGAAATTGACGAGCCAGTCGTTCGCGCGAAAGCGTCAGCCGTTGACGTTGCGCTATATCAGCGCCGGCAATCCCTCGACCAGCAGGAACGCTACCAGCACGCCGACCAGCGCGCCGAACGCTCGAAGCACGTTGTTCTTGAAATGCGATGCGCACGGAATGGCGCCAAGAAAAAGTGCGCCGGCAAGCGCCATCGGGATGATCAGGATGAAGTCGCCGATAGTGAAGTACGTCATTGCTCGTCTCCCTTCGTCTTACCCGGCGCCGCGCGATGTTCGCCCGGCGCTGTACTGACGATTCGAGTATAGGCCGCGCTTTCGCGACATGCCGCACGATATGACCGACGCTGTGTGGCGCGCCGGACGCTCGGCCTTGCCAGTCAAGCGTCTGCGGCGGTCCGAATTAAGCGGACGCGGAAAAACCCTTAGATTCGCCAGGTTTCGATTCGCTTTCGAATGACGATTGCGTTCACGCCGCCGAACCGCGCTCGCGCCGGTCGAGATACACCGCGCCCGCGAGTCCGACGAAGAGCAGCGCCGCGATCAGCCCGACGACGCCGCTCCAGCCGAAGCCGGTCCAGAAATGGCCGCCATACGAGCCGATCACGCTCGACCCGATGTAATACGCGAGCAGGTAAAGCGCGGCCGCCTGTCCTTTTGCATGCAGGGCGAGGCGTCCGACCCAGCCGCTCGCCACCGAATGCCCGGCGAAAAAGCCGAACGTCAGACACGCGATCCCGCCGACGATGACCGGCAGCGACATCGACATCGTCAGCAGGACGCCCGTCATCATCAGCGCGAGACTCGCGATCAGCACGCGCCCGCGCCCGAAGACGTCGGCCATTTTTCCGGACCACGGCGACGCGACGACGCCCGTCAGATAGACGGTGAAGATCGCGCCGATCTGCGTCTGATTCAGTCTGAACGGCGCGCCGATCAGCCGGTAGCCGACATAGTTGTACAGCGTCACGAAGCTGCCCATCAGCACGAAGCCCATCAGGAAGAGAAACGGCAGGTCGCGGTTCCGGATGTGCGCGGCGAGCGCGCTTCGATGGTGACGAAAGCCCATGCCGCGCCTCGGCACGAAGCGTCGCGAGGGCGGCAGGAGCGCGCGGAACGCGAGCGTCGAAAGCAGCCCGAGCGCGCCGATGCCGCCGATCGCCACACGCCACGAAAAGAAATCCGCCAGCACGCCGCTGATCACGCGGCCGGCCATGCCGCCTATCGCGGTGCCGCCGACGTAAAGCCCCATCGCGAGTCCGAGCCCTTCCGGTTCGACCTCTTCCGCCAGGTATGCCATCGCGACGGCGGGCACGCCGCCGAGCGCGAGCCCTTCGAGCGCGCGCACGAAAAGCAGCGCGTGCCAGCTCGGCAGGAACGCGGCGATGATCGTGAGGATCGACGACGCCGTGAGCGACATCGTCATCAGGCGATGGCGGCTCCAGCCTTCGGAGACGAAGCCGGCGACGAAGATCGCGAGCGCGAGCGACGCCGTCGAGACCGACACCGACAGCGCGCTTTCTGCCGGACTGACGCCGAAGGCCGCGCTGAATTCGGGCAGAAGCGGCTGCACGCAATAGAGCAGCGAGAAAGTCGCATAACCGGCGAACAGCAGCGCGAGCGACGCGTGCCAGTAAGCGCGCGAGCCGCGTTCGAGGAAAGGCGGGGAATCGGGAGAAGAAGGACGGCGGGTACGGGAAGACGAGGGCCGGTGCGGCGCCGGCGAAACTGTCACGACAAACCTCCGGGAACGCAAAAACCCCTTACCTTACGCCAAACGCAAGCATCGTGCCGAGCGTGGCATCGGGCGCTTTCGTCGTCCTTTCGTGATGCCGCGCGTTGTCATGCGCACGTAACCGGATCGCGATTCGTTGGATGCTGGACACGCGACACTTGGACCGCGCGCGCTTCGATGCGCTAAAGTAGAAGCGCAATACGAGCAACGAAGCCGCCCGCGGTTTGCGCATGGCAACGCGCGCAAGCGGCCGCAGTCTGGTGCACCGGCCCTGGAAAGCCCGTGCTTGGTAACCATAATTTGACCGGCGCGAGACGTCCGCAGCCGGCACTCTGACGGGGATTCATCATGCAAATCGGTTCGATTGTCCGCTCCGTGCATATCGCCGTGCCTCAGGGCGCGCGCGGCATCGTGATGCGAATTCTTGGCGACATGGCGATGGTCGCGTGGTACGCGGGCGAGCCCGGCGTGTCGCAGTTGCTCAACACGGAACCGTTCTTCCTCGAGGATCTCATCGACACCGGCGATATCGTGCGGCCGGCGAATTCCGTCGTTCACTAGGATTTGCGGGCAACGGCGCGTGCCGGCCGCGTCAATGCGCGGCACAATGCCGGGATGAACCACGACCAGTCAGCAGCACCCGGCGATGCGCAATCCGCGCCGCCTTTCGCCGGACTCACGCCCGAGCGCGTCCTCGACGCGCTCGACAGCGTCCTCCTGCCCACGGGCGAGCGCACCGACGGGCGCATGCTCCCGCTCAACAGTTACGAGAACCGCGTCTACCAGGTCGGCATGGAAGACGGGCCGCCGGTCGTCGCGAAGTTTTATCGGCCGAAACGATGGTCGGACGACGCCATTCTCGAAGAGCACGCGTTCGTCGCGGAACTCGCCCGGCGCGAGATTCCGGCCGTGCCCGCGCGCGTGCTGAACGACGCGTCGCTGCATCATTTCGACGGCTTTCGCTTCTCGATCTTCGAGCGCCGCGGCGGCCGCGCGCCGGACATCGACGGCCGCGACAGCAGCGAAATGCTCGAATGGCTCGGACGCTTCATCGGGCGGATTCACGCGGTGGGCGGCATCGAGACGTATCGCGAGCGGCCGACGCTCGATATCCAGAGCTTCGGCTTCGAGCCGCGCGATTTCCTGCTCACGCACGACTTCGTGCCCCGCGACGTGCGCGCAGCCTACGAGAGCGTCGTGCGGATGGCGCTGGAGGGCGTCGAACGCTGCTTCGAGCGCGCGGGCGACATCCGCCCGATCCGGCTGCACGGCGACTGCCACCCGAGCAACGTGCTGTGGACCGACGCGGGCCCGCATTTCGTCGATTTCGACGACAGCCGCATGGGTCCGGCCGTCCAGGATCTCTGGCTGCTGCTGCCGGGCGAGCGCGCGGAGGCGTCGCGCGCGCTTGCCGATCTGCTCGCCGGCTACGAGGATTTCTGCGATTTCGAGCCGCGCGAGTTGCATCTCGTCGAGGCGCTGCGCACGCTGCGGCTGATTCACTATTCGGCGTGGCTCGCGCGCCGCTGGGACGACCCCGCGTTTCCCGCCGCGTTTCCGTGGTTCAACACGCAGCGTTATTGGGAAGACCGCATCCTCGAATTGCGCGAGCAGGTCGGCGCGATGGACGAAGGGCCGCTCTGGCCGGTCTGAATCCCTTTCCTTTCGTTTCACCTTCCTCCGTTTCATTACGGCGAATTTCAGCGGGTTGAACAAACCCATTCGCCGTGTAATGATAACGATTCTCATTTGTTGCCTGTCAGGGCCAATGAAGACCGATGCGGCGGCGACCGCTCCGGTCCGATTTCCTTTTCCCGCCGAATAACGGAGAGACGCGTGAACGCGCCCGACCACATCGAGCAACAAGCGCCATCGAAGGCATCCGCCAAGCGCTATAAACAACACACCGAGCCGGGAACGCATCGCCTCATCGACGACGCGGAGCAAGCCGTGCGTCGTGGTCGCTCGCGGCGCGCGACGTTCATCAAGTGGCTGCGCAAGGTGCATGGCTGGGTCGGGCTGTGGGGTGCGGTGCTCGGGCTTCTGTTCGGCACGACGGGATTTCTGCTCAACCATCGCGGCGGGCCGCTGAAGGTTTCGACCGGCGAACCACAGGTCTCGCAGATGCAGCTTGCCGTGCCCGCGCAAGGACTTCGCTCGCCGAAGGAACTCGGCGGATGGCTCAAGCGTGAATTGAAGATCGACGGGAATGTCGGCCGCGTGAAGCGCGAAGCGGCGCGGCCTGTTGCGTGGGGCGATCAGAAGGCGATACAGCCGGAGCAGTGGACGGTGATGATTGCGTCGCCGGGCGGCGGGGTGTCGGCGGAATACTGGGTGGGGAACGGCTTCGTGTCGGTGAAGCGCACGGAAAACAGCTTCCTCGCGACGATGAGCAATCTGCACAAGGGCGTGGGATTGAGCGTGGGCTGGGTGCTGCTGATCGACACGCTCGCGGGCAGCATCATTCTGCTCTCGTTGACGGGCGTGCTGCTTTGGACCGAATTGAACAAGCGGCGGACGGTGGGCGTGGTGCTCGTGGGGGCGTCGATTGTCGCGGCGGTGGTCTGCGGGATGATGTGAACGCGACACCGCTCACACGCATGCATCTCGCATGAGTTTGCAATTGTTAACGTTCCAGGTTTTTTTAGAGACAAATCGACTCCTAGAATCGGTGCACGCGGGCTGCTTACGCGGACAACCGCTGTTACGTATCAGGACCGATGCTGCATCGACCGCTTCGGTCCGATTCCCTTTCCGCGCTGAATGACGGAGAGACGCGTGAACGCACCCGACTACATCGAGCAAGAAGCACCATCGAACGCATCTGCGAAGCGGCACAAACAACCTCCAGAGCCGGGAACGCATCGCCCCATCGACGATTCGGAACAGGCCGTGCGTCGCGGTCGCTCGCGGCGCGCGACGTTCATCAAGTGGCTGCGCAAGGTGCATGGCTGGGTCGGGCTGTGGGGTGCGGTGCTCGGGCTTCTGTTCGGCACGACGGGATTTCTGCTCAACCATCGCGGCGGGCCGCTGAAGGTTTCGACCGGCGAACCGCAGGTCTCGCAGATGCAGCTTGCCGTGCCTGCCGACGGACTTCGCTCGCCAATTGAACTCGGCGGATGGCTCAAGCACGAGTTGAAGATCGACGGGAATGTCGGGCGTGTGAAACGCGAAGCGGCACGCCCGGTCGCGTGGGGCGATCAGAAGGCGATACAGCCGGAGCAGTGGACCGTGACGATTGCGTCGCCGGGCGGCGGGGTGTCGGCGGAGTATTGGGTGGGGAATGGGTTCGTGTCCGTGAAGCGCACGGAGAACAGCTTCCTCGCGACGATGACCAATCTGCACAAGGGCGTGGGATTGAGCGTCGGCTGGGTGCTGCTCATCGATACGCTCGCGGGGAGCATTATCTTGCTCTCCCTGACAGGCGTGCTGCTTTGGACCCAGTTGAACAAGCGGCGGGCTGTGGGTGTGGTGCTCGTGGGGGTGTCGATTGCGGCGACGGTGGTTTGCGGAATGATGTGAGGCGCTTCTGGGTCGATGCGCCGAGATTCAAAGCGCGGCGGGTTGCTAAAAAAGCAGAAGGCCGTTTCGACGTATGTCGAAACGGCCTTCTGCTTTTTGGCGCAGCAAAGCAATAAATCATTCGCACAGCACATGTGTTCTTGCCTATACGCCAAGTGTCGAGCAGCAATTCAGCGGCGCACGAATCACTCGCGCGGGTTTGCAATTGTTCACACCTCAGGATGTTTTCGAGACAAGTCGACTTCGAGAATCGGCGCAAGCGGCGCCTACACCGGACGCCCGTCCGACACCAACAACGGAGGCAAGCCATTGTCGAACTCATCACGCTTTTACGCGCACTCCACCGACACGGCCGATCGAACCGACTGGCAGCCTCTCGCGGACCATCTGAACGCCGTCGCCCTGCTCGCGGGACGTTTCGCCCGGCCATTCGGCGCGGAAGCACTCGCGCACGTCGCCGGATTGCTTCACGACCTCGGCAAATACACCGTTGAATTCCAGCGACGCCTCGAAGGAGAGGAGCCCGCGTCGATCACGCGACCTGGGGCGCAAAGCTCGCTTGCGAACGATATGGACGCCTTGGACGGCTCATCGCCTATGCGGTCGCGGGACATCACGCGGGACTCGCCAATGGCCGCGAAGCCGGCGAACGGACGGCGCTCGACGAACGACTTAAGGCGCGGCTGCCGAATCTGTCGCCCGCATTCGAGCGCGAACTCACCCTGCCAGCGTCGGCCGCCGAAGTCATGCCGTCAAAATTGCGGAGAGACAAAGCCCGAGAGGAATTTCAACTCTCGCTGCTGACGCGCATGATCTTCTCGTGCGTCGTCGATGGCGACTATCTGGATACCGAACGATTCTATGGCGACCCGAAAATTCTGCTTGCACGCGATGCGCCAAAGCCGAGCCTGATCGAACTGCGCGCCCGCCTCGACGCGTATCTCGGTAACTTCAAGACAGAGAAGCCGATCGACGCCACACGCGCCGACATCCTCTCCTACGCCCGCTCCCGCGCGACCGAAGCGCCCGGTATGTTCTCGCTCACCGTGCCGACCGGCGGCGGAAAATCCCTCACATCGCTTGCCTTCGCGCTCGATCACGCGATCGCGCACGGACTCGATCGCGTCATCTTCGTGATCCCGTTCACGAGCATCGTCGAGCAGAATGCCGCCGTGTTCCGCAAGGCATTCGGCGATCTCGGCGAGCGCGCAATCGTCGAGCATCACAGCGCCTTCATCGAGCCGAAGGGCATGAAGCACGACTCCGCCGCCAAGCTTCGCATCGCGATGGAAAACTGGGACGCGCCCGTCGTCGTCACGACGTCGGTGCAATTTTTCGAGAGTCTCTACGCCGCGCGCCCGTCGCGTTGCCGCAAGCTGCACAACATCGCGAACAGCGTCGTGATTCTCGATGAAGCGCAGGTGCTTCCGCTGCCGCTGCTTCGGCCTTGCGTCACGGTGCTCGACGAACTCGCGCTCAACTACCGCACGAGCGTCGTGCTCTGCACCGCGACCCAGCCCGCGCTGAATGCGCCGAAGTTCGAAGGCGGCTTCGCCGACGTGCGCGAACTCGCGCCCGAGCCGCAGCGTTTGTTCGACGCACTAGCCCGCGTCAAGCTGGAGATAGCCGGCCCGCTCGACGATGAGCAACTCGCTCAGCGCATGCGCGATCGCGATCAGGTGCTATGCATCGTGAACAACAAACGGCAGGCGCAGACGCTGTTCAAATCGATCGAACACGAGCCGGGCGCGCGTCATCTCAGCACGCTGATGCACGCGAAACATCGCACACGCGTACTCGATGACGTGCGCAAACTTCTCAAAGAAGGAAAGCCGTGCCGCCTCGTCTCGACTTCGCTGATCGAAGCGGGCGTCGACGTGGATTTCCCCCATGTCCTGCGTGCGGAAGCGGGCCTCGACTCGATCGCGCAGGCTGCGGGCCGGTGCAATCGCCACGGTGATCGTCCGCGCGACGAAAGCATCGTCACGGTATTTTGGCCGGCCAATCCGGACTGGAAGCCGCCGAAGGAACTGGAAGCATTCGCGAACAAAGCGCGGGAAGTGCTGCGCGAGCACGGCGATGATCCGTTGTCGCTCGCAGCCATCGAGAAGTACTTCAATCAGCTTTACTGGCAAAAGGGCGTCATGGAACTCGACAAGCGCAACCTGCTCGGCTTGATCGAGGCCGGCAAACTGGAAGGATTCCCGCTCGAGCATATTGCACGGGAATTCCGGATGATCGACAACGCCGACATGCCCATCATCGTCGCCGACGACGAGCACTCGCGGAAGCTGGTTCACGACCTTCGCTTCGCCACGCAATGCGGTGAAATCGCCCGCAAGCTTCAGCCGTATATCGTCCAGGTACGCCCTCAGGCTTACGCGCGGCTTGCGGCGTCGGGCGCAATCGAGCCGATCGAGCAAGACCGCTTCGGCACCCAGTTCATGCAATTGACCACAATGAATTTTTATGATGAACGGTACGGCCTTCGTATCAATGAAGACGTTAACTTGAACATCGGGGGTCTGATTGCCTGACATCAAGCCTTCTTGATTCGCGTCCATTTTAATTAATCAGGATATCTTATAGATTGTAAGTCGGTCCAAGCACGAAAGACAAGAGAGACAACATGGCATATGGAATCCGCCTGCACGTCTGGGGCGACAGAGCCTTGTTCACGCGACCCGAAATGAAGGTCGAGCGCGTGTCCTACGACGTCATCACGCCGTCGGCCGCGCGTGGAATCGTCGAGGCGATTCACTGGAAGCCGGCGATCCGCTGGGTCGTCGATCGCATTCAGGTGTTGAAGCCAATCCGCTTCAATACGATTCGCCGCAACGAAGTCGCGAGCAAGATTCCGGCCGCCAGCGCGCGCTCGGCGATGAAGGCGGCACGCGTCGATGGTCTCGTCAATTACGTCGATGAAGACCGCCAGCAGCGCGCATCCATGATCCTGCGCGACGTCGCCTATGTGATCGAAGCGCATTTCGTTCTGACCGACAAGGCCGAAGCCGGCGAGACTGTCGGCAAGCATCTCGACATCTTCAACCGGCGCGCGCGCAAGGGCCAATGTTTTCACACGCCCTGCTTCGGGACCCGCGAGTTTCCCGCGAATTTCGAATTGCTCGAAGACGGCAAGGAAGCGTCTTCGCCGCACGAATCGCTGATCGAGATGAAAGACCTTGGCTGGATGCTGCACGACATCGATTTCGACAACGGCATGACGCCGCACTTCTTCCGCGCATCCATGAAGAACGGATGGATCGAGATTCCGCTGCTCGTCCTTGAAGGGAGCACGCGATGATCTTCAGCGCCCTTGCGCGACACTACGACCAGCAAGCGAAGCGCGGCAAGCTGCCCGCTTTCGGGCTGAGCCAGGAGAAGATCAGCTTCGCGCTGCTGCTCGCGAAGGACGGAACGCTCGTCGATGTGGACGATATCCGCGACCACGAAGGCAAGAAGCCGAAATGGAAGCTGCTGACCGTGCCCGCTTCGTTCAAGCGTCCGGGCATCTCGCCGGCGCCGTTCTTTCTTTGGGACAAGACCGCGTTCGTGCTCGGCGTCGAACAGAAGGCGGGGTCGGGCGCGCCCGCGCTGAATCTGAAATCGCATGGCGCGTTCAGGGCGCTGCATCTGGAGCGCCTTGCCGATGCGACCGACGAAGGACTCGTCGCGTTGCGAAAGTTTCTCGAAGCGTGGGTGCCGGAGAAGTGGAGCGAATTTCCGGCCATCGTCAAACATGTGCCGGACTTGTTCGCGTCGAATGTGGTGTTCCGGCTCGATGGCGTCGCGGGCTACATCCATGAAAGCGCGGCGGCGAACGAACTGGTCGCGCGCCACGGCGCCGAGGACGATAGTCCCACGGCCATGTGTCTCGTCACGGGCGAAACGCGGCCGATCGCGCGGTTGCATCCGGCGATCAAGGGCGTTTGGGGCGCGCAGGTTGCGGGGGCGTCGATCTTCTCCTTCCACGTCGACTGCTCCAAGTCATATGGAAAGGAGAACGGCGCCAACGCGCCCGTCTCGACGTCCGCCGCGTTCGGTTACACCACGGTCCTCAATCATTTGCTGCAACGCGATCCGCATCATCGGCAGTGCGTGCAGATCGGCGATGCCAGCGTCGTGTTCTGGGCCGAAGCCGACGACGAATCCGCGCAGGAAGCGGCCGAATCGCTGCTCCTGGACGCGCTCGATCCATCGCCGACCGATTCCGGCGAAACGGCCAATCTGCGGCTCGCGCTCAAAGAGGTATCGCAGGGACGCGCAGTCGAAACGCTCGATACGCGCCTCGATCCGAAAACGAAGATGTTCGTGCTGGGACTGTCGCCGAATGCGTCGCGGCTGTCGATACGGTATTGGGCGACAGCAAGCCTTGAGGAGTTCGCGAAACGCCTCGCGCAGCACTACGACGATCTTCTGATCGAACCCGTGCCGTGGAAGACGCCGCCCGCCGCGTGGCGCCTTCTCGCTGCCACCGCCGCACAAGAAAAGAGCGAGAACGTCCCGCCGCAACTCGCGGGCGCCATGATGCGCGCGGTGCTCACCGGGTCCCGCTATCCGCGTTCGCTGCTGAGCGCCGCAATCGTGCGCATGCGCGCGGACAAGGACGTCTCGGGTCTGCGCGTGGCGTTATGCAAAGCCGTTCTCGCGCGCGATCTGCGCCTGAACGTGAAAGGAATCGAAACGGAGATACCTGTGAGCCTGAATAGAAACGATCCCACGCCGAGTTATCGCCTCGGTCGCCTGTTCTCGGTGTTGGAGAGCATTCAGAACGCCGCGCTGGGTGACAAGCTCAATGCGACGATTCGCGACCGCTATTACGGCTCGGCGTCCGCGACGCCCGCGCTCGTGTTTCCGCTTCTGATGCGCGGTGCGCAAAACCATCTGTCGAAGGCGATGAAGGCTCCCGAGACCCGAGGCCGCGCCATCTCGCTCGAACGGGAAGCCGGCGAGATCCTCGACGGCGTTGGCAGCCACTTTCCGCGCACGTTGTCGCTGGAGGATCAGGGCCGCTTTGCGATCGGCTATTACCACCAGCGCAGCGAACGCTTCCGGCGCAAGTCCGACGGCAACGACGCATCCGGTCTCACTGACGACCACACTGACCCCATCACGGAAGAAACAACCGCATGACCACCATCGCCAATCGCTACGAATTCGTCTATCTGTTCGACGTGACCAACGGCAATCCGAACGGTGATCCGGACGCGGGCAATCTCCCGCGCCTCGACCCCGAAACGAATCATGGCCTCGTCACCGATGTCTGCCTCAAGCGCAAGATTCGCAATTACGTGAGCCTGGAGAAAGACGGCGAAGCAGGACACGCGATCTACATGCAGGAAAAGGCCGTGCTGAACAATCAGCACAGGAAGGCTTATCAGGCAAAGAACCTCGAACCCGTCGATAAAAAACTGCCGAAAGATCCCAAGCAGGCAGACGCCGTGACCCGTTGGATGTGCGACAACTTCTTCGACATCCGCGCGTTCGGTGCCGTGATGACCACCGGCATCAATTGCGGACAGGTGCGCGGGCCGGTCCAGTTCACGTTCGCATCGTCGATCGAACCGGTCGTGCCGATGGAAGTGTCGATCACACGCATGGCCGTCACGCACGAGAAGGACGCCGAAAACGAACGCACGATGGGACGCAAGCATATCCTGCCGTATGGACTCTACCGCGCGCACGGCTTCATCTCCGCGAAACTCGCCGAACGCACCGGCTTCACGGAGGACGATCTCGAACTCCTCTGGCGCTCGCTCACCGGCATGTTCGAACACGACCGCTCGGCCGCGCGCGGCGAGATGGCGGCGCGCAAGCTCATCGTCTTCAAGCACGATCATCCGATGGGCAACGCGCCGGCGCATGTGCTCTTCGATGCCGTGAAAGTCGCGCGCACGAAGACAGACGCCGATCTGCCCGCGCGCCACTTCTCGAACTACGAAGTGACGATCGACGCTCACAGGATTCCGCCGGGCGTGACGGTGATCGACCGCATCTAGGATGACAGACGGCGCATCCGTCGACGAAGCCACGATCCCCCTCTCGGCGCTTCAGCATTTTCTGTACTGTCCGCGTCAGTGCGCGCTGATCCACGTCGAGCGCATCTGGACGGAAAATGTGTACACCGCCGAGGGGCGCGTGCTGCACGAACGCGCCGATACGCCGCGCGCCGCCGGCCGGCATGGTGTCCGAACGGTGACGGCCATGCCGCTATCGAATCCCGGTCTGGGTATCGCGGGCGTCGCGGATGTCGTCGAGTTTCACCAATCGGACGACGGCTCGCGCGAGCGCGCCTATCCGGTCGAATACAAGCGTGGACGTCCGAAGGCCCATCGCGCGGACGAAGTCCAGCTATGCGCACAGGCGCTGTGCCTCGAAGCGATGCTCGGCCAGTCGATCGACGAAGGCGCGCTCTTCTACGGCACGACGCGGCGGCGGCGCATCGTGTCCTTCGATGCCGAACTCCGGCGCCTGACGCTCGCGACAATCGAAGCGGTCCGCGCGTTGATGCGCAACGCACGGACGCCGCCGGCTCAATACGAAGCGCGCCGCTGCGACGCCTGCTCATTGATCGACGACTGTCAGCCTCGGACGCTGAGTCGGCACGCATCGGCGAGGACATGGTTTGAAGCCCAACTTGAGACTGATCCATGCGACGGCAGTTGAACACGCTCTACGTGACGACGGAGGGCGCGTGGCTCAAGAAGGACGGCGCGAATGTCGTCATGGAAGTGGACGGCGCCGAACGCGCGCGTCTGCCGATTCACATGCTGGCGAGCGTCCTCTGCTTTGGTCGCGTGCTCGTGTCGCCGCCGCTGCTCGGGTATTGCGCGCAACAGGGGGTGAGCGTCGCGTATCTGTCTGCCAACGGGCGGTTTCTCGCGCGCGTCGAAGGTCCGGTGGCCGGCAACGTGCTGCTGCGCCGCGAGCAGTATCGCGTGAGCGACGACCTGCCGCGCGCGGCGCCGATCGTGCGCAACGTTCTGGCGGGCAAGCTGTACAACCAGCGCGCGGTGATAAGCCGTGCGTTGCGCGACTATGGCGACGACTTCCCGGATGATTGTCTGCAAGCGATCGAACGGGCGCGGACGCGTCTTGCGATGATCGCGCGGCGTCTGCGGATCGAATGCGACATCGACGTGTTGCGTGGCCTGGAAGGCGAGGCCGCGCAGAGCTATTTCGGTGTGTTCGGTCATCTGATCCGCGTCAGGCATCCCGCGCTTCAGTTTCGCGGCCGAAGCCGGCGGCCGCCGCTCGATGCGATCAACGCGGTCCTTTCCTTTCTGTACACGCTGCTCACGCACGACTGCCGGTCGGCGCTCGAAACGGTCGGGCTCGATCCTGCCGTGGGCTTTCTGCATCGCGACCGGCCGGGGCGGCCGAGTCTGGCGCTCGATCTAATGGAAGAGATGCGGCCGGTCATCGCGGATCGCCTCGCGCTGTCGCTCGTGAACCGCAAGCAGTTGAACGAGCGCGACTTCAAGACACTCGATAACGGCGCCGTGACGATGAGCGAAGCGGCGCGCAAGGCGATTCTCGTCGCGTATCAGTAACGCAAGCGCGACGAGATGTTGCATCCATTCATCGACGAAAAAATGCCGCTCGGGATGGTGCCGTTCGTGCAGGCGCAGTTGCTCGCGCGTCATCTGCGCGGCGATCTCGATGCCTATCCGGCGTTTCTCTGGAAGTGAGGAGCCGTTCATGATGGTGTTGGTGAGCTACGACGTCGCGACTTCGTCCGACGGCAGGTCGGGCCGTCTGCGCAGAGTGGCGCGCGCTTGCCGGGATTACGGTCAGCGTGTGCAGTACTCGGTGTTCGAGATCGAGGTGGACCCGGCGCAGTGGACCTTGCTCAGGCATCGGTTAGTCGGATTGATCGATCCGGAGGTCGATAGCTTGCGCTTTTATTTTCTCGGCAAGAACTGGGGGAAGCGGATTGAACACGTCGGCGCGAAGGCGGCTGTCGATTTGAATGGGCCGTTGGTTGTTTGAGTGGGCGGGGTGAAGTGCGAACGTGAAGCGGGTGGGGAAATGCCGGGAGGTTCGCGGGGTTTGTAACGGCTTGATTATTATGTGAATTTTGGTTGGTTTGGGCTGGTGTCGTGCGGTGTTTGCGGTTTTTTCGACAGGTTCGCGGATGAGCGGGGATTTTTGTCGGGAAATCATTGAGTTGAGAGGGATGGAGTCGCGCTCTTCGCGAGCGCGTGGGTTGAAACGCCGCGCTTCGAGCGCGTCCCATGTCGCGGGCTGGTCGCGCTCTTCGCGAGCGCGTGGGTTGAAACCGTGCCACTCTCGGTTCTATATTTGAGGGAATCGTCGCGCTCTTCGCGAGCGCGTGGGTTGAAACTTGTCGAGTGCAGCGATCGCCTCTTTTTGCTGCGTCGCGCTCTTCGCGAGCGCGTGGGTTGAAACGCACGCAGGTCGCGAAACTGGAACTCGTCATCGGGTCGCGCTCTTCGCGAGCGCGTGGGTTGAAACATGCCGTCGACGGCAGTCACGATCGTGCTGAGCACGTCGCGCTCTTCGCGAGCGCGTGGGTTGAAACGTCATCCCACGACCACGGTCCCGGCGTATGTTTTGGTCGCGCTCTTCGCGAGCGCGTGGGTTGAAACTGGACGCAAAAGGTCGGGCAGTTGGAGTCCCCGTTGGTCGCGCTCTTCGCGAGCGCGTGGGTTGAAACCGACCGTGCCGGTAAGTCTGCGCGCGGGTCGCATCGTCGCGCTCTTCGCGAGCGCGTGGGTTGAAACTTTGCCAGAAATCCGCGCAGGTCGCATGGACATCGTCGCGCTCTTCGCGAGCGCGTGGGTTGAAACAAATACGAGCCGCCCACATGGTCGGGCATCGTGCCCGGTCGCGCTCTTCGCGAGCGCGTGGGTTGAAACCTTCGAGCAGAGTTTTGCTAAGAGTGCGGCGGGCGTCGCGCTCTTCGCGAGCGCGTGGGTTGAAACACGAAGTCGTTCGACAGTGGCACGTCGACACCGGCCGGTCGCGCTCTTCGCGAGCGCGTGGGTTGAAACCGCGAGCGCGAGGCGACGCAGAAAATGACGGTCAAGTCGCGCTCTTCGCGAGCGCGTGGGTTGAAACACTCAGATCCCGTATTCGATCACGATCGTTGATGCGGTCGCGCTCTTCGCGAGCGCGTGGGTTGAAACATGAGCACGCAGGCGGAAATAGCGCAGCGCAGCGCGTCGCGCTCTTCGCGAGCGCGTGGGTTGAAACTTGTATTCGCAATGACCCATCCACTCGGATGGATCAGTCGCGCTCTTCGCGAGCGCGTGGGTTGAAACACGAATCACTCCAAGTCGCCTAACGCTGAAATGGCGGTCGCGCTCTTCGCGAGCGCGTGGGTTGAAACTTCGCTGGCTTGTCGAACAGTCCAACAAGGAAGCGTCGCGCTCTTCGCGAGCGCGTGGGTTGAAACAATCGTCGACGCCTCGTCAGTATTTTCTGACGCATCGTCGCGCTCTTCGCGAGCGCGTGGGTTGAAACGGCCAGCAACACCCGATCCGGCTTCATCCGCATGCAGTCGCGCTCTTCGCGAGCGCGTGGGTTGAAACAAACACAAGGGCTGATGATGCGGTTCTGCCGGCCCGTCGCGCTCTTCGCGAGCGCGTGGGTTGAAACTCGAACCGCTCGCGATCAACATCCGCGTCGTTCTCGGTCGCGCTCTTCGCGAGCGCGTGGGTTGAAACTCGTCGAGCAGGGTCCGACCGGCCCTATCGGCACGAGTCGCGCTCTTCGCGAGCGCGTGGGTTGAAACAAGGAGCTTGCGATCAAATGAGCAACGCAATGACCTGTCGCGCTCTTCGCGAGCGCGTGGGTTGAAACAACAGGTCGGTGGCCCGCCTGTGAGCGTGTGGCGTCGCGCTCTTCGCGAGCGCGTGGGTTGAAACTGTACCGTTGTGAACTAGTTTGATCACTATCATAGGTCGCGCTCTTCGCGAGCGCGTGGGTTGAAACCGGTTGTCGTCGACGTACGCCCGCGCGCGATACACGCGTCGCGCTCTTCGCGAGCGCGTGGGTTGAAACTCGTGGAACCCGCGCGAATCGACTGACCCGGTTGAGTCGCGCTCTTCGCGAGCGCGTGGGTTGAAACAACACCCAAGCGACGGGCGGCTGCCAAGTTGTGGGTCGCGCTCTTCGCGAGCGCGTGGGTTGAAACAGGGCGGCAGCTATGCCGCATTCGGTGTGCCCTACGTCGCGCTCTTCGCGAGCGCGTAGGTTGAAACTTCTCGGGCGCGTGGCGTGGCGATGCGGCGCGCGCGGTCGCGCTCTTCGCGAGCGCGTGGGTTGAAACAATCTCTGGATGGCCGACAGTTTCATACCCGTGGGGTCGCGCTCTTCGCGAGCGCGTGGGTTGAAACACTTTTCGCGCCGCGCCGCTGTCGCATGCCTGGCGTCGCGCTCTTCGCGAGCGCGTGGGTTGAAACGGCGCGCCATTGCCGCCATCCGATCCCGGGCCAACTGTCGCGCTCTTCGCGAGCGCGTGGGTTGAAACTCGGGCGGTTGGCCTGCAATGGCGGGGGCGCTTGGGTCGCGCTCTTCGCGAGCGCGTGGGTTGAAACTTGGCATATTTATGGGCCTATATATCCTCGGAGGCGTCGCGCTCTTCGCGAGCGCGTGGGTTGAAACATCTCCGGGGCTGGGCTCACGAACCCGCAGCTCGTCGCGCTCTTCGCGAGCGCGTGGGTTGAAACTCACTCCTTCCACCAGATTGAGAAATCCTGCTGACGTCGCGCTCTTCGCGAGCGCGTGGGTTGAAACCTTGGTCATCTCTGGAATATCGACGCGATGCCAGAGGTCGCGCTCTTCGCGAGCGCGTGGGTTGAAACACCTGCTTGCCGTCGTCGCAATTCAGATGTTGGTCGCGCTCTTCGCGAGCGCGTGGGTTGAAACCATTTGTTAGCAATCCGCTATTGAATACGGAAATGGTCGCGCTCTTCGCGAGCGCGTGGGTTGAAACCCTTAGAATCGAATTGAGCTGCTCGAGCGTTAGGTCGCGCTCTTCGCGAGCGCGTGGGTTGAAACATGTCATTGATTGCCGAATCAAGCCATCCGCGAAGTCGCGCTCTTCGCGAGCGCGTGGGTTGAAACTTCTGCGGAGAGCCGATCGAAGGAAACCACGAAAGTCGCGCTCTTCGCGAGCGCGTGGGTTGAAACTTGCTTCCGCGGCGCGCGCCGGATGGATGAATGAGGGTCGCGCTCTTCGCGAGCGCGTGGGTTGAAACGCGAAGGTGCAGGACGCACTCGAAGTGACCGGCAAGTCGCGCTCTTCGCGAGCGCGTGGGTTGAAACCCTGCCTTGACGCCTGCGCTTGTCGGCGCGCCGTGGGTCGCGCTCTTCGCGAGCGCGTGGGTTGAAACCATCCGTCCGGCTGCGCCTCATGCGGTGCGCTCTGTCGCGCCCTTCGCGAGCGCGTGGATTGAAACGACATTGACAGCGCTGGTGGAGTCGACCCGGCATGTCGCGCTCTTCGCGCCCCCCTCAAACCCCACAAACCACCCCATCCCGCCCCTCGACCTCCCGCGCGGCCTTCGCCCCTTCGACCTTCAATAGCTCCGGCAACGACACCCCGTTCTTCGCCGCCGTCACCTCCGCGAGAATCGAAACCGCGATCTCCGGCGGCGTGCGGCTCCCGATATAAATCCCCACCGGCCCATGCAACCGGGCCAACTCCGCCTCGGACAAATCAAACTCCTTCAGCCGCTCCCGCCGAGCCGCATTGTTCCTCCGCGACCCCAGCGCGCCGACGTAAAAAGCCGGCGTCTTCAACGCCTCCATCAACGCGAGATCGTCCAGCTTCGGATCATGCGTCAGCGCGATCACCGCGCATCGTTCATCGAGCTTCATGTCCATGACCGTATCGTCCGGCATGGTCCGCACGATGGTCGTCCCGGGCACGTCCCACTCCTGCGTATACTCCTCGCGCGGATCGCACACGGTCACCTGATAATCCAGCCCCACGGCGATATTGCACAGATACCGCGACAACTGCCCCGCGCCGATCACCAGCATCCGATAACGCGGACCGTGGATCGTGAGCAGCGTCGCATCGTCGAAGAGCACGCCATCGGTCGCCAGCGCCGGTTCCATCCGCACTTCGCCCGTCGTCATGTCCAGCGACCGCGCGACGAGCCTTCCCGCCTCCACTGCCTCGCATAATCCCGCGATCCCGCTTTGCCGCGTCAACGGCTCCAGCACGAGCTGAATCGTCCCGCCGCAAGGCAGCCCGAAACGATGCGCCTCTTCCGCCGTAATGCCGTACTTCACGGCCTCGGGCCGCGACTGATCGATCCCGCGCTGTCGCACGCGTTCGATCAGATCGTCCTCGATACATCCGCCCGACACCGAGCCGACCACGTGCCCGTCATCGCGCACCGCGAGCATCGCGCCCTCGGGCCTCGGCGACGAGCCCCACGTCTTCACCACCGTGACGAGCAGCACGCGATGTCCGTCTTCGAGCCACCGAGCGCTGTTCCTCAGGACTTCGAGATCCACGCTGTCCATGATTTCTTTCCTTTCTCCTCGTCGTCACCCGGCGCGGCCTCGCCGTCTCCCGCCGCCGGCGCGCCCTGCAACTGCGCACTGAAGCGCTTGAAAAATTCCCCGGCAATCTTGCGCGCCGCTCCATCGACGAGCCGCGAGCCGATCTGCGCGAGCTTCCCGCCGACCTGCGCATTCGCGCTATACGAGAGCTTCGTCGTGTCGGCATCGTCGCCGGGTTCGAGATCCACCTTCGCGCTGCCCTTGCTGAAACCCGCCGCGCCGCCCTGCCCTTCGAACACGATCGTGTACGTATGCGGCGCGTCGATCTCGGTGAGATTCATGCGTCCCTTGAAGCGCGCCTTCACTGGCCCGACCGATGCTGTCATCGCCACCGCATACGCGTTCTCGCCGTCGGCTTCGATGCTCTCGCAGCCGGGAATGCAAGCACGCAGTATCTCCGTGTCGTTCAGCGCTTCCCATGCGCGCGACTGCGGCACAGGCAACGTGTGAGTCTCGGTCAGTTCCATCGCATGTCTCCTGTGTTGCGGGCCGCCGTGCGTCCGTTCATCGACGCCAGTTCCCGCCCGACAGCAGCAAGGCTGTCGAGGTTATGCGCCGCGAGCATCGCATCGACGTGCGGCAGGATCGCGCGCACGCCCCGCGCGCGCGGCGTGAAATCCGGATAACGCAACAGCGGATTGAGCCACACGAGCCGATGCGCGAAGCGCGCGAGCCGCGCCATTTCGGCATCGAGCACGTCGATCGCTTCGTGATCGAGGCCGTCGGTCACGAACAGCACCGTCGCCCGCCCCGAGAGCACGCGGCGCGCCCAGCGCCGGTTGAACTCGGCGAGCGCGGCGCCGATGCGCGTGCCGCCCGACCAGTCGACGACCTGATCCGCCAGCCCCGCGATCGCGACATCGGGATCGCGTTCGCGCAGTGCGCGCGTCGCGTTCGTGAGCCGCGTGCCGAACAGAAAGACCTGCAGCCGTTCGCGCGATTGCAAGAGCGCATGGCAGAAGTAGAGCACAGCCCGCGAATACGCGCTCATCGAGCCGGAAATGTCGAGCAGCAGCACGAGCGGCGGACGGCGCTCGACCGTCGCGCGGTACTTCCACACGGTCCAGTCGCCGCCGGATCGCACCGCGTGACGCGCGCTCGCGCGCAAATCCGCGTGCGTGCCGTGCGATGCCGCCTTCAGACGCCGCGTCGGTTCGGTCGCGAGCGGCAACCGGTGCGAGCGAATCTGATGCCGCAACGTGCGCCATTCGTCGGCGGTGAGGGTGTCGAAGTCGCGATGGCTCAGGCGCTCGTCCGCGCTGAACGTCATGCGCGCGTGCAGTTGCTCGGGCTCACGGTCGGGCTCTGCGGGTCGTTGCTGCGCCGACGATTCAGCGCGCGCCGCAAGCGCATCGGCGAGGCGGTTGTTGCGTTTGGGCGGCGGCGCGCCGCTTTTGACTTTCGGCAACAGCAGCGCGCGCAGCTTGCCTTCCCAGTCGGGATCGCGCCAGAAGAGATCGAATGCGGCATCGAAGATATCGCGCTCGTCGGGTGCATGCACGACGAGCGACGCCAGCGTCGCGCGCACGTCCTCGCGACGGGCGATGTCGATCCAGCAGAGCGCGTCGAGCGCATCCACCGCGTGCGCCGGCGACATGCCGAGCCCCGCGCCGCGCAAGAGGCGAATGAAGTGCACGACGTTGCGCGCGAACGGTTCCATCGCGGATCAGGCCGGCGCGGCGAGACACTGCGCGAGCGTCTCGCGATCGACGCGCGCGAGGTCGTCCTGATACTTCAAGAGCACGCCGAGCGTGTCCTGCACCGATTGCGGATCGAGTTCGCTGACTGACAGCGCGGCGAGCGCGCGGCACCAGTCGATCGTTTCCGCGACGCCCGGCGCCTTGAACAAATCCAGCGTGCGCAACCGATGCACGAACGCGACCGCGCGCGCCTGCAATTGCGCACCGCTCTCGGGCGCGCGCGCCGCGACGATCGCCAGTTCGACATCGCGCTCGGGATAGCCGATCCACTGATACAGACAGCGGCGCTTGAGCGCGTCGTGAACCTCGCGCGTGCGGTTGGACGTCATCACGACGAGCGGCGGCCGCTCCGCGCGCACCGTGCCGTACTCGGGAATCGACACCTGAAAATCCGACAGCAGTTCGAGCAGGAACGCTTCGAACGGCTCGTCGGCGCGATCGATTTCGTCGATCAGCAAGACGCGCCGCGCCAGCGCGTTCGACGGATCGGGCATCAGCGCCTGCAACAGCGGCCGCTTGAGCAGAAACTCGCTGCGATAGAGCGAATCGTTCGACGGCGCTTCGCCCGACGCTTCCGCGAGCCGCAGCGCCATGATCTGACGCGGATAGTCCCACTCGTAGAGCGCGCTCGCGGTGTCGAGCCCTTCGTAGCATTGCAGGCGCAGCATCGACGTGCCGATGAGCCCCGCCGCCGCCTTCGCCAGCTCGGTCTTGCCGACGCCCGGTTCGCCTTCGAGAAAGAGCGGCCGCTGCATTTTGAGGGCGAGAAAAAGCGCAGTCGCGAGTTCGCGGCTCGCGAAGTACTGTTGCTCGCCCAGACGCGCGAGCGTTTCGTCGATCGACGCAGGCTCCATGAAGCTCCTGAAGAAACGCTAGAACGCGTTGGCCCGCTCGATTGCGCGGCCCGCGAGCACCGGAATCAGATGCGCGCGATAGACGGCGCTCGCGTGCATGTCGTCGTTCAGGCCGCCGGGCGAAATCGTCACGCTGCGCGCCGACGCCACCGAGAAATCCTTCGACAACGCCGCCTCCAGTTCCTTCGCCCGGAACACGGAAGGTGCCGCGCCCGTCACCGCGACGCGCACGCCGTCCGCACGCTTGGCGACGAAGACGCCGACCAACGCGAAGTGCGAAGCCGGATTGCGAAACTTCTCGTAGGCGGCACGCTCGGCGAGCGGAAATTCGACGGCGGTAATCAGTTCATCCGGTTCGAGCGCGGTCTCGTACATGCCGAGAAAGAAGTCGTCGGCGGCGATGCGGCGGCGGTCCGTCACGACGGTCGCGTTCAGCGCGAGAACGGCCGACGGATAGCACGCGGCGGGATCGTCGTTGGCAAGCGACCCGCCGATCGTGCCGCGCTCGCGAACCTGCCGGTCGCCGATGCGTCCGGCGAGGTCGGCGAGTCCGGGCAGCGCCTGCTTAACGTCCGCGTTCGCCGCGACCTGCGCGTGGCACACCGCGCCGCCGATCGTGACCGTGTCGCCGCTCACGCTGATCTGTTTCATCGACGCGATGCGCGTCACGTCGATCAGCGCCGACGGTTGAGCCAGACGAAGGCGCATCGTCGGAAGGAGGCTTTGTCCGCCCGCGAGGAACTTCGCATCGCCGTTTGCGGTGAGCGTCTTGACCGCTGCATCGGCTTCTTCGGGCCGCTGGTAATCGAATGTGTACATGTCGAAGTCCTCAGCCTTAAGTGTTCGAGGAAGCGGAAGCGGCGCGCATCGCGGACCACACGCGATGCGGCGTCGCGGGCATCTGCAAGTCCTTCACGCCGAGCGGCGCGAGCGCATCGAGAATCGCGTTGATGACGGCCGGCGGCGAACCGATCGCGCCCGCCTCGCCGCAGCCCTTCACGCCGAGCGGATTGTGCGTGCATGGCGTGCCCTTCGCGGTTTCCACCGTGAAGTTCGGCAGGTCGATCGCGTGCGGCATCGCGTAATCCATGAACGAGCCGGAGAGCAACTGGCCGCTTTCGTTGTCGTACACGCAGCGCTCCAGCATCGCCTGGCCGATGCCCTGGCCGAGCCCGCCATGCACCTGTCCTTCCACGATCATCGGATTGATCACGTTGCCGAAGTCGTCCACGGCGGTGAACTTCTGGATGCGCGTTTCGCCCGTGTCCTGATCGACTTCGACTTCGCAGATATACGCGCCCGATGGATACGTGAAGTTGGTCGGATCGTAGAACGCGTTTTCGTTGAGGCCCGGCTCCATCGTTTCGAGCGGAAAGTTGTGCGGCACGTAGGCCGCGAGCGACACGTCCGCGAACGCCTTCGTGCGGTCCGTGCCCGCGACGCGGAAGATGCCGTCCTTGAACTCGATATCCTCCGCCGACGCCTCCATCAAATGCGCGGCGATTTTCTTCGCCTTCGCTTCGATCTTGTCGAGCGCCTTCATCAGCGCCGAGCCGCCGACCGCGATCGAGCGAGAACCATATGTGCCCATGCCGAACGGAATGCGTCCGGTGTCGCCGTGAATGATCTCGACGTTGTCGATCGACACGCCGAGCCGGTCCGCGACCACTTGCGCGAAGGTCGTCTCGTGGCCCTGTCCGTGACTGTGCGAGCCGGTGAACACGGTGACGGAGCCAGTCGGATGCACGCGCACTTCGCCGGCTTCGAACAGGCCCGCGCGTGCGCCGAGCGCCCCCGCGATGTTCGACGGCGCCAGCCCGCACGCCTCGATGTAGCACGAGTAGCCAAGGCCGCGCAGCTTGCCGTGCTTCTTCGCTTCGTCGCGGCGAGCGGGAAAGCCCTTCACGTCGGCGATCTCGAGCGCGCGGTTCAGGAGCGAGTCGTAATCGCCGGTGTCGTAGGTCAGGCCGACCGGCGTCGCGTAAGGAAACTCGCGGATGAAGTTGCGCCGGCGAATCTCGGCCGGATCGATGTTCATCTCGCGCGCCGCCGTCTCGACGAGCCGCTCGACCACGTAAGTCGCCTCGGGCCGGCCCGCGCCGCGATACGCATCGACGGGAACGGTGTTCGTGAAGACCGCCTTCACCTCGGCGTAGATCGCGGGCGTCGCGTACTGGCCGGCGAGGAGCGTCGCGTAGAGAATGGTCGGCACGGACGACGCGAACGTCGACAGATACGCGCCCATGTTCGCCGTCGTGTGGACGCGCATCGCGAGGAACTTGCCGTCGCGGTCCAGCGCGAGTTCGGCTTTCGTCACATGGTCGCGGCCGTGGGCGTCGGAGAGAAACGCTTCCGAGCGCTCCGCCGTCCACTTGATCGGACGCCCGACCTTCTTCGACGCCCAGGTAAGCGCGACGTCCTCGGCGTACAGAAAAATCTTCGAGCCGAAGCCGCCGCCGACATCCGGCGCGATGATCCGCAGCTTCGACTCCGGCAGCGACAGCACGAACGCCGCCATCAACAGCCGTTCGACGTGCGGATTCTGGTTCGCGACGTAGACCGTGTAACTCTCGTCGTGCTTTGAATAGCTCGCGTTCACGGCGCGCGGCTCGATCGCGTTCGGGATGAGACGCTGGTTCACGATGTCGAGCGTCGTCACGTGCGCGGCCTGCGCGAACGCGGCGTCGGTCTTCGCCTTGTCGCCGTGGCCCCAGTTGTAGCAGACGTTGTCCGGCACGCCGTCGTGCACGAGCGGGCGTCCCGGCTCCGACGCGCTGCCCGTATCGACGACGGCCGGCAGCACGTCGTAATCCACGTCGATCAGTTCGAGCGCGTCCTTCGCTTCCTTCACCGATTCCGCGACCACGAGCGCCACCTGATCGCCGACATGCCGCACCTTCTCGTGCGCGATGACGGGATGCGGCGGCTCGTGCATCGGCTTTCCGTCGGTGCTGTGGATCAGCCAGCCGCAAGGCAGCCCGCCGACATTCGCCGCCGCGAGATCGGCGCCGGTGAAGACGGCGATCACGCCGGGCGACGCCTTGGCCGCGGCCGTGTCGATGCTGCGGATTTTCGCGTGTGCGTGCGGCGAGCGCAGGAACACGCCATGGCTTTGCTGCGGGAAAACGACGTCGTCGGTGTACTGGCCCGCGCCCGTCAGGAAGCGATAGTCTTCCTTGCGTTTTACGGCGGCGCCGATCATGTGCTGTTGCTCAGGGGCGTTCATCGCGGTCTCCAAAGTAGGCGCGATTCATCGAATGGAATGAACCCGGAAAGCCTGGCGGCGGCGTGGATCAGCCGCTCGCCTTCATGGCTTCGGCGCCCTGCAGGACCGCTTTCACGATGTTGTGATAGCCGGTACAGCGGCACAGATTGCCGTCGAGCTGTTCGCGCACTTCTTCTTCGGTGAGCGCCGGGCTCTGGGCGGCGAGCGCGCTCGCGCTCATCACCATGCCCGGCGTGCAGAAACCGCATTGCAGCCCGTGACAGTCCTTGAACGCCGCCTGCATCGGATGAAGCTCGCCTTCCTTCGACATCCCTTCGATCGTCGTGACGTCGAGGCCGTCCGCCTGCGCGGCGAGGATGTTGCATGACTTGATCGCGCGGCCGTCGAGATGGACGGTGCACGCGCCGCACTGCGCTGTGTCGCAGCCGATGTGGGTGCCCGTGAGCCTCAACTGGTCGCGCAGGAACTGCACGAGGAGGATGTGAGGTTCGACGTCGGCGGTCACGGGTTTGCCGTTGACCGTCAGACTGATGCTGAGCGTCATTGTTGTGTCTCCTATGGGGAATGGCCTGCCGGCCAGCCCAAACACATGCTCACGAGCTTCACGTCCTTCACCTTCCTTGCTGCCGCTCTCGAGCGTCTGCTGGTCCGGCTGGAACTTCGCGTGTCGTTGTTGTAACAAGGAGTAAAACACAAAAAAGCGGGCGTCGCCATCGGCTCCGAACGCGCGTTCGATGCGCCCGCTCTCGCTGCTTTGCAGCAATCCGCCCGTGCGCGCGCACGGATCGCACAAAGCAAAACGCCGCCCTGGAAGGCGGCGCTTTGGCGTGACGAATGACGGGCGTTACTGCATGCCGCGTCCGAGTTTCGAATTCCTGCGCGCATAGCAGAAGTAAATCGCCAGCCCGATCACGAGCCACACGACGAACGCGATCCACGTCATCGCCTGGAGATTCGCCATCAGGAACAGGCACGATGCCACCGCGAGCACCGGCACCACCGGCACGCCCGGGCAGCGGAACGCGCGCGGCAGTTCCGGATGCGTGCGGCGCAGGATCAGCACGGCGATCGACACCATCGAGAACGCCGCGAGCGTGCCGATGTTGATCAGTTCGGCCAGCACGTTGAGCGGCACGAGCGCGCCGATCAGCCCGAAGAAGATGCCGACGAGCCAGGTGGTGAAATACGGCGTCGCAAAGCGCGGATGCACTTTCGAGAGCCGCGCGGGCAACAGGCCGTCGCGCGACATCGCGAAGATCACGCGCGTCTGGCCGTAGCTCATCACGAGGATCACGGTCAGCATGCCGAGCACCGCGCCCAAATCGATGAAGCCCGCGACCCAGTTTTGTCCTGCCACCTGCAGCGCGTAGGACACCGGATGCGAAACGCTCGCGAACTGCGCCGACGGCACGATGCCGGTCACGACCGCCGCCACCGCCACATACAGCACCGCGCACACGACGAGCGACGCAATGATGCCGATCGGCAAATCGCGCTTCGGATTTTTCACTTCCTCCGCCGCCGACGACACCGAATCGAAGCCAATGAACGCGAAGAACATCACGGCCGCCGCGCCGAACACGCCGGACCAGCCGTTCGGCATGAACGGATGCCAGTTCGCCGGCTTGACGTGGAACACGCCCACGCCGATCACGAGCAGCACGACCGTCACCTTGATCGCGACCATCAGGTTGTTCACGCGCGTCGATTCCTTCACGCCGACCGCGAGCAGCGCCGTGATCGCCATCATCACGAGGAACGCGGGCAGATTGAAGAACGTCTCGTGGCCGGGCAGCGCGCCGGGTGCGGCAGTGAGCGCGGTCGGCAGCGAGATGCCGAAGCCGGACAGCAGCGATTGCAGATACCCCGACCACCCGACCGACACCGCCGAGCTGGCGAGCCCGTATTCGAGCATCAAGTCCCAGCCGATGATCCACGCGGCGAGTTCGCCGAGCGTCGCGTAGGAATAGGTGTAGATGGAACCGGCGACGGGAATCGTCGAGGAAAATTCGGCGTAGGCGAGCGCGGCGAAGCAGCAGGCGATCGCCGCGACGACGAACGCCACCATCAGCGCGGGGCCGGCCTGCACAGCGCCGGTGCCGGTGAGCACGAAAATGCCGGTGCCGATGATGGCGCCGATGCCGAGGAACGTCAGGTCGAGCGCGCCGAGCGTTTTCTTGAGCCCGGCGCTTTCCGCGCCAGCGAGCATGTGTTCGATATTCTTCTTGCGAAACAAGGACATGGGGCGGGAGTCTCCTAATACACGCGCGAGGCGCGTCGACCACGGGAAAACCCGCAATTTTATCGGACGCAGACATCGACACTGGAATCAGCAGACTTATTGAGACAGACGGGAATCGCTTTCCTGGCGGTGCATCTGGAGGATTTGCCGCGCGGAGCAGCGTTTGAGCGGTCGATTTGTCTGTTCAAACGCGCGCCGGCAGAAAAATCGGACTAATGCGCGCGGACGGCGCGAGCGATCAACTCGCGATGGCGGGATTCATATCGACGAGACGATTGCTCATCACGTAAAAGGTCAGCTCGGCGTTGTTCGCGAGCTTCATCTTGTCGAGCAGACGCGATCGGTACACGCTCACCGTCTTTACCGACAGCGACAGCGCGTTGGCGATGTCCGTCAGACGCTTACCCGACGCGAGCATGCACAGCGTCTGAAATTCGCGGTCGGAGAGCTTTTCGTGCGGCAACTGTTCCGAATCCAGCGAAACGTAGTCGGCAAGCGCTTCCGCCATCGCCGGACTCACATACTTGCGCCCCGCCGCGACCTGCTGGATCGCGGAGATCATCAGCGCGGGATCGGCCGATTTCGACAAATAGCCCGCCGCGCCGGCCTTCAGCGCGCGCACGGCGTATTGATCCTCGCGATACATCGAGAACATCAGCACCGGCAGGCGCGGCACCTGCCGCTTCAGACGCTTGAGCACGTCGACGCCGTTCACGTCGGGCAGCGATATGTCGAGCAGCGCGACATCGAGCGGACACTGGCCGGCGAGGCTGATCGCCTGCGCGCCGGTCTCCGCCTCGATCACTTCGGACGCGATGCCGCGGTCCAGCAGCAGGTGTGAAACGCCCCGGCGAACGATGGCGTGATCGTCGGCGAGCAGAATGCGCAGGCTCAATTCGACGCCCTCGCGAGCCGCGCGCGCGATTCGACCGCGTGCAGTGCGCGGCGGATCGGCGCAATCGGGCTGGTGGCGCACATCAACGGAAAGCGCGCGCGAACCGTCGTGCCGCCCGTTTTTGCCGCGCTCAGGCGCAGGCTGCCGCCGAGCGCGTCGCAGCGCGCGCGCATGCCCGCGAGGCCGAAGCGGCCGCGCTTGCGACGCGCGGCGGCCGGGATGCCGATGCCGTCGTCTTCGATCACGAGCGTCACGAAACGCGCGTCCGCCGCGATGCGCACGGACGCTTTGCCGGCGCTGGCGTGCCGCGCGACGTTATTCAGCGCCTCCTGTGCCACGCGGAACACGGCGAGCGCGATGGCTTCGGGCAGCCGCGCGAGACGGTGGTCGTCGGCGCGATACGCGACATGCACGTCGAGCGACGTGACGGCCGCGAAGCGCGCCGCCCAGTCGACCAGCGCTGCGGCGACGCCGTCGTCGAAACACGGCGCATGGGAATTTGCGACTACGCGGTGGGTCGCGTCGCAGGCGGCGTCGAGCGACTGCCGGGCCGTCTGGAGCGCTTCGCCGCAAGGCGCGGGCGCGTCGGCCGGAAGCCAGGTTTCGATGCGTGCGAGCGCGAAACGCGCGGCGGTCAGCGCGGACCCGGCGTCGTCGTGCAGATCCTGGGCGAGCGAGCGGCGCACACGCTCGTCGACGGCGACGAGTTGCGCCGACAACTGTTGCACGCGAGCCGAGAGCCGTTGAATCTCGCGATCGGCGGCAAGCCTGGCATCGATCAGCGCCGAGATCGCCGACTGCTCGCCGGTGGCACGTGTGGACGGCACGCCGGACGGACTCGCGTCAGGGGATACGGCAGGCGACCCGGAAGGCGCGCAAGCCGGCGGCACGGCGCACAGCGCGGCGCGCGGCGCCAGGCTCCGGTCGGTTATGGCAACGGTCGACGTGTTCATTTCACTCTCCTCGGGAGGAGCGCAGTCCGGTGGTGTCGCGGCCGGCGATCCGACACCGCGACGTAACGAAATTTACACTCTGTAACACGAAAGACGGTCGTTGGACCTTAAAGCGAGACTCGTCCTAATGTTCGCGGATCATATCCCAAAAAAATACAGAATCCATACGCTGCAACGGTTCTTGGCTCAAACTTAATGCGCTTTCGCAACATTCTGTAGATTTGCGGTGTCAGAAAAGCACTTACACGCGAAGTCTTGATATGGCGCAAGATGTAACCGTCTCGATATGATCCATCGTTCGACTGGCAAAAAAAAACCGGAGCACCCGGCTCCGGTCTTCTGAATCGCACTGCGCCGCCCGATCAGCCGACGAATGCCTTCTCCACGACGTAGTGTCCCGGATGGTTGTTGCTGCCTTCATCGAAGCCCATTTCGTCGAGCAGCGCGCGCGTGTCGCGCAGCATGTGCGGGCTGCCGCAGAGCATCACGCGGTCGTTTTCCTTTGAGAACGGTGCGACGTCGAGGTCGGCGAAAAGCTTCTTCGTCTCGATCAGGTCGGTGATGCGGCCGCGGTTCGCGAATTCCTCGCGCGTCACCGTCGGGTAATAGACCAGCTTTTCCTGGATCAGGTCGCCCAGATGCTCGTGCGCCGGCAGGTGCTCCGTGATGAAGTCCTTGTACGCGAGTTCGTCGACGAAACGGCAGGTGTGCGTCAGCACGATCTTGTCGAAACGGTCGTAGACGTCCGGGTCCTTGATGATCGACATGAAGGGCGCGAGGCCCGTGCCGGTCGAGAGCAGCCACAGCGTCTTGCCGGGCAGCAGATTGTCGGCGACGAGCGTGCCAGTCGGCTTCTTGCCGATCAACACCGAATCGCCCACTTTCAGATGTTGCAGGCGCGACGTGAGCGGGCCGTCCTGAACCTTGATGCTCAGGAATTCGAGATGCTCTTCGTAGTTGGCGCTGGCGAGGCTGTAAGCGCGCAGGAGCGGCTTGCCGTCGACTTCCAGTCCGACCATCGTGAACTGGCCGTTTTCGAAACGAAACGACGCGTCGCGGGTGCAGGTGAAGCTGAAAAGCGTATCGGTCCAGTGATGGACGCTCAGGACGGTTTGAGAATTAAGGTTGCTCATGGCTTCTTGGATAGTGCGAAAACGGTGGCGTCAGCGGCACGCGGCCGTGCAGACCAGGAACAATGCGCTGCGCGAAACGACCGCCGCCTATGGCCGTCGATCGGGGGCCCGCGCATTTTCGATGCAAATTCAGTGCAATTGGGCGCTTTTGGCAGCTTAAACGAACGCCTTGCGCTGGGTTCATGCGCCCATGTTTGGGTTCGCATGCGGCGTTCGCGCGGCTCACATGCCGGCAGCCGCACAATCCGCAGCCCGGCGCAATCCGCTATTTTAGCGCGACGGGCATTTTGGCGTGGCGCAACGCCCCGCAGCGGGTGTGACCTTAAGGCGCAGGCCCCGCAGAAAGCGTTCGGGAGATGGCTTCCCGGTCGAAAGGGAAACCGCGCCGAGCCCCGCATGATAACAATTCTCAACTAGCGCAACCGGGAATGTCCCTGCTGGCGTCAGGCTGGCGCGGGCTCACCGGCTCAGATGCGCTGATCCGTCGACGGCTTTTCCCAGAGATTCACGCCGCCTTCGCGCGCATGCTGGTCGATCTGGGCCAGTTCTTCGCTCGTGAAGTCGAGATTCTTCAGCGCGCCGACGTTCTCCCGGACCTGTTCCGCCCGGCTCGCGCCGATCAGCACCGAGCTCACGCGGCCGCCGCGCAGGGCCCACGCGAGCGCCATCTGCGCGAGACTCTGGCCGCGCCGCCCGGCGAGTTCGTTCAGCTTGCGCACGTGCTCGATGTTCTCGGCGCTCAGATGCTCCTGCTTCAGCGATCCGCCGCCCGGCTTGTTGACCCGCGCATCCTGCGGAACGCCGTTCAGATACTTGCTGGTCAAAAGCCCCTGCGCGAGCGGCGTGAACGCGATGCTGCCCGCGCCGATGTCGTCGAGGGTGTCGAGCAGTTCTTCTTCGATCCAGCGATTGAGCATGTTGTACGACGGCTGATGGATCAAAAGCGGCACCTTGTGTTCGGCGAGCAGCCGCGCCATTTCGCGCGTCTTGCCGGGCGAATACGACGAAATGCCGACATACAGCGCCTTGCCCGAATGCACGGCGGTCGCGAGCGCGCCGGCGGTCTCTTCGAGCGGCGTATCGGCGTCGAAGCGGTGCGAATAGAAGATGTCGACGTAGTCGAGTCCCATGCGCTTCAGGCTCTGGTCGAGGCTCGCGAGCACGTATTTGCGCGAGCCGCCGCCCTGTCCGTAGGGGCCCGGCCACATATCCCAGCCCGCCTTCGACGAGATCAGCAGCTCATCGCGATACGGCCGGAAATCGTCCTTGAAGAGGCGCCCGAAGTTGGTCTCCGCGCTGCCGTAGGGCGGGCCGTAGTTGTTCGCGAGATCGAAGTGCGTGATGCCGAGATCGAACGCCGTGCGCAGGATCTCGCGCTGCGTGGAGATCGGCGTGCTGTCGCCGAAGTTGTGCCAGAGCCCCAGCGACAACGCCGGCAACTTCAGGCCGCTCTTGCCGCAGGTGCGGTAAGCCATCTGCGAATAGCGTTCGGAAGCTGCTTCATAAGCCATGACGGATTTCCTCGATCGATTTAAACGGATGACGAAGCGCCGGTGCGGGCATTGCCCAAGCGCAGCCTGCCATGGTAGCCAATTGCGTCGCGCGGCGCAGGCCGTACAACGGCGTCCCGCTATTCGAGACCGTCCGTGAGACTGGCCCGATGGCCGATCCGCGCGCGCACGGGGAACGAACCCGAGCGCCCGAAGCCCAATGCAAATCTTCAAGCAAGGAGCATCACCGATGGACCCGATCCAGAAACTTCGCCCCGCCTACGACCTGCTGCTGACAGCAAGCCTCAAATACGGCTTCGACATCCTGATGGCGATCCTGATCGTCATGATCGGATGGTGGATCTCGAATCGCGTCGCGAATACGCTGAAGCGCGCGCTCGGCCGCACGAACGCCGACGCCACGCTCACGCCCGTGCTCGCGAGCCTCGCGCTCTGGGCGATCCGCGTGATCGCGATCGTCGCCGCGCTCGGCAAGTTCGGCATCGCGGCGGCGAGCATCCTGACCGTGCTCGGCGCCGCCGGCCTCGCCATCGGCCTCGCGCTGCAGGGCACGCTGCAAAACATCGCGGCCGGTTTGATGCTGCTGCTGTTGCGGCCGTTTCGCGTCGGCGACTACATCGAGGGCATCGGCACGACGGCCGGTACGGTCAACGAAATCGGCCTTTTCACGACGCGCCTCACCAAAGCCGACGGTGTCATCATGTTCGTGCCGAACAGTACGATCTGGGCAAATCCGGTGACGAACTACAGCGCGAACGAACGGCGTCGCGTCGTGCTGACGTTCCACGTGCCGCATGCGCAGCGCGTCGAGCACGCGCTCGAACAGTTGCACAAGCTGGTGGCAAGCGACCCGCGCATCGGCGACGTGCCGGCCAAGCCGTGGATCGCGGTGACGGATTACACGGATACCGGCGTCAAGCTGAACGTCGGCGTGTGGACGCGCGCGAGCGACCACGCGAGTGTGCAGGCCGATCTGCTGCGGCAGATCCAGCCGCTCACGAAGCCCGAGCCCGAGCCGAAACTGGACGCGCCCACGAACGCCTAGTAATCTCTCGCGCCTTCGTCCATCTCAAAAAGGGGAGTCCATGATCAAGGCGATTTCCGCGGGTCTTCTGGTCGGCGGCATTGTGCTGCTTTACTTCGGCGGCACGTCGTTTCATTCGCTCAGCAACGACGTCGCGCGCTTTTTCACCGGCTCGGCAACCGACAAGACGATCTGGCTGATCGTCGGCGGCGTGGTCGCGACGCTCGTCGGGCTGATCGGCCTGACGATTCCTTCGCGGCGCTAGACGTCCGAAGCCACGCGGATCAGCCGAGCGCCACTTCCGGTTTCGCCGCCGAGCGCGTGCCGGGCAGCGGCGCGTTGCTCGCGCCGCGATAGGTGTAGACGAGCGAAAACTTCACCTGATCGGTGAGATTCTTGCCCGCCGAGTGCAGCGTGTTGCAGTGGAAGAACACGACGTCGCCCGCCCTCAGTTCCGGCGACACGGCGGTGCGGATCAGCGCTTCGTTCTCGGGGAGGTCGGAGCGGAAGAACTTGGCTTCGTCGAAACGCCCCGAGGTGAACGGCAGCTTCTGCGACCCGGGCACGAACCAGAGCGCGCCGTTTTCGACCTTCTCGGTGCCGAGCGCGATCCACGCCGACACCAGGTCGTCGCGTTCGAACGCCCAGTAGCGCACATCGCGGTGCCAGCCCGTCAAGCTGCCGTACTCTGGATGCTTGGTCATCAGGCAGTTATGGTGCGCGCGCGAAAGGAACGACTCCTCGCCGAAATACAGCTCCATCCAGCCGCGAATTTCCGGGGACGTCGCGGCGTCGGCGAAGAGCGGATCGCGCACGTAAGCGTCGAGCAGGCGGCGCACCGTATGGCCGCCCGGCGCGTCCTTCGATTCCGGCGCGCCCGGATATTTCAGATCGGCTTCGAACTCGGCCGGCGGCGCGGCTTCGGCAAGCTGGCGACGGGCGAGCGCGGCGAGCGCCTCACGGCGCGCCGGCGGCACGAGCCCCGGCACGATCACATAGCCGGTCTCGCGCAGCTCGCGGACCTGTTCCTTCTTCGACTTCAACGACGATTGCTCAGACATTTCCAGCTCACAAGTAAGCGCGTTTGCGGTTTCGCGTCGACGGACGCTGACGGCAAATTAGGGGCGAATTCCCGATTGTAAATCCGCAGACGCTTTCGAGCTTTTCACCACAGACATTTTGGAGTTCCAACCGTTGTGTTTGAAGCGCTTCTTTCATAAAAACGCAGGGAAAACGCGGACTTACCGGGGTCACAATAGTCTTGTAATCTTCGCGCATCAAATCGGTGCAACTTTCGATCCGGCGCGCGCTCGAACGCTCACCGGACAATTGAACGACTTTTTTGAGACGACTATCGTCGAGTTGAACCGCGACATTTCGCCGCCCAACCGACGCATACAAAGCCATGACCAACCGATTCGCCTCGAGTCTCACCCGCGTCACCCGCGTCGCCGCCCGTGCGGCGCGTCCCGCGCGACGCGGTGTCGTCCGCGCGTTGCGTCATCACACCGCCCGGACGCAGGCCGTCACCGAGCAATTGAAGTTCGTGCACCCCGTCGACGGCATTCGCTCCTGGTTTCGCGGATTCTTCCTCACGCTGCGCGTTCGCGCGGCGTCGCGGCGTGTTTCGCTGAAGGCGCTGCTGCGCCGTCCCGCCCAGTTGCGCGCGCCGGTTCGCAAGGCCAAGGCCGCCGCGCAGACGAGCCGTCGTCCGCGCCGGCTGGCGCCGAGCAGCGCCGGCTGGTTCGCGTTCGCCGCGCGCTGAGCGTCGGCATCACGTCCGGCGGTCGAGTTCGTCGAGCGTCGGATAATCGGTGTAGCCTTCCTCGCCGCCGCCATAGAACGTCGCCTCGATCGGCTCGTTGAGCGGCGCGCCGCGTCCGAAACGCTCGACCAGATCCGGATTCGCCAGAAACGCGCGGCCGAATGCCACGGCGTCCGCCTCGCCGCTTTCGATTCGCCGCTCCGCTTCCTCCGCCGTATATTCGCCGCACGCGATGATCGCGCCGTCGTAGGCGTCGCGAAGCGCGCGGCGAAAATCGTCCGAGAGCGGCTCGCCGCCCGCCCAATCCGGCTCGGCGACATGCAGATACGCGACGCCGATGCGTTTGAGCTCCCCCGCCAGATAAATCGACGACGCCTCGCTCTCCGCGTCCTTCATGTCGAAGCCGACGAAGTTCGGCGAGATTCGAATTCCGACGCGATCCGCGCCCATCACGCCCGCCACCGCTTCCAGCACATCGACCGTCAGTCGCACGCGGTTCTCGACGCCGCCGCCGTATTCGTCGGTGCGCCGGTTCGTATTCGTCGACATGAACTGCTGCAGCAGATAGCCATTTGCCGCGTGCACTTCGACCATGTCGAAACCGGCGCGCTTCGCCCGGTTCGTCGCATCGACGTATTGCAGGACGATGCCGGGCAGCTCGCCGGTTTCGAGCGAACGCGGCTCGTCCACGTCGATGAAACCGAGCGAGCCGTCTTCCTTCTTCACGAACACCTGCGTGTTCTCGGCGCGGATCGCGGACGGCGCGACCGGCTGGCCGCCGTCTGCCTGCGCGAGCCGGTGCGACACGCGCCCGACGTGCCACAACTGCAGGGCGATGCGTCCCTGCTTCGCGTGCACGGCGCCGGCGACGCCTTTCCAGCCAGCTTCCTGCGCGTCGGAATAGATGCCGGGCGCGCCCCAGTAGCCTTGTCCTTGTTTTGAAACCTGCGTGGCTTCGGACACGATCAACCCCGCGCCCGCGCGCTGCGCGTAGTAGCGGGCGTTCATTTCGGTGGGGACGTCGCCGGGCTGCGATGCGCGGTTGCGCGTGAGCGGCGCCATCACGACGCGATTGGGCAATTCGAGCGCGCCGACCTTGATCGGCGACAACAGTTTTTGCAGCGGCATGGGCGTTCCTTTCCGGTCGGGCGTCGTTTCACCCCGTTCGCAAGAAATGCACCGCATCGGAAAGACGCTTCTGGCGACGCGCGACGCGCGACGCACGAAAAAAAACCCGGCAGATTGGCCGGGTTTTCCGTGCAGCGCGAGGCGCCGATAGCGAGTTAGGCGACCTGAACCACCGGTTCCGTGCCGGCGGCTTCGGCCAGCGCGAGCGCCTTGTCCGTGAACTCCCACGAGAATTCCGGCTCTTCGCGGCCGAAGTGGCCGTAAGCCGCGGATTTTTCGTAGATCGGGCGCAGCAGGTCGAGCATCTGGATGATGCCCTTCGGACGCAGGTCGAAGTGTTCGAGCACGAGCTTCGTGATTTCCGCATCCGACACGCGGCCGGTGCCGAACGTATTGACCATCACCGACGTCGGGCGCGCCACGCCGATGGCATACGACACCTGGATCAGCGCGCGCGAGGCGAGCCCCGCCGCGACGATGTTCTTCGCGACATAACGGCCGGCATAGGCCGCCGAGCGGTCGACCTTCGACGGGTCCTTGCCCGAGAACGCGCCGCCGCCGTGGGGCGCCGCGCCGCCGTAGGTATCGACGATGATCTTGCGGCCCGTCAGCCCGCAGTCGCCTTGCGGACCGCCGATCACGAAACGACCGGTCGGGTTCACGAGGAACTTGATGTCGCCCTTGATGAGCTCGGCGGGCAGCGTCGGCTTGATGATTTCCTCGATCACCGCCTCGCGCAGTTGCGTGAGTTCCATTTCCGGCGCGTGCTGCGTGGAGAGCACGACGGTATCGATGGAATGCGCACGGCCGTCGACGTAACGCACGGTGACTTGCGACTTCGCGTCCGGACGCAGCCACGGCAGGCGGCCGTCGCGACGCAGGTTCGCCTGACGCTCGACCAGACGGTGCGACAGGTGGATCGGCAGCGGCATCAGTTCGGGCGTTTCGTCGCAGGCGTAGCCGAACATCAGGCCCTGGTCGCCGGCGCCCTGGTCGAGGTTGTCGTCGTGGGCGGTGTTCACGCCCTGCGCGATGTCCGGCGACTGCTTGTCATACGCGACGAGCACCGCGCAGCCGCGGTAGTCGATGCCGTAATCGGTGTTGTCGTAGCCGATGCGCTTGATGGTTTCGCGCGCGATCTGGATGTAGTCGACGTTGGCGGTGGTCGTAATTTCGCCCGCGAGGACGACGAGGCCGGTATTGCACAAGGTTTCTGCCGCGACGCGCGAATACTTGTCCTGAGCCAGGATGGCGTCGAGGATGGCGTCGGAGATTTGATCGGCGACCTTGTCCGGGTGGCCTTCGGAGACGGATTCAGAGGTAAACAGATAGTCGTTTGACACGCTTCAGACTCCATTGAGTACGGTTAGTTTGCTCACGTAGCCGACTTCTCTGGGAGTCTGAAGCGGCGACGCTTTAGCGGATTACTGATTCCGGCAGCACCTTTCGGCCTGTCCGGCTTCGCCCCGCAAGTTGTCCATTAACTCGGCGAAGGTTTTATTATAGCGATTTCCTTCATTTGTCACAGAGCCGAACGCTTGTCGCCATTCGCCCCTCTTTCATTTTCGTCCCGCTCCGACTGGCCGTGCCCTCGCCGGAGCCCGTCATGCTAGGCCGCATCGGAATTGCGCTTGCGGTCGGCTTCCTGAAGTTTCTCGCGATTCTGCCCTACGGCATCACCGCCCGTTTCGGCGACGGCCTCGGCTGGCTGCTCTATCAGATCCCGAGCCGCAGAAAGCGCATCGTTCATATCAATCTCTCGCTGTGCTTCCCCGACTGGACGCCCGAGCGTCGCGAGGAAGTCGCCCAGTTGCACTTCCGGCACGCGATCCGCAGCTACGTGGAACGCAGTGTCCAGTGGTTCGGATCGGCGAAAAAGCTCGAAAAGCTGATTCAGGTCGACAGCGCCGTCGACCTGTCCGACCCCGACCTGCCGCCGACGCTCTTTCTCGGCCTGCACTTCGTCGGCATCGAAGCGGGCTCGATCTTCCTGAACTACTCGCTGCACCGGCAATGCGGTTCGCTCTATCAGCCGTTCTCGAACCCGCAGATCGAGGATATCGCGAAGGCGCAGCGTGCCCGTTTCGGCGCCGACATGGCGAGCCGCGCCGACAGCGCGCGCATCGTGCTGCGCTGGCTGCGCGACAAGAAGCCCGTGATGCTCGGCGCCGACATGGACTACGGCATGCGCAATTCGGCCTTCGTGCCGTTTTTCGGCATCCCGGCGTGCACGCTGACGGCCGTCGGACGGCTCGCGAAGGCGGGGCACGCGCAGGTCGTGCCGTTCATCGGCGAAGTGCTGCCTGGCTACAAGGGTTATCGGCTGAAAATCTTCGAACCTTGGGAAAATTATCCGACCGGCGACGATGTCGCCGACGCGCGCCGCATGAACGAATTCATCGAAGAGCAGATTCCGCGCATTCCCGAGCAGTATTACTGGGTCCACAAGCGCTTCAAGACGCGCCCGCCGGGCGAAGCCGGCTTCTATTGACGCTTGGGCGTTAGCCATCCGGCCAGCGGTACGTGGATGCCCCGCTCACATACAATAGCGGCCATGAAACTCAAATTCACCAAGATGCACGGCGCGGGCAACGATTTCGTCGTGCTCGACGGCTACACGAAACCGCTGAATCTGAGCGCAGCGCAGGTGCGCGCGCTCGCGAACCGGCATTTCGGCGTTGGCGCGGACCAGTTGCTGCTCGTCGAGAAGCCGACCATCGAGGGCGTCGATTTCAAATACCGCATCTTCAATTGCGATGGCGGCGAGGTCGAGCATTGCGGTAACGGCGCGCGCTGCTTCGTGAAATTCGTGCGCGATCGCGGGCTCACCGGCGCTTCGAGCGTGCGCGTGCAGGTGCAACAGGGCGTCATCGCGCTGACGATGCTGGAAAACGGCGAAGTCGTCGTCGACATGGGCCAGCCGGTGTTCGATCCGCCGCGCGTGCCGTTCGATGCGAAAGGGCTCGAAGGCCGCCGCGAAGGCGCCGACACGCTCTGGCCGCTCGACATAAACGGCGAAATGCGCTGGATTTCGGCGGTGTCGATGGGTAATCCGCACGCGGTGCAGGTCGTCGGCGATGTCGAGAATTATCCCGTGCTGGCCGAAGGCCCGCTCATCGAGAAGCACGCGCGTTTTCCGAACCGGGTGAACGCGGGTTTCATGCAGATCGTCGACCGGCATTCGGTGAAGCTGCGCGTCTACGAGCGCGGCGCGGGCGAGACGCTCGCGTGCGGCACGGGCGCCTGCGCGGCGGTCGCGGCGGGCATCCGGCGCGGCCTGCTCGACTCGCCGGTGCGCGTTGCCACGCACGGCGGCACGCTCACGATCACCTGGGCCGGAGCGTCGGACGACTCCGCGCCGCTCTTGATGGCCGGGCCCGCGACGACCGTCTTCGAAGGCGAGATCGACCTCGCCGATGTGCAATGACCGCCCTTTGAGCGCCACTCAGCCTGAATCCGCCTGAATAAGTCCGAAACCATGAACGAACGCGAAGTCGCCGATTATCTGCTCGACAACCCCGATTTCTTCGCCGAACACGCCGAACTGCTCGGCACCATCCGGCTTTCGAATCCGCACGGCAAAGCGGCGGTGTCGCTGCAGGAACGCCAGATGGAAATGCTGCGCGAAAAGAACAAGCAGCTCGAACGCCGGCTCGCCGAACTGTTGCGCTACGGGCACGAGAACGACAGCATCGCCTCGAAGTTCAACCGCTGGACGATCCGCGTGATCGCCGAGCGCGATCCGCACGCGCTGCCGAAAACCATCAGCGCGGGCCTGTGCGAAATCTTCGATGTGCCGCAGGCCGCGCTGCGCGTGTGGGACGTGGCCGAGCCGTATAGCCAGGCCGATTTCGCGCGCCATGTCGGAGAAGAAGTGCGGTTGTTCACCGCCAGCCTCGCGACGCCTTATTGCGGCGCGAACACCGGTTTCGAGGCCGCGCAATGGCTGACGTCGGCGAGTTCGGTGTCGGTGGCGTCGGCAACGACCGACGGCGTCGTCGATGCCGCGAACGTCACCGAATCGATCGCGCTGCTCGCGCTGCGCGACCCGCTCGCCGGGCCGGACGCGCCCGCGTTCGGCCTGCTCGTGATGGGTTCGCCCGATGCGCGCCGCTTCCACGACGGCATGGCGACCGACTTCCTCACGCAGATCGCGGCACTCGCGAGCGCGGCGTTGACCCGCCTCCTGCCGCACTGACGAGCGCGATGAACGCCGCCGACCCGATCGCCGCCTATCTGTCGATGCTCGAACACGAGCGGCGGCTGTCGGAGCACACGCTGCGCGGCTACACGCACGAACTCGAGGAACTGAAGAAGCTAGCGAACGGCCGCGCGCTCGACACACTCAGCGCGGCGGACATGCGCGGCGCCGTTTCGCGTGCGCACGCGGGCGGACTCTCGGCGCGCTCGATCGCGCACCGGCTCTCGGCATGGCGCGCCTTTTATCGCTGGCTTGCTGAACGCGTCGAGATGGCGGCGAATCCCGTCGCGACCGTGCGCGCGCCGAAGGGCGCGAAGACGTTGCCGAAGGCACTGTCCGTCGACGACGCCAACGCGCTGATGGAAGCGCCGCAAGCCGGCACGACCGAGGCGCTGCGCGACCACGCGATCCTCGAATTGTTCTATTCGTCGGGATTGCGGCTCGCGGAGCTCGTGAGTCTCGATGTCTATTACGTCGAAACGGAGCACCACCGCTCGATCGGCTGGCTCGATCTGCCGAACGCCGAAGTGACCGTGCTCGGCAAGGGCGGCAAGCGCCGCTCGGTGCCGGTCGGCGCCAAGGCCATCACGGCGCTGCGCGCCTGGATCGACGCGCGCGGCGAATTCGTCAGGCACGATCCACACGCGCTCTTCCTGTCGGTGCGCGGCAACCGCATGGCGCCGGGCGTCGTGCGCGAGCGCGTGAAGCGCATGGCGCTCTTCGCCGGCATTCCCACGAATGTGCATCCGCACGTCTTGCGGCACTCGTTCGCCACGCACGTGCTGCAGTCGAGCGGCGACCTGCGCGCGGTGCAGGAACTGCTCGGCCACGCGAACATCACCGCGACGCAGGTCTACACGTCGCTCGATTTCCAGCACCTCGCCCGCGTCTACGATTCCGCGCATCCGCGCGCCAAGAAACGCGACTGATTTTTCCCGGGCGCGCCGTGCCATCGCGGTCGCCCCATCAAGGCCTCAATGAACACCATCACGCTCAAACCGGGCAAGGACAAGTCGCTCGCGCGACGCCATCCGTGGATCTACGCGAACGCGATCGACCGCATCGACGGCAAGCCGGCGCCTGGCGCCACCGTCACCGTGCGCGCGCACGACGGCCGCTTTCTCGCGCGCGCCGCGTACAGCCCGCAATCGCAGATCCGCGCGCGCGTCTGGAGTTTCGACGAAGCCGAGCCGATCGACCACGCCTTCTTCAAGCGCCGCGTGCAGCGGGCGATCGCGCACCGGCAGGCGCTGGTGAAGAACACCGGCGCGACGCGGCTCGTTTTCGGCGAGGCGGACGGCTTGCCCGGCCTGATCGTCGATTACTACGTCGCCGACGATGCGTTGCAACGCGGCCAGCTCGTCTGCCAGTTCATGGCGACGGGCGTCGAGGCATGGAAGAGCGCGATCGTCGATGCACTCACGGGCGCGACCGGCTGTCCGAACGTGTACGAGCGCTCGGACGTGTCGATCCGCCAGAAAGAGGGCCTCGAACAGATCACCGGCGTGCTCGCGGGCGATGCGCCGCCCGCCACGCTCATCGCGAACGAATGCGGCGTGCGTTATCACGTCGACGTGATGAACGGCCACAAGACGGGCTTCTACGTCGATCAGCGCGACAACCGCGTGCTCGTCGCCGAGCACGCGCGAGACCGCGACGTGCTGAACTGCTTCTGCTACACCGGCGGCTTTTCGCTCGCGGCGATGAAGGGCGGCGCGAAGCGCGTGGTGTCGATCGATTCGTCCGGCGAAGCGCTCGCGCTCGCGCAACAGAACGTGCTCGCGAACGGTTTCGACCCCGAGCGCGCGCAGTGGCTCGACGCCGACGCGTTCAAGACGCTGCGCCGTCTTCACGACGAAGGCGAGCGCTTCGACCTGATCGTGCTCGATCCGCCGAAATTCGCGCCGTCGCGCGAACACGTGGACCGCGCCGCGCGCGCCTACAAGGACATCAATCTCACCGGATTCAAGCTGCTGCGCCCCGGCGGCCTGCTCTTCACCTATTCGTGCTCCGGCGCGATCGACGCCGAGCTGTTCCAGAAGATCGTCGCGGGCGCCGCGGCCGACGCTCGCGTCGACGCGCGCATCCTGAAGCGCCTGGGCGCGGGCGTCGATCATCCGTTGCTCACGGCGTTCCCGGAAGGCGAATACCTGAAAGGCCTATTGTTGCAAATCGCCTGAGCGGCCAAAAGTTTCTGGTTCCGGCGACGGGCCGCCCAAAGCGCCCGACCGACAAATATGTTTCAATAATCGGCTGACTCGCCGCTTCAATGCGTGAAAAACGCGGCGCGCTAACCCCTACGACCTCAAAGCACAGGCGACGACATGATCCCAGTAACCATCCTGACCGGCTTCCTGGGCAGCGGCAAAACCACGCTGCTCAAGCGCATCCTGAACGAGAAGCACGGCATGAAGATCGCCGTGATCGAAAACGAGTTCGGCGAAGAGAATATCGACAACGAAATCCTCGTGCAGGAAACGAACGAGCAGATCATCCAGATGAGCAACGGCTGCATCTGCTGCACGATCCGCGGCGATCTGGCCCGCGCGCTGGAAGACCTCGCGAACCGCAAGAAGGCGGGCACGCTCGACTTCGACCGCGTCGTGATCGAGACGACCGGTCTCGCAAACCCGGGCCCCGTCGCGCAGACATTCTTCATGGACAACACCATCGCCGACGAATTCCTGCTCGACGCGATCATCACGCTCGTCGACGCGAAGCACGGCAATCATCAACTGGACGAGCACGAAGTCGTGCAGCGCCAGGTCGGTTTCGCCGATCGCCTGTTCATCACGAAGTCGGATCTCATCGATGCCGCCGCGCTCGAAGACCTCAAGCACCGGCTCGTGCACATGAATCCGCGCGCGGCGATCCGCGTCGTGAATTTCGGCGAGGCGGACATCAAGGAAATCTTCGACCTGCGCGGCTTCAACCTGAATTCGAAGCTCGAAATCGACCCCGATTTCCTCGCGGAAGACGATCACGCACATGACCACGCGCACGAACACGATCACGCGCACGACGACCACGATCACTCGACCTGCGGCCACGATCACAGCCACGACCACGAACATCACCATCACCACGCGCACCACGACGACAAGATCAAGTCCTTCGTCTACCGCAGCGACAAGCCGTTCGACGCCAATCGCCTCGAAGACTTCCTCGGCGGCATTCTGCAGATTTATGGCGAGCGCCTCTTGCGCTACAAGGGCGTGCTGTACATGAAGGGCGTCGATCGCAAGGTCGTGTTCCAAGGCGTGCATCAGATGATGGGCAGCGACCTCGCGGGCAAATGGCAGCCGATCGAAAAGAAGAACAGCAAGATGGTGTTCATCGGCATCGAGCTGCCGCAGGACCTGATCACCGACGGCCTCGACGCCTGCCTGGTCAAGTGATCCGCGCACCGATGCGCGCCTTTACCGGCGCGCATCGGGCCCGTTTGTGACCGGCGATCCGCCGGCCGAGCGAACGGGCAATCGACGAAACGCCGCCGCTTCACCGCGCGCGGCGTTTTTTCGTGCGGCTTTCGCATGAAAACTGTGACCGCACACACGAACGTTGGTCGCTTTTTGACGTCTCAGGCGTTATATTTTTGAGATTCCGGCGGTAATCGACAGGGTTTTCCTCGGTTATCTTCGGAAATTGCGATTCAGTTACAATACAGCCCCGCTGAAGCAGCGCAACGGTCCGTGTGGCGGGTAAAGGCCACCGCACGGATCGCAGAAAGACTGAAGAGACACCGAGAACGCAGGCGTGTCGAATAGCCTGAGACCGGGCTAATTCGAGACAACGCGTTCGAGGTTGAAGATGCGAAGGAAACCGCGCGGAACCTTTCCGGGCGTTTTTCGGGCACTTCAAAATCGGTTTTCAGAGGAGTTCGGCCCCGCGTCGACGCGAAACGCGTCACGACAGCATGTTTTTCGGTGCGAGAAATCCGCACTGGACGCTGTCAGCGGGCAACGCAGAAGTGCGGGCGATGCGAAAGACGTCGCTCCACATTGAAGAAGCAAGCCAGATGACGACGAAACGACTCTTGACCGAAGCCGAAATCCTGAAGATGAGCGAGAAGGATTACATGAACGAGGATCAGCTCGCCTTCTTCAAGAACCGGCTCGAACAACTGCAGGCCGACATTCTGAAGAATGCCGGGCAGACGACCGAAAATCTGCGGGAAACGGTGATCGTGCCGGACCCGGCGGACCGTGCGACGATCGAGGAAGAACATGCCCTCGAACTGCGCACGCGCGATCGCGAACGCAAGCTGCTGAAGAAGGTGCAGCAGTCGCTCGCGCGCATCGAGTCCGGCGATTACGGCTGGTGCGAGGAAACGGGCGAGCCGATCGGCATTCCCCGGCTGATCGCGCGTCCGACCGCGACGCTGTCGCTCGAGGCGCAAGAGCGCCGCGAACTGCGCCAGAAGCTGTTCGGCGACTGACCGGCTGAACCGGCCCCGCCGGCGAACTGCCGGCTCGCGTCGCGGGTCCGCCCGCAGCGGGAGAGTCGCCGCCTTCGCGGATATCGGCCAGCACGGCGCGGCAACTCGCCACTTCGAAAGGCACACGTTCCACGTGTGCCTTTTTTGTTTCTTGTCGCGCGTCGACTCCGGCGCGCAATTTCTGCCCGCCGGCCGGCAAATCCCGACTTGATTATTCGGGCGCCGCCCTAAAATGCTCTGGACGCGCGCAGTCAGGGCGCGAGCGCGGCGCGACTCCACCGAGCGCGAGATGCGCGGAACCCCGCGCCGTGCACTCCATCGAATTCTCGACAGCGAGGCGGTTTTTCGCAGCCGCCCGCGTCCTTCGCTTTCTAAAGGAACGCACATGGAACAATTTCACGGCACGACCATCGTCTCCGTGCGGCGCGGCGGCAAGGTCGCCCTCGGCGGCGACGGCCAGGTCACGCTCGGCAACATCGTCATGAAGGGCGGCGCCAAGAAGGTGCGCCGCATCTATGGCGGCAAGGTGCTGGTCGGCTTCGCCGGCGGCACGGCCGATGCGTTCTCCCTGCTCGACCGCTTCGAAGCCAAGCTCGAAAAGCATCAGGGCAACCTGACGCGCGCCGCCGTAGAACTGGCGAAGGACTGGCGCACCGACCGCATGCTGCGCCGCCTGGAAGCCATGCTGATCGCCGCCGACGCGCAGGCCACGCTCGTCATCACCGGCAACGGCGATGTGCTCGATCCCGAAAACGGCATCTGCGCGATCGGCTCGGGCGGCGCGTATGCGCAGGCGGCGGCGCAGGCGCTCGCGGAAAATACCGAGCTTTCGCCGCGTGAGATCGTCGAAAAGTCGCTCGCGATCGCGGGCGACATGTGCATCTACACGAACCACAATCGCGTCATCGAGACGATCGAGTAAGACCGGACTAAAGGCAAAGGACCAAGCGATGACCACCATGACTCCCGCCGAGATCGTCTCGGAACTCGACAAGCACATCATCGGCCAGGGCCGCGCGAAGAAAGCGGTCGCCGTCGCGCTGCGCAACCGCTGGCGCCGTCAGCAGGTCGAAGAACCGCTGCGTCAGGAAATCACGCCGAAGAACATCCTGATGATCGGACCGACCGGCGTCGGCAAGACCGAAATCGCGCGGCGTCTGGCGAAGCTCGCCGACGCGCCGTTCATCAAGATCGAAGCGACCAAGTTCACCGAAGTCGGCTACGTCGGCCGCGACGTGGACAGCATCGTGCGCGACCTGATCGAAATCTCGGTCAAGCAGACGCGCGAATCGGAGATGAAGAAGGTGCGCTCGAAGGCGGAAGACCGCGCGGAAGACCGCATCCTCGACATCCTGCTGCCGCCCTCGCGCACGGTCGGCTTCGGCGCATCGACGGCCGCCGAATCCGCCGACGACACGAACAACACCACGCGCCAGACCTTCCGCAAGCGTCTGCGCGAAGGCGCGCTGGATGAAAAGGAAGTCGAGCTGGATGTCGAGCAGCCGCAGGTCGGCATGGACATCATGGGGCCGCCGGGCATGGAAGACATGACCGAGCAGATCCGCTCGATGTTCGCGAACATCGGCGGCGGCAAGAAGACGCGCCGCAAGGTGAAGGTGAAGGAAGCGCTCAAGCTCCTCACCGACGAGGAAGCCGGCAAGCTCCTGAACGATGAAGAAGTGAAAGCGAAGGCGGTGCAGAACGTCGAGCAGAACGGCATCGTGTTCCTCGACGAAATCGACAAGATCGCGTCGCGCAGCGAAGCGGGCGGCGCCGAAGTCTCGCGCGCGGGCGTGCAGCGCGACTTGCTGCCGCTCGTCGAAGGCACCACGATCAACACCAAGTACGGGATGATCAAGACCGATCACATCCTGTTCATCGCGAGCGGCGCGTTTCACTTGGCGAAGCCGAGCGATCTGATTCCCGAGTTGCAGGGACGCTTTCCGATTCGTGTGGAACTGGATTCGTTGTCGGTCGGCGACTTCGAATCGATTCTGAACACGACCGACGCCAGTCTGGTAAAGCAGTACAAGGCGCTGCTGGCGACGGAAGACGTCCAGCTCGATTTCGCCGACGACGGCATCCGCCGCCTCGCGGAAATCGCGTTTTCGGTCAACGAGAAGACGGAGAACATCGGCGCGCGGCGGCTTTATACGGTGATCGAAAAGCTGCTGGAAGAAGTGTCGTTCTCGGCGGGCAATCACACGGGCCAGCCGGTGAAGATCGACGCCGCTTACGTCGATCGCGCATTGAACGACGTGGCCGACGACGAGGACCTGTCGCGCTACGTGCTGTAAAAGCGTTTCGGAAAGTGGAAAGGGCGGCTCTCGCGAGCCGCCCTTTTTTTATTGCCGCACCGGCTTTTTAGCCAGCTTTCGCTGCAACGTCCGCCGGTGCATGTTCAGCGCGCGCGCCGTCGCGGAGATGTTGCCGTTGTTCTCCGCGAGCACGCGCTGGATGTGCTCCCATTCGAGTCGCGCGACGGAAAGCAGCGTCGGATGCTCGATGGCTTCCTCGGCGGTCTGCTCGCTCGCCTCTTCCTGCAACGCCGATAGAATCGTTTCGACGTTCGCCGGCTTCGCCAAATAGTTGTCCGCACCATCTTTCACCGCCTGCACGGCTGTCGCGATGCTCGCGTAGCCGGTCAGGACGAGAATGCGCGCGTCGGGCTGCAGGTCGCGCAGCGGCGCGACGAGCGTGAGTCCGGAATCGTTGCCCAGATGCAAATCGACGGTGATCTGGTTGAACTTCTGCGAGTTCGCGAGCTTCAGCGCCTCCTCCGCATTGTGCGCCTGGTGCGGCGTATAGCCGCGCCGCGTCAGCCCGCGCGCGAGGATGCCCGAGAAGACCTCGTCGTCGTCGATGATCAGAAAGTTCGTATCGCTCATGCTTTTTTCTCCTTGGTGGCGGACGCCTGGCCGCCCTGTTGCATCCTTGCTGCACGTGCATTTTCCGTGGCCGCGCCGTGCTCCGGCAGTCGCAACACGGCGTGCGTGCCGCGCGGGCTGGCCGCCGCGAGTTCGATCGATCCGCCGAGCCGCGCCGCCGACGTGAACGCGAGATAGAGCCCGACGCCGTGGCCGCCCTGCGTGCTGTCGACCGGCATCGCGCCGAGCGAGCCGCGCAGCGCGGGCGGAATGCCCGGTCCGCGATCACAGACGTCGAACTGGATGACCGGCTCGCCGGCTTCGCGCTTGATCGACGTTTCGAGCGTCACCGAATCGCTGCTCGCCCGCGCCGCATTATCCAGCAGAATCGTGAGAATCTGGCCGACCGCGACGGTATCGTCGATTGAAACATCGGCGGGCGTCGTGCCGAGGCGCTCGAAGCGCACATGCGGATGACGCAGCCGCCACTGCGCGACGAAGCTTTTGAGCCAGTCGGCAAGCGCCTGCCGGTTCGACGGCCCGCTCGCGCGGCTGCGCAGCCGCGCGAGCGCGGACGTGCACAGGCCCATCTGCTGTTCGAGCAGTTCGAGGTCCGCGGCATAGGGCGCGAGGCCTTTGTCGCTCGACGCGGCGTCGCGCAATTCTTCGCTCAGCATTGCAATGGTCGAGAGCGGCGTGCCGATTTCATGCGCGACCGTCGCGGCCTGGACGCCCAGCGCGACCGCCCGCTCGTCGCGCAGGTGGCGTTGCTGGGCGTCGGCGAGCGCGGCATCGCGCAGGCGCAGCGCGCGTGACATGCGCGCGACGAACCAGCCGATCAGCCCGACGCTCACCATGAAGTTCACCCACAGCCCCATGCGGAAATACTCGAAGAGATTCGCCGGATTCTCGATGTTGAGCGGCACGTAGTGATAGCTGAGGAGCGCATAACAAATCACGGCGAAGAGCGCGAGGATCGCCATCATCGTCCACGGCAGCACGGCCGCCGCGATGGCGAGCGACGGAATGTAGAGCGTGACGAACGGATTGGTCGCGCCGCCGGAGAGGAACAGCAACGCCGACAGCGCGCCGAGATCGACCCATAGTTGCCCGAACAGTTCGAGATTGGTCTCGGGTCGCGCCCGCGCGACGCGCAGCCACGTGAACGCGTTGAAGATCGCCTCCAGGCCGATGACCAGCAGCATCGCGGGCAGCGGCAGATGCGCGCCGTAGAAAACCTGGACGACGGCGATCGTGACGAGTTGCCCAATGATCGCCAGGCTGCGCAGCCAGAACAGATGTCCGAGGTTGACGCGCCCCGTGTTCGTGATTCGATGCATCGCGATGGAATCCTGCGTGTATTTCGGAAATATCTTGTGGTCGAAGATTACAGGTTGCCACACCATCGAAAGTTAAATTTCGAAAACCTGGCGCGGCCCGGCCGCCAACTTCCAAAAACGATGACTCGCAGCCACAACTCCAGCCGAACTCCTTCCCACACCGCCCAGGACGACATTATCGCGCGCGTGCTGCCCGTCTATCTCGCCAATGCTCAATCCGCCTCCGAGCGACAATTGGCCGCAGAAGAGGCCATCTGGCTGCAGGCGGCGTTGATCCTGCAACCGGAACTCATCGACGCGAGACTGCAACTCATCGATGTCATGCTCAAGCGCGGCGCGATCGCCGATGCGATCACGCTGGCCGCGAACCTCGTCGAGCGCAAGCCGCAGCATGCAACCGCGCTCTGGCATCTCGGCTATGCGTTGCAACGCGGCGGGCATCACGCCGAAGCCGTCCCGTTCTATCAGCGCGCGTACGCCATCGACCCTTCCGTGCCGACGCTGCGCAACAATCTCGCGGTCGCGCTGGAAATAACCGGTCACGCCGACGAATCGCTCAGGCTGCTGGAAGAAGCCGTCACGAGTAACGCGAACGACATCGAGGCGTGGACCAACCTGGCGCGCCTCTATCCGCAGCGTGGCGAACTGGAGCACGCACTCGCGGCCGGCCGGCGCGCCGTGCAGATCGATGCATCGAACGGGCTCGCGCAATCGAACTACAGTCTCGCGCTGAAAGAAGCCCAGCGCTGGGAAGACGCCACTGCCGCGGCCCTCGCCGCCGCCGAGGCCGCGCCGCGGACGCCGCGTTTTCCGTTCAACCTGGCGCTGCTGGACCTGGTTCAGCGCAACTACGCACGCGGCTGGCAGAACTTCGAGGCGCGCTGGGACGGGTCGTCGGAACTGGCGGGCACTTACCCCGGTTTCAGCGTGCCGCGCTGGAATGGCGAGCCGCTGCGCGGCAAGACACTGCTCCTGTGGGGCGAACAGGGTTTCGGCGACGTCCTGCAGTTCTGCCGCTTCGTGCCCCTGCTTGCGAAGCAGGTTCACGCACAGGGCGGCAAGCTCGTATGGGTGACGTTCAAGGGCCTGCATCCGCTGATGGCGCGCATGGCGCCGAAGGGCGTCGAGTGTATTGCGCACGACGCCGATCTGCCCGAGCATGATTTCAACTTCCCGCTCCTGAGCCTGCCGCTGCATTTCAATATCGACGAAGAATCGATTCCCGCGAAGCGCGCCTATCTCACCGCCGACGCAGAGCGCGCCGCGCCGTGGCGCGCCGAGGCGCAGGACGGCAAGCAATTGCGCGTTGGCCTCGCCTGGAGCGGCAGCGCGACGCATCAGCGCAATCGGTTCCGCAGTGTCGGCATCGAACGCTTTGCCAAGGCGTTCGGCTCGCTAGACAACGTCGCGTTCTTTTCGCTGCAAAAGGGCTTGCAGGATGTCGTCGCTGCCGCGCGCGAACAAGGCTTCGCCATCGCCGATCACACCGCCCAGTTCGATACCTTCGACGACACCGCCGCCTTCATCGACTCGCTCGACCTCGTCATCACCGTGTGCACGAGCGTGGCGCACCTGGCCGCGGCGCTCGGCAAGCCGACGTGGGTGCTGCTCGATGTCAATCCGCACTGGGTCTGGCAACTGGAGCGCACCGACAGCCCGTGGTATCCGAACGCGACGCTGTATCGGCAGAAGCATTTCGCGCAATGGGATCCGGTGCTGGAAGCGCTCGCGCGCGATTTGAGCGCGCTCGCCGCGAAACACGCGAGCGCGGCAGCACCGAAACGGCGCGCGACGAAAAAGCTGGCCGAGTAAGCCAGCAGGCGGCTCCAGTCGAAAACGGCGACTTCGCTCGGGTCGCCGTTTTTTATGCCTCCGATTGCGCGCGCCGGATTTCGTCGGCGAGGCACGCCGGACACAGGCATCCGGCGCCGCCTCTCAACCGTGCAAGCGGCAGTTCAGGCATCGATGCGCACCAGCATTGGGCGTCGCCGGCGAGCGATCCGCAGCGAAACGCGGTCCCGCAGCGCGAACACGTCTCGCGGCCGGCATCTTCCTTGCGGACGGTTTCGGTCGTCATCGTCGATTTGTCACGGAAATATCACGATCATCCCACGCTCGCGCGGCCGCGCAACGGCTGCGGCAAATCGCCCTGCTGCGAAACGTCAGTCCTGTACAATTCGGCGTGTTTAAACCGCTCCTCGCCTCATTTGCCGCCATGTCCGAGCTTCCCGACCTTACGCAGATCGCGCCGACCCTGAAAGCCGAAATTCTGGCCGAGGCGCTGCCCTACATTCGCCAGTACCACGGCAAGACGATCGTGATCAAGTACGGCGGCAACGCGATGACCGAAGAGCGCCTGAAGCAGGGCTTCGCGCGCGACGTGATCCTGCTGAAGCTGGTCGGCATTAATCCGGTGATCGTCCACGGCGGCGGCCCGCAGATCGACCAGGCGTTGAAGAAAATCGGCAAGCAGGGCACCTTCATCCAGGGCATGCGCGTCACGGACGAAGAGACGATGGAAGTCGTCGAATGGGTGCTCGGCGGCGAAGTGCAGCAGGACATCGTCACGCTGATCAACCATTTCGGCGGGCAGGCGGTCGGCCTGACCGGTAAGGACGGCGGTCTCATCCACGCGCGCAAGCTGCAAATGCCGGATCGCGATAATCCGGGCCAGTTCATCGACATCGGCCAGGTCGGCGAGGTCGAGGCGATCAATCCGGCGGTCGTGAAGGCGCTACAGGACGACGCGTTCATTCCGGTCATCTCGCCGATCGGCTTCGGCGAGGACGGTCTTTCGTACAACATCAACGCGGATCTGGTCGCGGGCAAGCTGGCGGTCGTACTGAACGCCGAGAAGCTCGTGATGATGACCAACATTCCCGGCGTGATGGACAAGGAAGGCAATCTGCTCACCGACCTTTCCGCGCGCGAGATCGACGCGCTTTTCGCCGACGGCACGATCTCCGGCGGCATGCTGCCGAAAATCTCGTCGGCGCTCGATGCCGCGAAGAGCGGCGTGCGTTCGGTGCACATCATCGACGGACGCATCGAGCATTCGGTGCTGCTCGAAATCCTGACCGAACAGCCGTTCGGCACGATGATCCGCTCGCACTGAGCGTCCTCTCCCTGCATCACCGGCGCGGCACCGCTGCGCCGGCATCCATCTCCCGCGCATGAAACCCACTCGCACTCCGCGGCGGCGTCGCGTCAAACAGCGCGGCCCCGTCTGGCTCTTCGACCTCGACAACACGCTGCACCACGCGTCGCACGAAATCTTCCCGGCGATCAACAAGGGGATGACGCAGTACATCATTGACACGCTGAACGTCGATGTCGATGAGGCGAACCGTCTGCGCGTCGGCTATACGGTGCGTTACGGCGCGACGCTGCTCGGGCTCGTGCGGCATCACGGCACCGATCCGGCCGATTTCCTGCGCGCCGTGCACACCTTCGCCGACCTGAAGTCGATGCTGCGCGCCGAACGCGGACTCGCGCGGATGCTGCGTGCGCTGCCCGGACGCAAGATCGTGCTGACCAACGCGCCGACGCTCTACGCGCGCGCGGTGCTCGCGGAACTCGGCATCGGCAGGCTGTTCGAGCGCGTGATCGCGATCGAGGACATGCGCGACGGCCAGAACTGGCGCGCGAAGCCCGACGCGCAAATGCTGCGCCGGGCGATGCGCCGCGCCGATGTGCGTCTCGAAGACGCGATCCTCGTCGAAGATACGCGCGGGCATCTGAAGCGCTACAAGCGCCTCGGGATTCGCACGGTGTGGATCGTCGGCCATCTGCCGCACGCGCGCGACGCGAGCGGCAAGCTCTCGATGCGACGCCCCGGCACGGGACGCCCGCATTACGTCGATCTGCGCGTGCGGTCGCTGCGCTCGCTCGCGCTGGGCGTCTAAAGCCGATTTTCCGCTATACTTCCTCGCTATCTCGATTTAGAACACGCGCCGATTTGCTGACTCGATTGCGGGCGCGCGAACCCTTCGCCGGGTTCACTACAAATGCGGCTAAAGAGGTCGTCAGCCGCGCAATCGCTTTTCCCCCGCGCATCGCCGACACCGTTTAGCCGCCCAGTCAATGAAGGCGGAATGAATGGAATCGATCGGCATCGTCACTCCAGAGACACTGCATTTTTCCGAGCCGCTCGGCATGCAGAACGGCAGCCGTTTCGGCGACTACGATCTCGTCGTCGAAACGTATGGCGAACTGAATGCCGCGCGCTCGAACGCCGTGCTCGTCTGTCACGCGCTGAACGCGTCGCATCACGTCGCGGGCGTCTACGCCGACAACCCGAAGGACGTCGGCTGGTGGGACAACCTCGTCGGCCCGGGCAAGCCACTCGACACCAACCGCTTTTTCGTGATCGGCGTGAACAATCTCGGTTCGTGCTTCGGCTCGACCGGCCCGATGAGCATCGATCCCTCGACCGGCAAGCCCTACGGCGCGAGCTTTCCGGTCGTGACCGTCGAGGACTGGGTGCACGCGCAGGCGCGCGTCGCGGACCGGTTCGGCATCGAACGCTTCGCCGCCGTGATGGGCGGAAGCCTGGGCGGCATGCAGGCGCTCGCGTGGAGCATGATGTACCCGGAGCGGCTCGGCCATTGCATCGTGGTCGCGTCGACGCCCAAGCTCTCCGCGCAGAACATCGCGTTTAACGAGACGGCGCGCTCGGCCATTCTCTCGGACCCCGACTTCCACGGCGGCGACTACTACGCGCACGGCGTGAAGCCGCGCCGCGGCCTGCGCGTGGCGCGGATGATCGGCCACATCACGTATCTGTCCGACGACGACATGGCGAACAAGTTCGGCCGCGCGCTGCGCCGGGCCGAAGGCGCGCTCGACGCGTACAACTTCAACTTCGATGTCGAGTTCGAAGTGGAGTCGTATCTGCGCTATCAGGCCGACAAGTTCGCCGAATACTTCGACGCCAATACGTATCTGCTGATCACGCGCGCGCTCGACTACTTCGACCCCGCGAAGGCGTTCGACGGCGATCTCACGAAGGCGCTCGCGCACACGAAGGCGAAATACCTGATCGCGAGTTTCTCGACCGACTGGCGTTTCGCGCCCGCGCGCTCGCGCGAACTCGTGAAGGCGCTGCTCGACCACAAGCGCACCGTGAGTTACGCGGAAATCGACGCACCGCACGGCCACGACGCCTTCCTCCTCGACGACGCGCGCTATCACAACCTGCTGCGCGCCTATTACGAACGCATTGCCGCCGAGGTGGGCGCATGAACCAGAACACACTCGATTACCTCGCGATGCGCGCCGATTTCCGCGCGATCGCGCGCTGGGTGGAACCGCGCGCGACCGTGCTCGATCTGGGTTGCGGCGACGGGTCGCTCCTGTCGCTGCTCGGCGAAGAACTCGACGTGAACGGCTACGGCATCGAAATCAACGATGCCGGCGTGCTCGCGTGCGCGCAAAAGGGCGTGAACGTGATCCAGCAGAATCTGGAAGACGGCCTGCGCCTCTTCGAAGACGACAGCTTCGACTTCGCGATCCTCTCGCAGACGCTTCAGACGATTCACCAGACCGCCGCGATTCTGCGCGAAACCTTGCGCGTGGGGCGCGAGTGCATCGTCTCGTTTCCGAATTTCGGCTACTGGCCGCATCGGCTGGCGGTGATTCAGGGGCGCATGCCGGTGTCGAAAGCGCTGCCTTATCAGTGGCACAACACGCCGAACGTGCGTGTTCTGACCATCAAGGACTTTGAGGCGCTCGCGCCGGAAGTCGGCATCGAAATCCTCGATCGCGTGGTGCTGCACGGCGGGCAGGCGATCCGTTGGGGCGCGAACTGGCGTGGTAGTCTTGCGGTCTATCGCGTGAAGCGCGGCTAACCTGGCCTTCGCGCATCGACAACAGCATTCGCTTTCATCCCTATGTCCAACTCGCCACACGAGGCGCCCGCTCTTACTGCACACGAAGATCATCCCGGCTGGCGCGCGTTCCTGAACGCGCGCATCCTGACCTGCGTCTTTCTCGGCTTTACGTCGGGTTTGCCGCTCTTCACCCTCGTCTATCTGGTGCAGGCGTGGCTGCGCAAGGAAGGCGTCGATCTGAAGGAAATCGGTCTCTTCGCGCTGATTCAATTTCCCTATACATGGAAGTTCGTCTGGGCACCGCTAATGGACCGCTACGTGCCGCGCCTGCCCGGCTGGCGGCCCGGCAGACGGCGCGGCTGGATGCTCGTCACGCAGTTGCTGGTCGCGGCGGCGATCGGCGCGCTCGGCTTCATCTCACCGGCGAAGGACATCTGGAGCGTGGCCGCGCTCACGGCGCTCGTCGCGTTTTTCGGCGCGAGCCAGGACATTTCGATCGACGCCTACCGCCGCGAACTGCTCGCCGACACCGAGCAGGGACTCGGCAACGCGGTCCATGTGAACGCGTACAAGATCGCGGCGCTGATTCCCGGCTCGCTCGCGCTGATCCTCGCCGATCACCTGCCGTGGTCCACCGTCTTCATCGTCACCGCGGCGTTCATGCTGCCGGGCATCGTGATGACGCTCGTCGTGAAGGAACCGGAAGTGCACGGCGCGCCGCCGAAGAACCTGCGCGAGGCGATCGTCGAGCCGTTCCACGAGTTCGTCTCGCGCGACGGCTGGCGCACGGCGTTGCTCGTCCTCGGCTTCATCTTCCTCTACAAGCTCGGCGACACGATGGCGACCACCCTGTCGACCTCGTTCTTCCTCGACATCGGCTTCAACATGACGCAGATCGGCGTGATCGCGAAGACGGTCGCGTTCTGGGCGAGCCTCGCGGGCGGAATCATCGGCGGAATCTGGCTCGTGAAGATCGGCATTGCGCGCGGGCTGTGGATTTTCGGCGTGCTGCAGATCGTCTCGACGCTCGGCTTCGCGTGGCTCGCGAAACTCGGGCCGTCGCCGCTCGCGCTCGGCGGCCTCTACGGCTTCGAAACCTTCGCGACCGGCCTCACGATGGCCGCGTTCACCGCCTACATCGCGAGCACGACCGACCCGCGCTACACCGCCACGCAGTTCGCGCTCTTCACGAGCCTCGCTTCGGTGCCGCGCACGCTGGCGTCGGCGTCGAGCGGCTTTATCGTCGCGCAGACGGGCTGGTTCGAGTACTTCATGATCTGCACCGCGCTCTCGATTCCGGGCATGTTACTGTTGCCGAAGATCGCGCCCTGGAGAGCCCAACGATGACGGTGCACGTCCCGATCCGCGCCGCCCTGTTCGTCTTTTCCACGCTGACGCTCGCGTCAGCGTCCTCTCACGCCGCCGATGCGCCCGACGCGCAGGACGCCCAGCGCGCCCCGCCGCCTTATGCGGCGCCGGACAACCAGATCCGCTTCGGCAACGCCGCGCTCTTTCGCAACCTGATTCCTTCGGCGACGCTCGAACAGCAGGCCGCGCAGGAATACGCGCAGATCCTGCGCGAGGCGGAGCACAACAAGACCCTGCTCGGCGACGGCAACGCGCTCGTCAAGCGCACGCGCGACATCGTGAATCACGAGATTCCGTTCGCGCTGAAGTGGAACGACCGCTCGAAGCACTGGAAGTGGGAGATCAATGTCGTCAAGTCCAGCGAGATCCGCATGTATTGCCTGCCGGGCGGCAAGATCGTGATCTACAGCGGACTGATCGACAAGCTGCGCCTGAACGACAACGAAATCGGCATGATGGCGGGCCACGAGATCGCCCACGCGCTGCGCGAGCATTCGCGCGAGCGGCTCGGCCGCCAGCAGGCCGCGCAACTGAGCGCGGGCACGGTGCCGCAGCTCTTCGGTTTCGTCGATCTCGGCTCGACGCAGTTGGGTATCGGCGAGCAATTGCTGGCGATGCGCTATTCGCCGGCAGATGAAACCGAAGCCGACGTGATCGGCAGCGAAATCGCGTCGCGCGCGGGCTACGATCCGCGCGCCGCCATCACGCTCTGGAACAAGATCGACTCGGCGACGCGCCGCTCGGAAAACGGCTTCATCTGGATGCATCCATATGGATCGGAGCGCCGGCAGGATCTCGTCAAGCGCATGCCGGACATGATGCCGCTGTACGCCAAGGCAGTCGGCAAGACGATCGACCAGTTGCCGAACTACGCGGGACTCGGCCGGTTCAAGAAGACCGGCCGCTGATTCACTTCTTCACCTTCCAGTCGTAATCCACGATCAGCGGCGCGTGGTCGCTGAACTTCACCTCGCGATACACCGACGTCGACTTCGCCGTCGCGGCGACTTCGGCCGTCGCGATCTGATAGTCGATGCGCCACCCGACGTTCTTCGCGTAGGCCTGTCCGCGATTGCTCCACCACGTGTACTGCTCGGGACGCGTGTCGAGCGTGCGGAACACGTCGACGTAGCCGACATCGTCGAAGAGCTTCGTCAGCCATTCGCGTTCTTGCGGCAGGCAACCCGAGTTCTTCTGATTGCTCTTCCAGTTCTTGATGTCGATTTCCTTGTGCACGATGTTCACGTCGCCGCACAGGATCACTTCGCGCTCCTTCGAGAGCGCCGCCAGATGCGGCATGAACTCGTCCATGAAGCGGTACTTGGCTTGCTGGCGCTCGTCGCCGCTCGACCCCGACGGCACATAGACCGACACCACCGACAGCTTGCCGAACCGCGCTTCCACGTAGCGCCCTTCCGGGTCGAACTCCTCGCTGCCGAAGCCGATGACCACCTCGTCCGGTTCATGCCGCGTGTACAGTCCGGCGCCGCTGTAGCCCTTCTTCACCGCGTGCTGGAAATAGCCCTGAAAGCCGTGCGGCGCGAGGAACTCGGGCGTGAGATCGTCCTGCGAGCACTTGATTTCCTGCACGCAGACGACATCCGCGCCCTGTTCGCCGAACCAGTCGAAGAAGCCTTTCCGGGCGGCCGAGCGAATGCCGTTCAGATTGGCGGTAATCACGCGAAACATAGACCTTCCTTTTGTTTTGATGGATTGCGGTTCACTCGACCTCGATGCCCTTGAGCGACGCCTTCGCCGGCGGAAATTCGAGCTTCAGCGCCTGCAACGTGCGCAGCAGCAGTTCCGCGACCATCACGTTGCGATGCGTTTTCGAGTTGCCCGGAATGATGTACCACGGCGCGTAGTCAGTCGACGTCGCGCCGAGCGCCACCGAATACGCCTGCTGATAGTCGTCCCATTGCTTGCGGGCTTCGAGGTCCGAGGCGTCGAACTTCCAGTGCTTGGTCGGATCGTCGATACGTGCCTGCAGGCGCGCGCGCTGCTCGTCCTTCGAGATGTGCAGGAAGCATTTGACGATGGTCGTGCCGCTGTCCGCGAGCAGCGCTTCGAATTCGCGGATGTGACGGTAGCGGCGCTCGCATTCGTCGTCGTCGATCAGCTTCAGCACGCGCGGCACGAGCACGTCTTCGTAGTGGCTGCGGTTGAATATGCAGAGCTCGCCCGCCATCGGCGCCTGCGCGTGGATGCGCCAGAGGAAATCGTGCGCGGCTTCGCGCTCGCTCGGCGCCTTGAACGGCACGATCCGCAGGCCCAGTGGATCGACCTCGTGGAAGACGGCGCGGATCGTCCCGTCCTTGCCGCTCGTATCCATGCCCTGGAGCACGAGCAGCACGCGCTGGCGCCGCTGTGCATGCAGCTTCTCCTGGAGTTCGTCGAGCGCGGCGCCGACCTCCGACAGCCGCACGCGATCCAGGTCCTTCGATCCCGTCGAAAACGGTTTGGCGGAGCAATCGACCGACGTCAGGTCGAACGGTTTGAGCTTCTTGCCGCCGTCGAAGAACGGCACGCGGAAATCGTCGAGATCGGGTTTTTTTGCCACATCGCGCTCCAAATGGAAACGGGCTGCTGCCAAGCTAGACGGCAACAGCCCGTTCGTTACACGCTCAGAAGGCTATCAGGATAGTTTCTTCTTCAAAAGGTCGTTGACCTGCTGCGGATTCGCACGGCCCTTGGTCGCTTTCATGGCCTGCCCGATCAGCGCGTTGAACGCCTTTTCCTTGCCTGCGCGGAATTCCTCGACCGACTTCTGGTTCGCCGCGAGCACCTCGTCGATGATCGCTTCCAGCGCGCCGGTGTCCGAAATCTGCTTGAGGCCCTTCGCTTCGATGATGCGGTCGGCCGCGGCTTCGTCGGTCGCCTTCTCTTCCCAGATCGCCTGGAAAATGTCCTTCGCGATCTTGTTGGAGATGGTGCCGTCCGCGATGCGCTGGACGATCAGCGCGAGCTGCGCGGCGGACACCGGCGACTGCGCGATGTCGAGCGATTCGCGGTTGAGCTGCGCGGAAACATCGCCCATCAGCCAGTTCGCCGCGACCTTCGCCTGCGCCGCGCCGGCCTTCTGGACGAGCGCTTCGTAGTAAGCCGCCATCGCCTTCGACGACGTGAGCCCCGCCGCGTCGTAGCGCGTGAGACCGTACTGCTCGACGAAACGCGTCTGCATCGCTTCCGGCAACTCGGGCATCCCGCTCTTCACGCGGTTCACCCAGTCGTGGTCGATGACGAGCGGCATCAGGTCGGGATCGGGGAAATAGCGGTAATCGTGCGCGTCTTCCTTGCTGCGCATCGAACGCGTTTCGCGCTTGTCCGGGTCGTAAAGACGCGTTTCCTGCACGACAGTGCCGCCGTCTTCGATCAATTCGATCTGGCGGCGCACTTCGTACTGAATGGCTTCTTCGAGAAAGCGGAACGAGTTGAGGTTCTTGATCTCGGCGCGCGTGCCGAATTCCGCCTGCCCGACCGGCCGCACGGAGACGTTCGCGTCGCAGCGGAACGAGCCTTCCTGCATGTTGCCGTCGCAGATGCCGAGCCACACCACGAGCCCGTGCAGCGCCTTCGCATACGCGACCGCTTCGGCGGCGGAACGCATCTCCGGCTCCGTGACGATTTCGAGCAGCGGCGTGCCGGCGCGGTTCAGGTCGATGCCCGTCATGTTCGCGAAGTCTTCATGCAGCGACTTGCCGGCGTCTTCTTCGAGGTGTGCGCGCGTCAGGTTGACGGTCTTCTCGTATGCGTCCTTGCCAGCCTTTTCGTTGGCCGGAACCTGGATCGTCAGCGTGCCGCCCTGCACGACGGGAATCTCGTACTGGCTGATCTGATAGCCCTTCGGCAGATCGGGATAAAAGTAGTTCTTGCGCGCGAAGACGCTGCGCGGCGCGATATGCGCGCCGATCGCGAGGCCGAAGCAGATCGCGCGCTCGACGGCGCCGCGGTTCGCCACGGGCAGCACGCCCGGCAGCGCGAGATCGACGGGGCACGCCTGCGAGTTCGGCGAGGCGCCGAACTCGGTTGCCGCGCCCGAGAAAATCTTGGAGACGGTCGACAACTGCGCGTGCGTCTCGAGACCGATTACGACTTCCCACTGCATGTTCATACCCCCGCCGGTGCCGATGGTGACTTCTGATGCCAGTCGGTCGCGCGCTGGAACGCGTCGGCGACCTGGAGCATCCGGGCTTCGTTGAAATAGTTGCCGACGATCTGCAAGCCGACCGGCCGCACTGCGTTCGCACCGGCGCCGAAGCCGCACGGAATGCTCATGCCGGGCAGCCCCGCGAGGCTCGTGGACAGCGTGTAGATATCGGCGAGATACATCTGGACCGGATCGTCGGCCTTCTCGCCGAGATTCCACGCGACCGTCGGCGCGACCGGTCCCATGATGACGTCGCAATGGCTGAACGCTTCCTGGAAATCGCGCGCGATGATGCGGCGGATCTTCTGCGCCTGCAGGTAATACGCGTCGTAGTAGCCGTGCGACAGCACATACGTGCCGACGAGAATCCGGCGCTTCACTTCCGGGCCGAAGCCTTCCGCGCGCGACTTCTTGTACATGTCGAGCAGATCGCCGTACTGCGCCGCGCGATGGCCGTAGCGCACGCCATCGAAACGCGACAGGTTCGACGACGCCTCCGCCGGCGCGATCACGTAGTACACGGGAATCGACAGCTCGGTCTTCGGCAGCGACACCTCGACGAGCGTCGCGCCGAGCGCTTCGTAAGCTTTAAGCGCAGCGTCGATGGCGGCGCGCACGTCGTCGGCAAGACCCGCGCCGAAGTACTCCTTCGGCATGCCGATGCGCAGCCCGGCGAGCGGTTTCGCCGCGTCGTCGCCCGACCAGCGCTGGCCGAGATAGCGCGTGTAGTCTTCGTCGTCGCGTTGCAGGCTGGTGGAATCGCGCTCGTCGAAGGAGGCGATTGCGTTAAGGAGCGTCGCGCAGTCGGCGGCGGTCTGCGCCATCGGGCCGCCCTGATCCAGCGACGACGCGAACGCGATCATCCCGTAGCGCGACACGCGGCCGTAAGTCGGCTTGATGCCGGTGATGCCGGTGAACGACGCGGGCTGGCGAATCGAGCCGCCGGTGTCGGTGCCGGTCGCCGCCGGCGCGAGACGCGCGGCGACCGCCGCGGCCGATCCGCCCGACGAGCCGCCCGGCACGGCCTTCAGGTCCCACGGGTTCTTCACGGCGCCGAAATACGAATTCTCGTTGGACGAACCCATCGCGAATTCGTCCATGTTGGTCTTGCCGAGGCAGACCATGCCCGCCTGACTCAAGCGATCGACGACGGTCGCATCGAACGGACTCGCGTAGTGTTCGAGCATCTTCGAACCGGCCGTCGACGCCCAGCCGCGCGTGACGAACACGTCCTTGTGCGCGATCGGCAAGCCGGTGAGCGGGCCCGCGTCGCCCTTCGCGAGGCGCTCGTCAGCGGCTTTCGCCTGAAGGAACGTGAGATCGCGATCGACGCCGATGAACGCGTTCAGTTCCTTCGCGGCCTCGATGCGCTGCAGGTAAAGCTGCGCCAGTTCGACGGCGGAGATGTCCTTCGCGTCGAGCGCCGCGCGCAGTTCGGTCAAACTTTTCTGATGCATTGCAATTTCCTGATGGGCGCAGCGTCGTTCGTGACGCGCACCGTGACTTTTCCGGTGGGCTGTTTTACAGCCGGGGAAGCGGTCGCGATGACCGCGCCTATTCGATCACCTTCGGCACGAGATACAGCCCGTCTTGCACGGCGGGCGCGGAACGCTGGAACTCTTCGCGGTTTACCTGCTCTGTAACAGCGTCGCGGCGCAGACGCAGCGCGACCTCTTCGATCTGCTCGATCGGATGCGCGAGCGGCTCGATGCCGGTGGTATCGACGGCCTGCATCTGCTCGACGAGGCCGAAGAAATCGTTGAGGCGCGCGAGCGTCGGCTCGGCCTCCTGCTCGGGCAATTCGAGGCGCGCGAGGTGCGCAATGCGTTTTACATCGGTCAGGGTCAAAGACATTCGATCACCGGAGAAAGCTTGAACTGTCACGAAACCGAAAACATTCGACGGGACAGGGAGTTACGTCACGCAGCGGAGCCATCGAGGAGACCACGAAAACGGGCCTGATGATGGCAAAAAGTACCGTCCAATTCCTATAGATACTCCAAAATTATAAGGTATCATTACGCGTTCCAACCAAATCCGGATCGAGCGGCCAGCAAGGTTCTCCCGAAATCAGCTTTCGCGAGAAACGTTTGCGAGGCTAGTCCCTTTCCCCCGGTAGATTTCTTCGCAGTTTTGCATTTCGCGGCGACATCCTTCGCTGCCTGCAAACTGTTATTTTTCCGCTGCCGTCCCAGGCGCTCGAAGCGAGGCACGGCTCCCCGCGAGACAGGATTTTTGAATGTTCGGTTTTTTGCGCAGCTACTTTTCCAACGACCTGGCGATTGATCTCGGTACCGCCAACACGCTGATCTACATGCGCGGCAAGGGCATCGTCCTCGACGAGCCTTCAGTGGTATCCATCCGTCAGGAAGGCGGCCCCAACGGCAAGAAGACGATTCAAGCCGTCGGCAAGGAAGCAAAACAGATGCTCGGCAAGGTGCCGGGCAACATCGAGGCGATCCGCCCGATGAAGGACGGCGTGATCGCCGACTTCACCGTCACCGAGCAGATGATCAAGCAGTTCATCAAGACGGCGCACGAATCGCGGATGTTCTCGCCTTCGCCGCGCATCATCATCTGCGTGCCGTGCGGTTCCACCCAGGTCGAGCGTCGCGCGATCAAGGAAGCCGCGCACGGCGCCGGTGCCTCGCAGGTCTATCTGATCGAAGAGCCGATGGCGGCTGCGATCGGCGCGGGCCTGCCGGTGTCGGAAGCAACCGGCTCGATGGTCGTCGACATCGGCGGCGGCACGACGGAAGTCGGCGTGATCTCGCTCGGCGGCATCGTGTACAAGGGTTCGGTGCGCGTGGGCGGCGACAAGTTCGACGAAGCCATCGTCAACTACATCCGCCGCAACTACGGCATGCTGATCGGCGAGCAGACGGCCGAAGCCATCAAGAAGGAAATCGGTTCGGCGTTCCCCGGCTCCGAAGTCAAGGAGATGGAAGTCAAGGGCCGTAACCTCTCCGAAGGCATTCCGCGCAGCTTCACCATTTCGAGCAATGAAATTCTCGAAGCGCTGACCGATCCGCTGAACCAGATCGTGTCGTCGGTCAAGATCGCGCTCGAACAGACGCCGCCGGAACTCGGCGCCGACATCGCCGAACGCGGCATGATGCTGACGGGCGGCGGCGCGCTCCTGCGCGACCTCGACCGTCTGCTCGCGGAAGAAACCGGTCTGCCGGTGCTCGTCGCCGAAGATCCGCTGACGTGCGTCGTGCGGGGTTCGGGCATGGCGCTCGAGCGCATGGACAAGCTCGGCAGCATCTTCTCCTACGAGTAAAGTCGACGGGGCGTCGGGTTGATTCCTTCCGCGCGCGCCCCGACGAATCGACGCAGCATCCGCGTCACGCGACGCTCGCACGGCCCGGCGCTCGTCCGGGCCGTTGTCGAAACAGCGTAGGGCAGGCCGGGCCGTAAGGCCGAACCTGCAGCATTGATCCAACCGCTCACGCCCTCGGCGCCGACCATGGAATACAGTCCGCCGCCACTTTTCAAGCAAGGCCCGTCTGCGCTCGCGCGGCTGATCTTCTTCGTGGTGCTCGCACTCGCGCTGCTCATCTCCGATGCCCGCTTCAACACGCTCGAAATCGTCCGGGGCGTGCTTGGTGCGGGCCTTTATCCTTTGCAGCGTGCCGCGCTCGTACCGCGCGACATCTTCATGGGCGCGACCGATCTCGCGATCACCAGCGCGACTTTGCGCAGCGAGAACCAGAAGCTCGCCGACAAGAACCTCGGGCTTTCCATCAAGGCCGGCGACGCCGAGCAACTGAGCATCGAGAACACGCATCTGCGGGCGCTCTTGCAGTTGCAGTCGCGCGCCACGACGCAAACCACGCCCGCCGAAGTCCAGTACGACACGCGCGATCCGTTCACGCAGAAGGTCGTGATCGGCAAGGGCGCGCAACAGGGCATCCAGGACGGCGCACCGGTCGTCAACGAAGACGGCGTGATCGGTCAGGTCACGCGCGTATTCCCGCTGCAGTCGGAAGTCACGCTGCTGTCCGACAAGGACCAGGCAGTGCCGGTTCAGATCGTGCGTACCGGGCTGCGCAGCGTGATCTACGGCACGCCGAAGGGCGATACGCTCGATCTGCGTTTCGTGCCGATCAGCGCCGACGTCCAGGCCGGCGACCAGTTAGTGACGAGCGGTCTCGATGGCATCTATCCGCCGGGGCTGGCCGTGGCGAAGGTCGTGCGCGTCGACAAGCAAGCCGATACCGCGTTCGCGCGCGTCGTATGCCTGCCGGTAGCGCCGGTGCGTGGCGCGCGCCAGTTGCTCGTTCTGCACTACAACGTGAACGTCCCGCCGAATCCGGTCGAAGTCGAAGCGGCTGCGGCGGCGGCCGCCGCCAAGGAAGCCAAGGGCAAGAAGGGTAAGACGTCGAAGGCCGCGGCGCCTGCGCCGGGAAGCGCGGCGTCTGCGGCGGCTCCGGCCTCCGCTGCCGCGACGCCCGCGGCCGCGCCGAAGCCCGCCACGCCCGCGCCCGCGTCCGCGACATCTGCCGCGCCGGTCAAACCCGCCTCCGCGCCCACGCCGCACAAGAGCAGAAAAGCGCACTTGCCGCGGGCCGCATCGGGAGTCGCGCAATGAACCGGCCGCAATACATCCTGCAGCCGGTCAACCCGTATTTCATCACGTTCAGCCTGGCCGCCGCCTTCCTGCTGAACCTGATGCCGTGGGGCCGCATGATCGCGGTGCCGGACGTCGTCGCGCTCGTGCTGCTGTTCTGGAACGTCCACCAGCCGCGCAAGGTCGGCATGGGTATCGCGTTCATGCTCGGCCTTCTGATGGACGTGCACAACGCCAGCCTGCTCGGCGAACACGCGCTCGCCTACACGCTCCTGTCCTACGGCGCGATCACGATCCACCGTCGCGTGCTGTGGATGTCGCTACCGGTGCAGGCGTTCGTCGTCGCGCCGCTCCTGGTCGGCGCGCATCTCGTGCCGTTCGTGATCCGTCTGCTGACGGGCGCCGCGTTTCCCGGCTGGGGCTATCTGATCGACGGCTTCGTCGAAGCGCTCCTGTGGCCGGTCGCGAGCTTTCTTCTCTTGATACCGCAACGCCGCGCCGCCGACCCCGACGATACCCGCCCCATCTGAACCCCGTCGCGCACCATTCCTTTCGATGGCGCGCGGCGCGGGAGCTACACTGAAATCGCGACCTGACGCGACATTTGCATGACCGAGATCAAGAACGCCGAACAACTGTTGTCGAGATTCCGCCTGCGCGTCGCGGCGGCGGGTCTGTTCGTGTTCATCTGCTTCGGGCTGATCGGCCTGCGCTTTCTGTATCTGCAGGTCTGGCATTTCAGCAAGTACTCGCTGCAGGCGAACGAAAACCGCATCTCGGTCGCGCCGATCGTGCCGAACCGCGGCATCATCACCGACCGCAACGGCGTCGTCCTCGCGAAGAACTATTCGGCTTACACGCTCGAAATCACGCCGTCGAAGATCAACGGCACGCTCGATGAGGAAATCGACAACCTCGCGCAGGTCATTCCCATCGACGCCCGCGACCGCCGGCGTTTCAAGAAGCTCCTCGAAGATTCGAAGAACTTCGAAAGCCTGCCGATCCGCACGCGCCTCACCGACGAGGAAGTCGCGCGCTTCACCGCGCAGCGTTTTCGCTTTCCGGGCGTCGAAGTGCGCGCGCGCCTGTTCCGCCAATATCCGCTCGGGCCGACGGCGGCGCATGTGATCGGCTATATCGGGCGGATTTCGCAGCGCGACCAGGAACGCATCGACAACGCCAGCGACCAGAACGACGCCAATCCCGAACATTACGATCCGCGGCTCGACGCGAACAATTACAAGGGCACGGACTACGTCGGCAAGATCGGCGTCGAGCAGAGTTACGAGACCGAGCTGCACGGCCTGACGGGTTTCGAGGAAGTCGAAGTGACCGCAGGCGGGCGTCCCGTGCGCACGATGTCGCGCACGCAGGCGACGCCGGGCAACAACCTCGTGCTATCGCTGGATATCGGCTTGCAGCAGGTCGCCGAGCAGGCGTTCGCAGGCAAGAAGGGCGCGCTCGTCGCGATCGAGCCGGCGACGGGCGACGTTCTCGCGTTCGTCTCGGCGCCGAGCTTCGATCCGAATTCCTTCGTCGACGGCATCGACCAGCAGACTTGGGACTCGCTCAACAATTCGCCCGAGCATCCGCTCTTGAACCGTCCGCTGCACGGCACGTATCCGCCGGGCTCGACCTACAAGCCGTTCATGGCGCTCGCCGCACTCACGCTCAAGAAGCGCACGCCCGGCTGGGGCTTCCAGGACCCGGGCTACTTCACGTTCGGCGGCCACACGTTCCGCAACGACGTGCGCTCCGGCCAGGGCTGGGTCGACATGAACCGCGCGATCGTCGTGTCGAACGATACGTATTTCTACATGCTCGCGCGCGATCTCGGCGTGAACGCGATGGCGGGCTTCATGAAGCCGTGGGGATTCGGCCAGATCACCGGCATCGACATTTCCGGCGAAGCGCGCGGCATTCTTCCGTCGACGGAATGGAAGAAGAAGGCGTACCGCAAGCCCGAGCAGCAACGCTGGTACGAAGGCGAAACGATCAGTCTCGGCATCGGCCAGGGCTACAACTCGTTCACGATTCTCCAGCTCGCGCACGCCACCGCGACGCTCGCCAACGACGGCGTCGTGATGAAGCCGCACCTCGTGCGCGACATCGAGAATCCGATCACCAAGGACATGCGGGTCACCGTGCGCGATCCGAGCGACAAGATCGCCGTACGCCAGCAGGACATCGACGTCATCAAGCGCGCGATGGAAGGCGTCGTGACGAACGGGACGGCGTCGAAAGTGTTCATCGGCGCGCCGTATCTGGCGGCGGGCAAGACGGGCACCGCGCAGGTCTACTCGCTGCAAGGCGCGAACTACAAGGGCCACGCGATCGCGGAACATCTGCGCGACCACGCGCTCTTCATCGCGTTCGCGCCGGCGGAGCAGCCGAAGATCGCGCTCGCGCTCATCGTCGAAAACGGCGGCTGGGGCGCGGAAGCGGCGGGCCCGATCGCGCGCAAGGTGCTCGACTATTACCTCGTCGACAAGCTGAAGCCGGGCGCGCAGGCCGCGGCCGTCGCGGCAGCGGCATCGGCGACGGTGGATGCCGGGACGCCCGTCATCGGCGGCGGACAGTCGCCCGTCGAGGCGGCGTTGCCCGCGTCGGTCGCGAACGCATCGCCGGCGTTTTCACCCGCGGCGGCGTCGAATCCGGCGGTCGCGCAGGCGGCATCGCGCGTCGTGGCGGGCGGCAAGGCGGCGAGCGCGCCGCGCGCCGCCTCGGCGGCTGTCACGCCCGCAGCACCCGCGGCGCCCGCTGCCCGCCCGGCTTCGGCTCCGGCTGTCCGCGCCGCTTCCGCGCCGGCCGCCGCATCGGCTACGACCGCGCCGAATCGCAAGCGCGCACCGAAAGGCCCGGGCGGCGCGTCGCAGCCGGCCATTCCGCGTAACGACACGGTCCAAACCCTGGCGCCTACGGGCGGCATCGACGAATAAGGGGAGAACAGGATGCAATTCGACAAGCGCGCCTGGATCGACCGGGCAAAACGCATGTTCGCGGGCTTCGACCGCCCGCTCGCGCTGATCGTGTTTCTGCTGCTGTGCGTCGGCATCGTCACGCTGTACAGCGCGAGTCTCGACATGCCCGGCCGCGTCGAAGACCAGCTGCGCAACATCATGCTGACCTTCGGCCTCATGTGGATCCTCGCGAACATTCCGCCGCCGACGCTCATGCGCTTCGCCGTGCCGCTCTACACGTTCGGCGTCGCGCTCTTGATCGCGGTCGCGACCTTCGGGCTCACGCGCAAGGGCGCCAAGCGCTGGCTGAACGTCGGCGTGGTGATCCAGCCGTCCGAGATCATGAAGATCGCGATGCCGCTGATGCTCGCGTGGTACTACCAGCGGCGCGAAGGCCAGATCCGCTGGTGGGATTACATCGTCGGCTTTCTGATCCTGATGGTGCCCGTCGGCCTGATCGCGAAGCAGCCCGATCTCGGCACCGCGGTGCTCGTGTTCGCAGCCGGCTTCTTCGTCATCTACTTCGCGGGACTGAGTTTCAAGCTGCTCGTGCCGGTGCTGGCGGCGGGTGTCGTCGTGGTGGCGTGCGTCGCCGTGTTCCAGAACCGCATCTGCCAGCCCGAAGTGAACTGGCCGCTGATGCACGATTATCAAAAGCACCGCATCTGCACGCTGCTCGATCCGACTTCCGATCCGCTCGGCAAGGGCTTTCACACGATCCAGGCGGTCATCGCGATCGGTTCCGGCGGCACGCTCGGCAAAGGCTGGCTGAAGGGCACGCAGGCGCACCTGGAGTTCATCCCCGAGAAACATACCGACTTCATCTTCGCGGTCTTCTCGGAGGAATTCGGCCTTGCCGGCGGCCTCGTCCTGCTCTTTCTCTATATGGCGCTGATCGCGCGCGGGCTTTACATCGCCGCGAACGGCTCGACGATGTTCGGACGGCTGCTCGCGGGATCGCTGACGCTCGCGTTCTTCACCTACGCGTTCGTCAATATCGGGATGGTGAGCGGCATTCTGCCGGTGGTCGGCGTTCCGTTGCCGTTCATGAGTTACGGCGGCACGGCGCTGACGACGCTCGGCGTCGCGGTCGGTCTCATCATGAGCGTCGCGCGGCAGAAGCGATTGATGCAGAGTTAGGCGCGGTTCTTTCTTCGATCAGGCAGCAAAAAAGGCCGTTCCGGATCATTCCGGAACGGCCTTTTCGTTTGTCCGCGACGCTTTACTGCGGCTTGCTGCGCTCCAGTTCGGCGCTGAGTTGCTGATATTTGAGCTTCGCGGCGGGATCGCCCTGAGCAGCGGCCGCCGCATAGTACGCGCGCGCGACGTTGAGGTTCCGCTCGACGCCATCGCCGCCGCGCTCGTAAAACGATCCGGCCACGTACTGCGCGGTCATGTCGCCGCCTTGCGCCGCTTTCTTGTACCAGTTGAACGCCTGCGAGTTGTCGCGCGCGGTGCCGCGTCCGTCGAGAAATTGGTTCGCGAGCGCAAGTTCCGCCTGCACGTGCCCCTGGTTCGCCGCGCGCAGGAACCAGCGATGCGCCTCCGCCGGGTCCTTCTCGACGAACTCGCCGTCGTCATACATCTTGCCGTAGACGTATTGCGCGTGCGTCATGTTGGCATCGGCGGCGCGGCGCAGCCACACCTTGCCTTCGTCGATGTCGGCGGGACCGCCTTCGCCGTTGAGCAGCATCATCGCGTAGTTGAATTCCGCGAGACGACTGCCCTTTTGCGCCGCGCGCCGGAACTCGGAACGCGCCGCGATCAAATTGCCGGCGTTGTAATTCGCGACCGCGTTCTGCGTCGCGACATCCTCTGATTTCAATTGCGTCTGCGCGTGCGCCGGGCCGCTCAACGCCAGCACCAGCGCGACCGCACTGCCCCACTTGAACGTGTTCATGTCCGAGCCTCCTGCAACGCCTGACGCGTCGCTTTCAACAGCCACATCCCGTCGGATGCCAGCGAGATCACCTTGATGCCCGCCTGCGCATACTGGCGCGCGCTCGCGACGTCGAGCGCGAAGATGCCGCTCGCGATGCCCGCGCGCTGCGCCGCCGCGACGACGCGTTCGATCGCTGCCTGCACGTCGGGATGCTTCGCGTCGCCGAGATGGCCGAGACTCGCCGCGAGATCGGCCGGTCCGATGAACAGGCAGTCGATGCCGGGCGTCGCGGCGATCGCGTCGACGGCGTCCAGCGCCGCAGCGGATTCGATCTGCACGATGGTCGCGATCTGCGCGTTGGCGCTCGTCATGTAGTCGCGGCGCATGCCGTAGGCCGCCGCGCGCACGGCGCCCGCCGCACCGCGTAGACCGTCGCGCGCGTCGGCGGTCGGATAGTGCGTGAGGCGCACGATGCGCGCCGCCTCGTCGGCGGACTCGACGTTCGGAAACATCAGCGTGCGCGCGCCCGCGTCGAGCACGCGCTTGACGAGCCAGCCCTCGGCGGCCGGCACACGCACGACCGGCTCGCTCGGCAGATGCGCGGCGGCGATCGCGCGCAACTGATCGACGACATCGCGGCTGTCGTTCGCCGAATGCTCCATGTCGATACACAGCCAGTCGAAGCCGGCGTGCGCGAGCGCTTCGGCGGCGTCGGCGCTGCCGAGCGACAGCCACAAGCCGAACAGGGTGCCCGACTCGGCGAAGCGCTGCTTGAGGGGATTGGTGAAGGTGCTCAACGCGCGGCTCCGTGGTGGAGCGCGGCGGGTGGCAGAAAGGACGACGGCATGGGTCTCGCTCCGTTTTCGCGCCGCCCGGTCAGAAGCGGCTTATCGGGCGATCATACCGTGACAAAAACGGCGGCGCCGCAGCGCCCGTTCAGGCGCGTTCGACGTCGGCCCAGCAGTTCGGCGTTTCGTAGAGACGCACGCGCTTGAGTTTCAGATTGACGCCGTAATGCGCATCGTAGACCTCGGCGAGAATGCCGAACGCCACCGCCGCCATGTTCTCGACGGTCGGAATGCGGTCGAGCACAACGGTCTTGTGGCCCGCCATCGAATCGAGGAATTCGCGCACTTTCGCGTCGCCTTCGTAGACGAGAAACGCGTGGTCCCACTTGTTCACGAGATGCTCCATCGCGAGCGATTTCACGTCGGCGAAATCCATCACCATGCCGCGATCCGGCGCGCCTTCCGTGTCGACGAGATCGCCTTGCAGCGTGATCTCCAGCACGTAACGATGCCCGTGCAGGTTGCGGCACTGGCTGCGGTGATCGGGGATGCGGTGGCCCGCGTCGAATTCGAGTTTTCGGGTAATCGTCTGCACGTCGGCTCAATCTTCTTGAATCAGGGAATGTTCAGGTACTTGTGGGTCTGCATCGACAGGCGCCACTTCGGATGTCGCTTGCACCAGTCGATCGCGAGCTTCGTGTTGATGTCGCGCGACGGACCGTCCATCGGCTGCACGAGGAAATACTCGAAGTCGAGCTTCGCGTAGTCGGCGAGACGCTGGTTGTCTTGCGGCACGACCACTTTCAGCTCGTTGCCTTTCGTCACGACGAGCGGCGCGTCGGCCTTCGGACTCACGCAAATCCAGTCGATCGTGTCGAGCACCGGCAGCGAACCGTTCGTCTCGATCGCGATTTCGAAACCGGCTTCGTGCAGCGCATCGACGAACGGCTGATCGATTTGCAGCATCGGCTCGCCGCCCGTACACACGACGAACTTGTGCGCCTCGCCTGCCGGCCACTGCGACGCGATCATCGCGACGAGATCGGCCGGCGTGCGGTACTTGCCGCCGTTCTCCCCGTCGGTGCCGACGAAGTCGGTGTCGCAGAACTGGCAGACGGCCCCGGCGCGGTCTTCCTCGCGGCCGGACCACAGATTGCAGCCGGCGAAGCGGCAGAACACGGCCGGGCGCCCGGCGTTCGCGCCCTCGCCCTGCAACGTGTAGAAGATTTCCTTTACCGCGTACGTCATGACTGCTCTGTCGTTCCCAAAAAAATCAGACCGGTTCGGTCGTCACCTGCTCGCCCGCGCGATACGCCTCGAAGCCGCGCTTGCGCAGCTTGCACGCCGGACACTGGCCGCAGCCGAAGCCCCATTCGTGCAACTCGGCGCGCTCGCCGACATAGCACGTGTGCGTCTCGACGCGCACCAGTTCGACGAGTTTCTCGCCGCCTAGCGTTTCGGCGAGGCGCCACGTATCGGCCTTGTCGAGCCACATCAGCGGCGTTTCCAGCGCGTAGCGCGTTTCCATGCCGAGATTCAGCGCGACTTGCAGCGCCTTCATCGTGTCGTCGCGGCAGTCGGGGTAGCCCGAGAAATCCGTCTCGCACATACCGCCGACGAGCACCTTCAATCCCCGCCGATACGCCACCGCCGCCGCGATCGTCATGAACATCAGATTGCGGCCCGGCACGAAGGTGTTCGGCAAGCCATTGGCCGTCGCTTCGATTTCGATTTCGCGCGTCATCGCGGTTTCGCTGATCGCGCCGAGCACCGACAGGTCGATCATGTGATCGTCGCCGAGCCGGTCCGCCCAGTGCGGAAATTCGCGCGTCACCGCCGCGCGAAAACCGTCGCGGCATTCCAGTTCCACGCGATGCCGCTGGCCGTAGTCGAAGCCGAGGGTCTCGACCGTCTTGTAGCGTTCGAGTGCCCAGGCAAGGCACGTAGCCGAGTCCTGGCCGCCGGAAAACAGCACGAGCGCGCTGTCCTTAGCGTCTGTCCGAGTCACCGTGAAACTCCGTGAATGTGGCTGATAGGGCGCGCGATGCCGCGGTGTACGACCCGCCTTCGCGCGGCCGGCGAAGACCGGCCAATTCAGTATAGAGGGCCTCGATTCGCCGGAGCGCACGCGGGGCTTATACCGTGCTTATCGTCGACACTCATTCGCAAACCGGGTCCGCGACGCGCTCGACACCTCGAAAACGACAAAGGACTTGCCGGCCGAATGCTGCAAGTCCTTGAGCGGACACGAATTTTAGCACGCGGGACGGAAGCTTCGCCGGGCGCGCCAACTGCGACGGGACGCGTTGAAGGAGAACCATAGAAAAGGCCCGGAAACCTTGCGATTTCCGGGCCTTCTTGCAACTGTGGTGGCCTGGGACGGAATCGAACCATCGACACGCGGATTTTCAATCCGCTGCTCTACCAACTGAGCTACCGGGCCAACGAAGAGCAAAAGTATATCAAAGGGGTTTCACTGCCTCAAGCCCTTTTGTGCAATTTTCTTAAAACGATGATCCGACGCTCACGCCTCGCTCTTGTTCTTGCCGAGATCGACGCCGAGCTGCTTGAGCTTACGATACAAGTGCGTGCGTTCCAAGCCGGTTTTCTCCGCGACGCGCGTCATGCTGCCGTTCTCGCGCGCGAGGTGATATTCGAAGTACGCACGCTCGAACGCGTCGCGTGCGTCGCGCAGCGGGATGTCAAACGAAATCGATGCCGTCTGGCCCATCTGCGCTTGCGGCGCGCCCGCCGCGCCCGCATCGCCCGTCGCACCCAGCGCGGACGCGCTCGGCAATGCCGCTGCCGCCGGCACGCTCGACAGCCCTGCGGGCGCGAGCGGCTTCGCCGTCGTGGACAGGATGGGCGCCGCCGCCGTTCCATGCGCGAGCCCCTGCTCCACCGCCTTCAGCAGCTTTTGCAGCGCGATCGGCTTCTCGAGGAAATTGAGCGCGCCGATCTTCGTCGCTTCGACGGCCGTGTCGATGGTCGCGTGGCCGGACATCATGATGACCGGCATCGTCAGCTTGCCCTGCGCGGCCCATTCCTTGAGCAGGGTCACGCCGTCGGTGTCGGGCATCCAGATGTCGAGCAGGACGAGATCGGGCGCCATCCGCAGACGGTAGTCGCGCGCATGCTGCGCGTTCTCAGCCGTCTCCACGACATGCCCCTCGTCGCTCAGGATTTCCGAGAGCAATTCCCGGATACCCATTTCGTCGTCTACCACCAGGATGGTTGCCATTTACGCTGCCCTTGTCTGCACTGTTGCTTTTGTCGTTCCGTGGCCTGGCGCCGCGCTCGCTGCCGGCGGCGTCGCGCCCGGCTGAGCGGCGTCGTCCGCGAGTTGGAGAAACAGGATCGATATCTGCGCACCTTCGATCACCTCGGCCGCCTTCAGCCGATTGCGAATGTCGATGCGCGCGCCGTGCTCGTCGACGATCTTCTTCACCGTTGCAAGCCCCAGGCCCGTGCCCTTCGCCTTCGTCGTGACGTAAGGTTCGAACGCGCGCGAAAGGATGCGCGCGGAGAAGCCCGGACCGTTGTCCGATACCGTCAGCCGCACCGCAACCCGCGCGTGGCCCGACGGGTCGGGGTCGCCATATTCTACTGTCCTCGTTTCGAGCAGCACGCGCGGCTCCGCAACATCCGCCACCGCGTCCTGCGCATTTTGCAGGAGGTTGTGGATCACCTGGCGAAGCTGCGTGGCGTCGCCGCGGATCACCGGCAGCTTGGCGAGATCGATCGCGATCGGGCTCTTGCCCTCTTCGATGCCATAGAGCGTCAGCACTTCCGCGACGAGATCGTTCAGTTGCAGATTGCCGAGCACCGCGGGCGGCGTGCGCGCGTATTCGCGGAAATCGTCGACCATCTGCTTCATCGCCTGCACCTGATTCACGATGGTCGTGGCGCCGCGCTTCAACACGTCGGCGTCGTGCGGCGCGAGCTTGTCGGCGAGTTTCATCTGCAGGCGCTCGGCGGAGAGCTGAATGGGCGTGAGCGGATTCTTGATCTCGTGCGCGAGCCGCCGCGCGACTTCGCCCCACGCAACCGAACGCTGCGCCGAGATCACGTCGGAGATGTCGTCGAACACGACGACGTAACCGGCCGTCTCGGCGTCTTCGGTGTCGCTTTCGGTCGCGCTCAGCAACTGCGTGCCGCGCACGAGCAAGGTGAGCGGATCGTTTTCGCCCGGCACCGTCACCGCGATCTGCTGTTGCCAGTGTCCGCGATCGCCGATCGGCTTGCCGCTGCCGCGAGACGCCGCGTCGCGTTCGGCGAACGCCTTGCGCACCATCGCGCCGAACTCCGCGAGCACGTCGATCTGTTCGAACGGCTGATTCAGCGACGCGTTGAACGGCTGCCGGAAAATGCGCTCGGCGCCGCGATTGGCGGTGGTCAGCCGGAACTGGCGGTCGAACACGAAGACGCCCGCCGTCAGGTTCGCGAGAATGCTTTCGAGATACGCCTTCGAATGTTCGAGCGCCACGCGATTCGCCTCCACAGCCGCGCGCGCTTCGGACAACTGCCGTGTCATCGCGTTGAACGACTGCGTGAGAAAGCCGAGTTCGTCGCGCGACTTCACTTCGCGCTTGGGCGTGTAGTCGCCCTCGGCGACTTCCTTCGTGCCTTGCGCGAGCAAAAAGAGCGGCCGCGCGAGCTGATTGCCGAGCGCGAGCGCGAGCATCATCGCGATGAAGGTGGCGAGGAAGAGCGCCAGCGTCAGCGTGCCGATGTACATCTTGCGCAGGCCGGTGCGCCCGAGCCGCTTCTCCTGATATTCGCGGTACGCGCGCTGCACGGCGTCGGCGTTGCGCGCGAGCGCCTGGCTTACCGGCTGTTCGATTTGCAGGAAACGCTCGGCGGGCTGCAGTTCCGTCGTGGTCGAATCGGGGATCTTCACGATCACGCGCAGCCGCAGCGCGCCCTTCGGCCCCGTCACGCCCGGCTCGCCGTCGACTTCGCCTTCGATCGCGCCATACGGACGGTCGCGCGACTGCGCGATCATCAGCGGCGTCGGCAGGTTGTCCGGCACGAGTGCAGAGAAGTTGCTCGACGCCTGAGCGACCACGCGCACATCGGGCGCGGTGCCGCCGCCGCGCATCGGCTCGACGATGGTCGCATCCTGCACGTTGAACTGGTCGCGCAGGCGCAGGAGCGCGAGCGTGAGGCTCGTGGGATCGGCGCTCGAAAGCTGGTCGCTCATCAACCGGCCCTTGTTCTGCAGGTCGGAGAGCGACGCGTCGAGCATGCCGCGCCCGAGATTCAGGCCCGAGGTCAGCGCGGTCTCGACGTTGACGTCGAACCACGATTCGATGCTGCGCGAGACGAACTGATACGACACGACGTAGATGATGCCGCCCGGCACGACGCCGACGAGCGCGAAGATGAACGCGAGCTTCGCGAGCAGCCGTGTGCCGAACTTGCCCTGCCGCACCCGCGACACGATGATCAGCACGAGCCCCGCGACGATCGCGAGGAAGGTGAGCGCCACGGCCACGTTCGCCGCGTAGAGCCACGAGTAGTAGCGGTCGAAGAACTCGGTGTTGGCACTGGCGAGCGCGAGCATCACGAGCAGCAGCACTGCCGTGATGGCGACCGTCGAGACCAGCAGGCGAACGACAAAGCTCTTCATGTTCGTGCGACGCCGGCGGAGTTTATTTAGCACGCTCAGCCGCCGTAAAGGTAAAACGCTTCCAGTCGGAGGCGAGGCTCCAGTCGCGGTTGTTGACCGCGTCGATCTGGAAGGGTTTGGGCATCAGCGCGATGTCGAGCTGCATGCGCACCGATGCGTTATAGGTCTCGCCCGGCCTCACCTGATTGCGGTCGATCACGTGCCACGACGTCACGTGCTTGATCACGTCGAGCGCTTCATTGAGCGAGGTGAAGCCGAGCTGCAAGCCGCCCGTCGATACGCGGTACTCGCGCGTCAGCGGCTGAAACGACAGCCGAATGCTCTGCGACACGTTCACCGGCTCTTCGTCGAACCAGTACCAGCGCGGGCGCGACAGGTTGAAGTCGGTTGTGAAGTAGACCGGCACGCCCTTGTTGACGGCGTCTTCGAGACTGCTGTTGAGATCGAAGTCGAAGCGCGCGTCGATGCTCCACCCGCTGCCGTCCGCCTGCAGCGAGGCCCGCTGCACGGCGATCGTGTCGGCGAATGCGGGGTCGGCCGCGGCGAGGCTCAACAGCAGCGCCAGCACGGTCCAGACCACGGCCACAAGCCGAAGCGGAAAAAAGCGTTTGATCGTCACCGTTTCTGAAAGCGCGCGTAGAAGAATCCGTCGTGGTCCGCGATGGGTTCCGCGTCCTGGTTCGAGAGGGAGCGGGTACGATGCGCCTCGCCCTGACCGGCTTCCGCGTCACGCGCACCGTCCGCTGAATCCTGCGAAGGAACGGCGCCCGCGCGGGCGCTGGCCGGCCGGGCAGTCGGTAATATCTGGCCCGGCGCGCCCAATCGTACCGCATCTTCGTGCACGGCTCCAAACCAGCGGGCCTGCTCCTCGCCCTCCTCGGGGAAGATCGAACACGTCACGTAGAGCAGTTCGCCGCCCTTCGCGACGAGCGGCCACAGCGCCGACACGATGCGCCGCTGCTCTTCGACGAGCGCCGCGATGTCGGACGGCCGGCGCAGCCAGCGGATGTCCGGATGACGCCGCACGATGCCCGATGCCGAGCACGGCACGTCGGCGAGGATGCGATCGAACGGATCGCCGTCGGACCATGCCGACGGGTCGCCCGCGTCGCCGACGCGAATTTCCGCATCCAGCTTCAGGCGCCCGAGATTCTGTTTGATGCGGCTCGCGCGCTGCGCATCGCTTTCGAGCGCGATCAGTTCGACGTCGGCCAGCTCCAGAATGTGGCCCGTCTTGCCGCCGGGCGCGGCGCACGCGTCGAGCACGCGCATGCCGTTTTTCGCGCCGAGCAGTTGCGCGGCGAGTTGCGCGCCCGCGTCCTGCACGGAGACGACGCCGTCGTCGAAGCCCGGAATCCGGTCGACCGGCATCGGCGTTTGCAGGCGAACCGCGTGTTCGCCGGCAGCGTCCGCTTCGATGTTCGCGGCCTTGAGCGTCTCGAGATAGTCGGCGACCGTGGTCCGGCGCGTGTTCACGCGCAGCGTGAGCGGACCCTGACGGTTGCCCGCATCGAGGATGCTCTCCCACGCGTCGGGCTGGCCGCGCTTCACGGCGTCGATCCACCACGACGGGTAGTTCCAGCGCGCGACGGGCTCCTGCCGCGCCGCGTCGAGCAGGCTGTCGCGTTCGCGCAGGAAGTTGCGCAGCACGGCGTTGACGAGCCCCTTCGCGAACGCAAACTCGCGGCGCGCGGCAATCGCGTTCACGGCCTGATCGACGACGGTGAACGGCGCGTAGGCGGCGTGCGCTTCATCGTCGACGAGCAGGGCGAACGCGCACGCGAGCACGTTCGCGACGTGCGGCGGCGGCGCCTTGCGCACGAGCTTGTGCAGGAGCGCATCGGCGAGGGCAAGACGGCGCATCGTGCGATACGCGATGTCCTGCGTCGCCCCGCGCGCCGCCGACTGGCCGGCAGCAAGCACGGTCTGCAGCGCCGCGGGCAAGGCCGCGCCGGCGCGCACCGCGCCGACCGCTTGCGCGGCGCCGTCGAGCGCGAACGCGAGCGAATCGGGTGCGAGGTGCAGCGTGCTGAGACGTGCGTCGGACGGCGCTCGCGCCTGATCGGCCGGGGCGGGAGCGGGTCGTCGGGAAGGCTTGTCGGTCATGTGGGAGCCAGGACGTCGAGCGGCGACATGCCGGCTCGCACAAACGAGGCATTGTAACTGGTGGGAAAGGCGGGGCAGAAAGGCCAGGACGCCACGCGGCGGCGCCATGCAAAAGGGCCGCTTCTCAGCGGCCCTTCCGTGCACTCACGTCGCGATCACATCCTGCCGGTGCGCGCCATTTCCATCAGTCTTGCGACGCGCTCTTCGGTGGCCGGGTGGGTCGAGAACAGATTCGCGATCCCGCCACCGGACAGCGGATTCATGATCATCATCTGCGCGGTGGCCGGATGCGCCTCCGCCGTCGGGAACCGGACGCCCGTCGCATACGCGTGAATCTTTTCCAGCGCGCTCGCGAGCGCCTGCGGATCGCCCGAAATCTGCGCGCCGCCACGGTCGGCTTCGAACTCGCGCGCCCGCGAGATCGCCATCTGGATCAACGCGCCCGCGATCGGCGCGAGAATCGCCACCGCGATGCTCGCGATGAAATTCGTCGGACGGCCTTCCTCGTCGCGCCCGCCGAAGAACATCGCGAAGTTCGCGAGCGCGGAGATCGCACCGGCCATCGTCGCCGAGACCGTCGAAATCAGGATGTCGCGATGCTTCACGTGGGCGAGTTCGTGCGCCATCACGCCGCGCAATTCACGCTCGGACAGCACCCGCAGAATGCCGGTCGTGGCCGCGACGGCCGCGTGCTCCGGGTTGCGGCCGGTCGCGAACGCGTTCGGCGCGTCCTCGTTGATCAGATAGACGCGCGGCATCGGCAGTTCGGCCCGCGCCGCGAGGTCGCGCACCATGCGATAGAACTGCGGCGCGCTGGCTTCGTCGACTTCCTGCGCGTTGTACATGCGCAGGACCATCTTGTCCGAGAACCAGTAGGAAAAGAAATTCATGCCGAGAGCGACGATGAGCGCGAGCATCATCCCCTTCGACCCGCCGATCATCCCGCCGATGACGACAAAAAGGGCCGTGATCGCTGCCATCAGCATCGCGGTTTTGACCCAATTGAACATGTCTGAACTCCTCACCCTTATTCAAATGCGCGTTTCGCGCGAATGGACCGAAGCACGATTGCCCGGCGCCACGATTGTAAGCAAAACGTTAGATAGGGGCATCGTTCGATAATTCAATTACCTGTGCGAAGTCGCGAGCTTGATTCCCAGTCCGACGAATGCGCTGCCGACGCCGCGATCGAGCCAGCGCTTCACGCCGGGCTTGCCGGAGAAGCGCTGCGTGACGCTGCCCGCGATCCACGCGACGAAACTGTTCCAGACCGTGCTCATCAGGATGAAGACGAGGCCGAGCGCGAGGAACGCGAGGACCTTGTGCGGGCTATCGGCGGCGACGAATTGCGGGAAGAACGACACGAAAAAGAGCACGACTTTCGGATTCAGCACGTTCGTGACGAATCCCTGCGCGAAAAGCTGCCGCAGCGATTTGGGTGCGGTCTTGAGCTTCTGCGTGGCGCCTGCTTCGCTCGCGGCTTCCGGCTTGGCGAAAATCAGGCGCACGCCGAGATAAATCAGATAGATCGCGCCGGCGAACTTGACGACGGTAAACGCAGTGGCCGATGCGGCGAGAAGCGCGGTCAGGCCGAACGCGCAAGCGAGCGTATGGACGATGCAGCCGGCCGAAATGCCAAGCGCCGACACGATGCCCGCCCCGCGCCCCTGCGCGACGCTACGGCCGACGATGTAAGCGGTGTCGGGTCCGGGCGTGACGTTCAGCAGGAAAACCGCGACGAGAAAGAGCGAAAAACTGGTAATGCCGAGCATCTTGGGGCTCCGGAAAGCGTGTGATTCGAACCTTCGATTCTAGCCCCAGCGACCCCGGCATTACGCATCGGCGGGAGCCGGTGCGAACCGCTGGCCGCGCGCAAGCGGGAAACCCGCGAGGAACTCGCGCACCGGCAGGCGCTTGCCGCCCGGCTTCTGAAGCTGGGTAAGCCGCAGCGCGCCCTCGCCGCACGCCACGACGACGCCTTGCGCCGACACATCGAGAATCGCGCCGGGCGCCTGGCTCGCCGGCATCTCCAGCGTCTCGGCGGCCCACAACTTGACCGCGGCGCCGTCGAGCGTGCCGAACGCGCCGGGGAACGGGTCGAACGCGCGGATCTGGCGCGCGAGCGCATCGGCGGGACGGCGCCAGTCGAGCGCGGCTTCATGTTTGGCGATCTTCGCGGCGTAGGTGGCGCCTTCGTCCGGCTGCGGCGTGGCGGGAAGCTGGCCCTCGCGCTCCAGATCGCGCAGCGCCTGGACGACGAGATCCGCGCCGAGTTGCGCGAGACGGTCGTGCAGCGTTCCGGTCGTGTCGTTCGGAAGAATGACGGTGCGCGCCTCGCGGATCATCGCGCCGGTGTCGAGCCCGGCGTCCATCTGCATCAGCGTGATGCCGGTTTCCGCGTCGCCGGCTTCGATCGCGCGGTGGATCGGCGCGGCGCCGCGCCAGCGCGGCAGGAGCGACGCGTGAATGTTGATCGAACCGTGCGGCGCGATGTCGAGCACTTCCTGCGGCAGGATCAGCCCGTAAGCGGCGACCACCATCACGTCGTGCGGCGTGGCGCGCAGCAGGTCGATTGCCGCCGATGCTTCCTCTGGGTACTTGCCGTTTCGACGCAGCGACGTCGGCTGCGCGACTTGCAGCCCCTGCTCCACCGCATATCGCTTCACCGGACTGGCGGTCAGCTTCATGCCGCGCCCGGCGGGCCGGTCGGGCTGGGTGAGCACGAGCGGCACGGCGAATCCCGCTGCATGGATTGCCGCGAGCGCGGCGGCGGCAAACTCCGGGGTTCCGGCAAAAACGACACGCAGCGATTGGGTCATCGATCAGGCAGCCTGCTTATTCGGTGAAACGATTAAAAAAGCGTCACAGCGCCTTTTCGAGCTTCTTCATCTTGCCGCGAATGCGCGTCTGCTTGAGCTGCGACAGGTATTCGACGAACACATGCCCTTCCAGGTGATCCATTTCGTGCTGGATACAGACGGCGAGCAGCCCGTCGCAGTCGATCTCGAACGATTCGCCCTTTGCATTGAGCGCCTTCACGCGCACTTTCTCCGGACGCTCGACGAAGTCATAGATGCCGGGCACCGACAGGCAACCCTCTTCCCAGTCCTTCTTCACGTCGCTCGACCAGACGATCTCCGGGTTGATGAAGACCTGGAGATCGTCGTGCGCGTCGGAGACGTCGATCACGATCACGCGTTCGTGCACATCGACCTGCGTGGCCGCGAGGCCGACGCCGGGGGCGGCGTACATCGTCTCGGCCATGTCGGCGACGAGCTTGCGAATGCGCTCGTCCACGACGGCGACGGGCTTCGCCACCTTGTTGAGCCGTTTGTCGGGGTAGTTGAGTATCTTGAGCAGAGCCATGTTTCGAAGTATCGGCGCGCAGCGCGGCGCGCGGAAGTCGGCCATTCGGCCAGGTTGCGGGCGGGTGCCAGGGTGCGGAAGATAGGCGGCTGAATCTCGCCGGTTTCAACGCAGCCAACTGACGGCTGCGCCGCGCATCGGACATGTGAGCGCGGCCGCGCGGCGACCCTTTATGTGTTTCGGAATATGAAAATCTTAACATGACGACCGCTGCCCTGCTGACCGCGCGAGCCGCGCCGGAACTGGCTCCCGCCCCTCCCGACGACCTTCCGGCGTGGCTGCGGCTCGCTCACGCGCGGGGTCTGCGTCCCCCTGCGTTGCGCGCGTTGCTCGGCGCGTTCGGCGGCCCGCAGGCTGTGCTCGCGCAGTCGTTCGCCGATCTGGCGCGCGTCGCCGGCGACGATGCGGCGAGGGCCGCGCTCGCGCCGCCGCCGGATTGGCGCGCAGGTTTCGACGAGCGCGTGGAGCGCACCGTCGAGTGGATGTCGCAGGCGAACAATCACGTCGTGACGCTCGCCGACGCCGCGTATCCGCAGGCGCTGCTCACGATGCCCGATCCGCCGCCGCTTCTATATGTAAAGGGGCGGCTGAACATGTTGCAGGCGCGCGCGGTCGCGATCGTCGGCAGCCGGAGCGCCACGCCGCAAGGCATCGAGGACGCGCGGCGTTTCGCCCGCGCGCTGTCGGACGCCGGGATTGCGGTGGTGTCGGGGCTCGCGCTCGGAATCGACGCTGCCGCGCATCGCGGCGCGCTTGAGGGCGCCGCGAGCACACTTGCCGTGATCGGCACGGGCGCTGATCTGGTCTATCCATCGCAGCATCACGCGCTCGCGCACGACATCGCGGAACGTGGCGCCATCGTCTCCGAATGGCCGCTCGGCACGCCCGCGCGGTCGGAGAACTTTCCGCAGCGTAACCGGCTGATCGCGGGCCTCGTGCGCGGCGTGCTGATCGTTGAGGCGGCAATGCGCTCCGGCTCGCTCATCACGGCGCGGCTCGCCAACGAAATGGGGCGCGACGTGTTCGCGATACCCGGATCGATCCACGCGCCGCTCTCGCGCGGCTGTCACCGGATGATCAAGCAAGGCGCGAAGCTCGTCGAAACGCCGGAGGAGGTGCAGGAGGAGTTCGGGATCGCGCCGGTCGCGCCGGCGGCGACAGCGGCCCGGAAGCGCTCGGGCGCCGCGGCGAACAACGTTCGCCCACGCCGCGCCGACACCCCGCCGCCCGCCACCGCGTCCTGGGCCTCTGCCCGCGCCGCGTCGCCGAAACCCACGCCCGACGAGGATCGCGTGCTCGCCGCACTCGGTCACTCGCCGGCAACGCTTGAAATCCTCGCTTCTCGCACCGACCTGACAGGCTCGGCGCTGCAAGGCCTGCTGCTGCGGCTCGAACTGGCCGGCCATATCGAAACGCTGCCGGGAGGACGCTTCACGCGCATCGAGCGCTCCTGAGGCTGGCTCATGCTACATTCGCCAAAATACCGGCCAGAAACCGCCTCGCCGGCCCGGGCTGCAAAAAGAATCGCCCGGCGAACCACCCAGGATCATCAAGGACCACCATGCCCGCGCTGAATCTCGACACCGACGCCGAGCAGATCGCCGAACGTATCGCCGATCCGGATACGCTCTTCGTCGCCTGCCTGTGCGCAGACTGGTGCGGGACGTGCCGCGACTATCGCGAGGGCTTCGACCGGCTCGCCGACGCTCACCCGGAAATCTGCTTCGCCTGGATCGACATCGAGAACCAGGCGGACCGTTTCGACGATCTCGACGTCGAGAATTTCCCGACGATCCTGATCGAGGACGCCGTCACGACGCGCTTTTTCGGCACCGTGCTGCCGCAGGTGTCGATCGTCGAGCGCATGCTGGTCGATCTGACCGCGCTGCCGGGTGTCGTGGGCGCGCCGAAACTGCGTCCCGCGCTCGTGGAAGCCTAGCATCCAGGCGCCGGAAGCGGTCTTCCGCCGCGCTCGCGCCGCTGCCTGAAAGCGGCGGGCACGCCGATCCCGCAACGTCCGGGCGCACCCTTTCACGCGCCGCTTTTATATGACACGGGTCTCGCGTTGCCCGAACCGTGTGCTATAAAGCGGCGTTAACGGGTCCAAAACCGGACCCATGCCAGTCCCCAACCGAATCGAGTCATGTCCAAAGCCCTGATCATCGCCGAGAAGCCTTCTGTCGCGAACGACATCGCGCGCGCGCTGGGCGGCTTCACCAAGCATGACGACTACTACGAAAGCGACGACTACGTGCTGTCGTCGGCTGTCGGCCACCTGCTGGAAATCGCGGCGCCCGAGGAATACGACGTCAAGCGCGGCAAGTGGAGTTTCGCCAATCTGCCCGTCATTCCGCCGCATTTCGATCTGAATCCGATCGCGAAGAGCGAATCGCGCCTGAAGGTGCTCACGAAGCTGCTCAAGCGCAAGGACATCGACCGCCTCATCAACGCCTGCGACGCGGGGCGCGAGGGCGAGCTGATCTTCCGCCTGATCGCACAGCACGCGAAGGCGAAGCAGCCGGTCCAGCGCCTCTGGCTCCAGTCGATGACCGCCGGCTCGATCCGCGAAGGTTTCGCCCATCTGCGCAGCGACGCCGACATGCAGCCGCTCGCCGACGCCGCGCGCTGCCGCTCGGAAGCGGACTGGCTCGTCGGCATCAACGGCACGCGCGCGATGACCGCGTTCAACAGCAAGGGCGGCGGGTTCTTTCTGACGACTGTCGGCCGGGTTCAGACGCCAACGTTGTCGATCGTCGTCGAACGCGAGGAGAAAATCCGTCGCTTCGTGCCGCGCGATTATTGGGAAGTGCGCGCCGAATTCATCGCCGCGAAGGGTCTGTACGAAGGCCGCTGGTTCGATCCGAAGTTCAAGCGCGTCGAGGGCGATCCCGAGCAGCGCGATTCGCGGCTCTGGAGTCTCGCGGCAGCGGAATCGGTCGTCGCGGCCTGCCGCGGCAAGACCGGCACGGTGACGGAAGAATCGAAGCCGTCGACGCAAATGTCGCCGATGCTCTTCGACTTGACGAGCCTCCAGCGCGAAGCCAACGGCCGCTTCGGTTTTTCGGCGAAGAACACGCTCGGTCTCGCGCAGGCGCTGTATGAAAAGCACAAGGTGCTGACTTATCCGCGTACCGACGCGCGCGCGCTGCCCGAGGACTACATCGCGACGGTGAAGGACACGCTCTCGATGTTGAAGGAGAGCAACAACTATCTGCCGCACGCGAAGCAGGTGCTCGACAAGGGCTGGGTGAAGCCGAACAAGCGCATCTTCGACAACTCGAAGATCAGCGATCACTTCGCCATCATCCCGACGTTGCAGGCGCCCAAAGCGCTGTCGGAGCCTGAGCAGAAGCTTTACGACCTCGTCGTGAAGCGCTTTCTCGCCGTGTTCTTCCCGCCGGCCGAATATCTCGTGACGACGCGCATCACCGAAGTCGCCGGTCATCATTTCAAGACCGAGGGCAAGGTGCTGGTCGAGCCGGGCTGGCTGCAGGTCTACGGCAAGGAAGTCTCCGGCGACGACGCCAATCTCGTGCCGGTGCAGAAGGACGAAAAGGTCGATGTCGAGAAAGTCGCGGCGCACGGTCTCGTGACCAAGCCGCCCGCGCGCTACAACGAAGCGTCGCTGCTCTCGGCGATGGAAGGCGCGGGCAAGCTCGTCGAAGACGAAGAATTGCGCGAGGCGATGGCCGCGAAGGGTCTCGGCACGCCGGCGACGCGCGCGGCGATCATCGAAGGGCTGCTCGGCGAGAAGTACATGGTGCGCGAAGGGCGCGAGCTGATTCCGACCGCGAAGGCGTTCCAGTTGATGACGCTTTTGCGCGGCCTGGGCGTCGAAGAACTGACGGCGCCCGAACTGACCGGCGAGTGGGAGCACAAGCTCTCGCAGATGGAGCGCGGCAACCTGCATCGCGATGCGTTCATGCAGGAAATCGCCCGCATGACGCAGACCATCGTCAAGCGCGCGAAGGAGTACGACTCCGACACGATCCCCGGCGATTACGCGACGCTCGAAACGCCGTGTCCGAATTGCGGCGGTCAGGTGAAGGAGAACTATCGCCGCTTTGCCTGCACGAAATGCGAGTTCTCGATTTCGAAGATTCCCGGCGGACGCCAGTTCGAAATTCCGGAAGTCGAGGAATTGCTGAAGGAAAAGACGATCGGGCCGCTGTCGGGATTCCGCAGCAAGATGGGCCGCCCGTTTTCGGCGATCCTGAAGCTATCCTTCGACGACGAGATCAAGAACTTCAAGCTCGAATTCGACTTCGGCCAGGACACCGGCGGCGAAGACGGCGAACCGCCCGATTTTTCGGAGCAGACGCCGGTCGGCCATTGTCCGAAGTGCCAGTCGCGCGTGTACGAGCACGGGATGAGCTACGTCTGCGAAAATTTCGTGTCGAATCCGAAAACGTGCGATTTCCGCTCCGGCAAGGTGATCTTGCAGCAGGAAATCGCGCGAGATCAGATGTCGAAGCTGCTCGAAGAAGGCCGCACCGACCTGCTGACGAACTTCAAGTCGTCGCGGACCGGGCGCAACTTCAAGGCGTTCCTCGTGAAGCAGCCGGACGGCAAGATCGGCTTCGAATTCGAGAAGAAGGAGCCGAAACCCGGCGCGAAGACGGCGGTCAAGCGCGGCGCGGCGGCAGCGCCCGCCGAAGGCGCCGAGGATGAAGGCGATGGCGATGTCGCGGTAGCCGCGACGAAAACCGCCAAGGCGCCCGCCAAGACCGCGGCGAAAAAGGCGCCGGCCAAGAAGGCGGCTGCGAAAAAGACGACTGCGCGCAAGACCGGCTGATTCCGCTGGTCCTATGCCAAATAAAACGGCCCGCGAAGCGATACGCGGGCCGTTTGTCATTCCAGCTTCAGTTGAAGCGCGCTCGGATCAATAAGGCGAGTGCGCCGGCATCCGCGCCCGCGAACGCGTCGGTTTGCCAAGCTTCGAACCGAGTTCTCGATCGACCGGACGCGCGACGGTCGTCGTCGCATGGCGTTCGTCCGCGCCATCGTGCGCATACGCCGCGTGCGGCGCGGATTCCTCGTCGAGCGCCGATGCGCCCGGCTTGGCGAACCCGTCCTTCGCCCACTGCTCGCCCAGTTGATGATTCGGCGTCTGGCTGAAATGCTCGACCAGATGGTCGATGAACGTGCGCACTTTCGCCGGCAGATGACGGCGGCTCGGATACGCGACGTTGATTTCGACCTGCGGCAGCCGATAGTCCGACAGCAGCCTGACGAAGCGCCCGCTCGTCGTATCGTTGCCGATCAGATAGCTCGGCAGGATCGCGATGCCCATGCCGAGCAGCGCAAACTGCCGCAGCATTTCCGTATTGTTCGCGACGATCACGTTCGACGGCCGCACGCGCACTTCGCCTTCCGGACCGGTGAACACACGCTCGTCGCCCCAGTATTCCGACGGCAGGCTGAGGCACGGATGCGCCAGCAACTCCTCGGGGCGCGTCGGCGTGCCGTGCGTCGCCAGATACTCAGGCGTCGCGCAGACGGTCATGCAACCGGTCGTCAGGCGCCGCGTGACGACGCTCGCGCTTCTCACCTGGCGCGCGATCACGATGCCGACATCGAAACCCTCTTCGACGAGATCGACTTGCCGGTCGACGAGCGTCACGTCCGGGACGACCTTCGGATACCGCTGCGCATAGGTCTGCAGGACCGGCGCGAGATTGTGCAGCCCGAACACGACTGGCGCGACGATGCGCAGCGAGCCGACCGGTTCGTGATTGCGCGCGACCACCATCTGCTCGACGTCATCGAGTTCGTCGAGGATCTGCCGCGCGCGCTCCAGATACACCTGGCCCGATTCGGTGAGCGACAGGCTGCGCGTCGTGCGATTGAGCAGGCGCGTGCCGAGCCGCCCTTCGAGATCCGCGATATGGCGCGTCGCCACCGCGTTCGAAATATCCATCGAGCTGGCTGCGCGGGCGAAACTGCCCAGGTCCGCAACACGGACAAACACCTTCATCGACTGCAAATGATCCATGGGACAACTCCTGCCGCAAATACGGCTTTCCTAATTCTTTGTGCAACGCAATTGCGAATTATCCTAGGACTCGCGAAATCGTGCAGAAGTTGCCGATTACTAGTCTTTTTTCGGCGAAAGCTTGCGGGTTTGCGCCCTAAAAACGTGAGAAATCGCAGGTCGTTGCGTAATAGGCAACATTTGCGTGGGGTTTATGTAAGCACTGAGGAAAGGGAAAAGCTGGCCGCGCCAATTTTGGCGGGATAGGACGCCCCAATGCCGGCTTCGGGATGCGAAGCCGGTATTGGGGATTGATTCAGCCAATCACGCTAATCAGCGCGAAAGGTCAGGCGGTAAGCCGCTTTTCGATGCCCGCCTTCGCTTGCGGCAATTGCTCGGGCAGGCCCTGCTGAAGCTTCGTGAAGAGTTCGTCGTGGAGGGCGAGTTCCTCGCGCCACGCGGTATCGTTGACGGAAATCACCTGCTCGAACTGCTCCCGGGTGAACGGCAGGCCGCCCCAGTCAATGTCCTCGTAGCGCGGCGAGATGCCGAACGCGTGTTCGTCGCCGGCTGCCGTGCCTTCGATCCGGCCCACCATCCAGTTCAGCACGCGCATGTTCTCGCCGAAACCGGGCCACACGAACTTGCCGTCGTCGCCTTTGCGGAACCAGTTGACGCAGAAGAACTTCGGCGCCTTCGCGTTCATCGCGTCGAGCCGTTCGCCCATCTTGAGCCAGTGGCCGAAATAGTCGCTCATGTTGTAGCCGCAGAACGGCAGCATCGCGAACGGGTCGCGGCGCACGACGCCCTGCTGGCCCGCCGCAGCCGCCGTCGTTTCCGATCCCATCGTCGCGGCCATGTAGACGCCTTCCTTCCAGTCGCGCGCCTCGGTCACGAGCGGCACGGTGTTCGAGCGCCGTCCGCCGAAGATGAACGCGTCGATCGGCACGCCGGCCGGGTTTTCCCAGTCCGGATCGATCGACGGACACTGCGACGCCGGCGCCGTGAAGCGCGCATTCGGGTGCGCCGCCTTCGCGCCGGTTTCCTTCGCGATTTCCGGGGTCCAGTCGCGGCCCTGCCAGTCGATCAAGTGCGCGGGCGGCGTGTCGGTCATGCCTTCCCACCAGACGTCGCCGTCGTCGGTCAACGCCACGTTCGTGAAGATCACGTTTTCCTTCAGCGTCGCCATTGCGTTGAAGTTGGTCTTCTCGCTCGTGCCCGGCGCGACGCCGAAATAGCCCGCTTCCGGGTTGATCGCGTAGAGACGGCCGTCGCGGCCGGGCTTGATCCAGGCGATGTCGTCGCCGATCGTCGTCACCTTCCAGCCGTTCATGTCCGACGGCGGAATCAGCATCGCGAAGTTGGTCTTGCCGCACGCCGACGGAAACGCCGCCGCGACGTGATACTTGCGCCCTTCTGGCGAGCTCACGCCGAGAATCAGCATGTGCTCGGCGAGCCAGCCTTCGTCGCGGCCCATCGTCGAGGCGATGCGCAGCGCGAAACATTTCTTGCCGAGCAGCGCGTTGCCGCCGTAGCCCGAACCGAAGCTCCAGATTTCACGCGATTCCGGGAAATGGACGATGTACTTGGTGTCGTTGCACGGCCACGGCACGTCCTTCTTGCCCTCGACGAGCGGCGCGCCGACCGAATGCACGCACGGCACGAATGCGCCGTCGGTGCCGAGCACGTCGTACACCGCGCGGCCCATGCGCGTCATGATGCGCATGTTCGTCACGACATACGGGCTGTCCGACAGCTCCACGCCGATATGCGCGATCGGCGAGCCGAGCGGGCCCATCGAGAACGGCACGACGTACATCGTGCGGCCGCGCATCGAGCCGTCGAAGAGGCCGTCGAGCGTCGTGCGCATTTCCTGCGGGTCGATCCAGTTGTTGGTCGGTCCAGCGTCTTCCGGACGTTCGGAGCAGATGAAGGTGCGATCCTCGACGCGGGCGACGTCGGATGCATCGGAACAGGCAAGGAAGGAGTTGGGACGTTTGGCGGGGTTGAGCTTTTTGAGCGTGCCGGCGGAAACCATCTGTTCGCATAGACGGTCGTATTCCGCCTGACTGCCGTCACACCAGACGACGCGCTCGGGCTTGGTCAGCGCGGCGACGCGCTGCACCCAGTCGATGAGTTTTCGGTGCCTGACATACGCCGGCGCATCGATTTCGGCGGCGTTGTTCTGTTCGACTACTGCGGGCTGATTCATCGAGCTGTCTCCGTTCCTAAGGGCTATAAAACGGTAGGCGCTCATCGGACGCTGCCTGGCGAGAGGCGCATTCTGCACGGCGGCGGCGTTCGGGCTGCGACATTTTCGCGGTCGTCTTCACGCGAAAGCCGGTTGCCGCCACTGCGCAAATGGGCACATATAGGCACGACGCGACGAGCCGAAAACAGTTTGTCGGCCGCGGCCGTCTGGAATCGCGGCTTGCGTCGGCACGGAACAAACTGTTAAAAAGAGATACTAAGTAGCCTTGCCTCCTCGCAGATTTCCGGCTTTGCCCGGCATTTTTATCTAGTCGGACGGCGTTTCGACGCGTCCGTTCACTGTCCAAAAAATGGAGTTCAAGCATAGCACTCGACAGCTTGAATCTCTTGACGCGGTGCAATAAACGGCAAATCACCGATTTTCTCGGTATTTACCCGAAGTTGGCTCCTCTATTTTCTTCCACAGATCGCTTGCAGCACGTTTGATGCCCAACAAAAGCCAATCGACTCCCATGAAAATCGCCATCCTCGACGACTATCAGGACGCGGTCCGCAAGCTGGATTGCTTTCATCTGCTCGACGACCACGAGGTCAAGGTCTTCAATAACACGGTACGCGGTCTCGGACAGTTGGCTAGCAGACTGTCGGAAGTCGATGCGCTCGTCCTGATCCGCGAACGCACGCGGATCAGCTCCCAGTTGCTCGACAAGCTGCCGCGCCTGCGCATGATCAGTCAGACGGGCAAGGCGGGCGGCGGCCATATCGACATCGACGCGTGTACGGAGCGCGGCATCGCGGTGCTCGAAGGCACCGGCTCGCCGATCGCGCCAGCCGAACTGACGTGGGCGCTGATCATGGCGGCGCAGCGGCGCATTCCGCAGTACGTCGCGAACCTGAAACAGGGCGCGTGGCAGCAGTCCGGGCTGAAGACGTCCGCGCTACCGCCGAACTTCGGTCTCGGACAAGTGCTGCGCGGTCAGACGCTCGGCATCTGGGGCTACGGGAAGATCGGCCGGCTGGTGGCGGGATATGGCAAGGCGTTCGGCATGAACGTGCTGATCCACGGGCGCGAGCATTCGCTCGAACTCGCGCGCGAGCACGGCTACGACATTGCGGAGAATCGCGAGGCGCTGTTCGAACAGAGCGACGTGCTGACGCTGCATCTGCGTCTGCACGACGACACGCGCGGCATCGTCACGCAGCAGGATCTGCTGCGCATGAAGCCGACGGCGCTCTTCGTCAACACGAGCCGCGCCGAACTGCTCGAGGAAAACGCGCTGCTGAATGCGCTGCACCACAACCGCCCGGGCATGGTCGCCATCGACGTGTACGAAAGCGAGCCGATCCTGCAAGGATACGGATTGCTGCGCATGGAGAACGTGATCTGCACGCCGCACATCGGCTATGTGGAGCACGAGAGCTACGAGCTCTATTTCAGCGCGGCGTTCAAGAACATCCTCGCGTTCGATGCCGGCGACACGGCGAGCGTGTCGAACCCGGATGCGCTCGTCGGCGGACGCCGGCGGGCGTAAGCGCTAGAGTGTCGACACGTCCGTCGACGGCTCGCAGCGCACCGGGAAATTCACCGAGTTCGCGATGAAACAAAAGCGGTGCGCATCGTCGTGCAGCCGCTTCGCGAGTTCGATATCCCCGCCCGCGCCGATCGTCACGCGCGGGCGCAGCAGAACGTCGGTGAAACGCCCGTCCCCTTTCGTGCTTTCTTCCATCGTGCCGAGCGCATCGTCGACGTAACCCGTCACGACGATCCCGTTCGTCGCGCACAGATGCAGATACCAGAGCATGTGGCACGACGACAGCGACGCGACGAACAGCTCCTCCGGATTGTGCCGCGCGGGATCGCCGCGAAACGACGGGTCGCTCGACGCCTCGATCGCCGCCTTGCCGGCGACGCGCACGAGATGGTCGCGCGAATAGGCGTCGTAGCGCGACGTGCCCGAGCCCTGGTCGCCCGTCCAGGCGACTTCCACCGTGTAACGATGCTTCTTCGACATGTCCGGCTCCTTCAGCGGTGCGCGGCTGCGCCCATGAGTTGAGGAACGCGCGCGAGGAACTGCTCGCCGTCGGCGCGGCCGAGGTCATAAGCATGCTGCATCTGCGACGGACTCGTGTAGTCCCAGCTCGAAATCGGCACCTTGCGCGACGGCTGCACATAGACGCGCTGCTGCTCGCCGTGCGGGACGACGAACGTCTGTGGACGCGGATACAGACGCGTCACCATCACGAGCACCATGCCGGGCGAAAGATCGAGCGCGCCGACGGGCACGTTGTCGACCATGCCGCCGTCGAGCACCGGACGCCCGTTGCGCCGGAGCACCGGCGTGAACGGCGGCGTGCTCGACGATTGCAGGATCAGGTCGGCGAGATCGTCGACGCTCGCGCATTCCTGCGCCGTCACGAATTCGGGATGGAAGCCGAGCGTCTGACCGAGCGTCGGATGCAGCGTCTTGCGGACGTACTTTTCGATGTTGTACGCAATGAGACCGGCCGCGACCGCACTGCGCGCGCCCAGCCAGCGAGGCAGATGCGACACGCCGATGCGGATCTCGGGCGCGGATTGCAGCGACGGGAACTGATCGCGGAAGATGTCGAGCAGCGCCTGACGGTAAATCCGGTAGTGCGGAAACACGGACTGACCGCGCAGCGCGTTGCCCCAGTAGGCGTTCTTCTTGTTGTCGCGCAGGGCGTGCGCGTAGTAGTCCATCACCCATTGCGCGTGGTTCGTGTAGAGCATGCAGGCTGTCGCGGCGCCCGCCGAGATGCCCGTGATGACGCGCGGACGCAGGTTCAGTTCCGGCTGCACGACGTCCCAGAATCCGGCTTGCCACCAGCAGCGGTTGCCGCCGCCCGCGAAGACGACTTGATCGAACATATGGTTTGGTGAAGTTGCGGTTAGCCGAGGAGCGCGTAGGTCGTGGTGGCGTGCGCGGCGAGTTCGCCTTCGGCGTCGCGCAGTTCTATCTCGCCGAATACCAGGTTGCGGCCCCGGCGCAGGACCTTCGCCGTGACGAGCACGTCGCCGGTTTTCACCGGGCGCAGGAAGCTCGTGTTGAGCGAGACGGTGGTCATTGGTTTGAAGCCGCCCAGAACGTGGGAAATGGCGACGACCATCGCCGTGTCGGCGGCGGCCATGAAGACCTGCCCGCAGATGACGCCGCCCGCGTGGCGCAGGGTGTCGGAGAACGGCAGGCGCAGGATGACGGAATCGGCGCTGATGGCCGCAGGCGACAGCGACAGGTCGCGCACCCAGGGCGCGAGAATGCTGTCGAGAAGATCGCGGATGGCGGTTTCGTCCATGGTGTGCAGGGCCTCGTCTGGGCGCGAAGTTGTGCTGGAAGTGAATCGAACGACGGTTCGATTGTGTCTGCCATCATACCGGCTGAGGCATTTTTGAGACTCACCGACGGGCACCGACCCGGCCAAGGCGAGAGTTCGAGCAATTTTTGTCGCCGGGGGCTTGCGGCGTTACGAAAAGTGTCGCTATAATTCGGATTCAGTTTTTCGGGGCGTTAGCTCAGTTGGTAGAGCAGCGGACTCTTAATCCGTAGGTCGAGTGTTCGAGTCACTCACGCCCCACCAGGAATTCCCGAACAAAAAGCCCGGTCACTTGACCGGGCTTTTTGCATTTCCAGTGTCCTGCCAAAACGCGCGCGGCAGCCGGTCATCGCGCCGCCCGTCGCCTCTCGAAAACCTACGCCGCACCCCAAACCACTTCCCCCGCCGGCGCCGGCCGCCCGAGCAAATATCCCTGCAACGAATCGCATCCCAGCTTCGTCAGCAGATCCCGCTGCGCCCCGGTCTCCACCCCTTCCGCGACGATGTCCAGATTCATCGTCTGCCCGAGCGCGATGATCGCCGACACGATCGCCGCATCCTCCCCATCCTGCGCCAACTCGCTCACGAATCCGCGGTCGATCTTCAACTCGCTCGCCGGCAGCCGCTTCAGATAAAGCAAACTCGAATACCCGGTCCCGAAATCGTCGATGGAAATCCGCACGCCGAGCGAGCGCAGCCGATGCAGGATATGCAGGCTGGCATCGACATCCTGCATCGCGGTCGATTCGGTGATCTCCAGCGTGAGCGCCGCGCCGTCGATCCGATGCCGCGCGAGCGCCGCCTCCACGGCCGGCACCAGCCGGCTGTTGTTGAACTGCAGCGCCGAAATATTCACCGCCACCGTCAGCGTCTCTTGTCCCGAGCGACGCCAGATCGACACCTGCCGGCAGGCCTCGTCGATCACCCATTCGCCGATCTGCACGATCAGCCCGGTCCGCTCCGCGAGCGGAATGAAGCAATCCGGCGACAGCATGCCGCGCGTCGGATGGTTCCAGCGCAACAGCGCCTCGACGCCCGTCACCGGCCCGCTCGGCGCCTGGAATTTCGGCTGGTAGTACAGCACCAGTTGTTCGCGCTTCTGCGCGAGCCGCAAATCCTGCAGCAAATTCAGGTGATCTTCGCTGTTCGCGTTCATCGACCCTTCGAAGAAGCACGCCTGACTGCGCCCGAGCGACTTCGCGTGATACATCGCGACATCGGCGTTCTTCAGCAGTTCGTGCTCGTCGGCGCCGTTGCCCGGATAGATCGCGATGCCGATGCTCACCGACACCCGCAAGTCATGCCCCGACACCAGAAACGGCTCGCCGATCGCGGCGACGAGCTTGTCGGCGATCGTCGCGGCATCGCCCGGCTCGCGCACGGACGCGACCAGCACGAATTCGTCGCCGCCCACGCGCGCGCTCGTGTCCTGCGCGCGCACGCTCGCGCGCAGGCGCTCGGCGGCCTGCACGAGCAGCATGTCGCCGACCTGGTGGCCGAACGTGTCGTTGATCGCCTTGAAGCCGTCGAGATCGAGGAACATCACCGCGAAGCGCCCTTTCTCGGCGTTGGCGTGATCGATCGCCTGCTTCAGGCGGTCTTCCAGCAACAGCCGGTTCGGCAGCTTCGTGAGGTTGTCGTGCAGCACGAGGTACGACAGTTCCTGGTTGGCTTCGGCAAGCGACGTCGACAAAGCGGCGGTGCGGATTTCCAGCCGCATGTCGAGCACGGAGGTGATCAGCGCGACGGCCAGCACGGCAATCGTGACGACGATGATCGGGAGCGCGAGCGAGTCGCTCGTGAGTCCGCCGTTCGACGCGCCGCAGACCGAGCCGAGCGGAAACTGCGCGGCGGCCATGCCGGTGTAATGCATCGCGACGATCGCGACGCCCATCACGAGCGCGGCGCCCATGCGGTAGCTGCGCACGCGCGCGCTGTGGCTGCGCAACTGGAACGCGATCCAGAGCGCCGCACCGCCCGCGGCGACGGCGATCGCGACCGACGCGCCGACGATCAACGGCCTGTAGACGATGCCCGGCTCCATCCGCATGGCGCCCATGCCCGTGTAGTGCATCGCCGCGATGCCGCCGCCCAGCAGCAGCGCGCCCGTCAGAAGGCGCCGCAGCGGCAGTTCCGGCCGGCTGCCCAGCCAGAGCGCGAAGGTCGAAAAAGCAATCGCGATGAGGAGCGACAAAAGCGTCAGGCCGATGTCGTAGCCGAGCGAGATCGGCAGGTCGAACGCGAGCATGCCGATGAAGTGCATCGACCAGACGCCGACGCCGAGCGCGAGCGCGCCGCCGCCGAGCCACCAGCGCGCCGCGACGCGCCGCGCGCTGCTGATGCGGCCGACCAGGTCGAGCGCCGTGTAGGACGCGAGCACGGCGACCAAAAAAGAAAACAGCACCAGTAGACTGTTGTAACTCCCGACCAGCATCTTGAGGTCCTCTCCGAACAACGCGCGTATCGACGGCCAAAACGCCGGTCGCGTCTTCGTTTAACGTCTGAAGAGCTCGCATTCTGAAGGGTCGGGCCGCCGGATTCGAATGTTTCTTCGCCGATTTTTCACTGTCTGGTTAACGTCCACCACTCGCCGAGCCTTATGCCGCCTACTCTTCTCGTTCTGATCCCGCTCGTGGTCGAAAACCGCGCTTCCATTTCCGCCGCGTTCGACCTCGTCGATGCGTCCGATCCGGCCTCGCGCGATCACGCGATCGCCACCCACGGCGAGCGGATTCGCGCGGTGCTGACCAACGGCACGACTGGCATCGCCGCGAGCGACATCGAGCGTCTGCCGAACCTGGAGCTGATCGGCGCGCTCGGCGCGGGCTACGAGAACATCGCGCGCGACGCGGCGAAGGCGCGCGGCATCGTCGTCGTGAACGGCGCGGGGACCAACGACAGTTGCGTCGCGGATCACGCCTTCGCCTTGCTGCTGGCCGCCGTGCGCGCGATCCCCGTGCTCGATCGCGCGTGCCGCGACGGCATCTGGCGCGAGCAGTTGCCGATGCAGCCGAACTTTTCGGGCAAGCGGCTCGGCGTCGTCGGACTCGGCGCTATCGGACGCAAAGTGGCGCGGCGCGCGTCGGGCTTCGAACTGGAGATCGGCTATCACAACCGCCGCCCGCAACCGGACGTGCCCTACGCGTACTTCGATTCGCTGATGGCGCTCGCGGGCTGGGCCGATTACCTCGTCGTGACGACGCCCGGCGGCGCGGCGACGCAGCATCTCATCGACGCCGACGTGCTCGAAGCGCTCGGGCCGCAGGGCTATCTGGTGAACGTGTCGCGCGGCAGCGTCGTCGATACGGCAGCGCTCGCCGATGCGCTCGCGCACGGCGCGATCGCGGGCGCGGGCCTCGACGTGTACGAAGGCGAGCCCGCGCCGCCCGCGCGGCTGACGGGTTCGGCGCGCGTCGTGCTGACGCCGCACGTGGGCGGCCGCTCGCCGGAAGCGCTGGCGGCATCGGCGGCGCTGTTCGTCGAAAACGCGACGCGCCACTTCGCCGGCCAGCCCGTGCTGACACCTGTTTGAAAGCTTGCGCGGCGCCTGTCTGCGCAAATCCGCGCGTTCCCGTATCGTGTCGGACTCAATGACCGCTTAAACCGGCGTTGTCCGTCCAATCCGATTCGCTCAAGACCGTGCCGACCGAGAACACTTTCAAGAATCCGCCGCGCGACCCCGACGCGCCGATGACCCCGCTCGAACGCCGCGGCATGGCGGCGCTTTGCCTGGGCGTGGCGCTCGCCACGCTCGACACCGCCATCGCCAACACGGCGCTGCCCGCCATCGGCCACGACCTGCACGCGACGCCCGCCGCCTCCGTCTGGATCATCAACGCCTACCAGCTCGCGATGGTCGCGACTCTGCTGCCGTTCGCGGCGCTCGGCGGCATCGTCGGACAGCGGCGGCTCTATCTCGGCGGCCTGATCGTCTTCACGGTGGCGTCCGCCGTCTGCGCGCTGTCGTGGTCGCTGCCGACGCTCGTCGCAGCTCGTCTGCTTCAGGGACTCGGCGCGAGCGCGATCATGAGCGTCAACACCGCGCTCATCAGCGCGATCTTTCCGCCGCACCGGCTGGGACGCGGCGTCGGGCTGAACGCGCTCGTCGTCGGGATGGCGTTCGCGGTCGGACCGACGGTCGCCTCGATCGTGCTCTCGCTCGGCACCTGGCCGTGGCTCTTCGCGGTGAATCTGCCGGTCGGCGTGCTCGCGCTTTGCATCGCGTGGCCGTCGCTGCCGCAGACGCCGCGCGCCGCGCACGGCTTCGACCGCGTCGCGGCGGCGCTGAACGTAATCACCTTCGCGGCGCTGATCTTCGCGCTCGGCGAAGGGGCGCAGCGCGCGTCGCTGCAAGTCGTGCTGATCGCGCTCGCGGCGGCGCTCGTCGCGGGCGGCCTCCTGCTTCGACGCGAGCGCGGCCATCCCGCGCCGATGCTCCCCGTCGATCTTTTCAAGCGCCCGATGTTCGCGCTCTCGACGATGACCGCCGTGTGCTCGTTCGCCGCGCAAGGGCTGGCGTTCGTGTCGCTGCCGTTCTACTTCGAGAGCGTGCTCGGGCGCACGCAAGTGGAGACGGGATTCCTGATGACGCCGTGGTCGGTGCTGGTCGCGCTGATGGCGCCGATCGCCGGGCGGCTGTCGGACCGTTATCCGCCGGGACTGCTCGGCGGCATCGGACTCGCGATCATGTGCGGCGGCATGATTTCGCTCGCAATGCTGCCCGCCGATCCGCACGCGTTCGAAATCGGTATCCGGATGGCGATCTGCGGCGCGGGCTTCGGCTTTTTTCAGTCGCCGAACCTGAAGGCGTTCATGGCGAGCGCGCCGCGTGAGCGCGCGAGCGGCGCCTCCGGCGTCGTGGCGACGGCGCGTCTGCTCGGCCAGGCGACCGGCGCGGCGCTCGTCGCGCTGTGCTTCGGGATTGCGAGAAAGCACGGGCCGGGACTCGCGCTGTCGCTCGGCGCGGCGTTCGCCGGGGCGGCGAGCGTCGCGAGCGGGCTGAGACTCATCACGCGCGATTCGGGCGTGCGGACGCTGGAACTGAAGGAATAAGGGCACCGCGAACCGAGTCGACGACCGGCGCCCAGTCGCCGAGCGTCGTCTGCTTGTAAAGACGCATCGTCGGGTACCAGGGGCTGTCGTCGCGATCGAGCATCCAGCGCCAGTCGTAGTTCGCCGGCAAGAGCACCCACACCGGCTTGCCGAGCGCGCCCGCGAGATGCGCGACCGACGTGTCGACCGTGATGACGAGATCCAGTTGTTCGACGAACGCGGCGGTATCGGCGAAATCGTCGACGTGGTCCGTCAGGTCGAAGGGCTTGAGCGCCGAGCCTTCGAGTTGCGCGCGCGCCGCGCCCTTTTGCAGCGAAAACCATGCGATGTCCGGCACGCCGGCGAGTGCGTCGAGCGCGGCGAGCGGCATCGAACGGAAGCGGTCGTTCGCGAAGGTCGGGCTGCCCGCCCACACGATGCCCACGCGCCGATGCGTGCCCGCGCGTTCCGCGACGCGCCGCGGCCATTCGCCGATGCGCGCGGCGCTCACGTGCAGGTACGGAATCTCTGCCGGCACGCCCGGCTCGATGCTCGCCACGCGATACGGCGCGCTCATCATCGGCGTCCAGAAATCGTAGCCGTGCTGCGGCTTGTCGACGAGTACGCGATTGACGCCGCGCACGCCGCTCACCAGTTCCGCGATGTTGCGCGGCACGAGCACATCGACGGTCGCGCCCATGCGTTCGAGCACGGCCGCGTAGCGCACGAACTGGAGCTGATCGCCGTGGCCCTGCTCGCCGATCAGCAGCAGCTTGCGGCCCGCAATCGGCTCGCCCTTCCACTCGACGATGCCCGGCACCTCGATCGGTGCGTACTTGCTCGCCTGCCAGCGCTTTTCGTAGAACGCCCAGCCTTCGGCGAATTCGCCGCGCCGCAAATGCAAGAGCGCGAGATTGTGGTGCGCGTCCGCGTGATCGGGGTCGAGCGTGAGCGCGTGGCGGTAGTACGTCTCTTCGTCGTGAAAGCGCCCGCGCGCGCCGAGCGTCGCGCCCACGCAGACGTGGATCTGCGGGTCGTCGCGCAAGGTCAGCGCGTGGCGATACTGCGCTTCGGCTTCGACGAAACGGCCGCGCCGGCCGAGCGTCGTCCCGAGATTCACGCGCGACTCGAAATGACCCGGCGCGAGTTCGACTGCGCGTTGCAGGCTCTGGATTGCATCGTCGAGATGGCCGAGTTCGCGCAGCGCATTGCCCGCGCCGAAATGCGCGCTCGGATTGGCCGGATCGCGGGCGAGCGCTTCGCGATAGACGGCGAGCGCCTCTTCGTGACGCCCCAGCTTGGCGAGCGTTGCGCCGAGGTTCGTGCGGGCGTCGATGAAACCGGGTTGCAGGGAGATTGCCCGGCGATAGGCATCGAGTGCTTCGCCGCCGCGGCCGGCGAGTTGCAACGCGACGCCGAGATTATTCGCCGCATTCGCGAACGACGGATCGATCGAGAGCGCGCGCTCGTGGCAATCGACGGCGAACCGCGCGTCGCCGAGCGCGGCGGCGACCAGCCCGCGATTGCTCCAGCACGCCGCGAAACCGGGCGACAATTCGAGCGAGCGATCGAGCAGGCGGCCCGCGCTTTCGTACTGTCCGCGCTGATGCAGCAGCACGCCGAGATAATGCAGCGCTTCCACATGCCCGGGATGCGCTTCGATGATGCCGCGGTAGCCCGCTTCGGCGTGGTCGAGGCGACCGGCGTGATGATGGTCGAGCGCGATGTTGAGCGGTGTGAGGGTGTCGGGCATGGCGGACGATCGGCGAGTGAGAACCGGTCGATGCTATTCGAGACCCTCGTCGCAGACTATTGGAATCGTCCGATCAACGATGCGCTTTCGCCGTATCAGCCGCGTCAAATGCGCCGCACCTTCACTTTCTTGCCCTTTACCTTGCCCGCGCCGAGCTTGCGCAGGGCTTCGTCGGCGATGCTGCGCTCGACTGCGACGTAAGTGACCATGTCGGCCACGTTGATCTTGCCGATCTGCGCGCCCGTGAAGCCCGCCTCGCCGGTCAGCGCGCCGAGCACGTCGCCGGGACGGATCTTGTCCTTGCGGCCGCCGAGAATCTGCAGCGTCGCCATCGGCGGCTTCAGATGGCCGGGCGTCGCGGAGGTCAGCTCGGCAAGCGGATGCCACTCGACTTCCTTGCCCAGCGCCTGCTCGATGCTGCCGACGCGCCCCATCTCGTCCATGCTCGCGAGCGTGAGCGCCCAGCCCTCCTCGTCGGCGCGGCCCGTGCGGCCGATGCGGTGCACGTGAATCTCGGGATCGGGCGTCACGTCGACGTTGATCACCGCTTCGAGTTGCGCGATATCGAGCCCGCGCGCGGCGACGTCGGTCGCAACCAGCACCGAGCAACTGCGATTCGCGAACTGCACGAGCACCTGATCGCGCTCGCGCTGCTCCAGTTCGCCGTGCAGCGCGAGCGCCTCGAAGCCCTGCGCGCGCAGCACGTCGAGCAGATCGCGGCATTGCTGCTTCGTGTTGCAGAACGCGATCGTGCTGACCGGCCGGTAATGGTCGAGCAGGAGACCCACGGCGTGCAGGCGCTCGTTGTCGTCCACTTCGTAGAAGCGCTGTTTGATCTTCGCGTTCGTGTGCTGCTCGGTGAGCTTGATTTCCTTCGGCTTTTTCAGGAACTGCTGGCTCAGTTTCGCGATGCCTTCCGGATACGTCGCGGAGAAGAGCAGCGTCTGCCGCTCCTTCGGACACTGGCGCGCGACCGACGCGATATCGTCGAAGAAGCCCATGTCGAGCATGCGGTCGGCTTCGTCGAGTACGAGGGTTCGCAGCGCGTCGAGCGCGAGCGTGCCGCGTTCCAGATGATCCAGAATGCGGCCCGGCGTGCCCACCGCGATGTGCGCGCCGTGTTCGAGACTCGCGATCTGCGGCCGCATCGGCGTGCCGCCGCAGAGCGTCAGGATCTTGATGTTGTCTTCCGCGCGCGCGAGGCGGCGGATTTCCTGCGTGACCTGATCGGCGAGTTCGCGCGTCGGGCACAGCACGAGCGCCTGAAGACGGAAGTCGCGCGGATCGAGCTTCGCGAGCAACGGCAAAGCGAAGGCAGCGGTCTTGCCGCTGCCCGTCTTCGCCTGCGCGATCAGATCGTGTCCGCCGAGCGCGGCCGGCAGGCTCGCGGCCTGGATCGGCGTCATCGTCAGGTAGCCGAGTTGTTGCAGGTTCGCCTGCATCGCGGGCGACAGCGGGAGGCTCGTGAAAGCGGTATCGGTCGTCATGGCGTTATCGGCTGCGCTTCGGGGGCGTGCTCTTGCGGGCGGTCCTTGGGGCGGTCTTTGGGGCGGTCCTCGGGGCGGTCCTCGGGGCGCTCTTCGGCGTACTTCTTTCCGGCTTCGGGGTTTCGCTCTTTACCGGCGCCGGGTCTTGCTGCTCATAGTTGACGGCGCCGTCCGCTGCTTCGTGGCGGACGACGTGGTTGCGCGCACCGCACTGCGGGCAGCGGAACAGAAGCCCCTGGCCCTCGTTATGAATGTCGACGTCCGACACTTCCCAATTGGCGCCGCATGGCTGGTTTCGACAGGTAAACATGATCTTTTCGGATAGGAGATGAGCGCGCTTGGCCGGCAGGCGCGCTGAATTTTGCAGGTTCGATGCCGAAGTGTACGCGTGTGTGGAAAACCGGCGGCGCAAACGGCATTCAGCAAGTCCGCAAGATTTGCTAAATGCGGGCGTGCTACCGTTGTTTCATCGCATCCGAACCAGGAACGACGATGACCGACACCCCCAATCCGCGCCTGTACGAAATGCGGCTCTCGCGCGTGATCGACTACATCCACGATCATCTCGACGACGATCTCGACCTCAATCGCCTCGCTGAGATCGCGTGCCTTTCGCCGTATCACTGGCACCGGATCTATCACGCGTTCTACGGCGAGACCGCCGCGGCGACAGTTCGGCGGCTGCGGCTGCACCGCGCGGCCAACGAACTCGTGCGCGGCTCGGCGCCGATCGACGCCATCGCGCAGCGCGCGGGCTACAGCGGCGCGCAGTCGTTTTCGCGGGCGTTTCAGGCGAGCTACCGCATGCCGCCCGCGCAGTTTCGCAACGAGGGCGGCGCGGCGCAATGGCGTCCGCTTTCGCCCGATTCAACGCAACCGGGAGATGAGATCATGAATCGCGTGGATATCCGCCAGCACGAAGGGTTTACGGTCGCCGCCGCCGATCATCGCGGCCCGTACATGAACATCGGCCAGGCGTTCGAAACCGTGTCGCACTGGCTGACAAGGGCGAATGTCCCCTATCGCGACGCGCGCTGGCTCGGCATCTATTTCGACGATCCAAGCGCGACGCCCGAAAGCGAGTTGCGCTCGCAAGCATGCGTCGAGATCGCGCGGCCGGACGAGGTTCCGTTTGCGGCGCCCGTATCGCGCGTCGATGTGAAGGGCGGCGAGTTCGCAGTGCTCACGCATGTCGGCCCTTATGCGCAATTGTGCTTCGCGTATCAGTGGCTCTACGGCGAGTGGCTGCCGCAATCCGGACGCGAAACCGCCGATGCGCCGGTCCACGAGGTCTATCTCAACGACCCGCGCGACACGCCGCCCACCGAGCTCGTCACTGAGATATGGCTGCCGGTCAGGCCGTCTGTGTGAGGCGCGCGCGCCGCGCCATCGGCTAAACTTGCGGCAACGATCCACCGCTGCAACCCACCCTTCGCCGATGCGCATCCTGCACACTTCAGACTGGCATCTCGGCCAGTATTTCCTCGGGCATTCCAGACAGACGGAACATCAGAGGCTGATCGACTGGCTCGTCGGACAGACGCGCGCACATCGCGTCGACGCGGTCCTGATCGCCGGCGACATCTTCGATACCGGCGCGCCGCCGAGCTACGCGCGCGAGCTCTACAACCGGCTGATCCTCGCACTGCGCGACGCGGGCGTGGGGCTCACCGTGCTCGCCGGCAATCACGACTCGGTGGCGATGCTGCAGGAGTCGCGCGAGTTGCTCGCGTTGCTGAACACGTTCGTGATTCCGTCGGTGCAGGACGATCCGAACCAGCAGGTGCAAGTGCTGAAATCGCTCGACGGCACGCCCGGCGCGATCGTCTGCGCGATTCCGTTCATTCGTCCGCGCGACGTGCTGCTGAGCGTCGCGGGACAAACCGCGCGTGACAAGGAGGCGTCGCTGCAAGACGCCATCCATGCGCACTATCAGGCGATCTTCGCGCTCGCCCAGCAAAAGCGCGCGGAACTCGGCCTGCGTCTGCCGATCATCGCGACGGGCCATCTGACGACAGTCGGCGCGAGTGCGAGCGAGTCGGTGCGGGAAATCTACGTCGGCTCGCTCGAAGCGTTTCCGACCGCCGCGTTTCCCGCCGCCGACTACATCGCGCTCGGGCACATTCATCGGCCGCAGAAGGTCGGCGGGTTCGAGCACATTCGCTATAGCGGATCGCCGATCGCGCTCAGCTTCGACGAAGCGCGCCAGCAAAAGCAGATGCTGCTGGTCGATGTTTCGATGCAAGGACTCGAAGCCGTCACGCCGATCGACGTGCCCTGCTTCCAGCCGATGCACGCGGTGAAGGGATCGCTGAAGGAACTCGCCGCATCGATCCGCGATGCCGCCGAAAGCGCGACGGAAGGCACGACCGTGTGGCTCGAAGTGGTCGTCTGCGCGGACGACTACCTGAGCGATCTGCAGACGCGCATCGAAGACATCACGCGCGGACTGCCCGTCGAAGTGCTGCGCATCCGGCGCGAACGTTCGGCGCAGCAGAACGCCTTGCAGGCGCAGGCCAGAGAGACGCTCAACGAACTCACGCCTGACGACGTGTTTGCGCGCCGCCTTCAGTCCGAAACGCTCGAGGACGATCTGCGCGCGCAACTGACGTCGATGTATCGCGAAGTCGTCGCGGGCATCGGCGAGGCGGATGCGTCATGAGAATTCTGTCGCTGCGATTGCGCAACCTGAACTCGCTCAAGGGCGACTGGAAAATCGACTTCAGCCAGCCGCCGTTCAAGGACAACGGACTCTTCGCGATCACCGGTCCGACGGGCGCCGGCAAGACCACGCTTCTCGACGCCATCTGCCTCGCGCTCTATCACCGCACGCCGCGCATGGAAGCGGTGTCCGCGAGCACCAATGAACTGATGACGCGGCATACGTTCGAGTGTCTCGCGGAAGTCGAATTCGACGTGAAGGGCAAGGGCTATCGCGCGTTCTGGAGCCAGCGCCGCGCACGCGACAAGGCGAGCGGCAATCTCCAGCCGCCGAAGGTCGAACTCGCGCGCCTCGACGGCACCATCGTCACCGAGAAGATCAACGACAAGCTGAAGCTCGTCGAAGAGATCACGGGTCTCGACTTCAAGCGCTTCACGAAGTCGATGATGCTCGCGCAAGGCGGCTTCGCGGCGTTTCTCGAAGCAAGGGCCAACGAGCGCGCCGAACTGCTCGAAGAACTGACGGGCACGGATATTTACGGGCTGATTTCGCAGAACGTGTTTCAGCGGATGCGCGACGAAGAGAACGCGCTCGGCAAGCTGCAGGCACGCGTGGACGGCGTGCAGTTGCTCGATGCGGCGCAGCTCGACGCGCTGAAGCAGGAAGAAGCGGCACTCGATGACCGCTCGCGCGTGCTCGGCACCGAACAGCGTTCGACGCAGGCGATGTTGCAATGGCGCAAGGACATATCGACGGCGGAGGCGCAGGTGCGGCAAGCCGGCATCGACGAACAAAGCGCGCTTCAAATGATCGCCGACGCCCGGCACGATCTCGACCGGCTCGCTGCCAGCGAACCGGCCGAGAAGCTGCGCTTAGACCATCGCGCGATGCTCGATGCGCGGCGCACGCTCGATGAAACGTCGAAGCGTCTCGCGGATGCGAAGGCGGAACGCGAGCGCGCATCGCTCGATGCGGCGCGTAGCGCGCGCCTCGCGCTGCATCTGAGAAGGCAGATTGCTGGTGAGCGACGCGCGTCGCTGGACGAATTGATCGCTGAAGCGCGGCGCGTGCAGGAAACCCTCGAACGGCATGCGCATCGAAGCAGGCTTGGCGAACACATCGCGACATGGCGCTCGGAATTCGAAGCGCGTCAGCATGTGCTCAACGACATCGACGCGACGCGCAAGAGCCAGCGCGGTTTCGCCGAAGCGGTCGCGAAGCATGCGAACGATATCGATGCGCAACACGGCGTCGTGAATCAGGCGACGGTCACGTTGCAAGCGGCTCAGACTGCGGAGTCCGACGAGCGCGGCCGTCTTGCGCAAGCGCTCGGCGGGCACGACGAGGCCGCGCTCAAGACGCGATTCCAGACGCTTCAACAGCAGCAGACCGTGCTGAACCGTCTGCGTCAACTGGCCGACACGCGCGACGAAGGTGCACGGCAGCAGCGCACCGACATCGCCGATCTGGCGACGCAGCAAGCGTCGCTCGCCGCCCGACAAGACGAGATCAAGCGCATCGACGACGAATGCCGCGCGTTGAACGAGCAGATTGCCGACAAACGCAAACTGCTCGAACAGGAGAAGGTGATCCTGCAGCTCGCCGATCATCGCGCTGCGTTGCGCGAGGGCGAAGCCTGTCCGCTGTGTGGTTCGAATGCGCATCCGGCGATCGTCGAATATCAGGCGCTCGAAGCATCCACGACCGAGCGCGATCTCGAAGCGAAGCAAGTCGCGCTTCAGAAAGCGACCGACCGGCGGCAAGCCTCGGCCTCCGCCGCGGCGGTTGCGACGGCGGCAATCGGGCAACTGGAGATGCGCATCGATCGTTGGGCGCAGAGCGAAGCCGTGTATGCGCAAGACTGGAGCGCGTGTTGCGCGCAAATCGGTGTCGAGTTGAGCGATCGCGGCGCGCTCGACCGGCACATCGAGCAGCACAGCGCGACGCTGGCCGAAACGCAACGGACGCTCGCGCACATCGACGCGTTGAATCTGCGCATCGCGCGTTGCGCGGATGCGCGGCACCTGGCCGAGAAGGCATCGGAGCGAAGCAAGCACGATCTCGCGCTCATCATCGAGAAGCGCGCCGCGTGTGAGAAGTCGCTTGACGAAGCGAACGAACGGATCGCGTCGCAGCAGGTTTCGACCGAACACACGTTGCGCGCGCTGCAATCGGCGATCGTCGAGGCGGGACATGTCCCGCCTGACGAGTCGTCGGATTGGCGCGACTGGCTCGCGCAACGCAACGACGAATGGCGCGCTTGGCAGGCATCCAAGCAACGAAGCGACGCGGTGTCGCATCAGACGAAGGCCGCGCGCGCGAGCGCCGACGCGGCGGCGCAGGAAGAAGCGGCATGGTCCGCCCGTTGGCTCGGATACGAAGCGGCCGATATGAAACTCGCACCGGAGACGCTCGCTGAGTCGGCCGACGCACAGGCCGACTTCGACAAGGCCGCGTCGCATCACCACTCGGCGCGCGATCGCGCCAACGCGCTCGACGGTGCCGAGACGACACTCACGCATCGCCTGACGGACGACACGGCGACGGCGCAAAAGACCGCGGCTTCGTGGGGAGCGGCGCTCCTGACGAGCCCTTTCGATGACGAGAACGCCTTCGTCCAGGCATTGCTCTCGCATGAAGAGCGCGAACGTCTGCAAGCGTGCAAGGCGTCGCTCGACAAGCGGCTCACTGAAGCGCGCACGTTGCAACGATCCGCCGAGGCGCGACGCGCGGAACTCGTCGCCGAGCCGAAGACGGATCAATCCGCCGACGCCTTGCAACAGCAATTGACCGGGCTGGATGAATCGCTTCGCACGTTGAATCAGCGACACGGCGAAATCCGCGCCACGCTGAAGCGAGACGCGCAGCAGCGTTTGAATCAGCAGTCGCTATTCGCGGAGATCGAAAAGCAGCGAACACAGCACGATCTGTGGCAGCGCCTGAGCGGCTTGATCGGCTCGTCCGATGGCGCGAAGTATCGCAAGTTCGCGCAGGGGCTCACCCTCGATCATCTCGTCTATCTCGCCAACCGGCAGCTCTCGCACCTGCACGGGCGTTATCTGCTGAACCGCAAGCCGGGCGGCGATCTGGAGATGGAAGTCGTCGATACGTGGCAGGGCGATGTCGCGCGCGACACGCGCACGCTCTCGGGCGGCGAGAGTTTTCTCGTGAGTCTCGCGCTCGCGCTGGCGCTCTCGGATCTCGTGAGCCACAAGACGTCGATCGATTCGCTTTTTCTCGACGAGGGCTTCGGCACGCTCGACGGCGAGACGCTGGAAATCGCGCTCAACGCGCTGGATTCGCTCAACGCGACCGGCAAGACCATCGGCGTGATCAGTCACGTGGAGGCGCTCAAGGAACGCATTCCGTTGCAGATCCGGGTGGCGAAGAGCGTGGGCATCGGTTTTTCTACCGTCGAGGTGACGACGGGTTGACGCTTTCTCACGGCGCAACGCGAACCTGGATGCGGCCTGCCTGAATGGCGTCGATGATGAAGAACGGCATGTCGAGGCGCCATTCGTTTCCGCGCACGATGGCCGTGTAGTCGAAGCGCGCGTTGCCTTGCGGATCGCAGAAGAGCAGACGCTGCGGCGAACCGTCCGGCAGCGCGCTCGCGCCGACGATCCCGCGATGGCTCGCGTTGCTGCCGACGTAGTTTTCCCCTCGGCCATGAAAAAAGCCAACTGATCGGAGATCAGTTGGCTTTCCTAGGAACTGCGGTGGGTCGGGGTCAAAGAGCGACGGCACTCCTGTAGACGGTCTCATATCCCGAGAAACTAGCCCTCGCCAGATAAGGCGCTCCAGCCAGTGCGAACGCATAACGTGAGAAAAGCGGACGCATAAGCCGGGAAATTCAAACCAGGGCCACGTCAAATGCAGGTGTGCTCGAAGCCCGGAAACGAGCTCTCCCGTCAGCGGACGGCGGTCGCGCACGCGCGCGTTTTTTCGAAAAACTGCGCTTGAAGTAAGGAAATTCTAGCGATTTTCGCGGGGGATGGGAATCTGCTGGATGCGCACGGATGTCCCTTCTCCATCCCTTGCCAAGCCAGTGATTTCGCTGGCGGGTCGAGACGGCCGCATGCGCCCGTCGAGCCGCGACCGAGAGGGCCCCATGAAATCGACCCGCCTCTGCCTTGCTCGCGGCAACGCGTTCGCGCCGCAGCCGCAAATTGCCCGCCGGTATTACTAGCGTAGCCGCAGCATGCGGCGATTGCGCGGTGCGCGTTCTGACTTCCGCGCCAATTGGGTCACATCTACCCGGCGCTTCGGTATGTGCGCGGATTCGTGCTGACCAATGACTTTGGGCGGACCGAAACATGTGCGATTCCAAGCATCGACGGCCGTGACTTGTCCGAAAAGTGTGTGATTCGCCCGCAAGTCTGTCCGAAAAATGTATGTCTCTAACACACCAGAGTCCGCCGTGACAGGTCGGAACCTCTGCGTGCGCCCGTCGCCACCTGACCTGGAGGGGCCCATGAAATCGACCCGCTTTTGCCTTGCCTGTGGCAACGCGTTTGCGCCGCTGCCGCAGGTCCCCCGTCAACGATATTGCTCCTTGGAGGCTTGTCAGCGCGCCCGGCGACGCGACTGGCAGAGCAACCGGCTCCGTAACGACAGTGACTATCGCGACAACCAGGCTCGCGCCCAGGCGAAATGGCGCGCGGACCACTCGCGCTACTGGCGTGAATATCGGGGTGCGCATCCGGCGTATTGCGAGCGCAACCGCAGTATGCAGCGATTGCGCAATGCGCGGCGGGCCTCCAGCGCAATTGCAAATATGGACGTCATCAAGCTTCCCCGGCCGCTGGACTCTGGCTTCTACCTGCTGTCTCGCGCGGCTGACGCCAGCGTTGCAAAAATGGACGCGTGGACCGTTCACATCGCCGTGCTGTCTACGCCGACTGCGCCGCCGACGTGATTGCAAATAGATGACTTGATACGCATCGGTTTCGAGCCTGCTACCTTTGCCTTGTCGCCGTTCGCTTTCGACCGCGACCATTCGATGGTTCGCATCGGGCGTTCACTTGCGTCCGATGCGTGCGGCCTGTCCGTGTTTGAGTTGCGGGGTGGAGCATGTCATTCAATAGCTCGGATGCGCCGGTCGACGCCAGTTCTTCTGCCGGGCGCGCAGCGGAAGATGTACGCATGTCGACCGAACATCAGCAGTATTCCACCGAGAATCAGCGCGACCGGATTCGAGACTACGCTGCCCGTCGCGGATTCCAAATTGTCCGTACGTATGCTGATGAGGGTAAGAGCGGGTTACGGATTGACGGCCGGCAGGCGCTTCAAAATCTCATCTCTGATGTCGTCAATGGCAATGCTGACTTTTGCGTCATCCTCGTTTACGACGTGAGTCGATGGGGGCGATTCCAGGATGCTGACGAGAGCGCGTACTACGAGTACATCTGCCGCCGCGCCGGCATCCAGGTCGCGTACTGCGCCGAGCAGTTTGAGAACGACGGCTCACCGGTCTCGACTATCGTCAAAGGCGTGAAGCGGGCCATGGCTGGCGAATACAGCCGGGAGCTGTCGGCTAAGGTGTTCGCAGGCCAGTGCCGCTTGATTGAAATGGGGTTCCGCCAAGGAGGGCCGGCAGGCTATGGATTGCGGCGCGTGTTAGTCGATGACCATGGCCTCATGAAAGCAGAATTGCACCGCGGCGAACATAAAAGCCTCCAGACGGACCGGGTGATTCTCATGCCGGGGCCGGAAAGCGAGGTACGAACGGTCAACCTGATTTACGACTGGTTTATCGATGAGTCGCTCGACGAATACGAAATCGCCGCGCGTCTGAACGGAATGCGCGTTCGGACTGACCTCGACCGGGAATGGACACGAGCCACGGTACGCGAGGTGTTGACCAACGAGAAATACATCGGCAATAACGTGTACAACCGTGTGTCGTTCAAGCTGAAGAAGATGCGTGTGACCAACACACCTGATATGTGGATTCGAAAAGAAGGTGCGTTTCAGGCAATTGTTCCGAGCGAGACGTTCTACACGGCTCAAGGCATCATGAGAGCCCGGGCGCGTCGCTATTCAAACGAGGAATTAATCGAGCGGCTGCGCGGCCTGTATCGAAGTCGAGGATTTCTTTCTGGTGTCGTGATTGATGAAACCGATGGCATGCCATCCACATCGGTCTACGTGTACCGTTTTGGCAGTCTGATTCGCGCGTATCAGACCGTTGGTTTTACACCCGGCCGGGATTACCGTTACATCGAAACCAACCGCTTCCTGCGGCAACTCCATCCGCAAATCGTCTCACAAACCGAAACGAAAATCGCGGATTTGGGTGGCACAGTGATACGCGACCCCGCAACCGACCTGCTGACGGTCAACGAGGAGTTCACAGCCTGCATCGTACTCGCCCGTTGTCAGGCACATGACAATGGTCGCAATCACTGGAAGGTGCGCTTCGATACCAGTCTTCTGCCGGACATCACGGTTGCCGTGCGCCTCGACCAGGCCAACGAATCGACGCTGGACTACTACCTGTTGCCACATCTGGATTTTTGCCAGCCTCGCATTCATCTGGCGGACCAGAATCCCATCGAGTTTGAGAGCTATCGCTTCGATACACTGGATTACTTGTATGGCATGGCCGAACGCGCCCGTCTCAGGAGGGTAGCGTGAATTCGCGGCAGCAGCCCGGAGAAATCCGGATGGTCCCCGTCGCCCAGATTGAAGTTATCAATCCGCGAGAACGGAATGGTCGGGTTTTCAAAGAAATCGTCGATAACATCAAGACTATTGGCCTAAAAAAGCCCATCGTGGTGACGCCGCGAGCGACGACCAGCGGCATAGAGAAATATCTTCTTGTGTGCGGCGAAGGCCGATTGGAGGCATTCCGCTCGCTTGGAGAGGCGACCATCCCCGCGCTCGTTGTCAGCGTCAGCGACGAGGACGCGTTCGTCATGAGTCTGACTGAAAACATCGCGCGCAGGCAGTGTCGCCCTCTCGAACGGCTCGCTGGCATTCGGCAATTGCAGGAACAGGGATATGCGCCAAAGGTCATCGCCGAAAAGACAGGGCTCACCGCGACCTACGTTCACGGCATCCTCACGCTGCTGCATCAGGGTGAAGAAAGACTTGTTGTTGCGGTGGAGAAAGGCCTCGTTCCCCTGAATGCCGCCCTCATCATTGTCGGAGCCGGCGACGACGATACGCAGGTACAGGCCGCGCTCCAGGAGGCGTACGAATCGGGAAAATTGCGGGGCAAGCAACTGATGACCGCCCGTCGTGTCATTGAGCGAAGAAAGGCACTCGGACGAAGCACCGCACACAATATGACCAGCAAGTCTGCCGCGGTCACGACATCTAGCCTCGTGCGAACGTACGAGCGAGAAGTAGAACGTCAGAAATCCATGGTCAGAAAGGCCGAATTCGCACAACAGCGGTTGTTGTTTGTCGTCGGTGCATTGAGGCAGCTGTTTTCTGATGAGAACTTCATCAACCTCTTACGCGCGGAGGGACTGGCCAGCCTGCCGAAGTACCTTGCCGAGCGGGTTTGGCCAAGCGGGAGTGCCACATGACTGGAGTCACCCTCGGATTCATTCCAGAGCCGCTATCGGTGCCGGTCTGCAGCATCTTGCCATCGCGCAGAATACCTGCGCCCGTGGTCGAATCACGCAAATACAAACAGATAAGAACCTCAATCGAGGAGGTGGGCCTCATTGAACCGCTTTCTGTAATGGCCGCGGACCAGTCTTCCGGGCAACATGTTCTTCTGGATGGCCATCTGCGCTTACTCGCCATCCAGGACCTGAAGCATGAGCGTGCCGCCTGCCTTGTTGCGACCGACGACGAAAGCTACACCTATAACAACCGTGTCAATCGCCTGTCGACAATCCAGGAGCACTACATGATACGGCGCGTAATTGAGAGAGGCGTATCGCCCGAGCGGTTGGCGAAAGCTCTTTCCGTCGACGTATCCCAAATCATGAAGAAGATGTCGCTCCTCGATGGCGTGTGCCCGGAAGCGGCTGAACTTCTCGGCGACCGGCAGTTTTCGGCGGAACTTGTTCGCGCTATCCGCAAAATGAAGCCGACGCGGCAAGTTGAATGCGTCGAGCTGATGGTCGCCGCGAACAATGTGTCCGTTGCCTACGCCGAGGCATTGCTGGTTGCTACGCCAGCAGCGCTTCTGGTGGAGGGTAAGAAGCCACAAAAACTGACCGGTGTCAGTCCGGAGCAGATGGCGAAAATGGAGCGGGAAATGAGCAATCTCCAAGGTCAATACAAGTTGGTCGAGCAGAACTACGGCCAGGATGTGCTCAACCTGGTGCTCGCCAAAGGGTATCTCGCCAAGCTCCTCGAAAACGAATCTGCACGTCAGTACGTTGCCCAGCACCATCCGGATTTAATGGTGGAATTCGAGTCCATCATTGCGGCCATTTCTCTCGACCAGCAGCAATTCAGCGCGGCCCTCTAGCCGAACTCTGAACCGCGCGACGCCAGCCGGCATCTAGCTCAAGTTTCAACGCTGATGTTGGCCAATCCAGTAGATATGGTCCAAAGAATCTACAGAGAGCTCAAATTTCTGACCTTGAAGAAGCGGCACGCCGTAAGCCCACCATTCGACTTCGCCACCCGATGCGGCAATGTGTTCCAGCTCTGCTAGCGCGCGCAAAAGACTGGTGGGTGCATCTGATGCCAGCGCCTTACTGACCTTAATTTCGAACGGTATGAGGTCCCTGCTTTTTAGCTGCCTCGGCCACGTATTCATATCTTTGATGACCAGGCAGTCATTCTCCGCAAGGACCTTCCCTGAACCGTTATATACGCGCTCTACATGCCAAGGCGACAACCTGCTCCCTTGAAACGCGCTTCCGTACGTCAGTTTTTGTTTGTAAAGCGATAAGTCATGGGCGTCGAGAATTTCGCGGAACCGTGCGTTGTATGCGGCACTTCCGCGCTCGAGCCCGGCTGCGACAGCCTGCTCGTATGCATGCTTCCGTAGCCGCTTGTATGCGTGGACAATGGGCCGGAGCTGTGAAGTGGTAAAGCAACTTGAAATGGTCTTGTCGGAGTCAATCAATCTGCGACGCCGGACAATTTCAATCGCATCCGGCGGTGCTCCAAGCCCATCGTCGCCGGGTTTGCGTACGGATGACGCCTTTCGTCGGCGCACCAAAGCCTCAGGTATTTCGATTTTCCCCACGACGGTCCGCTTTGATGCCTCTGACGGGGCGTTCGCGCCAGCAGTCACACCATCGCCCGCCTCACCGTTGCAACCATTGCGGTGGGCGGTTCCGTTCGGAAGTTTGAAATGTGGCGCCTTCACACACTCCGTCACGATGCATCGGTCTTCGAACGGAACTTCACAGAAGGGGCACTTGTACGGACCGTATGAGTTACCGGTCTCCCCGAAGATTTCTTTGAACTCAGAGGCGCTGCGTACGTCCCCGTTCCTATCCATGCCAAGCGAACTCAAATCGCTCCCCTTTTCATCGCCAAAAACGGACGCATAAGCTGAGAAACTCCGTACCAAGCTTCCCGACCTCAAGACAGCTGGAGGCCGTTCGGAGAAACGGATAGTCCCACGCCTTCCTCGACGTTAGTCCGACCCTCAAGCGCATGCACTAGCGTTTCTATCGACGTAGCCCAGTACAGACGCTCTTGCTCAAGACGGACGCGCTGCCCCCAGCTACCAGCGCGTAGGTTGTCGTAGACGCGTCGCTCTTCAGCCGTCAGTTCATCAAACGGGACATTGGGACACAGTGAAAATTCCTCCACCCACAGCGGGCGGTGCGAAACCAGTGTTGCTTCGTCCATAAGTACCGACCGAAGCTGAGGCATGACCCTGCGGGCGCGGTCGAGAATTGCAAAACCGTGAGTGTCGATGTCACCCCAGTAGACAATCTGCGGCCCGCGCAACCATCGCAGGACATGCAACGCACTCACCGCATTACCAAGCCGCATGATTGCCACGGTACCCGGAACATCCGGGAGTGCCATGCCCGTCTCAAGATTCTCGACAATAACCACTGCTTTGGGCTCAATAGGCAGCGTCGCAAGTTCAGCTATAGGTGCCTCGATGTCACAAAGGCCACCGACCCGTTCGCGCAAGACTGGGCATAGGAGTCGGATTCGGACCCTGTGCGCAGGTTTCCTCAGGCCGGACAAAGCATGGAAGTCGGTGTCGTCGACAGTGACTCCGCGCAACGACCGAAGGAGCCCCGCCACCAGGCCCGTTCGCTTCTCCAACCACTTCGTGTCAAGCCCCTCGACAGGAAGTTGCCGAAGATAGAGTCCGGAATCGGGATTCGCTTCCAGCCATGTCAACAGCGTCACCAGCCGCTCGAAGTCTGCCGGATGGTAGTCGGCTAGCACATCGAACCTCGATGCCAAGAACTTGTTTTTTGCAAGCACCGGCCAGCGATTCAACATCTGCTGATAGCGCTCCGTTGCAGTTTCCCAGCGCCTGGTCTGACCGACGGCAGTCGCAACCGCAGTCGCATTCGCGAAGCTCAGGCTGACAGGAAGGCGATGCCGTCCAAACCGAGCAAATTGGCGCTCTTCGAAGACAACTTCACCCGGACCCATTCTCGACTGCCAAGCGGAAGCCCATGTGCGGACCGCCGAAGCATCCTCGGCGATGTCCTTGTCGGTGGGAGCACCCAGCGCGACGACCAGCGGCCAAGCTCCCTCCCCAGCAAGCCAGCTCTCGTGCTGGTTATTGAAGCGACGAACAAGGAACTCGCGCGCCGACTCAGGAGACAGCAGTTTCTTCGGCATTGCGTACGTCCTGAGTCAACTTCAAGCGATTGGACTCGCCGTCGTACTCGATGGGTATGACGGCAGATTTCTTGCGGTCCTTTATATGCACGAAGCATGCTCCCCCGATGAAAGGTTCCAGTGTCATCACGGATTTCAGAGGGGTGGCCACAATCATCTGAAACCCGAATGTCTTGAAGATGTTCATCGCCATCGCAGTGAACTCTGCATCGGCTTTATCGAAAGCTTCGTCGAGCACCACGGTGGAGTAGCTCGGAAGCGCGCGGTCCTGGCCGCCAAGCTGATAGCGCAGGGCTGCCGCCAGGCAGGTAGCAGCCAGCTTCTGGCGCTGTCCCCCCGACTTTCCTGCGCCACTACGGTAGACCTCCACCTCGACGTCGTCCTCGTCAAGCTCGCGAGCAACGAACTCCACGTGCTGCCTGACGTCGAGCACCAGATTTCGCCAGTTCCTGTCCACAGTTTCCTGGCTGGCGAGGCGCTTAACCAAGGCAGCCAACGTCTTGAAGCGCTCTTCGGCCAGGTCGCGGTCGTTCGAGAACGAGTGGCTGAGCGACTCCCTCAAACTCGCGCGGAAGAGCCGCACATCCTCGAGCGACTTGTCGGTCGTTTCGATGACGAGGTGCGTTCCCGGGTTGAACGGCGCCGTCTCGAGGCTCTCATTGACCAGTTCCATGCGCGAGCGAATTGCCGAGCGCTCCTCGTCGAGCTTGGTAGCCAGAAGAGTTAGGTTCTGGTCGCTCTGCTCGCGTAGCAACCCAAAGAACCGGTCTTCGAACGCCGGAAGGTTGTCATCTTCCAGCCGCTTGAGCTTTGCCAGATAGTCGTCGGCGCTGGCCAGCGTAGCGTCCAGACCACCAGCAACCGAAGGCCACAAGCGGTTGAACTCTACGAAACGCTGGACGATAGCATTACGCAAGTCGCCCAAGCGACTCTCAATCGCACGCAATTCATTGCTGAGGCCCCGGTCCACCTGCCCGTTCACCTGGTCAAGGTTGTCGACAGTAACCTGCTTGCCGGTGGCCGCATACCGCGCTTCGATTTGGGCGGCGAACGCCGGTGGCCTGTCAGAGGCGGGCCACAAACGAGCCAGCTCGGCCAGCTTGACATTTAGCTTCTCGATGTCGGACTTGATGGAGCGACCTTTGACATCCTCATCGTTCTTCTTGCCAACGGCCTTGGAGTGGACGTCCTCCTGCGTCTTAATGCGGTCATCCAGGATGGCAAGGTCCGGCCTGGCGTCCCGCTCCGCGTTGAGGCGTGTCGTCAAGTCGTCGATGCGGGCCAGAAGTGCGCCGACGTCGACGTCGTTCCACGTCAGGTTCGACAGGTTCTGGCAGTGCAAGAGCTGTTGTTGCTGGAGGACTTCTTCATCCCCAATCTTGTCCAGCGCCATCCGCAGTTCAGCGATGCGTCCGCCAAGCTCTGCTGCCTTGTTCCTGTACAGAGTGAGCTTGTCCTTATTGTCAAAGCCCAGTACCCACTGGCTGCGGTCATTGACTGAGTGGCGGTCGTTCTTCTCGTGCCGCACCGTGTTGTGTTTGACCAGGCCCTCTTGGGTGACGGCACGAGGGGCATTGCGGAACGCGTGTAGCGTGTCGGTGCACTCAAGGTCGTATGAGTGCTTTAGCTCCTCCCGCACCCATTCACCAAAGCTTCCCTGCGCGAAGTTCAGCTTTCGCACCAGAGAATTGGGACCAGGCGTGCGTCCGGATGTCTGCTGGACAGTCCGAAAGTACACCAGTCGCTCGCCAATGTTGCGCTCGTTCAGGTAAGCCGAGACCGCCGGGTAGAGCTTCTCATCCACGAGGATAGAGCGCGCGAAACCGCCGAGGACGCGCTCAATGGCGCCCCGCCATTCGGTCGAATCAGAACGCACTTCCACCAGTTCGCCCGCGAAAGGCAGCTTCGCCTCGGGTATCGAAAGGTCACGGGCCATGCGCTCACGCAAGTCCACGAGCCGTGCCGGAAGGTTGGACCTTTGACGCTCCAGGGCTTTGACCTCGGCCACCGCTGTGGTGAATTCTTCACTGGCCTGCCGATGGTCTGCCTTGAGCTGGTCCTTTCGGTCCTCTACTTCCTTCGTCAGGTCGTGAGCCCTGAGGACTCGCTGTTTGGCCGCTTCGACTCGCTGGACGAACCACACCACGCTGTCAGGCATCGCCCATCCCATGACTTTGCACGCGACAGCCGCCTGGTCACGCTTATTCATCCGGACGAGTTTATCTGCCTCCGCCGCCTTGATGCTTTCTTCGAGACGAACCAAGACATCAGCCCCGATTTTGAGCTTCTGACGTTGTAGGTCCGTCAGCTTGACGGACTCGTCATCGGCAATCTGCGAGAGACGTTGGACTTCCTGCCGCGATGCTTCCTCGTCGACCTCCAGCTCTGCAATCCGCTCGTCCACGAGGACCTTGCGACGGTGCTCTCGATACTGGTCAATGGCAGTCTGGATTGCCTGCAGCCCGTTGCGGTCGTTGTTGCCACGTTCAAGCTCCATGTGCTCTTCCCGCGCCGGCTTGAGCATCTGGATTTGGTTGCGGGCAGCCACTACCTCCTGGTGTGCCTCGTTCAGTTCACCAAACTCGTTGATTAGGCTGGTGGCGATGGCGAACGTCTCAGGCTCATCCAGCATGAAGTCCCGCAGGAACACGTTGAGGTCGCCGAGATTCTTCGCCGACTGCGTCTTATGCAGAAGGCGGAGGGCGCGCTCGTTATCGATGTCCAGCAGACGACGAAAGCGCTCCTGATATGCGCTGAATTCGGTGTACACCTTCGCATCGAGCAAGTCGTGTTTGAAGCGGCGGGTGTCGAACTCGTTCTTGGCGAAGAACTCCAGTTCCTGAATCTCGAACTCACGCTCGAGGGTGAGGTACAGCCGTTTGGCGTCGCTTGACGCCGTGGTGTTGCCCTTGACCCATAGGACTTGCGCGAGCACGACCACCCGACCTTGTGCATCGCGGTAGGTCTCGGCGATGGCAGACCAGGTCGTGCCGCCGCGAAGGTATTGTGAAACGTACTCGCCACCATCTCCCGTTTGCTGGGCCCAAGCCCCCCTAATGTAGGTCATGGCGCTGCGGTCGCGTCCATGTCGGTCTGCTTCACGCGCTGCAACGTTGAAATCCAACCACTTCGGTGGCGTCAGCAGCGCCGCGTGAGCGTCCAGAACCGTCGACTTCCCCGAACCAGACGGCCCCACGAAGAGGTAGCCCTCTTTGGGGATGGGGAAGTCGAAGACGTTGGAGAAGGTTCCCCAATTGAACGTCTGTATGCGCGTAAGGCGGAACTGGTCATCGCTGCCGTCCAACAACACGTGCTGGTCGATGCTCACAGCGAGTCCTCCTCGTTTTCGGCACTGCTGGCCGATGCATCGTCTTCAGTGGCGTTGCCTTCGCCGGTGTTTATCGCGTAATGCGAGGACGCCAGAGCGGCATAAGTTCGTGTCAGGTCTTGAATTTCTTCAGCCGAGAAGAGGAGCTTGAGCGTCGGTGAGACTTCGTACCTCTCGCCAGAGCCGCGAACGAATTGCAGCAGGCTGAGCTTCTTGGCTTTGTCGACGGCGTTGACGATTTGCTTCTCAAATTTTGCGTGGTCGGGGTTGTTCCCCCGTTCGAACACCGACAGGTGTTCTTGCATGTCATCGCGCGACACGACAGCCCGTTCGCCCTGCGCGTCGGCTTGAGTCAGGCGCTGTCGCAAGAAGAGCAGCAACGCTGTGTCCAGGAAGGTGAGCGATGCCTTGCGAAGAAGGATGGGGACATCGATGTCCTCGGAGGCGACCTGCCGCGTGAACGCGACTCGCTGCTCGTGGTCAATGACGACCTCGAGAAAGAGGTCATGCATGCGCGAGCGGACGACGGCTTCATCGCGAAGCAGCACCGGCCAGAGCTTTGACTGGCGCCGGGCGTCCACGGAAGGGCCCAGAAGCAGTTGTACCAGCACCCGCCTGGTATCAATTGGAAGCGAACCGGTATCGCCTCGGAACGTCGCAGTCTCAGCAACTGGGGTATCGGGCGCGTGCTCGCCAGCGACGCTTTCGTCGGTAGGGTCAGTCAACGAGTTCAAGATAGCGCTCCCTCATGAAATAGATGGTTGGAATTTTGGCGCGACGCTGGGTCGCGTCGTCGCCTTCCCATGAGACGAGCTCGGTGCTGTCCGTGACCTCGCCGTGCCTGGCACCCAACGCCACATAGCCAACAACGCTACCAAGACCTTGTTCCGCTGGAAACTCGGTTAGTGTTTGAGCAATGGTGACCTGCGACTGGCGCTCGAGAATGGTCCGCAAGTGGGCTTTGAGCGTTCGAAAGTCGATTTCCGACTGCCGCACGAGCTCGCTCACGGTTTCCAGGTCGAGCTCAGAGGGTTCCGCAACCCGCATTGACGAATCCGTCACTCGTTGCGTGGGGTCATAGAGCGCCCACTGTGATACTGACCGGATGCGGCTGCTAGACTGCATGAGCTCGAAACCAACCTGCTCATTAGGGCGAACTGCATTCTTGGCGGTGAGCGCTGCCTGCGTTGCTTCTTTCAGTAGGCGGTGCAGCCGCCGGTGCTCAAGAAACTCGCGGCTCTGCACGAAGCTCTTGAGGCTCCGTGCAAAGTGCTGCGACACGTCGTGTACCGCTCGTCCTTCGTTCAACAGAGCGCCCGTTAGCCCATGCAGGAATTTGCGTTCGTGCGATTCCAACTGTCGCGCAAAGGGCCGGCTCGTCACTTCGTCCAACGACTCTCGAAGAGTGGCGGCTTGCTCGCTGTCTGTCAGCAAACGCCAAAACGCGTTGAAAGTGCGACCAGCATCGCTCTCGCCGATAAGGTCAACGCCGGCAAAAAGCTGTTCAAGCACGTCACCACGGCTACCTTCGTTCTCCATGAGGCTCTGCCGCAGCCCCCGGTTCAACCGCTCGAACTCGTCACGGACGCTTCGGAAGTCGGCCGCAAGGTCTTGGGCCAGAGCGATGACTTCGCGCGCGCTCTCGATGGCGCGGTCCGGGGGCAGCACCTTCGCGCTGCCACGCTCGACATCAGCGATGGCCGTGTCGATACGCTCGCGCTCAGCGCGCAGCGCTGCCAAGCGTGCTTCGGGGTTGGTATTGGTCTCTTCAGCCAGTCGCGACAGTTGGTGAATGACCACTGAAAGCCGGCTCTCTGTGGCGGTCGTTCTCGGCGTCAAGAGTCCCGTGACAAAGCGCACCGAAGTAAGCGCTTCGGCCGACAATTCGTACTCTTCTTCGGGAGCCCCGAGGGGAAACCGGCGCGTCAACCAGCCTTGATTGAGCCACTCAGAGACGTACGCTTGGGATGTTTGGGGAAGGTCTTCGCCGGTCGAGCGAAGCGAGTCGATGTCACGAGCGAGGCGCTCATGAAGCACCGAACTTGGCAACGCCTTGTCAGTGCCCGTGAAAAGCGACTGGAACAAGGCAATTATTACGGGTGCCTTGGTGGCTGCCAACAGGCGCCAGAGGGGTTGCTCGCGCAGATTGCGCAGGGCCGCTGCGCCCCGAAGCGCCTTCACGCCCATCTCCCAACGAAACGGTAACCAGTGACGCTATCCACTTGGACCTCCGAGACAATCTGCTGGAGCCATTATACGACTACTTTCTATACGAGTCTAGTTTTTATTCGCACATCTTTTTACTACTCGTGAGAGAATTCCGACGATGCCCGAACGCTTGCCCACCACATCGGACCCAACAGGGTCATCCAGTAGCCGCGCCCCTGGTCGGTGGAGCCAGGACCGTCGCCTGGAATTCATTGACTTTCGACTTCGGTGGGACGGCCGTCTCAACCGCAGTGACCTCACAGAGTTCTTTGGCATTTCCGTGCCCCAAGCGTCGCTAGACATCGCTAAATATACGGAACTGGCGTCGACTAACTTAAATTACGACCGCAGCTCCCGGGTCTACATAGCGTCTGCCGACTTTAAGCCGCTGTACCCGTCGAGCGACTCTGGTCGCTATCTCAACGAGTTGTTGTCGCACGCTTCCGGGCTGGACTCAGAGGAAAGCAGCTTCATCACTTGGGCGCCTCCGGTCGCAACAGTGCCACATCCAGGTCGAACCATCCGTGTCGATGTATTGGTCGCGCTTCTTCGAGCCATTCGCGAGCGCTGTGCGATACGCGTGTTGTACCAATCGATGACACGACCACAGCCTTCCCCGCGTACGATTTCTCCGCATGCACTTGCTCACGATGGCTTCCGCTGGCACGCACGCGCCTACTGCCACATGCGCAACCAGTTTCTGGACTTCGTTGTTGCGCGCATGCTGGAGGTTGACAGCTTTGAGCCGGCCGCCGCAAGTCCGGATGATGATGTGAAGTGGCACACCATAGTGCCTTTAGTATTGATTCCGCATCCCGAACTGAGCAAGTCGCACAGACTTGCCATTGAACTTGATTTTGGGATGGAGAACGGACAAGTCGAGTTCCATTGCAGACAGGCGTTTCTCTTTTACGCTCTGCGACATCTGCGCCTGGACCTCGAAGGCGAAGCCAAACCGGAGGCGCAGCAGATTGCTCTAAAGAACCGGTTAGAAGTTGAGACGTACATGTTGAACGAAGGTGCATTTTGATACGCGCCTTCTGCCGGACATCAGTGTTCCCGTTCCGCTCGACCGGACGAATGCATCGACGCCGGACTACAACCTGCCGCCACATTTGGATTGCCGGCAACCTCGCATCCCTCGCCGACCAAAACCCCATCGAGTTTGAGAGTTATCGCTTTGACGCGCTGGATTACCACTATGGCATCGCTGAGCGCACCCGCCTAAGGAGAATTGCGTGAACGCGCGGCAACAGCCTGGAGAAATCTGGATGGTCTCCGTCTCCCAGATTGAAGTCATCACCCCGGGAACGGAATGGGCGGGTATTCGGAAATCGTCGACAACTTAAAGGCCATTGGTCTCAAAAGGACTATCGTGGTCACGCCCCGACACATCGCATGGAAAATTAATATTCCGCCATGCTAATATTGCAACGACGTGGGGCGGTAGCTCAGCTGGGAGAGCGTCGCGTTCGCAATGCGAAGGTCGGGAGTTCGAGCCTCCTCCGCTCCACCAAAAATTTGCCTTTTGAAAGCGCGCTCCGTCCCGCGACGCGCTGCTTTGCGTTTCGATGCGGCCTGCGCCATCTGGTGCGCTCCGCTGTTGCCGCCTGAACACGTCAGTGCAGCACATCGATGCAATAGGTTGGCCACGACGCTGGACGCCTTCGCAGCAAACGCTCGCCAGCGTTCTGAATACCATCGTTACTGACTCGGCTTACATACGGCCGGCAGCCAACCGCTAGAACTCACCGTATCCAGCTGGCGCATTGTCCATATCGTCCCATCGGCATTCGACAGTCGGGTCCAGCCAGTCCGCAGCTCGTCGCAGCCATGTGGCATCAATAACATCGTCGGACGACTTCAGCTTCTTGAGGTCGAACTCGTTTGCGAGCGTCCGCAGGCGATTCGCTCGCTCAAGCTTCGAGGCCCATTCTTCGACCCGTTTGAGTTGCTCAGATGCCGCTCGACGAACCGCCGCCAGCCTTGCGCGTTCGGCCTCTTGCACAGCGGCGGCTGCCCGTTGTTCAATCCGCATCTCGGCTTGTACAGAGTTGCGTATAACCAGATGTCGAAGCCTTCCAACGAACGCCTGCATCTTCGTTTCCACTAGGGCGCTCCGACTGTCCGCAGCGGTTGCCGCTGCATAAGTGCTTCCGACACTGAAAGCCGATATTTCCAATTCGTTCGTGGGATGGTAGACGTAGCCTTGGCTGTGCAGGTTGTATCCGGCGCGCTTGTTTTCGGCCAGTTGCTCGCGGGACAATGGGATATTCTCCTGGCGGGCTCGCTCCCTCACGCGGAACGTCAACCTGCTGCCAAGCAGAGTCACATATGCGGGCTCGTCCTCTTTGCCGCCAGATGAAAGCGAATATCCTGCGCCCGTTAGTGTCTCGATAAGCATGTTCAGCACGAGAAGCGCGCGCAGCGAGTTCTGCGGGGACACGGCGGCCCGCATCAGTCCGGCTCCTTCGCAATATGGCCATGTCCGCGAATCGCGCTGCTTACCTTCGAGCTTTTTCGCCATCCGTTTGACCAGGGGCACGCATTCGTCAATAGATGTGCGCATGCTGACGGATGGCGCATCCGGGGCACCGGTGGCGTCCTCATCGATTCGCACCTGGGTGCGCAGTAACAGCTCATCGTCCTGTGGGTTTCTGAAGACCGAGCGTCGGTAAGTTGTGGCTCCCTTGGTCGGCGGCAGCGATGGCTTTTTCACGGCCTTGCCGGCAGCAAGTTTTTCCCAGTAGCCGCGTGGTGGGACTGGAACATCCAGGCTCAGACAAATCTTTCGAAGACCCACATCAGACACTTGATACCTTTTTGACACCTTGCTGACTGGCTCCGACCAGATTTCTTCATACAACTTCTCGCGTTCAAAGTCTTGATGGACGTAGGGCATATAAGTACACGGTGTGTTTGGCAGAGTCCTGCAGTAATTCCCGACAGATACTCACACGGACGATTTTGAACTACAGAAAGCACGCGCATCGAGGTTTGGCTAGGAGCACAGACTTGCGATGTACCGCGGGCCGGTGCCGTATGGGCGGCGACAATGGTTAAGTCCGGTGTAGCGACATTCATCTTGGCCGGTAGTGAGAAGTCGAAGGCGGCGTAGCCCCGGAGACGACGAGCTGCCGGC